>NZ_JBSWWK010000001.1:3550000-3694308 GCF_056160045.1 Ruegeria sp. ABF4_144
AATACCCCGGGGGGTAGAGCACTGGATGGGTAATGGGGCCCCACAGGCTTACTGATCCTAACCAAACTCCGAATACCCGGGAGTACTAGATGGCAGACACACTGCGGATGCTAACGTCCGTAGTGGAGAGGGAAACAACCCTGACCTACAGCTAAGGCCCCCAATTCATGGCTAAGTGGGAAAGCAGGTGGGACGACCAAAACAACCAGGAGGTTGGCTTAGAAGCAGCCATCCTTTAAAGATAGCGTAACAGCTCACTGGTCTAAATAAGTTGTCCTGCGGCGAAGATGTAACGGGGCTCAAGCCATGAGCCGAAGCTTAGGATGCCGTAAGGCATGGTAGCAGAGCGTAGTGTGACATAGTCTCATTCCTCCTTCACGTCTTCGGACGTATTGGAGGAGAGAGGCTTTCGATGAAGCCGGCCTGTGAGGGATCCGGTGGAGAGATCACTAGTGAGAATGATGACATGAGTAGCGACAAAGAGTGTGAGAGACACTCTCGCCGAAAGTCCAAGGGTTCCTGCTTAAAGCTAATCTGAGCAGGGTAAGCCGGCCCCTAAGCCGAGGCCGAAAGGCGTAGGCGATGGGAACTAGGTTAATATTCCTAGGCCAGGAGGATGTGACGGATCACAGGTGTAGTTCAATCTTATCGGATTGATTGGGCTGCTGAGTGGTTCCTGGAAATAGCCCTCCATCAGACCGTACCCTAAACCGACACAGGTGGACTGGTAGAGCATACCAAGGCGCTTGAGAGAACGATGTTGAAGGAACTCGGCAAAATACCTCCGTAAGTTCGCGAGAAGGAGGCCCGGTTCCTAGGCAACTAGGGGCTGGGGGCACAAACCAGGGGGTGGCGACTGTTTATTAAAAACACAGGGCTCTGCGAAGTCGCAAGACGACGTATAGGGTCTGACGCCTGCCCGGTGCCTGAAGGTTAAAAGGAGAGGTGAGAGCCTTGAATTGAAGCCCAGGTAAACGGCGGCCGTAACTATAACGGTCCTAAGGTAGCGAAATTCCTTGTCGGGTAAGTTCCGACCTGCACGAATGGCGTAACGACTTCCCCGCTGTCTCCAACATCGACTCAGCGAAATTGAATTGCCTGTCAAGATGCAGGCTTCCCGCGGTTAGACGGAAAGACCCCGTGCACCTTTACTACAGCTTCGCACTGGCATCAGGATTGTGATGTGCAGGATAGGTGGTAGGCTTTGAAACCGTGACGCCAGTCGCGGTGGAGCCTCCCTTGAGATACCACCCTTCGCACTCTTGATGTCTAACCGCGGTCCGTTATCCGGATCCGGGACCCTGCGTGGCGGGTAGTTTGACTGGGGCGGTCGCCTCCTAAAGCGTAACGGAGGCGCGCGAAGGTTGGCTCAGAGCGGTCGGAAATCGCTCGTTGAGTGCAATGGCAGAAGCCAGCCTGACTGCGAGACTGACAAGTCGAGCAGAGTCGAAAGACGGCCATAGTGATCCGGTGGTCCCGAGTGGAAGGGCCATCGCTCAACGGATAAAAGGTACGCCGGGGATAACAGGCTGATACTGCCCAAGAGTCCATATCGACGGCAGTGTTTGGCACCTCGATGTCGGCTCATCTCATCCTGGGGCTGGAGCAGGTCCCAAGGGTACGGCTGTTCGCCGTTTAAAGAGGTACGTGAGCTGGGTTTAGAACGTCGTGAGACAGTTCGGTCCCTATCTGCCGTGGGTGTAGGAGACTTGAGAGGAGTTGCCCCTAGTACGAGAGGACCGGGGTGAACGATCCACTGGTGGACCAGTTGTCGTGCCAACGGCAGTGCTGGGTAGCTATGATCGGACAGGATAACCGCTGAAGGCATCTAAGCGGGAAGCCCCCCTCAAAACAAGGTCTCCCTGAGGGCCGTGGAAGACCACCACGTCAATAGGCCGGAGATGTAAGCGCAGTAATGCGTTCAGTTGACCGGTACTAATCGCCCGATAGGCTTGATTTGATCCAGTAACAGAAAGACAAATCACCAAAAGCATACACTGACCTTGACTAAGGATAGCGTCGCAGCACCTAGCCGCGATGTTGATTGAGACAACAACCGTGCGGCAACGCGCCTTTATCTGCGATAAAGACGCTGCCTGCCGCGCGTCGCGCTTTTGCTCCGCAAAAGTCGCGACGGGGATTTTCCTCGGTTTGGTGGTCATAGCGCAAGTGAAACACCCGGTCCCATCCCGAACCCGGAAGTTAAGCACTGCCGCGCCAATGGTACTTGGGCTTAAGCCCCGGGAGAGTAGGTCACCGCCAAACCTAGAAAAATCCCCATCTCTCTAAAACGATATCACACTTTCCGACCCTGACGCGGGATGGAGCAGCCCGGTAGCTCGTCAGGCTCATAACCTGAAGGTCGTAGGTTCAAATCCTACTCCCGCAACCAATCTTACAGGTCGGAAATCAAACACTTAGCCTCGCATCACGCGGGGCTTTTTGCTTTGTGCCATCCCCAAGGAAAACACTGTGGAAGCAAGCCGATGGCGCCCCCGAACCTTGTCTCGGAACGTGTGGGGCATTCAGCAATATCCTGCCGTTTTATGTCGACAACTTTGAAGCTGCCAATGGCTGGATCGACGAACAGGTCGATTGCTCCTCAATAGGCGATACCGCGCATCATAGGTCTCAGCCTCGAAGGGCGTAGCCATTTGCTGAGTTGATGGCAGCTCTTGTCTCGGCCCTTACGATTCGTGGGGTGAGAGGTTTCAACGCATGCACTAAGTTTCCCGGCAATACATTTTGTCTAAACATTTTTGCTAAGGTCAAAGGGCTGACAACTGAGTTTGGACGCGTGTGACTTCTGCTCGATATCCTGCTGTTCTCAACGAGGCCCTGATGCTTGATCCTTAGGGACGTAAACTTGGGACACCGATGTCTTCATCCGGTGCCCAACGCGACTACGCGAGAACGGTCGCGATGGGGTTCTGTCTTTGTGCATACGTAACGATCACCCATTTGGTGCCTTAGTGAGAATCAGGCGTATCGCCGCTTATTGACGTAGAGTCACTGGGACCAACTTCAAAACTAATTATCATTGGAGATTGACACGCATGACCAAACAGGTACTCGGTGCCAAAGCTATTTTTGAATACAATCTAGGATGGTAAGTCGCGCGCAACACTTAAGCAATTAACGTGACGCAGCTTATCAAGATGTCGAACTGGGAAAGAAATGCAATCTTCAAAGGACATAGTTGCAAGCCTCTGCGATGCGATTTCATCGAACGACGAATCCAGCATAGCTCAAGCTGTCGATACGTTTCGCAGTATGATCAGAACGCAGCTTTCGGTTCGCAACGCAAAATCTTCTTCAGTTGTGGCGTCTATCTACGGTGACATCCTGAAGCGCCCCGAGCTTTGGCAGGGCCTGCCAAAATACGAAGAGGCCGGCGAGGAATTTCAACCGGTCGCCAAGATCGAAGCGGGCTATTCCCTTGTCACCTGCTGCATGAACAGGAACGATCATCTGCTGCAAACACTGCCAACATGGCTCGTGCACCAGAGTATCGACGAGATTGTCATCGTGGACTGGAGTTCTGAAATTCCGGTGGCGGTTAGCCTTGAACAGGCCGGGATTCACGACCCGCGCATCCGCGTTCTACGTGTCGAAGACGAAGGATCCTGGGTACTTTCACACGCCTATAATATTGGCTTCCGCGCAACGACTAAAGACAAGATCGTCAAGGTCGACAGTGACATCATCCTCGATGCAGAGTTCTTTACCCGCAACGACATGGGTGTCGGAAAGCTGACCGCAGGTAACTGGCGGCAGGCAGACTCGGGTCAAACCCACGTTAACGGTTTCTTCGTGGTCGGGCGCAAGGATCTGCTTGCCGTGAACGGGTTCAACGAACGGATCGTGACTTATGGTTGGGATGACGATGATCTGTATGACCGCCTGACTGATTCAGGTGTAAAAAGAGTAGATGTCGATCCCGAAACCATTCGCCATATCGACCACTCAGACACACGGCGGCTCGACCGCCCCAAAATCAAACCGGTGACTGGCTGGGATGAGGTTCAGGCCTTCCCGCAGTTTTGGATCTCGCTGAACAGGCAGACTGCGATGTCTTCTGCACCTTGGGACAGCAGTAGCCCAATGGCCAGCTTTCGGATTTTGGGAGAATCCAAAGGCGTTATGCGGTTCCGGCGGAGCCACCCGTTTGGTGTGGATACAAACCTGATCGGGACGCGGCTGGAGCGGGCCGAAGCCGCGGTTAGTGCGATACAGGATGTTTTCAAAGGCGTTAAGGTTACGGCATCTCGCGAGGCCGTGGACTATGCCCTGATGACCCGCTCGCTTAAGGATGCGATTGCGGTGATCGGTACCAGGCCACTTCAATCCATTGAGGAAAATGACGAAGTTACGGCTCCGATCGGACTCAGCCAAAACAAGCCGAAACTCATCGTCGACGCTCAACATGGTTTGGGCAATCGCCTGCGCGCAATTGCGTCGGGCGCAGCCTTTGCACAAGTCAATGACCGAGAGCTCATTATCCGCTGGGTGCCGGATGAACACTGTGATTGCAGCTTTGCGGCGTTGTTCGATTTTGATGGCACCGTCGAGGATACCAGCGACACAAACCCAGAAAATGTCTTGGAAGTCGACTTGATGAGCAAGGCGTTCCGCGAGGCCTTTGACTCCGCCTCGTTGGTTCAGGCCAAGCGAGATATCGTCATCCAATCTGCTTACAGGTTCACTTTTGGCGGCCCCTATGATGATCTCGAAAGAAAGTTCCTGCGCGGTCTGAAGCCAAGTGCGGATGTGCAGGAAATGATCGATTCCGTCAGAAGCCCGAACGACATCGCTGTCCATGTTCGTATGAACGGCGGTGCCGCCACGGACCCGCATGGGGACGTTCCCGGTGACTGGTCCAAGTCGGAAGACGAAATTGCCCGTCGCGCCCGAAGCAGGTCGCATTACGGATTTTTCTTCAAGCGTATCGACCAATTGCTGAACACGTCTCCAAACGCGACGATTTTTCTGGCGTCGGACAACTCGGAATCCTATGGCGCATTTACCGCAAAGTACAACGATCGCGTGACCAGCCTGCCGCGGGCCGTGTATGACCGTTCAGAAGTGCAGCTTAAATACGCGCTTGCCGATGTGATACTGTTGTCCCGCGCGCCGCTATTGCTTGGCAGCAACTGGAGCTCATTTACTGAGATCGCCCATTCAATGTCTAAAGATCAGAAGCTGGAGATGTCAGGGCAGGACTTTTAATATAGGCCCAATCGTTCGGACATGAATCCAAGTCGAAATCCATACGTAATCAATCCGTCAGAGTGTAAATCTGTATGAATGACAGTGAAACAAGAAACCTAGCCGTTGAGAGTGTCGTTTCAGCGTGCAAGCAACCGGTAAGTGAAGTTATCGTTCTGGGCGGCCGGAATCACGCCGACTGGTGCGATGCATACAAGCTGCACGGTGTTGCGCAGGTTACCCATTCAACGGTCGGAAAACTCGCTCAGATCCCCAAGGCCACTGATGGTCTGCGTATTGTTCACGTCACAAAAGGGCTGCCCGCCGCCAGCCTGAGCGAAGCTGAGCGCAGTGTCAGCCTGATCACCGAGATCGCGGATATCGTGGTCTTCACACCGGTATCGGCGACTGAACAGGACGTTCAGGATTTGTTGATCGCCTGGCCCAGCTTTTGGGCGATGCTGTTTCTGGCTGAAGGCTTCATGCTGCGCGATGTCGTCCGCCCGGCAATCTGGAACAGTTTCTTTAGCGACTGGGAAACTCTCCAAAGCACGGTTGTTTTCTCCAACGTCAAATTGGGCGATGCTTGGGGTGACCAAGGCGGTGACAGTGCCGGCACGGTTATCGACTACGTGCACCCCGCGACACTTGAGGTGAATTTGAAACGCCTATTGGCACTGCAAACCAGTGCAATGCTGATGGAGAACTCAAACTCTGCGGCATCCCTAGATCCGAGTTCGCCGAATAGTCCGGCTCTGGGTATGGCGTCCAAAATCAGTATTGCGCTGCCCAAACGTTATTTAAAGAAAGACTATGAGACCAAGCTGTTTCAAGAACAGCGCAAATGGTGGAAAGTCGCGTTGAGCGCCCCCTGGAAGACATCATACTGGCGAGATCTCTGGCGCTTGCAGCGACGCACCAAGCGTCTGATGAAATCCAGTTAATCGCAAACGGCTTTCCCGGAAGGCCAAAACGAAGGGTCAGAGAGAGCCCGGGTTTCGCGCTGTTTCATTGACTTAAGTTCGGTGGATTTGGACCAAAGCGCATTTTGCGCTATGGTGTTCTCATCAAGTTGAGTTTTCTACGAGTTTGGATCTCTGCGGGCCTTTGTGCACGAGCAGATATGCGGGTCGAGGTATAGACCGCTTTCATCAAACCCGACGGCTACCCAATCACTGAAATGATCCTGTGGACACCTTTCCACAGGTCCGGTTGCGTACGTGTTGGAAGGGAAAAGTTTACGTAAAAACTCTAATAAAACGTTGATTTAAGGCCAAGTTTCGCCACAGGCGGCACACAGGCGAGGCATCGCAGCCCTCTAGTCCTGATCCAGACCAATTCTGGAGCTGGAGTTACGATCATGCCGAGCCTGTTCGACTGTTTTGCCATTGCACCGCCACGTGCCGGAAAGTCCTCCACCCGTGCTGCTGCCCGGGTATTCACTGCCGTGTTGGCCGTTGCCACGTTGATACCCGCCGTCAATGCGCCGTCGCGCGCTGAGGCACAGCAGCCATTTGTCGTGGGCAGCGACCGCGGCGGATATTTGCATGACCGTCTGGCCGAGTTGGAGAACCTTCAGCGCAACGGTATCCAGGTCGAAATACGCGGGCGCATTTGCTATTCTACATGCACGATGTTTCTGGGACTGCCCGGAACCTGTGTCGATCCCGATACAACCTTTGGATTCCATGGCCCCTCTCGGAGCGGACGCAGACTTGCGCCCGAGGATTTCGACTATTTCAGCGAGGTCATGGCCGCCTATTATCCGGAACCGCTGAAGTCCTGGTTCATGGACACGGCGCGCAACCGCATAAACGGCGTTCATAAGGTCAAAGGCCGCGAACTCATACGCATGGGTGTGCCGGCCTGCCGATCTGCCTGAGCACGGGGTTGCCCACGGTTCAGCGCGCAGGTATCACCTCCGGATCAAAAGCTAGCTGGGATGCCCTTCAAGGGTCCTGTCGCAGTCAACCAGTCAGGAGGCCGCCGCATCGTGCTGACATCGCTTCTCAAACGGTTCGGAGGGCGTGGTAATTTTTTGCCACCCAATCCCGAGGTTCCGTTTTGCGCGATCGGCGATGTGCATGGCTGCATTGCTCAACTGGAGAAACTTCTGTCCGAGGTGCCGGATGGTCATCGGATCATACTGGTCGGCGACTATGTTGATCGCGGCGAACACAGCGCTGAGGTTTTGCGCCTGATCAGCTCCCGCTCGGACCTGACTTGCCTGATGGGCAATCACGAAGAGATGCTGTTGCGATTCTTGAAGGATCCCAAAAGTCAGGGTCCACGCTGGCTGCGCTACGGCGGCCTGCAGACCCTGGCCTCATTTGGTGTGCGTGGGGCTCGGTCCGAAATGAGCGGCGACGAATTGACGGACTGTCGCGACCGTCTGCAAGAGGTCATGGGCACGGCGCTATGCCAGTGGATTTCGGAACTGCCGACCTGGGACATGTCGGGCAATGTGCTGGTTGTCCATGCAGGTGCTGATCCTGAAGCACCGCCTGATGCGCAATCGGATAAGACGCTGATCTGGGGGCACCCGTCGTTTCAGACCTCGGTCAGGCGCGATGGTGTCTGGGTCGTGCATGGGCACACGATCGTCAGCACTGCCAGTGCGCGGCAGGGGCGCATTTCCATTGATACGGGCGCTTTTGCGACTGGCGTGCTGAGCGCGGTTTGTCTGGACGGGACCGAACCCAGGTTTCTGACGGCGCGCCCTTAAGCCTCTGCGCGAAAGCGGGAAGCAGGGACCTTTAGGTGTCAGGCCGTGCAACGCCCGATGGGCTTTTATCTCGTTAAGTGGTTTTGGCTAGCGTTCCGCTGATTGACACAAAGAACGAGACCCGATCCATGACGACCAACCCGTTTACAAACCGTGTTTCCAGCCTGTCCGGCCCTGCGCGCGACATTGCCCCCGTGATCCCCTCTGACACCGCCGATCTGGCCGAGGCAGCAATCGGCCTGTACGTCGAGACGGGTGGTGCGGTGGTGATGACCACAATTCGCGGTGAAACACGCACCGTTCAGGTGACCGATTTTTCGATCCTGCCAGTCGGTGTTATGCGTGTTCATGCCACCGGCACGACGGCATCCGGTATCCATGCCCTTGCGCTAACCTGAGACAGAACCGGAACCTGCCGCGCATCGTTTGTGCGGCAGGTTGCTTTCTTTTGGATGCCTTTAGTCCGCGCCGAACAGATCGCGAGTAAAGACCTTGTCGCTGACGTCGCGTATCTCGTCCGACAACCGGTTGGCGACGATCAGGTCGGCTTGCTGCTTGAACGCCTCAAGATCGCGGACCACGGGCGAGTTGAAAAAGTGATCCTCGGTCAGGGCCGGTTCGTGAACGATGACCTGAATGCCCTTGGCCTTAATCCGTTTCATGATGCCCTGGACCGAGCTCTGGCGGAAATTGTCACTGCCTTCTTTCATCACCAGTCGGTAGATGCCCACAGTCTTTGGCCCTCGCATCAGAATTCGATCGCTGAGGAAATCCTTGCGGGTGCGGTTGGCATCGACGATGGCGCGGATCAGGTTCTGCGGCACATGGTTGTAATTGGCCAGCAGCTGCTTGGTGTCCTTGGGTAGGCAATAGCCGCCATATCCGAAGGACGGGTTGTTGTAATGTGCGCCAATCCGCGGGTCGAGGCTGACACCTTCGATGATCTGGCGCGGGTCCATGCTACCGGCCAGTGAATAGCTGTCCAACTCATTGAAAAAGGCCACCCGCATGGCGAGGTAGGTATTGGCGAACAGCTTGATCGCCTCGGCCTCGTCTGCATCGGTGAAAAGCACCGGCACGTCCTTTTCCACGGCCCCCTCCAGCAGCAGATCGGCAAAAACCTTTGCTCGGTCAGAACGCTCGCCAACAATGATCCGGCTGGGATGCAGGTTGTCGTACAGCGCCCGCCCCTCGCGCAGGAATTCCGGCGAGAAGATGACGTTTTCGGTGCCGAACCGTGCGCGGGCGTCAGAGACGAATCCCACGGGGATGGTGGATTTGATCACAATGACGGCGTCGGGGTTCACCTTCGTAACCTCAGCGATCACCGCATCAACTGAACTGGTGTCAAAGTAATTGCTGCGGGGGTCGTAATTGGTTGGCGTCGCCACAATGACGAAATCGGCCCCTGAATACGCGGCTTCAGGGTCAGTGGTAGCGGTCAGGTTGAGCGCCCGGTTGGACAGGAAATCGGTGATCTCAGCATCCTGAATCGGGCTCTGGCGCTTGTTAAGCAAGGCCACGCGGTCCTCTGACACGTCCATAGCCACAACTTCGTGGTTTTGTGCCAGCAGCACCGCGTTAGACAAGCCGACATAGCCGATACCCGCAATTGCGATTTTCATGGTTCAATTCCTTTTGCAAGCAGGGCCCCGGACAACGTCGAGGGGTCACTTAGATTGTTAATTCACGGCGGCGTTTATGGGGGTTGTAATGAGAGAAGGTGTTATTTGTGAGATCGTTCTGCCCCATTTTGTGACGGGGTTTTCGGCGATGAAGATGATGTCGTTGTTGCGCAGTTCGAACTGTGCGGCGAGGGTGAGGTGTGCGGCGTTGCGGGTGTCGAGGTGCCATGCGGTGACGGCGCCGAACTCGCGGGGGTCTTGGGCTGCGCGCAGGACGTAGACCTCGGAGGCGTCGCCGGTTTCCTTGGCGACACCGCCGCCGGTGTCGTAAAGCGCGTCGGCCAGGGTGGCGGAGTGGTTGAAGGGCAGGGCATAGCGGCCCTGGGTGCGGACCTCGCCTGAGAGATAGACGTAGTCGCGGTCGATGGCGTCCAGTTCGATGGACTGGACGAAGTTGTCGCGTCGCTCGGCCAGATCGGCGCGGAGCAGGTTGACGGCGACGTTCAGCTCTTGCAGGGCGGTCTGGCGACCTTCCAGCACGGTCTCGCGCAGGGCGATCTGCTGGGCGAAGTAGCGCTCGGCGCGGTCGAGGTCATAGTCGGTATCAACAAAGACCGAGTCATTGGCGATCAGGTTGAGGTTCTGCAGCTCGGTGCGGGAATAGAGGTCTTCCAGCGGGATTTGATAGACATTGCCGTCGCGGTAGATGCGCACCGAAGAATTGTCGATATCGCTGACCGAGACCGAGCCCGCGGCGGACAATGCCTCGCCCAGGGTCAGCTGGGTCAGGGTGATGGGCTGCACGCCGGGTTGGCCGACGGCGCCGCCGACCGAGACGCGGCGGGAATTGAACTCGGCAATTTCCAGGCTGAATGTGGGGTCGATCTGGTTTTCCACCAGGCGCTGGAACAGCAGCGCCTCGGCCTCGTCCACGGTCAGGCCGACCAGACGCACGCGGCCGACATCGGGGATGTTGATCGAGCCGTCATCCTGCACGGTATAGCCGTTGCGGCTGTTCTGCGCGGCCAGGAGGCCCGACAGCTCTCCGGCGGTGCCTTGGGTCGAGGGCGTGGACAGCACCAGCACGTCACCGATGCCGATGGTATAGGGGCCGGGATTGACCTGTGGCGGCGGATCCAGCTGCAGCCCCGCGCGCGATCCGTCCTGGGTCGAGGGGGCCTCGGGCAGGGGGCCGGTGCCGCGCAGGCTGCTGGACGAGCCCGATCCCGCCGACAGTGCAAAGACCGAGGGCAGGGTTTTGGGCGAATAGGGTGAACGGTTGGCAACCAGCACGGTCTCGGGCGTCACCGGCACGACGCGGACCTTGCCGGCATCCGACACCCCTGCGGTCACCGAGGGGCTGCGATAGATGGTCGAGCATCCGGCAATCAGGCCGCTCAGGGCCAGCGCACCAAGGAGAAGGGAAGTATGACGCACGAGCTGTCCTCCGCTGTTCAAAACCTTAACTATCATCGGGCACCCGTTTTATGAACATGTTGCCCAGGAAATCGCCGGTCCATTGCGAGGACTGGACGATGCGGCCGGTACCGGTCTGCACCCAGTAAATGTTGGTGAACTGCTGGGCCACCCCATAACAGTCTTCCTGCTGTTTCTGCGTGGCGACAGGGGTGCCCTGCACAATCACCGTGTCCGCGCCCTGTGGGGTAATCTGGCATTTATAGGCGTGCAGTTCGATCTCGTCATCGCCGTTGAGAAAGCTGTGGAACCGTTCGGCGTGGCCCGCACTGCCGGTCCGCACCAGCGCTGCGCTCTGGCGGACATCCGATGCGCTCATGCCGCCGCCAAAGCCGATGGCCGAGGTCAGCAGGCCCTGTTCCAGCGTGATGGTGGCGCCATCCGCGGTCAGCCAGGTTTGAACCCCGGCGCGTTCGGTCTCCAGCAGCATGACACCGGCCAGATCGCGGCTGGGAAAACCAACCTCGAGCCGGGGCGGGATCGGGCGGCGCGCGGCCAGCGCCTCGGCGCGCGGGTGGAACCGGGGCGTGTCGGGAAGCAGCGTGCCCTTCAGCAGATCGGCATCGTCCCGCGCTTCGCCGCAGGAGATCAGCATCAGGGCCAGCAGGGCCAACGTTGCAGGGTGTCGCAGGGCATTCATCGCCAGAACCTCCCCCAGCCGCGGGACAGGTCCTGGGCGCGGGCCTCGCGGGTGACGCCGTACAACCGGTTGCGCACGTTCAACCGGGCGCCGCCATCGCGCAGGACGGGGCGGATGGTCTGGGCGATCTTGTTGCGTGACGGGCGCCCGGTGATCCACGAGATGGGAACCTCGATCCGGATGCCCTTGTCGAACGAGCCTTCGCCGAACTCTTCGGAGCTGACATTGGTTAGGGTAAAGAAGGCGCCGACCTTGAAGCCGTTGTTGAACTCGCGGTCCAGGGTGAAGGTGGCGCCATAGTCGCCGGCCAGATAGCGCCCGACATCGACCTGCGCGTGATAGTCACCGGGCAAGTCGTAATAGGCCGACGCATGGCCGGTGGCGACCGAGTAATCCTGAAAGCCGAACAGCACGTCAAAGTCGCGTTGGGCCACGTAATTGGCCTCGATCCCCAGGGCCAGGCGGCTGTCGGCGGGATACCATAGCAGCTCGGTCGACAGCCCGCCGAACATGGTCTCGAGATAGCCCAGTGTGGTGCGGGCATAGAGGTTGGTGCCCGGCCGCCACAGGTACTCGGCGGTCATATGCTCGACCCGCAGGTTGGATTCGCGGGCATAGATGTTCCAGTCCGAGCGCACGCGCGGCAGGGTCGAATCCGATGGGCGGGTGCTGTCATCCAGCGTGCTGAGGATCGGCTGGCGCAGCTCGGTCGACAGGGTCAGCCCGGGCACCAGCGTGTAATCCAGCCCCAGCACCGCCCCCAGCTCATACCGCAGCGGATCGTCGGGGTCGAAGAACGAGAAGTTCAGATAGGGCCCGAACCGGTAGGAAAAATGCGGATAGGCATCGCTGAGGATGCCGCCCTGCACCAGCGGGATCGTGTCCGAGATCTGGGCCCGGGCAAAGCTGCGCCAGGCATTGTCGGGATCGTGCTCCAGCTCGTAAAGATCGTCGCGGTTGATCCGCACCGCGCTGAGCGGCACGCCGTCCGACATCAGCGCGATGTCGAAATGTTCGGCCTGCGGCGGTTCTTCGTTGGCCAGCACGCGGGCGGTGCGCCCCAGCGCCTGGGCGGCCTGGCCATAGCGGTTGTTCTCGACCCCGACCTGGACGGTGTCACCAGTGTCGGACAGATAGACCAGCCGCAGCCCTTCCTGGTCCAGCGCGGCCTGCATTCGGTCGCGGATGTCGCCGGGGCTGCTGTCTGCGGTGGCGGCGGCGATCTGGGCTTCGGGCCGCAGCGGCGGCGGCGCGGCGCCCTGCCCGCCGGGGGTCACCGCTTTGCGCGGGTCGATGAAATAACTGAAGGTCAGCCCCAGCGTGGTGCCATACAGATAGGATGTGGTCAGCTGGGCGCCGTTCTTGAACCGGTACTGCACCCCGACATTGATCGGCGAGCGCACGTCGAACCCGATATTGTCGCGTTCGCGGGTGTAGAGATCGGGGGAATACTCGGCCATAAAGGTCAGCCGGTCGTTATATTGCCAGCTGGCGCCGCCGAACAGGGCGGCGTCACCGCGAAACCAGTTGCCGAAATCCAGCTGACCCGTGGTCGAGATCCCGCCTGCACCCGAGCCGGGCCGGGTGTCGAACCGCTCGCCGAAAATGCCCAGCGGGTTGGAAAAGGCCCCGCGCCCCGCCATCCGGCCCCAGCCGATGCCGCCGGTCAGCTTGAGCCGGTCGCGAAAGGTTTTGGTGGCCACGAAATACTCGGCCGCATAGATGCCGGTGCCGCCGAAATCGCGCAGCCCCATCACGATGGCCGGGCTGTGCTTGCTTTCCTCACGCAGCCGGAAATGCAGGTCGAAGCTGCGGTCGTAGCGGTCGCCATCGGCCCCGTCGAGCCCCTTGATATAGGCATAGCGGAAACTGCCATGCACCCAGGGCAGCATCTGGAAGGTCATCGTGCCCCGACCGGTGTCGCGCAGCCCTGCTGCGGTGAAGACCAGCATGCCGTCCTCGAACATCTCGGCGGTTGGAATCTCGAGCAGGCCGGGCGTGCCATAGGTCGATACCGATTGCGCCTGCGCCATGCCGGTGGCAACCGCGCATAGCGCTGCAATCAGGCCTTTCCGCCTTGCTGATACCGCTCGAATCTTCACGTCAGATTATCACTTTTTTATACGGCGCCTGATTAACCGGTTTTGCCTGTGGCGTCTTGTGTCAATTCGCCGTTGGGGGGTTTCCTGCAGGGTTGTGACTGATCTGCAAGTTAACCGGGCGGTTGCCTGATTTTTGGGCATGACGCTGACTCTGCACGGTGGTGGCAGCGCTTTAGACAGGCCCCGCGGCAAGCCGCTGAAAAGCAGGGCTTTCCCGCCAAATCCGGGCACTTTTTTGCGGATGCGGCATTCTCAGGTTCGGCCAGCTGTGATAGCCTTCGCCCAAGACTTGTTTTAGGAGATTCAAAATGATCAGAACAACACTCCTGATTGTGGCGCTTTCAGCCACCAGCGCCTATGCACAGGACACGTCCGGAGCGGCGGCAACCGCCCAGACAGCTCAGACCGGCGCAACCGCAAGCGCAGGTGGTGCAACCGCCACCGCCGGCGGCGCAGCAGCCGCAGCCGGCGTCACCGGCTTCGTCCCGCTCGTCGCCCCCGCACTCGGCGCAGTCGCGGCCGCCGTCGGCCTCGCAGCCGCAGGCGGCGGTGGCTCAACCAACAGCACAACAACCACAGGCACAAACTAACAAAAAAACAAAAAAAACGGCGCGCAAATAATGCGCGCCGTTTAAGCAATGAAACAAATAGGTATTCAGTTGTTGTAGTACTTATTGGCGTAGTTGCCGTAAGAGTAGCCGTAGTGCCGGGCACTGCGCACATTGATCTGCCCCAGCACAAGACCTGTCAGGCGCTGATTGTCGGTGTGGAACAGCCGCAAGGTTTCTGCAAGGTCCTGCTCGGACGTGTCGTTCCATTTTACGGTCAGCAGCACCGCATCTGCGTTACGTGCGATCAGACGCGCGTCAGACACCAACAGGGTCGGCGGCGTGTCGATCAGGATGACGTCATACTGTTGGCGCATCTCTTCCAGGAACAGCCGGAACCGTTCCGATGCAAACAGGTCTGCCGCATTGGCCGAGGTCTTCTCGCCAGCCAGAATGTCACAACCCAGCAGTGGATCCTGAAAAATGACGTCCTGAGCGATAGCGTCCCCGGACAGAACCGAGACGATCCCTTTCTTTGGTGCACCTTGCAATTGCGCCGTCATGGTCAGACGTCGAATATCGCCTTCGACCAGCAAAACCTTTTTGCCAATCCCGACAAAGTTCTGCGCCAGCGCCAGTGCGTTCGTAGTCTTGCCTTCCCCTGGCAGCGACGAGGTAATCACCACGACCTGCGGCGGGCGATCCACGTTGGACAACATCAGCGAGGTACGCAGATTGCGCACTGCCTCAGCCGTGGCGGAAGAGGGCTTTTCGGCGAGATACTCTAGCACTTTACGGCGTCCACGCGCCGGAAAGACCGGAATCTGACCAAGAACGCTGTAGCCTGTCTTGCGTTCCAGCTCTTGCGCCGAACGGTAGCCTTTGCGCCGTGCCTCGATCAGCAACACGATGCCTGCACCCAGCAACAGGCCCAGAATGGCGGAAAGCGCGAGGATCAGAGATTTTTTCGGCTCGGAAGGGTTGCCCGGGATCACGGCGCGCGACAGTTGTCTGCTATCCGCTTTCTGGATGCCTTCCTGCGCCGAAGTCTCTTTCAAACGGGCCAGGAAATATTCGTAGAGCAGCCGAACAGCTTCGGCCTCACGGACCAGCTGTTGCAGCGTAATCAGATCCGCATTCTGCTGCGCGATCTTCTGGCCCAGCTCTTCGGATGAAAGGGTCAGGGCCTGAACCTGTTGCGTCGCCCGCTGGGCTTCGAGAGCCGTCCGTGCAATCAGACGCTGGAACGCGGTGTCAAAGGCGGCCTCGCCCGTATCGGACCCGTCGATCTGACCCAGCAGTCGCTGCAGTTGCGGATCCTGGCTGGCCTCGGCCTGGGCTGCGCGGGTGTCGGCGGCGTTCAAGGCGTCGTACCGGGTCTGTGCAGCAACGCGCGTGGCCTCGGCCGACTCACTGCGTTCGCGCAAGTCCTTCAGCTGCACTTCTTGCAATTGCAACGCCTCGGGAGAGATCAGCGCTGTCGACGAATTGAACTCGTTGACCTTTGCCTCGGCGGTTTCAAGATCAATCTGCAGCTCGGCCACGCGGTCGGTCAGCCATGCGGTTGCCTGCTCGGTGGCTTCGAATTTCACTTCGATCTGGTTCAGGACGTAAAGCTCGACAATCGTGTCTGCGATCAGAGCCGATTTGCGCGCTGATTCCGTCTCGGCCGTGACCTCGAACACCAAGCTTTGCGCCACGTTGCGCACCGACACCTTCTTGAGCAGGGCCGAGATCACATCGTCGCGTATCAACTGTTCCGCCAGTTCCTCCGAGACGGGCTCGAGGTCGGAGCCGACGCCCAACATGGATTTGATAAACTGCTTTGTTCCTTCAAGTGCAGAGACGGGGACCAGATCTTTGTTGAACTCCGGGTCCGAGACCAGTTCCAACTTGTCCACGACCTTTCCCATCAGGCCACGGGACCTGAGCACCTCAAGCTCGGAATTGACCTCGGCCGTGTCGCCGGCCAGTCCACCCACCACGCTTTGCAGGTCAACCACACTGGTCTGATCGGTCTCCAGCATGACCACGGCGGTGGATCTATAGACTGGGACAGCTGCAATAAAGGCGTAGAAGCCACCGATCAAAATGGCGAGGGTGGTGGTCAGGGCAATGATCCACTTGCCGCGCCACAATGTACCCGCCAATGCGGCCAGATCGACGACGTCACTCTCGGGCGTGTCGCTCGCCGGTGTCCGGTTCGAATTGAACGGCACATCATGTATCGGAGTTTGCTTCATACCAAATTTACATTCCAAAAAACCAGACACACGCGAAACGCGTGTGCCGCTGCTCTCTACACGGTCCAAAAGCAAGAATAAAGGTCTGTGCGGCCGTTACCGCCCGGTTCGGAGGAGTACTGCCGAGGCGGTCAGAGAGATGATCCTGATATCGTTGAGAAAGCTGCACCGGGTCAGATAGGCGACATCCAGCGCGACCCGTTCGGCATAGCTGATATCGTTGCGCCCCGAGACCTGCCACAGCCCGGTGATGCCCGGTTTTTGCGCCAAATAGGCCGAGGCGGAGCTGCCGTATTTGACCAGTTCGATGGCCACGACAGGGCGCGGGCCGACAAAGCTCATCTCGCCTTTCAGCACGTTCCAGATTTGTGGAAGTTCGTCCAGGCTGGTCTTGCGCAGGAAGTGTCCGAGACGGTTGATGCGCGGATCATCGGTTAGTTTGTGATCGCGTTCCCACTCGGCCGCGGCCTCGGGATGGGCGTCCAGATAAGCCTGCAGCCGCGTTTCTGCATCTACGACCATGCTGCGAATCTTCCAGCATTTGAATGGCTTGGCGTTTTGACCCACGCGGGTATGGCCGAAAAAGCCTGGACCGCCATCCAGACGCACAATGCACCACAGCACAGCGATGACCGGCGCAACAACGGGCAGCAGCAGAACGGCGAAGAGAATGTCAAAGGCGCGCTTTCCAAGACCCGAGTACAGGCCCGACGGCGCCCGCTGCGGTACCGGTTGTGCTGCTGGTTCGTTTTGTGAAACTGTAGAGGAGGTAAAATCCAACACCGTAAAAAAATCCTGACACCGTGAGAGAAACTGCTAACGCATCAAAGAAGCAATCAAACGGCGCTCCGGATAAACCCAAGCGGTAACGTATTTAAGATGAAAATTAAGTTTTTAGTAAAAAGCGCTCGCCAATTGCACATTTGTTGCGCAGTTGCATCATTTACCGGCGAGTGAAAAACAGCGGCTCAGTGTGAGACAACCAATAGTTGAGGCGCGCTGCTCGATTCCGACGGTCAAACTGTCCAAGAAGACAGTAAATTCTGGCGCAGAAGTCGTTCGCAAAACCGTGCAGGGCGTTAATTCAAGCCAAACGCCGGAACCGCGTGTCGGACCGCACTTTGGACGAATGCTGATCCCGTCGCTCGGACACGTGGCGAGCAGCGGTCCCTAAATCCGACTGCCTAAAAAACGCCCCACGGTTCTGTGGAGTGGCCGGATCCCTCTTTGGCGATGGACGAAAAAATTGACTGAAAAGTAAAAAAATGCTGCGATCCAGCCACACAGGAGAGAGATATGACCAAAAGAACATTTACGCGCAGAATGCTGCTGGCCGTGGTTGCAGCGGCTTCGACATTGTACTCCGCCGGGCTGGCGGCGGCAGAAACAGTAAAGGTGGCGGCGATTTACACGTTGCCAGTGGAACAGCAATGGATCAGCCGCATCCACAAGGCCCTGAACACCGCGGCCGAGCGGGGCGACATCGAATATGTGTTCTCGGAAAATGTGGCCAATACCGATTATGAGCGTGTGATGCGCGAATATGCCGAACAGGGCGCACAGCTTGTTGTGGGCGAGGTGTTCGGTTTGGAGCGCGCCGCACGCAAGGTGGCGAAGGATTATCCGGATACGGCCTTTCTGATGGGTTCGTCCTTTGGGCCGGTGGCGCCCAATTTCTCGGTTTTTGACAACTGGATTCACGAGCCATCCTACCTGACCGGCATGGTGGCTGGCGCAGCGACGGAATCGAATGTGATCGGTATGGTCGGCGGCTATGCCATCCCCGAAGTGAACCGTCTGATGAACGCCTTCATGGACGGCGCACGCGAGGTGAACCCGGATGTCACCTTCCTCGTGACCTTCATCGACAGCTGGTATGATCCGCCCAAGGCCAAGGAAAGCGCTATCGCGATGATGGATGCAGGGGCAGACATCATGTACGCGGAGCGCTTTGGCGTTTCGGACGCAGCGGTCGAGCGTGGCGTCAAGGCAGTGGGCAACGTGATCGACACGTCTGGCGACTATCCCGGCACGATCATGGCCTCGGCCCTTTGGCACATGGAGCCGACCATCGACAAAGCCATCGCCAACGTCGCCAACGGGTCATTCGAGGCTGCGGATTACGGTCAGTACAGTTTCATGGGCTATGGTGGCGGATCGATGGTTATGGACGAAGAGCTGGTCCCGGCCGAGGTGGTTGAAGCGGTGAATGCCCGTCAGGCCGAAATTCTGGACGGTCTGTTTCGTGTGAACGTCAACGATGACCGGCCGGTCTCGGACAACTGATCGCACTCGGGCCGGTTTCTGCACCGGCCCGCTTTCCCTATGACCACAGTTCTGAAGCTCAACGGGCTGAGCAAGCATTTTGGCCCGGTTATCGCCAATGACGATGTCAGTCTAACCCTGAACAAGGGTGAGGTTCTGGCGTTGCTGGGTGAAAACGGCGCGGGCAAGACCACGCTGATGAATATGCTGTTCGGGCATTATCTGCCCGATTCAGGGTCTATTGAAGTTGCCGATACGGCGGGTGTTTTGCAACCATTACCGCTGGGCCATCCACAGGTGGCGCTGGCCGCTGGCGTGGGCATGGTGCATCAGCATTTCACGTTGGCCGAGAATATCTCGGCATTGGACAATATCACGTTGGGGTCCGAGCCCTTGTTCGCATTGCGTCGAAACAGACGTGCCGCCCGACGCAAGATCGAGAGCATCATGGCCCAAAGCGGCCTGACCGCCCCGCTGGATACGCCGGTCGGGCGGTTGTCGGTGGGTGAGAGGCAGCGGGTGGAGATCCTGAAGGCGCTTTACCGGCAAGCCCGCATTCTGGTGCTGGACGAACCCACAGCCGTTCTGACCCCGCAAGAGGCGGACACACTGTTCGAAAATATCCGCATGATGACCGCTGAGGGGCTGTCGGTCATTTTCATCAGCCACAAACTGCGCGAGGTTCTGGCCTTTTCCGACCGCATCGCTGTGCTGCGTCACGGGCGGAAGGTTGGTGAGATGGCAACCTCGGAGGCGGATGAGAAGTCCATCGCCCGGATGATGGTCGGGGCGGATACGCCAGGACTGGCAGGAGCTGCGATAGCGCCGGGCGCGCCGGTTCTGACCTTGTCGGGTGTGACAGTCGCCGGCCAGTCCAAGCGCGATACGCTCAGCGATGTGAACCTGACCGTGCATGCGCATGAAATCCTTGGGATAGCTGGGGTGTCGGGCAATGGGCAGAGCGGTTTGGCCAATGTGATCTCGGGTTTGGCACAGCCAGAACAGGGTCTAATAAAGGTGATTGAGGCAAAAATCAGCGCTCCCTGCCCTTCGGCCATGGTGCAGGCGGGTGTCGGTCGTATTCCCGAAGACCGACATCGCGAAGGCATCGTTGGCGCGATGAGCGTGGCCGAGAACATGATTATCGAGCGTTTGGACGATCCCGACGTACAATCGCGGGGGCTTCTCAGGCGAGAGGCGATTCAGGACAATGCCGAACGCCTGGCCAAGGCTTACGATGTGCGCGGGCCGGGCGTAGGCGCCTCGGCACGGCTGTTATCTGGCGGCAATATCCAAAAGCTGATTCTGGCGCGCGTGTTCGATCGGTCGCCCAGCCTGATCCTGGCCAACCAGCCTACGCGCGGGTTGGACATGGGGGCGGCGGCCGAAGTCGGTCGGCGTCTGCTTGAAGCGCGTGAACGGGGTGCGGGAGTTGTGCTGATCTCGGAAGACCTCGATGAAATTTTGGGCCTTGCCGACCGGATCGTGGTGATCCGCGACGGTGAACTACACGAGGCCCCCAGCCGCGACCGGGAACAGATCGGGCTGATGATGGCAGGAGAACCGGCATGATCCGCATCGAACCGCGCCAGACCCAGTCGCGCGCCCTCACGTTAGGCGTTCCCATCCTCTCCGCTGTTGTTGCACTGGCCTTCGCTGCGATCCCACTACTGGCCGCCGGGGCAAACCCCATGCAGGCCTATGCCGAGATGTTTCGTGGCGTGTTCGGCTCTGTTTTCGCCTTTTCCGAGGTTCTGACACGCGCAACGCCGTTGATCTTCACGGGCCTTGCAGCGGCTTTGGCCTTTCGCGCCAAGCTGTGGAATATCGGGGCCGAAGGGCAACTGTACTTAGGTGCGATGGCCGCTGTGGCTATCGGCTCGGGCGTGCTGGATGTTTCAGGCATCTTGTTGTTGCCGCTGATCGTTCTGCTAGGCGCGGCTGCGGGAGCCGCGGGGATGGTTGCGCCCACTTACCTGAAAACACGCTTTGGTGCCGATGAGGTGGTCACCACGCTGCTGCTGAACTTCATCATTTTGATCTTTGTGCAAATGATGCTGGAGGGCCCACTGCAAGACCCAATGAGCCTGGGATGGCCGCAATCGGCACCGGTTCTGGATCAGGGGATGCTGCCGCCGTTGATGGACCGGATGCGGGTGCATTCCGGGTTGATTTTGGCTCTAATACTGGCCGGATTGGCACAATTCATGTTGGCTCGATCGGTTTGGGGTTTCCGGTTGCGGGCGGTGGGCGAAAACGCCGCCGCCGCGCGGCATGCGGGGATCAACGTGAATCGCTCGTTGTTTGGCGTGGCCATCCTGTCGGGTGGGCTGGCCGGTCTGGCAGGCGTCAGTGAGGTTGCGGGTCTGAAGGGCTATTTGACCGCCGATCTGTCGCCCGGCTTTGGTTATACCGGCATTGTTGTGGCAATGCTTGCGGGCCTGTCACCGGTGGGCGTGGTCATCGCAGCGTTGTTCATCGCGTCCGTGTTCGTGGGTGCCGACAGTATGAGCCGCGCCATGGGCGTGTCGTCGTTTCTGGCTGATCTGGTGGTTTCCGTCTCGTTACTCTGCGTGCTGGTAGGCGGGTTTTTTGCCCGTTACCGGATCGTCCGGGCCAGCACCACGAGGGCCGCGTTATGATGGACATCCTGAACATCCTGCTGTCTGAGAGCTTTTGGGCCGCCTCCCTGCGCATTGCGACACCGCTGATCTTCGGTGTTTTAGGTGCGTTGATCTGCGAACGGGCAGGTGTGCTGAACCTTGGGATCGAGGGGATTTTCGTGGTCGGAGCTATGTGCGGCTGGATGGCGGTCTGGCTGGGCGCGGGCCTATGGGGCGGGGTTTTGGTTGCCGCACTGGCCGGAGCATTCTTTGGGCTGTTGCACGCCATCCTGACGGTGCCGTTGGGGCTGTCTCAGCATGTCTCAGGGTTGGGGATCACGTTGTTTGCCACTTCGGTCAGTTACTATACTTATCGAACGGCGCTACCGAATGTGTCTTCGCCGCCTCGCATTGAACCTTTCCAGCCGCTGGACTTGCCATTTCTGTCCGAATTGCCCTTATTAGGGTCTGTTTTGTTCCAGCAGACCGCGTTGACATGGCTGGCTTTGCTGATGGTAGCGGTGGTCTGGTATGTAATGAACCGCACCGCTCTGGGCGTCGCATTCAAGGCCGTAGGAGACAACCCGGACAGTGTCGATGCGCAGGGTCTGTCGGTCTATGGGCTGCGGATTGGGGCCATCGTCGCGGGTTCCGCCCTGATGGCGCTGGGCGGTGCATTCCTGACCATGAGCGCCTTTGACGCCTTTTTCTTCGGTATGGTCAACGGGCGCGGCTGGGTCTGTATCGCGCTGGTGATTTTTGCCAGCTGGCGGCCCGGCAAGGCACTACTGGGGGCGCTTTTGTTTGGGGCCTTTGACGCACTACAGGTGCGGTTGCAGACCGAGATCGGCGCATTGGTGCCGGGGCAGGTCTTCCTGATGGCCCCCTACATCCTGTCAATCATCGCACTTGTCGTCGCCGCGCGGTCGGCGGATTATCCACGCGCATTGCTTACCCCCTGGTTCAAAGGTCAACGATAGGAGCCGCCATGTTCGATCTGATCGTCAAGAATGCCAACCTGCCTGATGGTCAGACCGGGGTGGATATCGCCTGTGCCGACGGCCAGATTGTCGCCGTTGAGACCGGGATCACTGCCGAAGCGGGCGAAGTGATCAACGCCCAGGGGCAGTTGGTCTCGCCGCCCTTTGTCGATCCGCATTTCCATATGGATGCCACGCTTTCGCTGGGCACACCGCGGATGAATATCTCAGGGACGTTGCTGGAAGGGATCGCGCTGTGGGGAGAACTGAAGCCGATCCAGACGGTCGACGATATCGTTGCCCGTGCGCTGCGCTATTGCGAACTGGCTGTTGCCAAGGGAGTCGGCGCGATCCGCAGTCACGTGGATACTTGCGATGATGAACTGAAGGGTGTGCAAGCGCTGTTGCAGGTGCGGGAACAGGTGAAAGAGTATCTGGACCTGCAACTGGTCGCGTTCCCACAGGATGGCGTGTTGCGCGACCCGACCGCGATGCAGAACACGATCCGCGCGCTGGATATGGGTGTGGATGTTGTGGGTGGCATTCCTCATTTCGAGCGCACCATGGCAGACGGGGCCGAATCCGTGCGCCTGCTGTGCGAAATCGCGGCTGAGCGCGGGCTGATGGTCGATATGCATTGCGATGAAAGCGACGACCCGCTGAGCCGCCATATTGAGACGCTCGCCTACGAAACCCAACGTTTGGGTCTGAATGGGCGGGTTTCAGGGTCGCATCTGACCTCGATGCATTCGATGGACAATTACTATGTCTCCAAGCTGATCCCGCTGATGGTTGAGGCTGGGGTGCACGCGATCCCAAACCCGTTGATCAACATCATGCTGCAAGGGCGTCACGACACCTATCCCAAACGCCGAGGCCAAACCCGTGTGCGCGAGCTGCGCGATGCAGGGATCACTGTTGGGTTCGGGTCGGATTGCATGATGGACCCGTGGTATTCGCTGGGGAAGGCCGACATGCTGGATGTGGCCTTTATGGGGCTGCATGTTGGGCAGCTCTCTAGCCGGGCCGATATGGCGTGGTGTTTCGATGCGGTCACTGAAAACTCGGCCAGGATCATGGGATTAGAGGGGTATGGCGTCGCCAAAGACTGTGCCGCGAATTTCGTGCTGTTGCAGGCCAGAGACAAGATCGAAGCGATCCGGCTGCGTGCCCACCGACTGGCTGTGGTCCGCAAGGGGCGCGTGATTGCACGATCAAGCCCCATCAAGAGTGAGCTGACGCTGCCCAAGGTGCAAAAATCTCTGGACGAGTCGCGGGTGCCGTTTGCCTGATCCACGTCAGACGCCTAGGGTTTCCCTTGCGTCGCCGCGCTTATGTTCAATCTATTGTTGCAACAATCAAAATGATCTGGATGATCGGTTGCACCACGGTCGCGAAAAGCGGCTGGCCGTCACAATGACGGCGCTAACAATAAAACCGGGGAGACTACAATGATCCTAAGAAACCTGATGATTGCCGCCAGCGCCACCGCGTTGATGGCGGCGGGCGCGTCGGCCGATACCCTGCGCTGGGCGCGGGCAGGCGACTCGCTGACGCTGGACCCACATGCCCAAAACGAAGGCCCGACCTCAGCCTTGGCCCACCAGATCATGGAAACGCTGGTAATGCGCGACCATTCCGGTGCACTTGTGCCCTCGCTGGCCACCGAATGGGCACCGTCCGAAGAAAACCCGAATATCTGGGTGTTCAAGCTGCGCGAAGGCGTGACCTTCCATGACGGGGCCGAATTCGACAGTGAAGACGTGGTCTTCTCGCTGAACCGGGCGATGACACCGGATTCCGACTACAAGGAACTGCTGGCCTCAGTGAAAGAGGTGCGCGCGCCGGATAAATACACCGTTGAGATCGAGACCGATGGTCCGAACCCGATCATGCCTAACAACCTGACCAACATGTTCATGATGGACAAAGGCTGGGCCGAAGCGAACAACGCCGTGAAGGTGCAGGATTATGAAGGCGGTGAAGACACCTTTGCGGCCAAGAACGCCAACGGCACCGGCCCCTACAAGCTGGTCAGCCGCGAGCCGGATGTGAAAACCGTTCTGGCCTTGAACGAAAACTATTGGGGCAAGGATGAGTTCCCGCTGGCTGTGACCGAGATCATCTATACCCCGATCCAGAACGCCGCCACCCGCGTCGCGGCGCTGCTGTCGGGTGAGGTGGACTTCATTCAGGACGTGCCTGTGCAGGATCTTCAGCGTGTTGCCGGCGCCGACGGTCTGGACGTACGCACCGCACCGCAGAACCGGGTGATCTTTTTTGGTCTGAATATGGGCGATGCCGATCTGGCCAATGACAATGTGGACGGCAAGAACCCCTTGTCCGATGTCCGCGTTCGTCAGGCCATGTCCAAGGCGATCAACCGCGATGCGATCAAACAGGTCGTGATGCGCGGCCAGTCGGCCCCGGCGGGCATGATCGCTCCGCCCTTCGTGAATGGCTGGGATGAGGGCATGGACAGCTCGTCAACCACTGACATCGAGGGCGCCAAGGCGCTGATGGCCGAGGCAGGCTATCCGGACGGATTCACCATTCAGCTGGACTGCCCTAATGACCGCTACATCAATGATGAGGCGATCTGTCAGGCTGCCGTCGGCATGCTGGCGCAGATCGGGATCACCGTGAACCTGGATGCCAAGCCGAAGGCGCAGCACTTCCCGCTGATCAACAACCTGGAAACCGATTTCTACATGCTGGGCTGGGGTGTTCCGACCTACGACTCGGAATACATCTTCAATTTCCTCGCCCACACCAAGGGTGAGAAATACGGTTCGTGGAACGGCACCCGCTACAGCAACCCGGAATTGGATGCCAAGATCCAGGGTCTGGCCTCGGAAACCAACCTGCCCGAGCGTGACAAGCAGATCGCTGAAATCTGGCAGGTGGTTCAGGACGAACAGCTGTATATCCCGATCCACCATCAGGTGCTGAACTGGGGTATGAAGTCCAATGTCGGAACCGTGGTTGAGCCGGAAGACTCGCCCAAGATCAAGTACTTCACTCTGAACTAAAGCATTCAGATCAGTAACTTGGCAGGGCGTGATCTTCGCGCCCTGCCTTTTGCGTTACCCTTACAACACCGCCCCTTTGCGGCAGACACAGGGAGATTTCGCCATGATCCTCAGACACAGTGCCATCGGTCTTGCTATGCTTGCTGCCACCAGTTCGCAGGCGGCCGAGTTCACATGGGCCTCGACCACCGACCCACAGACAATGGACCCGCACGCGGTCAATTCGGCCCCGGTTCTGGGGTTTCTCAACAATGTCTACGAAGGGCTTGTTCGCCGCGACAAGGATATGCAGGTGGAGCCGGCCCTAGCGGTCAGTTGGGAGAGCATCGGTGAAGGTGAGGGCTGGCGCTTCAACCTGCGTGAGGGCGTGACCTTCCACGACGGCAGCACTTTTGATGCGCAGGACGTGTTGTTCAGCTATCAGCGCGCCTCGGGCGAGGCGGCGGACACGCGCAGCTGGTTTGCGCCGATCAGTGAGGTGATCGTGGTTGACGATTACACCGTCGATTTCATGACCACGGCGCCGAATCCGCTGTTTCCGTCCTCGATCGCTAACTGGATGATCATGGATCAGGGCTGGACCGAGGCGAATGACGCCACCGTCCCTGACAAGGAAACCGGCAACTATGCCACGCTCAACGCCAACGGCACCGGCGCATTCAAGGTCACCGCGCGCGAGCCGGGCTTACGGACTGTGTTAGAGCCGCATAACGGCTGGTGGGACGAGGCCGAACACAACATCACCAGCGCCGAGTTCAACCCGATCCAGAACCCCGCCACCGCCGTTGCGGCGCTGTTGTCGGGGGATGTGGACATGATCAACCCGGTGCCGATTCAGGATGTGGCGCGCCTGCAGGGCAATGCCGACGTGAACGTCATTCAGGGGATCGAAGCGCGCGTGATCATGCTGGGCTTTGACCATCAGGCCGAGGCGCTCAAGTACACCGATGACGCGGGCAAACCGAACCCGTTCCGCGACCCGCGCGTGCGCAAGGCCGTGGCGCAGGCGGTGAATGTTGATGCCATTTTGGCCACCATCATGCGCGGCAATGCCGAGGCGGCTTCGCAACTGGTCAGCCCGGCTATGAGCGGTTACGCCGCAGCCAACGCAGACCGCCCCGCCTTTGACATCGAATCCGCCAAGGCTCTGTTGGCAGAGGCTGGCTATGCAGATGGCTTTTCCTTCGGGCTGAAATGCCCCAATGACCGCTATCTGAATGATGAGGCCGTCTGTCAGGCCGTGGTCTCGATGCTTGCCCAGATCGGGCTTACCGCAGAACTGGATGCCATGCCGGTCCGCAATTACTGGCCCGAGCTGCGCGAAGGCAATTACGACATGTACCTGCTGGGCTGGAGCCCCGGCACCTTTGATGCCGAACACCCGGTTCGGTTCCTTGTGGCCACGCCGAATGAGGAAAAGAAGCTGGGCAGCTGGAACTTTGGTGGCATTTCCAACGCGCGCGTAGATGAGCTGCTGCCGATGATCCAGTCCGAACTGGATGAAACCAAACGGCAGGCCATGCTGGATGAGGTCGCGCAGATCGTTCAGGACGAACAGGTCTATGTTCCGATGTACGTGCAGCCCCTTGTCTGGGGCACGCGCAGCAATGTCGAACTGACCCAGCGCCCGGACAACTTCTTTCTGCTGCGCTGGGTGACGGTCAACTGATGGAACGTCGCGTCTGCCTGTTAGCGATAGCTTGACCACCTGGTCAAAGGCGGCCTAGGAAGACCGATCAACGAGGGAAACGCATGTTCGCATATATCGTCCGAAGGATGTTCCAATCCGTGATCGTGCTGCTGGTCGTGGGTCTGGTGGCCTTTTCCATGTTCCGCTTTGTCGGTGATCCGATCGACAATATGCTGGGGCAGGAACGCACACAGGCCGACATTGATCGGTTGCGCACCGAGCTGGGCCTGGATCAGCCCTTTCCGGTTCAGTATTTCAAGTTCCTGAAAGGTGCGGTGCAGGGCGATTTCGGCGTCTCATACCGTCAAGGGCGGCCGGTCTCGACCATTCTAATCGAACGCGCGCCCGCCACGTTGGAACTGGCCTTTGTCTCGGGCTTTCTGGCCATCACAATGGGCATTGCGCTGGGCGTCTTCACGGCGATCCGACGACAAGGGATCGCCGCAAATGTCATCATGACCGTTTCGCTGCTTGGGGTGTCTCTGCCAACTTTCCTGATCGGGATATTGCTGATCTATGTCTTTTCAATCGAACTTGGTTGGCTGCCCAGTTTCGGCAGGGGTGAAACGGTGAAGATCGGCAATTGGTCCACCGGGTTTCTGACGGCCTCGGGGCTAAAGGCGCTGATCCTGCCAGCGATCACGCTGGGCTTGTATCAGATGACGCTGATCATGCGGCTGGTGCGGTCAGAAATGCTCGAGGTGATGCGCGCCGATTACGTCCGGTTCGCCCGCGCCCGAGGGCTGTCGGACCGGGTCATCAATTTCCGCCATGCGCTGAAAAACACGCTGGTGCCGGTTATTACGATCACGGGTTTGCAGCTGGGCTCGATCATCGCCTTCGCCATCATCACCGAGACGGTGTTCCAATGGCCGGGCGTCGGTCTGCTGTTCATCAACGCGATCCAGTTTGTCGATATCCCCGTCATGGCCGCTTATCTGATGCTGATCTCGGTCATGTTCGTGACGATCAACCTGATTGTCGATCTTCTTTACTATGCCATTGACCCGCGCCTGCGTGTCGACGCGAGGGCCACATGACCGATACCATCGAAACCCCGCCATCCGCCCCCAAATCGCGTTTTGCCAAGTTCTGGGACAGCGATTTTGCGTGGTCGTTCCGGCATTCTCCGGTGGCCATGGTGGCATCGCTTGTCGTGGTGATCCTTGTGCTGGCGGCCATCTTCGCGCCGCTGATCGCGCCCTATAACCCGTTCGACCCGGCCACGTTGAACCTGATGAACGGCTTTACCCCGCCGGGCACGCCGAACGCCTTCACGCAGGAAACCTTCCTGCTGGGGACTGACGACCAAGGGCGCGACGTGTTCTCGACCATCTTGTATGGGCTGCGGATTTCGCTGTTTGTTGGGGCGTCGGCGGTGCTGCTGGCGATGATCATCGGCGTGATCCTTGGCCTTATGGCCGCCTATTATGGCGGCTGGGTTGAGACCATCATCATGCGGATCGCCGATGTGCAGCTTACCTTTCCGGCCATTCTGGTTGCTATGCTGATCTTTGGTATCGCCAAGGGGGTGACACCGCCCGAATACCGTAACGCGATGGCGATCTACGTGCTGATCGTCGCGATTGCCCTGTCGGATTGGGTGCAGTTCGCCCGAGTTGTCCGTGGTGCCGCGCTGGTGGAAAAGAACAAGGAATACGTTCAAGCCGCACGCCTGATCGGGCGTGGCTCGATCCCGATCATGTTCCGTCACATCCTGCCCAACGTGCTCAGCCCGGTTTTGGTGATCGCCACGATCTCGCTGGCGCTGGCGATTATCGCCGAGGCAACGCTCAGCTTCCTTGGCGTCGGCGCGCCGCCGACCCAACCCTCATTGGGCACGCTGATCCGCATCGGACAGGGCTTCCTGTTCTCAGGTGAGTGGTGGATCTTGTTCTTCCCGGCCTGCACCCTTCTGGCGCTGGCCCTGTCTGTGAACCTGCTGGGCGACTGGCTGCGCGACGCGTTGAACCCAAAGCTGCGGTGACTTCATGAGCCTTCTGACAATCAACGACCTGACGGTCGAATTCCCAACCCGCCGCAAACTGTTCACTGCCGTGGACCATGTGGATCTGTCGGTGGAGCCCGGTGAGATTCACGGCCTCGTTGGCGAATCCGGTGCTGGTAAGTCCACCATCGGTGCCGCGATCATGGGCCTGCTGGACCGCCCCGGCCGCATTGCCAGCGGCACCATCCGGTTGAGCGGCGATCAGATCAGCGGTCTGGACGCCGAGGCGATGCGCGGGCTGCGCGGCAAGAAGATCTCGATGATCTTTCAGGACCCGCTGACCTCGCTGAACCCTCTGTTTACCGTCCGCGAGCAACTGGTCGAAACCATTCAGGCTCATCTGGGCGGGTCGGAGGTCGAGGCCGGCAAACGCGCTCGGGACCTGATTGACCGGGTGGGTATTCCCGACCCGGATACGCGGCTGGATCAGTACCCGCACCAATTCTCGGGCGGGATGCGGCAGCGTGTGGTGATTGCACTGGCGCTGTGCACCGAGCCGGACGTGATCATCGCGGATGAACCAACCACGGCTCTGGATGTCTCGGTTCAGGCGCAGATTCTGGACCTGACTAAGGAGCTGGCACGGGAACGTCAGGTGGGCGTCATCCTGATCACTCACGATATGGGCGTGATCGCTGATACAACCGACAAGGTGACGGTGATGTATGCTGGCAAGGTGGTCGAAACCGGCCCCACGTCTCAGGTCATGGGTCAGCCCCGCCACGAATACACCAAGTCGCTGATCGCCGCCGTGCCTCGGCCGACTCTGAAACTGCACCGCTTTCCGCAGATCAGCTATGGCGGGCGCGAGACGCGCTTTGCCATCGAGGACATGGCGCGCCATTGGCCAAAGGTGGACAATGACACCACCAAACCGGTGTTCGAGATCCGAAACCTGACCAAAAAGTTCCTGCAAAAGAAGGGCCTGCTGCCTTGGGATCGCACATATTTCACCGCCGTTGACGACGTCAGCTTTGATATCCGCGCCGGTGAAGTGTTTGGCGTTGTGGGAGAGTCCGGTTCGGGCAAGTCCACCGTCGCGCGGATGATTGCGGGACTATACCCGGTGGATGGCGGCACCATTACCTTTGAGGGGCAGGTGGTCAGCGATCTGACCAACCGGACCGCGCTGGATGCGTATCGCAAGAATATCCAGATGATCTTTCAGGACCCGTATTCCTCGCTCAATCCCCGGATGCGGGTGGATGACATCGTGGCCGAACCGATCCGCCATCACCGGCTGATGGATGGCGTCGATATCAAGCGCCGCGTCGATGAGCTGTTGGATCAGGTGGGCCTGGGCCATGAGGCCGGGATGAAATACCCGCATGAGTTCTCGGGCGGTCAGCGTCAGCGGATTTCCATCGCTCGCGCTTTGGCCACGCAGCCGCGTTTCCTGATCTGTGACGAACCCACCAGTGCGCTGGACGTCTCGATTCAGGCGCAGATCCTGAACATCCTGAAGGATTTGCAGGAACATCTGGGCCTGACCCTGCTGTTCATCAGCCACGATCTGCCGGTGGTGCGCCAGATGTGCGACCGGGTCGCGGTGATGAAACAGGGCAAAGTGGTCGAGCTACAGGAGACCAACGACCTGTTCGCCAATCCGCAGACAGATTACGCCAGCGAATTGCTGCGCCTGATGCCGCGGCTGGACGATCTGTCGACCGAAGGGCTGAGTGCTGAGGTCTGAGTTTCAAGCATATGGGCGTACATAAACATTAATTTCGTTAAGTATTGCAGACTCAGGCGGGTTTGCTGTGCTAGGTCTGACTCTGAAGTAAGGGGGCTTCAGAGGGGCGACATGTCTCAGGACCTTAGGGACTGGCTGGGCGCGCTTGGACTATCTGAATACGCGCAAGCCTTTTTGGATAATAAAATTGATTTCGCAATTCTGCCCGATCTTACGGGCGAAGACCTGATCGAAATCGGAGTGACCGCTGTCGGAGACCGCCGCAGGCTGCTGCGCGCGATTGCTACGCTTGAGACAGTTGAAACCGTTCAGCCCTATGAACCCGACGCTCCACCCGAACCTGCCAAACGGCAAGTGACGGTGATGTTTGCCGACCTTACCGGATTTACCCGACTGACCAGCGAGCTGGACGCCGAAGACATGCACGCGCTGCTGAATGCGTTCTTTGCCAAGGTCGATCACGTGGTCGAAAAATTCGGCGGTCGGATCGACAAGCATATCGGTGACGCGGTCATGGCAGTATTCGGCGCGCCGATTTCCCACACCAACGACACCGAGCGCGCAGCTCGCGCGGCGCTGGAAATTCACGCGGTATTGCCAAGTTTGAACCCGCCGGTCTCATGCCATATTGGCATCGCCTCAGGTCAGGTGATTGCCAGTTCGACGGGTAGTGACGCGCATACGGAATACACCGTGACCGGCGATGGCGTGAACCTCGCCTCGCGTATCACCGATATGGCCGTGCCGGGTGAAACCTTTGTTTCACACGACATTCAGCGCGCGTTAGGGCCGCTTTTTGTCGGTGAATCTATGGGCAAGAAGGACATCAAGGGCCTGAACGAACCGGTCGAGCTGTGGCGGTTGGACCGGCTGGCGCGCAATATCCGGTCGCGGCGGCACCGTTTTGTCGGACGTGAGCGCGAGTTGTCTCTGTTCTCGGCCACGTTCGACCGCTGCCAGCAGCACGGCAAGGGCGAGGTCCACATCGTTCTGGGGGAACCGGGGATTGGCAAGACCCATCTGTCCGAACAGGTTGCCGAAATGGCCGGCAGCCTCAACTACTCGATCCACAATGGAGTGGTCATGGACTTCGGCGCGCGTGAGGGGCATTCGGCTATTCAATCCGTTGCGCGCAGCATTCTGGGGCTCGAGGCTTTGGATGATACCGCCACCTGCGCTGCGATGGCACAGGATGCCGTGGCCAAGGGCTGGGTCTCGCCCTCGAACGCCGCCCACCTGAACGCACTGCTTGAATTGGAGCAGGACCCGGGTGTGGCCGAAGTCTATGCCGTGATGGACAATGCCACCCGCCTGCGGGGTCGGCGGCAGGTGATTGACGAATTGATTGCCGCGCGCAGCCGTGAAGCACCGATGCTGATCCAGATCGAGGATATCCACTGGGCGGCGCCGGATATTCTGACGGCCTGCGCCCATATCGCCGCAACCACGCGCGACTTGCCCTGCGTTTTGTTGATGACCAGCCGGGTCGAGGGCGACCCGATCAATCGTGAATGGCAGATGAGCACGGACGGGGCGTTGATCTCGAAACTGGAACTGGCGCCAATGGGTGAAGATCAGGCCCGGCAACTGGTCGAAGAGTTCACAGGAATTGATCCGGAGCTTTTGGACGCCTGTGTGCAGCGCGCCGGGGGTAATCCGCTGTTTCTGGAACAACTCTTGCGCAATATCGACGTGCTGAAACGTGAATCCGTGCCGGGCAGCATTCAAGGCATCGTGCAGTCGCGCTTGGATGCGCTGGACCGGTCCAGTCGGGCAGCGATTCAGGCGGCCTCGGTGCTGGGGCAGCGCTTCTCGCCCGAGGTGCTGAACTTTGTTTTGGGCGAAGGGCATCTGGATACCTCGACCCTGATCCGGTCGGCCCTGATCCGTGAGGCCGGGACTGAGTTGATGTTTGCCCATGCCCTGATCCGCGACGGGTCTTACGCGACGCTGGTCAAATCCGAGCGCGCGCGGCTGCATCGTCAGGCCGCGAAATGGTTCGAGGATCGCGATGCCACCTTGCGGGCGCAGCATTTGGACCGGGCAGGCGCAACCAATGCCGCACAAGCCTACCTAGAGGCTGCCGAGAACCTGATCCAGGCCTTTCAGTTCGATGATGCGAGCCCGCTGATCGAACGGGCGCTGGAGTTGCCTGCACCGTCCGGGGTGCGGTTCGATCTGTTCTGTGCGCGAGGTGAGACTCACCGATTACAAGGCCTGTCGGACGATGCGTTGCGAGAATTCAAAGAGGCCGCAGATCTGGCCGAGACCGATGAACAGGTCAGCCGTGCCCATATCGGGCTGGCGCAGGCGGCTCGGCAAGCCAGCCTGTATAAGGACGCGCTACAAAGCCTCGACACCGCCGAAGAGGCGGCAGAGCGGTGCGGGTCCGAGCGGGACATTGCCCAGATCAACTATGTGCGGGGCAATGTTTATTTCCCGCTGGGTCGGGTCGAAGACGCGATGCAGAGCAATGAAAAGGCTCTAACACTAGCCAGAAAGCTGGAATCAGCCCGGTTGGAGGTTGGTGCACTCAGCGGGTTTGGCGACGCCAATTTCATGAATGCGACGATGCAGACCGCCACCGGGTTCTACACGCAAGCGGTCGAACGGGCGCGCGAAAAGGGGCTGGTGCGCGATCTGGCCGCGAACCTGCATAACCTCAGTGTGGCGCGCAGCTATACCGGCGATGTGGCGCAGGGCAAGCGCGACGCGCAAGAAGCCATTGAGGTGTCGCAGAAGTATTTCGCCTTTGTCCCCGAATGCGTAGCGCAGACCTGTCTGGGCGTGGCGCACATCTTTCTGGGTGAATTGGATCAGGCGCTTGAGACCTTCACGGTTTCGGCCGAGATCGCCAACCGTGTCGGTGCCAAGCGGCTTGAGGCGCAAGCGTTAGAGCATCTGGCCCGCACGCAAGTTTACGCAGGGCAGCTGGAAAAGGCGCGTGAAACAGGCGAACACGCCGTTGAGATCGCGTTGGAACATGGCCGCAATTTCGTGGGCCCCAAGGCGTTGTCAGCGCTCGCCATGGCAGAAACAGACCCTAATAGGCAAGATCAGCATCTGAAACTCGGTGCTCAGATCATTGCCGAAGGCTGCGTCGGCCATAGCCATCTACATTTCTACCCCGATGCCAGCGCCGTCATGCTGGCGCGGCAGGAATGGGACAGGGCTACGGAATACGCGGATGCTCTGGCAAAGTTCACAGCCGAAGAACCCTTGCCGATGGTAGATTTGTCGATTCAACACGCAAAGGTTCTGGCCGCGTGCGGCGGCTGGGGCATTCCTATGTCCGCGCATGAGGATTTTGACGCGCTGGGCGCGCGGTTTGCTGAGATGGGTATCACGCAGTCCCTGGTCGGCAGTTGGACCACGTCATGAGAGGGGCTGAATGAGCGTCGAAAAGAAGGTTTGGTGGATCTCCGGCGCCCTGACCTTTGGTCTGGCGATCCTGCTCTTCAGGCTTCTGGTTGCACTGAACCATTTCGAAGGCGACCCAACGCAGCTGCCGGATCAGGCCTCGGTCGATGAGTATCTGCAAAAACTGGGGAATGCACCGGAGTACCGCGTTAGAACCGGCATCTTCATCAAGTCGTTCAGCTTTAATGGCGCTAGCGACGTGCATGTCAGCGGTTATATCTGGCAGCACTACGAAGACGGCGTCCATGACGCGATCAAACCCGCTGAGGGAGAGGTTGGGTTCATTCTGCCCGAAGCAACCGATGCTGCGAATGGCCTGATCGAAGAGGTCTATCGCATGGATCAGGGCGGGTCGGAACTGATCGGCTGGTATTTCGAACAGACCTTGCGGCAGAGCTTTGATTACACCAGTTACCCCTTCGACCACAAAACCGTCTGGGTTCGGTTCTGGCCCGGCGAGTTTGATGTAGATGTGGCTCTAATACCAGACTTTTCGGCCTATCCGGCCACTGGGCCAGAGGATATCTTTGGCATCGATCCCCGCATCGTCATGGGCACATGGGAGCGAGAGAACACCTATTTTGACTATCGTCAGTCCGATCTGGATACCACGCTGGGCATCGGAGAGAACGAGTTCCAAACCAACCTTCCGGAACTGCACTACAACTTTGTCATCAAGCGGAATTTTGGGAATGCGTTCATCGTTCACATGATCCCGTTAATCGTGGTGACGATGCTTCTGTTCGGCGCGGTGATGACTGTCACCCGCCGCCCCAATCTGGTGGATCGCCACGATTTCAGCACCTCAAGCGTGATCGGCACCTGTTCGGTCTTGTTCTTCGTGATCCTTTTGGCCCATGTTCAACTGCGCGAAGGTTTTGCCGGATCACCGGTGATCTACATGGAATCGTTCTTTTTCCTAATGTATTTCCTATTGCTGGCGGTCTCGATCAACACCTACCTGTTCGCATCCGAGGCAGTGCCCTCGCTGCGGTTCATCCACTATAAGGACAACCTGTATCCCAAGGCCGCATTCTGGCCCTTTGTCCTGCTTTGCATGGTGGGGATCACGGTCTACAACCTCAGCCTAAAGGCTGGGCCCGAGGATGAGGCCGTGGTCGAAATTCAGAACTAGGCGGGTGGTTGATAGCCCGGCTTGGGCGTGCCTGTAGCCATATCCAACGTGTATTCAGCGATAACCTCGGATGTGCCCTGTTCCCATTGGTCCAGATACTTGGTCGGATGCGCGATCACATAGGTATAGGCGGGCTTTTTCACGCCATCTATCAACACGTTAATCCGTTTGCGGACATAGACGTTATCAGGCTCGTTGGGGCCGTGATAACCTTCCAGCTTGTCCAGTTCCTTCATCCCGGAGGACGAGACGCGATAGACCTCGCCTTTCACCGCTTTGCCTCGGCCTTTCTGATCGACCAGCGTGGCCATACGATGAAGGAACCCGCAATTGGGATTGTCGCAATGCGGCTCGTGCGGGACGATCAGGGGCATCCGTTGCCGGGTTATGGCCTCGCCGACAAAGTCATCCAGCACCTCGATATGGGCATCGTGGTTCGGGAAGCCTTTCTTGAGCGACCCATAGGTGAAGTAGAGGTAAGTCTTTTCGCGATCCTCGATCAGATTGCTTTCATCCTCTTCTTCAAACTCGGTCAGGGTATGGGTGTTGGCCCATTCGTCCAGCATCTCGACGATTTCTTCCGCGAGTTTGTGGCCCTTGGTGTTGTTGGGGTTCTGCAGGAAATGAATGCAGGAACTTGCGTCGATCCCGTCGGCCCCCAGCAGGATTTCCACCATTTCGACCGAGTTGTTCATCACCGCCACATGCAGGCTGGTGAAGCCGTGGTCATTTGTGGCGTTTACGTTGATGCCCCGGTCGATCAGGGCTTGTGCGGCCTCAAGGTCGGGCTTGCCCAGATCCAACCCTTCATCGTTCAACTCACCTTGGCCGCCAGCGGCGTAGTGCAGCAACGTGTCACCGTTGCTGTCGTCGACGATGTCGATTCCGGCCATGCCAGCTTCGATGGCCTGGAACACCCGGCCCCATTGCGCGAAATCGTCCGAGGCGGCGGCCTCTTGCGCCCATTTGCAGATGTTGTGCTCTTGATCGGCCAGTTCCTCGAAGGCTTCGTCCAGCACTTCCATGATCTGGTCGGGGGTCGCCATCATGCCGATCCCCATCCTGCCGTTCGAAAGCCTGCCCTTGCGCGGACCAACCAAATCGATGCCCAGATCGCGCAGCTTTTCAACGTTTCGCTGGGTGGTGACGTTGTTCCACATGTTGGTGTTGCAGGCCGGGCAGAGGATCGCGGGCTTATTCCGGTACTGCCATGCCACAAAGACCGAGGACAGCAGGTTGTCGGCAATCCCGTTGGCAATCTTGCCCATAGAGTTGCAGGTCACCGGTGCCACGATCACGCAATCCGCCCAGTCGCACAACGCCAGATGCGAGGCGCGCAGAGGCATTCCGAACTCGATATAGCGGAAATTCCATTCGTCATCGTCGCGATAATAGTCATTGTGGGTGATGCATTTTTCGATCCGCTCGGTGCCGAAATCACGAAAGAACTTCTCGGCCGAAACTGAGGGGATCAGTTTCACGTTGTGACCGGCCGCGGTGATCCGTTCCACCAGTTCCGGCACTTTGTCCGCCGCTGAGGACCCGCATGCACACAGCAGCACGTTGCGCTTTTCTGTAGGCGCATCGGTCAGCCCGCCTTTGGGATAGCCAAATATGTTCTTGTCCAGGCTGGGGGATTCATGGCGCAGCAGAACCGGCAGCCCGGCCTCGCGCACACGTTCCTGCAGATGACCTTTCAGGATCATGTCGACGATATCGGTGCGCCGACCCAGACATTCGCCCTGAAAGAACAGATAGGGCGCCTTTTCCTTGCCAGTCAGAACGTTCAGTTGTCGCCGCATCTTCATCACATTGGCCCCGTGGCCTTCGATGTCGATCAGCTTGACGCTGGTAATGCCGATATTGGCCAGAATACTGCGTAACATGTAGGACCACGGGTCTTCGTCCGCATAGAACATGACGATTGGGTGGTTCGCCACGATGCGGGCGACGTCAGTCGGGTCTTCGGGCGGCTCGTGTTCCTCGATCACCAGCATGGCCGGGTTCTTGAGGTCTCGCAGGCCGCGGAAGATGTGCCCGCGCGGGGCTTGCCAGACCTGCGAGGTGGCGGGGCTCATGTCCACCACCGTTACCAGATCGCTTTCTTCGTCATACGCGATGCAAAGGCACCAGAACTCCTCCAGCAGTGCGGTTTCGCGATACACGTTCTCGGGCGGGCGGATGACCTCGAACCCCAGCACGCGGTTGAAGTCGATATTGATCATCAGATGCCGGTCCTGATCTTCGTTCAGGCTGTGCAGCTTGTCACGGAACCAATCCTCGGGTGACTTGTCGTCTTGCCCTCTGCGCGTGGCATAGCCGTGGAAGGTGCTGCCCAGATGCACGTCCGGCGACTGGCTGAGATAGCGTTTCGCCAGCGTGTGCATTTCCCGGGCGGTGGAGACCCGACTGAGCGCGTCGGTGAAATTGGTTTGCGTGGCGATCAGCAGCTTGTCTTCATCGACCTGCGCATCGCCCAGGATCGCAAGGCTCTCAGCCAGCACACCCAACGAGTTCATGTTCGGGCTGGCCCGCCGGAACAGGTTGCGCCGTTTCTTAGGGTCTTTGGCCAGATATTGCGTGCTGTCGACATAGTTGCAGTCCTGCTGCAACGTCTGCAGGTTTGTCTTCACCGCCTCGCGCGCCGAGAACCGCAGAATGCCCCGCGACCGCATCGAGGTTCCGTCGCGGTCCGACATCCCCGCCCAGATGCGATCTATCGTGGTGACCCACAGTTTGCCGTATTTTTCGGGATGTACGTCCATCATGTGCACCAGCCCGGTGCTGGGGTTACACTTGGCGATGATGGCAAAATGCCCGCCCGGCATGTTCGGTTTGCCATGGGCAACGCCTACCTGGAAATTCGCCACCAAAATGTCGTTGTCGCCACCCAGTCTGTTGGATTCGTCGATTGCCTCCAGCAGCAACTCGACCGAGGTCGTGGCCTCATCCATGAAATAGGCCTGAACCTGCACTTTCTCGCGCAGGCCTTGCGAGTGAATGAAGGTACATGCAACGTCATACAGTTCGCCCAGCGAGATGCCATCATTCACGACGAATGAAGTCGGTAGGCCGCATTCGCGAAAGATGTCGTTCACCTCGCAGCTGAATCCCAGCGCCGACATGCTCAGTGCTGCCGCCGTGACGCTGCAACAATTGATAGGTTGCTGGAAGTTTTGCAGATGCACGCTGACCAGATCGCCGAACAGGGTGTCGTAACAGGCCTCGCGCACCTTGGTGGGAATTTCAAACCAATGGTTGCTGGACAGGTAAGCCAGCTTGGTGCCGGGCGTGGCCAGCGCTTCGAGGCTGACGGGAATGTCGAAAATCTCAAGATGCTCTTCGTAGAAATAGTCCCCTGTGTCGGCCGTGGCCAGAACCATTCCGTCCTGTCGCAGCTGCACCTCTCCACCAAGAACTACGTACATGCCTTGCGAGGGTAACACCGTTTCATCCGACACCTCGAAGCACTCGAAATGTGGCCGAATAGCTGACGGGTCATCCGCAGGCAGGATGTCCTGTATCAAGGCCCATTCGGGTTCGGTTGGAATGAAGGAAATGGTGTTTTCAATCGGGTCTTTAGGCACGTCTGTTCCCCCCTGAACTTAGCCGTGAAACGCATAAAAGAACCAACGCTGGGTCTTGTGCCTAAGTCAGGCCGCAGTGGTCACACGGAATTTCATGACCGGCCCGATGGGGCATTCTGCGCTGGCCGGGCCGTGCAATCGCGGGAATTAGCGCGAACAAAATGGCCCAATTGGCCACACCGTAGCTTATTTGGACACAAAAATCACGGATGTTCTTGATTTGACTACGCGAATTAACAAAGGCCAAACCTCACCGTTTTTCTACGGTTTGATGTCAGATTTCTGACAGCACTCTGTTCATAGAGAAAAGCTATAGTGTCTGGAAAAAACGGGCGACTGCAAATAGCTGTTGGCCACGCCCAACCCGTTAACAAGGCCTTCTGACATGTCTTCCTTTCCCCGCCCCGAACTCGGAGAACCCTACCTGCTGACGCCGGGGCCGCTGACGACTTCGTATTCCGTGAAACAGACGATGCTGCGCGACTGGGGCAGCTGGGACGGTGACTTTCGCGCCATGACGGCCGAATTGCGCGCCCGACTGCTGGACCTGCTGGGCGATGGCAAAGAAGGCTATGACTGTGTACCCATGCAGGGATCGGGCACCTTCGCGGTCGAGGCAATGCTGACCTCGATGATTCCGTCCGACGGAAAAGCATTGGTTCTGGCCAATGGCGCCTATGGCAAACGCGCAGCACAGACGCTGGCCTATACCGGTCGCGCCCACGTGGTGCTAGACAAGGGTGACTACCTGCCGCCTCGCGGTGTAGATGTGACGCAGATTCTGGCCGACGATCCGGCGATCACCCATGTGGTTGCGATCCATTGCGAAACAAGCTCGGGCATCCTGAACCCGTTGCATGAAATTTCCGAGGCCACGGCCGCGGCAGGCCGCAAGCTGTTGATCGACAGCATGTCGGCCTTTGGGGCGATCCCGCTGCAACCTAGTGAGTACACCTTCGAGGCGCTGGTCTCTTCGGCCAACAAGTGCATCGAAGGCGTGCCGGGCTTTGGCTTTGTCCTGGCCCGCAAGTCGGCTCTGGCCGAGGCGAAAGGCAATTGCCCCTCGCTCAGCCTGGACCTGCACGCGCAGTGGGAGGCGATGGAGAAAACCGGCCAGTGGCGCTTTACCCCGCCGACCCATGTGGTTGCGGCCTTCCTGCAAGCGCTGACCGAACATGCCGCCGAAGGTGGTGTGGCCGGGCGCGGAGCCCGCTATAAACGCAACCGCGATGTCATGGTGTCGGGGATGCGCGATCTGGGATTCGAAACCTTGCTGTCGGATGAATGGCTGTCGCCGATCATCGTCACCTTTTTCTGCCCCGCAGACCCGAATTTCGATTTCGGCCGGTTCTACGATCTGATGAAAGATCAGGGCTTTATCATCTATCCCGGCAAACTGACCGAGGTTGAAAGCTTCCGCGTTGGTTGCATAGGTCGCATGGATGCGGACGTGATGCGCGCTGTGGTTGCCGCCGCAAAACAGGCGTTGGTTGAGATGAACATTGCCAGCGCCGCGCCACCGGCCGAGGCGGTCGCATCCCGCATGGAGCAGATCGCCTAATGCAAAACGACGAAAGCGTCGTCAAAGTGACGTAACTTTCGGCGTTTTCGTCAAGATGCCCTCTGCGGATCGAACAGCTCGCGCCTCATACTTTCAATAAACGAAAGAGGAGGCGCGTTTTGAGCTGGAACATTTGTGTCATAGGAGCAGGCAAGATCGGCCAGATGATCGCCAGCCTGCTGCAAGCATCACCCAACTACTCGGTCACTGTAGCCGACCGTGATCTGGCCGCATTGTCGGTGCTAAACAAGCAGGGGATTGCCACCCGGCAGATCGATGTAGGGGATGAGGCGCAACTGGCGCATGGGCTGTCCGGATTCGATGCCGTGATCTCGGCGGCTCCGTTCTTTTTGACACCGAAGATCGCTAAAGCCGCCAAAACGGCTGGCGCGCATTATTTCGACCTGACCGAAGACGTCGCCGCCACCAATGCGGTGCGTGAGCTTGCCGAGGACAGCAAAACCGCCTTCATGCCGCAATGCGGCTTGGCACCGGGTTTTGTCGGTATCGCCGGGGCTGCGCTGGCGTCTGAGTTTGATGAGCTGGACAGCCTGCATATGCGGGTTGGAGCTCTTCCGCTTTATCCGACGAATGCGTTGAAATACAATCTGACATGGTCCACCGACGGGCTGATCAACGAGTATTGCAACCCCTGCGACGCCATCGTGAACGGCGAGCGTGTGAAAACCGCGCCGCTGGAAGACTATGAAGTGCTTGGCCATGACGGGGTGGAATACGAATGCTTCAACACGTCCGGCGGGCTGGGCACCTTGCCAGAAACGCTTGAGGGCAAGGCGCGGGCGGTGTCCTACCGCTCGATCCGCTATCCTGGTCATTGCGATATCCTGAAGCTGCTGCTTAAGGATCTGGGGCTGGAACACCGCCGCGATCTGCTAAAGGACATCTTTGAAACCGCGCTGCCGCGCACCGATCAGGACGTGGTGCTGGTCTATTGTACGGCCAAAGGCATGATCGACGGCGCCCTGCGCGAGAAATCCCTGATCAACAAGAGCTTTGCCCGCACCATCAACGGTCAGGTCTGGAGCGCCATTCAGGTCACCACCGCCGCAGGCGTTCTGGGCGTGGTCGATCTGATGCGGGCGGGGTCGCTGCCCGGCACGGGCTTTGTCCGGCAGGAGCAGGTGAACCTGTCCGATTTCCTCAACACCGAATTTGGCCGGCTCTACCGCGCCGGTGACGTAACCCAACAAAACAAGGCGGCCTGAGATATGAAAGACATCATGATGACAGCCCAAACCACTCTCGCAAATCTGGATCTGACCGGGGCAGAGCTGACCGGCGGCACTTTGGCCGTACGGTCGCCTATCGACGGCAGCCTGCTGGCCGAGGTGCATGAAACACCCGCCGCCGAGATGGGTGCGATCTTTACCCGATCGGAGGCGGCATTCAAAGCGTGGCGCACAGTTCCGGCCCCGCGCCGGGGCGAGTTGATCCGCCTGCTGGGTGAGGAACTGCGCGCCACCAAGGACGATCTAGGCGCTCTGGTCAGCTGGGAGGCGGGCAAAATTACGTCCGAAGGCCTGGGCGAAGTGCAGGAGATGATCGATATCTGCGACTTTGCCGTTGGCCTGTCGCGGCAGCTCTACGGTCTGACCATTGCGTCCGAGCGTCCCGGTCACCGGATGATGGAGACCTGGCACCCTGCCGGTCCGGTTGGCGTGATTTCAGCCTTCAACTTCCCCGTCGCCGTCTGGTCATGGAACGCGGCATTGGCGCTGGTCTGTGGCGACACAGTGATCTGGAAACCGTCCGAGAAAACACCGCTGACCGCGATGGCCTGTCAGAAGATTTTCGAGCGCGCACTGGCCCGGTTTGGTGATGCGCCTGACCACCTGCTGCAAACCCTGATCGGCGGTGCCGCGCTGGGCGAGGCGCTGGTGGCCAGCGAGGATGTGCCGGTGATCTCGGCCACGGGCTCGACACGCATGGGCCGCGCTGTTGCTCCCATCGTGGCACAGCGCTTCGGAAAGTGCATTCTTGAGCTGGGCGGTAACAACGCGATGATCGTTGGCCCCTCGGCCGATCTTGAAATGGCGGTACGGGCGATTGTGTTCTCGGCCGTGGGCACCGCCGGTCAACGCTGCACCACGCTGCGCCGCTTGATCGTGCACAAGTCGATCCGCGCGGAACTGGTGAGCCGCCTGAAAAAAGCCTATGCCGGTCTGCCCATCGGCAACCCACTGGTCGAGGGCACGTTGATCGGCCCGCTGGTGGACGAGGCCTCGGGCGCAGCCATGACCGCCGCGTTGGAAGCCGCAAAGGCGGAAGGCGGCACCGTATTTGGCGGCGACCGAGTGACCGAAAACGTTCCTGCAGGTGTTTACATGCAGCCTGCCATCGTCGAGATGCCCAGCCAGACCGCGACGGTGAAAACCGAGACTTTTGCCCCGATCCTTTACGTCATGGAGTACGAGGATTTCGGCGACGCGATCGAAATTCAGAATGATGTGCCGCAGGGCCTGTCGTCCTGCGTATTCACCCTGAACATGCGCGAGGCCGAGCAGTTCCTGACGGCGGCCGGGTCCGATTGCGGTATTGCCAACGTCAATATCGGGCCTTCGGGGGCCGAGATTGGTGGCGCCTTTGGCGGCGAAAAGGAAACCGGCGGCGGGCGCGAAAGCGGCTCGGACGCGTGGAAAGCCTATATGCGGCGTCAGACTAACACCGTGAACTACTCGGCCGAGTTGCCGCTGGCGCAAGGCGTCAAGTTCGACATCTGATCAAAGGACCCGGCGGCAACATAGTCGCCGGGTCAATCCGCAAACAGATAGTCAAGCCGCATCACGGCTTGTGCCTTGTCTTCTGAAACACCCAGAAATTCCGCCACGGCGGCCTCATTCTCGGCCCGTGGGCTGGCTTCCCGGATCCGCAAATACCCATCAAACCCCGCCCCGCGGATCAGTTCGGATTCGTAGCTGATGGAATTGCGCAGCGTCGGCACAAGGCGCGCCACGATTTCGGTGGGGCTGTTCTCACCGGCCAAACCAACCCGACGAGCGTGGCCGATCAGATAGTCGTCGGAGTATTCGCACTCGATCTCAAGAACATGGGTCTTGGCCTGATCGGCGCAGAAATCCTGAATGATGTCCAGATTGCCTGGGTCGACGCAGATCACCAGCTTGTCGGTACCGAAATGGTCGAACAGCATTCGCACCACGGCGCGTCGGTGGCGGGAACGTTTGAGCAGAGTGGTCTCGATTCCGCCCAGATCGGGCAGGGGGGTTTCTTCTTCGTTGAACAGGTATTCTACGCAGGGAATATCTGTCTCGGATATAATCTGATCCACCAGCCGCTTGGCCACGTGCCATTTCTTGCAGGCGATCAGAAAAATTTCGCGCTCTGGGCCCAGCGTGTTGCCTGCCTCCCAAAAGCGTTGCCCAAACCGGCGGCCAACCCGCCCGCGCCCGGTCAAAAAACCATACAGATTGCGGCCCTCATCCGAGATTTTGAATTCGACCCCTTCGCTGGCATAGAGCGCGCCCAGCCTCTCTTTCAGCTCATGTGCTTCGGGGCTGATCTTGCGCGCGAACAAGTAATCCTGCCCCAACAGCATGTCATAATGGTCGTTGTAGAAAGTCACCGGCATTCCGTAATCCGAAAACATCAGGAAAGTCGGCGTGCGGTTCTCGATCTCTTCTTTCGGGATCAGGTGGCGGACGAGGGTCTGAAAAAAGGTCTCATCCGGAATCCAGGTGGTCGAGAAAAAGCGCCTCACATCTGGGCGCTTTTGCAGAAAGTCGAGGATCATCTCGACTGTGCGGCGGCGCAGGCACCACCACTGACTGCCGATCATGACTTGAATATCCGCCGGGATGTCGCGGGTCAGCCCAAAGCGTTTCTGCAAGTCGTATGAGGTGTAGAAGCGTTTGCTCTGGGTGCGTTCGTTGAAGAAGTGGCGATAGATCAGCCGATCGTCCTTCATCCCGGTTTTGATCCAATTGCTGGCAAAGAAATCGTGGCTTTCGACAAAATCCTTGTCGTTCTCGTCCAGAAACCAGTGGGTGTATTCGGCCGTCTTGATCGCCATGCAATCGCCGGACAGCATGTAGAAATGCGTCGCGCGGGGAAAAGCATCCACAGCGGCCTGCAAGGCATTCAGCGTTGCCTGTACCAAAGACCATTCGCCCCAGCCGCACTTGATGCGTTTCGCGGCGAACGCCACGTTCGGATTGTCCCCAAGGGCGGTGCGGATACGATCATATGCCGCAGCGCTGGCCCGCGCGTCGAAGTGAATGGCCATGCAATCCCCGGCGGCGGTCAGTTGCTCGGCTTGAGCGATGATCGCTTCGGGGTCTTTGTGGCACAAAAGAATATAGGCAATCCGCGCCATATCGTATCAGTGGTGTCCGTTTTAGCCTGTTTGACCCGTGATACTGAGGAAGAGCGATTGAATAAACAGAATATTTTTGGTTTTTTGGCTACAAAAGCAGGCGTGTGTATAGAGTTTTGACCTGTTAAGGAGGCGCAGCATATGGGTTTTCCCGGTACATGGATGACCGAAAGTGAAAGCATGGTTTACCGTGTCGTGCCGAAATGCGCGTGCTCAACCATCGGACAGATCATGTATTTCTCAGATCATGGCCGGTTTTTTGATGGCGATATCCATGACGCAAAAGACGGAATGCACAAATGGGCATTCGACCATAGCCAGGATCGCATCTCGGGAAATATCCGAAACCATGCCTCCTATTCTTTTACCTGCGTGCGCAATCCCTACACGCGGATTCTAAGCTCGTTCTTCGACAAGATCTGCGGCATTCAGCGGAACGGTAAACGCTATCGCGGAAATCTGGTGCCGACGCTGATTTACAATTACGGGATCGAAGTGGGCGGTGATGACGGCAAGGGTGAGTTCGATCAGGTCGCCAGCTTCCGCCGCTTCTTGCTGTTTGCGCGGGATACAATCCGTTGGCGCAGACCGATGGATCCCGACATTCATTGGTCGGCGATGTCCGGGCATGTCGCGACCTTCATCGCAAATGGTGGGCGGTATGACCGAATTTTCTGGACTGAGAAGTTCAATGACGGGATGCAGGGCGTTCTGGACAATCTGGATACGCCGCACGCGGTGAACCTTTCAGACATCCCCCGCTTCAATGAATCCGAAGGCCATGGCCCCAAGCGTGCACATCCGGTCGAAGACTACTTTGACGATCTGTCGATGCATCTGGTTTATGAAATCTACAAACAGGATTTCGACCTGTTCAAATACGATTTCGAAAACCCGGCGAACAAGATGCCGATTGGCGAAATTGATCTGGATGAGGTTCACGCCAAACTAGGTGACTGAATTTACGGTTAATGGTTGATCAGGCGATTTTTTAGGCCGGTTGGATAGAGTTCCGGGCCGCCAGTATCCAGCGTTTTGGGATCGAACCATCGTGCTGTGCACCGCATCCCATTATCCTCGGCGAATAAGATTGGACCGTCAGGAAGGGCCAATAGCTCGGCGCTTGTCACCTCTGCCACAAAGATGATCTCATGACCTTGGTGGCCTTCGTGCTGATAAATGTTTTCTATCACAAACGGTTGGCCACTGATATCAACTGTCACATCAAGCTCTTCCCTGAACTCACGCTTCAGTGCGTCGTGCCATGTTTCGCCGAATTCGACTGATCCGCCCAGCGGACGCACGCCCTTGATGCGGCCGGTGTCGTCAGGAACTTCAGCAGCGAGGAGTCTACCGCCACGCCAATGCAAACCGATGGCTTTGACACGGATATCGTGATGCGGACGCCAGAATGTCATTATTCTCACCGATCAAGTTGTCGATATCATTGAAATAAAGAGAAAAAGACCCCGCTATTCGTGTTAGCGAGGCCTTTGAAGCTATTGCAGTTTTGGTGTTTTGAAAACCACCTCGTCACACTTGACGCACGGCCCCTTTGGCGGCACTGGTGGTTAGTTTTGCATAGGCCTTGAGCGCTGTGGACACCTTGCGCTTGCGCGGCTCGACGGGCGCCCAGCCCTTTTCGTCCTGTTCTTCCCGGCGCGCTGCCAGTTCCTCGTCGGACACGGCCAGATGGATTGTACGGTTGGGAATGTCGATCTCGATCTTGTCGCCCTGGCGCACCAACCCGATCTCACCACCCTCGGCGGCCTCTGGCGAGACGTGACCGATCGACAGGCCCGAGGTGCCACCCGAAAAACGACCGTCGGTCAGCAGCGCACAGGCTTTGCCCAAGCCTTTGGATTTCAGGTACGAGGTCGGGTAGAGCATTTCCTGCATACCCGGACCGCCGCGCGGGCCTTCATAGCGGATCACTACGACGTCGCCCGCTTCGACCTTGCCGGTCAGGATGTCGTTTACCGCCTGATCCTGGCTTTCGCAGACATAGGCCGTCCCGGTGAAAGTCAGGCTGGCCGGATCGACGCCAGCGGTTTTCACGATACAGCCGTCGCGCGCGATGTTGCCGAACAGAACCGCCAGACCACCATCCTGGCTAAAGGCGTGTTCTTTGTTGCGGATCACCCCACCTTCGCGGTCGGTGTCTAGTTCCTTATAGCGGTTTGACTGGCTGAACGCCTGTGTCGTACGAACACCGCCCGGCGCGGCCTTGAACAACTCCTGCGCTTTTGGGTTGTTGGCGACCTTGATGTCCCAGTTGGCAATCGCCTCACCCATGGTGCCGGAATGAACTGTGCTGCAATCTTCGTGCAATAGTCCGGCGCGGCCAAGTTCACCGAGGATCGAGAAGATGCCACCGGCGCGGTGGACGTCCTCCATGTGGACATTCTCAGTATTGGGCGCGACCTTGCACAGGCAGGGCACCTTGCGGCTCAGGCGGTCCATGTCTGACATGGTGAAATGCACCTCGCCCTCATGCGCGATTGCCAACAGGTGCAGGACAGTGTTGGTCGAGCCACCCATGGCGATGTCCAGGCTCATGGCGTTCTCGAATGCCTCAAACGTGGCGATCTCGCGCGGCAGGAAGCCCTTTTCGTTCAGGTCATAGTGGCGCTTGGTGATCTCGACGATACGGCGACCGGCCTCAAGGAACAGCTCTTTGCGGTCGGCGTGGGTAGCCAGGGTCGAGCCGTTGCCCGGCAGAGCCAGACCCAGCGCCTCGGCCAGACAGTTCATCGAGTTTGCCGTGAACATACCCGAGCACGATCCACAGGTGGGGCAGGCGTTCTCTTCAATGTGCTGAACCTGCTCATCGGTGAACTTGTCATCAGCGGCGGCAACCATCGCATCGACGAGGTCGATCTTTTTCGCTTCCAGATCGGCGATGTCGATTTTTCCGGCCTCCATCGGGCCACCCGAGACAAAGATCGCCGGGATGTTCAGGCGCATCGCGGCCATCAGCATGCCTGGAGTGATCTTGTCACAGTTCGAGATACAGACCATCGCGTCAGCGCAGTGCGCGTTGACCATATATTCCACCGAATCCGCGATCACCTCGCGCGAGGGCAGCGAGTACAGCATCCCGTCGTGGCCCATGGCGATACCGTCATCTACCGCTATGGTGTTGAACTCCTTGGCAACACCGCCTGCGGCCTCAACCTCGCGCGCGACCATCTGGCCCAGATCCTTCAGATGGACGTGGCCGGGGACGAACTGCGTGAACGAGTTGACGATCGCGATGATGGGCTTGCCGAAGTCGCTCTCGGTCATGCCGGTGGCGCGCCACAGGCCACGGGCGCCGGCCATGTTGCGGCCATGGGTGGAGGTTCTGGATCGGTACATTGGCATGATGCTGTTTCCCTTTTGCCCCGGTTGCGATATGCGGGATATGTGCGTTATAGCGCACGTATCACATGTGCGCTATAACGCACAAGGGGATTCGAAAGACGAGTCATATGGCACCAGACGATATAACGCTGAAACTACGTGATGTGCGGGCGGCTTCGGGACTGAGCCTGTCGAAGGTGGCCGAGATGACCGGTGTCAGCAAAGCCATGCTGGGCCAGATCGAGCGTGGCGAATCCAGCCCGACCATCGCGACGCTGTGGAAGATCGCCAAAGGTTTCCAACTGCCGCTTAGCGCGTTGATCGGCTCGGCGGCGTTGCGTGATACAGCCACACCGGACGTGTTCCGAACGGTGACCTTTCCCGGCAGTATCGAAGTCAAAATCGTCTTTCCCTTTGATCCTGCCTTGCGCGCCGAGACCTTCCACGTCGATCTTGCACCGAACCAGAGCCATGAATCTGCCGCACATGCCACTGGCGTGACCGAAGAGGTCTTTGTCCTGAACGGATCGCTTGAGATTCTGCGCGATGGTGAGTGGGTTCCGTTGCAGGCCGGGCAGGGGCTGCGATTTGCGGCGGACTTGCCGCATGGCTACCGCGCCGGTGATAAAGGCGCGGCGTTTCTGAACATGCACCATTACGCGCAGCTTGATGCGCTGGCCGCGATCGGCTGATTTTTAATCCATTAGCCCGAGGGACGACATGGCCGCTTTTCTTGATACTCTGACGCTGGCGGATGCCGTCGGCTCATTCGGTGCGCTGGTCGTGGTTGGGGCGTATTTCGCTACTCAGATGCGGATGATGAATTCGGACGATCTGGCGTTCCCGGTGTTGAATCTGGCGGGATCGATCCTGATCGTCTATTCACTGCTCCAGAACTTCAATCTTGCGTCAATGTTGATCGAATCCTTCTGGATTCTGATCAGCATGATCGGGATATTTCAGTTTTTCCGGCTCAGACGCACGCGTTAGGTGGGCAACACCCCATCCAGTCTTGAACCCCATTCCCTGCACGTATAGGGAAAAACCAAGCTCGCTCTAGGGGAGGCTTTGATGCAGGACGATCCGAAAACCCTCGTTTCAACCGAATGGCTTGCCGCCCATATCAAGGACCCGGATCTGCGGATTCTGGACGGGTCGTGGTATTTGCCGCAGCAGGGGCGAGATGCCAAGGCGGAATACGACGAAGCGCATATTCCCGGCGCACGGTTCTTCGACATTGATGAGATTTCTGACCGCCGGTCGGACCTGCCACATATGGCGCCCCCGGTCGAAAAGTTCATGTCGCGCCTGCGGGCGATGGGTGTGGGCGACGGCCATCAGGTCGTGGTCTATGACGGCGCCGGTCTGATGTCGGCAGCACGGGTTTGGTGGCTGTTTCGCCTTATGGGCCAGGAAAACGTGGCCGTTCTGGACGGTGGTTTCCCCAAATGGCAGGCCGAGGGCCGTGAGATCGAGGATCTGCCCCCCGTCATTCGCGACCGTCATATGACGGTGCGCGTGCAGAACCATCTGGTACGTGACGTGACGCAAGTCTCTTCCGCCGCCAAGCTGGCAGATCATGAAATCATCGACGCCCGCTCGGCCGCTCGGTTTGCCGGAGCCGAGGCGGAGCCGCGCGAAGGTCTGCGCTCGGGGCATATTCCGGGCTCGCGCAACGTGCCCTTTGGTACTCTGCTGAACAAGAACGGCACAATGAAGTCGCCCGATGAGTGCCGCGCCGTGTTTGAGGCCGCAGGTGTGGATTTGTCGAAGCCCGCGATCACTTCCTGTGGGTCGGGCGTGACTGCTGCTATCCTCAGCCTGGCGCTCGAGCGCTTGGGCAAGAAAGACCATTCGCTTTATGACGGCTCCTGGGCTGAATGGGGTGCTTTCCCGACCCTGCCCGTCGCAACCGGAGAGAACTGATGTTCGAAAACCTCAAACCGCAGCCCGCCGACAAAATTCTGGCGCTGATGCAGATGTACCGCGAAGACCCGCGCGATCAAAAGATCGACCTGGGTGTGGGTGTCTACAAGAATGCCGAGGGCGTGACCCCGGTGATGCGCGCGGTTAAAGCCGCCGAAAAGCGCATTGTGGAAGAGCAGCAAACCAAAGCCTATACTGGTTTGGCCGGTGACCCCGCCTATGCCGACGCAATGATTGGCCTGATCCTTGGCGACGCAGTGCCGCGCGGCAACATCGCCGCTGTGGCAACCCCGGGCGGCACCGGAGCGTGCCGGCAAGCATTTGAGATGATCCGCATGGCCAACCCGTCGGCACGCGTCTTCGTGTCGAACCCGACTTGGCCAAACCACCTGTCGATCCTGAACTATCTGGGGATGGAGACGGTTCAGTACCGTTACTTCGATGGTGAGACCCGAGGCGTCGATTTCGACGGCATGGTCGCGGACCTGAAAACCGCCAAAGCGGGCGACGTGGTGCTGCTGCACGGCTGTTGCCACAACCCCACCGGTGCCAACCTGAACTTGGTGCAGTGGCAAGAGGTTGTGAACATCATCAACGAGCTGGGCCTCGTGGCGATGATCGACATTGCCTATCAGGGCTTTGGCGACGGTCTGGAAGAAGACGCACAGGCGACCCGTCTGGTGGCCTCGTCGGTCAAGCGCTGCCTGATCGCGGCATCGTGCTCGAAGAACTTCGGTGTGTATCGTGAGCGTACCGGCCTGCTGATGGCGATCAGCGATGATGCTGCACAGACCGCACTGAACCAATCGACGCTGGCCTTCCTGAACCGCCAGAACTATTCCTTTCCGCCGGACCATGGCGCGCGCGTCGTGACCACGATCCTGAATGACGATGCACTGCGCGCCGACTGGCAAGCTGAGCTGGAAGAGATCCGCCTGTCGATGCTGGGGCTGCGTCGGCAACTGGCCGACGAGTTGCAGCGCCTGAGCGGCTCGGACCGCTTTGGCTTTGTGGCACAGCACCGCGGAATGTTCTCGCGTCTGGGCGCGGCACCCGAACTGGTCGAGAAGCTGCGCAACGACCATGGCATCTACATGGTCGGTGACAGCCGCCTGAACATCGCCGGCCTGAATGCGACGACCGTACCGATCCTGGCCAAGGCGATTATTGACGTCGGAGTCTGAACTACCTTGCCTAAAATGACAAAAGCCGCGCAGACCAGCGCGGCTTTTTCTTTCTGGGCAGCCGGGTAGGCTCGGACTGGCCCTATAGTGTGACAGAAGCCTTTCGTAGCATCACGAGAACGCTTTTTTGAGGAGGAAAATGCGCTGGGTTGTCATTTTCCGGGATACTGAGGACATGCTTCAAATTCGGGCGCGGCGCGATTTGCGCGATGCACATGTCGCATTTGCCAAGGCTCATCCCGAACTGTTGATCGGGGGAGGACTAAAGCCGGATGCTGACGAAGATTTCTGCGGGGCCCTTTGGGTCGTTGAAGCAGATAGCAAAGCGGTTGTGATTGCCTTGATCGAAAAAGACCCGTTTTTCATGCCCGCCTATCGCAGCTTTGAAATCTATACTTGGGGAAAGCTGCTGGAAGACCAAACCGCGATCTTGTGACAGCAACAAAAAAAGCCGGGCGCGAACGCCCGGCCTTCGAATGATTAACTCAGTTTCTTAGCCTTTGGAGAATTCGGGGTAAGCTTCCATACCCAGTTCGCCCATATCTAGGCCGTTGATCTCTTCTTCCTCGCCAACCCGCAGGCCAACAGTTGCCTTGAGGATCGAGAAGAGGATGAAGCTGACCACGAAGACGAAGATACCGATGGCAGCGAAACCGATGATCTGGGTTACAAAGTTCGCGTCACCGTTGGTCCACGCCACGATGAAGGTACCCCAGAAGCCCGCGATCAGGTGAACCGGGATGGCACCGACAACGTCGTCGATCTTCATCTTGTCCAGCATCGGGACGGTGAAGACCACGATCACGCCACCAACTGCACCGATGATCAACGCCTGAAACAGCGACGGGGCCAGCGGTTCGGCGGTGATCGACACCAGACCGGCCAGCGCGCCGTTCAGCACCATGGTCAGGTCGACCTTGCCGTACATCACCTGTGTCAGGATCAAACAGGCGACGGCGCCGGCAGCAGCAGCCATGTTGGTGTTGGCGAAGATGCGGCTGATGTCTGCGATGTCACCGATGGTGCCCATGGCCAGCTGCGAACCGCCGTTGAAGCCGAACCAGCCCAGCCACAGGATGAAGGTACCCAGAGTGGCCAGCGCCAGGTTCGAACCGGGGATCGGAACCACTTTGCCGTCTTTGTTGTACTTGCCGATACGCGGGCCCAGCACGATGGCACCTGCCAGCGCTGCGAAACCACCTGCGGCGTGCACCAGGGTCGAGCCTGCGAAGTCGCTGAAGCCCATCTCAGACAGCCAGCCGCCGCCCCACTGCCAGGACGCTTCGATCGGATAGATGACGCCAGTCAGGACGATCACGAAGGCAAAGAAGGGCCACAGCTTGATCCGCTCGGCCACGGTGCCCGACACGATCGATGCGGTGGTGGCGCAGAACATCAGCTGAAAGAAGAAGTCCGAGCCGACGGTGGCATAGGACAGGTCCGGGTTCACGCCGTCCAGGCCGACGGCCTCAAGCGATGCCGGCGAGATTGCGCCCAGTACGCCAGGGATCATCCAGCCGTCGCCGGGATACATCAGGCCGTAGCCGACCAGCCAGTACATGATGGCGGCGAACGAAAACAGGCCCATGTTCTTGACCAGCTGCATGGCGACGTTCTTCGAACGCACCAGACCAGCCTCGAGCATGGCAAAGCCAGCAGCCATCCAGAAAACTAGAAAGCCACCGACCAGAAACAGCAGCGAGGTCAGGATAAATTGCGTGTGTTGCGCGGTCTCGCCACCGGCGGCCTCTTGCGCAAGACCCATCTGCGGCAGCGCGACAATCGCGGCGGCAGGGATGAGAGATTTCATCAGGTTCATTGTCAGTCCTCGAATGTTTGTGAGTGCGGGCGCCTTACAGCGCCTCTTCGTTCGTTTCCCCGGTCCGCACGCGCAGGGCCTGCTCGACATCGAGGACAAAAATCTTGCCGTCACCGATCTTGCCGGTCTTGGCGGTGTTGGTGATGGTTTCGACGATCTGGTCGGCCATCGTGGCAGGGACCACGATCTCGAGCTTGATCTTTGGTACGAAGTTCACGGCGTATTCTGCGCCGCGATAGATTTCCGTGTGACCGGATTGCGAGCCGAAGCCCTTGATTTCGGTCACCATCATGCCGCGCACGCCTGCCTCGGTCAGTGCTTCGCGCACCTCCTCGAGCTTGAACGGCTTGATTGTCGCAATGATCAGTTTCACGTTCTTCCCCTCTGCTTCCCCGGTCTGCCCGGCTTGTTTGCACCTGCAGAAAAAAGCGCGCCTGTGCCGTGTAAGGAACGGTTTGAGTGATGAAACGCTGGGGAAAATAGTGGCAAGGTGCACAATTTTTGCACAAGTTGCGATGTTTGACTAAAAAATAGGCAGTTTGAGGAGGGTCGTTACCGGAAATTCAGACCTCTACTTCACCGGTCTGTCAGGGTATGGTGCCTCAAAATGATAACCGGGCAGAGTTTGAGCATGACTGAGTCCAGGCGCCGAAAGGCTCCGCTTGTCGCGGATAAAAGATACCCGTCGAAAGGGCGCAAGCCCACGGCGACCAAGCGGGCTGCGAAGCCGGCCGGAAAAAAGGCGACCGCGCGCAAAACGACAACCCGCAAGACCGCCCGGAAGAAGACGCGCAAGAAATCTGGTGGCGGTGGCGGCGGGTTTTTCCGTCGGCTGTTCCGCTGGATTTGGCGGTTGATCTGGGGGGTTACGTGGCGCGTGGGCGCGGTGGCCGCGTTGCTGCTGGCACTGGCGGTGGGCGTTGTCTACACCTCACTGCCCGATGTGGATGCGTTGCTGGATGGCCGGGCGAGGGGCTCGGTCACGTTGCTGGATCGCGATGGCAAGGTCTTTGCTTGGCGCGGGGACCAGTTCGGCGGGGTGATCACCGCCGACACTGTCTCACCGCATCTGAAGAACGCCGTGATTGCGACCGAGGACAAGCGATTCTATCGCCATTTCGGTGTCAGCCCCCGGGGCGTCGCCAGTGCTGTTCGAATCAACCTCAGCGAAGGGCGCGGCCCGTTGTCCGGCCATGGCGGATCGACCATTACGCAACAAACCGCCAAGTTGCTGTGTCTGGGTGTGCCGTATGTGCCCAGCGAGTGGGAATCTGAAAAGGCCTACGAATCCGATTGCCGTCAGGGGTCTCTGTGGCGAAAGGCCAAGGAAGCGGTCTATGCGATGGCGATGGAGGTCAAATATTCCAAGGATGAAATCCTGACCATCTACCTGAACCGCGCCTTTTTGGGCGCTGGTGCTCGTGGGTTCGAGGCTGCAAGTCAGCGTTACTTTGGCATCTCTGCCGCCGAGGTGAGCCCGGCGCAGGCGGCGATGCTGGCCGGTCTGCTGGTGGCGCCTACGCGTTACGCGCCCACCAACAACCTGCAACGTTCGCAGGATCGGGCGCAGCTGGTGATCGGGCTGATGGAGGCGCAGGGCTATCTGACGACTGCGCAGGCGAGCAGCGCCCGCAGCAATCCGGCGCAATTGTCTGAGGCCGCTGCGGCGCGTGCAGGCGGCTATTTCGCCGATTGGGTGATCACCGAGCTGCCCAGCTATTTCGGCACCGACACCACCGACGATGTGGTGATCCGCACCACATTGGACCAACGCCTGCAGAAATCTGCGGAAGAGGCGCTGAAATACATCTTCCAGGAAAAGGTGCGCGAAGGCTCCAAGGCACAGGCGGCGATTGTGGTGATGTCGGCGGATGGGGCCGTGCGCGCTATGGTGGGCGGGCGCAAGACGCGTGTGTCGGGTGCTTTCAACCGGGCCACGCAGGCGTTGCGGCAAACCGGATCGTCCTTCAAGCCGTTTGTCTATGCCACCGCGCTAGAGCTCGGGTATTCGCCGCTGGATACGGTCGTGGATGAACCCTATTGCGTCAACATTCCCGGATCGGGTCAGTGGTGTCCCAAGAACTATACCAACAAGTTCTATGGCCGGGTAACGCTGGCGGATGCGCTGAAGAACTCGCTGAACATCCCGGCCGTGAAAGTAGCCGAGGTAGCTGGGCTTGAGAATGTGCGCACCGTGGCTAGCGAATTTGGCATCGAAAGCAATCTGGCCGAAGGTCCGGCACTGGCGCTGGGCGCGTCGGAGAGCACGCTGATCGAAATGACCGGGGCGTATGCGGGCATCCTGAACGGTGGCTCTGCGGTGGAGCCTTATGGCCTGTCCGAACTGAAATTGCTGGGTGACGACACGCCGATGATGGTGACAAGCTCGGGCATTGGTGAGCGAGTGATCAACGACAAGGCCGCCAAGCAGCTGACTTGGATGATGGAGCGCGTGGTGTCCGAAGGCACCGGCGGGCGTGCCAAGCTGCCGGGTTGGCAGGTGGCGGGTAAGACCGGCACCACACAGGCGGCGCGGGATGCGTGGTTCATCGGCTTTACAGCGGACTACGTGACGGGCGTCTGGATGGGGTATGACGATAACACGCCGCTGTCCGGTGTGACCGGTGGTGGCCTGCCTGCGGAAATCTGGAAGGAAACCATGCTTCGTGTGACCGAAGGTATGACGCCAACGCCGCTGCCGATGGTGGCTCCTGACCCGCCGGTGCGGACAGCGCAGCCGCAACAACAGCGCCGCAAGCAACAGACTGGTTTGGACAGGGCCATCAACAACCTGTTGAACAATATCTTCGGCAATTGAGAAAGCAAAAAGGCGGTGCACCGGGCACCGCCTTTTACTTTGAAATGTAAGACCTGATCAGAGGCTCTCGTCCAAAGCTGCCAGAATCGCATCACCCATCTCGGTGGTCGAGACCGGCTGAACGCCTTCTTCCGCCAGAAGATCGCCAGTACGGACACCATCGGCCAGAACCTTCTCGATCGCGGCTTCCAGACGGTCGGCCTCGGCGCCCTGATCAAAGCTGTAGCGCAGCGCCATGGCAAAGCTGAGGATACAGGCAATGGGGTTGGCCTTGCCTTCGCCAGCGATGTCAGGGGCCGAGCCGTGGACCGGTTCGTACATCGCCTTGGGCCGGCCATTGGCCATCGGGGCACCCAAGGACGCCGACGGCAACATGCCCAGCGAGCCGGTCAACATCGCGGCACAATCCGACAGGATGTCGCCGAACAGGTTGTCGGTGACGATGACGTCGAACTGCTTGGGTGCACGCACCAGTTGCATTGCGCCGTTGTCGGCGTACATGTGGGTCACTTCGACCTCTGGGTAGTCTTTCGCGACACGGTCCACGACCTCGCGCCAGAGGATACCAGCCTCCATCACGTTTGCCTTTTCCATCGAGCACAGCTTCTTGTTCCGGCGCATCGCCAGTTCAAAGGCCGAACGCGCGGCGCGTTCGATCTCGGACTCGGTGTAACGCTGGGTGTTGATGCCCACGCGCTCGTTGCCTTCTTCGAAGATGCCACGAGGTTCGCCGAAATAGACGCCCGAGGTCAGCTCGCGCACAATCATGATGTCCAGACCGGCAACGATGTCTTTCTTCAGCGACGAGAAATCAGCCAGTGCGTCAAAGCACTGAGCCGGGCGGAGGTTGGAATACAGATCCATTTCCTTGCGCAGGCGCAGCAGGCCGCGCTCGGGCTTTACGCTGAAGTCCAGATCGTCGTATTTCGGGCCGCCCACGGCACCCAGCAGAACCGCATCGACCTCTTGCGCCTTAGCCATGGTTTCATCCGACAGGGGCTTGCCATGCGCGTCATAGGCGGCACCGCCGACCAGATCCTCGCTCACGTCGAATTCCAGGCCGCGGTTTGCACCGAACCAGTCGATTACGCGGCGCACTTCGGCCATGACTTCGGGACCAATTCCGTCTCCGGGCAGGATGAGGAGCGAGGGTTTGGACATGAAGGATCTCCTTGCGTTTCGTCGCAATGGCCCTAGCGCCTGCGCCGCAGCGGGTCAATGAGACGAACGGGCCTTTATGTGCCGGAAATTCGCTTTCCGGGCCGAAACTGCCGCTGAACCCGCGCTTTGCGGTCAAAGCGCTGCCTTCAACCCCTCGGCCAGCAGGTCCCAGACACGCCGGATTCGGGGTGTTTGGCGCATGGCCTGCGGCGCGGCCAGCCAAACGGGAAGGGGCTCAATCTCGACATCCAGATCCAACACTTCGACATCCGGGTCGGCCTCGGCTACCTGTATCTGCGAAAACCCGATACCGCACCCGGCCCGGATCAGTTGCCAATAGGCACTTTGCAGATCGCATCTGGTGGCAAAACTTTCCTTGCTGGCGGGCCAGCCCCGTTGCTGCATCTTTTTGATAATCTGCTCATTGGCGTCAAAGCCGACCAGATCGTGATGGAACAGGTCTTCGGGATTTTGCGGGCGTCCCGCCTGATCCAGGTAGGTCTGGGCGGCGCAAAAGCACAAGTTCACGTCCCCCAGATAGCGCGAGATGATGTCCATCTGCGCGGGGCGGTACATGCGCACGGCGATATCAGCCTCGCGATACAAAAGGTTTTCAGTGGTGTCCGTTGCGACCAATTCAAGCTGGATCGCCGGTTCCAGCGCGCGGATTTGCGCAAGAATGGGCGGCAGCAGATGGTGTGATGCAAAGACCGAGGCGGTAATGCGCACCGACCCCTCCAGTTGCTGCGACTGCCCTGCCGCTGCCAGGCTGAACGACGTCATGGCGGTGTGCATCTGCTGCGCCATCGGCAGCAACTGTGTGCCCACTTCACTGAGTTTCAGGCCACGCGCGTGGCGGTCGAACAGCGACACGCCCAGCTCATCCTCAAGCGCGTGGATCTGACGGCCCAGCGTGGGTTGGCTGCGGTCCAACTGCCGTGCAGCAGCAGAGAGTGAGCCGGTTTCGGCAACGGCCAGAAAGCTTTGTATCAATGACCAGTCGGCATGGGTGAGTGATTTGTCCATTCAGAAATGAATACACGTTCTGCATTTCCCGGCAATTGCCCGATTGAAATGAATTGATACTTTCGATTTGAAAGGAGTTTTTCATGACCCAATCCGTTCTTATTTTAGGTGCAACCGGTCGCTTTGGACGCAACGCTGTGGGCGCGTTTCGAAACGCGGGGTGGACCGTTCGTATCTTTGACCGCACAGCCGACAGGCTGGAGCAGGCCTCGCAAGGGGCGGATGTGATCGTGAACGCCTGGAACCCGCCCTATCCGGATTGGCAGGCACAGCTGCCCCGCCTTACCCAGCAGGTGATATCGGCTGCTGGTAACACAGGGGCCACAGTTATCCTTCCAGGCAACGTCTATGTTTTCGGGGCAGACACTCCGGGGCCGTGGTCCGCGGGCACACCACATATGGCCCGGAACCCTTTGGGCCGGATTCGGATCGAGATGGAGGAAGCCTACCGCGCCTCGTCCGTGCGCACGATCATCCTGCGGGCCGGCGATTACCTTGATACATGTGCGTCGGGGAATTGGTTCGATCGGGTGATGATCAAACCTCTGGCGCGGGGGCGACTCATCTATCCCGGAAATCCCAACATCGACCATGCCTGGGCCTATTTACCTGATCTTGCGCGTGCCTCTGTCGCGTTGGCCGAGATGCGAGAGAGCTTGCCCCGTTTTTGCGACGTGCCTTATCGGGGGTATACGGTGACCGGCTCTGAAATGGCGCAGGCACTGTGCCGGGTCACGGGGCGGCATGTGTCCGTACAGCGGATGAACTGGCTGCCGATTCAGCTTGCCCGCCCTTTCTGGAGAGTGGCGCCTCATCTGCTTGAAATGCGGTACCTGTGGAACACTCCGCACAGCCTTGAAGATACGTTTTTTCAGGAACTGGTCGGGGATTTTCATCGAACGGATCTGGACGACGCGTTGAGGCAGGCGATCCCCAAAACGCTGCAACCGGATAGGGTTCTAGCCCCTGCCTGATCGCCGCTAAGGCGCGGTCACGTCAACCCAGACCAGCCGGTGCCTGCTGGCTTGTTCTGCCGCAACGCGCAACGGAGCATCGGCAGCGGGCCAGACCACACCCGATCCCATGACCTGAAGATCCGCCGAGGGCAGTACGTAGTCCACCCGCATCTTGCCCACCGCTTTCCACTCCACGGTGGTCAGTGCACCCGACATGTCAGCGGGGCGCGGGTCTTGCAGGCGCGGATCGGCCAACAGCGCCCGGATCGTATCCCTGCGGCCCTCGCCCTGTTCGGGGTCCAAATTGGCGTCCCCGGCAATCACGAACGGGCCGTTGGGTTTGCGCCCCAACTGGCCGTCCAGAACCGTTGACCAGAGGCGGATTTCGTCGCGGTTGCGCAGCCCGTTGCGGTCTTCGGGGCCGTCAAACACCGGCGGGGCGGCGTGGAAGGTCATCAGGTCCAGCGTGCCAAGGGGTGTGTCCACCGGCACGATCCAATGAGCCACGGCGGACAAGCGCTGAATGCTCTGCGCCTCTTCCGAAGGAAAGGGGCCATCGGCCGTGACCGGCAGCTGTGCACCGGGCAGCTGGCGCCACAGCAAATCAGTAAAGTCCTGCACGCCGTCAGAATGAATCGGATATCGCGATAGCACCGCAAGCCCACCTTGACCGGTGAAACGGCCCCAGCCCTGCGCATCTGCTGGACCATGCGTCCGGCCATCTCCGTTAAGGTCCAGCGGGGTTTCGAGCCCAGCATTGGGCTGCGCGGCGAAGTAATGGGGATAATCCAGCCCCGCATCGCGCAACTGGTCGGTCAGCGCGGTCAGCACCTCGGCGTTCAGGTCCCAGTCGATGCCCTGCAGGGCAACGATATCCGGACGTGCGACCGCCAGAACTTCGACCACAGCCTGCACTTGCGGGTCGCCGCGCCTGATATCCCGCAGCAGAAGGCCCGGTCCGTCGCGGCTGAGTTCCGTGTTGAAGGTGGCGATACGAACCGTCTGCGCTTGCGCCATCACCGGCAACAGCAGCAGCAGAAGGATGCGGATCATGCGGCTTGCGTTGACTCGGCCGTGGAATATGCCCGGCGTTTTTCGACAATCAAATTGGCGATACGCAGGGTTGCCATGCCGCGCATGATCATGCTGGCGGGCAGGAAGGCCCAGGCGCTCAGGGTCCAGATCAGGGTCTGAGGATTGCTTAGCGAGATCGGGCTGGCATAGTCGGTCAGCATCTTGATCAGAGCCGGGATCAGAAACGGCAGCAGCACACCGATCGAGATGTTCAGCCGTCCGTCCCGTTGCAGACGGGTGACGACATCACCACCCTTGGTCGGGTCGAACAGGGGCAGGTTGGTCCAGACGTTGAAGGCGCCGTTGCCCGTCGGCCAGCCGCGCATCTTCACCGCATAGGCAAAGCTTCCAATGGTTACCAGCGCTGCAACATAGGCCACACTGGCCGCAATGCGCACCAGCTCGATCAGCGGTGCGCTGGCATCTGCAGGCAGCATCAACACTACCAGCCGAACCGGAGAATAAGGGAAGTCGACCACATTGGCGACGCCCAGACCCAGCGCGTAGAAGACCGAGGTCAGGCTGCTGGGTGCGTAAGCGTTCTTGCAGATCAGTGTCAGGAACATGATCATCGACATCAGCCCGACAAATCTCAGGCGGTTTACCGGTGGGGCATCGCGGAATTCGATAAAGCTGGGGAAAGCCGAATTGTATTCGGCAAAGGTCAGGAAGAATGCGAGAATGGCGAGAAAGACGACAATCTCGGTCCCATTCGTTGACGATACGGGCAAGTACAACGCGGGGGTCAGCACCAACAATGCAACCAATATTCCCCGAATCGCCGCCCCTGTTGTGCGCGCAATCACTATCCGAACCCTTTCAAACTGGATTAGTCGATTCTTCGCCGACTTCGCTTCCAACTTGTGCCCGCCACGTGAGTTTGTGGCGGATGCCTTAATTCACCAATGTTTTATTTGGCGGGTGCCTGTCCCCGTCACATTGGCGATAAGCAACATTTCGCTCAAGCCAAGGCGCAGAAAACACGTGATTTCGGGCAAAAAGATGGCGCAACTGGTGCGCGATTGCATCATTTTTGACGCAAACCCGGCGTGTGTATCAATGTGATACCTAGATATTGTGGTTTCCTGGGGTGTAACCCCAAGAATGCGAACGGGGCCGCCTTGGCGACCCCGTAAAGTTGTGCTTTCGCAGATTCGTTACCAGAATCACACCCAGGGGCGGGCCTGGCTTGCGTGATCCTCGAATTTGTCGATGTGGTGGTCTTTTTCCATCGTCAGGCCGATATCGTCCAGACCGTTCAGCAAGCAGTGTTTGCGGTGCGGATCGATGTCAAATTCAATTACGATGCCATCCGAAGTGGTGATCTGCTGATCTTCCAGATGTACGGTCATACGGGCGTTTTCACCCTTATGCGCGTCTTCCATCAGAACCGCGTGATGCTCTTCTGCGACCACGATCGGCAGGATGCCGTTCTTGAAGCAGTTGTTGAAAAAGATGTCGGCAAAACTGGTCGAGATCACCACCTTGATGCCGAAATCCTTGATCGCCCAAGGCGCGTGTTCCCGCGACGAGCCGCAGCCGAAGTTATCGCCTGCCACCAGAATCTCGGTCTGGCGATAGGCGGGTTTGTTCAGGACGAACTCTTCGTTCTCCTGCCCGTCATCATGGTAGCGCATCTCGTCAAACAGCACGACGCCAAGGCCGGACCGTTTGATGGTTTTCAGGTGCACTTTCGGAATGATCATATCGGTGTCGATATTGATCAGCGGCATTGGGGCGGCCACCCCGTGGACTTTGTCAAACTTTTCCATCTCTACACTCCTGCGGGGTAGGGCCGCGCCCGTGCCTCGCGTTTAAGCTTCTTTCGCTTCCGTTGTTTCGTCTTTGGGTGCGTTCTTGACGAAGAACGCCATGAAGACCAGTCCGAACCCGTTGAATAGCATCTCGATGCCCAGGAAGATTCCCAGAATGCTCAGCAGCACCTGAGGGTCGCTTCCCACATAGGTCCAGATGATCCCGGCGAGGATGATCGACAAGATGCCCGAGATCATCGTGGGCCAGAAAAACTGCGTTCCTTTCATCTGGAACGACAGAATGACCCGCGCGATGCCGCCCGCCATGAACAGAATCAGCATCACCGTCGCAAGGGTCAGGGTTCCCTGCAGCGGGTGATCCAAAAAGGACCAACCCAGAAACAGCATTACCGCACCCATGATGAGTGACAGAATCTTGTTGCCGGTGCCTTCAACCGTGAAGCCACCCACAAGTTGCAGCGCGCCCGAGATCAGCAGCAACACACCGGTTACCACCGTCACGGCGATCGACGCCACAACTGGTGCGCCCAGTACAAAGATACCGAACGCGATAGACAGAAGCCCCAGCAGGAGCCATTTGACCCAGTCACTCATGTTTTCAATCCCTCAAATATCTAGATATGAGGGGACCTTACATCAATTCACGGACGTCTGTCAGCCGTCCTGTGATTGCCGCTGCGGCAGCCATTGCGGGGCTCAGCAGGTGGGTCCGTCCACCGCGACCCTGACGGCCTTCGAAGTTGCGGTTCGAGGTCGCGGCACAGCGCTCGCCCGGCTGCAGCTGGTCGGGGTTCATCGCCAGACACATCGAGCATCCCGCCAAGCGCCATTCGAAGCCAGCCTCTTTGAATATATCGGCCAGACCTTCTTCTTCGGCCTGAGCACGCACAAGACCCGAACCCGGCACGACCATGGCGCGCATGCCGTCCTTGATCTTTTTGCCTTTCAGAATCTCTGCCGCGGCACGCAGGTCTTCGATCCGGCCATTGGTACAGGACCCGATAAAGACAGTGTCGATTTCCACATCGCTCAGTTTCTGGCCAGCTTCCAGACCCATGTACTCGATCGAACGGCGGGCCGCTTCGACTTTGCCACCTTCAAAATCTTCGGGCTGAGGCACGGTTGCAGTAATCGGCAGAACATCCTCGGGGCTGGTGCCCCAGGTCACGACGGGGGCGATATCTTCACCGCGCAGGGTGATGACCTTGTCGAAATGCGCGTCTTCGTCCGTATAGAGTGTCTTCCACCAATCCAGAGCCGCTTCCCACTGCGCGCCTTTCGGAGCATGCGGACGGCCTTTGACATATTCAAACGTGGTCTCATCGGGTGCGATCAGGCCCGCGCGGGCACCGCCTTCGATGGCCATATTGCAGACGGTCATGCGGCCTTCCATCGACAGATCACGGATCGCTTCGCCGCAATATTCGATGACATAGCCGGTGCCGCCGGCGGTGCCGGTCTCACCGATCACGGCCAGAGTGATGTCCTTGGCCGTCACGCCCGGCTGCAGCTTGCCGGTGATCTCGACCTTCATGTTCTTTGATTTCTTCTGGATCAGGGTCTGGGTGGCCAGGACGTGCTCAACCTCAGACGTACCAATGCCGTGGGCCAAAGCACCAAACGCGCCGTGGGTGGCGGTGTGGCTGTCACCACAAACAACGGTCATGCCGGGCAGGGTCCAGCCTTGCTCGGGGCCAACGATGTGGACGATGCCCTGACGGACGTCATGCACGGGGTAGTAGTGAATGCCGAAATCCTTGGCATTCTTGTCCAGCGCTTCGACCTGAATGCGTGATTCCGGATTTTCGATTCCATGCACACGGTCCGCAGTGGTCGGAACGTTGTGGTCCGGTACCGCGATGGTCTTTTCCGGTGCGCGCACATTGCGGCCCGCCATGCGCAGGCCTTCGAACGCCTGCGGGCTGGTTACTTCGTGAACCAAGTGGCGGTCGATATACAGCAGGCAGGTGCCATCTTCGGCCTCGTGGGCGACATGGGCATCCCAGATCTTGTCATAGAGTGTTTTGGGGGACATTGGTCCTCTCCCGTATGTAATGAGAAATAGCTGGCGAGGTGGCTTAGGCCGCGGATAGGCGGGCCAGAACCGTGCGGGCAGCCCCAAAGAACCGTTCACGCAAACGCGCGCGGTCTTCCAGATTTTGCTGTTGGGCCACATTGAGTCTCATGCGCACCAGATATATCGGGGTTTGCCGTCAATCAAGGTTCAATCCGGCACCGGGCTTGCATCATCGGTCAACGCTGTCCAAGCTGGGACTATGAACCAAGACCTGATCCCCAGCTCGCTGTCGGACCTCTACGAAAACATGGTCGCGGGCTTTTCCGTGCAATTCGAAAACCTTGTCGAGCTGGTCGTCACTCCGGGCTGGCGCCAGCACCAGCTGGTCATCATTCTGGGTCTGTGGGCGCTGGCCTTTGTTTTGAAGCTGACGACTCAGGGCCGATGGGAGGCCTGGGCCCGCGCGCGCGAAGGTTGGCCAAAGTGGCGGTTGCGGGTTTTGGTACAGCTGATGCAGCGCCTGACGCTGGTCTATTTCGTGGTGATGTCCTGGGCGCTGTATCTGGCGATGCAGCAGGTCACTTGGCCCTCGCGCAGTTACATCATCGGGGTTGTGGCGACTTTGGCGCTGGCGTGGCTGGCGATTGCGCTGGTGGCGCGGCTGGTGCGCAACCGGACACTGCGGCGCATCTTCAAATGGGCGATGTGGGTCTATGCAACGCTTGTGGCCCTGAATCTGACCGATGACGTGGCCGAGTTTCTGGACGGTGTGGCGATCTCAATCGGCGATCTGCACATCTCAGCACTGGGGATTCTCAAGGCCACCTTGCTGATCGGTATCCTGCTGACACTGGCCCGTGTTGGCACCCGCGCAGCCGAACGGGGGCTGATGAGAAATGATGACATCACCCCGTCGATGCAGGTGCTGCTGGCCAAGGGCATTCAGGTGTTGCTTTATGGCGCAGTCTTTCTGGCCGCAATACGTACGCTTGGGTTTGATCTGACCGGCATCGCACTGTTGTCGGGTGCCATTGGTGTGGGGATTGGTTTTGGCCTGCAAAAAGTGGTGTCGAACCTGATCTCGGGGATCATCATTCTGATGGACCGATCTATCAAGCCGGGCGACGTGATCTCGCTGGGTGATACGTTCGGATGGATCAACGCGCTGGGCGCCCGCTATGTTTCTGTCGTCACGCGGGACGGGCGGGAATACCTGATCCCGAACGAGGATCTGATCACCAACCAAGTGGTGAACTGGTCGCATTCGGACAAGTTTGTGCGGCTGGATCTGGAGTTTGGCACCAGTTACGACGACGATCCGCACAAGGTCCGGGCGACGGCAATCAAAGCAGTCAAAACCGTAACGCGAGTGTTGAGCGGCGGCGGCCATGAACCGGTCTGCCACATCACAGGGTTCGGGGATAGCAGCGTGGATTATGTCCTGCGCTTCTGGATCAGCGATCCGACCAAAGGGCTGACCAATATTCGGGGTAATGTTTACCTGGCGCTTTGGGACGCCTTTAAGGCCGAAAGCATCTCAATCCCCTTCCCGCAGCGCGAAGTTCGGCTGCTGTCGGACGGCGCAGACTCGCAACAAATCGCCAAAGAGTGAGCGCCCGTGCACCCCGCGCATAGGCCTTTCATTGAAATGTTGCATTCCCCTTGTTACCTTATTAGTACCCCTGCGCCGGGGTTTTGCGGCGCGCAGCAAAGGAGGACTATGTCCTGTCTCTACATACCCAGGCGGGTTTGCCCGCCGATGACGGAGCCGGTGTAATGGCTCACTCTCAGTCAATCAGCGACAAGCTGCTTGAACGCATCCTTTCCTCACTTTCCGATGACAAGGCCGAAGACGTCGTGCAGATCAACCTGCAAGGTAAGTCTTCTGTTGCGGATCATATGGTGATTGCCTCGGGTCGCTCGACCCGCCAGGTCGCTGCCATGGCGGAAAAGCTGACGGATCGCATCAAGCAGGAATTCGGTTTCACCTCGAAGGTCGAAGGCAAGGATGCCGGCGACTGGGTGTTGATCGATACGGGCGACGTGATCGTCCATATCTTCCGCCCCGAAGTGCGTGAGTTCTACCAGCTGGAAAAGATGTGGCTGCCCCAGGGCGGCAGCGCCTCGGCCAACTGAGGCGCCATCCCGACCTGTATTGAGAGGTCGGAGGCGAGAGAGATATGCGTATCAGCATAGTTGCGGTCGGGCGATTGCGTGCCGGACCGGAGAAGACCCTGCTTGACGATTACCTGACCCGATTTGACCGGACCGGCCGCAGCTTGGGCCTTGGTCCAGCGCGGGTGATCGAGGTCGAAGACAAGAAAAACGCTGGCATGGGGGCCGAGGGTGCGCTGCTGCGCAAGGCGCTGCCCAAAGGTGCGGTGATCTGCACGCTGGATGAACGCGGGCGGGTGATGTCCTCGCCTGATTTTGCCAAAAAACTGGGCGGTTGGCGCGACGCGGGTCGTCAGGATCTGGCGCTGATCATCGGTGGAGCCGACGGAATTGACCCTAATCTGCGGGCCGAGGCCGATTTTTCCATTTCATTCGGATCGATGGTCTGGCCCCATATGCTGGTCCGTGTGATGCTGGCAGAGCAACTTTACCGGGCCGCAACCATCCTGTCGGGCGGTCCCTATCATCGGATCTGACATGGCGCAGCTTCTGATCGTTTACCATTCGCGCACCGGCGGGGCTCGGCAGATGGCCGAAGCGGCGGCTTCGGCTGCGCGTGACGAGGCCGAGACCATTCTGAAACCCGCCGATCAGGCTGGGCCTGATGATCTGTTGGACGCCGATGGCTATATCTTCTGCGCGCCCGAGAATCTGGCGGCGATTTCGGGTCTGATGAAGGAATTTTTTGACCGCAGCTACTATCCGGTGCTGGGCCGGATCGAAGGGCGCCCCTATGCCCAGATGGTTTGTGCCGGGTCAGACGGTGAGAACGCAGCCCGTCAGATCGCCCGGATCGCAACGGGCTGGCGGTTGAAGGAAGTACAGCCGCCGCTGATCCTCTGTACCCATGCGCAGACGCCCGAGGCAATATTGGCCGAAAAGACCATTCCGCAAGATCAGCTTGAAAAATGCCGCGAGATCGGGCTTGCCATGGCTGCCGGGTTGGAAATGGGTCTGTTCTGATCAGGGTAGCGTGACGACAAACGTCCTTTCTGCCCAGCCATCCACATTTGTACGAGCCTGTACCTGCACTTGGGGTGTTCCTTCTGGGATAGCCACCCCGCTCAACGACCGGGTGAAGGGTTGTTCATTCTCGTGCGGGTGATGCAGCACGCGCATCCCCAGCTCATTGCCATCCATATCCAACACACGCCAGCCATCTGCGTAGTCATCCCAACCCGTTTCGGGATGCGAGACGGTCACATCGAATCGCCATGTATCCCCGCTACGCTGGGCGGTGGCATTTTCGATCACGGGGTCATCGGCAAAGGCGGGTGAAGCCAGAACGGCGCTGAGAATCAGGTATCGCATAAGGCAAACATAAGGGGGGATGCGCCCCGGCGTCATCACGACTCTGTGTTGGGCGGCAGGGTCAACAGCACTGATCGGGAATGGGATGCGAATTCACGCCGATACAAGACGCCCAGAGTGATAACCGTCCCGAGTATCAGGGCAAGCGGCCCCAATATCCACGCCAGCGATGCCAATGCAAAATAGGTGGCGCGCAGGCCGCGATTGAAGCTGCGTGCGGCGGTGACGCAAATCTCGGCCGCTTGTGCGGCGCGCGGATAGGCTTGCGGGTCATCGGGATCGTTCGGGACGGCGGCCATCAGCACCGCGCAATATCCAAACAGCCTATGCGCCCAGACGTATTTCAGGAACGCATTGGCCAGAAACAGGATCACCACCAGAATCTTGATCTCCCACACCAGTGCCGGAGCGCTGCCGATGGCCAAGTCGCTGGCGACGCCCGCCAGCCGTTCAGTGTTTCCCAACAGGGCCAGCCCACCGCCGATGGCGATCATGGTGGTCGAGGCAAAGAAGGTACTGCCCTGCCGCATCGCCGCCACGACCTGCGCGTCAAACATCCGGGGCTGCCGAGTGACCATCTCGTGCATCCAGCCGCGCCGGAAGTCGTCCATCATCATCGCGACCGATTGTTTGTGGGGCGCGGGATGTTCAATCCGCCAGCCGATCCACTGCCATGCGCCCAGCAAAAGCAGCACAGCGGCATAATCCAGTGATGAAAACAAAAGGGCGCGGTCGATCCATGTCATATCGGCGACAGTAGGGCCAGAGATCAGAACTTGCCAGATAGGTAAATTGGTAATATTATTTTACCAAACGGAGGATAAGCGATGGAAATGCCCCAGCCAAACCCCGAAATCCTGGCGCGCAAGCAGGTTGTCCTGTCGCGCCTGTTGCAGGTGTTGCCTGCGGACGCCGTGATCCATGAACCGGCTGAAACCCGTGCCTATGAATGTGACGCGCTGACCGCCTATCGCTGCCCGCCGATGCTGGCAGTGCTGCCGTCAAACACGCAAGAGGTCTCGGACGTGCTGCGTATCTGCCATGAGGAAGGCGTGCCGGTGGTGCCGCGCGGCTCGGGCACGTCGCTGGCGGGTGGTGCGTTACCCACCGCGGATAGCGTCATTCTGGGCGTCGCCCGAATGAATGAGGTACTGGAGACCGACTACGATAACCGCTTCATCCGCGTTCAGACCGGCCGCACCAACCTGAGCGTGACCGGCGCAGTCGAGGAAGAGGATTTTTTCTACGCGCCCGATCCGTCCTCGCAATTGGCCTGCGCTATTGCGGGGAATATCGCGATGAACTCGGGCGGGGCGCATTGTCTGAAATATGGTGTGACCACCAACAATCTGCTGGGCGTCAAGATGGTCTTGATGGATGGTAGCGTGGTCGAGATCGGCGGCGCGCATCTGGATGCGGGCGGACTGGATCTGTTGGGGGTCATCTGCGGCTCAGAAGGGCAACTGGGCGTAGTGACCGAGGCCACGTTGCGTATTCTGCGTAAGCCCGAGGGCGCGCGGCCGGTTCTGATGGGCTTCGACGACAATGAAGTCGCGGGGCAATGCGTATCCGATATCATCAAATCGGGCATTTTGCCGGTCGCGATCGAGTTTATGGACACACTCTGCATCAAGGCCTGTGAAAACTTCGCCCACGCGGGATATCCGGATTGCCACGCGCTGTTGATCGTTGAGGTCGAAGGGTCCGAGGCTGAGATCGACGATCAACTGTCGAAAATTATCGAAATCGCCAAACGCCACAACCCGGTGGAACTGCGCGAGAGCCAATCGGACGAAGAAAGCGCCAAGATCTGGCTAGGCCGGAAATCGGCCTTTGGCGCAATGGGGCAGATGAACGATTACATGTGTCTGGACGGCACGATCCCGGTGTCCTCGCTGCCCGAAGTCTTGCGCCGGATTGGAGAGCTAAGCGCGGAATACGGCCTGCCTGTGGGCAACGTTTTCCACGCGGGCGACGGTAATATGCACCCGCTGATCCTGTTCGATGCCAATAAACCAGGTGATCTTGAAAAGTGCGAGGCGTTTGGGGCCGATATCCTGAAGCTCTGCGTTGATGTGGGCGGTTGCCTGACCGGCGAGCATGGCGTGGGCATCGAAAAACGGGACCTGATGTCCCATCAATACGCGCCTGCGGATCTTGAGGCGCAGATGGCCGTCAAGGATGTGTTCGATCCCAAGTGGCTGCTGAACCCCGCGAAAGTGTTCCCTCTGGACGTATCCGAGTCCCGTCGGGATGTGCGGTTGGCTGCGGAATAACAGGCTCTAACAAAGAAGTTTTACGATGAAACTCAAGACAGAGGCCGAACTGGCCGAGATGGTGGCCGGGCTGACGGAACCGGTGCGAATTGTCGGCGGTGGCACGCGTGGGCTGAGCGGGCCGGAGACCACGCTCGAGACCTCGGGGCTGAGCGGGATCACCCTGTATGAACCCGGTGCGCTGACCCTTGTGGCGCAGGCGGGCACACCCGTAGCCGAGATTGAAGCCGCGTTGGAAGCCGAAGGGCAGCAGTTGGCGTTTGAACCGATGGACCATCGCGGGTTGCTGGGCACCAATGGGACGCCGACCATTGGCGGTGTGGTGGCTGCCAATATCTCGGGACCTCGCCGCATTCAGGCCGGGGCCTGCCGCGATTTCCTGCTGGGTGTGCGCTATGTCGACGGCATTGGGCAGGTGATCAAGAATGGCGGTCGGGTGATGAAAAACGTCACTGGCTACGATCTGGTTAAGCTGATGGCTGGGTCGTGGGGCACGCTTGGGGGCCTGACCGAAGTGTCGCTGAAGGTGCTGCCCAAGTCCGAGTCCGTTGCGACCCTCGCGGTGCACGTCACAGAAGTCGTGGATGCGGTTCAGGCCCTGTCCGCCGCGCTGAAATCCCCGTTCGAGGTCAGCGGGGCCTCCTATAACCCGCAGGACGGGCGGGCGTTGTTGCGGGTTGAGGGGTTCTCAGATTCAGTAACCTACCGAACAGAACAGCTGAAAACCAAGCTATCGGGGTTCGGCGAGATCACCGAGGTCTCGGAGTCCGCCGAACTTTGGCTGGGCCTGCGCGATGTCAGACCGTTTCACGGCAAGGTAGGTGATGTTTGGCGTATCTCGGTCAAACCCACTGACGCGCCTGAAATCGTGGCCCGAGTTGAAGCGGATCAAACTCTGCTGGATTGGGGCGGAGGTCTGATCTGGGCGCTGGTTCCCGAAGGTTCCGATGTACGTGCACGGTTGGGCAGGTTTGACGGCCATGCGACGCTTGTACGCGCGGGTGCAGAAACGGTCCGTGCCTTAGGTCGATTTCAGCCTGAATCCGCGGGTGTTCAGGCTCTAACAAAAGGATTGCGCGCGCGTTTTGATCCTCGTGGTATTCTTAATCCGGGACTGATGGGGTAAGCCGATGCAGACGACGTTCACCGAAAAACAGCTGCAAGACCCGGCGATACAGCGCTCAAATGAAATCCTGCGCAGCTGTGTGCATTGCGGGTTTTGTACCGCTACCTGCCCGACCTATCAGGTGCTGGGGGATGAGCTCGACAGTCCGCGCGGGCGTATCTATCTGATCAAGGACATGCTGGAAAATGAGCGTGTGCCGGATGAGAAAACCGTCAAGCATATCGACCGTTGCCTGTCTTGTCTGGCTTGCATGACAACCTGTCCCTCGGGTGTGCATTACATGCATCTGGTTGACCACGCGCGCGAATACATTGAGGCCAACTACAAACGCCCCTTCACAGATCGCGCATTGCGCTGGGTACTGGCGCAGATTCTGCCCTATCCGATGCGTTTCCGCTGGGCGTTGATCGGGGCCAAGCTGGGCCGGCCTTTCCGGTTCCTGATGCCTGATGCAAGGCTGCGTGCGATGCTGGACATGGCGCCAAAACGCATCCCTCCGGTCAGTCGCAATGATGACCCGCAGAGTTTTGCGCCCAATGGGCAGCGACTCAAGCGCGTCGCTTTGATGACGGGCTGCGCGCAAAAAGCGCTGAACACCGATATCAACGATGCGACGATCCGTCTGCTGACGCGGTTGGGGTGCGAGGTCGTAGTGGCCAAAGGTGCTGGATGCTGTGGCGCATTGACCCATCACATGGGCAAGGTGCAGGACAGCCACAAAGCGGCAAAAGCCAACATCAGAGCCTGGATGGCAGAGTTGAATGGCGAAGGTCTGGACGCCATCGTTATCAACACCTCGGGCTGCGGCACCACTGTCAAGGACTACGGGCACATGTTCCGCAACGATCCTCTGTCCGAGGATGCAACGCTGGTGTCGGGCATAGCGATGGATATCAGCGAGCTGTTGGTTCAGCTCGACCTGCCGGAAGGCGCGGATAAGGGATTGACTGTTGCCTATCACGCGGCTTGTTCACTGCAGCACGGGCAAAAGATAAAATCCCATCCCAAGGATTTGCTGAAAAGGGTGGGATTCTCGGTATTAGAGCCTGCTGACAGCCATCTGTGCTGTGGCAGTGCGGGTACATACAACCTGATGCAACCCGAAATCTCGGGCCAGTTGAAGCAACGTAAGGTCAGTACCCTAGAGGCGAAAAACCCGGATGTGATCGCTGCGGGCAATATCGGCTGCATGATGCAGATCAGTTCGGGCACGGATGTCCCGATTTTGCACACGGTCGAGTTGTTGGACTGGGCCACCGGCGGCCCAGAACCACGGGCCTTGCAGGTGGGCCACGCGCCAGAGGTTCCGATCCTGAGATAAGCGCAGATGATGCAGCGGTGCATCAGTTCCCCGGTGAAAGCGCATCAGTCGCGACCGCCCTATTTTCGCCCCACGCGGCGCGTAGGAAGGTAAGCTAACAGCAACGCCGGAGAACCGCTTGCGAAACTGGATCAGGGCAATCGCGCTGGCATTGACGCCGATGGCCGCCATGGCGCAGGACAGCGGGCTGAAAAGCCTGGACACCACCGATGCAGGGCGGGCGTGGATGGCTGTGGGTCGTCTGGACATCAACGGCGCGGGCTTTTGTACCGGAACGCTGATCTCACCGACTTTGGTCCTGACCGCCGCCCATTGCCTGTTTGACAAGGCGACGGGTCAGCGGGTCGATCTTTCCGAGGTCGAGTTTCTCGCCGCATGGCGTCTGGGCCGTGCTTCGGCCTATCGTGCGGCCCGGCAGGCCGTAATTCATCCCGACTACCGCTACAGCAGGGAAACTCCGACCGCGCGGCTGGGCAACGACATAGCCTTGATCGAGTTGTGGCAACCCATCCGCAATACCACCGTAATCCCTTTTGAAACCGGAGACCGCCCGCGCCGCGGCGCCGAGGTGGGCGTGGTGTCTTATGCGCGCGACCGTGCCGAGGCCCCTTCGCTGCAAGAGGTGTGTTCGGTCATGACCCGCCAGTCCGAAGTTTTGGTGATGTCCTGCGATGTCGAGTTCGGCTCATCCGGGGCACCGGTCTTTTCCTTTGACGGCGACCGGCCGCGCATTGTGTCCGTGGTGGCCGCCAAGGCGGAATTCAATGGTCAGCGGGTCGCGGTTGGCACCGCAGTCGAAGGATCGTTGCCTGTGTTGCACGCCGAATTGTCCGCCGGGCGCGGGTTTCTCGCCGACACATCCCAAGGGGGGCGCAACAGAAACATTGGCGCAAGGTTCATCAAGCCATGACACGATTTCTGCTGAGCGCCGTGCTGGGCCTGTCGCTTATTGCTACCGCGTCTCATGCCCAAAGCAGCAAGCGCGAGCTGACCGACCGCGAAGATCTGTTCGGCTGGGAAGCCATCGGCCGCCTGGACATCGGCAAGAACGGCTTCTGCACCGGCACGCTGATCGCGCAGGATCTGGTTCTAACTGCCGCCCATTGCGCGATCGACGATGATACCGGCAAGACCTACGCCTCGGGCGAGGTGACCTTCCGGGCCGGGCTGAGCTATGGCAAATCACTGGCCGATCGCAAGGTCGTCCAGATCGCGGTGCATCCGGATTATCGCAACCACCCCGAGCTTTCGGCCGCAGCCGTGCGGGCGGATGTCGCGCTGATGCGACTGGAACAGCCCATTCCCTATTCTGTGGCGGATCCTTTCGTGCTGTATAACGGCGGCGTAGCGGGAAAAGAGGTCAGTCTTGCCTCATACGGGCGTGGCCGGTCCGAGGCGATCACCCGCGAACGATCCTGCCAGATTTTGCAGCGTCGGCAGGGTCTGATCACCTTTAACTGCGATATTACATTCGGCTCGTCCGGATCGGCGTTATTGGCGCGAAAAGGCCCGCGCTGGCAGATTTTGTCGGTCGTGTCCGCAGTCGGAACCGATGGCGAGCAAAAGATCGGTTTCGGGATGGAACTGGCTGGAATCGTTTCGGATCTCAAGGCCGATATTCGCCGCGACAAGCCGAAACCCAAAGCCGCAATCCGCCGCCTGCAGGTCGGGTCGGGCAAGTCCAGTTCGGGTGCGAAATTCATCTCGCCCGGCGGGTCTTGAACTCGGTCAAAATGCTCCCCATGTGAACTGTACCGGGTCGCCGCAAACGGGGCCTGGCACACTGAACCGCCCGTCCGAACGGAGGGCAAAACACAGATCGCTCAGACATGAGGATATGACATATGCGTACATTCGATTTTGCACCGCTGCACCGCGCCACCATCGGTTTCGACCAGATCGCCGACATGATGGATCGCGTTCTGACCAATGACGTGGCCCAGCCCAGCTACCCGCCTTATAACATCGAAAAAACCGATGCTGACACCTATCGCATCTCGGTTGCTGTCGCCGGTTTTTCGGAAGATGACCTGTCGGTCGAAGTGAAGGAAAATGCATTGATCGTCGCCGGCAAGAAAGCCGCCGAGGACAAAGAGCGCAGCTACCTGCATCGTGGCATCGCGACCCGTGCGTTCGAGCGCCGCTTTGCTCTGGCCGATCATGTTCGCGTCACCGGCGCGAGCCATGAAAACGGCATGCTGAACATCGACCTGAAGCGCGAAGTGCCCGAGGCCCTGAAGCCGCGCCGGATCGAGATTTCTTCGGCCAAGGCCATCGAAAAGGACGTGGTCGACGCCAAGGCCGTGAACTGAGGCCGTTGACCCCAAAGCGATAGTCCCGCCTCTCTGGACTGTCGCAGACTGCACGCCCCGCGCACCTCCAGGCGCGGGGCGTTGTTGTTTGCAGGGCTGGAAACATCCAGCTGTGTAAGCGACAATTGCCCACGACCAGCCCGGCGCCCTCTTGTTCCGCAAGCAATACGATATTTCATCATGACGATGGGGCTGCTACTACGTGAACACCCGGTGAAGTCTGTATATTTCGGTTCAATGAAACGATCGCGGCTCGGGTTGATTGGGTAGAGCAGAGAATAACTTTTAAGATGGCGAACATACTGTTTTCGGCAATGAAGAACGAAGCGCCCTTTCTGCTGGAATGGGTCGCCTACCATAAAGCGATTGGGTTCGATCAGATCATTATCGTCACGAATGACTGCGTTGACGCAACCGACGACCTGCTGCGCGCGCTGTCCGAACAGGGTGAAGTTCAGACCATCCGTCAAGAGGTACCGGAAGGGCGCTCGGCGCAAGAGAATGCCACCCGGTTGGTTGCAGAACTGGGCATTCTGAAAGAAGGCGACTGGGGCATCTTTTTGGATGCTGACGAGTTTCTGAACATTCACGTTGGACGCGGCGCCGTCGTAGATCTTGTGCATCACCTCGGGTCGCAGGATCGTATCGGGATGCTGATCAATTGGCGTGTGTTCGGGGATTCCGGAAACCTTGTTTTTAACGGCCGGTACATTTCCAACGAGTACACCCAATGTGACGCAGGTCTGGAAAGAACGCAGTTCAAAACGTTTTTTCAAAAGAACAAAGAGACGCGGGGATTTTCCCAGTTCCTGCACCTTTGCGATCTGGAACCGGGGGCCTCTCGGCTGGAACGGTTTTCGACCCCTACCGGTGAGGCCCTGTCGCTGGACGACGCCAATGTGAACGACCGGCAAAGGAACTGGCTCACGCGTTGGGTATCCACCGGGCAGAGCCCGATGGGAGGTTTTTTCGGACAGGTCGTGAGCTATGAGTTAGCACAAATCAACCATTATATGGTGCGTGACCCGCATTCGTTCAGCCTCAAGGCAGAACGAGGCCGGGGATACAAAAACGCGAGCGACCGGCACACGCAGAATTTCTACAAAAGGTGGAACCTCAATGAGGCCAGGGATACGTCCATCCTCAGGTGGCAAGACCAGACCCGGCAAGAAATGGAGCGGCTGTCGAAAGTGTGCAACTTGCACGACTTGGTTGCGCGGATCAGAGCACAGTATCTGAGCGCGTGGCAGCCTCCGGAGGAACAAAAGCCGATACACTATTCACGGAATGCGCTGAAGATCATTCGAGACAATGGCTTGCACGGTGTAGACCTAGATCCACCGCCCGGATTTCAGCGGGGGATTGACGTGATTGGCGAGTCGCTGCCGGTTGCCTTGGCGCATTCCATTCGAAAATACCTGCGATTTCACAAACGGTTACCGAACCTGATCGCGCCGACGAGCTTCACCGAAAAGCAGGTTCTGTTCAAATTCTTCGGTCCGATACCCAAGCCCAGCCCGTCCGATAAATTGCGAAGCGCCGGATACTTGCCGAGAGATTTGCGGCCAAAGGTGACCATTCCGCAAAGGCCGTGGATATCAGATCGACCGGGATTGCCCGCGGATGATGAGCTGCCTGAAGGCACTTACTATTTTAAATCGAACCACAGTTCCGGAACGAATATGCCGGTCGCTTTGCCGGCATCCGACCAACTGCGTGCCGAGGCCTCAGACCTCTCGACCGAGTGGCTGACAAAGGTGCATGACGAAGTACGCTCGCTCTGGTGGTATGAAGCTATGCCGCGCAACATCTACTTCGAAGAAGACCTGAGTCTTGAAGGCGGCGACGCACCGGATTGGAAATTCTTCGTGGCCAACGGTCGGGTTGCGCTGTTTCAGGTCGATACAGGCCGTCAGACCCATCACATCCAGACAATCTATGATCGTGACGGAAATTTCATCGAGAAAGAACTGTATTTCAGATCGGGTGATCCGGTTTCCATTCCGGATTGCCTGCCGACAATGATCCAGATCGCGGAAGGGATCGGACGGAATTTCGACTTTATCCGCGTCGACATGTTCCTGCGGGAAAACAAAATCTATCTGGGCGAGATCACACTGGTGCCAAACGGTGCAACCAACAAGATCCGCAGCGCCGAGATTGACGAGCAGCTTGGCGCTGCATGGCGATGTCCATGGATGGGTCGCGTCGATCCCGATTGGCCAAACAGTCACTATTCCGATGTGCTGTACGAGCCTTGGGATTGATCCAACGTCCTGAGGCTTTTGCGGGTGACCCAGAGGTCTGAATTCTGGTTCAAAAAGCCCCGCTCGTGACCGAGCGGGGCTTGTCATTTACCAAGCTGATCAGTTTCCAGCCGAAACCGATCCGATCGACCAGAACATCGTCTCGCCCGAGGCATCGTCGACGCCGTCATTGTCGGTCATCACAAACGCCTCGCCTGAGGGCAGGATGGCCAGACCTTCGATCTTGTCCAGAACGTAGCCGCCGGTCGAGGTCAGGTCAGGCAGCAGGTCTCGGACCTCTTGCTTGCTGACCACGGGCAGCGGGCCGCCCAGCGGGGCAGGGGTCATTTCGGACAGCGGGATGCGGTAGATCTTCTTGGTCACCGCGCGGTGGTCGTGCTGATTGTCGCGCTCGATGACATAGACATAGTCTCCGAAAGCAACGATTTCCGACAACCCAACCCAACCTTTTTCCGGGTCCGCCTTGGGATAGTGCACGGCACCCCATTCCTTGGTGTCCAGGTTGTAGGCGACCAGTTTTACGTGGTTTTCCGGATCGTCCTTCCATTCGCGCTGAACGGCCATCCACAAGGTGTCACCTACCTTTGTGATGCCTTCAAACCCAAAGCGTTTCTCAACCGCCATCAGTTCCGGCGGCAGGCCGATCTCGCCCTTGCGGTCTTTGATCTTGCCTTCGGCCGAGACGTGATAGATCGCGTGCGGGATGACGCGGTCGGTGCGGCCTTCGGAGGCAACGTAGAAGCCACCGTTGCCGTCCAGCGTGATGCCTTCCAGATCCAGCTTTTGTGCCGGGTTTCCGTCCTGCCGGTGAATGCGGATCACGTCCACGATGCGGGCCGGTTGCTGGCTGGGGTCAATCTTGAAGATCGAGGGCTGAAATCCGTAAAAGCTGTCATTGACCGCATAGATCATGCCGTCTTCGTCCGCGACCAGACCAGACAACGCGCCCCATCCGATCAACTCATCCGCACCTTTCGAGGTCAGATGCGGGTAATCTGCAGGGGCGTCCTGGTATTCGAAGATGGACACATGCGCACGCGGGCCGCCGTCTTCGATCAGGTCTTTTTCGTTTGCCGAGACCAGTAGGTTGCGCTCGGGGATGGCAACGTAGCCTTCTGGGCCAACGCCCGAGGGCAACAGCTGTTTCAGAACCGGGTTGGTCGGATCGGTGGCATCATAAACACCCACGACCGAGGCGCGCTCGGCTCCGACAAAGATCATAGGCGTACCGCCGAATGTGGCTGCGGTCACGCTTTCCGGCTCAACGCCTTTGCTGTCCGAGCGTTTGTCTGGGTAGTGGCCGATCTGGATGATAGCCTTCTCGAAATCGGTGCCGTTCTCGTAAACAACGTTGCCGTCTTTGTGGAAGATGGTCCAACCACGCGACCCGCCTTCATAATCACCTTCGTTGGCGGTGGCGAAGTGGTTGTCGTCGATCCATTTCACCGCGTCCGGCTCGCGCAGACGGCCCGGCTGGCTTTCGTTGAAGATCAGTGCGCCGCGTTCATCCGTGGCGTCGATGCCTTCCAGATCAACCGCGCCGGCCGAGAAATGGCTGACCACGTTGCCATCTTTATCGACAACCGCGATGTGGTTGTTTTCCTGCAAGGTGATGACGGTTTCACCCAGGCCGTTGATGTCAACAAACTCGGGTTCGGGATCGGTGGGCGCTACGTCAGCCAGACCGGTCAGCGATGCCATCTTCATACCTGCGCAATCCAGCGCGCCATCCTTCAGTGGCACCAGAGCCAGCGAACCGGCGGGCAGTTGCGGGATGATGCCGTCATTCAGGTCTTCGTCGCGTTCGTTCTCGATTGCGACGGCAACAAAGCTGCCATCCGGGGCGATAGCGACGCTGTCGGGCTGGCCGCCCAGATCACAGGCGCCGGTTTCTGCCTTACCCGAGATATCGACCGAGATCAGCTTGCCCGAGGGGGCGGTATAGCTTTCAGATGTGTTCACGCCCACAAAAGCCGTCGCGCCTACGATACCGACTGATGTCGGCTCACCGCCTACATCCATTGCACCCATAGGGGACGGGTTCGCGGGGTCGTTGATGTCGATCATGCCGATCACACCCAGCGGACTGTCGGTGTAAACCAGCGTCATGCCATCCGCAGTTGCCGCGATGATTTCGGGCGAGGTCTCACGGGTGGTATCCGCGCCCTCGGCCATGTTCTTGACGACCGGGAAAGACGCAATTCGGTTGAAGTTCTTTTCTGCCATGGCTTGACCGGCGGTCAGGGCAAGAGCAGATGTCAGGCAAACAAGGCGCAATGACATCGGTAGGTATCCCCCTTTACTTGGATGACAGGGGAATGGACCCAGCGCATTGCAGGGATGTGACGATTTGTTTGCAGTTTTGTGACAAACAAAATGGCCCCGGCGCGCCGCACCGGGGCTTTTGGGATCAAACCGACATGCAGATGTATTTCATCTCAAGATAGTCTTCCATGCCGTAGTGGCTGCCTTCGCGGCCCAGACCGGATTGTTTGACGCCGCCGAACGGCCCAAGCTCGGTCGAGATGATGCCGGTGTTCACACCCACGATGCCATATTCCAGCGCCTCGGCCACTTTGTAGACGCGGCTCAGGTCCTTGGCGTAGAAATAGGACGCCAGACCAAAGATCGTGTCATTGGCCATGGCGATCACGTCATCCTCGTCCTCGAATTTGAACAAAGGCGCCAAAGGGCCAAAGGTTTCTTCCTGCGCGACCTTCATCTCTTGCGTGACGCCGGTGACGATGGTGGGCTGGAAGAAGGTGCCGCCCAGATCATGGGGCAGGCCACCAGTCAGAACGACGCCTCCTTTTTCGGTGGCGTCGGCGATGTGTTCGCGCACCTTGGCGACGGCCTCATCACTGATCAGCGGACCGGTGGTAGTGCCCTGGGTAAGGCCATCGCCAACCTGCAGCGCCTCGGTGGCGGCCTTCAGTTTGGCGGCGAAGGCGTCATAGGCCCCGGCTTGCACGTAGATGCGGTTGGCGCAGACACAGGTCTGACCGTTGTTGCGGAACTTGCACAGCATCGCACCTTCGACGGCGGCATCCAGATCAGCGTCGTCGAAGACGATGAAGGGCGCATTGCCGCCCAGCTCCATCGAGCATTTCATCACCTGATCGGCGGCCTGACGCAGCAGGATGCGCCCTACCTCGGTCGAGCCGGTAAAAGTCAGTTTGCGCACACCGGGGTTTTCGCAGAACTCTTTCCCGATCTCGCTGGCCTGGGACGAGGGCACGACGTTGAACACGCCGGCAGGCACACCGGCCTGCTCGGCCAGCAAAGCCAGAACCAGCGCCGATAGCGGTGTTTCCGTCGCCGGACGGGCCACGAAGGCGCAACCTGCGGCCAGCGCAGGCGCCGCTTTGCGGGTGATCATCGCGTTGGGGAAGTTCCACGGCGTGATCGAGGCCGCCACGCCGATGGGTTGCTTCAAAACGGTGATCCGCTTGTCGCGCTGATGGCCGGGAATGGTTTCACCATAGACGCGCTTGGCTTCTTCGCCGAAGAACTCGATGAAGGACGCGCCATACCCGATTTCGCCTACCGCCTCGGCCAGGGGTTTACCCTGTTCTGCCGTCAGGATCTTGCCCAGATCCTCGGCGTTTTCCATCATCAGGTCATACCAGCGCCGCAGGATCACAGCCCGCTCTTTGCCGGTCAGTTTGGCCCATTCCTTCTGGGCCGCCTCGGCCTGGGCAATGGCCCCGGCCACCTGCGCGCGGCTGACATCGGCAACCTCGGCCACCACATCGCCCCGGGCTGGGTTGGTCACGGCAAAAGTGCCATTGTCGCCATCCACCCACTGGCCGCCGATATAGGCTTTGGTCACCAGCAGATCGGGGTTTTTCAGGATCGATTTCAGGTCGGTTGTTGCGTCCAGCATGGGTCGGCCTCCGGCAGGAATAGGGTTCACGCGCACCCAATCAGGTGGGGTCGGAATTGTCTATGTCCACTGTGCCTCTCGGATCAATCCAGATTTGATCAAAAACCCGGAATTGTAGATGTTCAACAGATCGCAAACGGCTGCATCATAGCGCTATCTTTTTCGTGACGAGTTTGCGAAAGTCTGCATGATTTTAGAGCCCGAGGGGATGTAAATGATCGTAACATTCTCTATCTTATTGGGCAAATGAACAAAAAAAGGGGATAGTGCAGATGTCGAACCATCAATTTGACGCCTTGATCGAAGAAACTCAGACCAAAGTGCGCGAAAGCCAGTCACAGATTGAAGGGCTGACCTCGCGGATAGAGGATGCGCGCGCAAAAATTGGCACTGCCGAGGCGGATATCGACATCGAAAATGCCACGCTTGAGGATGTGCACGCCCATACCGAAGTGATGAACGCAAACATCGCCGAGCTGATCATGGGTCTGGACGACGTCACCAATGCGTTTTCCAAGGATTTCGACGAGATGCGCTCGAAAACCGGGTGGGAGTCGTTTGTCGGCATCTTCTCACGTGGAAAATCGGAATCGATGCGGCAGGAACGCATGCGCACCGCCAATATCGACGACAAGCTGCAGGACCTGATCGCCAAATCCGATGTGATCGTGAAACTGCTGGAAGGGCAGCTATCCGTACTGGAAGAACAACGCGTTAAGGTCGAGGATAACCTGACCGGCACACTGGACGACCGCGAAGCCACCGTGGCCGAGCTGGAATCGCTGCGCGCCGAGATTCAGGGCATGGACCCGACGATCATCACGCTGGAAAACAAGATCAGCGTTGAACAGGACGCCGCCGCGCGCACCCAGCTGGAAACCGAACTGGCCGAGCTGAACAAGCAATATAACGCCAAGGTTCAGGAAGAGCAGGTCAAGCTGGCCAAATCCCAGACGCTGGAGCGTTACATCGAAAAGGGCAAGACTTGGGTCGACTCATTGCAAAACCAGGCGGCGACGCAGATGGTGCTGATCAACAAGCTGCAGACAGACACGCAACAGCGCGTGGTGCTGTATGACGCCCTCACCAAATCGCTGAAAACCGCGCAGCAGCAGGACGTGGCCCACCGCATCAACGAGATCGGTGTGCAAACGGATCAAGAGGCGCAAACCGCCATGGCTGCCATCGGCACTGCGACCAATCAGAAAATGGCCGACATGCTTGAGGCGCACGAGGACCACATGGTCTTTGCCCGCGACGTGCTGGAGAAAAAGGCCAAGGCGGATGAACGCTTTGCCCGCCGGTTTGCCTCGATTGTCGAGAAGCATGATAAGAACTTGTATGGGGGGTGAGGCGCTTCAGTGACGTTCCGTTCCAAAGGCAAGCCTAAAAGAATACGCTACAGGTTCAGGATAGGGATTCACTTTGTTGTCTTTGGCGGGTTCCTAACTTTGCTTCTTCTGACAACTAATTGGGTGCCAGACCATTTGGTGATTAAACTTGTGCTTATAGCGGGTGTTCTTTTGGTGACATTTTGCCTCTGCGTTCAGTTCGCCAACGGCCTCATCAAGCTTGAACAGCTTGATAAGAAGTTGTTCGGCCGCCGACAAAGAAAAGAGCGCGTGGATAATGACTAACCCGACCCAAGACCATGTCGGTCTGACCGACACTTTCGCTTCACGCCGTTATTTCCGCAAATTCGAGGTGATTACCGTCCACCTCCTGCGCGTGGCCGCGACGATGGAGGCGGAGGGCGCAATCAGCAAGCAAGAAGTGCGGATCGTGTCGCGTTACCTCTCGGGGCTGCTCTACACCTTCCGGGCGCTTTCCATGAAATACCTGCTGGTCGGGCGCGATACGGGGCGGTTCTTTGGCAGCCTCGCCATGGACAAGCGCGACAGCGGGTTTCCGGTGGCGGCTGAGCTGCTGACCATGGCCAATGACGCGCAGCAGGCGCAGGTGCATCTGGCGAATATGCCCTCGGAAGATGACCTGAAAACTGACATGGTGCGCACCATCATCGGGGATCAGGCAATCCCCACCAAGCTGCAATTCGCGCTGTCTCAAAGGCTCTATTACGAGGAACTTCTGAAGGGGCAGCTGTTCTGGTCCCGCAATGATCCCGAATGCCACTGGATCGGCAACGAAGGCGATCGGCGCAAGTTCATGGTGCATTGGGCGGTTTATGACAGCCAGATCAACCTGCCGGTCATCTACCTGATGCAGCTTGAGGACAGCGGCAAGACGGCCCTGCCCAAGGATCAGCGCCGTTGGCCCGAGGTGCAGGCGCATCTGATGGCGCAGTCCCTGGGTGGGTTGAAACTGGTGACCATCGCCAAAGGCTTCGATCAGGATTTTGACGACCTGCACCCCAAACACCTGCGCCGCATCCACGTGGGCCCGATGTATTCCTCGGCCTATACCGAGCAATCCGGCCCCTTGCGGCAGGTGCTGGAGGACGCACAAGCGCCCGAGGGGCAAGACTGGGCGCTGGCCTGGACCACCGAAGAGCTGGAAAGCGAAGAGGTGATCGAAGAGCGCGCCGGTTGGTTCTCGACCGTCGAGCGCGAGGTCTTTGCGTTGGATCCGTTCGGCGGGCAGGGGGCCGAAACCGGCGCCACCCGCACCCAGCGGTCGATCATCCTGCCCCAACGCCCGTTTCAGGTGCTGGCCGAACGCAACCCGCCGGGGTTCGCCGATGTGCGCAAGTTCGTCGTCAGCAAGACCGGGCAGGTGTTGAGATATTGAAGATAGCAAAGGCGATTTTGAAATGAGTTTGACGTCAGATCAGATGGAATTGCGCGAAGAAGACATTCGCAAACACTATCCCGCTGCGACCGCCTTGCTGAACGGGTTCGAGCACGCACCAAGGATCGCCAAACCTGTTGAGGCTGCTGTTGAGCGGTCGCCGGGTATATCGACCGGACGGCGGTTCCGATCGACCACGCCGGGGCTTGTGACACGGCGCACCGTGCGCGCGGATGGCGTGCATTTGGTCGAACGGATCGAGGCCTCGGATGAGGACGATGCGTTGGTGTCACCGCCGCAGGCCACCACGCAGCAGGCCATTCGCCGCGCAATTGCCATCGCTCTCGCCGTGGCCGAAGCATACGCAGAGCAGACCCCGTTGGCCGATCTCAAACGGGCCAATCTGGCTGGAGATCTGCCGCCCGCCCGCAAGACCGAATTCTCGGAACTGTTGACGGCTGAGGCCCTGATCACCTCCCATACCCTAGGCAATGCGCTGGCCTATCTGATGTCCTCGCACCTGGGTGAGACAACCGTCGATATTGGTGAGATCGAAGAGGTTCTGACCGACAATGGCCAACTTGCCCTGCACGGCGCGCTGTGGGAGCTGGACCAGACGCTGGCCAAACACGCCCCCGATGATGCCCACCTGATCGCCGCCACCAGCGCCTATGCCGAGCAACTGATGGAAAAGGCCGCCCTGCGCGCCCAATCCGCGGGCCATCTGGCCCCGTTCCAGAACGCCGCCTGGCATATCGAGGCCGACGATCTGACCATCCGGGGTTTTGAGCCGGCCTCAAAGGCGAAATCCACCACCCTGACCATGACGTTCAAAAAGCCGAACGAAGTGGTCGGCAACCATATCGCCAAGTATCAGGCGATGAAGCTGGCCAAGATGGTGATGGCCTACGACTTCGACCGACGTCTGAATCCGTTTGCGGAACTTGGCGGATTCATCTTCACCTTCATGGGTGACGGCAAGCCGGGTACCGGCAAGACCACCCTGATCCAGATGATGGCCGGACTGATTAACGACTATTGCCAGAACGCGGGCTACCCGTTCCGCTATCAGAACCTGAGCACTGACAATATCGACAGCTATCAGGGCAAGTCCGGCCAGAACGCCAAGGCCTTTATCAACACGATCATCGACCCCTCGGTCATCGGCTTCGGCACCATCGACGACATCGACCAGTTGGCGGGCAAACGCGGCGACCGGCAGTCCTCGGCCGGGCAACTGGAAATCACCGCCGTGCTGATGGAAAGCTTTGCGGGCGCGAACACCGTCGTGCGCGGCAACTGCACCTTTGGCATGTTTTCGAACTACCCCGAGAACGTGGACGACGCCCTGCGACAGCGGGCGGGCGCTCGGTTCCTGGTGGACGGGCCGCAAACGCGCGAGGATTACATCGACATTCTGCACCTGCTGATGGGCCGCAACCACGACATCCCGCTGGGCGAACACGAAGCCTATGCCGCGCAGGAAATCAAGAAGGCCGTCGCCGCCAGTTTCGAAAGCCATTCCCGCCCGCATGAGGATGCTTTGTTGCAGGTCTATGACCGGGTGTCTGGCGAGATCGGCCAGATGGACACCATCGCCAAACTGGGCACCTACCTCAAGGCGATTCAGCAGGCGGATGAACGCTTCACCGGTCGTGCGATCAAAAACATCACCGACGCGGTCAAGGTCCGCGCGATGGACTTCGAACTGCCCGACGAGTGGATGGAAAACCCAGACCTGTTCCTGTTCCGCGACTACGACACCAAGAAAGCGATGATCGAGGACCTGCGCCAGCCGATTACGGTAGAAATGGTGATCCAAGAGATCAACCGCTACGCCGACAGCGAGTTCCGCTATGCCGACAAGAGCGATGAGGTCGCCATAGAGAACGCCGTCCGCGAGATGGGCCGGATGGAAGAGGCCAAGCGGCGGTATCTGGAGGGGAAGGAATGAGTGAAATACCAGCTGTCATTTCAGCTTTTGCCAACAGCGTTACCGCAATTGCAGCGGTTGTGGCTGCTGGTGCTGCTTATTTTGGGCTAAACACATGGAAGTCCCAAGTTTCCTACCAGACAGACCATAGGCTTGCTACCGATATACTTAAGCTTTTGTACAAACATCGAGATGCCGTGGAAGCAGCCCGGCATCCCGCAATCTTGGGGGCTGAAATAGCCGCAGCCGTGGAAGGCAAAGATCAACCTGAAGATGCAGATTACGCGAGCAAACGTTTTTCGGAGATTTTCGCTGTTTATGAGAAGAGATGGGAGAAAATTTCAGAAGTTAGGTCGGACCTTTATCCGCTATTGTTGGAAGCAGACGCAGTTTGGAATATTGACTCAAGAGAATTGTTTAGTCCGGTTTTCGATCTTGAATGGGAGTTAAAACTCGTTCTGGAAGATTATCTCAAAGCATCAAACCCTTCTCTTTCAGGGGCTGAGAAGATTGTGGCTCAGGATAGCTTCAGCGATAAACGATATTTTCTGTATGGTAGGTTGAATAGCGATGACAAATTTCGGAGTGACTATAATAGTGCGATGATTCCTATTGAGAACTTTCTTCGGAAGAAGCTCAAGTAATGATCCGCCTCATCAAAAAAGGCCTGATGTTCGGCAACCTCGTCCACATCTCCAGCCCGGCTCTGGTTGAGCGGTATAACCGCGCGCTGCAGCATCTGGCGGGCAAGACCACGGCGCTGACGGATTTCCATGTCGATATCTCGGGCTATTCGCCGGAGGTGGGGATTGAGCTGGACGACCCGCTCTACCTCAACCCCAACGGGGTCAACCGGCAATTCATCCTGCTGACGACCGAGCAGAAACGCGCGCCTCTGCTGAACGTCAAATTCTCGACCTCGCGCGATATCCTGCGGGAATTCATCGAGATGAACGAGGCGCAGCTGTTCGCCCTGACCGCCACCGATGCAGTGGCCGGAGAGCTGGTGAACTCGGTCTTCAAACTCACGACGCCGCGCGACCTGCTGAACCTGCGCAAGATCGAGATTGAGGCGGACACGGTCGGCGGCACCCTGCGCAAGGCCGAGCAACTGGCGGGCATGATCGAACGGTTCAAGACCGAAGAGGACGCCTGGTTCGATGACGTGCTGATCGCCAAGATGATCGAAACCGCCAAGGAAACCGGCGATGTCACCCGCAACCCCGTTCACCTGCGCCACACCGCCTTTGAACAGCGCAATTTCTGGACGGCGCATTTCGGCGGGCTCTACCTGTTCCCCGATCTGGATGATCCGACGGCGATTTGCATGGGCGAACGGTCCGATGACCTGCCGATTGAGCAGGTGTTTGATCCAACCCAACGGCATCGGATTGCGGCCTTCCTGAATGATAACAATCTGGTCGAGACGATCATCGAGGCGCGCGGCGTGAACTCGGCCGCCGTTCTTCAGCAAAAGATGGATTTTTTGACCGTTCACGCTGCCGCCGACGCGGGGGTTGACCTGAACGGGCTGGACCGAAGCGACATGCGGCGTCTGGCGCGAAACCATGCCGACCGCCTGCCCGAAGCCTTTCACGGACTTGCCCAACTGCTGCGCTGGGCGAGCTCTGGCGGTCCGTGGCCGCGTATCACCTCGGATCACCCGGCCTATTTCTACACGTTGCGTGCGGCGGAAACGCCGAACCGCGATCTGGTGAATATGTTGCTGGCCGAGCTGGCCCCACTGGACCCGCGCCAGATGTTCATCTGCCATAAGGAGTTGTTCTACAGTACCTATTCCACCTGGCCCGAGGCCAAAAAAGCCTATGTTGCCGACTTCCTTGCGCGCGAGTATCAGGTGGACAAGGCTGGCGCCCGCGCCGCTTTGTTCGGCCATGAACCGGACATGAGCGGGACCGACAGGGTCAGCGATGACATCATCGCTCGCGTCGGGCCCTGGGGCGCTGTTGGGAGGAACTGAATGATCGTTGCAATCCGCTTTCTGATTCCACTGCTGATCATTCTAACGGTGATCTATTTCGGGCTGTCGATCTATTCCCGTCTGGTTCGGCGGCGCAAGCTGATCGCGCATTGGGATAAAAAAGGGTTGCATGGCGACCGTGAGGCTTTTCTCGAACGGGGGATGCGGCAGTATGACAAGTCATTCCGAAAGAAACTTCTGCTGGGTGTCTATGTCATTCCGCTTGGGGCCATTGCCCTGTTGATCTATATAACAAATTTCATGTGAGGGCCGGATAGATGGTCTATGTCAAATGGGTGTTCATCATTGTTTTCTGGGGCTTGGTCGCCGCAGTTCTGGAATATACCCTGCCGCAGCAGGATGTGGTGCGGATCGTTAAAACCGAGGTAAGGCGCGTCGATTTTGGTGAAAACTCGATTTTCTGGGCACAGCAGGATACTGGTCAGGAAGGGGCCCAAACAACCAACCGCGATGTGCGTTTTGTCGAAACCTTCCGCCCCAACGGCAAGCCGCGTGTTTACCGGAACGAGGATACCGGCTGGGGCTGGCCGCCCTACTTCAAACTCGACAGCTCGAACCTTCAGGCCGAGTTGACCAACCTCGTCTCAACTGCTGCAGACCCGCAATGGGTGGTGATACGGCACTATGGCTGGCGCAATCAGCTTATGTCGATCTTTCCCAACGTAGTGTCGGTACGCCCGGTGGACAGCCCTGATGTACGGCTGATCCCCTGGTTCAATATCATCTTCCTGACTGTCTTCTTTTCCATCGTCTGGGCGATCTGGGTGCGCTGGCGCCGGTTCCGGCAGCGCCGCATAGACCCGATGCTGGAGAATGTCGAAGACGGTATTTACGCGGCAGGCGATGCTATTGAAGAGAAGCGCAACGGTTTTCGCCGGTGGCTGGACAGCTGGAAATCTAAATGAGGGCGGGGGTCGTTTGACCCAAGCCCTCGCGGTTTTCTCTATCTGACCACGAATTCCGCGTGCAGCGCCCCGGCGGCCTTGATCGTTTTCAAAATGTCGATCATGTCCCGGGGTGAAACACCAAGGGCGTTCAGGCCGGCAACGACCTCGGACAGCGTGGTGGCTTCGGGGATTTCGGCCAGTCCGGTGCCTTCTTCCTCTTCGATCCCGGCAAATGTGCGGGGAACGACAACCGTTTCGCCGCGAGCAAACGGGTTGGGTTGAACCGCAATCGGCGACTCCTCAACCGTCAGGGTCAGGTTGCCCTGCGATACCGCCACGCGAGAAATGCGGACCTCTTGCCCCATGACGATGGTGCCCGAGCGCTGATCGACCACCACGCGGGCCTTGGTTTCCGGCTCGACCAGAATGCTTTCAATCCTGCCCAGCGCGTGCGCTGTGGAAATCGCCTGCGTCGCGGCGATGTTCAGTTCTACCGTGCCGGAATCGCGCATGATCGCCACCGCCCGGTTGAACTCGGTGTTGATCGCAACCTCGATGCGGCTGGCAGTGGTGAAATCCGGTTCGCGCAGGGCGAGGCGCATTTGCGTCAGTGTCGAGAGGTCAAAGTCGATCTCACGTTCGACGCGCGCACCTGAAGGGATCACACCTGAGGTCGGAACCCCCTGCACGACGGAGGCGGCTTCTCCCTCGGCCACGGCACCACCGGCCAGAACCGTACCCTGTGCCACTGCGTAAATCTGACCGTCCGCCGCGTTCAGCGGCGTCATAATCAGCGTTCCACCCAACAGGCTTTTGGAATCGCCGATGGCTGACACCGTCACATCGATCTGCCCGCCTACACGCGCAAAAGGCGGCAGGCTGGCAGTGACCAGCACCGCCGCCACGTTTTTAGGGCGAAAATCCTCTCCGTTCACATTGACGCCCAGCCGTTCCAGGATGCTCGACATGATCTCTTCGGTGAAGGGAGAGTTTCGCAATCCGTCGCCGGTGCCGTTCAGCCCGACAACCAGACCATAGCCCACCAAGTCATTCCCGCGCACCCCGTCGAAATCCACAAGATCTTTCAGGCGGATCGCACCTGCCGATGCGATCCCGGGCAGCAGCATCAATAAGAAAACAAGAAGCTTCATCTCAGAAAATTCACCAAGGACAGGTTCGCGTTGCGAACGGTGACGGAATACAGGCTCTCCAATTGGAACTGCACGGTTTGCAACTGCGCGGCGGTTTCATATGGGTCCGCAGCGATCAGTTTGTTCCGGCTGTATTCAAGGCTGGTTTGTGCGGCACTGTTGCGGGTGGCGGCCTGTTCGATCCGCGCCTCGGCCGCCCCTACATGCGCGCGCAGGTTCACGATATCATTCTGGGTATTCGCCAGATCGACACCCAGTTGCGTGAACAAAGCCGTGCGCTGATCACGCGGCAGGTTCAGCCTGTCATCCGACACCAACGCCGCAACGGCGATATCACGCAACGCATCCTTGATCGCTGGATCCGTTGCCGTGATCGGAATGCGGACGCTTTCATTCTCAGAGATTTGCATCGCGGCCAAGGCGGTGTCCGATCCCTGATAAATCACCGCGTCAAAGCCGGTGGGGTCGGTGAACCAATCCTCGGCCGCCTGTCGAATATCCGCCACTGTGGCGTGTCCCGTCAACTCGGCCTCCAGCGCAGTCAGCAACGTATCGGTGGAGGGCAGGGGCGATACATCCGTGGCCACTCCGGAATACAGGCTGCGCCCACCCGCCCGCGTGTTCAGCGCAGACATGATCGTATCCAGCTCATTGCGTGCCTGCACCGACGCGTTCTCATGACTGACCGCCTGGTTCGAGGTGCCAAATGACAGCAAAGACGCAGTGTATTCGCTGACCGAGTCATTAATTGTCGTCAGGCTCAACTGCATCGCATCGGTGAACAGCCCGGCCTCGGCCGTGGACACCTTGTAAGCGTCCAGACGCGACAGGCTGCGATCCAGATCCAGCAGGTGCGAGTAATCGCCATCCAGGCGCCCAGAGACATCGTGAACCTTTCCGGTGGACATCTCGTACGACAGGGTTTCGATTTGGGTTTTCAGTTCGGCCGAGCGGGTCTTTAATGTCATGCCCCGCGCCAGATCACCGATAGACATCAAATTCATCATCACAACCTCAACAGAGTGTTCATCAATTCGTCCACCACCGAGATGACCCGGGCATTGGCGGCATAGGCTTGTTCGATCTGCATCAGGCGCTGTAGCTCCTGATCCGTATCGACGCCGTCTTCAGCCTCGATCCGGGCCATTTCCAGCTGCGCACTGTTGGCAAAGGTCAGGCGTTGGCTGGCCGTGTGTGCGTTTGCGCCAGCTTTGGACGAAAGCGCTTCGGTCAGATCAGAGGCGCGCATGGCGCCGGAGCCAAAGGGTGAACCGGCGACAGGGCGCGCGTCGTTGAGAATGGCGCCAAAGGCCTGCAACTGCGTGGCATCGCCCGGATCACCGGGGGCCACAGCGCCCAGCCCGTCACGTAGCCGCCAACTTTCGCCACCTCTGTCGGGATCGACAATCACGTTCAGGCTGATGCGCGAGGCCAGCCCTGCCGGGGCGGTGGCATCAAACCGGTTGCCCGCATCGGTAAACAAGCCTGCATCGGTGGGCAGCGCGGTGGGGTCCAGACCGGGGGTTTCGAACCGTTCGATCAGGTCCCGTGCGACCGAGTCCAGATTAGCTTGTGCTTCCACAGCCAGCTCATCGCGGATCTGGAACTGAGCCATCAGCGCACCGCCGCGAATCTGGGCAGTGTCGCCACTGGTTCGCACCGGGTTGCCATTCATCTCCAGCCTCGACAGCAGGCCGTTGCCGACGGTCATATGGGGTTTGGTATCGCCGGTGGTCGTAAAGGAAAACTGCACCGCGGTGCCTTCCAGCAGGATCAGGCCACCATCGGAATACAGCGATACCTGATCGTTCGCCCGTGGCACTGCATTGACCGGTATCAGCTCGTTGACCTGATCGATCAGCACCTGCCGTTGGTCCAGCAAGGCCCCGATGTCACCGCCCGAGTGCTTGACCGAGGGGATTCTGGCATTCAGCTTCTCGATATCCCTGAGCGTTTGGTTCAGGCTGTCCACCTGCTTGCCGATTGTGCGGTCCGCGTCCGAGCGTAGCTGCCGCACGCCTTCGGAAGCAGAGTTGATCCTGTTGGCAAGATCGCGACCGGTGCGGGCGACCTGATCCAGTCGCTCGGACGAGTCGGGCAGGCTGGCGGCGGTGATCAGGCTACTGTCGAAATCGGCCAGCCGGGTCGCGAGCGAGGCGGGGTTATCGACCTTGCCGATATGGCTTTCGACCTTGCTGTGAAACCCGGACATAGCGGTTTGAAACGCCAGATCCGCATCTGTCGCGCGACGATTGGCGGTCAGGACCGGGTCTTGGTTGCGCACCACGCCAACCGTTCGCACCCCATGACCCGAAATCGCGTTTGTCGTCAATTCCAGCGACCGTCTGGCAAAGCCGGGGGTCAGCGCGTTGGCGAGGTTGTCCGACACAACCGACGTCCCCCGGCCCGCGGCCGTAAGACCGCTTACTGCGTTGTTAAATGCCGTCGTCATATTCATTGGGCAGCCCCCCTTTCCGGATCAAGACCCAAATCAGCGTTTGATATTGGTGGTTTCCTGCAGCATCTCGTCGACGGTCTGGATCACCGTAGCGCTGGAGGAATAGGCGCGTTGGGTCTGAATCAACGAGGTCAGCTCTGTCGCAATGTCGGTGGTCGACTCCTCGCGTGCGAAAGACACCAGGTCACCGGTTGGCCCTTCACCTGCGTTCCACAGGAAGAAGGTGCCGCTTTCGCGGGACGGCGCGTAGGTCTGGCTGTCCAGCGCGGTCAAGCCGTTGGGATTGGGCACATCCGCCAGTGGGATTTGGAACATGCGCCGGCTGACACCGGTGTCATAGAACGCGTAGACATAGCCGTTCTCATCGACCTGAACGCTGGTCATAGTGCCCACCGCCGACCCGTCGCGCGTGATCGAAACCGGTGCGAAAGTGTCGGACAGCTGCGTAATGCCATCAGCGTCACCGATCTGGCCAATATTGATTTCCATCGGGCCACCGGCGACGTTCACCACAAGGCTGCCGGTGGTCGGATCGTAGGCCCCGCCGGATACGGTCGTCACGCTTGCCAATGTGCCGCCAGCGGTCCGGCTGTCGGTGAAGGTCAGAGTGTATTCCCCGATCACCGCCCCGCCTGAGGCCGAATCGCGTAGGATCATGGTCCATTCATTACTGCTGCCGGCGGCAGGAACGGTTGGAACCAGCTCGATATCGACGCTTTCGGATTTGCCGAGATTGTCAAAGTATTCAACCGATAGGGGCTGCGTATCACCCGGCGCGCCAGCATCAGTCGCGGTTGCGGGCAAGTTCATGCGCAGGTTCATTGCCGTGGTCGGCGCGCCGGACAGCTGATTGACGCTTAACTGGATCGGTTCCAGCGCTGCCGGTGTGTCCCGCGGCACTGCCGGAATCGTTCCGTCCGGATTTGCGCGCCAGCCCAGCAGGACGAGACCGGATTCGGTGACCAGATACCCTTCTTCATTGGTGCGGAAAGACCCGGTGGTGGTCAGCTGCATCTCATTCGATCCGGCCGCGATTTGCGAACTTGGGCGCACTGGCAACATGCCCCGACCCCGCACGGCTAGATCGGTCGAGTTGTTGGTGGTCACCAGCGACCCGCGCTGGTCAATCAACCGTTGGCTGGTGGTTCTGACCCCGCCTGCCGAATAGCTGCCACCCTGGCCGGATGTGACCATCGAATGAAAATCCGTCTCGACCCGTTTATAGCCAAAGGTTGAAGAGTTCGCGATGTTGTCCGAAATGGTGGCCAGCCGGTTGGCGTTGGCCTTCAATGCGGCCACACCGGCATTCAGCGAGGAGGAAATCGTCATTGGCACGCCCTTCTGTTGCGTCAATCTTTGATGCAACAGCTAAAGCACTGCCTCTTAACAGCGCGCTAACAGGTAAAATGCGCTCTATCCTCTGGCCCTCAGGTCTCGCGCAGAAAGATGATCTCGATCCTGTTGTTGCGCGACGCCATCGGGTTTTTATCCGACAATTCACGGTCTGCGTGTCCGGTGACGCGATCCAGCCGATTGGTTGCAAACCCCTTATCTTCGAGCAATTGGCGTACCACCTGCGCGCGTGAGGTCGATGTATCCCAGGACGGATCGCGCGCTAGAACCACGGGCGAGGCGCGAACGTGGCCTTCAACCGCCACATTATTGGTCACCAGATCCGAAGACCGCGCCACCAGCAGCGCCAGCGCCCGCATCATCGGGGTCGGCTCATCCGTTCCCGATTCGAACAGAGGCTGATCCTCGGTATCGAACAGCTCAACCACCAGGCCTTCGTCGGTGACACGCGTGACAATGTGTTTCAGCACTTTGTCCGAAACCATGCTTTCCCCAGTATGCCCCAGTAGCTGGGCCTCGAGTGTCGAGAAATCGTCGGACACTTCTTTGCCGCCATCGGGGTTCACCCCGATCGATCCGCGCGCCTGCCGGGCGACCGTGGGGTGCCGTTTCGCCGCCCCCGAGCCATCCATGACCATGGTTTGTTCGGAAAACATGTTGTTGCCGCCAAAGGCCCCGTCACCGCCACCGGAAACCGGATTCACCGGAATCGTCGGCGAGAAGTAATCCGCCAGCCCTTTGCGCTGTTTCTCAGTCGTTGCGTTCAGCAGCCACATCAACATGAAGAACGCCATCATGGCCGTGACAAAGTCGGCATATGCGACTTTCCACGCGCCACCGTGGTGGCCATCGCCACCTGACACACGTTTCTTCTTGATGATGATTGGCGCCGCATTGGATTGCGCACCCATCTCCACCACCTTTTTTATCACCCGACTACAGGGGTAGACGGGCAGGTCTTAAGGTGGGCTTAACACTTAAAACTGTCCGGACTTCTCTAGTGTGGAAGGTTGGCGCTGGCCCGCCGCAGGATCAGTTGCAAGCGGTTGAAGCTGTTCTTAATACCGTCCGGCTCGGCTTTGCCAAAGAACGTATCCAGTTCCTCGTGCACGCGCACAGCCTGATCCAGGAGCGGGTCCGCGCCCTCGGCATAAAGCCCGGCCTTGATCATCACCTCTGACTGCTCATAACTGCCGACCAGTTTACGTGTTTCCGAGATCATCTGGTTTTCTTCAGGTGTCGCGGCACCCGGCAGGCTGCGCGAGACCGAGCGGCTGAGATCGATGGCCGGGAATCGCCCGCGCTCAGCAATCTCACGGCTGAGCACGATATGACCGTCCAGCACGCCGCGCAGGATGTCAGCGACGGGTTCATCCATATCGGACCCGGCGACCAGTACGCTGAACACGGCGGTGATATCGCCCTGATCTGCGGTGCCGGGTCCGGCGCGTTCACAGAGCCCGGCAATCAGCGGCGTGACAGATGGAGGAAAGCCGCGCAGCGAGGGGGATTCGCCCATCGCGACGGCAATCTCGCGATGCGCCTCGGCAAAGCGGGTGACGGAATCGGCCAGAAAAAGCACGTTCAGCCCCTGATCCCGCAGGTATTCCGCCACCGCCATCGCCGACCAGGCGCAACGCCGACGCGCCAGCGCCGACTGGTCCGAGGTCGCCGCCACCACGACCGAGCGTTTCATCCCCTTGGCCCCCAGCGCCTGTTCGACAAATTCATTCACCTCGCGCCCGCGTTCGCCCACCAGCGCCACGACCACCGCATCCGCCTGCATTGACTTTGCCAACGTGGCCAAGAGGGTGGATTTGCCCACGCCCGACCCCGCGAACAGGCCAATCCGCTGCCCCTGCACCACGGGCAGCATGGTGTTGAGTATCGCCAGCCCGGTCTCCATCCGTGCGCCCAGCGGTTTGCGCGCCACCGCAGGGGGCGGCGCGCGCATGATGTCCTGCTCCTGCGTGCCCGACAGCAGCGGTTTCCCGTCCAGTGGTTTGCCGAACGGATCGACCACGCGCCCCAGCCAATGCATCCCCGGCGCAAAAGCCGGCGTCTGATCCAGAATCACCCGGTCGCCCAGACAGACCCCATCGGGCGCAGCCGTTGGCATCATGTGAATCACATCCGATTCGACATGCAGCACTTCACCCGGCAGATCAGGCCCGCTGCGCCGCCGCAACGTCAGGTGGTCACCGATCCGGGCCTGCCCCTCAAGCCCCTGTATTTCAACGACTCCCCGCGCCACGCCGGACACGCGGCCCATATGGCGCACGGCGGACAGGCGGTCGATTTCGCATTTCAGAAGCATCGGGTCGAGATCGGACATCGTGGGTTCTCCAACGGGTTTCTGAAAACGGTTTCTAAAGGAATCGGGGTTAAGCCTTGATTGAAATTGATCGAGGGAGAAGCCCCGATGTTCTATGACCTGAACGTCTTTAAGACAGCGCACGCAATGGCAACCCATGCCGGGCAACGGCAGGCCGTCGTGGCGCGCAACATGGCCAATGCGGATACGCCGGGTTACCAGCCGCGCGATATCGAGGCCTTTCAGAAAGCATTCGAAAACTCGGGCCGCGAGATGGCCATGACCTCCACACGGTCTGGTCACCTGAATGGGGCCTCTGGCCCTCAGCCCTGGGCCGAATACGAAGTTACGCCCTCGGGCGACCCCAATGGCAACGGCGTGTCTGTTGAGGAAGAGATGTTCAGAGCGGTCGAGGTCAAGCGGCAGCATGATCGCGCGCTGACCATCTACAAATCCTCGATGAACATCCTGCGCAGCAGCATTGGCCGGTCGTAAGGAGCGCCAGACATGAGTGACTTTTCCCATTCTCTCGCGGCTTCGACCAGTGCCTTGCGCGCGCAATCGGCGCGGTTGCGGCATGTGTCTGAAAATATCTCAAACGCCGACACGCCGGGCTATCGCCGCAAAACCGTGCCGTTTGAGACGGTGCAGAAAGACGGGCGCGACGTGGTGCAGGCCGGGCGTGTCAAACTGGACCGCCGCGACGGGACACGTATCTATGACCCTGGCCATCAGTTGGCGGATGAAACCGGTCATTATCGCGGCTCGAATGTCGATCTGATGATTGAGATCGCTGACGCCCGTGAAGCGCAGCGCAGCTACGAAGCCAATCTCAAGATGTTCGACCAGACACGCCAGATGTCGTCGAGCTTGATGGAACTCCTCAGAAGATAAAAGGACACCAGAATGGATATCCGATCCCTGACCGCAGCACAGAACTACGCCGTTGCGCGCCCGGCCACGCAGGCCGATCCGAACCACGCCGGACTGGCGCAAGGTCTGCGCAACACGTTTCAGGACTTTGCCGCGACACTGAAACAAAGCGAGCAAGTCTCGCAGTCCGCAATGACCGGGCAGGCCGATCCGCACGCGCTGGTGCAGGCACTTGCACAGACCGAATTGGCCGTGGAGACGGCCGTGGTCGTGCGCGACAAAGTGGTTGAAGCCTATCAGGAAATCCTGCGGATGCCGGTCTAATCTGATGCTAAGCGAAGGTCTCTTTTATGACATCGTGCGTCAGGCGCTGTGGGTCGCGGTGATCACTTCGGTGCCGATCCTGGCGGTGGCGCTGGTGTCGGGCCTGATCGTCGGCCTGTTCCAGGCGCTGACCTCGGTGCAAGAGATGACGCTGACCTTCGTGCCGAAGCTGATCGCCATCGTCATCGTGTTCTGGATTTCGATGGGTTTCATGACCCAGACGCTGGTGACGTTTTTCACCACAACGCTCATCCCACTGATTGCAGGAGGCCGCTGATGGACACAGCTTACGTCACCTTGTCCCGCCAGTCCGGACTGATGAATGAAATGCGGCTGGTGGCGAATAATATCGCCAATGCCAACACCACCGGATACCGCGCGCAGGGTTTGGTGTTCTCGGAGTATGTGCGCGACATGCCGGGCAATCCATCCCTGTCGATGGCACGGGCCGAGACGCGCAATACCTCGCTGCAGCAAGGCCTTCTGACTGAGACCGGAGGCCAGTTTGATTTTGCCATCGAAGGCGTCGGGTTTTTTATGGTCGAAACCGCATCGGGCAATCGTCTGACGCGGGCGGGCGCCTTTTCCCCAAGCGCCAAAGGCGATTTGGTCACGATGGACGGCCACCGGGTGCTGGACGTCAACGGCGCACCTGTTTTCATCCCGCCGGATGCCGCCTCGATCGATGTGGGCAGTGACGGCACGCTCAGTATCGAAGGGCAACTGCTGGGGCAGATCGGCGTTTACCGCGTGGCCGACCCCAGCACGTTGGTGCGCGAGGGCAGCACGCAATTCCGCGCCGAAGGTGAGATTGAACCGGCGGAAAACCCGGTGGTTGTGCATCGATTCCTCGAAGGGTCCAACGTCAACGCCATTCATCAGGTGACCAGGTTGGTGGAAATTCAGCGCGCCTATGAGCTTGGGCAGAGCTTTCTGGAAACCGAAGACGAGCGCGCGCGCGAAGCGCTAAAGGCGTTGATGCGCTGATTTGTGAAAAGGAGATTTCAACATGCGGGCTTTGAAAATCGCAGCAACGGGCATGACCGCGCAGCAGATGCGGGTCGAGACGATCTCAAACAACCTGGCGAACACGAACACCACTGGCTACAACGCGCGCCGGGCCGAGTTCGCGGATCTGCACTATCAACAGATGGCGCGAGCCGGGACAGTGAACGCCAATGACGGCACGGTTCTGCCGACCGGTATTCAGCTGGGTCTGGGCGTGCGTCCAGCAGCTGTCACGGTGCAGCTGGCGCAGGGCGGATTGTCGGCCACAGGCAACGATCTAGACGTCGCCATCGAAGGCCGTGGTTATCTTGAGGTGACGCTGACCAACGGCCAGTCCGGCTTTACCCGCGACGGCAGCCTGAAACGCTCGGCCGAGGGGCTGATCGTCACGTCGGACGGGTATGCGGTAGCGCCCGAGATCACCATTCCCGACGATGCGCACTCGATTTCCATCAACGCCTCGGGCGAAGTCTATGCCTATTTCGACGACGCGCCCGAGGGACAGCTGCTGGGGGAAATCACGCTGGCCAGTTTCTCGAATGCCAAAGGGTTAGAGGCGATCGGCAGCAATCTGTTCAAGGAAACCGAAGCTTCGGGCGCACCAGTGGTCGGTACCCCGGGCGAGGACGGGCTGGGTACCTTGCGGCAGGGCTATCTTGAGGACAGCTCTGTCGACGCGATCCGCGAGGTGACCGAACTGATCGAGGCGCAGCGCGGATATGAGATGAACGCCCGGGTCATTTCCGCCGTCGATCAGATGATGGGCGCAACCACACAGGTGCGGTGATGCGGGTTCTGATCCTGATTTTGGGGTTGCTGATGCCGGTGTTGGCGCAAGCTGACATCGTCGTGCCGACCCGCACCATCCGTGCCAAGGAAATCATCTCGGCCACCGATCTTGAAATCAAAGCGCAGCAAGTGCCCGGAGCGGTGGTGGATCCCGAATTTCTGATTGGGCAGGAGGCTCGTGTCGCGCTCTATCCCGGCCGCCCGATTCATGTGGGGGACGTTGGTGCGCCTGCGCTGGTAGATCGCAACGATCTGGTTGTGTTGATCTTTGATCGCAAACCGCTGTCGATCACGGCAGAAGGCCGCGCGCTGGGGCGCGGAGCCGCCGGGGAACGTATCCGGGTGATGAACTTATCCTCCCGCACGACCGTGACCGGACTTATCCGGCCCGACGGCCAAATCGAGGTGAAATGATGTCAGGACTGTCGAAATCTCTGTTGTTTGCGGCGCTCGCCGTGTCGGCCTGCGGTCGGGTGGATCATCTGGGCAAGCCACCCAGTTTCACCCCGAATGAGGACTCGCCCGAACATGTTGCCATGTTGTGGCCAGGCCTTCCGCTGCACACGCAACCACAGCGCACTGTCGATCGGTCCTCGCTATGGAGCGGCGGTCAGCAATCTCTGTTAGGTGATCAGCGGGCGATCAAGAAAGGTGACATCTTGACGGTCGTGATCGAGCTGGATGAAAAGGCCGAGTTTTCGAATGACACAGAACGGTCACGCTCAGCCTCGGAAAGTCTGGGGATCGTGGGTCTGTTCGGTCTGCCGCAACGTGCAGCCAAACATCTGCCGGAAGGTGCATCGCTTGCGGACGCGGTCGAGATCGACTCGTCGTCGGAAAGCACGGGCGAAGGGTCGGTGAAGCGCAAGGAAAAGCTCACCTTGCGTGTGGCTGCAACCGTGGTCGATGTGCTGCCGAACGGTGTGTTGTCGATCTCGGGCTCGCAGGAGCTGCGCGTGAACTTCGAACTGCGTGAGCTGTTGGTCGCAGGCTATGTGCGGCCGCAGGACATCTCGCGCCAGAATGAAATCACCTATGACAAGATTGCCTCGGCCCGCGTGTCCTATGGTGGGCGCGGGCAGATTACTGACGTGCAGCAGCCGCGATACGGTCAGCAGGTTCTGGATGCCGTTTTGCCGTACTAAGGAGCAGATGTGATGAAGAAATTGTTGCCTGTCATTTTTTTACTGGTTGGTCTTGGCGCCGGTATTGGCGCTGGCGTCATGCTGCCCCCTTCGGAACCGAAAGAGGCCGCCAAACAGGAAAAACTGGATAAGCCCAAGGAGAAATCGGCTCAATCAAAGGACGGCAAGGCGGGTAAAAAGGACAAGGCAAGTGATTATGAATACCTCAAGCTGACCAAGCAGTTTGTGGTGCCTGTCGTTGCCACTGAGCGTATCGAGGCGCTGGTCACCATGTCTCTGAGCCTTGAGATCACCCCCGGCATGACCGAGGCCTTTTACGCGGTCGAGCCAAAGCTGCGCGACGGGTTCCTGCAGGTCATGTTTGACCACGCCAATACAGGCGGTTTCGACGGCGCCTTCACCGAGTCCGATAACCTGAAAGTGCTGCGTAAAGCCCTGCTTGAGACGGCGCGCAGAGATCTGGGGGATGACGTCTCGCAGGTTCTGATCATGAGTGTCAGCCGGCAGGATGTCTGAGCCAGGCGGCCCAGCCGAAGCAGATTAACCTGACAGCTTCTTGTTCAGTGCGCGTTTGCGCGCTGCTTTCTGTGCCGCCGACAGGTTCGCAACAGCCTGCTGGCGGCCAAACGCAGTGCGTAACGCCTCCATCGCCGTCAGCTTCTGTGCCCGCAACCGGGCGAGTTCCATGTTCAACTGGCGGCGCGTGGACGATTCCCAACCATTCCACAGAACGTCTGTACCGGTAACTCGATACCCCTCGGCCGAGGCGCTGTCCTTCCGGGTTTGCTGAACCTGAGCATCCAGCCGCACCAGTTGTTGCTGGACTCGGGCTTCGGCTTCGATCAATGGGCGTAGGGCGTTGTATTCCTTTTGAAACGCCGCTTCGATGACTTTTTCGAGGTCTGAGTACCCGTCTTGTGTCATCTGATCTGCCCCTTTACCCGTTTGCGCATCGCCTCGGCAAACCGGATGGCAGCAGCCACGGGGCGATAATGTTCCTCGGCGATTTCCTGGCCGATCTCGACCGCCGCATGAAGCGCGCGCGCGGTGGGCGGATCGGAATGAATAGGGACACCGGATTCGGCAGCGCGCGCGCGAATCGCCGCGGCGACTTCGTCCACGCCTTTGGCCACGCAGACCGGAGCCGAACCCGTCGTTCGAGACCATTTCAGCGCCACCGCATAGTGGGTCGGGTTGACGATTACCACATCAGCCGAGGGCACATCAGACATCATCTGGTTTGTCGCGATGTCCTGCGCGCGCTGTCGGCGTTGCTGTTTCACGTGCGGATCGCCCTCGGCATCTTTGGTTTCGTCTTGGATTTCCTTGCGCGACATCCGGTTCTTGCGCATGTGCTCGGCGTATTGCCACAGATAGTCCACCGCTCCGATCACCAGGGCCACAGCGATGACAATGAACAGGAAGCGAAACAGCAAGGTCATCATCAGCATCACCGAGGATCGCGCTGGGGCTGCGCTAGCAGACAGGATTTCGCTCAGGTTCGAGCGCAGGAACAGCGCCAGGCAGGTGCTGTAGATCACCAGTTTCACAAAGCTCTTGGCAAATTCGAACAGACCCCCGCGTCCAAATTTGTTTTTCGCGTTGGAAAAGAGCGAGATGCGCGACAGCTTCGGTTTCAGCTTGCTGGGCGCAAAGATCAGTGCGCGCTGGGCGATCAGGCTGAGCAGAACCGCACAGGCGGGTAGGGCAAACAGGACTGAGACGGACAACAAGGCGGTTTTCAGCATCCCTCCAACAGGACTGGCGGCCGGGCCGTCGGTCACCAATGGGGCAAAGGTATCCGCCTGGTCGATCAGGACGACAAACAGGGTCCCCAAATGCTGGACGCCAAACTGACCGGCGGCGAACAATGCGATGAGAAACCCGGTATAGGCAGCCACAACTGACAGGTCGTTGGATTTGGCAACGTCACCCTTTTCCCGCGCTTTCTGCAGTTTCTGCGGCGTCGGCTCATAAGACTTGTCACTGTCGTCATCTGATCCGCTCATCGTGTGCCCTCAAGCGGGTTCACCATGAAGGCGAACAGGGCGTCGGACCACACCGACAGGATCAGAGGGGTGCCAGCAAACAGCAGGAACAGCCCTGCAAAGGTGATGGCGGGGGCGCCGACAAAGGCCACCATCAGCTGCGGCATCGCGCGGTTGATGACCCCCAGTGCGAGGTTATAGATCAGCGAGGCGATGACAAACGGCATGGCCAGCGCGAAAGCCATGCCAAAGCTGCGCGCGATCTGCTGCACGCCCCATTGCGACAGATCGGGCGCCATGGGAGCAATACCCATCGGAAACAGCGAGTAGCTGTAGATCAGGAACTGCGCGACGCGAATGTGCAGGCCCAGCAGCACCGCCAAGGCCAATCCCGCCAGAGTTAGCAGGTATCCCATCGCAGGGACCGGGTCTGCCGCCGCACCACCCAGAATCTGAGACAATGAGGTCGCCTGCGCCGCAATCGATCCTGCCGTTTGCAGGGCCAGAACGAAAAGGCGCAGGCCCAGGCCCAAAACCCCTCCGATCAGGGTCTCGACCACAATCATCCGTGCCAATGGAAACAGGTCAGGTGCGGTCCCTGCAGCCTGCACCGCAGGCGCCACAATCAAGGTGAACGCCACCGCGATCCCGAGCTTGACGCGGGTCGGGATGCTGCGTTCCCCGAAGGCGGGCAGCAACGAGACCATGGCAGAGACGCGCAGGAAGACGGCAAACATATGCCACAGACCCTCGCCCAACTGGGGCAGAAGCTCTGGCGGCAGCGAGATCACGCGGGCACCGTTCCGACCAGTGCGGGGCGTGCCTCAAGCCCGATTTCTTCAAAGGACAGTACTGGATTGGCGACTCCGCGCGCATGCATGATGGTGCGCAGCAGCCTGCGCCGCCGGGTCGAGGTGACAAGGGCCGGGAACACCCCGTGATCGGCGGATTGTGTGACGCTGTCGACCACCCCATCGGCCAGCTTGTTGAACAGGTTTGGCGGCAGCGCCACGTCCAGCCCGGCATTTGGCGCGTCGATTTGGTAGGTGGCGAAGGTATCTTCCCATTCCGGGGCCAGCTGAATCAGGGGAATCGAACCATCCTCGCGTTTCATCTCGGCCACCAGCTGGAAGCCCAGCCGTTGCCGAACCAGCTCACAGATGCCCTCGGGCTGGGTGGTGGTCAGGCGCGCCTCGGCCACGCTTTCCAGGATCAGGGCCATGTTGCGGATCGAGACACGCTCGTCCAGCAACAGCCGCAGCACCGCGTGCAGTGTGTCGATCGGAACTTTGTCGGGGATCAGCTCATCCAGCAGCTTACGGTTGGCCTCGGCGCGGACCGGATCGCTGAGGCGGGTCATCTCGGACAGTAGGCGGCGCAGGGATTTCAGCGTCAGCAGGCGCGAGAAGTTCTGTTTGATGATCTCCAGCAGATGCGTGGCCAGGATCTCGGGTGGAGAAACAATGGTTGCCCCGCTCATCGCGGCGGCCTCCTGATCCTTGGGCAGAATCCAGCGGGCTGGGGCGCCATAGACGGGCTCGGTCACGTCACTGCCCTCGGGCAGCATATCGCGGTCGTCCTGTACCAGTGCTAACACCAGATCAGGGTTCAGCACTCCGCGCGCTTGTTCGACCCCCTGCACTTTGACCACATAGGTGCCCATGGGCAGATCAGCGCGGTCGGTTAGGCGGATATCAGGCAGGATCAGGCCAAAACTTGACGCGACATAGGTGCGCATATTGGCAATCCGCGCGTCCAGACCGGTGCCGGGGTTCAGCACCATGCTGACCAGATCGGGGGCAAACTCCAGATGCACGTCGTCCAGATCCAGAATGTCGCCGATAGCCTGCGAGACTGGCGTTTCATCCTGCGGTGCCGGGTCCATTGCGGCCTCTTCCTCGGCCCTTTGTTTGCGATGCACGTTGAAGGCGGCATAGCCCAGCACACCAGCGCCCAGAATGAAGGGCAAAAACGGCAGGCCGGGGACCAGCGCAAACAGCACCATCAGGATCGCGACCGTTCCCAGCGCTGGCGGGTGCTTACCCAGTTGTGAGAAAATCGCGTTGTCGGTGGCGCCTTGTGTGCCGCCGCGCGCCAGCAGGAGGGCAGAGGCGATGGAGATGATCACCGCCGGGATTTGCGACACCAGCCCATCGCCGACGGTCAGGATGGCATAGGTCTCGAACGCCGCAGAAATCGGCATCCCGTGTACGATCACGCCCATGATCAGACCCATCACGAGGTTCAACAGGGTGATCAGCAGACCGGCAACCGCATCACCTTTGACGAATTTCGACGCACCATCGAGTGAGCCGAAGAAGGTCGTCTCCTGCTGTTCTCTCTCGCGCCGTTCCTTGGCCTGTTGATGGTCTATGGCCCCGGCGGACATGTCGCTGTCAATTGCCAACTGTTTGCCCGGCATTCCATCCAGCGCGAAGCGCGCACCTACCTCGGCCATACGTGCGGCGCCTTTGGTGATGACCATGAAGTTCACGATCAGCAGCACGCCGAAGACCACCAACCCAAGGAAGATGCTGCCGCCCATGACGAAATCGGCAAAGCCCTCGATCACGTCACCGGCGGCATTGGGGCCGGTATGCCCCTCGCCGATGATCAGCTTGGTCGAGGACACGTTCAGCGACAGGCGCAACATCAGCGAGGCCAGCAGGATTGTCGGGAAGGACGAAAAATCCAGCGGTCGTTCGATGAACAGCGTCAGCGTGAAGATCAGGATCGCCAGCGCGAAGGACGCCGCCAGCCCCACATCCAGCACCCAGGCGGGCATCGGCAGGATCATCATCACGATGACCGTCATCAACGCCAGCGCCAGCAGCACGGTCGGAGAGAACAGGGAACGGGCGTCGATCTTGGGCACGCAGGCCTCCTAGTTGAACGAGATAAAGGCGGTTGCGGTGCCCGAGGGCGGAACAAGTGACCCCAAAACGCTGCCGGATTGCGGCAGGTTGACCGGGATCAGAGGGGTTGCGGCCGTGGTGAACGGATCGCGCGCCGCGTCTTCCCGGACGCCGGGAATGGTCTGGTCCAGTTGCGCCAGCACGGTTTGAAACCGGCCGGAATAGGCGTTGGCCAGCGACGGCGTGCGGGAATGATAGGCCCCGACGGCGGCGGGCCACGACCCAAGCTCGGCATAGAGGTCGTTCAGAAACCGGGCGGCGTAGGTGGCGTTTTCATCCGGGTCGAACATGGCGTCGATCGAGCGGAACGCCTTGCCATGCCAGCGATAGTTGATTTGGAAACATCCGATATCAAAGCTGCGCTTGCCTGCCTTGAAGATGTTGAAGACGTAGGATTTCGCCTCAAATTCCGAGGTGAACCAAAACCCCTGTCCTTCTGCATTGATGGTCCAGGGCCAGGGTTCAAGCCTCCCATCCCGTAGGCGTCCGGTTTCCACCCGCGCAATGGCGCGCAGAACGTCCAGAGGGACGCCCTCGGACCGAGCGGCCCGTTGCGCGGCGGCATCGCAGACCCCAGCCACACGGGAATCAGACATGGCAAAGCCCTGTTGCGCCATACACAGCGCAAGGAAACTCAGGCCAAGGAACAAATGATGGGGCATTCTGCCGGTCCGGGATTCTGATCAGTCCCGGCCAAGCTAGTCCCTCTTGGGTTTACAGAGGGTTATCAGCTGCCTAGTTCCGGTCGATCCGGCGACCGAACACAACGCTGGTATTGGTGCGCAGCACGCCGGGGATCTTGGCCAGATCATCGACCAGAATGTCCAGATCCTCGATCCTTGGGGCCTCGGCCGACAGTAGTAGGTCGAATTCACCATTGATCGACAGGCAAAGCTTCACCTCAGGGTAGGCCTCAAGCCGTTTGATGATGCGCGTGGTTTCCTTTTGCTGCACTTCCAGCAGCACGACTACCTGAACGCGGGGGGCGTCCTCGGAGCTGTTCAAGATGACCGAGTAACCCGCGATAACCCCATTTTCTTCCATCCGGCGAATGCGTTCATGCACGGTGGTTCGGGCCACGCCCAGTTTTGCGGCGATCTTCGAGGTCGTCTCGCGGGCGTTGTGCTGTAGGGCGGCGATGATGCGGCGGTCTAGTTGGTCCATGGTCCCCAAGGTGTAATGCACAGAGGCCGGGAGGCTCAAGACATGTCAGAGCGTTCTTTTGAAACGGCTTTCCGGCTATTGCGCGGCCAGATCGCTGCCGCCGCCAAAACGCCGGGGGACGCGACTAGAGCAATGAACGCAAGTGTCGTAGCTGTGCTGAACACCGTCATCATCCATCCCGCAAATGGATAGAGCACCATCCAACAAGCATGGGACAAGGTGAACTGTGCTGCAAACACGGCGGGTCTGTCCTCGGGGCGGGCCGTGCGGGTCAATAAGCGGCCCGAAGGTGTCAGGGTCGCAGAATATCCGAACCCGGCGCAGGCCCACAGCACTGTCAGGGCGGGCAGTGAGACATCTGAGAAGGTAAAAAGACCGGCAGCAATCGCCATCGTAAACGTTCCAAAAGCCGCACCGGCCAGCATGATGCTACGGTCTTTGAAGACCTCCAGTAAACGGGGAAGGGCGAACGCCGCCAGCATCGAGCCACCGCCAAACCCCGCAAGCGCGATGGCCACCGCGCTATCGGACAGGCCCAAATCAGCCCGCACAAGGACCACGGTGTTGACGATCACCATTGAGCTGAGCGCCGCTGCAGTCCAGCTGAGTGCCAGAAGGCCGCGCAGACGAGGAGTTTGCAGATACAGACGGATGCCCCGCGTGGTCCGATCATACATTCCACGGCGCTCCGTGGGTTTCGGGGAGGGCAATGCAACCGATACAACAAGCAGAGCCGATGCTATGAAACCCAGCCCGGTGCCCCAGAACAAATTGTCAAAGCTGACGACCAACAGCAGTGCAGCGGCCAGTGTCGGGCTCAGCAGGCTTTCCAGATCATAAGCAAGCCGCGACAGAGACAGGGCTTTGGTATAGTCCTGTTCTTCAGGCAGCACATCCGGGATGGTGGCCTGAAAGGCCGGGGTGAAACCGGCCGAGGCTGATTGCAGCAGGAAGATCAGCACATAGACTTGCCAGATTTCCGATACAAAGGGCAGGCAGATGGCAACCAGAGCGCGGACCAGATCCAGCGCCACCAGCATCCGGCGGCGATCCAGTCGCTCCGCAAAGGCTGCGGCGATGGGGGCGATGGTTACGTAGGCGACCATTTTGATCGTCAGCGCTGTACCCAGAACCATCCCGGCTGCATCTCCGGCCAAATCATAGGCCAGAAGACCCAGCGCAACTGTTGCCAGCCCAGTGCCCATGAGGGCCACCAGCTGCGCCCCTAGCAAATGGCGGTAAACGCGATTCTGCAGCACGCTTAGCATCGGTTACAGGTACTTCGTAATGGCTTTGAAGTCGTCAATGTCCGCCTCCTGAGTGTCCGACCCGGGCGACAGGCAATGATCGATGTGATCGTGGATCAAAACCCGTTTCGCGTTGGTGATTGCCTTTTCCACAGCAAACAACTGTTGGGCGACATCCGTGCAGGGGGTTTCATCGTCGAGCATTGCAATCACTTTTGCCAAATGCCCGTGCGCTCTTTTGAGGCGTGCCTTGATCTGTTTGTGAGATTGATGTGGGTACTGAGTCATGGACTATCCCTATCCCCCCCATGGGGATGCTGTCAAGTTGACTGCGGGATGGCGGCGCAAACTCACCGATGGCGTTGAGTTTGCAGGCCAAACCTCCTATCTCGGGGTCGATACCGGACAAAGGAAGACCCGCGTGGCGAACCATCTATATAAAAACGACCTGCCGGACGGGTTGGATCTGGGCCCTGTTGTGGCCATTGATTGCGAAACCATGGGCCTGAACCCGCATCGCGACCGACTGTGCGTAATTCAGATGTCGGGCGGCGATGGCAACAGCCATATCGTTCAGGTCGAAATCGGCCAGAGCGAAGCGCCGAACCTGTGTGCGATGCTGGAAAACCCCGATGTACTGAAGCTGTTCCATTTCGGCCGGTTTGACATTGCCGCAATGTACCACACCTTTGGAGCACTGGCTGCGCCGGTCTATTGCACCAAAATCGCCAGCCGTTTGGTGCGTACATATACCGACCGCCATGGCCTGAAAAACCTCTGCCAGGAGCTGATCAGTGTCGATATCTCGAAGCAGCAGCAGATGAGCGACTGGGGTGCCGAAACCCTGACCGACGCGCAGCTGGACTATGCCGCCTCGGACGTTCTGTACCTGCATCAACTGCGCGAGGCGCTGGATGGCCGTCTGGCCCGCGAAGGGCGCACCGAAATGGCGCAGGCGTGTTTTGACTTCCTGCCGATGCGTGCGAAACTCGACCTCGCAGGCTGGCCTGAAACGGATATTTTTGCGCACTCATGACCGATACCGAAGCATTCCTGAGAACCGCCCGGCAGGTCGTCACCGATGAGGCCCGCGCGCTGGACGTTCTGGCCGACAGCCTGGACGAACACTTCGCCGAGGCTGTGCAACTGATCCTGCAGGCCCCGGGTCGGATCATCATCAGCGGTATCGGCAAGTCGGGCCATATCGGCCACAAGATTGCCGCGACGCTGGCCAGCACTGGCACGCCCGCCTACTTCGTGCACCCGGCCGAGGCCAGCCATGGCGATCTGGGTATGGTCTCGAAAGGCGATGTGGTTCTGGCGATTTCGAATTCGGGCGAGGCGCCGGAATTGGTGAACCTGCTGGCGTTCACCCGCCGTTTCGGTATCCCGCTGATCGGACTGTCCAGCAAGCCGGAAAGCACGCTGATGAAACAGGCCGATGTGCATCTGCTGATCCCGTCGATGGGTGAGGCTTGCGGGTTCGGCATGGTTCCGTCGATCTCGACTACGCTGACGCTGGCGATGGGAGATGCGCTGGCCATCGCGCTAATGAAGTACCGCGATTTCAAGCCTGAGGATTTTCGTGCCTTTCATCCCGGCGGCAAGCTGGGGGCGCAGCTGTCCACCGTGCGCGACCTGATGCACGCAGATCTGCCAGTGGTGCCCGAGGGCACCCCAATGAGCGAGGCGCTGCTGGTCATGAGCCAGAAGAGCTTTGGCGTTGTCGGCGTGACCGATGAGGCGGGTCGCCTGGTCGGTATCGTGACCGATGGGGACCTTCGCCGGAACATGGACGGGCTGCTGAACAAGACCACCGAAGAGGTCATGACCCGCAACCCGCTGACAATCGCGCCCAACGCTATGGCGGAAGAGGCGGTGGCGATCATGAATGACCGCAAGATCACCTCACTGTTCGTGGTTGATCCGGAAACACAGGGCCCGGCGCAGGGGTTGCTGCATATCCACGACTGTTTGCGCGTCGGTCTGGGTTAAGCGGAGGGTTACGCGGTGGACGGACATTCCCGCATGGTTCAGTTCTTCAAGGTGGTGCTGCCGTTGGTGGCTATCCTGATGCTGTCCACCGTTTTCCTTCTGTCGCGCAGCATCGAGACCAATGTCAGCGTTCCATTCACCCAGCAGGACATCGACGAACGGCTTGCCGATCAGGTGGTCACGCAGCCGAACTATCGTGGCACCACCCGCAAAGGCGAAGAGGTTCAGATCGAGGCGATCCGGGCGACACAGGGTCGGGAAGGTTCAATCCCGACCGCAGCTGAATTCCGTGGCCGCATGAACCTGTCTGATGGGGGTGTCATCACGCTGGATTCCAATTCTGGCATGATCCGGCCCGACAAAAACACAGCAACTTTTGTGGGTAATGTCGTCATAACATCGACTGACGGTACTGAAATCACCACGGATCTGCTGAATACCGCGTTGGACGAAATTAGGGGCGATGCGCCCGGTCAAGTCAACGGAACCGGGATTATCGGCAATTTCACTGCGGGCAGCATGACTTTTGGTACGGAAAAAACCGACGGACCCGTGCATATTCTTTTTACAGATGGCGTGAAACTGATATACGAGCCTGAAAAAGCAGAAAGATAACCTGTGTTCGATTTCCGATTTGTCCCACTTTGCCTTTTCTTGATCCTTGGCGCCTTTTCTGCTGCGGCGCAGGAAACTCAGGTCGCGTTTGGCGCTACGCAGGCCGATCCCAGCCTGCCGGTTGAGGTGACCTCAGAAAAGCTGAACGTCAATCAAGAGGACGGATCGGCAGAGTTTCTGGGCAACGTGATCGTCATTCAGGGTGAAATGCGCCTGACCGCCGAGCGCGTGCTGGTTATCTACAACGAGGACCGATCGGGTATCGAACGGATGGAGGCGACCGAGAATGTGGTTTTGGTCAGTCCTCCCGACGCGGCTGAGGGTGACTGGGCCGAATACACCATCGATTCCGGTGTGATCGTGATGAAAGGCAATGTGCTTCTGAATCAGGGTCCCAGTACAATCAGTGGCGACCAGATGAACGCCGACCTGACCGCTGGTACGGCGACAATGACCGGTAACGTCAAAACCATCCTGCAGCAGGGCGACAACTGATGGTGCGCCCTGAACTGACCGTGGCCGAGGGCAAATCCGGTCTTAGAATCGAAAAACTGCGCAAATCCTACCGCAAAAAGACCGTGATCCGGGATGTGTCGATGACGCTGGATCGGTCCGAGGTTGTGGCGCTGCTGGGTCCGAACGGGTCGGGCAAGACGACCACATTCTACTCGGTCGCCGGGCTTGTTTTCCCCGAGGCGGGGACCGTCACGATTGACGGGCAGGTGGTAACGACCCTGCCGATGTATCGCCGCGCACGTATGGGGATCGGTTATCTGCCGCAGGAGATGTCGATCTTTCGCGGCATGAGCGTCGAGGACAACATCGCCGCGGTTCTGGACATTACGGTGCGTCACGCCCATCGCCGCAAGGAACGGCTAGAAGAGCTGTTGTCGGATTTCTCGATCGAACACCTGCGACGGGCGCCTGCCCTGGCTTTGTCGGGGGGTGAACGCCGCCGCGTCGAGATTGCGCGCTGCTTGGCAGCTGATCCGAAATATCTGCTTTTGGATGAACCCTTTGCGGGTGTTGATCCGATCAGCGTGGGCGACATCCGCCATCTTGTTGCGGATCTGAAAAAGCGCGGTATCGGCGTTCTGATCACAGACCATAACGTGCGGGAAACGCTGGAAATTGTGGACCGCGCCTATATCCTGCATGACGGGCAGGTTCTGATGTCCGGCACCCCGGACGAAGTGGTCGAAAATGAGAACGTCCGGCGCGTCTATCTGGGTGAAAATTTCCGGATTTCATAAGCTTGCGCAGAAATGCGCCGAGTGCATGCCGGAAATCACGTATATACACGTCTGTTTTGATTGACTCTTCCGCCGTCTCTTGCCTCAATTGGGTCATGGCATTTCTTCGGTTCCCGTCTGGATCAGGATGCCCCTTCATCGAAGGGGGAACGGTGCGGCTACCGCAGAAATTGTCTCTACCCCCCACCCGATAAAAACAAGTGCGTCGCGTTACGTGACGTCAGAATGGGTGTGAATTGTGAAGGAGATCACATGCGTTACCAAATCAGCGGAAAACAGATCGACATCGGCGAAGCACTCCAGACCCATGTGCAGACCGAACTGGGCGAGGTCGTGGGCAAATATGCCCAGCGTCCGACCGACGCCAATGTCGTCTTTTCCCGTTCTGCGCATGAATATGTATGCGAAACCACCGTACATCTTTCCACCGGCCTAACGGCGCAGGCCAAGGCCCATGCAACCGAAATTTACGCGGCGTTTGAGGGCTGCTGCGACAAGATGGAAACCCAACTGCGCCGCTACAAACGCCGCCTCAAGGATCACCACAAGGATCGGTCTGAGCCGGTTGAACTCTTTGGAGCTTCCTCTTATATCCTCGCTTCTGACGAATCCGAGTCGGCAGCGGAGCCGGAATCCCTGCAGCCGATGATCGTGGCTGAGATGGAAACTAAGATACCATCGTTGAGTGTTGGTGAAGCCGTTATGCAGATGGAACTGGCCGGCGCTCCGGTGCTGGTGTTCCGGAATGAAAACAAGGACGGGTTGAACGTCGTGTATCGCCGCGAGGACGGCAATATCGGCTGGATCGATCCGTAACAGGCAAGAATAGCAAAGGCCCGGCCCCTGCACTCTGCGGGGGCTTCGCCATGGAGCGTAATCATGGAGCTTTCGAGCATACTGAAGCCCGAAGCAGTGCGTGTATTGTCCGCCGCATCCAGCAAGAAGCGGCTGTTTCAGGAAATCGCCGATGTGGCAGACGCGACTCTGGGTCTTGAGGCCCAGATCGTCGTTGATGGCCTGTTGGAGCGCGAAAGTCTGGGCCCCACCGGTGTGGGGCATGGCGTGGCGTTGCCGCATGCGCGCATGGCCGAGCTTGAGGCCGTATCCGGTGTCTTCGTCATGTTGGAAAAGCCGATAGATTTCGGTTCGGTCGATCGCCAGCCGGTTGATATCGCCTTTGCGCTGTTCGCACCGGAAGAAGCTGGAGTGGACCACTTGAAGGCACTGGCGCTGGTCTCACGCACCCTGCGGGACACTTCGGTTTGCTCGAAATTGCGAGCCAATCCTGATCCGGTCAAGCTGTACGCCATTCTGACCGAAGCGCAGTCCGTGCAAGCGGCCTAAGAGCTTTAGGAAACAAAAAAGCCCCCGAATATTCGGGGGCTTTTTTGTTTTCCGGACGGGTTTGCGGTTACCCGCCTGCACCCATTTCCAGCGTCCACCAGATCTTGCCGCCACCTTCCTGATGCCAGGCAAAGCCCATCTGCGTGGCCTTGGGGTCCATGATCACCGAGCGCGGGCCGGGTTCCTGCATCCACGCGGCCAGAGTTTCGGTTTCCGTCTCATAAGTCTCGGAAATGGCTTCACCAAGGAATGTGCCATAATAGCCAACCCGCTGCGCCCGATCGATTGGGGACGATCCGTCCGATCCAAAGTGCCAGGGGCGGTTCTGGCGCGCCATGTCCTTGGCGTGCGTGGCCGCCGCAGCGTTCAGCTGCGAATTGAGTTGTACCGCCTGCAAGCCCTGGGCCTGGCGCAGTGCGTTGACCGAATCAAGCATGCGGAACTGCAGCTTTTCGGGGTTGCCCCTGATTTTGTAGACTGACGGCAGCGGCCGCCCGTCCGATCCGTACGTCGGAGTGCTGCCGGGTGTACATGCGGCCAGCCCGATAAAGCAGGCAAATAGTAATGTAATTATACGCGTCATGTTCGACCTGATGTTTGGTTTAACCTAGGGCATAGCGCGACAGACCGCCTTGGGCAAACGCGCATTGGCCCGGTTCCGCATGAATCTGCCGGTTTGATTTGCGACTGAAGCATTCTAGCCATAAAATACGCTGGAATTTCAGACTGGCCTTAGAAAAGGACCGCCCGTCATGGTCAAAAAACATAATCACGCGTCTTCACGCCGGGGATTCCTGGCCGGAGCGTCCGCCTTTTTGGCGACGCCTGCAGTTGCGCAATACATCCCCGGTGACCCATTGCGCCCCGCACCTGAGCCGGAACCAGAGGTGCGTCGCAATATCTCAGGCTTCCGAGCGCTGGACTGGCAGCCCTATTTTTCCAACACAAACAACGGGGCCATTCTGGTCGATACGGTATCTCGCGCCCTGCATTATTGGTCGGATGACCAGCGGGTGTACAAATTGTACCCCTCTTCCGTACCGCTGACCGAGGAACTGACCCGCCGCGGCCGCACCAGCGTGGTACGCAAGGTCGAGGGGCCCAGCTGGTCGCCGACGCCCTCGATGAAAAAGCGTAACCCGGAATGGCCGGACTATATTCCTCCGGGGCCGGATAACCCGTTGGGAACACACGCTTTGTATCTGAGTTGGAAATACTATCGCATCCATGGCACTCATGACACGCGCAAAATTGGGCGTCGCTCGTCGAACGGCTGCATCGGGCTTTTCAACGAAGATATCGCGGAACTGTTCTCAATGGCGCAGGTCGGCACGCAAGTGTTGCTTATTTGACGACATTTTCGCGCACGAACCCGCTTGCGGCGTAAGTTGCAATTGCATTCCAGTTGGATAGCTGATTAGAAAAAACTTACGAGGTAAGTCTTGGATGTGCGGTTTCGCTATTTGGAACCGTGCAAATTCTGGAGGTTAATATGAAGAAACTCGTTCTCGCCGCTGCACTGACCGCTGCTGCTTCGACCGCTTATGCCGGTAACCTGGAAGAGCCGGTTGTTGAAGCACCGGTTGTTGTTGAGGAAACCCAAGGTTCGTCGCAGGGCATCATCCTGCCGCTGATCCTGCTAGTCGTAGTTGCTGCAGCTGTTGCCGCAAGCTAATTCGACAGTACTACCTAGAGAAAAGGCGGTGGAGCGATCCACCGCCTTTTTTCATGCCTGATTGAGCGGGTCTGATTGGTGGCTAATCAGTCCAGCCAGCCCTTCAGATTGTCCTCGATCACTTTGCCCAAGGCCGCGATGTGCGAATCATCGTCGTTCAGGCAGGGGATATAGGTAAAGCTCTCGCCACCTGCTTCCTCGAAGCTTTCCTTGATCTCTTCGTTGATCTCTTCAAGCGTCTCAATGCAATCGGCGGAAAAAGCCGGAGCGATGACGGCGATGTTCTTTTTGCCCTGTCGTGCCAGTTCGGCAACGTGGTCGACAGTATAAGGCTTTAGCCATTCCTCGGGGCCGAATCGAGATTGGAATGTTGAAACCAGCTGATCGTCCGACCAGCCCAGCCGTTCCTTCAACAAGCGCGAGGTTTTCGCGCATTGGCAGTGATAGGGATCACCCTGTTGTAAATAGCGTTCCGGCATTCCGTGGTATGAGACGACCAGAATGTCCGGCTTTGTCTGGGCCGCCGCATATGCCTTTTCAACAGAACCGGCCAAAGCGTCGATATAGGCGGGTTCATCAAAATAAGCAGGCACGGTTCGAGAGGCCGGTTGCCAGGCTTCCTCCATCAGCGCGCGGAAGAATTGGTCATTGGCGGTGGCCGTCGTGGCACCGGCGTATTGCGGGTAAAGAGGAAAGAACAAGATGCGGTCACAACCAGCGGCCACCATCTCGCGCACCTTGGATTTGGTCGACGGGTTGCCGTATCGCATGCAGAAATCGACCAGCACGCGATCGCCATAACGCGCCTGCATCGCATCGCGCAGCTTGGCAGTCTGGTCCTTGGTGATCGTCATCAGTGGGCTTTCGCCCTTGTCGTGGTTCCAGATCGACTTGTAGGCCTCGCCCGAGCTGAAGGGGCGTTTGGTCAGGATGATGCCTTGAAGGATCGGCTGCCATTTCCATTTGGGATAATCGATGACACGTTGATCTGACAGAAACTCGTTCAGATAGCGGCGCATCGGCCAATAGCTGTAGTCGTCCGGCGTGCCCAGATTTGCCAGCAGAATGCCGACGCGGCCCATCTTGACCTTGGGGTGGTCGGCGGGGGCGTGGGATGGGCGAGTGGCGTCAAACATGTCGGGCTTCCTGAGATTTCTCTATGCCAAGCTGAGATAACCGGAAAAACCCGGTCGTCAATCGGGCAGTTTGCCTTCTTTTGCGCCCAGCGCATCTGCAAGGCGCGCTTGGGCCGATCCGGGCCGCAGGGGTTTCTGCTGGCTGTCGTCGGGTGACCAACCGGTCAGGCAGATGAGCTCGAACGTGGCGGCCAGACGGCCCTGAGGCGTCGTGAAGTGGTCGGCATAGATCTGCTGCGCCCGGGCAAAGACCTGCCGCTTTGTGGGGTGTTTCACGCGGCCTGAAAGGCTGTTGGTCTCTCCCATCGCCCGAAGATCGCGCATCAGGTGGGTCAGGTCGCGGTATTCCGCCGTCAGACGCGCGGTGTCGGCCACCGGCAGCGCAAAGCCCGCCCGTTGCAGCAAGCCGCCCAGATCGCGCAGCTCAGCCATCGGTGCGATGCGAGGGCTGAGGCCACCGGCGACCTCGATCTCAGCCTGTCCAAGAGCGGCGCGCAGCTCGTGCAGGGTTTCTCCACCCAGACAGGCCACCAGCAGCAGCCCGTCGGGACGAAGGGCGCGGTGGCATTGGATCAGCTGCCCGACCGGATCGTTGGCCCAGTGCAGGGCCATGGCATGGATCACCAGATCATGCGCACCGGGCGTTAGGTCCAGCACGTCATCATCCGCGACGATCTGTGCCTCCGGCAGCACATCGCGCCAAATCTGTGCAAACGGCGTCACCACTGCGGGCGCCGTAAAGGATTTGTTAACCATGGAGAGCCGATCCTGTACCTCGTCCACGGCGGCATGGTGCAGGAACAGCGCGTCATCCTGCGCGCGGACGCGGTGCCGGGTCAGGGCCGGGCGGTCGAACAGAGAGGGTGCGTTGGAGTCAGGCAGCTTCATAGGGCGCAATTATCGCATGTGGCAGCGAATTCAAACCGCTGTTCAACTGATCTATCCGCCACGCTGTCTGGGATGCGGGGAACTGACCGAACAGGATTTCGGTCTGTGTGGAAAATGCTGGCGCGACACGCCGTTTATCGGCGGGGTGGTGTGCGAAAGCTGCGGCGTGCCACTGCCGGGCGAGGCGGATGGCCACCGGATCGAGTGTGACGACTGCATGAAAACACCGCGCCCGTGGCAGGACGGGCGCGCAGCGCTTTTGTATGACGGCAAGGCGCGGTCCTTGATTCTTGCGCTGAAACACGGGGACAGGCCTGAATTGGCGAAACCAGCGGCCCGCTGGATGGCGCAAGCCGGGCAGGACCTGTTTCGTGACGACATGCTGATCGCGCCGGTCCCCTTGCACTGGTCGCGGTTGTTGAAGCGGCGCTACAACCAGTCGGCCCTGTTGGCGCAGCATTTGGGACGTCAGATCGGGTTGGAAGTGTGTCTTGACCTGTTGGTGCGGCGGGCGCGGACCCCGGTGCTGGACGGCAAAACCGCGGCGGAGCGGGCGGAAACGCTGTCAGGTGCCATTGCAGCGCATCCCAAGCGGGGCCATCGGGTGCAAGGCCGTGACGTGTTGCTGGTGGATGATGTCATGACCTCGGGCGCGACGCTGGCAGCCTGCGCGCGTGTCTGCCTTGCCGCGGGGGCAAATCATATTTTCGTGTTGGCTCTGGCGCGCGTTGCCAAGGATGCCTAATTCGCTCAGGATTGTGCGAAACCCGAAGGGACGGAATATGAAACCGGTTGAAATCTATACATCGCCACTGTGCGGCTATTGCCATGCGGCCAAGCGCCTGCTGAAGCAAAAAGGTGTTGAGTTCAGTGAAGTCAACGTTCTGATGCATCCCAAACGCAAGCCCGAGATGATCCAGCGCGCGGGCGGCAAACGCACCGTTCCGCAGATTTTCATTGGCACGCAGCATGTAGGTGGCTGCGATGACCTGTATGAGCTGGAGCGTCAGGGTAAGCTGGATCGCCTGCTGGCGGCCTGATGAAAACCGCGCTGCTGCAGCTTTGCTCGTCGGATGATCCGGCCGAAAATCTGGCCACCGTGCGCACCATGATGGCTGATGCTGCCGGGCACGGCGCGCGGTTCATCCTGACGCCCGAGGTGACAAACTGCGTCTCTACCAGCACGACGCGGCAGCGCGAGGTTTTGCAGCACGAAGAAGACGACCAGACGCTGACGGGCCTGCGGGATCAGGCCGCCGCGCTGGGCGTGTGGTTGTTGATCGGCTCGCTGGGGATCAAGACCCATGATGCCGACGGGCGTTTTGCCAACCGCTCTTTCATGATCGACCCGCAGGGGCAGATCGTGGCGCGGTATGACAAGATCCACATGTTCGACGTGCAGGTGTCGGAAAATGAGACCTTTCGCGAATCCAAAAACTATCGGCCCGGCGACCGCGCGGTGCTGGCACAGACGGATTTCGGCGCGGTCGGCATGACCATCTGCTATGACATAAGGTTCCCGCATCTCTATGCGTCATTGGCGCAGGCGGGGGCACGTATCTTTACTGTCCCAGCAGCGTTTTCACCGGTGACCGGCGCGGCCCATTGGCAACCGCTGCTGCGGGCGCGGGCGATTGAAAACGGTTGTTGGGTGCTGGCCCCGGCCCAGGCCGGAGAGCACCCGAAAACCCGCGGCAGGACGCGCCATACCTACGGTCACAGCATGGTTGTGGCCCCGTGGGGAGAGGTCGTCATCGACGCAGGCACCGATCCGGGCATTCACATTTTCGATTTGGATGATAGTTCTGTGGCAGAGGCGCGCCGCCGTGTGCCCTCATTGACTCACGTGCGGCCCTTCGAGGGGCCCTGATCCAGAACCGAGACATGACTGACGAACATAATGCCCTTGCGGTCGCGCTGTTCAGCGAGATCCTGACCGCCGACCAGCTATTGCGGAACCGGCTCAGCCGCGTTCTGCCCAAGGGTATGGAAATCTCGCATTTCTCGGTACTGAACCATCTGGTGTTCGTCGGCGATGAGCGGACCCCGGCGCAACTGGCCAGCACCTTCCACGTCACGCGCGGGGCGATGACCAACACGTTGGCCAAGCTGGAATGGGCCGGATACATCCACATCCGCCCCGACTGGGACGATGCCCGCCGCAAGATGGTCGCCATCAGTCCCGCCGGTCGCCGTGCACGCGATCAGGCGATTTCGTCCATTGCCCCGCTGATCAACCGCGTGGTTGGAGAGTTGGGGCTCGAGCGCGTCCGCAGCACGCTGCCGGTGCTGCGGGATTTGCGGTTGCAGTTGGAGGGGGAGTAACCTCCAAGTAAAACAAGTGCGTTACAGAAGCGATGTTTGACCTGCGTCAACATGGCTGATGTTGTCTGCGGCAGTTATTAATTACCGCGCACTATTGCAGCCAATAACATGTAATAGCGTGGAGATACGCGATGGATCACTGGTCTGAAATATTCCCTTTCATTTTCTTTCCCTTCAAGATCATTGTGTTAGGCGTTGGTATGTTCTTTGCCATCAAGTGGCATGTCGACCAGGACAACAAGAAGAGAAAAGAAGAAATGGACCGCAAGAATCGATCCATGGAGGTCGCTCAGTCTCAAGTGCATTAGCTTTCACAGCCTTGGGTGCAGGGCGCTGCCAACGCGATCACCCAAGGGAAAAACCGAACGGCGGATTTTGCATCCATCATTTGAAATCGGCATCCACTGCAAGATGGGTAAGTTGGCCGATCTAAACTCACCCCGGTTTCACACTCGCCGTCACATAATTCACGCTCAGATCGCGATCCGAGATCGACCAGTTCCACAGGATCGGGTTGAACACGAATCCCTTGCGGTCCACTGGCTCCAGTCCGGCCTGACGCAGCAGGTCGAACAGCTCGTCGGGGGTGATAAACTTGTTCCATTCATGCGTGCCGCGGGGTAGCCACCGCATGACGACCTCGGCCCCGAAGATCGCCATCGCATAGGATTTCGGGTTGCGATTGATGGTCGAACAAATCTCCAGCCCGCCGGGTTTCAGCAGCTGCTGCGTAGCGGTCAGGTACGACAGTGGGTCGGCCACATGTTCGACCACTTCCATGTTCAGCACTACGTCGAATTGTTCGCCCGCTGCAGCCATGCCTTCGGCGGTGGTGTGGCGATAATCGATCTCCAACCCCGATTGCTCGGCATGGATGCGGGCGACGGGCAGGTTGCCCTCTGCCGCGTCGGCCCCGACCACCGTGGCGCCAAGGCGGGCCATCGGTTCACTCAGCAACCCGCCACCGCAGCCGATATCCAGCAGGCGCAGGCCTTCGAACGGGCGCGGGGCCTTGAGATCACGGTCGAATTCGCCCGCAATCTGTTGTGTGATATAATCCAGACGGCACGGATTCAGCATGTGCAGGGGCTTGAATTTCCCATGAGGGTCCCACCACTCGGCCGCCATCGCTTCAAATTTTGCGATCTCGGAAGGGTCCACCGTGTTCGGATGCGCTTGCATTCCTGTCTCCGTATGCTCTTTTACGTTTAAGGACTATATAGGGCCATAATGGACAAGTACCCGGACCAAAAGCGCGCAGTTCAATATCTGTACCCGCCGATCGATCCTTTCGATCAGCGCATGGTCGATGTGGGCGATGGGCATCGTATTTACATGGAACAATGCGGCAATCCCAACGGCACGCCGGTGGTGATCCTGCATGGCGGCCCAGGTGGTGGTTGCAGCCCGGCGATGCGGCGGTATTTCGACCCCTCCGTCTATCGGGTGATTCTTTTCGATCAGCGCGGCTGTGGCCGGTCACGGCCGCATGCCTCGGTGACTGACAATACGACGTGGCATCTGGTCGCTGATATCGAACGGCTGCGGACCCTGCTGGATATCGACGACTGGACGGTGTTTGGCGGCAGTTGGGGCGCGACCCTGGCGCTGGTTTATGCGCAAACCCATCCCGACCGAGTCAACCGTCTGGTGTTGCGCGGCGTGTTTCTGGCCACGCAGGCCGAGCTGGATTGGTTCTATGGCGGCGGCGCGGGTAAATTCTGGCCCGAGCAATGGGCCAAGTTTACGGCATTGTTGACCGAAGAAGAACTGTCAGACCCCATTGGCGCCTATAACAAGCGCCTGTTCTCGGGGGACCGTGCAACGGAAATCCTGTATGCGCGGGCGTGGTCGGCGTGGGAAAACGCGCTGGCCTCGATTCACACAAACGGAATGACGGGGGAAAGCCCCGGCGAATATGCGCGCGCGTTTGCACGACTTGAGAACCACTATTTCATCAACGGCGCTTTCCTTGAGAAAGACGGGCAGATTCTGGATCAGATGGACAAGATCTCCCATATCCCCGGCCATATCGTGCAGGGACGCTATGACATGATCTGCCCTCCGCAGGCCGCGTGGAACCTGGCTGAACGCTGGTCCAATGCCGAGTTGAAAATGGTGCGCAACGCAGGTCACGCCCTCTCAGAGCCCGGTATCAGTGCCGAACTGGTCAGGATCATGGACCGCGTGGCCGAGGGGGTGGCATGACCCGGATTGACCGCCGTGCTTTGTTTGCTTCGGGTGCTGCTGCTGCGTTGCTTGCGGCCACCGGCGCCTCTTTGGCGGATACGCCAAAGGCTGGTGGTACGCTGCGCCTTGCGGTGCCACGCGATGACAGCCTTGAACAGGTGGCCCGTGGGGCCGTGTTCGATACCCTGACCGAGATCGCGCCCGACGGCACCTTGCGCGGTGAGTTGGCAACTGGTTGGCAGACCGATACCGACGCGCGCGTCTGGCGTTTTGACCTGCGCAGCGACGTGGCGTTCCACGATGGCGCGGCTTTGGACGTGGCCGACGTGGTCTCGGTGCTGCGCGAGGTCGGACGGCCCGAGGCGCTGACGGCCGACTCGGTGCAGTTGGAACTGGCCGAGGCCAACCCGGGCCTGCCTTTCCTGTTGGCCGACAGCCGATTTGTCATCACGCGCGAAGGTCAGGGCGTGACGCCTCTGCATGCGGCCAATGGCACGGGGTGTTACCGTGTGGAACGGGCCGAGGATGATCGCCATTTTCTGGGCCGCAAGGTTGCCGGGCATTACAAGGGCGGCACCGCCGGATGGGCTGACACGTTCGAGATTATTGTCATTCCCGATGCTCGCGTGCGGGCGGAGGCCTTGCGGGATGGATATGTGGATGTGGCGACCCTGCCTGAGCGCGATGACCTCAAGGGCCAGCGCGGCCTGCGGTATCACCCCAGCGAATCGGATATGGCGCTGGCCGTGGCCTCGCATGTAGGTATGCCGCGCCAGATCGGGGCAAAGCGCGCGCTGGACGACGGGCGCATTGCCGAACGGTGGTGGCGGGCGTAAATCCGTTCACGAATCCCGCCGGGGGTTGCAGTTTAGGAAAAGCCTGCGTATATGCAGTTTCAACAGCGGCGCGTTGGACTTTCGGTTCAAGGCTCCACCGGAAAATTCGACGGGCCGCGCGCCCGTTTTTTTGTGCCCGCTCGAAGGGTAGAGTGCCAGATGACAAACGACCTTATTGCCAAAGCTGCCATCGACCGGCGACTGGCCGAGATCATCACCCCCGTGATCGAGGATCTGGGGTACGAACTCGTCCGCATCCGTTTGATGAGCGGCAAGCAGACCACGCTGCAGATCATGGCCGACAAACCCGATGGTGGCATCGAAGTGGATGACTGCGCCGAGATTTCCAACGCGGTCAGCGCCACGCTGGATGTCGAGGACCCGATCCTCGACGCCTACACGCTGGAAGTGTCCAGCCCAGGTATCGACCGCCCTCTGACCCGTCTCAAAGATTTTGAGAATTTCGAAGGGTATGAGGCCAAGATCGAGACAGCTGAACTGATCGACGGCCGCCGCCGCTTCAAGGGTGAGCTGGCCGGGATCGAAGGGGATGAGGTTCTGATCAACATTCCCGAAGGGTCTGAGACGATCACCATTGGTCTGCAATTCGACTGGCTGAGCGATGCCAAGCTGGTCCTGACCGATGATCTGATCAAAGAAATGCTGCGCCAGCGCAAGGATGCCGGTGCCCTGAACGAAAACGCTTTCGACGAGATTGAGACCGAAGGGTCCGAAGAGGAGACGAACTGATGGCAATCACCTCAGCCAACCAGCTGGAGCTGCTGCAGACCGCCGAGGCCGTGGCCCGCGAAAAGATGATCGACCCCGGTCTGGTTGTAGAAGCGATGGAGGAATCGCTCGCCCGTGCCGCCAAGAGCCGCTACGGCGCCGAGATGGACATCCGCGTCAGCATCGACCGCAAAACCGGCAAAGCGACCTTCACGCGCGTTCGTACCGTTGTCGAAGATGACGAGCTGGAAAACTACCAGGCCGAGATGACCGTCGAGCAGGCGCGCCAGTACATGGAATCGCCTGAGGTAGGTGACGTCTTCGTTGAAGAAGTGCCGCCGGTTGAGATGGGTCGGATCGCGGCGCAATCCGCCAAGCAGGTCATTTTGCAAAAAGTCCGTGAAGCGGAACGTGACCGTCAGTACGAAGAATTCAAGGATCGCGCAGGCACCATCATTAACGGTGCTGTTAAACGCGAAGAGTTTGGCAATGTCATCGTCGATCTGGGCGGTGCCGAGGCCGTTCTGCGCCGTAACGATAAGATCGGTCGCGAAAGCTATCGCCCGAATGATCGTGTGCGCGCCTATATCAAAGAAGTTCGCCGCGAGGTTCGTGGCCACCAGATATTCCTGTCGCGCACCGCGCCGGAATTCATGGCCGAGCTGTTCAAAATGGAAGTTCCGGAAATCTATGACGGCATCATCGAGGTTAAAGCTGTGGCCCGTGATCCCGGTTCGCGCGCCAAGATCGCTGTGATTTCGTATGATGGCTCGATCGACCCCGTCGGTGCCTGCGTGGGTATGCGCGGCAGCCGTGTACAGGCCGTTGTGAACGAACTACAGGGCGAAAAGATCGACATCATCCCGTGGAACGAAGACCAGCCGACCTTCCTGGTGAACGCGCTGCAGCCCGCCGAAGTTTCCAAGGTGGTTCTGGACGAAGAAGCCGGCAAAATCGAAGTTGTTGTTCCCGAGGAGCAGTTGAGCCTTGCCATCGGCCGCCGTGGTCAGAACGTGCGTCTAGCCAGCCAGCTGACTGGTCTAGACATCGACATCATGACCGAAGCCGAAGAATCGGCGCGCCGTCAGAAAGAATTCGAAGCCCGCACCAAACTGTTCATGGACAGCCTGGATCTGGACGAGTTCTTTGCGCAGCTGCTGGTTTCGGAAGGCTTCACCAACCTCGAAGAGGTTGCCTATGTCGAGCTTGACGAACTACTGGTGATCGACGGTGTCGACGAAGGCACCGCGCAAGAGCTGCAGACCCGTGCTCGTGAATTCCTGGAGGCACAGGCCAAAGCGGCGCTGGATAGCGCCCGCAGCTTGGGCGCTGAAGACAGCCTTATTGAATTCGAAGGCCTGACACCCCAGATGGTAGAAGCTCTGGCAAAGGATGACGTGAAAACGCTGGAAGACTTTGCCACTTGCGCCGACTGGGAGCTGGCGGGTGGCTGGACCACGGTAGATGGTGAGCGTATCAAGGATGACGGTGTGCTTGAGCCTTTCGGCGTTTCGCTGGAAGAAGCACAGGATCTGGTCATGACCGCGCGCATCATGCTGGGCTGGGTCGATCCGGCCGAGTTGGAACAAGCCGAAGAAGACAGCGAAGTTGCTGAAGAGGAGGCCGAGGCCTGATCTCAGGGCCTCGGGGTGGCGCACATGGGTCGCGGTGGCGTCCAAAAAGATCGGTCTGAGGGACCTGAGCGCAAGTGCATCGCCACGGGCGAGGTGCAGCCGAAATTCGGGCTGATCCGCTTTGTGACGGGACCAGACGGTCAGGTCTATCCGGATGTTGCGGCAAAACTGCCGGGACGCGGGGTCTATGTGGCTGCGGACCGCGCCGCGCTGGACAAGGCCGTGGGCAAAAAGCTGTTCGCCCGCGGGTTCAAGGCACAGGTGAGCGTGCCGAAGGACCTGACCGATGAGGTCGAAAAGCAGGTTGCGCGTCGCGTGGTTGAACTTCTCAGCCTGGCGCGCAAGTCCGGTGACGCGGTCGCCGGGTACGAAAAGGTCAAGACGTGGCTGGACCGGGAAGAGGCCCAGGTACTGATTCAGGCCTCTGATGGATCGGGGCGCGGCAAGTCGAAACTGAGCACGCCGCACTTCGGAAAATACATCGGATGGCTCACTGCGGACGAGTTGGGACAGGCATTTGGGCGCCAAACGGTGATTCATGCGGCCTTGGCCTCTGGTGGACTCGCCAAACGTGTTGTAGAGGAAGCGCAGCGCCTGCGTGGCTTGCGCGAAACGGATGACGGCGGCAGGGGCCGCGCGGAAGGGTAAGAAGCTTTATGAGCGATAATGACGGCAAAAAGACATTGGGTCTTCGTGGCGGGGCACGCCCCGGAAATGTGAAACAGAGTTTCAGCCACGGACGTACCAAGAATGTCGTGGTGGAAACCAAACGCAAGCGCGTGGTGGTTCCCAAGCCGGGCGCCGGCAAGCCGGGTGGCGGAGCAACGCCCTCGGGTGATCCGTCGCGTCGCCCTGCCGGGATTTCCGACGCGGAAATGGCCCGCCGGATGAAGGCATTGCAGGCCGCCAAAGCGCGCGAGGCCGAAGAGGCCGCCGCCCGTGAGGCCGCCGAAAAGGCGCGTGAAGAAGAACGCGCCCGTCGCCGTGCCGAGCAGGAAGCCAAAGAACGCGAACAGCGTGAGGCGGAAGAACGTGCAAAGGCCAAGGCAGAAGAGGAAGAGCGCAAGCGCAAAGAGGCAGAAGAAGCCGCCAAACGCGCTGCCGCCGCCCCGGCCCCCGAAGAACCCAAAGCCGCCCGTGCTCCGGCCAGCAAGCCGGCGCCTGCTGCGACACCGCGCAAGCAGGATCGCGAACGCGAACAACGCGGTCGTGGTAAAGGTCGTGATGACAACCGTCGTTCCGGCAAGCTGACACTGGGTCAGGCCACCGGTGGCGAAGGCAACCGCCAACGCTCGATGGCGTCGATGAAGCGCAAGCAGGAGCGTGCGCGTCAAAAAGCCATGGGCGGCCCGGTCGAACGGGAAAAGGTGATCCGCGACGTACAGCTGCCCGAGGCGATCATGGTCTCGGAGCTGGCCAACCGTATGGCCGAGCGCGTAGCTGACGTTGTCAAATCGCTGATGCAGATGGGTATGATGGTCACGCAGAACCAGACCATCGACGCAGACACCGCCGAGCTGATCATCGAGGAATTTGGCCACAAGGTCACCCGCGTCTCTGATTCGGATGTTGAAGACGTCATCAAAGAGGTCGAGGACAGCGCAGACGATCTGCAGCCGCGTCCGCCGGTCATTACCATTATGGGTCACGTTGACCACGGTAAGACCTCGCTGCTGGATGCGATCCGTGACGCGCGTGTTGTGGCTGGAGAGGCCGGTGGCATTACCCAGCATATTGGCGCCTATCAGGTGAAAACCGATGGCGGCACCACGCTGACCTTCCTGGATACACCGGGCCACGCGGCCTTTACCTCGATGCGTTCGCGCGGGGCTCAGGTCACGGATATCGTGGTTCTGGTTGTCGCGGCTGACGACGCGGTGATGCCGCAGACGATCGAGGCGATCAACCACGCTAAAGCGGCCGGAGTGCCGATGATCGTTGCGATCAACAAAGTCGACAAGCCGGATGCAAACCCGGACAAGGTCCGCACCGACTTGCTGCAGCACGAAGTCATCGTCGAGAAAATGTCGGGTGAGGTTCAGGACGTCGAAGTGTCCGCTATCACCGGTCAGGGTCTGGACGAACTGCTGGAAGCCATCGCGCTGCAAGCGGAAATTCTGGAACTGAAAGCCAACCCCGACCGCGCCGCCCAAGGTGCTGTGATCGAAGCTCAGCTGGACGTAGGCCGCGGTCCCGTTGCCACCGTTCTGGTTCAGAACGGTACGCTGCATCAGGGCGACATCTTCGTTGTGGGTGAGCAGTACGGTAAAGTCCGTGCGCTGATCAACGACAAGGGCGAACGCGTCAAGGAAGCTGGTCCCTCGGTTCCGGTCGAGGTTCTGGGGCTCAATGGTACGCCCGAGGCCGGTGACGTTCTGAACGTGACCGAGACCGAAGCGCAGGCCCGTGAAATCGCGGAATATCGCGAACAAGCCGCCAAGGATAAACGCGCCGCCGCTGGTGCCGCAACGACCCTTGAGCAGCTGATGCAAAAGGCCAAAGAAGACGAAAACGTCACCGAGCTGCCGATTCTGATGAAAGCGGACGTACAAGGTTCGGCTGAAGCCATCGTTCAGGCCATGGAAAAGATCGGCAACGACGAAGTGCGCGTGCGCGTTCTGCATTCGGGCGTTGGTGCGATCACCGAGACGGATGTCGGTCTGGCCGAAGCGTCCGGTGCTCCGATCTTCGGGTTCAACGTCCGTGCCAACGCATCGGCCCGGAACACTGCGAACCAGAAGGGTGTCGAGATCCGCTACTACTCGGTGATCTATGACCTCGTGGATGACGTGAAAGCCGCCGCATCCGGCCTGCTGAGCGCCGAGATCCGCGAGAAGTTCATCGGTTACGCTGAAATCCGCGAAGTCTTCAAGGTCACCGGCGTTGGCAAGGTTGCTGGCTGTCTGGTCACCGAGGGCGTTGCTCGCCGCTCGGCCGGCGTTCGCCTGCTGCGCGACAACGTGGTGATCCACGAAGGCACGCTGAAGACGCTGAAGCGCTTCAAGGACGAAGTGGCCGAGGTCCAGTCGGGTCAAGAATGCGGTATGGCGTTCGAAAACTACGACGATATCCGCGCAGGCGACGTGATCGAAATCTTCGAGCGCGAAGAGGTCACCCGTACGCTGGACTGATCTGGTTCAGAATAGAATTTGAAGACAGCGGCTCCATGGGGCCGCTGTTTTTCTTTGTGGGAGGTCGCGAGCGAAGGGCAGTGTCTGCAAGGTTTGTGGAGTCAGTGAGCGCGGCGCACGAAACGGTCTTGTCGCAAACACCAAGTTAATCGGACTAAATGTCGACTGTGCGGACTAAGCAGCCGCTTCGAGGGCTGCAATGTATGGCAGCTATGCGCGAGCAACGGGCAAAATACGATTGGTCTGGGAATGTGGTTTGGGCTTTTACATCCGCTTTCCAACTTCCTTGAAAGCGCTCGCTCTCCAGCGTTCAGTTTCTCAAAAAGCCTCTCAAGCGATCCTGCAAATAAACTGAAAAACGCTCACAGCTGTTGTTTTGCAGTTGGCAGCGAGTGATTACGCCCTCAAACGAAATAGCCCTTTGGCGATCTGCGTATCACTTTGCCTGAAAAATAGGCGTTTTTCGGAAGGCGTTGGGTGATCCCGACCATAGCACTTGAATCCGCGCGCATGTCAGTCACACTTCTTGCATGAGCGACTATTTTGACGAGATGTTTAGTGCTGATGGATCTCTCCGAGGTTCCTACGAAGAAATCGGACGCTGGTTCAATGCAGAAGATGCGTCAAGGCTGAGAGCCAAACAGCGCGAAGCTGAAGAAGTTTTCAGACTGACCGGGATCACCTTCAACGTTTACGGCAAAGCAGAGGCGGAAGAACGGTTGATCCCGTTTGATATTGTTCCAAGGGTCATATCCGGGCGGGAATGGCAGCGGCTGGAGCGTGGTATCGAACAGCGGGTCAGAGCGATCAATGCCTTTCTCCACGACATTTACCATCGTCAGGAAATAGTACGTGCCGGGCGTGTTCCCGCCGAGATGATCGCTGGCAACGAAGCGTTCCTGCCGCAGATGCTTGGCGTTGCGCCGCCCGGTCAGGTTTACACGCATATTGTCGGTATCGATCTGGTGCGCACCGGGCCGGATGAGTTCTATGTTCTGGAGGACAATGCCCGCACGCCATCAGGCGTCAGCTATATGCTCGAAAACCGGGAAACCATGTTGAAGATGTTCCCCGAACTCTTCAGTGCCAACAATGTACGGAATGTCTCTGACTATCCTAAAAACCTGCGACGATCACTTGCTGCTTGTGCGCCTAGCTGCGCTGAAGGAGAGCCAACCGTCGCCGTGTTGACGCCCGGTATCTACAACTCGGCCTATTATGAGCATGCGTTCCTCGCGGATCAGATGGCTGTGGAATTGGTCGAAGGACATGACCTGCGGGTTGTTGATGGTCGGGTCTGCATGCGCACAACGCGCGGGTACAAACCGATCGATGTTCTTTACCGGCGGGTTGATGATGATTTTCTGGACCCTCTGAACTTCAACCCGGACAGCACTTTGGGGGTGCCGGGCATTATGGACGTATACCGCGCCGGGGGCATCACCATTGCCAATGCACCCGGCACCGGGATTGCCGATGACAAGGCGATTTATTCCTACATGCCTGAAATTGTTGAATTCTATACAGGTGAAAAGCCACTTCTCCAAAACGTCCCGACATGGCGATGTAGCGACCCGGAGTCTTTGGACTATGTGCTGGACAATCTGTCCGAGCTTGTCGTGAAAGAGGTACATGGCTCTGGCGGTTATGGGATGCTGATCGGACCAACGGCCAGCAAGAAAGAGATCGCGACCTTCCGAGACAAGCTCAAATCGCGGCCCTCGAACTACATCGCACAGCCGACGCTGTCTTTATCGACAGTTCCGATTTTTGCGCGATCGGGATTGGCACCCAGACATGTCGACCTGCGGCCTTTTGTTTTGGTTTCGCCTGAAGGTGTGAAAATCACCCCGGGGGGGCTGACCCGCGTCGCTCTTAAGAAAGGGTCACTGGTTGTGAATTCCAGCCAGGGCGGCGGGACAAAAGACACCTGGGTTCTGGAGGACTGACATGCTGGGAAAAACGGCTGGTGGGTTGTTCTGGATGTCCCGATATCTGGAGCGCGCGGAAAACACAGCGAGGTTGTTGGAAACCGGGCAACGCATGGCATTGACCCGAACCCAAAACTCGGTCGAGGAATGGGGCTCGGTGCTGAAGACAGCGGGCGTTCTGAGTGGATATTCTGCTAAGTATGAAAATATCACCAAAGAAAACGCCGTGGATTGGATGCTGAGGGATGGTGAAAACCCCTCATCCATAAAATCGGTCATCAAACAGGCCCGAGATAACGCGCGTCTTGTTCGAACGGCGTTGACCCATGACGTCTGGAGCGCGGTAAACAGCACGTGGATGCAGGTGGATGCTGCCATGAAGCGTCGCGTGAACGAACGAGACTTGCCGGGTACGCTTGAGCTGATCCGTCAGCAAGCGGCCCTCGTGCGTGGTGCGATCCTTGGCACCATGCTGCGAAACGACATGTTCGATTTTATGCGCATCGGAAATTTCATCGAACGTGCTGACAATACCGGGCGCATTCTGGACGTTAAGTATTATGTCTTGCTGCCCACTGCGTTTTCGGTCGGGTCGTCGCTGGACAATATCCAGTGGGAGAGCATCCTGCGCTCAGTCGGGGCCGGTGGCGGATACCGGATGACGCACGGGCAAAAAACAACACCTTCGGATATCGCTCAGTTTCTGATCCTGGATCAGCGCATGCCCCGCAGTCTTCACTTCTGTTGTAGGAAAATTCAGGAGAACCTGTCCTATCTCAAGAAAGACTACGGATTTGCGGGCCCATCGTGCGAAGCATCCAACCTGCTTTCCGATAAGTACCTTGGTCGACAGATATCAGATATTTTCGACTATGGGCTGCACGAATACATCGAGGATTTTCTCAATGATCTTGGTGAGCTAAGCCGCCAGATCGAAGTCGACTACCGGTTCTATGAGTAGCCTATGAAACTGCACATCAAACATGAAACCCGATACGACTTCGACGCGCCGGTTCCTTTCGGTCTTCAGCAGTTGAGGAAGACGCCCAAGTCTTTTCGCAACCAGCGCATTGAAAGCTGGGCGACTGAGGTTGTTGGTGGTCGCAAGGAACTGAGCTATGAGGACTATCATCGCAACACGGTGGAGTTGATCAGCTTTAACGTGAACACCCAAAGCGTTTCTTTGATATCAGAAGGGGTGGTCGAAGTTGAAGACACGCACGGTGTTTTGGGGCGTCATGAGGGCTCGACCCCGCTTTGGCTTTTTGAACGCAGCACGGAACAGACGAAGCCGGGAAAAGGTGTCAACGAACTGGTCCGGTCCTTGCCTGACGGTGAACCGCTGGACCAAATGCATGCCTTGTCCGAAGCAATCCGAGACTGCGTAACATATGAGATCGGAAGCTCGCACCCCGATTGGAGCGCAGAAGACGCTATCGAGGCAGGCAGCGGCGTGTGTCAGGATCACGCCCATATCTTCATCACTTGCGCCCGCAAGATCGGCCTACCGGCGCGCTATGTCTCGGGCTATCTGATGATGAATGAAACCGAATTGCAGGACGCAACCCACGCTTGGGCCGAGGTGCATCTGGAGGGGCTCGGTTGGGTCGGTTTTGACGTCTCGAACGGGATTTCCCCTGATGATCGCTACGTTCGTGTCGCAACCGGTCTGGACTATACGCAGGCTGCCCCGGTAATAGGAAGCCGAATAGGGACAGCGGGCGAGCAATTGACGGTACAGTTGCAGGTCGCACAGCAATAACGGAGAAGACAATGACCTATGCTGTGGGCATGCGGTTGAACCGCGGGCTTGTTTTCATGTCCGACACACGCACAAACGCTGGCGTAGACAATGTCTCGACCTTCAACAAGATGTTCAACTGGACGGTAGAAGGGGAGCGATCCATCACCTTGCTGACGGCCGGAAACTTGGCGACGACCCAGGCAACGATCAGCTTGCTCGAAGAACGTACCAAAGTACCGGAAGAGCGCACTCCATCCATCCTCGAAGCGCCCACGATGTTTCAAGTTGCACAACTGGTGGCGGAAACGCTGAACAGCGTGATTGAACAGCACGCGAAAGCCGGCCAACAAGCCGACAGCGCCTTTCATGCCACGATGGTTTTGGGTGGACAGATCAAAGGCGGACCGTCGCGCCTTTTCCTGATCTATCCGGAAGGCAACTTCATCGAAGCCGGAGATGAAACCCCGTTCTTTCAGATCGGAGAGACAAAATACGGTCGTCCAATCCTTGTCCGCGCCTATGATCCCGAGATGAGCTTTCCCGAGACCGTGAAACTTTTGCTCGTTAGCTTCGATTCCACGATCAAAGCCAATTTGTCCGTCGGCGCCCCGCTGGATCTGCTGCTGTATAACGAAGACAGTTTCGAGGCTGGCAAACGCTCGCGGTTCGAGGCGGATGACGACTACTTCCGAACTGTTTCAGAAGGTTGGGGCGACGCGCTAAAATCTGCTTTGTCTAAACTTCCGGAGTATACCGACGTCGGCGAACAAGACCTTTGAATGCCGTTGAGTTGCGCCGGGTATTTGTAAGCAATTCAATTACTTCGCTGTTTCGATGGGCAGCATCGCCGCAACGGCCAATAAACTTGTATGGCGGAAAGTGGTCGTCCGAATAACGCAACCAAGTCCGCTTTTACCCGAAAGCAGTCCTGGGTGAAAAACGTAGCAAGAAGCATTTTTAGGCGCGAACCGGACGTTCCTTGCTTTGCCTTGAAATGTACGGTTTGTAGTGGTCACGCTGGTTTGGGACGCGAGACCAAATCTATCTGACCTCCAAAACCTCTGACTACCGCGGTGCAGGCACAAACGTCCCCGGATGCATGATGATATCGAAGTGTTGCATCCCTTTTTGCAGGTCGAAACTGACCGAATGCCCGGCTTTGCGCAGCAGTTCGGCATAGTCCCGGCTTTGGCGGATGAACTCGGGTGTGTCGCGTTCGGCAACTGTCACGCGATAGCGCGGGCCGGGGGCGGGCGGGTGCAGGATGGGGGAAAGATCATGGACTTCGACCGGGGTCAGTTGCAGCGGATCATTAACTGGGGTCAGGCTGATCGGCTCCAGATCATAGACACCGCTGATCAGAATCACGTCACGCACCCGCAACCCGGCGCGGGCCAGTGCATCGGCTGACGTGGCCATGACCATGCTTGCCAGATGGGCACCGGCGCTGTGGCCGGACAGGGTAACGCGTGAAGGATCAAAGCCCAGATCTGGCGCGTTTGCCGCCAGCCACAGCAAAGCGTCACGGCATTCCTCGATCATATCGCCAATCCGCGCGTCGGGGGCCAATGTGTAGTTCAGGGTCGCGAGGGACTGTTCGGCCTGAACCAGTGCCGGGGCCATCATCGCCGATTCGCGTTGGCTCAGCGCTTGCCAATAACCGCCGTGAATAAAGACATGCAGTGGCGCGCCAGCGCCCTTCGCGGGAAAGAAATCCAGAACCTGATCCCGACCTTCACCGTAAGAAAGGTTCCCGATCACTTCCATCTGCGCCCGATACTGCGCACTGAGCGCGGCATAGCTTTCGACATAGGGGGTCAGGTCACCGCCGATCATCGACCGGGGCGAATACTCCTGATCCAGCTCCTCCTGCGTGAATCCCCGGTACAGCATCGCTTACTCCTGCTCGGTATACATCAGTTCGGTGCGCAAATCGTAGAGATCATGGAAAAAGCGTAAATCCAAGGCCTTACGCAGAAAGGACACGCCGCTCGACCCTCCGGTGCCGGGTTGATTGCCGATCACCCGTTCGACCGCCGTGACGTGATCGAAGCGCCAGCGCTGAAACAATGATTCTACATCCATCAGCTTTTCCGCCAGTGCGTAGAGGTCCCAATACCTGTCCGTGTCGCGATAAACCTGCGCCCAGATTTTCACCACACGCGCGTCACCGGAATAGGGCTCCGCAAAGTCCCGCTCCAGCAGGTCCTGAGGCACGTCGAACCCCTGACGCGCCAGCATAAATAGAACTTCATCGTACAAAGACGGCTTGGTCAGCGCGGCGTTCAACATCTCCATGACCTCTGGATCATGTTCATGCACTTTCAGGGTCGAGGCATCCTTGTTGCCCAGAATGAACTCGATCTGACGATAGCCATAGCTTTGAAACCCTGAAGAGCTCCCCAATGCCTGCCGGAAGGTCATGTAGTCCGCAGGTGTCATGGTCAGCAGGGTTTCCCACGCCGCAATCAACTGACGCTGGATCGCCTTCACCCGGTCGAGGTTTTTCATCGCCGGGCCGAACGCATCCTGTTGCAGAAAGCCGCGCACTTCGACCAATTGGTGATGCATCAGTTTAAGCCATAGCTCGCTGACCTGATGAATGATGATGAACAGCATCTCATCGGGTTGGGCGGGGTCCTGAAAGGTCTTTTGCAGGTTGAGCAGGGTCTTGAGCTGAAGGAAATCGCCATAGCTCTTGCGATGGGTCTGTGCGAAATCGGTGACCAGCGAGTCCTCGATCCCACGTTCCAGATACCTGTCATTGTCGCCCATGTGCTCCTCCAAACGCGCGGGTTCTTTCCTGTTTAGGATCAAAACCCGCGCGGTGCCAGAGCGTTAGGTCCAGTCGAGCACCACCTTGCCGGACCGGCCTGATTTCATCGCGGCAAAGCCTTCGGCGAAATCGTCGACTTTCATCTGGTGCGTGATCACCCGGCTGACATCCAGACCGTTCTGTAACATGGCGATCATCTTGTACCAGGTCTCGAACATTTCACGTCCATATACGCCCTTGATGGTGATGGCCTTGAACACGATGCGGGACCAATCGACCGGGGATTTTCCCGGCGGAATGCCCAGCAGGGCAATCTTGCCGCCCATCACCAGTGCCTCGACCATCTGGTCCAGCGCGATTTGTGAGCCGGACATTTCCAGGCCAACGTCGAAGCCTTCCTTCATGCCAAGCTCGGTGATGACGTCCTGAAGGTCTTCCTTGGAGACGTCGACAGTGCGTACCGTCGGCACCACATGTTCAGCCAGTTTCAGACGATCTGGGTTGATATCCGTGATCACCACATGCCGTGCGCCTGCATGGCGCGCGACGGCCGCAGCCATGATTCCGATGGGCCCCGCACCGGTGATCAGAACATCTTCGCCCAGCAGATCGAAGCTGAGTGCGGTGTGTACGGCGTTGCCCAGCGGATCGAGGATGGCGCCGATCTCATCCGGGACGTCATCGGGCAAGGGAACGACGTTGAACGCAGGCAGTTTCAGATATTGCGCAAACGCCCCCTGTTCGTTCACGCCAATCCCGCGCGTGCCGGGGTCCAGATGGAACTTGCCTGCGCGGCTCTGACGGCTGTCGGTGGTGATCAGATGGCCTTCGCCGGAACAGCGCTGACCAATCTCAAGACCAGTTACGTTGCGCCCGGTCTCGACGATCTCACCGGCGAACTCATGCCCGGTGATCATCGGAATCGGCACCGTCGCGGCGGCCCATTCATCCCAGTTCCAGATATGAATATCCGTGCCGCAGATGCCGGTCGTATTGATCTTGATCAGCACTTCCTCGGGGCCAATTTCTGGCACCGGGGCCTGTACCATCCAAAGACCCTCTTCAGGCTTGGATTTCTCAAGTGCTTTCATGGTGTTTGCTCGCATGAGTTTACTCCCACAAATCGGTGGACAGGTATTTCAGACCGCTGTCGCACATCACAATTGCAACGCAGCCGCCTTTTTCCGGTCCGCGTAACAGGTCTATGGCCGCAGCCAGGTTGGCCCCTGCTGAGAAGCCAGCGAAAATCCCCTCGGTCCGGGCCAGCAATCGGGCACCGTTCCGTGCTGCGTCGCCTGAAACCGAAAGATGCCCGGCTAGGGTCGCCCCGTTCAGGTGAACAAGATCGCCCATGGAATAGCCACCGCCCTGGATCGGGTGATCCGGGTTGCTGACGGGTTCTCCGGCGATAGCCCGAGCGCCTTCGGGTTCGACCGCATAGCAGTGCACGCCCAGCGGGGTCAGGTATTCTGCCGCCCCGGCCAGAGTGCCGCCGGACCCTGCAAAATCGCAAAACGCTGTCACAGACCCGCCGGATTGCTCCCATATTTCAGGCCCTGTGCCAGTGGCATGGGCTTTGGGGTTGCCCGAATGACCGAATTGGTCGGCACGAAACGCATTGCGTTCGGTGGTGATGCGCTGCGCGGCTTCGTCCACCAATGCCAGATCGGCCCCGGACACTTCGCCGGGTTTGCTGCCTTCGGCTTGCGGAACGATCACGACCTCGGCCCCCAGCGCGCGCATCATGCGCGCTCGCTCGACCGAGTTTCCGGCGCTCATGACCGCGACGAAGGGATGCCCCAGAATGCCGCAGACAATCGCCAGACCCGTGCCCATATTGCCCGATGTCAGTTCAACGACCGTCTGCCCCGGGGACAATGTGCCATCCGCCCGCGCCAGTTCGATGATGGATTTTGCGGTCCGGTCTTTTTTTGAAAACCCCGGCAGCAGGTAATCCAGTTTGGCCAGAATCCGACCGTCCAGACCAAGATGCTGGCAAATGCGCGACAGGTCGACCAGCGGCGTATTTCCTATTGCGTCGATCACAGAGGATAGGATCACGAGATGACCCCCAGTTCTTTGCCGACCTTGCCAAAGGCGGCCAATGCACGGTCCAGTTCGTCCTTTGTTAGAGCTGCATTCATCTGTGTTCTGATCCGCGCCTGACCGCGCGGGACAACGGGGAAGAAGAAGCCGGAAACATAGACGCCTTCGTCAAACAGCCGTGATGCCATCGCTTGCGCCAGTTTCGCTTCACCCAGCATCACCGGGACAATGGGGTGTTCGCCGGGTAGCAGATCAAAACCCAACTTCTCCAGCCCCGCGCGCCAGTATTTGGCGTTGCCGAACAGTTGGGCACGCAGCATGTCGCCCTCTTCGACCAGTCGGATCGCTTCCAGACCAGCGGCAACTATCGAAGGTGGCAGCGAATTTGAAAACAGATAGGGCCGCGCCCGCTGCCGAAGCAGATCGATCACTGGCTGCGGCCCGGCGATGTAACCGCCGATTGCCCCCCCAAGTGCCTTGCCCAAGGTTCCCGTCAGAATATCCACATCGACGCCGAAGTGATCCGGCGTCCCCGCACCGTTCGGCCCCATGAAGCCGGTGGCATGACAATCATCGACCATGACAATGGCGTCATACTTGTCGGCCAGTTCGCGGATCTTCGGCAGATTGGCCAGATAGCCGTCCATCGAGAACACACCGTCAGTGGCGATCATGATGTGCCGCGCGCCGTCCTCGCGCGCCTGTTTCAGCCAGGCTTCGAGGTCGCTCATGTCGTTATTCATATAGCGATAGCGTTTGGCCTTGCACAGCCGCACACCGTCGATAATCGAGGCGTGGTTCAGACTGTCCGAGATGATGGCATCTTCAGGCCCTAACAAAGGCTCAAACAGTCCGCCATTGGCGTCGAAACAGGCGGCAAACAGGATCGCGTCGTCCTTGTTCAGGAACTTGGCCAGCTTCTGCTCCAACTCGCGGTGAATGTCCTGCGTGCCGCAGATGAACCGGACCGAAGCCATACCGAAGCCCTTGGGCTCCATCGCGCCTTTGGCGGCGTCGATCAGCGCCGGGTGATCGGCCAGACCCAAATAGTTGTTGGCGCACAGGTTGATCACCTGCTTGTCGCCCACTGTAATCTCACCGCCCTGAGGCGAGGTGATCATTCGTTCGCGTTTATACAGACCTTCGGATTCGATCTGCGCAAGGGTGTCCGTGATATGGGACAGGAATGCATCTGCCATGGCGGTCTCCGTTTATGTGAGTCGCGTGTCTAACATAACGGATGTAATTCCCAAATGGGGGAATTACAATATAAAAGATAAAAATCCGCAAAAACGGATATTTTGATGTCAGGCGTTCTTAACGATCAGGAACACGCGTGCCGGACCGTCGGCTACAATCGAATGTGCCACATCCGCCGCATAGCGGGCCGTATCGCCCTGTTTCAGATCACGGGATGCGCTGCCCGACGTTACGCGGACCGCGCCTTCCAACACTGTCAGTTGTTCCCTGGCACCGCGCGCATGAGGTTGGCTGGTGAGGGTGCCATTATTGTCGAAGCTGATATCATAGACCTCATGCCCACCGGCCTCTTCGGGCGGAGACAGGATACGGATACGGCAGTTCTGACCCATATTGTCGATGCTGGGCACTTCGGCTTTGCGCAGAACTTCGATCTGATCTGCGGTATTGGCGTCCTCCAGCAGGCCCGCGAAATCAACCTGCAACGCGCGGGTCAGGTTCCAAAGGGTCGAGATGGTGGGGCTGCTTTCCCCGCGTTCGATCTGGCTGACCATCGAGCGGGACACGCCGCTGAGGTTGGCCACGGCTTCAAGCGACAGGCCCTTGGCCCGGCGCGCCTCTTTCAGGCGGGCGGGCAGGCGTGTCAGGATATCGTCAGTTTTGTCCGTCATGACGGAATTTCATGCGCCTTGCAGGGGAGGATGTCAATTCCAACCGTGACGGGACGTCCCATGGGACAGACCCATGCTGCAGGTGCATACTGCCTCCGAATCCCGGAGGAGACTGACATGACCGATATCGTATTGCTGGACGGTGCCCGCACCGCAATTGGAACCTTTGGCGGCGCGCTGGCGTCGACCGCGCCCATCGACCTGGCGACAGTTGCCACCGAAGCCGCGTTGGAGCGGTCGGGGGTTGAGGGCGCTCAGATCGGGCATGTGGTGTTCGGGCATGTCATCAATACCGAGCCGCGCGACATGTATCTGTCGCGTGTTGCCGCCATGCAGGCCGGCATCCCGAACGGAACACCTGCGATGAATGTGAACCGGCTGTGCGGATCGGGCGCGCAGGCAATTGTCTCGGCGGTGCAGTCCCTGATGCTGGGCGATGCTGAATTCGCTGTGGCGGGTGGCGCCGAGAGCATGTCGCGTAGCCCCTATATTGTGCCGCAGGCGCGGTGGGGTGCAAAGATGGGCGATGTGTCCTCGTTGGATATGATGCTGGGGGCGCTGAATTGTCCCTTCGGCACTGGCCATATGGGTGTGACCGCTGAGAATGTCGCAGACGAGCACCAGATCAGCCGCGAGCAGATGGACGCGTTTGCGATGACCAGCCAGACCCGTGCGGCAGCGGCGATTGAGGCGGGCTATTTCGACAGCCAGATCACGCCGGTGCAGGTCAAGGTCAAGCGGGACATGGTGGACTTCAAGGTCGACGAGCATCCCAAAGCCTCTACCGCCGAAGCTCTGGCCGGGTTGCGGCCGGTGTTCAAGAAAGACGGTCGTGTAACGGCGGGCAATGCCTCGGGTATCAATGATGGTGCGGCGGCGATGGTTCTGGCCACGGCAGAGGCGGCCGAGAAAGCCGGGTTGAAGCCCAAAGCACGCATTCTGGGCTATGCCCATGCAGGTGTCCGCCCCGAGGTGATGGGGATCGGCCCCGTTCCAGCAGTACGGAACCTAATGGATAAAACTGGCCTGTCAGTTGGCGACTTCGATGTGATCGAAAGTAACGAGGCGTTTGCGGCGCAGGCTCTGGCGGTGAATCAGGAGCTTGGGTTGGATGCGGCGAAGGTGAACCCGAATGGCGGCGCAATTGCGTTGGGTCATCCGGTGGGGGCGACCGGCGCTATCATCACACTGAAAGCGCTGTATGAACTGGAGCGCACTGGTGGGTCCAAAGGGTTGGTGACCATGTGCATCGGTGGCGGACAGGGAATTGCCATCGCGATCGAGCGGGTCTGAGCCGGGACCGGGCAGGGGGGCTGTCTGCCCCCATCGCGTAGGGCGCGATTCCCCCTGTGGATATTTTGGCCAGATGAAGCGGGCGGCGTGTTTTTAGCTGAGCGCGTTGAGCAGCAGAACCAGCGCGACACCTGCGATTGCGCCGATACCGGCGGGCAAGGCTGCGGATAACAGAGGTGATTTCTGCTGCTCGTCCTTCTGGGTCTGGGCAATCAGTGCGTTTTCAACCAGCGCAGGCAGGCGTGGGCCAAACCGGGCAAGTACCATTGCAGTCTTGCCAAAATCACGCAAGGCTGCGCGCGGACCGATGGATTGTTTGATGTAACCTTCGACCACGGGGCGCGCGACTTCCCAGATATTCATATGCGGGTCCAGCGACCGAGCGACGCCCTCGACCACGACCATTGTCCGCTGCAGCAGGATCAACTCGGTCCGGGTTTCCATGCCGAAGCGTTCGGTAACTTCGAACAGATAGTTCAGCAACCGGCCCATCGAAATATTCGAGGCGTCCATACCGAAAATAGGCTCGCCCACAGCACGCAGCGCGCGGGCGAACTCGTCAACGTCCTGATTGGCAGGGACATAGCCGGCCTCGAAATGCACCTCGGCCACGCGTTTGTAGTCGCGTCGGATGAAGCCGAAGAGGATCTCGGCATAGACCCGGCGAGTGTATTCGTCGATATGACCCATGATGCCGTAGTCATAGGCGATGATGTCACCATTGGCGGCGACCTTCAGGTTGCCCTGATGCATGTCTGCATGGAAATAGCCGTCGCGCAGCGCGTGCTGCAGGAACAGACGCAGGACCCGTTCGGCCAGATCGCGGCGGTTGTGCCCGGCGGCATCAAGCGCGTCGTTTTCGCCCAGCGGAATACCGTCAGCCCAGCTGAGTGTCATCACCCGCCGCGCCGACAGGGACCACACCACGGGGGGAAGCCAGAAACCGGCGTCATCCTTGGTGTTGGCGGCGTATTCCGATGCGGCAGCGCTTTCCAGTCTTAGGTCCAGCTCGCCTCGTACCACGCCGTCGAAATGTTCGATCACTTCCATCGGGCGCAGGCGGCGTGCGCCAGGGGCGAACAATTGAACGATACGGGCGGCGAAATAGAATGCGTCCACGTCTTTGCGGAACGCGCGTTCGATGCCGGGGCGCAGGACCTTGACGGCGACGTCCTCACCGGTGCTGTTCAGCTTAGCCTTGTGGACCTGCGCGATCGAGGCTGCGGCGATGGGTTCGCTGAATTCGGAAAAGATATCATCCACCGGCTGACCCAGTTCCTTGGCGACTTCGGCCATGGCTTCGGCGCGGGAAAACGGCGGCAGCTTGTCCTGCAACACGCGCAACTGGGCGGCCAGTTCATTGCCCACAACGTCGGGGCGGGTCGAGAGTACCTGACCGAACTTGATATAAGCCGGACCCAGTGCTGTAAGAGCCCGGGTGGCGGGTGGCATTGCGGGGTCGCCTTTGTAGCCAAGCCATTGAAACGGTTTGCCAAGCGCGTGGGCCACGAAACGCAAGGCGCGCGGGGCTTCAAAAGCGTCCAGCACCACGTTCATGGCGCCCGTGCGTTCAAGCGTGGCGCCTGTGCGGATCAGGCGGATGATATTGTGAGGGCCGCGCATGAATCAGATTTTCCAGCCGGAATGCAGCGCGGCGATACCCATGCTGAGGTTGCGGTATTTGGCATTTTCGAACCCAGCGGTGCGGACCATGTTCAGGAACGTCTCCTGATCGGGGAACTTGCGGATCGACTCCACAAGATACTGATAGCTGTCGTAATCGTTTGCGATCAGCTTACCCATGCGCGGGATGACGTTGAAACTGTAGAGGTCATAAAGTTTCTGCAGCCCGTCATTCGGCAATTGGCTGAATTCCAGCACCATCAGGCGACCGCCAGGTTTCAGCACGCGGAACGCTTCGTTCAGGGCCTCTTGCGGGCGGGTCACGTTCCGGATGCCGAAGGAGATCGTGTAGACGTCAAAGGTGTTGTCTTCGAACGGCAGGGACATCGCATCGCCGACGACCCAGTTAAGGCTGCCGGACATCTGATCGGCCTCGGCGCGTTGGCGGCCTTCGACCAGCATTGGTTCGGTCAGGTCCAGCACGGTCGCGTGACCATAGCCCGCTCGCTTGAGGAAGCGGAACGAGATATCGCCAGTGCCACCCGCCACGTCCAGCAGCCGCTGACCGGGGCGCGGGGCCAACCAATCCATCATCGCGTCTTTCCAGACCCGGTGTATGCCCATCGACATGACATCGTTCATCACATCGTATTTAGAGGCGACCGAGTTGAACACGCCCTGTACGCGCCCAGCCTTGTCGGCCTCGCGCACGGTTTCAAACCCGAAATGAGTGGTCTTGTCTTTACTGTCGGACATGAAAGGGATGCCTCTGTCTGTGTTGTTCATCCTTATAGGCCTCAACGCGGGGAAGACAATCGCGCGAAAAGGTAGCAGGGGTGGCGAATTGACAGGCCCGCCACAGATTTTCCTTAGTCCAAGCCTATGACAGGATCAGGTGTTCCAATCCCACGGAGATATCCTATTGGCAGTCCTTCTCGTAGTTGTGTTGTCCTTCGTTGCGCTAATCTTGGTTTTCGGTTTGCGTATCAGAGCCGTCATACGCACGACCCAAGAGGTACGGCAGGCCAAAGGGCTGGGCGCCAAGTTGGACGCAGCCGTCGGGCATATCCCAAACGACTACCTTATTTCTTCAATCTCGCGGGCGGGCAGCGAACGTCCTGCGCAGCAATCCCTGACACGATTGACCTTTCGCGCGACACCAGGGGTCATCATCCTGACCTCAGTGTTGGCGGTTGCGTTGTTTTACATCAGCTTTGTCCAACCGGAACTGGCGCGGACAGACGAGCTGTTTCCATCGCTGGGCGCAGAGACGGTGATTATGATCAAGTTGGGCGTGATGGCATTGGTCGCCTATACGCTGATCTTTCATCTGGTCAATTCGATCTCAATCGACGGGTCCGAACTGGTGACGACGGGGCCGCTGTTCCAGCGGCGGTATTATGACCTCAAGAAACTCACCCGGATCAGCCTCAGGAATGACGGGAGGTATATTCTGCGTTTTTCGGATGGGAAGACGGCGCGGATTCTGAAATATGTAACCGGACATGATGAAATGGTGCAGGCGTTCGAAAGCGCACTTGCAGCAAACCAGGAGGATCTATGCCGGAACTTCCGGAAGTCGAAACGGTCCGACGTGGGCTGACCCCAGCGATGGAGGGCGTGGTGATCGAGCGGGCCGACGTGAACCGTCCTGATCTGCGCTGGCCTTTCCCAGACCGTATGGCCGAGCGACTGACCGGGCAGCGGGTCGACCGGCTGCGGCGGCGCTCGAAATACATACTGGCCGATCTCAGCAGTGGTGAGACCTTGCTGGTTCATCTGGGCATGTCCGGGCGGATGACGGTCTCGGGCGATCCGCTGGGACAATTCGTGCACGAACACCCGACGCCCGAAAAGCACGACCACGTGGTACTCCACATGGCAAATGGTGCGCGGGTGACATTCAACGACCCGCGCAGGTTCGGCGCGATGGACCTGCTGCCGACGGCTACTGCCGAGGCGCACAAGCTGTTGTCGGTTCTGGGGCCGGAACCTCTGGGAAATGACTTTCACGAACAGCATCTGATTGAGGCGTTCAGGGGCAAGAATACTCCGGTCAAATCGGCGCTTCTGGATCAGGGAATCGTTGCCGGATTGGGCAATATCTACGTCTGCGAGGCGCTTTATCGCGCGGGCGTGTCGCCACGTCGCAAGGCCGGGCAGATTTCTGCGGCGCGGGTTGCTGCTTTGGTTCCGATCATCCGTCAGGTATTGCAGGACGCCATAGAGGCCGGTGGCTCATCCCTGCGCGATTTCCGCCAAGCCGATGGAGAACTTGGATATTTTCAGCACAGTTTTGATGTTTACGGCCGCGAAGGCGAACCCTGCCGCACCGAGGGCTGCGATGGCATTGTCAAAAGAATCACCCAGTCCGGTCGCTCATCCTTCTACTGCGCGCAATGCCAAAGATAACTTGATCCAGCGTCCTCGCGTGATAAGGAATCGTATCTGAACGGAACAACCGGAAGCTTACATCTCATGGCTTTTGAGACGATCATCGTCGAAATCGAAGACCACGTCGCACTTATCAAGCTCGACAGACCCGATGCACTGAACGCGCTGAACTCGCAGCTCACGCAAGAGCTTAGTTCAGCGCTGGAAGATGCGGACCAGAACGACAAGGTGCGCTGCATCATCATCACCGGCTCGGACAAGGCCTTTGCGGCTGGCGCGGATATCAAAGAGATGTCCGAGATGAGCTTTGTTGACGTCTATGAGACCAATCTGTTCGGCGATTTCAATGACCGGATCTGTGCGATCCGCAAGCCGATCATCGCGGCCGTTTCGGGTTATGCTCTAGGGGGCGGGTGCGAACTGGCGATGCTTTGCGATTTCATCATTGCCGCCGACACTGCCAAGTTCGGCCAGCCCGAGATCAATCTGGGCGTCATCGCAGGGCTGGGGGGCACACAGCGCCTGACCCGTTTCGTCGGTAAGTCCAAAGCGATGGACATGAACCTGACGGGTCGTTTTATGGACGCCGAAGAGGCCGAGCGCGCTGGGCTTGTCAGCCGGGTTGTTCCGGCAAAGAAGCTGATGGAAGAGGCGATCGGCGCGGCCCACAAGATCGCCGAGAAATCGCAGTTGAGCACGATGGCCGCCAAAGAGGCCGTCAACCGCAGCTATGAAGTCACGCTGAGCGAAGGGCTGTTGTTCGAACGCCGCGTCTTTCATTCCATGTTCGCGACCGAAGACCAGAAAGAAGGCATGGCCGCGTTCCAGGAAAAACGCGCCGCCCAGTTCCGCGACAAGTAAAGCGCGGACATTGGATCGGAACAGGCGGGCTCGGCCCGCCTTTTTCATATCTGCCATGCGCAGTGAAAGAATCGACTTGGCAAAGTGCACAATCTTGGATAGCTAGTGCCGCTATACATGCGCGTGCGGCCCGCTTGGCCCGACTCACACCCGTGAATCTGATCCGGTGCGGATAATCCGTGACGCGTAACCGAATATAACCGTACCGAACGAAGGTCAGATACACATGGCAAATTCGCCCCAGGCAAAAAAACGCGCGCGTCAGAACGACAAGCGCTTTGCAATCAACAAAGCCCGCCGCTCGCGCATCCGCACCTATCTGCGCAAAGTCGAAGAAGCGATCGCATCCGGCGACAAGGACGCAGCAACCGCAGCCCTGCGTGCCGCTCAGCCAGAGCTGATGCGCGGCGTCAACAAAGGCGTCTTCCACAAGAACACCGCGTCGCGCAAGATGTCGCGTCTGTCCGCCCGGGTCAAAGCGCTGGGCTAATCCCGCGAGTTGACCTAAGGTCAACAATTCACAATTGAATTGTTCTTAAAAGCGTCACAATTCGTGGCGCTTTTTTTGTGCTGTTGCCGGAAAGCCGCTTCTTCACGAAGTCGAGAGATTCTTTCGGCCAAAGACCCGAGTCAATATCAGAGTTTCGTTGCCGTACGCCTTGGCCTCTTGTTACCACTAAGTCAGCGATTCACTCGCTTGGGGGGACAGGCTGTTTCATTGATCAAACTGACGGGCATCAGAATGGTCGTGAAACGAATGTTGGCAAACGGACTCTGCCCGTTTGTTGATCTGCAAAAGGTCTTTGGGTCACCGAAGATCTGAGCCCTGTCTAAAAAATATGTTTGCGATGCGCGACCCGGCTTGCGGGGCGCCCTGTCTATGGGTGTCCACGTGGCAGGCTGTGCTGAGTTATTTGGGGACAACCTCGCCAGATCCACGTGATTTGGCGTGTGGGTATCCTGTTGCGAGTGAAAAGCAAGAATAACCGGGTAACCGGACGTGGGTAATAAGGCCGACAGGCCAATAAAGAATGGGATGCGTGAGGCGCTTG
>NZ_JBSWWK010000002.1:0-503637 GCF_056160045.1 Ruegeria sp. ABF4_144
TATCCGTATCCTGAACGCCTTTGTGGCCGTTGCCCAAGAGGGCAATATCTCGCGAGCGGCAAAGCGATTGCACCTCACTCAACCCGCAGTCAGTTTGCAGTTGAAACGCTTGGCGCAGGACACGGGGCTGGAGCTGTTCCGCCGCACACCCAAGGGTGTGGAGCTCACACGAGATGGAGAAGCCCTTGTAGTAAAAGCAGAAAAAGTCCAAGCGGCTATAGAAGAGTTCGGTCAAACGGCGCGACGGGTCAACGGAAATGTTCGAGGCACACTGCGACTTGGCACCATTGTCGATCCGAACTTCATACGCCTAGGAGCTTTTCTGGCGGCCCTCGTCGATGGGTATCCCGACCTGCAAACAAAGCTTGTGCACGGTATAAGTGGTGATGTCGTTGGTCGCCTGATCAATGGGGAAGTGGATGTTGGTTTTGTTCTGGGTGATCTTGATAGCTATGAAAGCAGCGATCCGGAACAAGCAGAATCAGTTTTTTTCCAACGGGAACTCACTAAGTTTACCTACCGTGTTATTGCGCCGGCAGGCTGGGGGAAACGGGTTTTGGGCAAGGATTGGCCGGCCCTGGCTGCTTTGCCCTGGATCGGAACGCCGAAGAACTCTGTACACCATCGGCTGCTGGAAAACATCTACGCGGATCTTGATTGCCAGCCGCAGGCAGTCTGTCTTGTTGATCAGGAGCCATCAATGCTGGCCATGGTACGCTCAGGTATTGGATTGAGCCTGTGCCGAGAATCGATCGCTCTTGAGGAAATGCAGTCACGCGGGCTTGTCATATCGGATAGGGTCAAAATTGAAACTTCCCTTCGATTTGTAACGCTTGCTTCAAAAAAAATGGAACCTAACGTCGTCGCCGCATTCGATGCTTTAGGTACCACCTGGAACTAGGTTCTGGTCCCAGTTATTTGGCTGCCGCGATCTCGTCTGCATGGTTCAAGCTCTGAGTTTTGAAGGGTGCAAAGTGAGTAACCTATTCTAATTGACCGATAAGCAGATGGGGCGCCTTCGGTCCTACTTTTCAAGAAGCCATGGCAAGTCGAGGGTCGATGATAGACTTGTGTTGAGCGGGATTGTTTCCGTCAATCGCAATGGGTTGCGGTGGTCCGATGCGCTTCGAGAATGTGGGCCAGCCAAGACCCTCTGCAACCGCTGGAAACGATGGGGCGTTACGGTTGGACTTGGGCGGGTAGGGGGCTGAAAGTTCGGCACGAGCTTACTTTAAGCGCAGGTGCGTTCGCGTCGTGGCCTTTGGCAGGAATGAGCCCAGTTTTCCTGATGCTTCGGTCTGCATTAATGGGTAACAAGCTGACCTTGCGATCAGTCCCTGTTGCGCAGAACGGACTGCCATTGTCACTAGATCGAAGCATGTTCGGCAGTAAGCCGAACGTACAAGTCAAACCGCTGACTTGTCCGGCTTGTAGTGCGACATGAACATCTTGACGCAATCGTCCATGACATTCTTTGGTGTCGGACTCTCTCCAAGAAAAAACTCTGGCCAGAAAAAGAACCCTTTGACAAGCACCAGAAGCTGAGTGGTTGCAAAGCCCGGATCGGCTTTGCAGATTACGCCCGCGTCCATGGCTTCGCTGATCAGCCTCTTTATCGGGTAATCGTGTGTTTCGCTTTCATTGAAAAAACGCTTGGAACGGTCGAGGTCACGGATCATCTCCGACATGACCATCCGGTTCAGTCCGATTGCTGTCTCGTCAGTAATCACCTCAACGTAGCGCCATAACGCATCTTCCAGTTGGTCTTCGAAGTCGCGATCCGGATCATAAGGCACTGGCTCCATGCAAGAATTACGTTCGATCATGATCTCAGAGATTGCTTCGAACAGGGCTTCTTTATTCTCGAAGTGATTGTAGAGCGTGCGACTCGATACGTTCGCTTTTTTGGCGATCGAGGTTGTCGTTGCCCCAAGAAACCCCTGTTCACGGAACTCATCGATGGCTGCATTGATGATGTCTTTTCGTTTTTTTTCAGTGCGTTTCATGATTTCAGCCTCGAAAGTAAAGGGTGCTATTTACAAACGGCACCCTATAAACTAAGTAAACACCATCCTGTACTTTGGCAAGGCATGATGCCAGCCACCCGAGAAAGCGGAGCATGACCATGATCAAACTGTCACGACGCAACGTTCTCCAAACTGCCTCCGTCGCTTCCTTGCTGTCCCTCACGGGCTGGGGAGCAAACGCTAAACAAACCACACAACCCTCTATCGAAGGACTTTCAGATATGGCCCTCACTGCTGGCAAAAACCAAGTAACTTTCAAATCCTTTGGCGTGGATTTGGCTGGCGATCTTTATCTTCCAGAAGGTTTTGATGCATCCAAGAAATACAAGGCTATCGTTGGCGCCAGCCCGTTCCCGCAGGTGAAAGACCAAATTCCGGCGACTTACGGCCCGGAAATGGCTGATCGTGGTTTCATCTATCTGGGCTTCGACTATCTGGGCATGGGTGACTCCCCGGCGCTTCCCGGTGAGTTCATGAAATCGCGCTACATGTTCCGGCTAATCGAAAACACCTGGGATGCGGTTTCTTATCTGGGTACGCTACCCTTCGTCGAAGAAATCTACGGCCTGGGCGTCTGCCAAGGCGGCTCGATCATTGCCTCAGCTGCTGTGACCGACCATCGCATCAAGAAAATCGCAATGGTCTCGGGCATGATGGCGGCGGACGCGTTCCAGTGGACTGACCGCGATATGGCGAACCAGATGATCGCCGGTGCTAACGCATCGATGCAGAAGCAATATGAGACCGGTAAGCCGGACTATGTCGCTCCGTTCGGCCTGAACGACAAGATGTCCCGCGAAGAGTTCACTGCAGCGGCCGCCTATCCGGCGATGGCTGGTGAGACCTATGACTACTATGGTCGCGACGGTGTCAAAGGTCCGGTTGCGGTTGCGAATTTCTCTAACATGCACATCGGCGATCAAGCCATGCAATCACTGTTCTCGATCTGTGAAGCTTATGCCGACAAGATCGCGCAGCCGTCACTGACCATCTACGGCACCAATGCTTCGACTGCGATCTGCTCGACGGCATTTGTTGAAAAGCTGACCAACAAGCACAAAGAGCTGGCTTTTGACGAGTTCAGCCACGTCGACTTCTACTACAAGCCCGAGGCAGTCAAAGCATCGACCGATGCGGTGGCCGAGTTCTTCAACGCATAAGGCTCAACAGTCCAAATGCTCAGGATCTGGCGTCGACAGGCGGCAGGTCCGAGCATCTCGAGAAGGGCCTGAAAGATGGAAAGTACTTCCCTGTGGGCCATGGTGAGTGGCATCCCGAAATTGATTGTCGGAACCGCCATTCACCCATTGTTACGCGCCTTGAGAAGTCCATTGAAACAACCTGAAACCCAAACCGAGCTGGTCAATCAAACTCGGATTCATGAAATCCGAGCGGGGTATACCCACCGTTTCATCCGCTTGATGTTCGTGATTGTGGATGACCGCGTTTTCTGTCGCCGCTATCAGTACAACGAACCTTCGTGGCACAGCGTTTTCCTCTCTGACCCGGGCGGACAGATAAGGTTGGATGGTGTTGCGGCAAACATCAACGCCGCCGTCCCGCAGGATATGGATGACGTTATCCCCGCAGTGGATCAGGCTTATGCTGATGCGCTGAAGAAGCTTGGAGCCAGTTACATGCTGCCGGGCGCGGTCGAGAAACGGGCGCAGGATAGCACGCTTGAAATCTTCTTCTCTGACTGACCAGTCCCCGCGTGACCTTGGGATGTTTCAGAATGAGGCGAACACAGCAAACCTGGCGATCATCTGAAAGAAACGGAAAGCGTCTAAGCAGGATACAACTCTGGCAGTAGGAAATCCCCTCGGACACAGAGGAAAGAAGCAAACATGACATTCGATAGAAACTCCACCACCGACGACGTATTGGAAGACATCAATCTGGTCGGAAAAACGGTCCTTATCACTGGCGGCTCTACCGGTCTGGGCGCAGAAACCGCCCGCGCGCTGGCCTCCAAGGGAGCTTTGGTCACCATCGTGGCACGCTCAGCCGACAAGCTTGCAAAAACGGCAGAGAGCATCAAGGCAGACACGGGTCAGGACGTCGAAACCGCTTCGCTGGAGCTCGACAAGCCCGACACCATCCGCGCCTTTACTGCCGAATGGCTCAAATCCCATGATACACTCGACATCCTGATCAATAATGCCGGCATCATGGCGACCCCGCTTGAACGCACAAAAGAGGGCTGGGAGAGTCAGTTTGCCACCAACCATCTGGGTCACTTCCTTTTGACCAACCTTCTGGCAGAACCGCTTAAGGCTTCAGGGTCGGCCCGCGTCGTAAACCTGTCGTCAGCCGGTCACATGTATGCGCCGGTCGATCTCGACGATCCGAACTATGAAAGCCGCGAATATGATGCGCTCAAAGCGTACGGGCAGTCGAAAACCGCAAATATCTGGTTCACTCTGGAAATATCCCGCCGCTGGGCCGATAGCGGCGCAACAAGCTTCGCCGTGCATCCAGGTGGTATTCAGACCGAGCTTGGCCGGAATTTCGAGCCCGAAGTGGCGACGATGTTCGAGCAGATGATAAAGGACTCTCCGGATATCTGGAAAACCATTCCGCAGGGTGCTGCGACCTCTTGTTGGGCGGCAACCTCGCCTGACCTGGCGGGTAAGACAGGCCTTTATGTCGAGGATTGCAATATCTCCCAGCCCATGACCGGTGACCCGATGCAGGGTGGGTATGCACCACACGCCTATGACAAAGACGGCGCAAAAGCGCTGTGGGAGTTGTCTAACAAGCTGCTGGGTACCGAGTTTTGACGCCATGAGGGGGAGCCATGCGCTCCTTCTTCCTTTGCAAAAGGGTTTGATCGGGACGGGCAGCAGATGTCTGTTCTCACGCTCTGAGTCGTTTCTACATCCACGAAGCGCATCAAGTGACCGTTTGTCCGGATTGCGCAGGTAGCGCCAATTGGCGACTCTGGGTGAAAGGACAGCTTTGATGCGCGATGTGTCTATTGCCCGATCATGATTTTTAGCACGATATGGGGACCTGCCACATGGGTGCCGGTCATGCCAACCATATCCGGTTTGCCGTTGGCAACCGCTGTCCTCCTCGCATGTGAGACAGCTTCGAAAGTACATGACCCTCCAAAGCCTAACAGAACTGTAGCAAGCAGTCTGCGTCGTGTTAGTCAGTTCTGTTCCCCAACTGGTTCCCACGCGATCGCAAAGCATCCAATGCCGCCGGTCGTTCTGGCAATGACAATGCCGGGTTTATCCCGGCTTGGGTCTGAAATACGGATAGCGTTCCGCTCAATGAATGGTTCGGCATTCTAGTCAACCGCTTTGCAATCGGGTCGTGATTTCGGACAACCGAGACCAGGATTGCAAGGTCACCGGTAAGGTAAGGGCCGCTTCAGCAAACTCCCACGAATAGCTGACAATCGAAAAAATCATTCCCGGTGTCGCATCCAGGTTTTGCGTTGCAAACCACAGATTGAACAAGATCAGCCCGATCAGCAGAACAAAGATCACGCCGTAGAGAATGGCTTCGGTATCCGAGAGTTTTACTTCGAACCGACGCAGTTTCTTCAGGTGAACCAGCATCGGGCGGTCGCGGCGTTGCTCCAGAACGCTGACCTGATGCTCCATTTGCTCATTCAGTGCACGGTTCCATTGCCAAAATGTCGAATGAAACAGGGCATAGACGGATATCATTCCGACTAGAACTCCGCAGGCTGATAGAGCCAGAGTTGGCGAGAAGTAAAACAGCAGAATCGCCGAAACGATGAATTGTACCACCCCTGCGATTGCCGAAGGCAGGATCTCCTCCAAAAAGTCCGCCAGCTCACGCCCCATTCCGATCCGCGCGTTCAGCGACGAAATTGGCAAGTTCGAAAACCGTGCGGCTAACGCCTTGCCCAATTCAACGCGGATCGTTCCATAAACACGCGTATCGTAAATCCGCCTGATCACACCGATCATCGTGAGGGCGACCATGAGAGCGCCTAAATGCACAAAGGGCTGAAAATCTCCACTGAGCAATCCATCAATCGCGAAACCGATGAACAGCGGGATCAACACAGTTAATGCCGTTTCTGACAGGATCAGCAACCACGTAAGGATGACCCGCCAGCGAAACACACTCAGAAGCGTTCCGATTTTCAGTTTTCGGTCCTTTAACATACGGCGCTACTGATCATAGTGGATACGAACGCGGACATCGCCCGGCCAGACCGATGCGGCCTTGAAATCAGGCTCATCTTCGGGGTTTGGCGCACCTGTTGAACCCAGACCCTCCAACAGTTTCGTCGCAGTCATGTTCAGGTCTTCGTCCTTGTTTTCATCATGAAACAGCAACACCGCATAAGGGCCTGCGTTCAGGTCCGAAAACTCGTGGCTGATACTGCCCTTGCGTGACGGAATCTGGGCGTAGTCAATCGCGCTCCATACATCCAAGCTGTCAAAGGCGCGCGCGTCATCAAAAATAAGGATCACGATGTTTCCGTTGGCATTGCGAATGCCGTCCACAGTCACATTCAGACCATCAGCTGCAGCAGGCGTTGCCAAAGCCATCAGGGCAAATGCGGGGGCTAAAAGAGTCCGTGTCATGGCGTTGTCCTTTCTTCGGTAGGCTGCGGAAGGGGTGGTTTGAAAACGGCGAGGACATCTTCGGTGATGGCGATCAGTACCGGCACCAGCAGCAGCATCAGGGCGGTGCCGAACAGTTCCCCAAAGGCCAGAGAGATTGCCGCTGGGATCAGATACTGCGCTTGCTCAGAGGTTTCTGTCAGCAATGGCAGCAGGCCAATAACCGTCGTCGCGGTGGTCAGAAAGATCGCCTTGAAACGACCAACACCTGCGCTTTGCAGTGCCAGATTCACAGGTTGGCCTTCGTCGCGCGCCTGATTGTATCTGGTAATCATGACCAGACTGTCGTTCACGATCACACCGGTCAGAGCCAGCATGCCAAAAAACGAAAACAGCGACAGTGAGACATCCATGATCAGGTGCCCGACGGCAGCCGCGATAAAGCCAAATGGCACGATGGCCAGAATGACAAAGGGCTGCCAATAGCTTTTCAACGGCACGGCCATCAGCACATAGATCAGCACAGCCGCCAGCAGCAGCGCACGTTTCAGGCCATCACTGATATCAGCCATCTCTTCCAGCTCCCCGGCAGGCAGAATTGTTACGCTGGGATATTTCGCACGGAGTTTCGGGACCAGCTGTTCGAACACGGCTTGGCCCACCTCTTCGGGGGCGACGCGATCGCGGTCGATGGATGCAGCTACAATGTTCATACGCTTGCTGTCGCGGCGATCAATGGTGCCAGACGTGTAAGCGCCTTCGATTTCAGCAACCGTCTCAAGCGGCACCCAGGCACCGGATGCGCTGCGCAACTGGGTCTGCATCAGGTCGGCGAGTGTATCGCGGTTTTCCCGTGCGTTCTGTACGACCACGCGAATTTCGGACCCATCGCGCCGGACCTTGGTCACTTCGGCCCCGCCGAACCCATAGCCAATCTGTCTGGCCAAGGCTTCGGCATTGAAACCAAGGTGCCGCGCGTCCGGACGCAGGCGGAGTTTCAGTTCGGGTTGGCCGCCCGCCATCCCATCACGCACATTCGCTATGCCCTCGATGTTCGACAGGAAGTCTTTCATTTCGGCGCTGGCTAGTTGCAGAAGGTCTTCATCTTTTGACGCCAACCGGATGCGAAATCCTCCGGCGAGTGCCTCCGATCCGGTGAACTCCAGCTCGGTCGCACCTTCGACCGAACCGACCCGGTCGCGCCATTCGTGGACCACGGAAAGGATCGGTACTTCCGGTCGCTCAATCACCGGGATCATTTCAGCGTACATTTGCGCACTACCTGCGCTGTTGATGATGGTGAACACCGTCTTAACGGGCGGCACAGCCATACCCGCGTTTTCGGCAAGTTCGGTGTTCAAACCGTTCAATACGGCTTCGATCCGGTCCACATTCGTACGGGTCAGCTCAAACGGCGCGCGGGCGTCCATTTCCAGGTTCATCGTTATGACCTGACCGGGCACTTCTGGAAAGAACACCGTTCTGACTTTGCCCTTGTACATCAAGCCAAGTCCCAGCGTTGCAGCGCTAATGAACAAGATCAGCACGGCATAGCGCTGCCGCACCGCTGCAACGAGCAAGGGCTCGTACAGGCGATCCCGAACCCAGTACAATCCGCCCTGCGCAGAATCCTGTACCCGACCCCACAGGCGGGTCAGCAGGTACCGACGCTCTTGCCCCATCGAAACCTGTGCCAAGTGAGCTGGAAGGATGAATTTGCTTTCGATCAGTGAGAATATCAGTGTCAGGATAACGATGCCCGCAAACCCGGCCAGTACCTTGCCTAGCGGATTGTCGATCAACAGCATCGGGAAAAAGGCCGCGATTGTGGTCAACACGCCAAAGACGGTCGCTACTGCCACGCGATGCACGCCACGCTCGGTATCTTGGATTGGGTCTTTTCCTTTGCGGCGTTCTTCGAAAACACTTTCACCGACCACAACGGCGTCATCGACCAAAATGCCCAAGGCGATGATCAGGCCGAAAGTCGTAACATCGTTCAGTGAGTAATCTACCCATTTCGAACCCGAGACCGCGATCGCTCCCATGACCGAAACGGGAATGCCCATTGCGACCCAGAAAGCCAAGCGCACGTTCAGGAACACCGAAAGCATCAGGGTCACAAGGATCAACCCCTGCACCCCGTTTGACCTCAGCAACGCTAGGCGGTCCGAGATATAGCCAGCGCTGTCGCCCCAGACCTCCACCTGAACCTGCGATGGCAATTGGCGGCTAAAATCATCAACTGTGCTGCGCACCACATCGCTGATCTTCAGCAGGTTCTCCTTCTGCCCAACCAGAACCTCCATCCCCACGGTTGGTTTGCCGTTCAGCCGAAACAGATACTCGCCGTCCTGGAACCCATCTTCGATTTTGGCAATATCGCCCAAAGGCACAAAGGACCCGTCGTTACGTTCAATGATTGGAAGGGCTGCATATTCAGGAGTGTACTTCGCCCGATCATCTGCCCTTAGATAGATCGTACCGCCCTCGGTCCGCAGTCGGCCGGCCTGAAATGTCAATGAGTTTTCAGTGATGGCACGGGTTACATCCGAGACGGTCAGTCCGTAGTGGCGCAGCAATGCCGGGTCGATTTCGATGCGCAGTTCTCGTGGGATCAGGCCCCTGATTTGCAGGCGCGACAATTCCGGTTGGGCCAGCAGTTCTTCTTTCAGGCGTTGCGCCAAGCTCTGCAGTGTTGCGGGGTCTGTTTTTCCGTAGAGGTTCAGATAGAGCGCCGGGAAATCAAACCCCGACGCTTCGATAACAGGGCGGCGCGCGGTCTCGGGCAGATCGGTCAGACCGTCGATCCGAATGCGGACCCGGTCCAAAACGGACTGTAGTCTCTCACCTCCCGCACGGCGCACCGTGACTATGCTGAGATCATTTTGGGATTGTGAGGTCACACTTCGCACGCCTTCCAACCCCTCAAGGGCTTGCTCAACCTTCTGCGTCAACAGTTCATCAACCTGTTCGGCCGTCGCCTCGGGAAGCTCAATTGCGATTGTTACGCTTTCTGGTGGGATGCGAGGGAAGCCTTCGATCCTTATGTTCAGTAGCGTTTGCACGCCAAGAAACAGGATCAGCGCCATCATCAGATTGGCGGCGACCGGATTGCGGATAAACCAGGATGTCAGGGCATGCATGGCTCAGTCCTCATCCGGCTGCGGGGTCACCCGTTGACCCGGTAGGAACGAGGCCAGAGGCGTTCGGGCTATCTGCCACGGGCCAGTCCCTTCGGGCGCAGGGATGGTGATTTTACCTTCACTTCGGAACAGGATTTCAGGGTTGATCCTGCGCAGGTGATCGTCGCCACCCACTAGCCAAACGTAGCCAGCGCGGGTCAGGGCGTTTTCTGGCAGAGTCACGGTTCCGTCAATTTGGCGTCCGGGAATATGAACCTGAATGAAATCTCCGGCCAAAATGCGCTCGTCCGGCGCGGTGATGTCCAGAAAAACCCGCACCTGCCGCGTGTCCTGATCCAAAAACCCGCCTCCGCGCCGGACCTGAGCCGTCCCCAGAGATTGCCCCGTACGTTGCGTCAGATCAGCGGTAGCGCCCGAGATCGGATGCTCCAGAAGCGCCCAATCCGCCTGGCTGAACGCGGCAACCAGCTCAAATTGTCGGTCGTCCGAGAGGTGTATCAACGCATCACCCGGATTAACCGTTTGGCCAAGACTGGCAAAGCGACGGGTGACAAAACCGGAAAATGGGGCAACTACTTCAGCGTCCTTCAGCTCACTGCGCGTGGCGTTCAGACGCGCTTGAGCCGCCGCAACGGTTTTCTCGGCGATACGGAGTTGCGGCAGGTTCACAGCTAGTTCGTTTGGTGGTTCTTTCTTGTCCCTTTCAAATTGGCGTTGCGCCACGGTGACGTTATTCTGCGCGCGCAGCAGGTCCAGTTCCGCTTGCTCAAGCTCCATCTCCGCTGCAGCTACGGCACTTCGGTAAGGTGCGTTTTCAATTGAAAACAGGGGATCGCCGCGTTCAACCTGCGACCCAGCCAAAGCTGCATCATGCACCGCAGTGATGCGCCCGGACACGGCAGATCGCAACTCGACATCCCAGCGCGGGCGCACTTCGGCAAAGGCAGAAACCCGTGCCTGCACTGTGTTCGGGCTAACTGTGATGACAGACACGATCGGTGGCGGGGGTGCAATCTCGGTCGCCTGAACATCGATTGTGTCCTCGGTGTCGAATAGAAGAACGATGATCGCGGTTAGCAGAACCAGCGACAGCCCGATCCAGAGCCAACGCCGCGTTGGTCTGTGCTTTGCTTCGAAGGATTTGTCCGTCATAGGCCCGTTTTTCCCGTTTCGTCGAATTTCTTGCACCTTGTGATAGAGTGGCATATACTATGAACGATCGTTCGTTCAATATAAAAGCAAAAAAATGACAGAAGATAAATCGGAGCCTGGCTCCAGCAGGGAAAAGGCAGTGGCCAAGCGGCGCAACCAGATACTGGAGGCCGCCGTGATGTGTTTTCTTGAACGCGGCTATCATCAGACAGGTGTCCGCGACATTGCGGCCCGGGCGGGGGTCAGCCTTGGGAACCTCTACAATCATTTTCGCGGCAAACATGATGTGCTTGTGGAAATCGCAATGCTCGAACGCCGCGAGATGGAGCCGTTTCTGAAAATCCTGAGCTCAAAAAGGTCCGCACCCAAAGTGTTGAAAAAGTTCATCAAGGCCTACGCCAAGTACCTGGCTGCGCCGGAAAACGTTATTCTGACCTTGGAGATTTCGAGCGAAGCCGTTCGTCAGCCGGACATCGCGCAGCTGTTTGTCGCGAACCGCTCCAGTTTGACTGAAGCTCTGGAGTCCATTGTAAGGCGAGGGATAGCAGACGGTGATTTGCGCGCTGTTCCTGATCCGCTTCAAGCGTCACAACTGGTGATAGAGGTTTTGGAAGGCAGCGCGTATCGCAGCGTGCTGTCAGAAATGCCAATGAACAAGATCATTGTAAGCGCGGAAGATTTTATTCTGAGCTCGCTGCTGGCACGTCAATGATCTGTGCCTATTGAAGCGAGCGAGAACACATGAGTGTCGTGTGTTTGTCTTTCAGACGCAGCTAGTGTTGTCGGCTGCTAGCCTTGCAGATCGCCTCGACCTTTTCCGACATGCACTGAGTAAAGGATCGTATGTTGCCGCAGATTGATTTCGAATCACCGTTAATGGCGGACGCGTGGGACGGGTCCATTTGGTTGGTGACTTGCGTGCTCATGACATCTTCTCTTTCTTGAGAACCCCGTCGTCGGCAAGACTGCGGCAGCACCGAAAACAGCAGTTGCTAATGCATCTAGGGTCTCAGCCGGACTATTGCTCACCCAACGGTTCAATGCCACATTCCGCTCCTTTCAGTTTGAGCATAAGCCACCAAAACTACGCTTTGTCTGACAGGTTGGAATACTGTTCGCGACAAAAACAGATTTTTACAGATGCATAGGTGCACAGGCAGTTTTGAGCCAAGCCAGTGTGGAGGTAGACATTAAGGGTCCAAGACGCTCAATCAGTGTTGCATGATAGGTGTTTAGCCAGTCGATCTCAGCCATGGTCAAAAGCTGGGTTTGCAACATTGTGGTTTGGATGGGGCACCATGTCAGGTTCGAAAACTCCATGAACCCGTCATTGGCCTCAATAATTTCGAACAGGTTTTCGATCCGGATGCCATATTGCTCTGCCACGTAATAACCCGGCTCGATCGACAGGACCATACCGGGGGCGAGATCCACAGGGTTATAAGGCTTTCCAATACGTTGGGGGTGCTCGTGTACTGAAAGTCTGTGCCCGACTCCGTGGCCTGTACCATGGTCATAGTCCAGGCCGAGGTCCCATAAAGGGCGGCGGCAGATTGCGTCTATGTGGTGTCCTTGCGTTCCGGCGGGAAAGCGCAGGGTTGCGATGGCGTGGAAGGCTTTGAAAACTGCGGTGTAGGCGCGGTCATAGCCTTCTGGCCGGGTGGGGCTAAAGGCGAAGCTGCGCGTGGCATCAGTGGTACCGGTCTCGTATTGGCCTCCGGAGTCGAGGAGATAGGTGCCATTCTCCAAAAGCGGAACCGTGTTGCCTTGTTGTGTCGCGTAATGGCACATTGCAGCATTGCCGGATGCGGCGGAGATCGGGTTAAAGCTTTCCTCAAGAAAACCGGGCTGCGCTTGTCGGAAGCTCAGAATGGCATGCTCGGCTTCACGTTCAGTCACGGGTTCGCCCTGTCTGGCACGTCGCGGAACTTCGGTCGCCAACCACGCGCAGAACTCGGTCCAGGCGACGCCATCTGCGATGTGGCAAGCGCGCATGCCTTCAAGCTCGGTCTGGTTTTTAAGCGCTTTGGCCACGGTCAGGAGGCTGGGTAAAGGTAATTTCTTTGCTTTTTGCTTTTCCAACACCAGCCGAACAGCGGCGGGTGAGAATTCCGGATCGAATAGAATGCCCTTGCCTGCGGCAACTCTGGCCTCAAGGGTCGGAAGAAAGGCATCGGGCGCGCAAGTTTGGACGTTATCCGGCAGGTGGTCGGTGACATTTGCGTCCAGTTTCTCCGGTGCGACGAACCATTGGACCTGCCCTGCGTCATCCAGCAGCAGGAACGACTGAGGGACGGTATTGTATGCCACATCCGTACCGCGAACATTCAAGACCCACGCGATGTTATCGGGCTGTGTTTCGACAAGGTATTTGGCTCCGTGGTCGTGCATCTGCTGAACCAAGTTGCTGATCTTGTCATGCGCCGATTTGCCCGACAGTTGAACGGGGAACGGGTCGATCTTTCCCAGCGGGGCAGGGGGCTGGTCGGTCCACACCATATCTACGGGGTTGGACTTAACGGGGACAAGCTCTGCTTCCGGCAGCGCATCAACGAAACGATCCAGAAACACAGGTGGAAGGTGCATCGCATCAAAGCCAACGCGCCAACCGGTCTGGGCTTGGTCGGCCAACCAATACTCGGGTGGGTTGTCGAACAGATGTCGATGCGTAAACAGTGGGGCGGGGCATTGGTTTTCTACCTGCACCACATAGCGCCCGTCCACAAAGACGGCCACCGTGTCCATGGTTACGATTGCCATGCCGGCCGAGCCGGTGAAGCCGGTGATATAGGCCAGCCGCTCGTCGTGAGGCGCCACGTATTCCGACTGATGCGCATCATACCGGGGCAGGATGAACGCATCCAAACCCTGTGCCTGCATTTCGGCCCGGAGAGCGGCAACAACGGGGCCGCGAGAGGTCTTGGGGGCGTCAAGCATGGGCATTGATCTCTTCAACGTGATGGCAGGCCACTTCGCCTCTGCCTCCAAAGGGCAGCAAGGCGGGAACCTGTTGTTTGCAAATCTCGCTGGCGTGACGACAGCGAACGTGGAACGGGCAGCCCGAAGGCATGTTAAGCGGCGACGGTAGCTCGCCATCTAGCTTGGCTGCCTTGCCGCGGTCTTCCGGGTCCATAGAGGGGGCCGCTGACAGAAGTGCCTGACTGTAGGGATGGGAGGGGTCCGAAAACAGTGTTTCGCTGTCTCCGATCTCAACGATCCGACCCAGATAGATCACAGCCACCCGGTTGGACACATGCCGAACCAGACGCAAATCGTGGGCGACAAACAGGATCGTCAGGTCAAGCTCTTGCTGCAGTTCCAGCAGCAAGTTCACCACCTGCGCCTGAACCGAGACATCGAGAGCCGAAACAAGCTCATCCGCGATCAGCACCTCTGGTTCAACAGCCAGTGCGCGTGCGATTGCAATCCGTTGGCGTTGACCGCCTGAGAACTCGTGGGGCAGTTTGTGCTGCGCGTCTTGCGGCAGGCGCACCAGTTCCAGCAATTCAGATACGCGGGCAGGGGCCTCGTGGTCCGGGCGCATCTTATGAACCCGCAGAGCCTCGGCCAATATCTGGCCCGTCGTCATACGTGGATTGAGCGAGGAATAGGGGTCCTGAAACATCATCTGGACGCGCCGGTTATAGCTGCGATCCGAGCGTTGATCGGCGCCAAAGATGTCCTGCCCGTCGAAACGAACTTCGCCCTCGCTGGGCTTGTAGAGGCGCACGATACAGCGCGCCAAGGTGGATTTTCCACAGCCGGATTCCCCAACGACCCCGAGTGTTTCACCGCGGTTAAGATCAAGGCTGACACCGTTCAGCGCGTTGACGACACGACCGGGGCGACCCATGGCAACGTCAGCCATGCTTCGACCCAACGGGAAGCGCAGGTGGAGGTCTCGGATTTGCAGCACCGGGGCCGTCATGCGGCATTCCCCTGTGATTTGGTGATCGGGTTGAAACAGGCCACTTGCCGCCCTTCAGTGGCCGTGCTGAGAGATGGCCGGTCCTGCGTGCAGGCCGAAACACAGGCAGCGCAGCGGGGTGCGAAGGCACATCCCCGTGGCAGCGCATCAAGGCTGGGTGGGACGCCCGGCACCGAGTAAAGCGGCGTTCGAGGCGGCAGGTTTTCGGGGACAGACCGCATGAGCCCAACTGTGTAGGGATGGCGCGGGTCCTTTAGCACATCGCGCACCGATCCCTGTTCGACGATCCGTCCGGCATACATCACAGCCACGGTGTCACAGGTCTGTGCGACGACACCAAGATCATGGGTAACCAAAACAACGCCCATATCCATGTCCTGCGCCAGTCGCAGGATCAAATCGAGGATCTGTGCCTGAATGGTTACGTCCAGGGCCGTCGTAGGTTCATCTGCCAGCAGCAGCTTGGGATTTGCCGCCAGCGCAATGGCGATCATCACGCGCTGCCGCATCCCGCCCGAGAACTGGTGCGGATAATCTTTCAACCTTTGCGCGGCCGAGGGGATGCCGACCAGATCCAACATCTCAATAGCGCGATCACGGCGCGTGGACTGGGACAGGTCGGTATGCGCGCGCAGGGTTTCTTCAAGCTGAAGACCGACCGTAAGCAGCGGGTTAAGCGAGGTCATCGGCTCCTGAAAGATCATCGCGACCTCGCGCCCTTGGATTTGGCGCAGGGCGCGATCCGGCATCTGTACTAAGTCACGCCCCTGCCAACGTACCTCGCCGGTGACATCGCCGTATCGTCGCGCGAGCCCGATAATGGACCGCAAAGTCACGCTTTTGCCAGATCCGCTTTCGCCGACCAGCCCCAGAACCTCGCCTCGTGCGACCGAAAAACTGACATCGCGCAAGGCTGGCAATGGTTGCCCGCCGCGGTGGAATGTGGTGTTGAGCCCATCAACCTCGAGTATCGGTGTGTTGTGTTCCATCCGTTACCCTCGTGGTCTCAGCAAGTCGGCCAGCCCGTCGCCCAGCAAGGAAAAGCCCAGCCCGGTCAGAACGATGGCGATGCCCGGCATCAGGCTTAGCCACCACGCCGTTGAGATGAAGTTGCGCCCTTCTGCGATCAGAACACCCCATTCCGCTTGCGGAGGTTGCGCACCTAACCCCAGATACCCCAGCGACGATCCCAGCAGGATCACCAGGGCCATGTCGGTCATCCAATAGACGATAATTGGCGTTATCGCGTTGGGCAGAAGGTGGCGAAAGATGATACGCTTGTCGGAATAACCCATCACGACCCCAGCGGCGGCATAGTCGTTGCCCATTTGCGCAATTACTTCGCCCCGCATAAGTCGCGCGTAATACACCCAGTAGACCACCGAAATCGCGATATACATGTTGACCAATCCCGGACCCAACACCGCAACAACCGCGATGACCAGAACAAGGAAGGGGAAAGTGATCACCGCATCAACGATCCGACCAAAGATCAGGTCAGCGATACCTCGATAGTACCCGACCAAAGCCCCAACGACTACGCCGATCACAAGTGCAAAGACGGTACCGAAAACAGCCATCTGCATGTTTACCTGATAGGCCCAGATCACACGGGACAGGCTGTCCCGTCCCAGCAGGTCCGTGCCAAACGGATGCGCCCATGAGGGTGGTTGGCGAACTGCGAGATAGTCGATCTCGTTCGGGTCATAGGGGGCGAAAAATCCCGGAAAGACCGCCAGAAGGATCGAAAACCCAATGATGATCAGCCCGGCTACAAACCCCGGCTTGCGCAGAGCCCTTTGCAGGAAGTTGGGCTGAATGGGTGTAAAGGTTGCATCACTCATTGCAGGCGCATCCTTGGGTCAAGGCGGCTCTGGAACAGGTCCGTCATCAGGAAGACCAGCGACACCAGCAGGGCAAAGGTTAGGGTCAGCCCCTGGATCAGGGGATAGTCGCGGGCAAAGATGGCTTCGAGCATCAGTCTCCCCATACCCGGAACCGCAAACACCGTTTCGGTCACCAAAGTACCGCTCATCAGGTTGCCGATGGACAGGCCCAGCAGCGTCACGGTCGAAATCAGGGCATTCCGCAATACATGCCGCCCCAATATCAGCCGCGCGGGCAACCCTTTGGCGCGGGCGAACTGGACATATTCGGCGTCCAGAACCTCGTTGATCGCGCTGCGTAGATTCCGCATGATGATAGCGGATGTGTATAGCGCCACCGTCACTGACGGCAGAAACAGGTGATACAGCCGCTCACCAAACGTGTCTCCATATCCGCCGACGGGGAACAGGCGCAGTTGGGCGGCGAGGAAGGTCAGCAAAACCAATCCGATATAGAAAACCGGCATCGACAGGCCGATCTGGAAAACAGTGCGGATGACGGCGTCAGGCCAGCGGCCCCGGTTCAACGCAGCGACAAAGGCGAGCGGTCCGGCTATCAGCAGCGACAGAACCACCGAATAGATCGTCAGAAACACGGTAATAGGCAGCCGGTCGGCGACGACAGTCGTGACATCGGTACGCATCAGGATCGACCTTCCCAGATCGCCCTGCAGAGTGTTCGTGAGGAATAGCCAAAACTGTACGAACATTGGCTGTGTCAAACCAAGCCGTTCGCGAATGGCTTGAATATCAGCGTCAGAGGCGCGGTCGCCCGCCATGGCAATCGCGGGATCGCCGGGCAGCATACGCACCAACAGAAAAATGATCACCATAACCAGGAAAAAAGTCGGGACCATCAAAAGTAGACGTTTGAAGATATAGGACAGGCTGGACAAACGCTGGCTCCGCAAAGAACACCCGCCGCCCGCAGGCGACGGGTCGAGGGGGTCAGAGGTTAGCGGCTAACCGTCGCTTCGTCGAAGATATTGTTGCCCAGCGGGGTCTGGACATATCCATCAACGGCCGTACCCAACGCCACGGCAAACGGAGTTTCGTACATGAACAGCAATGGGGCCGCTTCTGCATAAATCTCCTGCATCCGGGCGAATTGCGCCTTGCGGGCCTCGGGGTCCATCTCATTTGCAGCTTCTTCGAACAGGGTGTTGAACTCGGCATTTTCCCAACCGGTGCCAACGGCTTTGGCAGTTGGGGTATATCCTAGCCATCCCACAACCTGGCTAGGGTCGTTTACGTCATTCACCCAGCCATAAGTGTGAATATCGAATTCACCAGATCGGTTTTTCGCGCCGCGAGTGGCACCGTCTACCTGTTCCACGACCAGGTCGATGCCCAATTCGCCCCACATCTGCTGCAGCGCCGCAAAGATCGTCGCATCATCCGCCGATCCGGCCAGTGTCGTCAAAGTCACTTCGGTTCCGGGTTGTACGCCTGCCTCAGCGATCAGCGCCTTGGCCTTGTCGAGGTCATAGGCATAAAGCGGGTTCAGGTCGGCCGCGTATTGCGTCGCTTTTGCCATCAGCGGTGAGCTCATGGGTTGGCCGGCACCGTGCAAGACAACTCCGATCAGCGCGTCTTTGTTGGTGGCATAGTTCAACGCTTGCCGCACGCGCGGATCAGCCATGGGGTTTGGGGAGCCATCCGCACGGGTTTCACGCGTATTGATCGGTGAATAGATGATCCGGGTCGAGGGATAGAGCTGCATCTCGATATTCGGATCAGTTTCCAGCTCGGTTACGCGGCTGAAGGGGATAAACTCGGCAGCGTCCACCTCACCAGCCTGCAGGCGCAGGATGCGGGTGGCGTCGTCGGGGACGATCTCAAAGTGCACGCCGTCCAGATAGGGTAGGGCTTTGCCGTCCGAGCCCATGCGCCAATAGTGTTCGTTAGCGCAGAAATCCATCGATGCGCCTTGTTCAAAGCCACAAAGATAGAAGGGGCCGGAACCAACCCCGGCTGTTGTTGCGGCGAAAATAGCTGCAGACTTGTCCTGATCGGTATCGCCGGTCGCAGCATCAAACGCTGCTTTTGACACAATAGCGGTGTTGAACGTGGCCAGCATCGACAGGATTGTCGGATCTGGTGCGCTCAGGGCAACGCTGACCGTGTTTCCATCAGCCGATACCGAGTCAATCGAGCCCAGCAAACCTGCCCAAGGGCTCAGATCCGGGTTGCGGGCACGATCCAGCGAGAATACGACGTCTTCGCCCGACATGGGCGAGCCATCGGCGAACAGGATGCTTTCGCGTAAGGTCAATGTGACCGTCTTACCATCATCAGAAACGGAGTAGTTCTCGGCCAGACCAGGCTCAACCGAGTTCCCGTCGGCGCTGCCGCGCAGCAAAGTGTCGAACAGGCTGCCGACCATCCAGATATCCGGGTTGCGGTCTGCATAGATAGGGTCAATCAGACGCGATCCGTCATAGCGGGCAAAGTTTAGCGTGCCGCCTCGTTCCTGCGCCATAACCGGCAACGCCAGGGTGGCAGCAACGGTTAGTCCCAAAACCGTCTTCAACTTCATTCTCTTCATCCTCCCGCAATGGTTCTGTTTCAACCTTGCAAGGGACAATAAGTGATTCTTAAAAATACTAAAGAAAATTTTAGTAATAAATGAAAAATTTTTACCTGCCAGGAATTCCTGACTATTTTCTGACCAGTCTCAGTGCGTCACGAGGGCCCTGTGTCCTTGATGGGTGAAGTTGTGACCCACAGCTCAACCGCCTCGGCCTCTCCAAGCACGACAGAATAATGTCGCGTTGAGGTGTCGTGATGTACGACATCTCCGGGGGACATGATGAAAATCTGGTCCCCCAAGTGATATTCTAGCTGACCCGAAATCAAATAGCAGAACGCCTCGCCGTCATGGCACATCTTTTCTGAAACATGGCCTGCAGGGCGGTGAACGACCTGTGGGTGAAATAATGCGCCCGAGAAGCCAGGCCCCAGTTTCTCATAAAAACGCCCGCGCGTTCCAAGGGAATAGGTTTGCCGTTTGTCCTTCGGTACATACTCTGAAAAGACTTTTGGCACACTAAGCAATTGTTCGATGCTGGTTTGCAATGCAGCTGCGATCGCCATCAACGACGTCAGGGACGGGGAGCTGAGCCCTCTTTCAACCTGAGACAGGAAGCCAGTCGTCAGGTCCGAGGACTTTGCCACTTGATCAAGCGTCAGCCCCATGGCTTTGCGCCGACGGCGGATGGCTTGACCCAACTCGGTCGGTTTACCCTTTGACTTGGCCTTGGCGCGCTCGGTCGGAGCTGACATGCGGTTTCTCCTGCGGTTGAGGGTTTGGCTATAAAACAGAATAATCGAGGGAAGATCAAAAAGTTTCTTAGTCTGACTAAAATCAAACCCAGTGGCTCCACACATACGAAGTTCCATCCAGCCAAACGGCAGCTCCATCTGAGAAATCAAGGTCGAACCCCACTTTCAATCATCGGAGTGATTGGAATTGGCCCGTGTGACGAGGCAAGTTTATGTGTTTGACGGTGGCGGAACGGAACTGTTTGCGCCCGAGGAATAGTTCAGGATCAGAGCGGGCACCATTTACGGGCTACGTCAGCCGGCAGCCATGTGGTCGATCAGATTTCTGATCCGCATCGGCAACAGACGACGGCTTGGGTAAACGACAAACATATCTCTGGTAAGCGGTTGAGCGTTCTCGACCTCCAAAGGCTGAGTGTCCCCGCCAACCATGTCTCTCGGCAGCATTGCGACACCCAGATTGCGACCAACCGCTTGTTTGATAACGTCCAGATCGCCGAAACTGTGAGCGATCTGATCTGGTTGTAGTGTCTCTCCTGTTTCGAGCACCCATGACTGCCCTGCGACCAGCGCGGGAAGGGCCACAAACTCTTCACGTGACAATGACCTCTGCAAACCATGATCTTTTGCGAATTCCACGCCGGCGCAGAAACAATAGTCAACAGACCAAAGCCGCTTGGCGATGAGGTTTGAATCCGACAACGGCCCCACCCGGAACGCCAGGTCAATGTTGTCGCGAAAGAAATCCAGAAAGAGGTTCGTCGTGGTCAGCTCAAATTCCACGTCCGGGTTCTGCTGAGCAAAGTCCAAAAGACGCGGACCGATGGTTTCGCGCGCCGCCAGCGGTGGTGCTGTTAAACGGATCATGTGTCGCCGCGTGTCATCGGCAAACCCCGCGACACCCTGGAGCGCTTCGATCGGATCCTGACACCCATCCAGCAGGCGGCGACCTTCTTCGGTCAGACGCACCTGACGGGTCGTGCGTTCAAACAGTTTAGTGCCCATATGATCCTCGAGATTGGCAATCCTGCGACTGACCCGGCTGAGTGGGATCCCCAAGTTTTCAGCGGCGATGGAAAAGCTGAGATGGTTTGCGACGGCGGTGAACAGGGCAAGGTCGTTATAGATCATTATCCCATTAATGGGATTATGCTTCCTATAAGCAACTATTATCGCCAATTGCCCTCATCGCTATCTTCTTCCCAACAGAAGGAGAACACCATGTCATATGCAATCGAAATTACCCGGACCGGTGGGCCCGAGGTCTTGCGCGAAGCTGATATTGCAGGAGCTGTGCCAGGGAGCGGCGCGGTCCTGATCCGCAACCAAGCCGGAGCTGTGAACTTTATCGATACGATCATTCGTCGAGGGGAAATGCCCGAAGGGATGATGCCCGCCCTGCCTGTTGTGCCGGGTGTTGAAGGTGCCGGGATAGTCGAAGCCATCGGCGACCGTGTCGACGGGATTGCAGTGGGCGACCGCGTGGCTTGGATGGGACCGATTGGGGCGGGCGGTTATGGCACGCATTCGGTAATCGGCGCAGTATACGTGACCCGGATTTCCGATGAAATCAGCTTTGATATCGCGGCGTCGATCCCGGTAAATGCGATGACCGCCTACCACATGCTGGTCAATCTGGGCAGAGCAAGTTCCGGGGAAACGGTGCTGGTTCATGCTGCCGCTGGTGGAGTTGGAACGATGGCTCTGCAGATCGCGAAACACCTGGGCCTGACGGTGATTGCTTCGGTCAGCACTGACAAAACGGACTATGCGCTCCAGCAAGGCGCTGATCACGTTATCGACTATCGCAAAGAAGACGTCGCCGAGCGGGTGATGAACCTGACGGGCGGGCGCGGCGTCGACCTGACGCTGAACCCGATTTCAGGCGAAACCCTGAAATCCGATCTCGACGCGTTGGCGCCGCTGGGAACAGCCATTCTTTTTGGTTTCCTGGCGGGCCCGCCCGCAGGCAGCTTTACCGAGGACCTTGCGAAGCACTTCCAGAAATCAGTGGCGGTACGCGTCAGCGATATTTATACCTATTTCACCCATCATCCCAAAGCGTTCAGCGCAGATATGGCGACCGTGTTCGACCTTTTGAAGCAGGGTGTGCTGTGCCCTCAGATCACGACCCTACCCATTGCTGAGGCCGCAGAAGCACATCGCCGTCTGGAAGCGGGTGAAACCACTGGCAAGCTTGTCCTGACCTACAACTGATCTGTCAAATCGACCAATTTGGGAATGACCAAAATGAACACCGTTTTCGAAACTGCCCTTGCGGGCAAGCACATAGTCGTTGTCGGCGGCAGCAGCGGTATTGGCAAAGCCACCGCCAAAATGGCCGTGACCCTTGGGGCAAATATCACCATCGCCAGCCGCAATGCCGATAAACTGAACGCCGCCGCCGCAGAGATTGGGGGCGCCGTGCAAATCGCGCCGTTGGACATGACAGACGAGGGCGGTGTGAAAGCCTGGGTCAAAGGGCTTGGCAGGGTAGATCATCTGGTGATCTCAGCCTCCAGCGCTGCCCATGGCGCTTTCTCCGAACTGCCGACAGGTGACCTGCGCGGCATGTTCGAGGCCAAGTTTACAGGCCCCTACGTCACCGCAAGAGAAGTGCTGGCGTCTCTGACAGAAGGGGGCTCGATTGCCTTCTTCTCAGGCGTTCTGAGCCGTCGTCCATCTGCGGGGGCCACAGGTCTTGGAGCTGTGAACGCAGCGGTTGAAGCGCTGACAAAAGGACTGGCGCTTGAACTTGCCGGACGCGCGCGTGTGAATTGCATCAGCCCCGGCATGGTCGCCACTGAGGCCTATGAGGGAATGCCTCAGGAAGCGCGGGACGCAATGTATGTTGAGGTAGCGAGCCGCTTGCCGGTCGGTCACATCGGGCAGGCTGAAGACATCGCTCAGGCCGTTATCATGGCCATGACAAACCGGTATCTGACAGGTGCTGTGTTGGACGTGGATGGTGGGCATTTGGTGCGGGCCTGAACACAGAATCTTGGCTGACGGAACACGCAACTGGTCTCATCTTTGTCCAAAGTAGGAGGGGGCGAAAGCGCAGGATAGTGCTTTCGCCTCAGTCTTGATCGTCACACCAGTGGAACAAAAACGAAACCTTCTCCATCGCGTGTGACGCGCCCGGTTCCGGGATAGCTGAGATGAGTGGCTGAAAAGACCGTTTCAGTGTCGGCCAGTTGACCAAGCAGTTTTGTTCTGGTTGCGATGGCCTGTTCCGGGTCGGAATCGAGCGCATAACTTATCTTTGGATTTGTGAACTGAAGCGCCTCGGAAATGATGGCATCACCAACAATGAACAGCTCTTCGCCATTCTCGGCAATGATGCGCACGCCGCTGTGGCCAGGGGTGTGACCAACCAGTGGCTCTAATGTGATACCACTGCCCAGATCCGCTTCACCCGTATAGGTTTTGACACGATCCGCCAGTGGGGCAGCAATCGATCGCAGTAAATCAATCATGGGCTTGTCCGCCTCGGGCGCGGTGGCTGGCAGGCCCGGGTCGGTCCAGAACACCCATTCAGCTTCTGCCACGTGAATGGTCGCATTGCGAAACCCACCAGCGTTTGGCCCCATCAGCCCACCGATATGATCGGCATGCATATGGGTTAGGACGATATCGGTGATGGCATCTTTTTCGATCCCTTCTGCCGCCAGTAATGCGTCCAGTTTGCCGACAGTCGGAAACATCTCGGACAGCGCTACACCCGAACCGGTATCAACCAAAACGACGCGGTCGTCGTCGCGCACCAACCAGACGGTTGCTCCTATGTCGATGGGATCACCTGCAGTGGCGACCGCTGTATCACCAGCGCCCTGAAAGAAAGCAGCGGGGATTTCGAAATGGCCGTCGGACAGCATTGAAACCGTAGTCGTGCCGATCTTCAAAGAGGCGATCTCAGCCGCGAAAACGGCCTTGGGCAAACCGGCAAGTGCGGCGGCACCAAGCAGTGCGGTTGAAAATGTGCGCCGGGTCAGTTCTGGAGTTCTCATCTGTTGATCCTTTCACGTTTCTGGACCCCAATTTGCTGTTTATCGGGTTCTGCGCTATTGGCAGGCATGACAAAAACTATGCAGAGAATGCCGAATTGACCGCCCAAACACGTATTGCGATTGTTAGATACCGGGGAGCATTGGCCTCAGCCGTTCACGGCATCGAAGAGATGCTGAGTTTTGCCGGAAGTCTTGAGGGTCATCGTTCACTGCACGTGGCCATCACCGAAACGGTGGTTCCCGGATTTGATGTCTATGTCCTGCCGCCGGCCGGGCAAGAGATCGACGTAACAGCCCAACCCGACATTCCGAAGTTTCTGAAACAAGAGCACGCGCGCGGTGCGCTCGTATGCTCGGTTTGCGTTGGGCTAGTTTGGTTGGCAGAGGCAGGTGTTTTAGGCAATCGCCCTGTAACCACACATTGGGGGTTGGAAGCGCTTATGGCGCAGCAATACCCCGACGCCGCGACGGACGTTGATCAGATATTGATCGAGCACTCAGACCTGACAACTGCCGGGGGTATGATGGCTTGGGTGGATTTGTCGATGGCGCTAGTTGAACGGTTTGTTGGCCGCGACGCGATGATTGAAACTTCGCGCCGGTTTGTTGTTGACGTGGGCCGGATGGATCAACGGCGCTATCGGAGTTTTACCCCGGACCTGTCGCATCAGGATGTTGCGATCCGAAAGGCACAGCTGGCCATTGAAAGCGACTTTGCGTTGCGTTTGTCGGTGAATTATCTGGCCCAAAAGGCGGGGTTGGCGGAACGCACTTTCATCCGCCGCTTTACAGCTGTTACCAGAATGACGCCGATGACTTACGTGCAAGCTATCCGGCTCGAGAAGGCCAAAGACCTTCTGATCCACTCGACAAAGCAAATCCAGCAAGTTGCGTTTGACTCAGGGTATGCGGACCATTCCGCCTTTGGCCGTAAATTTCATCAGGCAACGGGGATGTCACCAAAGGATTTCCGGCGGAAATTCTCGGCCTGAGAGCAAGGCTGGGAAGTCGTTCAGCATACAGTCGACTGCAGCAATCGAGTGTGTGTCGTGGATCACGCTATTACGCAATGTCGACTCCTCTAAAGAAGTTGCAAAATTGAATATTTACAGGATTTTACGCCACCGCCATAGTTGCATCACATTGCAACCATAGTTTGAGTTTCAACCTAATAGTTACGCGCATCAGTTTTTGAACCTAGTACATAGATGAACCAAGAGTCCTTTAACCAGTCGCTGTCCTTTACGGCCGTTGTGGATTTTCGCGATCACAATATGGCCAAGAGGTATTGGCTTCGAAAGGCCATTTGGAAGACGTCCGGGTTTCTTGTGCTAATCGGGATAATTCTATGGGCTGTACTCAATCAGGCCGTGCCTGCCGTTATGGTGACAATCTGGCCCGAGCAATTTGAACCTTCAGACCAACAGATTTGGATGTCTGCTGTGATTGTATGCGGTTTTGGGGTTTGGACTTGGTCCACTGCCAATGGGCTTGGGCGGCTACTCGTAAGACACAAGCGGCCTCTGGATGCTCCCGACGATGGTTTTAGGGACGGTGTAAGCCGGGGATTGGTCAAGTTCGCGGTTAACCGTGACGGCCTGTCTTGGAAGTATAATTACCTTCACGATGAGATGCATTTTGCGTCCATAAAAAGAGTGTTCCGCTGGCGCGACCTAATATTGGTAAAGCAGCGCTGGCCGGAAATACACTACACGGCACACCCAAGTGGTAAATCGCAAGCCACAAAGTTTGTTAGGGCAATCAGGAAATCAAAGAAGCAGACTTCATCCGATGGTTGGAGATTTCCCGAAGACAGTCGAGAATGGGCTGTGTTCGAACTTCCCTCTGACGTGTACGAAACATCTTGCGGCTCTAAGAAATCGTCAATCGGCTTGGTTTCACATATTTTCTTAACCGGGGTGAATATCTTTGTAGCAGGTCTGTTTGTCGTTGCCGCGCGCAACGCAGGCAACGTTGGCGAACAACTTGTGTTCTTGTTTTTGGGTGCGTGTTTTCTTCCAGCTTTAGCCTTTGATATCCCGTGGCTTTGGCAGGGTGTAAAACGACGTATAAAGGGCCTGTCGCCGTTCGGCTCTGCCATACCCGGATACAGCTGCGGGAAAACCGCCTATCGCGTTCGGAGTGGTGGCATAGATGTGCGACGCGTTTTCCTGAAACGGTCATTCGATGATCAGGCTATATCCATCGTCGAGGAAGACGAAGGTTGGGCCACGATACGCGGCGGGGATCAGGTATTGGCCGTTCTGCCATGTTCCGATGCCCTGCGTCAGCATTTCGTGTCTGCGGGCTTTTCTCCAGAAGGTGGGTCCTGGGGTGCTCAGGACCAGAACCGCAAGTGGCTCAGAATCTCATGAAGACAAGTGTTTATCTGGCAATGCTCGGCTTTTTGAGTTTCGTTTCCTCGGCGTTGGCCAATGGCGCAGACTACACCCCTGTTCCCGATTGGGTCGATCAGACCGGAATTGAAATGCAGGCCAGCGACTCCGACGATCATTCCTCCAAAGGTATCGCTTACATCCTTTATGACAAACAGGTTCGGCTTGAAGAAGACGGCTATTCCACTTTTCGTCGTTACAAATTGCAGGTCGTTGCGCGCCCCGGGCTTGAAAGTGCCGGCACGGTAAACCTGTCTTACGATCCGTCTGAAGACAGCGTCGTTTTCCATCATCTTCACCGGATCAGAAATGGACAGGTTTCCGATCTGTCTGACACCGAATTCCTGAGCATTCGCCGCGAGACGGAAATTGAAGCAGGGATTCTGGATGGAACTTTGACGTTGCATGCCACGATTGCCGATTTGCAGGTCGGTGACGTTCTGGATTTTGCCTGGTCGGTGCGTAGCAAGCCCAGTGTGTTCAAATCGCACTATCTTGAATGGGTTACAGAAAAACCAAGTGCGCTGAGCAGGATGGAGCGCTTTCGGTTGCTTGTGCCAGAAGGTCGAACAATCTCAATTGAGGGCCCGGCAAAGCCCGACGTGCGTATTTCTGATGGGTGGACCGATTATCGATGGGAACATCGTGACAAAGTGCGGCCAGACTACTCCGACGACACAGAACGTTGGGAAGATGTATTCGGCGAAACCCAAGTAGTCACCGACACGCAGTGGGAAGATGTTCTCGCGGACTTAGGGCAGTCTTATCTTCCGGGAAACCTGCCCAGCGACCTGCTGGACAGAATTGCTTCGTTGCCGCGAGGCGATACTCAATTCATGGCAACTCAGGCATTCCGTATGGTTCAGGATGAAATCAGGTATTTCGGAACCGAGATCGGCGCAGGTGGATACCTGCCACGAACGCCCGAGACTGTGTGGTCAAGGAAATTTGGCGACTGCAAGGATAAGTCGATCCTTCTGGTGTCCATATTGAAAGAGTTGGGAATTACATCTGACGTCGTGCTTGTTCATTCAAGCAACGGTCGCAACTTACCGAGCTATGTGCCTTCACCGTATCTGTTTAACCATGCAATCGTTCGGGTGTTTGATGGCGAGGAGACGTTCTTCCTTGATCCAACGGATGTGCTGCAGGGGGGTATTGGCTCCAAAGTCACAACCTCAGATTTCTTTTGGGGTCTGCCTGTTTCCCAGGGCGAAGCGGAGCTGGTTTCGATAGCCAAGTATTCGCCGCCAGCGCCGGAATACGAAGTGCACGACCGGTATGAGTTCAAGTCTGATGACGACTACGCGGCTGAGCTTTTCGTAAAAACTACGTTTCGCGGAAAAGAAGCAGACTGGTTTCGCTACAAGCTTGCACGTGACGGTTTGGCCGATCGTGCTGAGTCATATCTTGAATATTATGAAGGTCGTTTTCCTGGTGCTGTCAGTCTGACACCATTGTACTATACCGACGACAAAGACGCCAACCTGCTGGTAACGACCGAGCATTATGGCCTGCCTAACGCGGGTTTTGAGGAAAAGCGCTATTGGGAGAAGTTCTACCTCAACCCCTATGCAACAAAGGGCGAACTGGAAGAGCTTCCGGACGAAGAGTTGAAGACGCCTTACTATCTGGAGCCTTTGTTCAAGAAACACCACATTGAGCTGGTTGGTGACCTACGCATTGATCCACCGAAGCCCTTGCAGATTGAATCACAGCACATCCGTTACAGCCGGGTCGGCAACCAGATCGAAAACGGAATCTCGGCGACTTATGAAATTGAAGTAGTGGCGGACTCGGTACAGCCGGACGAGGCAGATGAGTATCGCGCATCTTTCGAAGAACAAGATGACCAGGCCGATTGGCGTTACAAGCTGACGGCCCCGGGTTCGTTGCAAGATCCCCTGCAGGTAGAAGTGATCGAAGGTTGGCGGATGGAACAAGTCGCTCTGATTTTCTCGTTTCTTTTTGTATCGGCGCTTGTCACCGTCGGCATATTTTGGGGGATGAGGAAGGAACGGGCTGACACAGTCTAGGGTATCTGACGCCAATTCTGTGCGCGTAAAGTGGGAGGCCGAAAGTTTAGATTTCCGGAGGTTTCAGGCGGACATGCCGCGCGAGGGCTGCACGAGGGTATGTGCATCGTCTTGTACTGAACGAATGCAGTGAAAGATTTGGTCCAATCCCAATTCGGCGGCATTCTGCAGGTTTCCGCCTTTTCGGAACTGCACGATGTGACAGCCTGGGTTTTGACGTCACTCAGTTCCGTGCGGATTTCATTTATAGTTCGGGTCTCATTGCTGACCTTTTGCACGAAACGACGCATCCCTTGCGCAAAGTGGTGCATCAGGTTCTCGATCTTGGCGATGAAAGCACCGGCAGAAAATGCAAAAAATCTCGTCCGATCTGCTTTCGGGTGATTGATCAATGACAAGGGAAAAGTTCATCAGGTTCAACTCGCTCAAACTTAAGAGTGAACTTCGAAAAATGGGGGCTCAAGCTATGCGCTCAGCTCCTCAACCAGAAAATCGATGAACACCCGGACTTTTGAGACAACGTGGCGCCGTGACGGATACACGGCGTAAAGTGAGGTTTCGTTTGGTGCCCAGTGCTCCAACGCAGCACAAAGCCGTCCCGATGCAAGATCGTCCTCGACATACATACGGGGAATGAGGCTAAGGCCAAATCCAGCTCGCAAAGCATCGCGCACTGCAAGGCTGGAGGACACCTTGTAACGGCCGTTTACCGGAACGCTGACCGAGCGGTTGCCGTTTTGGAAAGACCATTTTGCGGTATGGTCCGATAAGCTGAACTGAATGCAATTGTGCTGGGAAATGTCTTCGGGTTTCTCTGGTTGTCCATGCGCGTCGAAATAAGATGGCGCTGCGCACAACACGTGGTCCATGACCATCAGCTTGCGCGCGATCAGGCCTGAATCCTCAAGATTGTCACTCGCGCGGAGGGCGATATCGAAGCCGTCCTCGACCAGATTGACCCTCCTGTCATCAAGGTTCAGGTCCAAAGACACGTCCGGATAGCGTTCCAGGAACTTCGGAATTACGTCCGTCAGACCGACCAGCGATACGGTGACCGGAGCGCTGACACGCAGGAGACCGCTGGGCGTATTCTGAGCGGCTTGGAGTATCCCGTCCGCGTCGTTCAGATCGTCCAGAAATTGAACAACGCGCTCGAAGTAAAGCGTTCCGGCTTCGGTCAGGCTCATTCGGCGTGTGGTCCGGTTGATCAGACGCGTGGAAAGATGCGTTTCCAACTCACTAACGTTCTTACTGACCGCAGCTGGTGACAGGCCAAGATGGCGGGAAGCTGCTGCAAAGCTGCCGCGCTCGACGACCGTGCGAAATACATTGAGTGCTGTCATTCGATCCATCGTTATTCACTATCAGTAAATAGTGCAGTCACCAATCGCATAATTCACCACCACGAATTACGGGCGTATTTTGGCATGAGATCGGCAGGGCGCCTCAACTGCGCGCGCTGTCCTGAACGAAGATCGAATTCAAACATACATGAGAGCCTGAAATGCGCACCGAAAGAAACCCAGACCATCCGATTGAACCGCTTTTCCTGTCGCGCTGGTCGCCACGATCCTTTGACGCCTCAGCGATGCCAGAGCCGCATCTTCTGACCATTCTCGAGGCCGGCCGCTGGGCGCCTTCCGCCTTCAACGTTCAGCCCTGGCGGTTCCTCTATGCCATGCGGGACAGTGTTCATTGGTCGGCCTTTGTTTCCCTTCTGGACCCGTTTAATCAAAACTGGGCCACAGACGCCTCGGCCTTGGTCTTTCTGGTGTCGGATACGGTGATGCCGGGCGACGAAAACCGGCCCGAGAAAGCCTCGCGTTACAACAGTTTCGATGCAGGGGCCGCGTGGGTGCAGATTGCGCTTCAGGCTTCCGCACTCGGATATGCCGCTCATGCGATGGCAGGCCTTGTCTTTGAACGGGTGCCACAAGTACTGGAATTGCCGGACCGTTTCCGGCTTGAGATTGGGATCGCGATCGGGCGTCAGGCGGGCGCTGGACGCTTGCCGCAGGAGTTGAAAACGCGGGAAGTGCCAAGTGGGCGCATGCCTCTGGAACAGATCTCCTTTTCCGGTCCATTTCCAACCCGTTTCAGCACGATTGCAGCCGAGTAGGAGTTCGCGATGCCGACGCAACCGATAAATTCCGTCTCAGACTTGCCAGTTCACGGCTTGATGTTGGTGGCGACCGTTCTGGTGGCCACGTCCTTTCCGGTCGCGGCTGCGATAACAGGCGACCTGGATAGCGTTGTGCTTACCTTCATTCGCTTTACTCTGGCGACCCTATTGTTTGCGCCCATCGTTTTGTGGCGGTACGGGCTGGTTCTTCCCAAATCGTCCGACTTTTTGCGGTACGGTGTACTCAGCATCCTGTTGGTCACGTTCTTCTGGTGCATGTTTACTGCGCTGCGCATGACCTCAGCCCTCAACACAGCGGCGATATTCGCGCTGAACCCGATAATCACGGCAACCATCGCCGCGTTACTATTGCGTGAAAGGATGTCGCTGCAGGCACATATTGCCCTGCCAATTGGGGCAGTAGGAGCGATCTGGGTCATTTTCCGGGGTGATCCCAATGCGTTTATGGCGCTTGAATTCGGTGCAGGTGACATCGTGTTCCTCGCCGGTACTATCGCGCTTGCCGCCTATGCAACGCTAGTAAAACTCTTGCACCGGGGCGAGCCAATGGCCCATATGACCTTCTGGATCCTCGCGACCGGCTCGATATGGCTGCTTTTGCTATCGCTTCCCAAATTGGGGGGTATCCAATGGTCTGTGATCCCGTTCAAAGTCTTCGCCGGTATCGCCTACCTGTCGATTTTCACCACGATCGTCACGTTCTTTGCATTTCAGTGGAGCACTACCAGAATCGGGCCGACCCGGGTTGCGGCCTATACGTTTCTGAACCCTGCGCTGGTACTTATAATCGGGCTGGTATTCGGTGCGGCCATGCCTCCCGCAGCGACATGGCCAGGTGTGATTTTGGTGATCGTGGCGACCGTCATATTGCAATCAGTTAAGAAGTTTGGCCGTCGCAAGGAGAGGTTAAAGCCTTGCCTGACATCACAATCCTGAACGGCCCTGTTGCCAAGCTATTTCATCGTCGCACGCAGGTCTTTGGCGAGGAAATTAGTAAATTTCTGGGTGGCCGCAGATCGAAATTGCGTCGGGGGGTAAACGGCATAGATGCCCCCAGACCGCAGTTGCCAGTCAGGCAAAAGTTGGGTTAACGCGCCGCTTGACAGTTCCTGGCGCACGAAGAAGTCAGGTAGAATGGATATGCCCGCGCTGTGGACGGCCAAAGCTCGGATCACCGCAGTCTCATCAGCTGAAAGAGCGGTATTCATCGTGACCCGCTCTGTTTCGCCGGATGGTGACGAAAAGCTCCAACTTGATGGCTTTGGCAGCGCCCGGTGTTCGATAAATGGGAAAGCGGCCAGATCGGTAGGATGAGAGGGCACCCCGTACTTTTCGATCAGCACAGGCGATGCCACGGCGAATTGTTGGAAATCGGCCAGCTTGCGCGCAATGTTCGAGGAGTCTGACAGCCAGCCAACACGAAACGCCACATCAAATCGCGACTCGACAGGATCCATGCGCATATCGCTGAGCGTCAGATTGATCGTCACCGATGGGTAGGTCGCTTGAAACTCGGCAACCATGGGTGAAATGAACGTCACCCCAAGGTCAAGCGGTGCCGTGATGGACAACGTCCCCGAGGGTTCCGCACGTCCGTGCCGCACCATCTCATAGGCTTCTTCAGCCTGGGCCACCGATGCCCTCGCCGCTTCAAAGAACGACTGTCCAGTCTCCGTCAGCTTCAGGTGGCGAGAGTTCCGTATGATCAAAGTCGCACCCAATTCCTGCTCAAGCAGTTGCAATTGCTTGCTGACCACCGCCTTGCTGATGCGCATCCGTTCTGCTGCGGCAGTAATGGACCCTGCTTCGGCAATGGCCACAAAATACTCAAGACGGTTGAGGTTTGGCTTCTTCACTGATTGTCACCTTTTGACTGACGCTTAGTCTATAAAGGTTGCCTTTAGACTACAATCTCATCCCCTTAAATGTGGTTTCGAACGAATTGGAGACCGCGATGACGCGTTTCATCTACATCTACGATACGTATTGCGGCTGGTGCTACGGCGCCGCGCCTGTTGTTTCAGCGTTGATGGATAGCGGTGCCGAAGTTTCCGTGATGCATTGCTCCCTGTTTCATGGGGCAAATGCGCATCGGATAGGCGATGGGTTTGGCCGGATCGCACTGCAATATGACCGGCTGATTGCCCAATTGAGCGGGCAGGTTTTCAGCGACGCATACCGTCAAAAAGTGCTGGGCAACCGGGACGAAGTGCTTGAAACGGGCCTGTCCGCGCAGGCGGCTGCTCTGGTCCATGATCAGCGCGCCAAGGTGGAAATGGCTTTGGCACGTCAACTACAGACAGCCCGTTATGTCCAAGGTGTTTCAGCCAGCGCCGAGGCTGAGATTCTGGAGACCCTCGCACAATTTGGTGTCACCTTTCCGTTGAAATACGGCGCTGGAATGGCTGCTGAGTTCAGCGCCGAAGCCACTGCTCTGATGGCCCATTGCGGACTTCAGGGCGTACCGGCGTTGTTGCGTGAACAAAACGGCAGGATCGAGCAGATCACCATTCCCAATTTCTACAAAGCCCCCAAACAGATCGCGGCTTTCGCCGCCTAACCCAAAGGAAAAGAACATGAAAACGTTTCTGGCCTCTACTGCCGCTGTGTTGATGTCGACCGCAGCTTTCGCCGCCGACCTGACGATCACGCATTTCACTCCGAACGCGGGAAGCTTTTTTCCCGTGTCTTCGAACCTGATCGAAGGTCCGACCGAGGTTATTCTGGTTGACGCCCAGTTTGAAAAAGACGATGCGGAAAAGCTGGTTGAGATGATCAAAGCCACCGGCAAGACCCTCACCACCATTTACATCAGCCACAAAGACCCCGACTACTATTTCGGTTTGGACACGATCAATGCAGCGTTCCCCGAGGCCAAGATCGTCGCTACCCCCGCGACCGTGAAAGGCATTAACGAGACCATCCAGATCAAGTTTGACTATTGGGGGCCCAAGCTGGAAGGCAATGCACCGACCGAACAAGTCGTGCCCGATGTTCTGAAAGGCAATCAGTTGACCGTTGATGGCGAAGCTGTGGACATCATCGGCCTAGACGGTCATGACCCAGCGCACACCTTCCTGTGGGTTCCGTCGCAGAAAACCGTATTGGGTGGTGTTGCCTTGTATGAAAACCTGCATGTCTGGATCGCTGACAACCAAACCCCCGAAAGCCGCGATGAGTGGGGCGCAACTTTGGGTCAGGTCGAGGCTCTGAACCCCAAGCGTGTTATCCCCGGCCACGTGATCGGTGAAAGCGCCGAAGACGCAAGCATCATTGCCTTCACCAAAGAATACGTTGCGGTCTTTGAAGCAGCGGCAGAAAAGGCCAAAAACTCGGCTGAGCTGATCGCAGCTATGACCGCTGCTTATCCGAACTTTGAAAACGTAGGAGATTTGGAACTGAGCGCCAAGGTTGTCGAGGGAGAAGTTTCCTGGCCGTAAATCGCCGCACAAGGGCAAGAGGCCAGATATCTGATAATATACCCTTGGGCACAGAGGTGTCAGCCACATCCGGCTGGCACCTCGACGGGTTTCGAGAGGAGCTGTCATGAAACAGGTATTGCGAACACGTCGGAAAATCCTGACCGGGCTGCTGGCCGTCGGGGGAAATGTTGCGCTGGCCAAAACTGCGGCAGCCGCGCCACAGACACCACGGGCCAGTGAAGGCCCGTATTATCCGGAACCAAAAATGCGATTCCCAGATACCGACAATGATCTGGTCAAAATCTCGGGCCTGGTGCGCAAAGCCGGGGGCGAGATCTTTACCCTGAACGGGCAGATCTTTGATGCTGCGGGAAATCCGCTTGCCGGGCATCGGATCGAAATCTGGCAATGTGACATGAACGGAAAATACCTGCACCCAGGGGACAGCCGAAAAGTCGCGTACGATCAGGGATTTCAGGGTTTTGGTCATGACATTACCGATGGGCAGGGGCGTTATTCCTTTCGCACCATCAAGCCGGGCAAATACCCCGGCCGTACGCCGCATATCCATGTGAAGGTTTTTGATGATGCAGGGCGCGAAGTGCTGACCACGCAATTCTACGAGGCAGGGAATGCCGAAAACAAACGCGACGGTTTGTTTCGCCGCATGTCGGACGCGCAGGCGAAAAGCGTATCCATGACCTACGGAACCGGCACCAAAGGGCTAGAGGCTACCGTCAATGTCACGCTTGCATAGTCGGGGCAGCGCTCAAGCTTAAAGCAAGGGAGCAGTTTTAGGGAAGCTCTGGGCACAGAGACATGCGGCTGACATCCGTATTGCCGTATTCGGCGTGGATGACAGCGCAAGAACTGTTGATCCGTCATTCTGCTCAAACCTGCTCGACCTACCTTTCTGGGCGCAGTGGCAGGTATCCATACCTTCAAACCGGATTAATTGAGATTTCGGCAGCCTTAGATGCCTGAAACGAGAGGAAATTCGGGATGCAGCAAATGTCAGTGTTGCTGGGTGCTGTTGACAGACCGGATTGGGCCGCAGATCAATACTTCAGATCGGCTCTGGCTGTTTGGGAATGACAGGGATTGTGGCAGCTAAATCAGGATTTCACCTGAGAGTACCCGCCTATTGACGATGAAAGAGGGGGTCTGGAAACTGCCTTTGGTTAATTTGATTTAGAGGACAGATTGTGAAACGCCTTGGTTTTTGTGCATTACTGGCTTTGAGCGGCTGTGTCAGCGTTCCTTACGATGATATTCCTCGAGGGGAATTTAGCGGCCTTGTAATGGTCGTGTGGGTCGGCCCCAACGATGCATCCTTTCTTGGGGACGGAGAGTTCTTGTACGTGCCCGTAAAAGGTAGAGAACTGACTTTTGTTCGAAGCGACGCTGCAAATCCTTCCGGAAACAGCAAAGTGATCCAGCCCAAAGCCTTCTATACCGACGGTGGTTCAGTTCCACGCGTTGTTCAATCCGCAAGAGGGTTCAATGCGTGGGGATATGGACCAGCCTACATAATTCACGACTGGATTTTCGTTGCGAAGAAATGTTTGAACGATGCTGATTTACCGGATCATGATCAGTATTTGAATGATGAGGTGATGAAAATCTCGGAAATGCGTTTTCGAGAAAGCGCCAGTATCATGGGCGAGACGATCAAAACTCTGGTTCGGGATAACGATATCGATGACGGTGACTCATTCTCGGGTCCGGTGATAACCAGTATTACTTCTGGTCCGGTCACACGAAGACTTTGGAATGAGACTGGAAAATGTGTGGGAAACCAAGTGAAACCCGAACATCAAGCTGTTGTTGATGAGCTTTCCGGCACCGGCGTTCAGGCATTGCGTCAATCTGAATCAGTTCTGATCGAGCGATCGGCCACGTTTCTGAGGAAACTTGAAAGCGCGTCATTCGAAACGCGCGTCGACCTTGGGGACGGATTAACCGCCTTTGCTTACGGTGTGGCGTCGCTTGATACGGTTGACTAGGGAAGGGCACATCCGCTTCACGAGGCGTCAACGTTTTAAGTTCTATTCCTCTCCCGGCGATATCTACAAGGGTGGCAAACCCAAGTCGGCGGTGGCTCATTGGCATCGCTGAGGCTGCTCTTAAACAATCGTGTGATTGGGTACCATTGTCTTCGTCCAATCCCTGGCGGTCATAGCCTCGGTTGGGGTTCAGATCGTAAGTCCGTATTCGTATTCCCTGTCAGTGCCAAGAATAAAGTCGGCCTAGATGTTCAGCATGCACTGCACCATCCACAGGCCAAAGACAGCAGTTGTGTTTGGAAGTCTTTGACCGAATAGCCCATATCCGCGTAGACGCTGATGTGTTTGCTAACAAACTCATGAAAACACTCGGTCAGACCGAACTGCTTTTCCTCAAGTGTCTCTGTCCGCAACCGAAGCAAGGCTCAGAATATAAACGATTAATGATCTTGTTTGAGCGAAGCATGATCGTAATGGAACGACCCGGATTACCTTGGAAAATGGCAACCAAGGGCGGACAGAAACACACTGTTTCAGACACATTTGTCAACCTCAGATTGACTGACGAGTCGCGGGGGCGTATTAAAGCTGCGTGCAAGGAGGTCTTGCACACAAATTGATAACGCGGAGGTCGCGCTATGACACAGGTCACGCTTTCAGTGATCATTGGACGGTTTCAGCCTTTTCACAAAGGGCATCGGAAACTGTTCGACCATGCTTCACACATCTCAGATAAAACACTGGTTCTTATTGGCTCTGCTTTCCGTCCGAGAACGGAGAAGAACGCGTTCAAATGGACCGAACGGGCAGAGTTCATCTCGAATGCGATGACAGCTGCGGGGCACCAGTCAAAGATCACCTGTCTGCCCCTGATCGACACGCTTTATGACGACAAGACCTGGGCGGGGAATGTGCGCACGGCGATCGATCTGCACCTGCGGACCGAAGGGATTGCGCAAGCCAACGTCAAAATAGTGCTTGTTGGTCACGACAAAGACGAGAGCAGTCGGTATCTGCGTTGGTTCCCTGAGTTCGACGCCGTTTCGGTTGAGGCCGAACGCTGCGGCAGCACTGTTTTAAACGCTACAGATATGCGGGCAGGGTTGTTCCTTGACAAAACACCCGTTGCGAAATTGCGCGAGACCTTCGGGGATCTTGAAACCGATCAGATTGTGTCCTGGATGGAGCAGAACCCGAAAGCCGTGGCGCAAATTCGTGCGGAGGCTGCGTATAATCAGGCTTACCGCGCAAACTACAGAAAAGCAGTCGCTGCTTTTGGCTATGAAATCCCCGCTGATTGCGCGGACGCCGTTGTGGTGCAGAACGGGCATATCTTGTTGGTCGAACGGGGAAATGCGCCGGGTAAGGGGCTTTTTGCATTGCCCGGGGGGCACCTTCAGAAAGAAACCGCTCAGGAAGCGGCAATCCGGGAGTTGATAGAGGAAACCCGCCTCAACATCCCGCGTAAGCTTCTTGAGGGCCGGATCGCTGCTCGGCAGGTGTTTGATCACCCTGAACGTTCGGAACGGGGTTGGGTGCGCACCGAAGCCTTCAAGTTCGAACTGATCGACGGCAAGGCGCAGGAAAAGGTTAAAGGCGCTGATGATGCTAAACGCGCGTTCTGGATGCCGGTCAACCAACTGACCCCGGATGTTATGTTCGAAGACCATTTCGACATCATTCAGGCTTTGGTGCCCAATGTGCCCTTTGCCTACTCCTCGGTTCTGATGAGCCGCATGCACTGAATTTACAGGCCCATTTGGCCTGTGATCCCCAGCCCGCCGGGAGGTCCGGCGTGGCTCAACATATCCAATCCAAGGAGGACTGGAGCCATGATGATGCAAACATCACAATTTGCAAACACCGTCGACGCGTGCAATTTCTTGCTGGACACCGACAGCTACAAGTACAGCCACCCCAAGCAATTTCCCGAAGGAACTGAATACGCCTTTGCCTATATCGAGCCGCGCCGTGCGGATGGTGAGATTGATGAGGTTTTGTTCTTTGGCCTGCAGGCCGAGCTTATGAAGCTCGAAGGGCAAGTCGTCACCCAGGCCATGGTGGATGAGGCTGCACCGTTTATCGAGGCACACGGGCTTTCGCTTTATGTTGAGATGTTTCAACACATCATCGATGCGCATGGTGGGCGTCTGCCGGTGCAGGTCGACGCACTGGCCGAGGGAACGATCGCCCCGGTTTCCATCCCGCAGGTCAGGATCGTCAATACCGATCCAAAATGTTGGGCCTTGCCGGGTTTTCTCGAAACTCGCCTGCTGCGCGCGGTGTGGTATCCGAGCACTGTCGCAACCATCTCGAACTTTGTGGTACGCCAAATTCGTGACCGGTTGATCCAGACGGATGGCAGTGACGAAGGTCTTGCCTTTAAACTGCACGACTTCGGCGCCCGCGGTGCAACCAGTGCCGAAAGCGCGGCCCTCGGTGGTGCAGCGCACCTGGTCAATTCGATAGGGACGGACACTGTCGGGGGGCTGGTTTTGGCTCGGAATGTCTACGGCGCGGAAATGGCGGGTTTTTCGATTCCGGCGACTGAGCACAGCACCGTAACCACCTTCGGCTTGGATGGCGAACTGGATTTCATGCGGAAGTTTCTGGCTGATAATCCGCAGGGCATCATTGCGTGTGTCTCTGACAGCTATGACCTGATGCGCGCGGTGCGCGACTATTGGGGTAGCGCGTTGCGTGATGTTGTCATGGCGCGTGAAGGTGTCCTGGTTGTGCGTCCGGACAGCGGCGATCCCTTGCAGATCGTGCCCGAGGTGATCGAAGCGCTGATGGAGAAGTTCGGCTTTTCGGAAACCGTTAACGGCTACCGCATCCTGCCTGCGCAGGTGCGTGTCATCCAGGGCGATGGTGTCAACAAGGTCTCAATTGTTCAGATCATGGAGAAGATGATCGAACGCGGGCTTGCGGTCGGGAATATCGCCTTTGGTATGGGGGCGGGCCTGTTGCAGAAACTCGATCGGGATACTTTTTCCTATTCCATGAAAACGTCGGCGATCTGCGTGAACGGAGTGTGGCGGGACGTATTCAAGGACCCGGTGACTGCATTAGGCTCCAAGACTTCGAAAAAGGGGCGACTTGGTGTCATGAAAACCGACAGTGGTCGGTTCGTGGTTCGCCCGCAAGGCAACATACCAACCGGTCATGACGCACTGCGCCCTGTTTTTCTGAACGGTGAGCTCGTTGAGCGTCAATGCTTTGATGCCATACGTAAACGCGTCGGGATCATTGTGTAGGTTGCCTCTGTGCCACTGAAGCCGTCCCGCCCAAGGGGCGGCTTCAATCTGCGCGCAATTTAGCATCTGGTCAGGACGATTTCAGCAAGGACCCCAACTGGTTGCTTGATTATCTGTTTAGGCTAGCCATTGAACCAGATCGTGGTCTCGCCCTCGGTCCACGGTGTGTATTTGCTCATCACCTGCAAAAAGGCATCGCTTTCCAGAAAACGATCCAGCCACGCTGCTAAGTTCTGCCAGCCCTGTTCGTCAAACCAGGCCCGATCGATGTGCGCAAATTGGCGAACAAAGGGCAGAAGCGCGAGATCAGCAAGGGTGGGGCGATCTCCGAATAGCCACGACCGCCTGTCCAGTTGCTCGTCGAGGTTGCGCAAATAGCTTGCCGCTTTGCTGCGCTCCTCTTGGATATTCAGGTCCGGATACCGTGTGGCATATTTTGTGTGATCCAATGCATCCTTGAACGGGCCATCATTGGTAGCGATCAGGTCCCAACCAACTTGAGGCATGTCCAGAAGCTGCTGCGGATCGTTCTGTCCAAGCGCCCAGACCATGATTTCCAGGCTTTCGTCAATGACCTGGTCTGGCAGGTGAAGCGTTGGTACTGTTCCCGATGGGGATGTTTGCAGGAAAGCTTTTGGTTTGTCCCGCAACAGAATTTCACGCAATTCGACTTTGACCCCCGAACTCGCCAATGCAAGCCGGGCTCTTATTGCATACGGGCAGCGGCGGAAGGTCCATAGGATAGGGTCGTTGGCCATACGTGGACTTAGCTGCAATTCAACAGTTTGGTCAAACCCTCCATCTCGCGCCAAGATTTAGAGTACCTGACAATAGCGGGTAAAAGGTAACTTATCCGGACACTCCTGTCGTCATTTCAACTCGCCACTTGCGGCAGGACGTAAACACCATGTTCGGGCGTGCGATTTACAACGATACGACATCCATAGGCCTGGCTGAGCCTATCGTCGCTCAGACTGTCCTGCGGTGCGCCGTGATGCAATATCTTCCCGTCTGACAGAAGTAGGACACTGTCGGCGCACATGGCGGTCAGATTCAGATCGTGCATGACCATAACAACGCCGCCACCAGTGGCGGCGAACTCCTGAACCAGCTGCATCACTTGCAGTTGGTGCCCAATGTCCAGGCTCGAAACCGGTTCATCCAGAAATAGCCAGCGTGCTTCTTTTGACCCGATAGGCTCCCATACCTGAACCAAAACACGCGCAAGTTGGACGCGTTGTTGTTCGCCCCCGGACAATTCCTGATAGAACCTGCCTTCGAACCCGCGCAAGCCAACGCGGGTCAAGGCGTCCAGGATGATCTGATCATCTTGTGCCGGCCGCATTCTGCCCATGCGAACCACCTCAAGCACCGTGAACGGAAAACTCATGGGCGTGGATTGCGGCAACACTGCGCGCATCTCGGACAACTCCACTGCCGAGGCTCGGGCAATGTCTTTTCCATTCAGGGTGGCCTTGCCACCATAGGAAAGATCACCGGTCAGGGCCGCCATCAGGCTGGATTTGCCGGCACCAGATGGTCCAACCAACGCCGTCACCTGTCCGGCTGCCGCTGAAAAGGAGATGTCCTGAAGGATGGTCCTGCGCCCATACTGCAGAGACAAGTTTGAAACGTGCAGCATGGGTTAAAAATCCACAATTCCGCGTTGGCGCAGCAAGATCCACAAAAAGAACGGGCCCCCGACGACGGCGGTGACAATCCCGATGGGCAGTTCGGAGGGCGCAATGATCACCCGGCTGAGTAGATCGGCCAATACCAGCAACGCCGCGCCCAACAATGCGGAATTAACCAGCAAGTAACGATGATCTGGACCGGATACCAACCGCAACAGATGTGGGACAACAATGCCGACAAAACCGATCCCGCCACTGACCGCCACAGAAGCACCCGTTGCAGCCGCTACAACCAGCACGGCGCCAGCCTTCAGGCGTTGAACGCGAATGCCGATATGTCCGGCCGCCGCTTCGCCTAACGACAATGCGTTCAGCCCTTGGGCCAGAAGCGGCGCAAACACCAACGGCAAAACGATCAACGCTCCCGCAATGCTGACCTTGCTCCAGCTGCTGCCTGCTAGTGAACCCATCGACCAGAAGGTAAAATCGCGCAGCTGCGCGTCGTCGGCCATGTAAACAAGGACACCCGTCAACGCCATCGCCAAAGCCGTCAGGGCAATACCTGCCAATAGCATTGTCGCGACCGAGGTTCGCCCGCGCCGTGTTGCGATACAATACAAGAGGATTGTGGTGAACCAGGCCCCGGTAAATGCTGCCAAGGGAACCAGCCAGACTGCGAAACCAGCGGCAAAGCTGAACGTACCCCCCAAAACGATGGCGGTTGCGGCGCCAAGGCTTGCGCCCGCGCTTACGCCTACAATTCCGGGGTCGGCTAGCGGGTTACGAAACAACCCCTGCAACACGGCGCCGGACACGGCCAGCCCTGCTCCGACAAGGCAACCCATGATCACGCGGGGGGCACGGATATCCATCAAGACCACACGGTCCCGAAGGGAAAGCTCCCGTCCGTGAAACAGATCGGATAGGGCCTGCCAAAGTGACGTGCCTGCGGAACCGGTTGCCAATCCGGCAAGCGCGGAGGCGCAAAGGGCAACCAATAAAAACCAGGTCAACCGCCGCGCTTTGGGGCTGCGGTCCCCGACAACAGAAGCGCCGCCAAATGTGCGGTCAACCATTGCCATCGTGCAACTCGGCGGCCAGCTCGGTCACCGCCTGACCGGTGCGGACTGAAAAGCCCAACAATAGCATTCCGTCCATTCGGATTAGCTCACGGTTCTGGCCGGCGGGAGTGGCCGCGATGGCGGGATGGGACAGGACATCTTTATCTGTCGCCGAAACACTGCGCCCGCCCTCCATCATCAGGATCACATCAGGCGCGGCTGTGATGATGGCTTCGTCGCCCAATGGCTTGAAACCATCAAACCCTTGAACCGCATTCACGGCCCCGGCCATTTCGATGATGCCCTGAGCCGCCGTATCCTGCCCGGCTGCAAGAACGCGGCCGCCTTGCATTGTCAGCACAAACAGGACGCGCTTGTCCCCAAGCTCGAGATGCGCGGTGGACTCGTCGATCGCACGGCCCACCTGAGTCGCCAGGTTTTCGCCTTCCTCCGGCACGTCTAAAGCGTCAGCCACCGCCCTGATTTTGGCTACTACTGCTGCCCGGTCATGCCCCATCGGAATGGTTACCAATGGCACCTGAGTTTCAGCCATGACCTCAAGCGTCTCTGGTGGTCCGGCGCCTTCTTCGGCAAGGATCAAGTCGGGGTTAACGGACAGTAGTCCTTCGGCTGACAGTCGGCGAACATAGCCGACATTGGGCAATTCTGCGACTTCAGGCGGGTGGTTGGAGGTACTGTCCCGTGCCACAAGCCGGTGTTCCTGACCCAAAGCATAAATGATTTCAGTGATTGAGCCGCCTGCGGATACGATCCTTTGCGCAGGTTCAGCGCTCAACACCGTTGCAGCAAGGATAAGTGCGCTCGAAAACGTGATTGACTTGATCATGCGGAAACCTCCTCGGGCAGTGCGTCCAGCGACAAGATCAACTCGTTCCAGACCTCGGCCGCTTTTGGCTCGGCCAGTACACCAAATACTTGCAGGATCAGCGCACCATCGGCGTCAAACGCTTCGACCGAGATTGCGTCGCCGCGTTTGGTGGCCTTGGTCGCCTGCCAGACCTCGGCAATATGATCCGAGCGCAGATGCAGGTTGAAGCCGGGGTCCAGCACATTCAGCCACGGACCCATCTGCTTAATTTCTTTGATTGGGCCAGTATGGATTTCAATACAGCCCTGGTTGCCCACAAAAACTATGATAGGCAGGCCGGATTCCGCGGCCTTGTGCAGCACAGTGTCTATGGCCGAGATTTGCAGAGGGCGCACATAGGGTGCCCCCGCCATACGATACGCCCCTAGCCGGTTCAGTTTGAGCTTGCGGACCATCTGCAGAAACTGATGCGTATCTGTGATATCGTCCCAGCCTGCGCGCAGACGATCCACCTTTTCTGGATCAACCTTGGCCGGTTCAACGTGTGCACGGGGAGAAACCATCAGAGCGTCGGACTGATCCTGCAGCTTCAGCACCTCGATTATTCCATCCCATTCTTCGGTCACAGAACTGTCGCGCAAAAAGATCTTGTGAACCGCATCCCCCGCCGCATCGAAGATCTGCAGCGACCGGCGTTCGGTCCCATCTTCTAGCGTTTTGGAAACAGCGAACCCGTGAACCCAGTGACGCGGGAACATGCGCAGATCAATCTCGCGATTGACGACAAGTGCTGCATGAGGGCCACCACGGTAGTCGTCGTAAATGCCAACCTTCTCAATCACGCAGCTTTCGTTGCGGGTCAGGGCCATGACCTCACCCAGCCGGTTTACCAGCGGCATAAGCTGATCCATGTCCGGGTTGATCCGGGTCACTCCATGACCAATATGCGCTGCCACCAGCTGCGCCTCGGTGATGCCAAGTCGATCGGCCAGATCACGTTCGCGCAGCTTTGGCTGTTCCAAACGGGCTGCACGGATTTCAGAAGGGCTTGGATGGGCCATGGTTGTCTCCAATACGTATCAAAGCGCATTTGGCTAGGACCGAGACGACCGGGCTGTGCACTGTTTTTCGCAGTATTCGCCCTTGTCCTAAGCAGTTGAAGCTGTGGCATCAAGGGCACGCGCTGATTTTCTGACAAAATTACTATGGTACTGACATGTCAAGCCCGCTAAAGACACGTCCACATGGGCCGATGTGCACAGATTTGTGTTCGTGCGTCCGTGCAAACACCCAGCACTGCGCGAGGTAGCATTCGAATTTCGCCTGTTTCAGGCGGGTGCATCTCTCACTGCACCACAAGAACTCTGGGGGTTTCCATGAAATCAGCGCTAAAACTCTCTACCGCAACACTGGCACTGGCAAGCGTCACTCTGGTGGCAACGCCACTTTGGGCGCAGGAGGAAGATGACGTCATCCAACTGGATGACATCATTGTAACTGGCACCGGTATTCCAACCGAAGTTTTCCAAAGCCCGGGCTCGGTCACAGTTGTCGACTCCGGCGAGATTCGAGAGATCCCTCCGACCTCGGTTGCAAACCTGCTGTCAGACGTGCCGGGCGTGCAGGTCACCGAGAATGATCTGGACCGTATCCGTATTCGGGGCGAAGAGTCCCAGCGCGTAGCCATCCTGATCGACGGCCAACGCCTGTCGGACCACAACCGATACGGCACACCGTTGCTGGTATCTCCCACCGATATCGAGCGCATCGAGATCGTGCGTGGCCCGTCCTCGGTCGTCTCAGGCAACCGCGCAATCGGGGGTGTGGTAAACATCATCACCAAACGTGGTGCCGATAAACCCGTCGAGGTCTCGGGTACTGCCGGATACATCGGGGCCAATGACGGCTACCGAGCCGCTGCCAGCATCGCAGGGACGGTCAACAATTTCGACTATCGCCTGTCCTATTCCAAACTGGATCTGAACGACCGCAAAACTCCTGATGGCGACCTAGTGCCTTCGAGCAGTGAGGAAGATGGCGTATTCGGCTTCTTGGGGTATCGCTTTGGCAACAGCTATGTTGGTTTTCGGGCCCAGGATTTTGATGCCTCGACCGAAGTGTTCACGGGCAGTCCTGATGCTCAGATCGACCTGCCCAAGCGCGACTTGCGAAAGTACAGCGCATTCTATGAAGGCGAAGACCTGACTTCATGGATGTCTATGTTGAAATTCAGCGTCTATACACAAAAAGTAGACCGGTTGTTTGACAGTACGTTTGTCGGAAGTGGGTTTGCACCAACAGTCAACGCAACGTCAGACGATGAACAGACGACGAGCGGTGTCACTGCAACTGCAAACTTTGAGTTTGCTCCGGGTCATCGATCGGTTGTCGGGTTTGAGTATGATGATGATCGCCTCGAAACCAACAAGGGCTCAGTTGTCAGTTTTGCGGGTCCTTTCCCGCCTCCGATCACAACGACCAGTTTTTACGACGCAACAATCAAAACGGCCAGTATCTTCGGTCAACATGAAGCCACCTTCGGAAACTTCACCGCTACTGTTGGGGCTCGCTATTACAACGTAGATAGCGATCTGGAAGAAAGTACCGTCAATGGTGTTGCACAGCCGGGCCAAAGCAACAGCGACGATCGCTGGCTGGGTTCGGCCGGGCTGGTCTACAATCTGTCGGATACGTCCATCCTGCGCGCAAACATCTCGCAGGGCTACACCTATCCCTCGCTGTCCGAGCTGTACCTGTCGACCTCGGCAGGTGGTCAGGTCATCAACGGCAACCCGAACCTGAAGCCCGAAACCGCCACAAACTACGAGATCGGCGCACGGGTTGATCGCGGGAACTTGGTTCTGGACACCGCTATCTTTTATACAGAGGCCAAGAACTATATCACTACGGTCACCGATCCGACCAATCCCAGCCAACTGATTTACGACAATGTCGACAGCGCAGACAGTTGGGGATTTGAGATCGCGGCTGAGGTTGATCCGGGTTGGGGTGGTGTGCGCCCTTATGTCATTCTGTCGAATGTCACCCGAGAGTTCACCTATGCCAACGGGTTCAGCACCAAAGACAGTGGCACGCCGGAGTGGACGGGTACGCTCGGTGTGCGGTCCGACTGGCAGACCACCAGCCTGTCCGGCACGTGGGATGTGTTCCTGCGGGGCGAAAGCTCGGCCGAGTTGCGGGATGAAGACGGCAATATCGTAAACACCGGCACGCCCACCGGCAGCAACCCGACCGCTGGCTGGACCACGCTGAACTTCCGCGGCAGTCTGGACCTGACCGAAAATGCTCTGCTGACGCTTGAGGTCAACAACATCTTCGACAAGTCCTATCGCGCCAACGATCAGATCCCGGCTGCGGGTCGGAACATCAACCTGTTCGTGACCGCGACATTCTAAGGCGCGGGCAGCACAAGCAAGCCCAAGGGTCGCAGCGCTGACTGCGGCCCTTCCATTCGACAAACCTAATTTAGAAGATTTCCCCCTCCGGTGCCTTACGCGGTGTCGGAGGTTTTGTCGTGTCCCATATGGCGCAGAACCATCAGAAATGTGACCCAAGAAAAAGGGGCCCATTCTGACGATGCTCTCCAAGCGGGTCGGCATAATCAAACGACTCGCCCGAGTTTTCCCAACATAGCTTAGATGTCGTGCCTGCAAACACGCGGCCGGAAACCCGATCGCAGGGCAGTTTTAGTCAATAGTTGGTTCAAAAAGTAAATTGTCACCATTGACAAAATAAGGCCTGCCATTAATTGTCACAAATGACAGTTTATGAGGCCCATATGCCAAGACCTTCAATGAAAGACCAAAGGTCCCACGAGATTCTGGACGCTTACCTCACATGTGTGGCGCGGTTCGGGCTAGAAGGGGCGACACAGGCGCGGATTGCAGAAGAGGCTGGTGTCAAGCGTCCGCTTTTGCGCCACTATCTGGGCAACAAGGATGAAATGATCACAGCGCTGGCCGACTATGTCGTCGCAGGGTTCACTGAATCGCTGGACGGGCTTCGTCAGGCTTTGCCGAACAGGGCGACACCGTCTGATCTTGTGGACGCGCTGTTTGCCGAGGACAGTGGAACCGATCCGCGATTGATGTTGGCGTATCAGGCGCTGGTGACAGCCATTCCGGATCGACCGGATCTGAGGCAAGACCTGATGGCCAGCCTCACCGAATTCTTTGATATGGTCGAAGATATCCTGAAGCGCGCGACCCCGGATGCGCCGGATACAAGCATTCGTGCGGTGACACAGGGAATCTCGGCAATCTTTGTCAGCATGGACGCCTTGTCCCCGCTAGAGCCACCCGCAATTTGGCGCGCAGAATTGAAACTGGCGGCCTCTTTGCTGGCCTCGACCCTGGAGGTCACGCCATGAGCAACGCCAGAACAGCAAACTACGTCGCGCTGCCCATCCTGTTGGCAGCCACTGCGCTGGGTCTCTATTGGGTTTGGGGATTGCTCTTTGTTTGGTGGATCGTGCCGACAATTCTGAACGGTCAGGCCTTTTTGGTCTTTGAGATCAACCGCACAGAGGATCCGGTGTTGTATTGGGCCATCGTCGGCCTCTGGGCTGCGCTGGGTTTAATGATGATCGCCGCCAGCCTGTTTCCCCAATACGCCCATCTGCTTGCCTGAGGTGTTGAGATGACAAAAATGTATCACCATCTGCCGGTCGAGGCTTATACCGCGCAAGACTGGTTCGACCGTGAGCAACAGTTGATCTTCTCGCGCACTTGGCGGTTCGCGGGACTGGTCGAGGATATCGAAGGTCCGGGGCACTATCTGTCCGTTCAGGCAGGTCTGAACAACCTGTTCATTGTGATGGGCCGCGACCACCGCCTGCGCGCCTTTCACAATATCTGCCGCCATCGGGGGACCCAGCTGATCCGAGCGGTTGGCAAGACCCAAAAGGCGCTCACCTGTCCTTATCACGACTGGACTTACGATTTGGAAGGCAATCTGATCTCGGTGCCCGATGAGGCATCCGAGTTCCCGGGCGGTGTCGATAAGTCCTGCCTTGGCCTAAAGCGGGCCAGTGTAGATGTCTGGCGCGGCATGCTGTTCGTGCACCCCGATCCGGACGCGCCGACCGTGGCAGAGTGGTTCGGGGCGGTCGACCCGCACCTTGGCCCTCACAAGCCCGAGGAACTTGTCGAATATACGGAAGGTAGGAATACCTACGAGATCAAGGCCAACTGGAAGATCGTTGTTGAAAACTACATCGACGTCTACCACCTGAGCCATCTGCACTCGAATACTTTGCACATGTATGACCACGCCAAGGCCGAATACGGATGGCAGGGGCCGCACTATCATTTTTGGGAACCCCCGTCGCCGGATTATGCAAAAAATCACGAAGACAACATTCCGATGCCGCGAACGATCCCTGAACCGCATGTCGGTGCGTGGGTTCCGATGTTGTTTCCCGGAATTGGCATCGGTGCCAGTGAGGAAAGCTGGAACCTGTTCATCATCACTCCACTTGCCCCTGATCTGACGCGGATCGAGAACCGCACCAAACTGGCGAACGTATCGGATTGGGCGTTTCAGAAACAACAGTGGAAAAGCTGGGGCTTCTGGAAGGATTTCGGCGGTGCAAAATACCAAGGGGATGATGCGGCTGGCGAAGACGATCCGATGGCATCCGGGGATTTCACGGCCGAGGATATCTATGCCTGCGAACAGCAGCAGAAGTCTCTGAAAAGCCCATACCTTGAAATCGGTCCAGCCGGGATTGGTGAAAGCCCGATTACGCAGCACCAAAAAGCGGTGCTGGCGTTCATGCAAGACGATTAGAATGCGGATACTGATCATGAAACCAGTACAAGCTACGCTGGTCGGTGTTGCGCTTGCGTCGGGTCTGGTGTTGGCGGCGCAGGCCGACGCACCAGAGGACATCGCAGCCTGCATTTTGCAATCCCAAAACGAGCAAAGCCTGCTGGCTACATGGGATAACTGGCACCCAGACGCCACGCATCGGGTCATCCTCAAATATGGTATGGGGCAAGCGGATGACACCTTCTCATACCGGGTGGCCGATCTGAGTGATGCGGAGGACCCTGAACTTGCCAAGGCGTTGGAAGGCTACACGGAAACTGCACGATCCGCGCCGCAGATTACTGCGCAGTCCGAAGATGGTGTCCGGCACATCATCGCAGTCACCCAAGTCGATTATGATTGGCAGGGATATGCTGGCAAAATGCGTCAAACAGATGAGTTTGTCTTTGAACCCTATCTGGGTGGGACGGTGATCCGGTCCTTGACCACCACATACGATTACCGATGACGGGGGGGTCCTGATGCAACGTGACTTTCATCCACTGACAGTTTCCGAGGTCCGAAAGGAAATCGGGGGCGCGGCCATCAGTGTTATCTTCGACATCCCTCCGGTCCTGACTGATCTGTTTAAATGGGTAGCCGGGCAGCATCTGACGGTCAGGTTTCTGATCGACGGAGAAGAACACCGGCGCAGTTACACCATCTCGAACCCTCCGGGGTCCGCGCTGCGCATCACTGTTAAACGCGTCAAAGGGGGGACCGTCTCGAACCATATAGGCGACACACTGTCGGCAGGGGATAGGGTCGACGTCATGCCACCTTTCGGGCAGTTCACCTTGACGCCCGGAGCCCTGAAACGCCGCACCCACTATTTCTTTGGCGCGGGCAGTGGCATCACGCCGTTATACGCAATGATCAACACCGTTTTGGCGAATGAGCCTCATTCCGTGACACATCTGATCTTTGGTAATGCAAACGCCGACAGCATTATCTTCCGCGAGGAGTTGGACCAGTTTCTGGCGCAGTACCCACAGCGGTTCACACTGCGCCATGTTCTCTCCCACCCTTCTTTGCTGAGTTGGTTCAGCCCCTGGCGCACTGGTCGGCTGGATGCCGAAGCCGTTCTGGACGCAATTGCCGAAACGCCTCCGGTTGCGCAGGATGCTCAATACTGGATCTGTGGCCCCGGCAGCATGAATACCGATCTTCGGGCAGCCCTGCAAAACTTGGATGTACCCGACGGCCGCATTCACTCAGAGAGCTTCGGCGGCGATACCGAAAGCGATCTGAGCGTATCCGGGATCGCAGCCACGGCCCGCATTGAGTTGAATGGCGCATGGCATGACGTCCCGGTCGCGGCAGGTCAGACGTTACTCGAAGCTGCCCGATCAGCAGGGCTAAACCCGCCATTCAGTTGCCAATCCGGAGTGTGCGGGGCCTGTATGGCACACCTGACCGAAGGAACTGTCCATATGCGGAACCGCGTTGCACTTGAGGATGAGGATGTTTCCAAGGGGCTCATTCTGTGCTGCCAAAGTGTTGCGACGCAAAAGAGTGTTGCGTTGCGGTTCGACGACTAATTTTCAGACGGCGATCCGATGCAATTCCACCCAAACAGATGCCGGTCTTCGAAATTAAATAGACGCCCCAAATGGAACAACGGTGGTGGGGCTGCGGGACGTGAACTCAAAGCCTCCAAGTGAATCCGGTTGCAGTTTCAGACACGTCCCACAGCCTTGCCATGGCCGCCTTGTCGTAGGCGTGGGAATGCAGCGTGCCTTTGCCGACTGCGCCGGTGAACTCTAAAAAGCCGGTCGGACCATAAAGTGCACGTTGTTCCAGCCCGTCCTCTGTTGCACACATGACTTCGGGCCACGCGCCTTTTTCGGCCGATTGCACGATCGGCAGGACTGACATGACGCTGAACATAATCCGCGTTTTCAGATCGGCGCTGGTTTTTACAAGTGAGGTGCGCGAGGCACCGGGATGGCAGACATAGACCTCAACGTCGGTTCGGCCTGCTGCGGCCAGCCGGTCCTGCAACTCATAGGCAAACATCATCTGCGCCAGCTTGCTCTGACAATATGTGCGGTTCTGGTGATAGTTTTTGTCCCAGTTCATATCGTCGAACTGTATGGCCTTGATCCCCATATTATAGCCAAGGCTGCTGACCACGACGATCCGGCCCTGCGACGCTTCGATCCGTTCAAATAACAGCCCGCACAGTAGGAAGTGACCGTAGTGGTTTGTTCCGAGCATGCTCTCGTGGCCATCTTCGGTAAATTGTTGCGTGGGGACCTGGGCGATGGCGGCATTGCAGATAAGGGCGTCGATGCGCGGAACTGACTTCAAAACCTCAGCCGCGGCGTCGCGCACGCTGGCGAGCGAGGCGAGGTCCATGCGGACAAAAGAAACGTCGGCACCACTCCCGAATTCGTTTTGCAGTTCTTTGACGGCGGTGTGCGATTTCTCGACCGAGCGGTTCAGCATCACCACCTTGGCGCCTTTGTTCAGAAGCGTTCGCGTTGCCTGAAACCCAGCGCCAGCCGTTGCACCGGTGATGAGGTAGGTCTTTCCCTGAAGGTTTGCGAGGCGCTCTGGGGTCCAGCCTTTGGGTCCAAACGTCGTTTCGGCCATGGTCCTTGTTCCTTGTTGCCTCGGCGTCCACGCCGCGTGGTGTGCGTTTCTGATCTCGAGTTGCAGATAGATCCCTCACAGCTGTCCGTGTAGGCCAAAAAGTCACAAATACTTGCCTGATTGTATCAAGTTGGTTGCTATTGTCGGTTTGAGGCCTCTAGGTCAGCCCTATGAGCAAAGATCAGATCAAGCAGCTTATCGCAGGCCGGACCGTCAATGACGGCCTTACAGAGACCGGCATCGATGGCGTGCGTCTGTTTCGGGCTACGCAAGCAATTCCGTGCGTTCCGGCGGTTTACGACCCTTGCGTCATAGCCATCGTGACCGGCGCAAAAGAAGCCGTTCTGGATGGGCGCAGGTATGTATACGACGACAGCCAATATCTGTGCTGCCCCATGTCGCTGCCGGTCAATGCTGGCACACCCTCTGCATCACCCGAAAACCCTCTCTATGGCGTTCTCATTTCGCTAAATCCGCGCGTTATGTCCCAACTGGCGATGGAAATGGAAAACGCCGGAGTAGCCCTCCCCAAGGTAGATCGCAAGTCGCGCGCCCAAGGGATCAAGCTTGCAGAGTGGGACTTTGATTTTACCGAGGCGTTGCTGCGTCTGCTGCATCTTGGGTTCAGTCAAACGGATGCGGCTGTTCTAGGGGAGGGACGATTGCGCGAATTCTACTATGCGATCCTGAAAGGCGAGGCTGGGATTTTTGCACGACAGGCCTTTGGCACAGGCAACGCTATCGCGCGGTCTATCGCGCATGTTGCGTCCCATTTGGACGCATCGATTTCGATCGACGATATGGCAACTCGAGCGGGGATGAGCCGCGCAGTGTTTCATCGCAAATTCAAGCAAGCCACAACGATGGCCCCGATCCAATTCGTAAAGTCGATGCGTCTGAACAACGCCGCAATGAAGATTGCCGGAGGGATGTCCGTTAACGAAGCGGCGATGGGTGTCGGCTATGTCAGCGCGTCACAGTTCAGCCGCGAATTCAAACGCATGTACGGACAGTCGCCCAAGCAATGGGGCGACGCCCAAAAGCTGCCGCCGGGGGTTGTTTGAAGTTGAGCGGAGCCTAGGCGCGCCGATCCGACATTGAAAACCAGTTCTCTGCCGCCGCAGCCCCACAAGCCCGGTTTGCGAAAAGAAATCGTCGCGGTTGTCAGGGGTCCGGTGGCGCATAGCTTCCGTCTTCACGGTGCGTCTCGCGCCCGCTGAGCGGTGGGTTGAAGACACAGACAAGCCGTAGATCGGTGTCTGTCGCGCGTACCAGATGCCGGTCATGCTGATCCAAAGCATAGCGGGTAAATGGCTTGAGGACATGCCATGTTTCTTCGTCAGACGCCCTGATCTGGCCCATGCCATCAATACAATAACACGCCTCTAGATGATGGGTGTATTCAAGTTCAAGCACGACACCTTTTTTAATGATCGTGTCCGTAAGCGAAAACCCCATGCCATCAGAGGCAAGCAATAGTCGTCTGCTTTCCCAGCCCGGACCAGAAACGTCCCGGTCTGTACCAAGGATATCTTCGAGTGCCGTAACAATCATCTTTCACTGCCTCGCTTCTATCGTACTGCGCGGTTCATCCCGCCGTCGGACAAAATGCTCTGACCGTTAATATACCGGGCCCCTTCGCTGGCGAGAAACACGCAGGCCTGTCCAATTTCCTCGAAGGTCGCAGGCCGCTGCGCCGGTATGGATCTGCGGGCCTCTTCAGACAAGTTGACGTTTTCGCAGAACCCGGGGAGCAGGTTGTTCATGCGAATATTGTGTCGGGCATAACGGTCTCCGTAAAGTTTGGAAAAACTGTGAAGAGCGCCACGCAGCATGCTCATGGGGTAGGGCGCGCGCGGCTCGATCGCGTTCATGGACGAGATGTTTACGAATGCCCCCCCGCCTTGTTCGATCAGTATGGGCGTGACGATACGGGCAATTTTGACGACGTTCAGCACATACATGTCCAGGCTTTCGTGCCAAAGCTCATCGCTGAGTTCCAAAAGCGGCCCGTCAAAGTCGGGATCGAAGCCGACTGTTTTGATGGCCTCTGGCACCGTTCCGCCATGTCCCATATTGCTGACGATTGCATCGATCCGTCCGTATTTGCTCAGGGTGTCGTCGACCATAGCCCGCAGATCATCAACATCCAGAACTGAGCCGCGTCGGCCGATGCCCCCAAGCTCCTCGGCCAGTTCGACCGAGCGATTGGAGGGGGACATAAGCGAGACCTTGTAGCCTGCTTTTGCCATTTCGATGGCACAGCCCCGGCCGATCCCTTGTCCTGCCCCTGTCATCAGTGCGACTTTGACCTCAGGCATGGCTTTTCCTTTCATTAGACGTGATGCGTGTGAGATTTGTTGGCCTGAGGTCAGTGTAAGCCTTTAGAATTGGCGGTTCCTATCGAGTTTGTGGAAGATAGATGTTAGGTTTTCTCACATGGCGGAAAACCTCAGACACCTTCGCGCCCTTCAGGCTTTTGATGAAACCGCAACCCAATCCAGCCTGACCAAGGCAGCGGATGCACTGAACGTAACCCACGGGGCGATCAGTCGACAAATCAAATTGCTAGAGCTGCACCTTGGTGTCACGCTCTTTCATCGCCGTCCTAATGGGGTCGAACTGACCAAGGCCGGAGAGCGCCTGTACCAATCAACACGAGGGGCGTTTTCGGCGCTGCAGTTGGGCGTCATGGATGTGAAGCGACTTCACCACCGCCAGTCGATCACAGTGTCGTTGTCCACATCGCTAGCGCTCAAGTGGCTTGTGCCGTTGCTAGGCTCGTTTCAGAAGGCACATCCCGGTATCGCTTTGTTGCTGGACACAAATGATGCCTTTGCTGATTTCGATACATCCGAGGTCGATGTCGCATTGAGATTTGGCAAACCGGGTTGGGATGGGCTCTATCACGAACAGATAAGACAAGAAGAACTGGTTGTTGTGGCGGCGCCGTCGCTGGTTGGGAAAACGCGACGGCCAATGCGCTCCGAGGAAGTGGTTGATCTTCCACTCTTGCACGATGCCTTCAACGTTGGATGGGGAAGCTGGGCTGAACAGACCGGGCTGAACGCTGATCAGATCAACGCGCAGAGCATCAAATACGTGGACAGTGCAGTTCTTCTGGAGGCCGCGATTGACGGACAGGGCGTAGCGTTGGCCAGACATCTGCTGGCGGAACGGGATTTGAAACTCGGTCGACTGATCCGCCTTGACGACAGCAGTGTTCCACTGGATCGCGGGCTCTTTTTCGTCTGCCGCCGCGGCGATCAGGAGCGTATAACAGTCAGGATTTTCAAGAAATGGCTCCTGTCTATTTGAGGTCTTGTAGAGACCAAGTTTCGTGAAAGCAGGGTTGTTTTGAGGGTGTGCGTTCTACTCTGGCCGGAGCTGTATTCGGCGGCGAAGCAGAAGCTGTTGGTTGCGCAGATACTAATCGCTTTAGGGGTTGCACCAAGAGCGCAGCCGCAGTCCGGGAGGATGTTTTGAAAAATGCATCGCGCTGCCTGCGGAAAAAGCATCTTTGCGTCCAAAGCCGCGTTGAATTTTGAAGGAAGCAGGTCGTTTCCTTTGAAGAGATGCGTCGGCTAATCTTCTGTTGTGAACAAGGCAAGGAAAGACGCGCGCCTCTGATCGATCCTCTGTGATTGGGTAAAATGGCCGGTCACCCGAACTATTGAGTAACCGGTCAAGTACTCCAGTCGTGGTCAGTTGGTGATGTCCTGCACTTTCATGACAAGCTCATTCCAATTACGCTGGTTTTCGACATCGTGCTGCAATCCCTTTTCGTCGGCGATCGTGAATCGTTTGACCGCAGGTGTTTTACTGGTCGCCTGATAGAGCCAGTAGGCCTCAGCCTTCAGCGCATCGGCGATGGGCCTATCGATGGACTCGTATACCATTTGCTTGCAGGCGTTGATCGATTCAGCCGGGAATTGCGCGATGCGTTTCGCCAGCGCATCAACGTAGGGGCCGATCTCATCCGGTTCCAGGGCTTTGTTGATCGTCCCCATGCGTTCAGCATCGTCTGCATCATAGTCCTGAGCGCTAAGGATGATTTCAAGCGCGCGGCCAAGGCCTGTTTGGCGAGCCATCCGTGACGCACCACCACCACATGGCAGAATGCCCATGCCAACTTCCATCTGCATGAACTTGAATTTCCCTCTCGCGGCAAAGCGCATATCCAAGGCAAGCGCCAGTTCATGTCCGCCGCCACGTGCAAACCCTTCAAGTTTGGCGATGGTCGCCTGAGGGACTTTGCTGAGGCGCTCGCAGACAGATTGCAGGTCCAGCAACTGGGCTTCTTCTCGCGAAACGGCCTCGATCGACATGTCCTTAAGAAGTTCTGTGTCGTAGTGACAAACCCAAATTTCCGGGTTTGCCGACTGGAAAATCACAACCTTGGTGTCGCGATCCCGTTCCAGCCGCATCGCAAGGCTGTTGAGATCGGCCAACATCTCTTGGCCCTGAACGTTGACTGTGCCGAAATCGAAGGTCACTGTGGCGATCGCGTTTTCGACCTGAACGTCGAAGGTCTGGAAGTTTTCATATTTCATTGGACGGTCCTTTCTTGGCCCTCGGCAACGTGTGCACGAGGGGTGGGTGAAGACGATTGGGATAGGGTGCGTGGTTTAGTCTCGTTGGCGGGTTATGGCCCGAATTGCGCTCATAACTTCTTTTGCGTGCCCGGCGTTCAGGGCGGCAGGATGCGGATCGGCAAACGCTCTACTGTCATTGTCAAAATAGCGTCCGGACGCAGTTGAGAACTGATCACCCAATGCCGCGTCAATCAGGATGTCTGCGCCGATGTTGAGATCGTTGCCCGCAACCCCGAAGCCATCCTTTACCATTTTTGAGGCAAGCAGCGAACCCGGGTTTATGGCAATCAATGTCGGCCCGGCGGCCAGCTCCTTCGCCCACTCACGGGTCCAGATGGTGATTGCCAGCTTGCTTTGAGCATATGCCTCCATATCAGATAGGCGTTTTTCGCCCTGCATCGCGCCTATATCCACCGGAGACTGGGCAGCAGACGATAGGTTCACGACACGGCCCGAATTGGGCATGATTGGCAACAACAGCTCGGTCAGCAGGTAGGGAGAAAACGTGTTGACGACAAAGCGGATGTCCAACCCGTTTTCGAGCACCGTTTGTGGAGCCTTCAGAACACCCGCGTTGTTGATCAATACATCCAGTGAATTGTGTTTTGCACGGACGTCGGCGGCAAGCGACACCACCGATGACATGTCCGAGAGATCGGCGCTGTATGTTTCGGCCTCGCCTCCGACGGTTTCAAGGGCGGCCTCTAGCTTTGACGGGTTGCGCCCGTGTAGAAGGACCCGATGGCCGTCAGCCGCGAGCTTTTTGGCCGTAAGAAGCCCGATACCGTCGGTTGCCCCCGTGACGAGAATGGTCTTGGTCATGTGGTTATCCTTCTATGAAAAGTCGGGCAGAACATCGTCTGCCAAACATTTGAGCGTTGTCTCGATAGAGTTTTGGTTAAATCTCAGGTTCAAGGCGACATGGTTGATGCCCAATGTCTCAATCTCGCGCAGGTATCGGCGCAGGGCGTTCGCACCGGATTGAAAACCCAGATGAATCGGGCGCGCCGGGGCATGAGGCTCGTCAAGCAGATCGACATAGAGCGACTGCATCACGGGTTTGTCCGGTTGCCCCATCTTTACCAGGCGGCCACGATAGTCTGACACGACACGCGCCTGCGATGCCGCATCCCTCGGGTAGGTCATCCAGCCGTCTCCGTTTTGTGCGACCCAATCCGGGGTCTGTTGACTGCCCCCCGTGATCAACAGGGGCAAGCGTGTGCCCGCGGGTTTCGGCAAAAGGTCAATATTGCCGGAGAGATTACCCTGCCTGCTTTGGTGTTTGGGGTAAGATGTCCCGGCCGCGCGGATATAATCGACACTGTCGCGAAAGCGCTCGCCGCGATCCGGATAGGTGTGGTTCAGGGCAGGGTATTCTTCAGGTCGATCTCCGGATGCGATCCCCAGTATCAAGCGCCCGTCCGACAAGACATCCGCCGATGCTGCGGCTTTGGCAACATGCGCCGGATGACGCAGCGGCAGAACGATGCTCGCCGTTCCAAGCGCTATGCGGTCCGTAACGGTCGCCAGAGCACCCAGATAGACAAAGGGGTCAAAGATCTGTCCGGGATCGCCAAAGCTGGGCACGTTGAAAGGCACATCCCGCAGCCAAAGCGCAGAAAAATCCAACCGATCAGCCATTTGAGCCGCGTCAAGATGGGCCTGCAGTGTTGGTTCAGCGCCAACCGCGTAGGCTTCCAACGGCAGCACCAGCCCGATGCTCAACCGGTTGGGACGAAACACCTGATTGAATGCTTTGTTGATCGGGGCAAATTTCGAGTTCTGGCTTTTGTCCAGCATGATGAATCCTCGCTCAATAACGCACCAAAGTACGGCTCTCGATGCTTTTGCGTGGTGTGGTGATGGTGGGGTCTTCGACCATATCTAGCGCGCTATGCGCGACCGAGGGCCGGCCCTGATTGTCATGGATGTTGAAAATCGCGACCTCGTCGGGCGTCATTTTGGACTGGTAAAGCCATTCGTGGTTTTCACTTCCCACAAGTCCCATGATCTGGCCTTTGCGGTCCGGGTAGATCAGGTCGAGTAATATCCAGTCTTCCGGGTCAATGGTTGAAGAGCGCACAAATCCCAGGGGCGCGCTGTTGATCGAATGCTCGACGGGGCGCCATACATTGACAAAGGCGTAGTGACCTTCGCCCCATTCCTCGGCCTGCTCTGGCCCAAGCAGGTCAATCAGACGTTGTCTGGCACCGTCCTTGCTATAGTCGCTGTGAACATTGCGCGCGGGCTTGCGTGTGGCGTCGGACGCATCCACCCGCACGGTATGATCAAAGATCACGATTTCTCGGGCTGCTAGCTTGTCCTTCAAAAGCCGCGTGAGCTCTTCATCATAAGTTTTCTGCCAACCGTCACCTGAAAAGGCCGTTACGGCGCTGGGGGCGAAGCCAAATTCAACGCCGTCTTCGGCAAAGCGCAAAGGTCGCACCGACCCACGCATGTCGGTAAGTGGCACTTTGGTGGGTGCCAGTTCGGGCGAAATCAGATTGCCTGCAATACCGCCGGCATCCAGCTCGAATGCTTGCCGCTGGGGCTTATGGACATGGTAATTTACGATACCAGTTCTTTGCATCAGATTTCTCCATGTTTGTACGGATCGAGTGGCCTTTGCGTTTTTCGGGGGGCTTTAGAACCAGCTCACAGTATCGGCCATTGGCCGACGGGTTTTGGGAAACTGTGGATCGCTGGCGCGGTGTCCAAACGCGAACATGACCGCAGGCCTCCATTTGGTTGTGTCCACACCGAAATGCTCGGACAGTGCTTGTGTGGTCAGGTCCATGTCGAACCCTTCCATCGGGCAGGAGTCGATCCCCATCAGGGCGGCCGCCGTCATCATGTTGGCAAGCACAATGTAGGCTTGTTTGCCGGACCAATCGGTAATCTCACGCTCGGATGTGACGCGGTGATCGGTCGACTGGAACTTGCCGTACGCGCCATTGAACAGTTCAATGACATCGTCAGGCAGTTGCTTCACCGAGCGATAGTGATCCTGCAGATAGTCCGACCCTGCGGTCATAGTTTCCGAGGTGCTGGCGAGGATGATGCCGAAATGGCTCGCGGTGCCCAATTGACCCGTGCTTCCGTTCATCACTCCGTTCGCGCCCCAGGAAAACTCACGAAAGTGCTCGCGCATTTCGGGTGACTGGATGACCAGAACTTTGAACGGCTCGTGCCCGAATGAGGTCGGAGACAGGCGCCCTGATTCAAGAATGGTTTCGAATTCGGAATCGCTGATCTTTTTGTCGGGGTCAAAGACCTTGGTTGCGTGCCGAAAATTGAACGCTTCGAGGATCTGTGACTGGATATTGGGGCGAACGGACATTTTTGGCTCCATCTGGTGTGTCTTTCGTTGATCCTGAAATAACACTTGCGGAAACTGATAAAACTGGGGAAAACGGGTTTCAGTTTTCGTGTTTTACTTATAATCTAGCTATGGATACCAAAGCCCTCCGTCTTTTCGTGCTTGCTGCGGACAAGCTGAACATCTCGGCCGCGGGGCGTGAACTGGGGTTGGTTCCGGCTGTTTCCAGTGCACGTCTTGCCAAGCTGGAGCATCAGCTGGGCGTTGAGCTTCTACATCGCTCGACACGCAAGGTTTCCTTATCGGTGGAGGGCGCTGAATTCCTGCCCTATGCGCGTGAGATCCTGGCGCAGGAAGAAGCCGCCTTGGCCGCCTTGGGGCAAGGTGCGACGCAAGCCACTGGCACACTGCGTTTCACCGCACCCAGTACGTTTGCCCAGCTATACATCGCGCCAATTCTAGCGAAGTTCCAGGCTCAACAGCCAGGTGTCATGCTGGATTTGCGGCTTTCGGACACTCAGTTCGACCTGATCGAAGGCAGTTATGATCTTGCACTGCGGAATGCGCCTTTGGTTGATACCAGCCTCAAGGGTCGAAAGCTGGCGGATGACAGGCGTATCTTATGCGCGGCGCCTCACTATCTGGACGAGCATGGCGTGCCCGCAACCCCTGACGATCTGGGCAATCATAAACTCATCGCTTTTCGCCACATCCGGGCGCGGGCACTGAAGTCTGCGCATGGCGATGCCGCGACATTCGATCCGGGCAAAACAAAATGCCCGCTGGTCATGGATGATGGGCTTAGCCAAAAGCTCGCCACTGTTGCAGGCGCTGGTATCTCGATGAACTCGTTGTGGAGCGTTCAGGAAGAGCTTGCATCGGGAAAACTGCGGCACGTCCTTCCAGACTATGAAGCCGCGGAAGAGAACGTCTTGTGGCTAATCTATCCAAAGTCAAACGTGCTGTCGCCCAAGGTGCGTGTGTTCATGGACTTTCTGATCGCAGAAATCGCAACGAACCCGCCGTGGGAAAAACCTGTGATGTAACTTCCATTCGCAGCGCCGAGTCGTTTATTCGACTGCACTGACGGCAGCGTAGAGCTTACGAAACCGCGTCAAACGTTCAGACAGTGACCCCATATGAGCGGGTTCGAACCTGTCCGTTGTTGGCGGTTGAATTGCAAGATCAGCCCGGCCCAACGCACCGTCACCAAAAGCTGCCAGCCGGGCCGCGCCAAACGCCGGGCCGGAATCTGCCCCGGCTGAACGCACAATCGGCTTCCCGGTCACCGTCGCGATCAGACTTAACAGCAAATCTGATTGGCTGCCCCCTCCGATTGCGGCCAGTTCTGGCAAGCCGTCTATTGTGTCACCGAAGCTTTGCGCTGCATCGGCAAAGCAAAAAGCAATCGCTTCGATCACAGAACGGCAGATGTCTGCGCGCGTTGTCGAATCCTCAAGGCCAAAGAAACAGGCCCGGATATGCGGGTCACCGAGGGGGCTGCGTTCACCTGTCAGATAGGGCAGGAAAATCGGCGCACGATCACCGCTGACCGTTCCGGCAAGCGCAACAACTTCGGCGGCGGACAGCCCCAATTGACCACCTATCCAAGAAATCGGCCTTGCACCGTTCAGCATCGCCGCCATTTGATACCAGCGGTCAGGCAGCGTGTGCGCAAAGGCATGCACATAGCGTTCCGGGTTTGGTTTGTATTCGCGATCCGCCACGAACAACTGTCCGGACGTGCCCAATGAGATGAAACCGCGACCCGGTTCGGTCGCGCCCAAGGATACTGCCCCGGTTGCCGCGTCTCCTCCTCCGGCGACGACGGGCGCGCCGGGTTCCAAACCGGTTTCAGTTGCCGCCTGTGCCGTCACAGTGCCAACAACTGTGTGGCCGTCGAACACCTGCGGTAACCAGTTGGGATCTACATCAGTGGCTGCGGCGACACCCGTATGCCAAGTGCGCGACGCCTGATCCAGCCACAGTGTTCCCGCGGCGTCGGACGTATCGGTTGCCAACGCGCCATGAAGGCGCAAGCCGATAAAGTCTTTTGGCAGCAGGATATGGGTTAGCCGGGCGTAGTGCTCGGGTTCATGTTGTTTCAGCCACGCAACTTTGGGTGCGGTAAATCCCGGTAGGGGCAGGACACCTGAGATGTGACCAATCTGCGGCATGGCTGCGCGTAGATCATCGCATTCACGTGTTGCTCTGCTGTCATTCCACAGGATGGCCGGGCGGATTGGCCACAGGTCGCGGTCTAATAAAACCGCCCCATGCATCTGGCCCGACAGCCCGATAGCCTTCACCTCTGACAACGTGACATGCCCGGCAAGTTGGTTCAGCGCGTCACGCGTCGCCTTCCACCAAAGGTCCGGGTGCTGTTCTGACCAGCCGAGCTGCGGCGAGGTCGTCTTGATCCCGGCCGAAGACGTCGCAACAATTCGATCGGTGTCCGCGCAGACAAGTTTAACCGCTGACGTTCCGATATCGATCCCGAGATACATTCAAACCCCTTGCCGGGCGTGTGCCTGGCTATTGATTTTTAGCGCGCGCAAAGAATATGTAAAAGTATGATAAGTTCAAGGCGGCGCAGATCCGCAGGCAGACTGGCATGACCAAGATAAAGAATATGGAAGAGTTCGCGGCCCTCAGCGGTATCTCGCGGCCCACTGTGTCCAAATACTTCCACGACCCCGACAGCGTTCGCGCGACGACCAGAGCCCGAATTGAAGAGGCGCTGGAACGGTTCGACTACCGTCCAAATATCTATGCTGTGAACCAGAACCGGAAGCTGACCAAGAACGTAGGTATTGTCGTGCCCTATCTGGCCGATCCCTTCTTTGCCGAAATCGCGCGCTATCTGGAGCAAAGCTGTATCGCGGCGGGTTATCGCCCATCTCTGTTTAGCTCTCATGGTGAACAAAAGCTGGAAAACGAAATTCTGGACGGCTTGCAAGCCATGAAGCCTGCTGGGGTCCTGTTGGCCCCTTTGGGTCGGATTTCTGACCGTTCAGCGATTGAGAGGTTCTGCGCCAACGTCCCGACTGTCCTGTTTGACAGCAATCTTGATGGTCTGGGGGCTGCTTTCATCGGATCGGACAATTTCAGCTTTGTGTCGCAGACCGTGGAGTACATGACCCGGACGGGTGAACCGCCATCGTTTTTTGAAATGCGCACACCTGCGAACCCGAATGCTAACAAACGAAGGAAGGCCTATGTCGACGTAATGGAGCGCCTCGGGTTCGAGCCCCATATCATCAAAGTCGACGGCGAAGGATGGGCGTTTGAAGAGATTGGGCACCGAGGAGCGCTCAAGGTTTTGGAAGAGCGTGGCCTGCGAACAGACTCGGTTTTGTGCAGCAATGACCGGCTTGCGATAGGCTTTCTTGCAGCCTGCTACGAGCAGGGGATTCGCGTTGGGCGCAAGGAAGGTTGTACGCTGCGCGTGGCCTCAAATGACGATCATCCATTCGCAAAGTTTACCTGCCCGTCTCTGACAACAGCTGCGCATGACTATGACAACGTGGCCGGGCGAAGCGTCGAAACCTTGTTCGAACTCATTGAAAGTGGAGGGAAATTTGAAACTCGGACCGAGATTCTTTTCCCTGCAAGGCTCGTTTTAAGGGCCTCTGCCTAGATTTCTATTTTTAACGCGCGTAAAGTTTTTATTGACGGCGCGACAATTTACGATCTACGCTCCCTGCACGACATCCAAGCTCAGGGAGGACAGGGATGTATCTGAAGCAAGCACTTCGCGCGGCGACTGCGTTGACTTTCGTCGCCACAGCAGCAGCCCACGCGCAAACCATCACAATCGCCACCGTGAACAACGGCGACATGATCCGGATGCAGGGCTATACCGACAATTTCACCGAAGCGACCGGCATCGATGTCGAGTGGGTGACGCTGGAAGAAAATGTGCTGCGTCAGCGCGTGACCACGGACATCACCACCAAGGGCGGCCAGTTCGATATCATGACCATTGGCATGTACGAAACGCCGATTTGGGGAGCGAACGGCTGGTTGGTCCCGCTGGATGGCATGTCAGCGGAATATGATGTGGGCGACATTCTTCCGGCGATGGCTGGTGGTCTGAGCAACGACGGCACGCTTTATGCGGCACCGTTCTATGGCGAAAGCTCGATGATCATGTACCGCACCGACCTGATGGAAAAGGCTGGTCTGGAAATGCCGGAAGGGCCGACTTGGCAATTCATTCGCGAAGCGGCTGCGGCAATGACCGACCGTGACAATGACATCAATGGTATCTGTCTGCGCGGCAAGGCTGGATGGGGTGAGGGCGGTGCCTTTATTACCGTGACAGCGAATTCGTTCGGTGCTCGTTGGTTCGACGAAGACTGGAAACCCCAGTTTGATCAACCCGAGTGGAAAGAGGCGCTGACCTTCTTCGTCGATATGATGAACGAGTCCGGCCCGGCGGGTTATGCCACAAACGGCTTCAACGAAAACCTTTCTCTGTTCCAGCAGGGCAAGTGTGGCATGTGGATCGACGCAACGGTTGCCGCGTCCTTCGTGACCAACCCCGACGATTCAACGGTTGCTGACAAGGTCGGCTTTGCGCTGGCGCCAAACGCTGAAGGTGTCGACAAACGCGCGAATTGGTTGTGGGCCTGGGCTCTGGCAATCCCTGCGGGGACACAGCAGGAAGACGCTGCCAAGCAATTCATCGAATGGGCAACCTCGAAAGACTATATCCAATTGGTAGCCGAGAACGAGGGCTGGGCAAACGTGCCGCCGGGTGCGCGGACCTCGCTGTATGAGAATGACAACTACAAGGATATCCCGTTTGCCAAGATGACGTTGGAGTCAATTCTCTTGGCTGATCCGCAAAACTGCTGTGCGCAACCAACGCCGTACACGGGTATTCAGTTCGTCGCGATCCCCGAGTTCGCCGGCATCGCCACTCAGGTAAGCCAGGAATTCTCGGCAGTTTATGCCGGGCAGCAAACAGTCGATGAAGCGCTTGCCAAAGCACAAGCCTTCACCGCCGAAGAGATGGAAGCCGCAGGGTACTGAGGTCTCCTCCCTCGTGGGGGACAGGCGACTGTCCCCCGCTCTTAACTTCCACAATCGATGTTTTTCCCGCAGGCTAAGGCACGCCTGAACAGAGAGGGTTTGCGTCATGGCAACTCAACATTCCCGATCCGTCGCGCGCCTGATGATGGCACCCGCAGTGGTCCTTCTACTTGGTTGGATGCTCGTGCCGCTGACGATGACGCTGTATTTTTCCTTCAAGAAATACCTGCCGCTGCGTGGCGGCGACCTGGGCTGGGTTGGGTTCGACAACTACGTTCGGTTTGTTTCCTCCAGTTCCTTCTGGCCTGCGGTGCAAGCCACCCTAGTGATCGTCGGAGGCGTTCTAGTCATAACGGTCATCCTTGGCATCCTTCTGGCGATGCTTCTGGACCAACCGATGTGGGGGCAGGGCGTTGTCCGCATTCTTGTCATCGCGCCCTTCTTTGTCATGCCCACCGTATCCGCGCTGGTCTGGAAGAACATGTTCATGGACCCGGTGAATGGACTGCTGGCGCATCTGTGGCGCTTTTTCGGGGCCGAGCCGATCTCCTGGTTGTCCGAGGCATCGATGACTTCGATCATCATGATCGTCTCATGGCAGTGGCTGCCCTTTGCGACATTGATCCTGCTAACCGCGATCCAGTCGTTGGACAGTGAACAGTTGGAAGCGGCTGAAATGGATGGGGCGCCAGTGCTGAAACGCTTCTATCACATCATCCTGCCGCATCTGAGCCGCGCGATCACCATTGTGATCCTGATCCAAACAATCTTCCTATTGTCGATCTTTGCCGAAATCTTCGTAACCACCGGCGGTGCGTTCGGCACCCGCACACTCACCTACCTGATCTTCCAGCGCGTACTCGAAAGCCAAAACGTTGGCCTTGGATCGGCCGGAGGTGTCTACGCCATCATCCTTGCCAATATCGTTGCGATCTTCCTGATGCGCATCGTCGGCAAAAACCTGGACGCGTGAGGAGGAAACACACATGGCCCGCGCCGTCACACCCCGCCGTAAATCGCTGAACACCGCCCTAGCCTGGGCCGTTGGATTGCTGATCTTTTTCCCAATCCTTTGGACGATCCTGACCAGCTTCAAGACCGAGGCACAGGCCATCGCCAGCCCGCCGCTGTTTCTGAACTTCAACTGGACGCTGGAGAACTACGCCATCGTGCAGGAGCGCTCCGACTACATGCGGTTTCTTTGGAACTCAGTCATCATCGCGGGTGGATCAACCATTCTGGGCGTGATCATCGCAGTGCCCGCCGCTTGGGCGATGGCCTTTGTGCCGTCCAAACGGACCAAAGACATCCTGCTGTGGATGCTGTCCACCAAGATGTTGCCTGCAGTTGGCGTGCTGTACCCGATCTACCTGCTGTTTATCCGTCTGGGTCTGCTGGACACGCGCGGAGGGCTGGTCGTTGTTCTGATGCTGATCAACCTGCCAATCATCGTCTGGATGCTCTACACCTATTTCCGCGAAATTCCGGGTGAAATTCTGGAAGCGGCGCGGATGGACGGGGCAACGCTGAAAGAGGAAATCCTCTATGTTCTGACCCCCATGGCCATTCCCGGCATCGCCTCGACCGTTCTATTGAACTTCATCCTTGCCTGGAATGAGGCGTTCTGGACCCTCAACCTGACCGCCGTCGATGCGGCCCCTCTGACTGCCTTCATCGCCAGCTATTCCAGCCCAGAGGGCCTGTTCTTTGCCAAGCTCAGCGCGGCCTCGACCATGGCAATCGCACCAATCCTGATCCTTGGCTGGTTCAGCCAGAAACAACTTGTCCGCGGCCTGACCTTCGGCGCTGTGAAATAAGGAACACGACACATGGGACATATTCAACTCAAGTCCGTGACCAAAAGCTTCGGCGACGTACAGGTCATTCCACCACTGGACCTGACCATTGAAGATGGCGAGTTCACCGTCTTCGTCGGCCCCTCGGGCTGCGGTAAGTCTACGCTGCTGCGTCTGATCGCGGGTTTGGAGGACATCACCTCGGGCTCCATCGACATCGACGGTGCCGAGGCGACCGATGTGCCGCCGGCAAAACGTGGGTTGGCGATGGTGTTCCAGTCGTACGCGTTGTACCCGCATATGACCGTGCGCAAGAACATTGCCTTTCCTCTGCGTATGGCCAAGCTGGATCAGGCCGAGATCGACAAGCGCGTCGAAGGTGCAGCGAGTGTTTTGAACCTGACCGACTACCTGGACCGCCGCCCCGGTCAGTTGTCTGGTGGTCAGCGCCAGCGCGTCGCCATTGGACGCGCGATTGTTCGCGAACCCGCCGCGTTCCTGTTTGATGAACCGCTGTCGAACCTCGATGCAGCGTTGCGCGTAGGCATGCGGCTGGAGATCAGCGAATTGCATGAACGCCTTGCGACCACGATGATCTACGTGACGCACGACCAGGTCGAAGCGATGACCATGGCCGACAAGATCGTCGTTCTGCAGGCTGGTGTGATTGAGCAGGTCGGTAGCCCTCTGGAACTCTACCGTACGCCACGTAATCTGTTTGTTGCGGGGTTCATCGGCTCGCCCAAGATGAACTTTATCGAGGGCGCAGAGGCGAAGAAATACGGTGCCCACACCATCGGTATTCGCCCGGAACATATCGCAGTGTCCGAAACCGAGGGTGAATGGTCAGGGGTTGTCAGCGTCTCGGAACACCTCGGGTCTGACACGTTTTTTCATATTCATGAGACCGGCCTAGCTGAAACAATCACCGTCCGTGCGGATGGCGAGGTTGGCTTCCGCCACGGGGACCGCATCCACCTGACGCCGCGTGCAGATGTGATCCACCGGTTTGACGCGCAGGGGCTGCGGATCGAATGACACGCCTGGCCGGCAAAACCGCCCTGATCACCGGGGCCGCGCGGGGCATAGGGCTGACCTTTGCCAGGGCTTATGTGGCCGAAGGCGCGCGTGTTGTGATTGCCGACATTGACGGCGCCCGTGCACAAGAAGCAGCAACTGAGATCGGCGAGACCGCATTGGCCGTCGAGATGGATGTGACCAGCCAAAACAGCATAGACGACGCTGTCGCGCATACGGCCGCACATTTCGGCGCGATCGACATTCTGATAAACAACGCAGCTATCTTCACGGCAGCTCCGATCGTTGAGATTGAGCGCGCCGACTACAACCGCGTGTTTGACATCAATGTCGCAGGCGCATTGTTCACGATGCAGGCGGTCGCGCGCCACATGATCAAACACGGTACCAAAGGTCGGATCATTAACATGGCTTCGCAGGCCGGGCGACGGGGTGAACCTCTGGTTGCTGTCTATTGCGCCAGCAAGGCGGCGATCATTTCCCTGACCCAATCGGCAGGGCTGAACCTGATTTCTCATGGGATCAACGTGAACGCAATTGCTCCGGGTGTTGTGGATGGCGAGCACTGGGATGGTGTAGATGCGTTCTTTGCAAAACACGAAGGTAAACCGCCCGGCCAAAAGAAACGCGAAGTGGCTGCGGCCGTCCCGTACGGCCGGATGGGACGCGCCGAAGATCTGACGGGGATGGCGGTATTTCTCGCTTCGGACGAGGCCAAGTACATCGTCGCGCAAACCTACAATGTCGATGGCGGAAACTGGATGAGCTGATGAACCCTGTGGCAAACGCAAACTCTCCGATGCAACTGCGGTTAGACGGCCTTGCAGACCTGCCAGCGTCTGTCAGGACCCCGGTTTACGCCCGTTCGGACCTGACGCCGGGAATTGTCCATATCGGGCTTGGTAATTTTCACCGCGCGCATCAGGCTTGGTACACTCACCAATTGATGCAGCAGGGACAGGCCCGCGACTGGGCAATTATCGGGGCTGGTGTGCGAAGCTATGACGTCGAGATGCGCGATCGGCTACTGACGCAGGATTGCCTGACGACGCTGATTGAGCTGGACCCGAAAGGGATGTCTGCCGAGGTGATCGGTCCAATGATCGACTACCTGCCGATTGAGGACGGCAACGCCGCCTTGATCCGCAAGATGACCGACCCGTGCATCCGGATCGTGTCCCTGACAGTAACCGAGGGTGGCTACTTTCTGGATGCCAACACGGGCGCCTTCGACGCAGATCACGAAGACATTCGCCACGATGCAGCGAACCCGAACCAACCGCGTACGGTCTTCGGTGCAATTGTTTCGGCGCTCAGGCAACGGCGTGCAGACAGCCTCAAACCCTTTACCGCATTGAGCTGTGATAATCTTCAGGGTAACGGGGCGATCCTGCGGAACTGCGTCGTTGGTTTGGCGCGCCTGTCCGACCCTGATCTGGCCGATTGGATCGACCGGAACGGTGCGTTCCCAAACTCGATGGTGGACTGCATCGTGCCTGCGACGACGGACAAATTGATATCGCAATGCCGCGCGCTTGGCGTTGACGACCGTGCACCAGTCTCGCACGAGAACTTTCGCCAGTGGGTGATCGAGGATGCCTTTTGCGCCGGGCGCCCGCCGCTTGAACAGGTTGGCGTGACATTGACCCACGATGTTCACAGCTATGAGACGATGAAGCTGCGCATATTGAACGGTGGCCACCAACTGCTTGCAAATGTCGGAGAGGTTCTGAACGTCCCGACGATCTCGGACTGTATGCAGGATCCGGATCTCGTGGCGTTCTTTGGGAAAGTTCAGGCTAAGGAAATCCTGCCTCATGTCGAAGCTGTCCCCGGAACTACCGCGAAAGAGTATCTTGGGTTGGTCGAGACGCGATTTGCAAACACTGCGATTCACGACACGACGCGCCGGGTCGCGTTTGACGGATCGGCACGGCATCCGGGGTTCCTGCTGCCGTCGTTGCGCGACGCGCTTGTGTCTGGCTCTTCCGTAAACGGGCTTGCTTTGGCTGAGGCCTTTTGGTGCCGGATGTGTGCGGGCGTGCGCGAAGATGGCTCTGAAATTGCTCCTAACGACCCCCAATGGGACACCTTACAAAGGGCCGCGTTGGCGTCCAAAGATGACCCGGAAAACTGGCTCAATCAGCGCCAATACTATGGCGACATTGGCAGCGATGCGGATTTTTCCAAAGCTTTTGCCCGGTGGTTGACGGCGATCTGGCAGAGGGGCAGCCGGGCTGCCCTAGAAGAATATGTCGGCGACCGTTCAACGGCTTACTGAATTCGCCGAGGCGTGACATCCGATTTTTTAGACCTCAAGGAAGCGGGTTAGTGGAAAACTAGGAACGACTGCGCCTAACCAGATGGAAAACGGCGATAGGTAAACGTTCGAAAACGAATTCCTACCGCGTGCGAAGGTTGATTTTAGCTCTCTGCGTCGTCGGCCTGATGCGCATCGTAACCGGCTTCCAACTCTCCCCTCAAGAACTCACCAAAGTTCAACGCATCAAACCTTGGGGCCCCTGTCCCCGGAATCGGGGCGATGTCGGTAGAGACATGTGGATCAAAGAAGAACGGAACGGAATAGCGCTCTCGGCCGGTTGCATTGATCACCCGATGGGGTGTGGACAAGAGCTTCCCGTTGGTAAGGCGATGCAGCATGTCGCCGACATTCACCACGAAAGCGTCCTCTTTCGGCGGCGCATCCACCCAATGACCAGCCGGGGTCTGAACTTGCAGCCCGCCAACATTGTCCTGCGCCAGCAATGTCAAAAACCCAAAATCCTTGTGCGGCGCAGATCCATACAAGTCTTCCGGCGCTTGCGGGGACTGTGGCGGGTAGTGAAGCAGGCGCAACCATATCGTGGGCTTTTCAAATGCAGCGAGGATTGAGCGATCCTCGGTACCAATAGCGTCCAGTGTTAACCCCAAAAGTTTGTTGCCCAGTTCGGTCATCGCCTGAACATAAGCCTCACACGCTTCCCGAAACCCTTCCAAGTCCGGCCACTGGTTTGGCCCCGTTAGATAGACATCAGGGTCAACCTCTGCGTCCTCGCGCATCATCATGAAGGACGCAGATTGGTTGGGCTTCGTCACCTCGGCCAGATCGGAGTTCACGTCCGTGGATGTATTAATAGCGATATAGCCGCGGTGGCACTTATCTAGTGTGATTGCCTGCTTTGCGGCCTCGGGAAGCGCATGAAACTTCTTCGAAGCGGCAAACACTGCTGCTCGTAAAGCCGGATCCACGCCGTGGTTTATGATATAGCCAAACCCGGTCTTGCTGTAGGCTTCAAAGAATTTCAAAGCAAGATCGGATGTGTCATCGCCATTGATCAGTGGTGCCAGATCAAGCACCGGAATTTCAGTAAATTCGGCCATCTAAGGTCTCCAGGAAAAGCTTTGCAAAGTGGATCACGAACCAAAGGTCGCTATCCGGCAAAACGCTTTCGACGATGAGCGCTGTGACGCTCTAGGATGACAAGATGAGAGAATTCTGACATGTACGGCACGCTATGGGGAGTGTCAGAGGCAATCAAGCGCTAAAATCCATCTTGCATGCGCTACCCTTTGAAAGGCCCTCGTAGTGCAGCGAGACGGACCCTAACGTCTGGTACGCTTAGTGAATCTCTGAAATCTCACGACCAAACGCACTGCCCTGATTTTCTTGAAAAATCGCGTGCCGGCTTTGTTTCCTGAAGTGTTGCGCACGGCCATTTTTTTGTTCCGGACTTCATCGAGGGCCTCGTTCGCCTACCAGCCCGGACAGTTTCAGACGTTGGAAATACCGATACCGGATCGGCCGGGCGGCGTGGTGCAGCGAACTCACCCAATCTCGTCCTCACCTTCGCAGCTGTGATGCATCGCCATCGTGGCCAATGCACAACTGAACAATATCGGCCTGCAACGGATGCTGGATATCCTGCAGGTTGGCGTGCAGTTGAGGGGGGTCGGCAATGCAGGATTTCGGAAGACGATATCGAGGCAGGCTGCATTCCGGTCTGCTGCTCCATGCTAATCTGCAAGATTTAAGTGGAGGTCTGACGAACAAGGGAAGCGCAGGCCATGCGCTTCCCCTTCTGATTTCAAATTTTCAATCTTCGTCTTCGGCCACAACTGCTTCGCCGATGAGGCAAGGCGAGCCTTAGTTAGAAGATGAACTCGTCCCCTTGTGTGGCAGCAGAAGTATCGACGATCACGTCGACCCAATAATTGGAGGCGTTGTAGCTTTGCGTTGGGAACTGATCGACTGCGCCCGCAGCATATACACCATTGCTGGTTTGGCCGCTGTCGGCGGGGGCGGTCAGCTGCCCGTCCGGCCCGGTCCAATCGCTTCCGAAGAAGCTTCCGCTAAAGGCATAGTTCTGGGTCGTGCCATAGGAGACAACATAGGACGAGCCCGCCTCCAAATCGATCGGTGTCGAAAGAGTGCCGACCTGCCACCCGCTTTCACCGGGATCGGACTGCACCGTGACGCTGGCCAGTTTGGTGCCATCTTCCGCCCACAGGTTCAGCACGCGTATGTCAGTATCATCTGCGTCAGCGGCACCGCGGTAGTAGCGCAGACCGGTGACCTGTCCGTCAGAGGCAATTGTGAATTCCACCCCGAGTTCATAGTCGGTCGGGTCGAAAGTCACGATCTGATCTGGCGTGTCGCCCGGCCCAAACAGGGTTGAGACCTGTGGGCCACTTTCGTCCACATCCGCTACGGTGACCGTTGCCACTTGCTCAACCGCCGGGTTGAACGCATCCGCGACCGAGACGATCACGTCATAAATATTGTCGCCATTGCTATCCCCGGGGTTTTCGAAATCGGGGGGCGATGCAAAGGTCAACGCTCCGGTGTTCGGGTCGATATTGAACGCACTTGCGTCTGCCCCTCCGGCGATTGCAAACACAAATGTGTCGCCGTCCGGATCAGTGGCGGCAAGGGAGGCAACCTGAGTTTGGTTCTCGTTCACCTGAAAATCGAAGTCTGTCAGTGTGAAGGTCGGCGCGCCATTGGGGCCGACCGATCCGGCCTCGAAGTCCACGTCTACCCAATAGTTGCTGGAGAGGTACGAGTTCTGTGGGAACACTCCTGTTGAACCGGCACTGTACAGCCCGTTGCTTTCGCCGGCTGAGTTCGCTGGTGCAACAAGAAGGCCATCGTCGCTGGTCGCGGCGCTGGTGAAATAGTTCTGAGACACCGCGTAGTTCTGAGTTGTGCCGTAGGACACCACGAACTGATCGCCATCTGCCGCGTTTACTGGTGTCGACAGATCGACGGTCTGCCACCCAATTTCACCCGGCGCGGATGTAACCGTTGCAGATGCCAGCAGAAGACCAGTATCACTCCAAAGGTTCAGCGTTCGGACATCCGTGTCCGACGCATCCTCGGCGCCACGGTAGTAGCGTAGTGCTGTGATGATGCCGTCGCTATTGGTTTCAAACCGCATGCCCAGCTCATAATCTGTAGGATCGTTGGTTGCGATAAGGTCCGGCGTGTCCGTTGCACCAAAGACATTCGTCGGTTCTTCCCCGGGCCCTCCCTCGGGCTCAACATCGTTTACGGTGACCGTGATCGACTGCTGCGTCACAGGGGCAATGCCGTCCGAAGCTCCGACAACCAGATCATACTGATTATCGGCCCCGGCGTCGGCTGGGGTTTCAAAATCAGGCGGTGCGACAAAGCTTAGCGCACCAGTGTTCGGATTGATCGAGAACAGGGACGCATCCGCGCCGCCTTCAATCGAATAGGTGAGCTGATCTGCGTTGGCATCAGTTGCCTGCACAAGCCCAACAGCAATGGTGTTTTCATTCAGGCTATAGGACACGCCTGATACGATAACCGGTGCCTCATTAACGCTGGGGGCAGGTGCGAAGGTTACATCCACCCAGTAGAATGTGTCCTGAAAACTGTTGGTGGGCAGGACCGGAGAACCACTATAAGCATACACGCCTGCGGCATCCGGAGCGCTTAGTACTCCGAAAGGTTCAGTGAATTCGCCACCGAAGAATGAGTTGGTCGCAGCGTAGTTGTCCGTCGTTTCGTACGAGACCACATATTGCTGACCCGCGAGGATGCTGACAGGAACATTGAGCGCGACTGTTTGCCAACCGCTCTCTCCGGGCGCGGACACAAATTGAGCGCTCGCAAGCAGTGTTCCTGAAGAATCCCACAAATACGCATTGCGGACATCTGTATCATCAGCATCCGCTGCGTCCCGGTAGTATTTCAATTCTGTCACCTGACCGGCGACGCTTGAGCTGAAATTCGTACCCAGATGTAGCGGTTGTGCGTCCGAAGCGAGCACTCCGTCATAGGAGGTGAATGGTTCGAACAGGCTGACCGTCTCGGGGATCACAGCTTCTGTGACTTCAAGAATCTGCGGCGGAAGCGACGCAAGATCGGGCAGGTTCAGGCTGTCATCAATGGCCCGCACGACAATGTCGTAATTGCCCTCCACTGCAGGTGTCCAACTGTAAGACCAATTGGTTGTCCCGTTTACCGGGCTCCAGGTTTGGCCGCCATCGAACGAGATTTCCACAAGGGCGACCACACCATCTTCGGTGCCGGCGTCTCCGTCGTCATCGGTTGCGGTACCCGTGATGATCACAGTTTGAAGGGCCGAAACGGAGTCCGGCAGATCGTCCATTGTGGCGGTGGCGTCCGTTTGGTCAGCGGAGGCAATTGCCCTAATTAACCCCTGAGAGGCAAGGATGGTGTCTGAAACACCGGGTTGAATACCCATGTCCGCGAACATGTTCACGGTGAACTGCTGAAGGTCGACATTTTCAATGTCGGCACCATAGGGTTCGCTGTCGTGTTCGTTGCTCAGCGCCCAAGTCCAGAATACCGTGCCTGCACTGAACACAAGCGCACCACTGTCGGCCCGATACATGGTCAGGTTGTGGGTCGCCGTGCCCGGCGCTGTCGTGTTGCCTTGGTCGATAACAATCCTGTCCCACGGAATTGTCGTTTCTGATAGTTTGATTAATCCGGCCGGGCGGTTTTCGTCATCCGGGGCTGTGTTCCACTCGTACCCCAAAATGCCTTCGGAGACGTCCAACGCACCGCCATCCGCGTAGGATGTGTCACGCCACACACGCAGGGGTGCGAATTCTTCCGGTATATCCAGCGCACCGCCAAAAGTGCCGGTCGCGTCAGGGCCAAAGAGGGTGCCAATGAGCGAGTTTTCGGCGCAGTGGCACATCGGAACACCGCCGCTTACGGTCTCATCGCCGGTGCCGACACCTGCTTCTGGGTTGCCCAAAAAGCGTACGTCGCGCCATGTGCCGGTCCAAATGTCAGAGGGGTCAAGATTGTAGTAATCGTCCGGACCCGCATTCGGATCGGCCACCGCCCAAGTTTCCTTGTAGCAGACCAGAGTTCTGTATTCGACACCATCGACGATGCTGGTTTCCCACCGCGTCTTCCAATACATGTCATTGCCGCCCCAGAACAGCAGGTTCACACCTGCGTCCCGCGCTTCCTCGACATTGGCACGCTGGTCGCCTGACCAGTATTCGTCGTGACCGACCGAGATGTATGCGTCGTATTTCTTTAGGTAATCCGGACCCAACCGGTCCGTGTCCATGCCAGAGATATAAGCGACGTCATAGCCATTCTGTTCAAGCCACGAGATCGCCGCGTAGTCCGCACCAAAAAGATAGTCCTGTGCTCCAGCCGCTGGTCCGCCCTGTCCGCCTTCAATGCCACGCGTGATCAGAGGCCGGTTGTAGCTCACAGCATAAGCGCGATCCTGAGCAAAGTTGCCAGCGCCTGGGATGTCCGGGTGATCAATTGTACCGCTTGCGTCCCCATAGAAGTTGGCGCCAACCTCGCCGTTATTGCCGAACCATCCGTTATAGGCATGCCATGTCGTGTCGGAGGTCTGCAGAACGATATCCGCATCCCGATCGTCATCCCGAATGATGAAAGGAATTTGGTTTGCGGCGCCTTCAATAGGGTCACCATTTTCATCCAGACGCTGCACCCGTGCCAGATATACACCGGAAACAGCATCCTCGGGCGTATCCCAGCTGTCGGTGACGCTCCAATTACCCGCATCCACCAAACCGCGCGCAGCGTCATAATCCGGATCCGGTTGCACGACCGCATCGGTGTTGGTCCATTCGGCAACTTTACGAGCGCCATTGCCGTCGTAGTAGCCAAGCCGGAAAATCTCGACCACGTAGTCACTACCTGCATCGCCGTTTACGTTGATCTTGAAGTCAATCTGCCCACCGGCATCAACGCTGATATCAGTGGCAAACCCTTCGATCTGGGTTGAATGTGGGACATCCCAGTAGGACTTGGGTGCTACGCCATCTGTTCTGGCATTTTCCTGAACTATCGCATTGGTCATCTTTAAATCTCCTTTTTAATCTCCTTTACGGACGGAGCTTATCCTTGGTTGTTGGGCATCAGCGCAGCGAGCTTGTTTCGCATACCGTCAGCGGGCTGCACAGGCAGCGGAGGTTGCCATGCTGTTGGGGTCGATACACAGGCTTCCAGTGCGCTGATGATCTTTTCCTTGTTCATTTGTCCTGTGCCGATAAAAACCAGTTCCTGTCTGCGGTCACCAAAAGGTGGTCGCCAATGTCGCCGAATCTGGGTGCGCACGCGTGGATCTGCGGGCCAGTGTTCCGCAGGGGTGGCCACCCACCAGCGCCCGGTTGGCGTTATGGTGGACAAATGGCCTGCCAAGCTGAAATCAAAGGCTATGCTTGGACGTTCGGCGACCCAGAAGTGACCCTTGGCGCGCAGCACGCCGGGCAGGTTGCCGGTCAGTAGTTTCTGAATACGTTTTTCGTCGAACGGTTGACGCGATCGGAAGCAGAAAGACGACAAATCATACTCTTCTGATTCCGGTACATGATCTGCATGTCCGTACATCTCTTTGTACCACATCGGATGGCTTTTCGCCACGGACGGGTCGAAAAGCCGTGTGTCCAGAATGGCACCCGGATCGACCTTGCCAAAGTCCGTTTCTATCAACCGGGCATCGGGATTCAGCGCTCGGATAACTTGACGCGCGCGGGTGGTTTGCTCAGGGCCGGCCGAACTGATCTTGTTCAGGACAATGATGTCCGCGAATTCGATTTGGTCGACCAACAGTTCGACCAGCGTTCTTTCGTCCTTGTCATCGCGAACCGGGCCGCGCTGGCGCAAAAAGTCATGGCTTTCAAAATCGGCAAGTAGGTTGACCGCGTCCACGACCGTGACCATCGCGTCCAGCCGAGCAATGTCACTGAGGCTCTCGTGATTGCTGTCGCAGAACTCGAATGTCGCAGCCACCGGCAAGGGTTCTGAAATACCGGTGGATTCGATCAGCAGGCAATCAAACCGATCTTCAAGCGCAAGCCTGCTAACTTCTTGCAACAAGTCATCCCTCAGAGTGCAGCAAATGCATCCGTTCGAAAGTTCAACCAGTTCCTCTTCGGTGTGGCTGAGTTGCGATCCGCCGCGCTGCACCAGTTCAGCATCAATGTTCACTTCTGACATGTCATTGACGATGACCGCGACGCGCATTCCCGCGCGTGCGTTGAGGATCTGGTTCAGCAATGTTGTCTTTCCTGCGCCCAGGAAGCCCGACAAAACCGTTGTTGGTAGCCTTGTAGTCATGAGTTTCTGGCCCCCTTCCAAAACAGGTTCCAAATCTTCGATTTGCCTTTTGCATTTTCTTTGGTCGTCAGGGTCATTCGGTCGGTAAAGCCGTATTGGCTGTGCCGTTCCGGCTGCACATCGACAATCAACGAGTAGGCCGGGGCAATTCCGGACTTGCTCAGCAGGCCGTCACTCAGTTCGGCCTCAGACTTGGTGGTCTGCCCCCAACGCATGACCAACAACTTGGCCTCGACAAGCTGAGCAAACCTGAGTGTTGCCAGCCTGTGCAAAGGCGGAGCGTCCACGATCGTGACGTAGTGACCAGCTTCGGCTTCGGTCAGAAGCGTGCTCATCTGGGTCCAGAAGCGTTCGTCCCGCAAATCGTTGCCATGGAGCGCGAGTTTATCGAGCTTTTCACTTTGACCGAGGACGATACCGCCGATTGTCGCGGGGCTGGAGGTCAAGCCGTCTTTGGCGTCAGCGACCTTATTCAGGTCCACAAACAGGACTTTGTAACCCTTCTCGATCAGTTCCTTTGCAATCCAGTGTGCGCACAGAGTTGACGAGCCGGCATCGGATGTCGGACAAACCAGCAAACTTGAAGGGAAATCGCCATGATTTCCTGCCTCAATCATGAAGGTTGTACTGCTGAGAAACTCAGAAAACTGTGCGTCCGGTACCCAGCTCAGGGGATCGCTTGCGGATGAGTCTTCATGCGGTTCGACACGGGGAAGATAACCCACGGGCACGAGGTGGCTAAGCTGCGTAAGCTGTTCGTGGCTGCGCACGCGATTGTCCAGAAGCTCCAGAAGCCCCGCCAAAGTCAGCGCGCCGATCAGGCTGACTAAGCCGACGGCCATCAGGTACATTTTGCGCCCTGGCCCCAGTGGTTTGCGTGGCACAATTGCAGGAGATAAGACTTCCAAAGTCACCAGTTTGATCTGCCCTTCGGCCATCAGACTGTTTTGCCGGTACTCCAGCAACGCTGCCAATTCTTCCTGTTCTCGCAACGCCAGGGTCAAGCCTTCCTGCTGTCGGGCCGCATTCTGGTTTTCGGCCAGCTGGCTACGTGCAGTTGTGATGTTGCTGTCAACCCCTTGGGCTTGCTCTACGATCTGGCTTTTGCGCAACTCAACCATTCTCGCATAGGCCGCGAGTTCTGATCTGATGTCGGCGCGAATGCCCTCGGCACGGGCACGTCCGCGCACCACCGCCTCAAACTGTTCGCCGTAGGTGGCTGCGATGTCTTCCAGATCACGCATTTGCAGCAGAAGTTCACGTCGGAGATCGCCCAAAATCGCGGGTTCATGCAACGCTGGAACCGCAAGGTCCTGTTGGGCCAATTCAATCGAAGTCAGTATCGTGTCTATGTCTGCAAGTTCTTGCATTAGGCGCGCGCTAAAGGTTTCAAGCCCGGCCAGATGGCTGAGGATAGCAGTAGAGGTATCTTCTGAAGCTTCGCCGCTTTTCTCCGCTGCTTGTTTTAGCTCGGACCGCGTTGCTTCGGCCAATGAGTGAGCTGTCTCAATCCTAAGGCCCAACCAGTCGGCCGCGTCTTCGACCTCACTTTTCCAGCGCGCCTCTTTTTGAGCGATGTAAGTTTCGACCACGGCGGTTGGGACCTCAGCTGCCAGCACCGGGTCTAGTGATTTGAAAGAGACAACGACGACGTTACTTTGCCTTTGTCTGTAAATGGACAAGGCATCGCGGTATTCTAACAATACGCGGCGGAACGGATCTTGGGCCTCGGGGTCGTCCTGAGATGACGGTGACCCGAAAGAGCGTATCCTACCCAAGAGACGGCTTATCAGGCTTTGTGGCCGTAATTCCGGGTTGAATTCTTCAGTGTTGGCCAGATCGAACTGTGCGATGACGGCTTCGGCATTCTCGACAGACCCCAGTCTTGCGACTTCGGTCACGATATCGACTTCGGCCAACCGGATCTCGGCCGCCTCGGCCAAAGCGACAACGGGTGTCTTAAAGATCAGGACTCGCGTTTCGCTGTAGTACTTTTTCTCCATCCCCAACAAAAAGGGTATCGAAATCAGGCAGGCCCCAATTGTGATGGCCGCAATCAGGAAAAGGCGCCGACGCAAAGCCCAGACCGCCTTGAGCCACCCCATGTCCTCTGTATTCAGGGATTCCTGCGGCGGTGATGCCAAGGACAGGCGGTTTGCAGGGTCCAGATGTAGCGGAGGTACCGTCATGTAGACACCTCCGCATACCGAGAGGCTTGCCCCAGTTTGCCGTAGAGGGCGTCAAGCTGTTCGACATATCCACCGATCCCGAAACCGGACAGGTACAGCTGTCGGCCTTGTTCCGCGATCCGCGCGCGTTTGGTTGGGTTTCGGATCAGATCCGAGAGCGTATGCGCCAATGCTGTTGCATCCCCGACCGGGACGAATACGCAACTTTCATCGTGTTGCAGAACCTCGTCATGGGCTCCGACGCGCGTGGTGACGACAACCAGTTCATGTGCAAGCCCTTCTAGGACGGCCATTGCAAAGCCTTCGGCATGTGACGGGAGCACTAAAATGTCTGATCGAGCGCAGAGAGAACGCGTTGTGGGTTCGTCAAGCCAGCCGGGCAGGTTAACTTTGTTCTCTAGGTTCAAGTCTGCAACGTCTTGTCGATATTGCTCAACTGGTCCGTCGCCAGCAAGTGTCGCACGCCACCCGTCATCTGGCATGTCAGGGTGAGACAGCGCATGCAACAGTTCCGGCACGCCCTTTCGTGGGCCGAGGCGGCCCAGAAACAGGATTTCGACAGTGTCGCCTTCTTCTTTTGGGTGTTGACCAGGGTCTGGAACGCAATTGCGAACAACTGAAAGCTTGTCGGTTGGCACCTTTAGAACGTCGTGGACCATGCGAAAATCTCGCTGACCCAGAACGATGACGTGTTCCGCTCTGTTGAACAGTTTGCGGATCGCGCGTTGTTGCCATTCGGGGCGGCGCAGGTAGTCGGCCTCGTAATCATAGTCGTGTAGGTGAAGGATGTAGCTGCATCCAAGCCAGTGGGCCCACGTCCCAAGGATAAGCTTGCGTGCGGTGCTGCCCCTGCCGGCGATATGGATGTGATGAAGCCTGCCCGGTTCCGAGACCCGATCAGTCATCAGCGTCACAAGAGCAGACAGCAAAAAAAACGGAGAATAGAGCGGGTTCCAGCCCGCGCCCCGTGTATCTTTAATGATATGGGTCGACTTCTTTCCAGGGGCGGACAGAATATTGCCCGCCAAACGACCGATGCCGCCGCCGTGTTCGTGCCCGCCCGCGATATAGTGGCGGACCGATCCCACGGACGGCCTGAAAACACGCATAATAGTTACCCTTGGTCACAAAAAAGATTCTAATACGTTGAGTGTCCGCTATGCGCGGCGCTGCGACAATTAACGCAGCTGATATCGCCATTAATCAATTTGGTTGGGCCAAGGCCGGCGTTTGAACGATCTTGCGGTACAGTTCGGCCGTCATACCCCCAATGGAGGAGGGAGCGTTCTGGCTCTCTGACCATTTGATAGCGTTTTCACCCAATTGGGTGAGGAGATTCGGGTCACGGGCCAGTTTCAGCATCGTGGCGGCCAGTTGCGATGGTGCGCGCGGCGGAACAACCAACCCAATACGAGGAGGCTCGACCGTTGCCTTCAACTCTCCCGTGTCAGAGACGATAACCGGTTTTCCGAAGGCAGCAGCCAAATGGAGTACCCCACTTTGCGAGGCCTCATCATAGGGCAACACGACCAAATCGGCGTCTACGAACTTCTGGGCAACGTCAATATCCTCGATGAAACCCTGCTGGATTTCATAACGTTCGGGGTGCCCCATGAGGTGTTTGAGATCATTGGGATTATCACCCCGGCCAGCAATCACAAGGCGTAATTCGGGTAGGTCGTCACTCAGCTGTTTTTCCGCCTCGATCAGCGTGGAAAGACCCTTATAGGCAAAAATCCTGCCGAACAGCAGCACGACAAACTCGTTACTTGGCCGCGAGCGGCGCAGACCAGCCTCTTTTGCAAGATCAGCGTATCGGCGGATCGCCGGATGCGGGATCGAGTGAATGTGGCTTTCCGGTTTGTTGAAGGTATTGGATGCAGCTTTGTGTAGGCCATCACCATGAACGATCAGATGTGGTGACTGTTTGGCCATCAGCCGATTGCCCCAACCGGGAAGACGAGCGGTATCCTTGTCGCCCGGGTGCAAAGTCACATCATGCACGGTTGTAACCAATGGTCTTTGGCGCCAGACGGGCATCGCCAAGTTAAACCAGAGCGACGTGTTGCTGAGCAAATGAACGACATCCGGCTCTTTGGAGTCGATTATGCGGGTCAAACGCCACAGAAAGGCTGGGTAAGAGGGGCTGCGGGTCCGCGGCCAGTCCAGCAGTTCGACTTTGACCCTTGGGTCAATCCAGCGCTGCAGATGCTCGTAATGCTTGCGCGACAGCAAAGCATGAACTTCCACGTGATGTGCAAGCCCATTGACCACCGCGATCGTATAGTCGACGGGGTCGGCACTCACGAGCACCGCCTTCATGACATCTCCGATGCCGGTTTAAGCGGGTCTCGGCGCAGCTGAGCAACGAGGCGCGCGCAGGTCCGGGCGCGCCGCAGGACATTCGGCTCACCGGGATCGCGCAGACCTTTGAGGACCAAAGTCAGGATGTTGTTGGCGTCCGGGGTGCCCAATCGCGCCGCGGCAGCCTGGTAAGGGAAATGATCCGCGATATCCAGCCGTTCCTGTCGGCCATGCTCGGCTAGAAACTGATTGCTCACATCGACAGTTGCCCGCCAATGCGCCATTCGTTTGACCAAAGTTTCCTCGTCGTCTGTGGCCCTATACCAGTTATTGTTGTGAATTCTGTAGTACCCCAACGCCTGCGGCAGTGCGACGACCGGCGATAGAAATGGCAGGATTCCGGTCAGCCATGCGTCCGCAGATATCCGAAAACTGTCGGGGATTGCGCCAGCAGCGTCCCAGGCGGCACGTGTAACCGCCAGAGATGAGGTCATGGGAAACGGCCAGCATCCGCCACTTCGCTTCAATCTGGGCGCCATTTCTCCGGCGCAAAGGCTTCGCGGAATCGGCGCAAAGGCGTTGCTTCCGTCCAAGTGGACAGGTTGCAGCCGATGATAGACCAGACCTGCGTCTGGGTTTTCGGCAAATGCATGCAGTGTTTCGCGCAGCTTGGTCGGAGCCCACCAATCGTCTGCGTCCAGAAACGCCAGAACCGGCGCCCGGGAATTGGCAACGCCCGCGTTGATCGCACTGGCTTGCCCGCCGTTTTCCTGAAAAACAGCCTTTACCCGGTCGCCATATCCTTCAATGACTGCGCGGGACCCGTCCTTGGAACCATCGTCGACCACGATGACTTCGGCGTGCACGCCTTCCTGCCCCAATGCCGTTTCAATGGCCTGAGGTAAAAAGCGTTCGTAATTGTAGTTATTGATGAGGACACTCACCTGGGGTTCAAAAGACATAAACCTGCCCCGGACAACTAGTTACCAAAAAAAATACAGTCAGAACTCCTTAGCCGGGCAGGGCCGTTTCGATTTTAACTTCCAGAACGTCGCCCGGTTGAATCAGGGTGCCCGGCTCGGCCGTAATGGTGTTCATCTGACCCGCTTCCATCCGGAGAATTTCCATCCTGGCAATCGGCTCGGAAAGAGAGCTGTCACTGGTCTGGGCAAGGCCGACGACAAGCAGTTGTGCTCTTAGAGCTTGCATTGCGGCTTCGATCTGAACTTTCTGTCGGCGTGCTTCCTGCAGTTCGTTCTGAATCGTGATGCGTTTCTGTGCTTCGCTGTCCGACGCTTCGTATCTGTTGGTTTCCTTGGCTTGACGCGCACGTGCCGCGAAGGCTTGGTTCTCCAGCAAGTCCCGACCAAGCTGAGACCTCTCGCGCATGAGCTCCTGCAAACGAGAGGTTTGCATCAACCCGCGTTCAACCAATTGGCGCGCGTTCTCCAGTTCTTCACCGTGGACTTCGCCTTCTTCGCGTTGAAGTTCGGCTTGTTGCTCCAGTATTTGAATTTCGGTGTCCAGAAGATCGATCAGGTTGCCGCGGTGCTGTTGATGCGCCGATTGGCGGGACAAGCGTTCTTCCAGCAGCTTGATTTCGCTAGCGACGGTGTCCGAAACCATTTGTTCATCCAGCGTGCCAGCTCGGTCGGTCGGGGTTTCAAATTCAGACTGATCCGCCAGTTCAGCCGCCAATCTGGCAATGCGCGTGTCAACCTGTAGCAATTGAAATGCATTGGCCTGACTTTGGGCGACAGCGTGGATCAGTGTTTCGGAGTCGAATTCTTCCCCTTCGGTTCTCAACTTCATTCCACCGGCCGCAATGACCGCTTGCCGAACAGTCATGCCGGGCAAATATGTAATTGCGCCCGGCTTCGCCACAGCGCCATCAACGTATACAGGCCGGTACTTTTCGAATTCTACCAGCACCACAGGCTGGCGCATGAGGCCCCGTGCCGCCAATTCCACTTCGATCAAAGTACGAATTTCATCGAGACTTCGCCCCGCAACCTCGATCCCGCCGAGTACGGGTAGAATGATGCGCCCGTCAGCATCGACGCGCGCTTCGCGCGAAAACAACTTTTCATCGAAGACTTCAATCAGCAACGTATCACCGCGCTCGACGGTCGTTGCAGCGAAAAGATATCCCGGGGCAGACACGAGCAGGGCTAAAATAAACACCCAGCAGCGGCCATGCTCCAAAATTCGGAGCGCATTCACGAGGTGGTTGGCCATTTTGCAAACACTTTCACTAAAACTTAGAGACACTCACACAAACCGACCCGAAAAAAGCCGGGCTCAATAGAAATCTATAGCGCTTGGAAATTCGACGGTATTAGGCGGATTGGTAAGGTCCTTAGGCCTTTTGGTGGGGTGTATCATAAAACCTATCCAAATGGAGAACCAATTTATCAAACCGGAACTTCGACTCAAAAAATGAGACGCGCTATCATTGGCTGCATTTTTCGTTTTTGAGGCCCGTTTAAATTGTTTCCGCGCGACGTTTCCCAGGCACGTCTACCGACTTGGCGCAAGTTGGAATGGGTCGGCTGTTCCTTCAGCCTATTTATATTGTCCGGAGCCGTTTTCCCTCTGCTGTATTCGCTGGACGGGGTTTTGGATGGGTCCGAAATGGCGACCCTCAGGAAGATAGCACTTCCGATGTACGTCATTACTTTGATTTTGCTCCTTCGCCATTTGTCGCAATTCATGACGATAGCATTTCGTAGCATTCCGATGCTAGTTTTGATGGGTTTGCCCTTCTTGTCAGTGCTTTGGTCAATTTCCTCTTCGATCACGCTGCGCAGGTCTGTTGCGCTGCTGATGTCGACGTTACTGGCATATTTGATCGCCATGCGATTTACACCGCGGCAACAAACCCTGCTATTTGCGATCGTTCTGACCGGCGTGATGGTCTTAAGCCTGTTGATGGCTGCAGGGGCGCCTCATATGGCATTTGCTCCGGGTGAAACGGCGCTGCGCGGGCTCTTTGCCCATAAGAATGTTTTCGGTTGGTTTTCAAGTATCTCGGTTTTGCTGGGTGTTGCACTCATTCAGGACCCCTGGCTTAAGATGCGGCGTGTCGGTTGGTTTTCGGCGATATTGGGTTTTACCTGCGTTCTTCTTTCACAATCGGCCACCAGTCTTCTGGTCGCGGTTGCGTCCATCGTGTTCTTTATGGCCTTTCGCTTGATCGAACGATCTAAAGGACTGGGGCGGGTCGTTCTGATCTTGCTGACTCTGCAAGTGATCGCGATCATTCTCGTGTTGCTTGCAGTGTACCTGCTTCCGCTTCTTGAAGCTTTGGGCAAAGATGCGACGCTTACGGGCAGAGTGCCTCTATGGGCACTTGTAGATCCCGAAATCGCCAAGCGCCCCCTTTTGGGCTATGGGTACGGGGCGTTCTGGTCCGAGGCGAACGGGGTTGCTTACTCGATTTACAGCGAATCCGGCTGGAGCCCACCACATGCTCATAGCGGTTTCAGGGATCTCTTGCTTTCAGTCGGTTTTGTCGGCGTCGCGGTTTTGGTTTTTGTTATAGTGCAATCGCTTATCCGCGGGCTGACCCTGCAGTTCGCGCGGCCAGATGACGGGTGGACCTGGTGCAATTTGATGATTGCCTTCTCGTTGATCGTCAATCTTTCGGAAAGCACTTTCCTGATGCAGAACGACCTAATTTGGACGATGACGGCCACGGCTATTTTGACCATCAACTTCCACTATCCGTCTTTCCGACCGAAACTTTCGAGGCACCAGCGTTTGGCTATGGCTGCCGCCTAAAGCTGTTTACGATTCTCTGAAAGGCCGGGCATTTCGGGCCCGTCGTAGCCGAATGCACCTATTGGACAGGTTCGTAAGCCGTTCGGAGGCTTATGTTTAGTGCAATGTCTGAAAGTACTAGGGTTAATGTACCACAGGGATTCCTTTAGTTAGGTTCCGGGTTACTCTCGTTCGGCCTAGGCTGATCGCAGATATGTTACCGATTGTTCTTTTTTTTGAGTACTGAGATGACGGATACCCCAGTCAGCTGGCCTCCTGACAGAGATTATAGCATTGACCCATCGGGCGCGGTGAGTGAGCCCGAAGCGATGTCAGTTAGCGAGACCACTAGAGCGAATATTTTTTACGGCGCGTCTAAAGGAAGCGTTCAAAGCCCTTCTGTTGCAGCGGCCAGCGAGCGTTTTTCGCAAGATGTTCTGCGTAATCACAAACCCCGAGTTGCGGCGCTTGGCCTGACGGTCGCTGACCTTTTGCTTGGTGCGTTTGTCGCGGGATTTGCGGTTTTAACGAGCGCGTTTTTGCACGTCGTAGCAATTGCACCAGTGGTTCAGACATTCGTCGTAGCGGTCGGCGCACAGATCATTCTAAAATCGTTGTTTGGTCTTTACCCTGGATATCTGCTGCGCCGTGAGGTTCGGTTGCGCAAAAGTTGCTTGGCTTGGGGCGGTGCCGCGCTTGCAGCGTCGCTTTATGCTATGACCATTGATATCTGGACCATGGGCATTGCTTCGCTGATTGCTGTTGCATTGGCGCTTTTCCTGATCACCGCCGTGGCGCAGATATTCGGGCGTAGGTTCGCAATACGCGTCCTCTTAGACAACGGGTTTTGGGGGCGATCGTCAGAGGTGTTTGGCGATGAAGGATCGGTCGACGAATTCACCCGGCTGATGCGCGCCGATCCGGGATACGGTGTTTCTCTGGTCGGGGCAGGGTGTGGAAACGACCTGAACGAGCCAAAGATTGCGATCTGGGTAAGTGCTAACTTCCCGAACAACCCGACCCTGCAACGGCTCCTCAAGTCTTACTCCGAAGTTGTTATCCTGTCGGATGTGTGCGGCTTGTCGCATAACGGACGGTGTCGGCCGGTCAATGCAGACCACATCGGTGTTCGCTTGACCGGGCGCTATGGACGAACCGCTGTTCCGTTCGGAAAGCGTGCTTTTGATCTGTTGGTCGCCATTCCGGCGTTGATATTTGCGGCGCCGACCATTGGCCTGGCTGCCTTGGCGATCCGCATTCTCGATCCCGGTCCGGTTTTCTTTTCGCAAGAGCGCGAAGGTCTGGACGGGCGCAGAATTCACGTTCTTAAACTTCGCACTATGTATTGCGATGCCGATACTCTGCTGCAGCAACTGCTTGAAAGTGATCCAGAGGCACGCAAGGAATGGGAAACCCATTTCAAACTGCGTAACGACCCGCGCATCCTTCCGTTTGTAGGCCGATTTCTACGCGTCTTCAGCCTGGATGAGCTGCCCCAGATTTGGAATATCATTCGCGGGGACATGAGCCTGGTCGGGCCGCGGCCTTTCCCGATTTACCACCTTGAGGCCATGCCTGCCGAGTTTCGCCACCGTCGGGCGTCGGTGATGCCGGGGCTGACAGGCGTTTGGCAGATTTCCGACCGCAGCAATGCTGATCTGGAGCAACAGATCGCGCTGGATTCCTATTACATCGAAAACCGGTCGTTCTGGCTGGACGTATCAATAATACTGCGCACTTTCTCGGCAGTTCTTACCGGCAAAGGTGCGTACTGATATGCTGGAACGTTTTTTCTCAGTTTTTTTCCGCTTCGAAGTCAAATTCCAAGAGAGGACTTAAGTATGACCGACAACAAGCGCATTCTTGTCACCGGAGGGTCGGGTTTTCTAGGCTCATTCCTGTGTGAAAGCCTGCTGGACGACGGTCACGACGTCCTGTGTCTCGACAATTTTCTGACCGGATCCCGATCCAATGTCCTACATCTTTTGGACCATCCCCGGTTCGAACTGGCACGCCACGACGTCACCATGCCGTTCTATGTGGAAGTAGACGAAATCTACAATCTCGCCTGCCCGGCATCGCCGGTGCATTACCAGCTGGATGCTGTCAAAACCATCAAGACAAATGTTATGGGTGCGCTGAACATGCTGGGTCTGGCAAAACGGACCAAGTCCAAGATTTTCCAGGCGTCGACAAGTGAAGTCTATGGTGATCCGTCCGTCCATCCGCAGCCTGAAAGCTATTGGGGCAACGTGAACCCAATCGGGCCTCGCTCTTGTTATGACGAAGGCAAGCGTTGCGCCGAGGCGTTGTTTTTTGATTATCACCGTCAGTACTCGGTCAATATCCGCATGGCCCGCATCTTCAATACCTATGGTCCGCGGATGAACCCGGATGATGGTCGTGTCGTGTCGAACTTTATCGTTCTGGCCCTGAAGGGTGATCCGGTGACTATCTATGGCGATGGCACCCAGACGCGGTCGTTCTGCTATGCCGACGACCTGATCCGCGGCTTCCGCGCGCTTATGGATGCGCCGGATGATGTCGAATTGCCGATCAACCTTGGCAACCCCGGCGAATTTACAGTCCGAGAGCTTGCAGAGCAGGTGATCGATCTGACGGGATCGTCCTCACCGATTATTTTCAAACCCCTACCGCAGGATGATCCGCTGCAGCGTCAGCCGGACATTTCCCGTGCACGTGCGGCCTTGGGTTGGGAGCCGAAGATTCAACTGCGCGAAGGTCTGGAACGGACAATCGAGTATTTTGACGCCTTGCTGTCGGCAAGATCCTCCAGCTCGTTGTTCAAACAGGACAGATCCGTGCGAGCACCGTTTACGCCAAAGCTCAAGCCCGCGTCGAAGCGGCATGAGCACAACGGGGTCAGGCTTTGAAGCTACTCGTCTTTGCGCACCGCCTGGAACTGGGTGGTACACAGATCAACGCAATAGACTTGGCAGCACAGCTTCGGGACAAGCACGGTTTTGACGTGATCGTTTTCGCGACCGAGGGGCCGGCTTTGCAGCTTTTGTGCCGCAAGAAACTGACATTTGTGCCAGCGCCCGATGTGCGCTGGCATCCGTCCGCGAAGCGTATGAAAAGCCTGCGTAAAATCGTCCAGCAGTTCCAACCGGACCTAATCCATGCCTGGGATTGGTGGCAGGGAATAGAAGCTTATCTTGGCGTGCATCTGCCCTATCGGACGCCTTTGGTCATTACCGATATGATGATGTCATTGACCCGTGTTCTTCCGCGTCATGTCCCGACTACATTTGGTTTTGAAGGGCTACGGCAGCAGGCTGATCAGGCAGGTTGGACAAAAACCCATGCGCTTTTACCACCTGTCGATATCGTCGAAAATGCCCCAGATGCCGTTGATGGGGGGGCGTTTCGGCGCGAGTATGGGGTCGGAACAGATGAAATTGCTGTCGTCTCAGTGTCTCGGTTGGCTGAATATATGAAAGCGGAAAGCTTGGTTCAGGCGATTGCAGCCATGGACCATCTGGCAGGGGAGCTACCTTTAAAACTGGTGATTGTCGGCAGTGGCGAAGGGCGCCCTCGACTTGAGGCCCAGGCGTATCAGGTCAACGAACGGTTGGGTCGTAAGGCAATCGTGTTTACCGGCGCGCTCAGCGATCCGCGCCCGGCCTATGCCGGCGCAGATATCGTCATGGGAATGGGCGGATCTGCCCTGCGGGGGTTGGCATTTGCCAAGCCGGTGGTTGTCGTGGGGACCAACGGGTTCGCCCGCACGTTTTCTCCTCAGCTTATTGATCTGTTCCAACGGACTGGGATGTATGGCTATGGGGATGGGGCTGGTCGAAACAGTGCTTTGCAAGATGCACTGCGTACACTGGCGATGAACCCGCGCCAAAGGCAAGATCTGGGCGAGTTCGGCCGCAGTTTCGTTGTTTCTCATCATGGTCTAGAAGAGGTTGCAAGCAGGTTCGCAGAATTCTGCCGCGAGGCCGCCACCGAACCACCGAGCCGTTTTCCGGACGCCGCGCGCAGCGCGTATTTTTACTTACGCGAACGACGTTTCCGAGTACCCTCAAGAGATAGTCTTAAACGTGCGGCACCCGCCGGGCGATAGTTCGGAGAAGGAACCGATCTTTATGCTGGCTGATGCGGAAAAAAGCTAACAATGGTCCGGCGATCCTTTGTCTTTGCATTTATTGACAAATCAGCAGGCGCTTTGCTTGCGATCATTACCATGGCTGTTACTTCGCGGCTATTGACGCCGGCCGAGGTCGGGCTGTTCATGGTCGCCAGCAGCATGATCCTTTTGATTGAGGCATTCCGTGATTTTGGTGTAGGGCCGTTCCTGATCCAGGAAGCGGAATTGACGCCCGAGATCACGCGCAGTGCGGTCACCGTGATAGTGGTGATGTCTTTGGGCCTTGGCCTTGTTGTGTATTTTTCGGCTGATGTGCTGGCCGGAATTTTCAGCAACTCAGAACTGGCCGGATTAATCCGCGTTGCTGCATTGGCTTTTCTGGTTGCCCCAATCGCCACGCCGTTGTTGGCTTTGCTTAGGCGCGACATGAATTTTGGGGCCGTCGCACGGATCAGTATTTTTGCAGCCGCAGTAAACGCTGCGACAGCAATATCCATGGCTGCACTGGGGTTTGGCGCTTACAGCCTTGTTTGGGGCTCTGTGTTTGCTGCATGCGCCAACATGGTGGGCGCGCTGATCTGCTTACCGAAATGGTGGATTTTTCGGCCCAGCTTTCAATATTGGCGGCAGGTTTTACCCTTTGGGGTGTGGTCCACCATCATCACCATTCTTGGAATGTTGTATGATTCAATGCCGAGATTGATCTTGGGCCGATTCCTTGGGTTCTCGGCCGTGGGGATATTCTCGCGATCCGTGTCGCTGACGCAATTGCCGGACAGGGTGTTTCTTAGCGCGGTTCAGCCGGTCATTCTGCCTGCTTTCTCGGCGCGATCCCGAGCCGGAGAGGGCATAGTAGAGCCCTATCTGCTAGGTATTTCCTTTGTCACAGCGTTGCAGTGGCCGGCATTGCTTTGTCTGGCGGTGCTGGCGGATCCGTTGGTGCGACTCCTGCTTGGACCGCAATGGCTTGAGGTGGTGCCCTTATTGCGGATCATCGCCTTGGCGTCATTTGCGCTGTTCCCGATTTACTTTTCATATCCGGTGCTTGTTACTGTCGGTCGAGTGCGAGAGATGGCCTTTATCTCATTGATAACATTGCCAGTCTCTACGCTTGTTGTTTTGGTCGCGGCCCAATCCAGCCTGTTTACAGTCGCGTGGAGTCTCTTCTTTGCCAACGCGTTCCAAATGATCGTGATGCTTTTTGTCGTGCGTCGCCATGTTCCGTTTACCTGGAGGGTGTTGGGCACTGTGCTTGGAACCAGTCTGCTCGTAACTGCAGGGGCGGGTGCAGTACCCGTCCTTGCGATTGCTTTTTGGGGAGCAGATCTGAATGTTTGGGCAACGCTATTCAGTGTGCTAGGAGCTGCAGTAGGGTGGGGTGCCGTTCTGTATTTGACCGGCCACCCCATCTCCTCCGAGATTTCAAGAGTTATTCAGCGCATTCCATGGCTTCAGTCGCGCCTGGGATCCAAGTCCACTTAAGCAGTAGGCCTTGGCTAAAGCGCTCATGTCTTGGCAGCGATATCCATTTCGATATTTCCGTTCGCCAACTCGTTCAGCTTGAACGCTGCCTGGGTCCGGTTCGTCGCCTGGAGCTTGCGCATAATGTTTCTGACATGCACCTTGACCGTGCTTTCCCGCAGGTCGAGTTGGTAGGCGATAGTCTTGTTCGCGGCGCCCTGTTGCAAAGCGCGGGCGACCGCAAGCTGTCGTTCGGTAAAATAGCGTTCAAGGCCATTCTCGGCTTCTTGACCCGCAATGGCTGCGCCTCGCAGGGCGAGAATACTCTTGCGCGGAATGACAACGCTTTTGGTTGAGGAAATGCGCATTGCTTCGATCAGATCGTTCAATCCCACATCCGGTGGAATGTAGCTGGCTGCACCACATTCAAGCACATCGAACAGGGCATTCAGATCGTCGCTTTTGGAAAGCACAATGACCTTCCGGGTTCCTGCCTTATCGACGAACCGACGCAGTTCCTCTTTCGTTTCTGTCTCCAGAACCCCACTTTCTTCGAGGCTGTAGAGGACCACCTCATTCGTGTCAGCGCCATCGAAACTCTCTTCCCACGCGTCAGGAGAATCAAAGCACCGAATTTCGGCTTCTGGAAAACGGTATTTCAGCGACGTCGAGATACACTCGCACTCAAGCGACTGTTGGGATATGACGCTGATTACCTTGGTATCTTCTGGGGTATCAGCTTCAATGGTATCAACTTCTGCACCTACTTCACCCTTTAGGTTATCCAAGCCCCTAGCAAGGTGGCTGGACCTATTGTCTGGCAAATTCTTCATTTGGACCCCCGTCCACACTAATCGTTAACTACGGTCCCAATTCGGTAGAGCCTGCTATGCTACCATCCAAACGCATTAGCGGTTCAGCATGTGTGAATTGGGTTACTACTCTCTTCCCCCTCCTTTTTCGCCATCAATGCAAAAACGGCTATATTTGATTTAGAAAATGCAATTTTGATTCGATTAAGATCATAACATGATAACCGTGTTTGGGCGTAATCCTCCACCTTTTGATCGTTCATAATCCACTTTAACTATTCAACTTGCTCGATTTTTGATTACTGTCTCAAAAATGGGGACAATTGGCGGGCAAAGTTAATCTCTGTGAAGAAGTTAAAAGCCTAAAGTTTATGCGTTTAATCTTAATAAGTGCGCGCATTGCGCGATTTATCGACCGATTGATCGCCCAAATGGATGAGATCAGCCTATCGAGCTTCATCTGAGCCGGAAAATTTTGTTTCTGGAAGGCGTACAAAGCAATGCGTACAGCCATCCGCCGTTTGATGGTGCATTCTTTCCAAAAGGTGTTGCAATTGCGGGCAGTAGTCGAGTCGCTTGCGTCCTGTCCGGGATGTGCGGCGGTAAAAAAATGGCCGGCGGATTGTATCCGCCGGCCAATTGGTGCGTTTTAGTCAGGTGACCAATGCGAGCTACGCGATTAGGTTGTCCTGCTCAAAGGCCTGACCCAGGATCAGGCCATCTTCAAGGCCGACATAACCGACCTCTTCCCGAATATGCCATGTTTCCGCGTCACGAGACGTTTCTTCGGCAATGCAAAGAGACAGCAGATCATCGTCGATATCACAGATTTCGACTGTCGCGGCGTTGTTGCCGTTAAAGGTCTGCATGTCAGTCAGCATGACAAGGTTGGCCAGCCCGGCCACATCAAAGAATGACTCTGTGTGGTCCACAGACGTGCCTGTGCTCTGGGCCAGCACGTTGTCGTCACCCTGCTCGATGGCGATCCAGTCGACCGAGTCGCGACGCAGGTTGTTGCCCTGGTTTGCTTCTTCCTGCTCGACGCGCAGGGTAAAGCCGTCATTGCTCACACCGGAAATCCGGTCGTTGACTGCTTCTTCGTTTCGGTCGCCGGTGGCCTGAGCCAGCACGATCGGACCGTTATCGAAGATGCCGTCTTCGAACTCGACATTTTTGGCGCGTTCGTCAGCCCTGACAGAGCCAGCAGAGATTGTCCGACCATCAGCCAGCGTATGGGTGCCGCTTTCGACAGCCATCCAGCTGAGCGTCTCCAGACCGCGAACACCGTCCTGATAATCCCATTCATCGATCTGGAACTCGAAGCCTTCGTCGGTGACATTGCGGACGCGGACTGTGTAGGGTTCGCCGTCGTTGTTTGTCATGCCACTCATAATCACGGCCGGATCATCCAGAGCTTCGCTGAAGCGGACAGTATGCCACTGATCGGCGCTATCCTGGCCCACAGTTACAGTCCCGGTCTCACCAATCTTGTCAGAACCTTGCTCGATCGGAGTGGTGTTACCTCCGTCCGGATTGCCATCCGCAACATCGGTGCCATCATTCTCTTCGGGAAGAGTGACAATGGGGTCGTCCTGGACAGGTGTTTCGTCTTCGACAGGTGTTTCCACGACCGGAGGTACATCTACGACAGGTGTGTCATCCACCGGCTGCGACTGTTCGCCTTCGTTGAACACAACGTCGACCCAATAGTTCGTCGCGTTGTAGCTTTGGTCCGGGAAGTTGCTGTTGCCACCATAGGAATAGACACCAGCGCTTTGATCCAGCGAGATCGGTCCGGCATCCATGGCGCCATTGAAATAGCCAGAAGTTGCGGTGTAAGTGCCGGAGGGCGAGTAGTACGAAGCCACATAGGTTTCGCCCGCTTCGACCTGAACCGGAGTATCGAATGAGATCTCCTGCCAGCCTTCACCAGACATGTTGCCTACAGCCTGCGACGCGATCAGTTTGCCGTCGGCGCTCCACAGATTGATGGTCTCAGCGTCGGATCCCGGGCCGGTGTAAATCCGGATCGAGTTGATGCTGCCGTCAACATCGGCCTGAAACTGCAGGCCAACCTCAAGCCCAGCATTATCCGAATAGGAACGCGCATCACGAGAGTCAGTTTCTTCAAAGAAGCTGCGCTCTTTCTCTGCATCGCCCGAGCCGCCATTATCGTTGGTTGGGGGAACGTCAACCACCGGATCTTCACCCGCGTCCGAGTCATCGTTGGACGGCGGCGGGGTGTTGTCATCCACAACAGGCGGAGTGTCGTCCGACCCGTTATCAACCGGGGGTGGGGTTACTACACCGGTGTCACTGTCGCCCTGATACCCCTTGCCTGCGGCAACGGAACCGTTCTGCAGCGAGAAATCCGACGGGGCGTTCACGAACTCAGGGTCTACACCCAGAATGTTGCCATTCGAGGCCGACGGCATGTTGTTATTGCCATCGGTGCGAACTGACGCTTGTCCATCCGTACCATTGTACGACACGTTGCCTTCCCAAACGACGTTTTGGTTCACATAACCGCCGTAGGAGTTGTTGTCATAAGCGGTGTTGTTAGGTTCAATGTTGGGATCAGCAACAGCGATGTTGTTGGTGAAAGTGTTGTTCGATGACTGAGCGTTGGAGATTTCACCGCGCCACGTGCCTGTGTTCTGAAGATCCCGGTTATTGTGATATGCGGTGTTGCCGGTGACTGTTACATAGTCGCTCCAGGTCACCTGAATGCCCTTGCCGCCGTTGTCGTAAACAAGGTTGTTTTCTACCAAAGTGGGGTAGGTGTAGTTGGGATAGCCAGAGGTTTGAGTGCTTTGGAAATCATCGATGATGATGCCGTTCCCATCCGTGTGAGCACCGTTCTCAGTCACATTGTCATAGGACACGTTGTCCCGAATGATGGTGCGATACCCTTCGGTCGTCGTGTCACCGGTGATGTTCCGGTTCTGGTAAACCGAAATGCCCGAGAACCAGTTGGAAGAGGCGTTGCCGTAAGTCGTATTACCTTCGACCAGATAGAACTCACCCCGAACGAGCGAGATACCTGACGCACCGTTGTCATGAGAGATGTTGTTGGTAATTGAGATATGGTGCGAATTGGTTGCTTCGATACCGTGGGACAGCGAGCCTGTGATCTCGAAGCCGTCGATTGTGATGTAGCTGCCTTCGATCGTGAAGCCGTTGGAGCCATTTTGGGGCGGTTGAATTATCGCGCCGCCGGGGACTTCCGAACGAATAGTGATGTCACCAGCCGGCGACCCATCCACGCCGACATAGACAGACTCGTTGTATACACCCGGCTTGACGACAATCTCGTCGCCAGGCTGCAGGTTTGCTTCGTACAGAGCTTGATTGATTGAGCTGTAAGGTGAGTTTGCACTACCGTTTCCACCGCCGCTTGCGTCAGCCGATACGTAATAAACTGCCATCTTAGTTTCGCCTATTGTTGTGAGTGTAACCCCCTGTGAAAGAGAGCATGTACAATCAGATAGCAGCGTCCAATATAGGCAACAATTTGGCGGAAAACCGCTTCCCACCGTTTCCGGCAAGGGCTCGCCGACGGTGGCACACCCCGCCGAACTCGCAGTGTGGTCGTATTCTGAAAAATAGTTAATTGAACAATCAATTAGAGCATTTTGCCTGCCGTCGGCAAAAACTTGCGTGGGTATCAATAGGCTAAGCAGAATTGTGGCGATTCCCGCGCGAAAAACCGCACAAAATGGCGAAAACACGGATTTGCTCGAAAAAAGTAAAGAAAAAATAGAACTGATCAACGGCTGCTCGGGACAGTTTTTGCACGCGCGATTCGCTGACAGGCACCAATACCCCGGCTAATATGTATATACTTAGCGAGGTATTTAGACGCCATTCGGCACCAGGTTTTGCACATCAATTCGATATCACCATCGCCAGTAGAGGCGTAGTGATAGATATCCGGAGCGACGCAAGCGATAAGCCGACGTACTGCCGATGCTTTGAACTGTCCCCTCCTCTGTGTGTTCGCTTAAAGCCAGAAGAATAGCGGAAAGCAGAACCTCACCATATACGTCCATTCAGGGAAGTGTATATCGGAATGCTACTCCGTTTGGGTAAACTCGGCACTGGATCTAACGCAATTGTCGGGACAACGTGCATTGTAAATGGGAGAAAAATTGAACAGCTCAGTCAGACGTAAATTCAGCTAAAGTTTCGCAAGCCCAAACGCTGAAGAGCGACCAAATAGAGGTATCGGGGCACTACCCGAAAATACCGGCGCCACAACCGCCGCGGTTCAGTCCCCAGGCGAAACAACCATTCCAGCCCGGCGTTCTGCATCCATGAAGGGGCTTGTGGCATATTCCCTGCGTGGAAGTCGAAAGCGGCCCCAACACCGATCAAAACCGGTGCGTTCAAGCTGCCCTGCATTTCTGCCATCCAAAGTTCCTGCTTCGGGGCGCCTAGCCCGACCCAAACGATATCCGGCGCAGAGCCGTTAATCATTTTTGCCACTGATTGCGCCTCGGTTTTGGCGAGAGGGCGGAACGGCGGTGAATATGACCCAACGATTTTCGCATCGGGCGCAGTTTTTAAAAGACCGCGTTCGAGCTTTTTCAAAGTTTCTGGCGTTGCGCCATACAAATAGTGCCGCAACCCCTTACTTTGCCCTTGCGCGAACAATTCCAACATCAAATCAGGTCCATAGACCCGTCCGGCAGTCTTGTGACCCTCGCGCCGCAACGCCCAAACCAAAGGCATGCCGTCTGGGGTCGCTAGAAAAGCACCGTTATAAACTCGTCTGAGTTCATTGTCCGATTGGCTGTCCACAAGGCCATGCGCCCCGCACACGCAGACATAACCCTTGTCACCATGATCAATGGCCTCAAGAATTCTACTGACTGCGGATTGCAGGTTGAGGGACGATACATTTACGCCAAGCAGATTAATGCTCTGAACGGGCGAAAAATCAGATTGCCCGGAGCTGTTCAGCACTTGGCCCTGAATTTGGGCAGACGACACCATTTTAAACTCGCAACACATTACTCCACTAAAGCTTACAAGTTTGGACGCGTCAGATCACTTGGGCCAAAAGGCTAATGTCAGGCTGTGAGATACCCCAAAAAGAACACTGCCTTATCATGTTTCGGTTTTGCCAGATGTCTCTAAGTGATTGATTTATTGGATCGTAATAACTCCGATTGAAACAATTGCGGCTAACTCGCTTTTTTGTGTCGGTGAGTCGCGGCGTTGTGGAGCCAAAAGATATGTCTGCGCGCCGATGCGTAGACCAAAATTTTTGTATTAGCGGATTCAGGTTCAGAAAAGCACAGAGCTTCTATTCGATCTGCCGTAAACAGGTACTTCTTTTGGTGAGTACACTATTCGAAAGGTGAGGCGTACTGTTGCGTTCGAACGATCTTTCTTGTCGGATTGGCGCATTCCTCATCCGCGCACCGCCTCCTACACTCTCGGGCAGTTAGTGTTTTTTGTTTAGCCCTGTTCAGCGGTTCATTTTGGAACTGCGGGTAACGAGTTTTGGAGGGGTGAAAGTGCCTATTTTTGAGTGTGACATCGGTATCGATGTGCGTATTTTTCAGCCGGACCTGGTCAATATATACGGCTGCGAAATCGGGTCCGAGTGCCGTATTGGACCCTTTGTTGAAATCCAGAGCGGCTGCACCATCGGTAAACGCTGCAAGATTTCGTCTCATAGTTTCTTGTGCGAAGGCGTGGTGTTGGACGACGGGGTCTTTGTCGGCCACGGGGTTATGTTCACCAATGATCGTTTCCCATCCAGCGTTAATTCCGACGGTTCGCTGAAAGGCGCAGGTGACTGGGTCTGTGAAGGCGTTCATGTCGGCAAAGGCGCGTCTCTTGGATCAAACTCAACGATTTTGGCAGGGATTAAGATCGGTGCCGGTGCATTGATCGGTGCCGGAGCGGTCGTGACGCGCGACGTACCGGACTACGCCATCGTTGCTGGCGTGCCCGCCCGGGTTATTGGCGATGTCCGCGATCCCGGCGCGGATGTGGATGACATTTCCGACCATCAAGGTGTTGTGAGGCTGTAATGATTAAAGTTGGTATTGCCGGTTACGGCTATTGGGGTCCGAATTTGGCCCGCACAGTGTCTGAGTGTAGTGACACGAAAGTGGAAATGATCGCGGACATGTCCCAGGCGGCATTAGAGCGTGCCTCGAAACGGCACCCCTCCGCGCGTTTGACCACGGACATTCTAGAAATGATCCGCGACCCGAATATCGACGCGGTGATGATCGCAACGCCGGTCAACACGCATTATCCGCTTGCGCTTGCCGCACTACAGGCTGGCAAGCATACCTTTGTTGAAAAGCCGATGGCCGACGAAGTCGCCCATGCCAAACATCTGGTGGATGAGGCGCAGGCACGGGGCTTGACCCTGATGGTCGACCACACCTTTATCTATACCGGCGCCATTCAGACGATCGCAAAACTGATCGAAGACGATGAGCTTGGCGATATCTACTATTACGATTCCACGCGGGTGAACCTTGGATTGTTTCAGCGCGACGTGAACGTAATTTGGGATCTGGCGGTGCATGACTTTGCCATCATGGATCATCTCTTTCGCAATCGTCCTTCGGCCATTTCTGCCAGTGCGGCAGGCTTTCTGGACGAAAGCCCCGAGAACATGGCGCACCTGACCGTTCATTATGAATGTGGTGCGATGGCCCATCTCAATGTGAACTGGCTGGCTCCGGTAAAGATACGTCAGACGCTGATTGGGGGTAGCCGAAAGATGGTCATCTATGACGATCTGCAGCCCAGCGAAAAGGTGAAAATCTACGACAGAGGGGCTGCACCGGCTCCGGATAGCTATGATCATTTGGTGTCATATCGTCTGGGCGATATGTACGCCCCGGCCCTGTCCATGAAAGAGGCATTGCTGACCGAAGTTGAAGAATTCGCCAAATGCATCAACACAAGCGCGGTGCCGATCACCGACGGTATCAACGGCTTGCGGGTGGTTGAAATGCTGGCGGCGGCCTCCCGGTCAGTGCAACTGCGCGGTCATCCGGTGAGCCTCGAAAACTTGAAGGTTGCGTCATGATTCCGTTTCTCGACCTTAAACGTCAATACACAGCCATTGCCGGAGAACTTGAAGCAGCAGCGATTTCAACATTGCGGAGTTGCGGCTACGTGCTGGGTGAACCCGTGGCGCAGTTCGAGGCGCAATTCGCCGAATATTGCGGTACCCAACATGCCGTAGCGGTAAATTCCGGAACCTCGGCCTTGCATCTTGCACTGCTCGCTGCAGGGGTTGGTCCGGGAGACGAAGTTATCACAGTGCCCAGCACCTTTGTTGCGACTGTTTCGGCGATTGTGAATGCCGGTGCCCGGCCGGTACTGGTGGATGTCGACCCTGCGACATTGAATATGGATCCCTTAAAGATCGCAGCAGCCGTGACCTCAAGGACCAAGGCGATCATGCCAGTTCACTTGCATGGGCGGCTTGCTGATATGGAGGCCATTCTGGAAGTGGCCGACGCCCACGGCCTTCGGGTCATTGAGGACGCGGCGCAGGCACATGGTGCGCAGCGCGGCAAACGAGCCGGGGCGTTTGGTGATCTTGGGTGCTTTAGCTTCTATCCGGGAAAAAACCTGGGTGCGGCAGGCGAAGGTGGTGCCGTTGTGACAGATGATCCCGATTTAGCGCAAGCCGTCCGTCAGCTTCGCGATTGGGGGCAGAGCGAACGTTATCTGCACGCTGTCAAAGGCTTCAATTTTCGCATGGATGCGATTCAGGGCGCAGTGCTGAATGTGAAACTGCCCCATCTGGACAAATGGAACGCCGGTCGTCGGCGGGTCGCCAATGCCTATGACGCCGGTTTGGCACCGTCATTGCTGCGCGCGCCGGGGCCGTTTGGCGAAGATCATGTCTGTCATGTCTATGCGATCTGCCCAACTGACCGAGAATGGTTCCGCGAAGGGCTGCAGGCGGCTGGTGTTGCCACCAATAGCCACTATCCGTGGCCGGTGCATTTGCAGCCTGCCCATTCAGACCTTGGGTATGAGGTAGGCAGTTTTCCGGTAGCCGAAGCATATGCAAGCCGCACATTGTCGCTGCCTATGTTCCCGGAACTGACTGAACAGGAAATCGCTCATGTTATTTCAGCGGTCAACGCACTTGCTGAATGTCAGGAGCCAAGAAAGGAATATGCACTTTGACCCTTTCAAACTCTCTTGAAGGAAAACGCGTTCTGATTACCGGTGGCAGCGGGTTTGTCGGATCGCATATTGCCGATCTTCTGGTTGAAGAAGGATGCCAGGAGATTACCGTCATCGACAACATGGTGCGCGGACGCCCGGAAAACCTATCTATGGCGATGAAGGGTGCACAAGTTCGTCTGGTCGAAGGGGATATCCGCAATCAGGAGCTGATGGCTGAATTGGTGGCGGGCTCAGATGTTGTATTCCATCAGGCAGCGCTGCGAATTACACATTGCGCCGCTGAACCGGATGAAGCGATGTCTGTGATGGTTCAAGCCACATATGACCTGTTGCAATTGTGCGTCCAGCACAAGGTTTCCAAGGTTGTTATGGCGTCATCCGCCTCGATTTACGGCCTGGCACCGCATTTCCCCACGCCGGAATCCGATCCGCCCTATGACAACCGGACGCTATACGGCGCAGCCAAAAGCTTTGGTGAGGGTTTGTTGCGTTCATTCAATGACATGTACGGTTTGGACTACACCGCACTGCGCTACTTCAATGTTTACGGGCCGCGTATGGATATCCATGGAAAATACACCGAAGTGATGGTGCGTTGGATGGAACGCATCGCTGCAGGTGAGCCTCCGATCGTGTTTGGCGACGGTTTGCAAACTATGGACATGGTACATGTACGCGATGTTGCGCGTTCAAACATTCTGGCTGCAAAAGCTTCGGCATCGGATGCTGTGTTCAATATCGGCAGCGGGACCGAAACTACCTTGCTGCGTCTGGCGGAACTTCTGGCCGAAGAAATGGGCCGGCCTGATTTGGTGCCGGTACACGAGGCTGAACGCTCGGTGAACCCCGTGCCGCGCCGTCTTGCGTCCTGCGAGGCCGCAGCGGAACAGCTTGGCTTTCACACGACCATTGAACCCCGAGAAGGTCTTTGCGAGTTGATCGACTGGTGGCGGAACATGAAACTGCAAGACTCGGTGACGGAGGCAGCGGAATGATCCCTATCGCCAAACCCCTTTTGGGCGAGGCCGAAGCCGAAGCCGCGCAAGCTGCCGTTCTGTCGGGGTGGGTTTCGCAGGGGCCTCAGGTTGCGCAGTTTGAAACAGATTTTGCGGAAATGACCGGTGCGGTACATGCCTGTGCCGTGTCAAACTGCACTACGGCTCTTCATCTGGCGCTGCTTGCCGTTGGGATCGGGCCGGGCGATGAGGTTATCACAGTCAGCCACAGCTTTATCGCGGGGGCCAATGCTATTCGCCAATGTGGCGCTGTTCCGGTTTTCGTCGATATCGAAGTCGACGGTTACAATATCGACCCCGAGAAAATTGCCGAGGCGATAACATCTCGGACCCGTGCAATTCTGTGTGTGCATCAAATTGGTATGCCCTGCGATATGTCGGCGATCCTCGATATTGCGAAATCATCCGGTCTGCCGGTGATCGAGGATGCGGCATGCGGTATTGGGGCCGAGATGCGCGTCGGGAATGTCTGGCACAAGATCGGTCGCCCATTTGGCGATATTGTTTGTTTTTCATTCCATCCACGCAAGGTTTTGACAACCGGTGAAGGCGGGATGTTGACGACCAACAACCCCGAGTATGATAAGAATTTCAGGCTTTGGCGGCAACACGGCATGTCTGTCTCGGACGCGGCGCGCCATGGCAGCCCGCAGGTTATATTCGAGGACTATCCGGTTCGGGGCTACAACTACCGAATGACTGATATTCAGGCGGCCATTGGGATTCAGCAACTGAAGCGGCTACCTGACGTGATGCAGCGCCGCCGAGCCTTGGCGCAACGCTATCACACAGCGTTGCAGGACATAGATGGCGTTACCCCTCCGATTGAGCCGGAATGGGCCCGGTCAAATTGGCAAAGCTATTGCGTGCGCCTTGATGATGAGCTGAATCAGCGTGATGTTATGCAATTTATGCTGGATCGTGGCGTGGCGACCCGGCGTGGCATCATGAATATGCATCAGGAAATGGCACAGTCCGATGTCGCATTACCTTATGCCTTACCCCGATCAGAGGCGGCGCGTGACCAGAGCGTTCTGCTGCCGTTGTTTGTCCAGATGACCGAAGCGGAACAGGATACAGTTCTTGCGGTCCTGCAGAAGGCGATTCACTACGCCCGGGGCACCAGTCAAAGCGATCTTTTGGCCGGATAAGTTGATACATTTCAGGTCTTTAAGGGGCGTGCAGGGTTTCCGCCTACGACGCTGCCTGCGGGGACGTCACGGATGACCACCGAACCCATTCCAACCAATGCCCCATCTCCGATGGACACGCCGTTTCGTACGCAGGTTCCGCTGCCGATATAGCAGCTTTCGCCAACGGTTACGTCTCCGGCAAGTATCGTTCCTGCTCCGATCAGGGAGTATGGCCCAATGATCACATCGTGATGAATGACAGACTGCGGCAACACCAAAACATGGTCACCGACATGCGCATTCGAGGTCACCGTAACCTGATGGAACAAAACTGTTCCTCCACCAATGGAAGCGAAGCGCGATACCTGTGCGGATGGATGTGCAACTGTCGCAAATCTCGTTTTCGAGAGACCAAACCTGCCGATGATCTCTGCTCGTTTGCGAAAGCTGGCTGGTGATCCGATTAAGCAGATAAATGATGCCTCCGGGAATTGCGCGGCCGCGCTCGTAGGCAAAACGGGAACGCTTTCGAAGGCTGAGCCCGCAAGAGACGGATCGTCGTCAAGGATGGCCGGTATCGAATAGGAGTTTTCAAGAGCTTCGAAAATCTCTCGCAGGTTACCGCTCAACCCGATGGGGACGATGGCGCTTGCGGTCATAAGTTCACCTTTCACAAGCCTTTTGGCGTATCTGTAGGCTTCAAAACTCTAAGTCAGTTCCCTGTGATGTTCCAGCGGGCGGAAGGAAGGCATCTGCAAAGAAGATAACGCTCTTATCAGGATACACTACAAAATCAGGGCGCAGGTCATTTTTCCGTGTGATAGCAGGTAATTACAAGTTGCATTGCCGGTGGTTGATGTAGCAAGCTAATTAACCAATTTCTGCGATTAAGGCCTAAATATCAAAGAAAGCGGCCGAGATTAGGCTGTTGGTGACTCAGCGCCCCTTAACTGATAGGGTTTATTAGTGTTTTTTAATTAGTTGAGTTGGTCATCGCTATGGCGGTCTCTCAGAATACTTCCTGCAAACGGAGGTGCGGATGCTGAATTCCGACCGCTCATCCGGTTTACAAGAATTAAATGTTGTTCGTAGCGAAAGCCGAGGGTTGCTTTGGTGTGTTGGGTTGTTCAGCACATTTGTGAACCTTTTGATGCTGACCGGCCCGCTTTTCATGCTTCAGATTTATGATCGCGTCCTGGGCAGCCGGTCAGAAGAAACTCTGGCCGCCTTGGTTTTGTTGATGTCGTTCCTGTTTCTTATGATGGGCACTTTGGATTGGGCGCGGGGGCGCGTTTTGGCCCGGTTGGGTGCCAGATTTCAAGCCAGACTGGATAAACGGGTTTTCGATGCAATCCTCCGAAAGGCGGTGCGGGAAAACAATACGCATCAAACCGAAAACCAGTTGAAAGATCTGGAGGCCGTTCAGCGCTTCTTTTCCTCGCCGGTCTATTCTGCATTGTTTGATATTCCATGGACCCCCATCTTTCTGTTGGGCATTGCGATTTTCCATCCCTGGCTGGGTATTTTGGCTGTCGCAGGCGGGATTGTGTTAGTGGTGGTCACGATCCTGAATCAGACTACCACACGGGCGGCCCAAGCTAGGGCGGGTATGGCTGGCTATGCGGCGGACCGCATGGCCGATCAACTCGTGTCCGAGGCTGAGATGGTGCGAAGCCTGGGTATGCAAGGCAATTTCTTTAACCGATGGCATCGGGCGCGGGTTGTCGCGTTGGAGGAAACGCTGCACGCCAACGATATGGGCGGTTCATTTTCGACCGCTTCAAAGACATTCCGATTGTTTTTGCAGTCTGCGATGCTGGGCCTTGGTGCATATTTGGTTTTGTTAGGGCAGATGTCGCCGGGCGCCATGATCGCAGCATCAATCCTGATGGGTCGCGCGCTTGCCCCGGTCGATCTGGTGATCGGCCAATGGGCTTTGGTGCAGCGCGCCAGACGAGGGTGGGAAAACTTGGCCGCACTGCTATCCGAGATTTCTGTTAACCCGCCAAGAACCACGTTGCCGCGCCCGAAAGCCCGGGTTGAGGTTCAGCATCTGACAGTGGTTCCACCGGGGGCGGCCCAAGCGTCGCTTCGGATTGTGAATTTTGAAATCGAACCCGGTCAGGCCGTTGGCGTGATCGGTCCTTCCGGTTCTGGCAAATCCACGTTGGCGCGTGCATTGACCGGAGTTTGGTCGCCAACAAGCGGCCGTATACGGTTGGATGGCGCTATTCTTGATCAATACACCCCGGAGGATTTGGCAGCTTATATCGGATATCTGCCGCAACGCGTGCAGCTATTCGACGGGACAATTGCCGAAAATATCGCCCGGCTCAGTGCAGCGCCAGATTCGAAAGAGGTCGTGAAAGCCGCCAAAAAAGCAGCTGCCCATCACATGATTTTGCAGTTGCCCGATGGCTATGACACTCAGGTCAGCATGGCGGGCGGGCGACTTTCGGGCGGGCAGATTCAGCGTATCGGCCTGGCTCGGGCGATGTATGGGGATCCTGTGTTGTTGGTCCTCGACGAGCCGAACTCCAGTCTTGATCACGAGGGCTCGACCGCACTGAACCTTGCGGTGCGCTATATGAAGTCAGAGGGCAGGTCCCTGCTGATCATGGCGCACAGGCCAGCCGCGATTTCAGAATGTGACATGCTGATGGTTCTGGAAGACGGCGCCCGCAAGGCCTGGGGCCCTCGCGAAGAGGTGCTGGCGGAAACTGTGCAGAACTACCAGACAATAAAAAGAGCCGCCGCTAGGCCGATCGGTATCACATGAACGGTCCCGCGCGCTCCCGCTTCTCGGTCTCAAGGCCGATGATAATTGGCTTTGGGGCCTTAGCTCTTCTTATCTGTGGATTTGGCGCCTGGGCTGTGATGGCCAGTATATCAAGCGCTGTTGTGGCCTCGGGGCAGATCGTCGTGGATAGAAATCGGCAGGTGATCCAGCATCCGGATGGCGGCGTGGTGCACGAAATTCTTGTCAAAGAGGGCGACCATGTGACTGCCGGGGACTTGGTGATCCGTCTCGACCCCAGCCTCTTGCGATCTGAGCTTGCGATCGTCGAAGGCCGGTTGGTCGAACTGCTGGCACGGCGCGGGCGGTTAGAGGCTGAACGGGATGAGGCAAAGGACATAACCTTTGCGCCCGAATTGCTTGTAATGGCCGAAGCGGATCAGGAAATCGACCATCAACTCGCGGGTCAAAAGCGCCTTTTTGAGGCCCGAAATACATCGGTTGAACAAGAAATCGAACAATTGCGGAAAAGACGGGATCAACTGCACAATCAAGTTGATGGCATTGAAGCGCAGCTATCCGCGCTTGAGCAGCAAAACGATCTGATCCTGGAAGAGTTAAAAAGCCAAAAATCACTGTTCGACAAAGGTCTGGCGCAAGCTTCGCGCATTCTTGGCCTGCGGCGCGAGGAAGCCAGAATGGCGGGCGAATTGGGCAACCTAATTGCGCGAAAGTCTGAAGCACTGGAACGTGTTGCCGAGCTAGAGATCGAAGAACTAAAGCTGAAAACCCGCCGCCTCGAAGACGCAATAACCGAGCTGCGGGACCTGCAATACAATGAGCTGGAACTGAAAGAGCAGCGCAGATCATTGCTGGAGCGTCTCAACAGACTGGACTTGCGCGCGCCTGTCAGCGGTCTGATTTACGATCTGCGCGTGTTCGGAAAGGACGCCGTCATTCGCGCGGCCGATCCGGTGCTTTATGTCGTGCCGCAAGATCGACCTCTGGTGATCGAAGCAGAGATTCAGTCAATAGACATCGACCAGGTCTACGAAAATCAACCTGTGGTGCTGAAGTTCGGTGCTTTTGACAGCCGAACCACGCCCGAACTCGACGGTTTGGTCAAAGGGATTTCCGCTGACGCGTTCGTGGATGATCAAACAGGCGCACCCTATTACCGTATCGAAATTCACCTGCCAGAAGGTGAACTGAACAAGCTGCCTGAAGACGTGGCCCTGTTGCCGGGAATGCCGGTTGATTCTTTTATTCGAACCGGCGAGCAGTCGCCTTTGGCCTATTTGGCGCGCCCTCTGGCGAGTTATTTCAATAAAGCTTTGCGTGAAAACTGAATTCCGGTCGGTTGGGAATTAACCCTTTCCGGGCATTGAAAATTTGCTTTTGGGTGCGTGAAACTCGCGTGAATACTGGGCGGAAACTTGCTGCAACTTGAAGTCGAAACTCTGCAAAAACCCGCCGAGTTCCAGCCGTAGAATTGAGGTGATCTTTCTATTTCGAAAGGCGCGTTTATTTTCCGGCTCATCGATGTGGGGATTTTCTGTGAAAGTTGCGTACGCGCGCTGTTCCGATGGATCGGGCAGGCCGAAGACGTTTTCTTTTGCTCAGGCTGAAAAAACTCTCAGGCAATTCGGGCAGTGATGCGATGAAATCAAGTAACGAGATTCTGACGCCTTATGGGCGTGCAGTTGGTGCTTTGCGCGGGTCTTTTATGCGGGCTGGTGTTTTCAGCGCGCTTATCAACATTCTGATGCTTACCGGCCCACTTTACATGCTGCAGATTTATGATCGGGTTCTGTCCAGCGGATCAGTCCCGACCTTGCTTGGCTTGTTCCTGATTGTCGTCGTGCTTTACGCCTTCATGGGGGTGTACGAGTTTATCCGGTCCCGGATTTTGTCGCGTGCGGCTTTCCGCTTTGACAATGCGACCGGTGAATTGGCCTTCCGTCAGGTTCTGGAAAACGGAGGCAACCGCAGTAAGAGTGCAAGCAGCTTGCGCGATCTTGAAATCGTTCGTGGTTTCCTGGCTAGCCCCGCGATCCGCGGCCTGTTCGACGTGCCGTGGATTCCGATTTTTCTGGTTGCCGTCTTCATCATACATCCGTGGCTCGGCTATCTGACACTGGCCGGTGCGGCAGTGGTTGTGATGTTGGCTCTTATCAATCAGTGGGTCAGTAAAAAGCCTATGTCAGAGGCCATGCAATTGGACGGTGCCGAGCGTGCTTTTGTCAGCCAAAGTCTCCGCAGTACCGAAGCGATCAAGGCCCTTGGCATGCGCGCAGCAGTGACCAAACGGTGGCGCGCAGCCCACGAAGTGGCGGTCAGTCAGTCTCAGGTCGGGGGCGATCGTTCGGATGTAATCTCGTCAAGTTCCCGGGTTTTTCGCATGTTGCTGCAGTCGATGCTGCTGACAGGTGGCGCCTATCTGGCGCTTCAGCAACAGATATCGGCAGGCATGATCGTGGGGGCGTCCATTCTGGCCGGACGGGCATTGGCGCCGATCGATCAGGTTATCGGCCAATGGCAGGGGATCGGGCGCGCCTCCGAAGCTCATAAACGTTTGAAAGAGGTGTTTGCGGAAGCACCTGCACCCAAGCCCAGAGTAGCGCTGCCCAAGCCGACGGGAGCCGTGCAATTCAAAAAAGTCACCAAGCTTGTGCCCGGTGAAAAGAAACGCGTCGGGCCTCGCATTTTGGATCAGGTTAGTTTTGAACTTGAGGCCGGCGATGTTTTGGGGGTCATTGGCAACAGTGCGGCGGGCAAATCGAGCCTTGCCAGAACAATGGTTGGCGTCTGGAGCCCGGACATTGGCGAAGTACGACTGGATGGTGCGACCCTGGATCAATGGGACCCGGATGAGTTAGGGCAGCATATTGGGTACCTGCCGCAGCATGTGGAAATGCTGCCGGGTACAATCGCTGAAAACATTGCGCGCTTTGATGATGCGGCGAAGGAAAAGGACGTTTTCGAAGCCGCTCGTTACGCTGGTGTGCACGAGATGATCCTTGGTTTCCAGGATGGATATGCAACCCGAGTGGGGTTCGAGGGCCAGCCGCTGTCAGGCGGGCAGGTTCAGAGGATTGGCCTTGCTCGCGCATTATACCGGCTGCCAAAGCTTGTTGTTCTTGATGAACCCGACGCGCATCTGGACTCGCATGGCGACGAAACCGTGACCGAGGCGATCCGTTTGCTGCGCAAAGCGGGCAGTACAGTGGTGGTCACGGCGCACCGACCAAATGTTCTTCTGCAGTCCAACAAAGTTCTGCTTATGAACAAGGGCAAAGTGGCGAAGTTCGGCCCCCGAGACGAAATTGTCAAAATGGCGATGAAATCCGTGCCGTCAGAACCTATTCCGTTTGAATCCAGAAGAGCTGGGTAATCGAAATGCTCCATAAATCAGGCATCAAAACCAAACTTACCCGGACAGAGCAGGTTGTCGCCATCGGCAGCGTTGTCGCCTTGCTGCTATTGGTTGTTCTGTTTCGGTACGTGTCCATTGGCGGTGCGGTCATCGCCTCGGGCGAGGTCGTTGTGCAGGGCAACCCTCGCCCTGTTCAGAGCCTCGAAGGCGGTATTGTCCAGGACATTAAGGTCAATAACGGTGACCTTGTGGAGGCAGGACAGGTCGTGTTGCAGCTTGATCCCAAACTGGCTGAGATCAATCGGGATATCGTGCACGGCGTCCTGACCGAGTTGACAGCGCGCGAGGCCCGGCTTGAGGCGGAACGCCTAAAACTGGATGAGATACCGCCGGTCGAAACTGAGATTGCGCTTGATCCCGAGGCCGTGCAAAGGCAACTGCAAGGTCAGCAAGAGGCCTTCAAGTCCCGACGCGCCGTATTGGAAAGCCGCAAGGCCCAGCTCAGAGAGCAGATCCAGCAGCAACAAGCGCAAATCGTTGGTATTACCGCGCAGCTTGAAGCCACTGAGAGTCAGGTTGCCCTTGTCGATCGTGAGATAAGCAACGTCAGCACTCTGTTTGATCAGGGTCTTGTACCCGAGAGCCGCCTGTTGGAATTGCAGGGCAGGCAGATCGAGCTACTGGGCCAAAACGCGGTTCATCAGTCCGACCTGACAGGTATGCGGAACGCGATTCAGGATGCAGAGCTTAAAATCACTCAGGCCGATCAGGAATTCCATGACGAGGTGGTTTCCGAGCTCCGCCAGGTTTCTGCCGATATCGACGAGAACCGTTTGGAATTCGCGCGGCTTGACGAAATCCTTAGTCGCCTCGACATCAGGGCGCCGGTTTCTGGTGTCGTACATGAACTACAGGTGTGGACGAGTGGAGGCGTTATTGCCCCGCAGGAGACACTTATGACGGTGGTTCCGGTTACCGATGGTCTGGAATTTGAGGTCCAAGTGGCACCTGAGTCCATTGATACCGTGCATTTGGGACAAACCGCCAGGCTCCGGTTCCCGGCATTCGATCAACGCTCGACACCGGAACTCTATGGCGCGGTGTCTCGCGTCTCACCGGACAGTGTCGAAGATCCGGAAACGGATCGCCGTTTCTATTGGGTAGAAGTCACGCTACCGCCTGAAGAGCTGGCCCGGTTGGGTCAGTCTGAGCTTATACCGGGTATGCCGGTCGAAGCGTTTTTGCACACTGGCGATCGTTCGGTTCTAAGCTTTCTGCTGAAGCCTCTGACAGATCAATTGGCGCATGCATTTCGGGAAAGCTGACCGCAAATCTCTTAACCCGGCGTTCGCCAAGAGGTGCAAACATGCGGCGTGACCCTCGCAAAGTGCGGCGTGTGCGGCACTTAGCAAATTCGATGTTGTGCTGGGTCGATTCAGGTGGATCGATCACACGTCGACTTCAAATCGGCTTAGATGCTGCACTTTTGACGTGTTGGCAGAAAAGACACGCCATCCGCTTAAATTGAATTTTGTCATCCAGATTACGCTTGTTTTTCATACTATGTTGCAAAACTGCGTGGTCCCGAAGGTTCCTTTGATGAAGAGCTCTCCAAAGAACACCCAGGTTGTGCCAGTAAATGTGCCTGAGGCTTTGAAGGGTCGAAGGGCAGGTGTTTTCTTCTTGTTGAACCAACTCGAACTTCGAAAAAGCCAGGCCAAGGCCGCGGCTTCCTCGGATGTTGCGCCTGCGAAGGCACAAGTTCAAACGGCCGTAGAGCCCGATCCGCAGAAACCTTTTCCACTGACGGACGAGTTTATCTTTTCGTAGTCGATTACCTGCGTTTCACGCTGGCCCATACCTATATCTTCTACCGAAATAGCGCTCGACTTGCTGGGTGCCGTTCGAGCGTTTTGCCGATCGGTGTCGCGCTTTAAACCCAGCGGCTATATGGGCGTTTGCAGATCGTGATGAGTTTTGAATCTGTGATTGCGCGCACTGTGTCGGCATGGCGCCAAATCTAACAAGTGTTTATTTGAGATCATAAAACCCCTATGGTAGCGCTATCATATATGGGTTAAGCTTCGGATCAGGCGTTTCTGCCAGGCTGAAGTGCATTGCGATTATTCCTGTATTTTTAATGAAGTTGACGATGTCCACTCAGAAAAGGTTTATCGAAGGCGTTGGGCTTAGATTGTTTGCCGCGTTTCTCATGACGGCGATGTCAGCCGCTGTACATGGTGCAGCAAAGACAGTGCCGATCGGCCAAATTATGTTCTGGAGGTCAGCCGTCGCAATCATTCCGATTTGCCTCTACATGGCCTGGCGTAGCGACTTTCCCAAGGGCTTAAGAACTCGGCGTCCGGGCCTACATATTACACGCGGGTTGTTTGGTGCGCTGTCCATGGCGATGTCTTTCATGTCACTCGCTTATCTGCCCGTTGCGAATGCTCAGGCACTTGCATACCTCGCGCCGGTACTGGTCCTTCCGATGGCGGCTTTTTTGCTGAAGGAAAAGCTGACCACAGGGGTGCTTGCTGCGGTTTCACTGGGCTTTTTTGGGGCAGTGTTGCTGTTGTGGGAGGCGTTCGAGCTGCCGGGGGAAGGTGCGCTTATTGGGGTTCTCGCCGGGCTTGGTTATGCGCTGACGATGGCGTTTGTTCGAGTGCACACCAAGAGGATGACCCTCACGGAAAGCTCGTCCTGCATCGCATTTTACTTTGCCGTTGTTTCAGCACTTGTCGGGCTAACCACGCTGCCGTTCGGTTGGGCGGAGTTGAGCTGGAGCCTGATCGGGTGGCTCGCATTGGCTGGCTTCCTTGGTGGCATTGGTCATGTCGTGTCCAACGAAGCGGTCGCCCGTGCCTCGGTCAGCCAACTTGCACCGTTTGATTTCACCGGGCTTATCTGGGCGTTGGGTTTTGATCTTGTTCTTTTTTCCACCGTTCCCGGACCGTTGGGCTATCTCGGCGTTTTCGCTATTACCAGCGCAGCCCTGCTGGTAACGCTCTCCGGACAACGTGCTAACCGCGGCAGGAGAGGGGGCTAGTGTTTATCCCAGCCCCCAGAACCGGTAAGAATGGCGCTTAACGCAGCGCAGGCCGCTTCGAGATCACTGCAAACCGACATACCCAGTTCATTGAGTTCTGCAGAAACATCGACAGGTAGACTTGTGTTACTCCCTTCGGGGATTTCGTTCAGACGCCCACCTATCAGAACCGGCAGAACTAGCCCGGCGTCACCTAGCTTGTTCATCAACGATTTCGAATATCGTAACGCCACGCCATTGTAAGTGCTGAGGGCGATAACATCGATGTGCTTCTGTTGGGCCAGAGTGACGATGCGATCCGGATCGCTCGACACCCCTCCATCTTCGACGATAAACCCCACTTTGTGAAAAACGAGGTCCAGTAGCATTTTGCCATGTTCGTGAACGTCCGTGGTTGCAGTCAGTATTCGTACGGGGGCCTTCGCGAGTTGTTGCAGTGCAATACCCGCGTCAGATGCCACAAAGGCCTCGGCTTCTTCCTCCAGTTCGCGGTGTGTTGTCGCGCCAACGATGGGCGTTCTTCGACCTGGCGCATCCCGGCGCATTGCACCGCCACCGAAAGATCGCTCTAACACCCGCCCACCCAGGCGACGTAGGGACAACAGCAGCTCAAACGGGTCGCTCGTATCAATACCACCCTCTGCCAGACCCGCCAGAACCCGACCGGCAAAGCCTTGACCTTCGCGCAATAGGGTCTCGCTTATGCGATCGATCTCATCGATGTTGATCAGAGGGACATAGCCGTCCGCCAATTCGACGAGCCTTCCCAAATGGCATTGTGCATTGCAGATTTCGTCCACATCGGGGATACGCTCGTTTTCGCTGACCGGTACCGGGTTCAACGCATGCCCTGTAGGCTGAAGGCGCTGTGCCACGATGTCAGACAGAAGATAGGCCGACAGACCGGCAAAGTTCTCGGCATGCGTCCCTTTGTACAACACCGTTGCGCCATAAATTTGGGACCCGGGTACACCGCGGCTGATTTTTGCCAATGCTCGTTGAAAGGCAATCCGCGTCAGAGGCTCGGTGAAATGATGGCCATAACAAACTGCGTAGGGCGCTCCGATCAAGTCGGTGACTATGTATTTCTCAAGTATAGCCTGACCCAGTGCCGAGGTCAGATCTTCATACACAGCTGCATATCCATCGTCCAAATTGGAATGCACCAGGACCGGAACCGATTGCGCAGCAATAAGGCCAAGAGCTTGAACCGTCGCCCGCGTCGTTTCAACGTCATCGTCATGCCCAGTCATGCGAAAGGTAAAGTACTGCCCCAAATTCCCGATCGTTGTTGCACCTGCGGCCAGTGCGGCACATGTGTTTTCTAACGCCGCAGGAAACCCCAGCATAAAGTCCCCAAAATGCATAGCAGCTGGGCTTGCGTCTGTCAGGCACGCAAAAGCCTCGGCGTCATTCAGCAGGATGCCGGTTCCGCGAGCCTGATCTGTGCGTTGGTCTCTTGGATAGCCCATGGACCAGTCCAGGCACATGCCGAACCGGTCAACCCGCACCCCCCGTTCCGAACAGCTGTCAAAGACGCGTCGGATGGCGTCAACCGAGTGTTCAAGTTCACGAAAACCAAGATGCGCATGCTGCATCACATGGCCGGATCGCATTTGGTTTTGCTTGTATTCAATCTCGTTCCGGCAACCGGTCGCGCGTTGGAACGCACTGCCTCCAACACTCCAATCGGACGCCATTTTTCTGCCAAGGCCCAACAGATCAGCACCGGTTGGCAAATCTTGCTCCGGTAGAATTTCGGTGCGGTCGGTTCTGCTGATTGGCTTGTTCATAGGGTCAAGATGATGAAATCAAGGAAAATAACAAGCTTTAGACTATTACACAGTGAACAAATGCACGCCTTCTTCAAGGCGTGTTTGCGGATCTACCAATTTGGGCATCTTAGCTGTCGTTCGAGACGGTCGCTGTACTTCGAGCTATCAAACAACCAAGACCCTTTGCTTTCACATGGCGATTTCGGGCGGGTAATAATTCGCGGGTAAATAACACTCAAATTTTTCGCTGCATTCCCCATCCTCAGTTTTGTTGCGCCTCGCTGTTGCGGATCTAAGAGGACTAAATCTTAGAGTTAGATGTCAGAGGGTTAACATGCGACCATTACCCGCGTTTTCTCTGCCTCGACTCTTGCCGTTGTTGTTGGATTTCTGGCGCAAAAGTCCCGTGCTTAGTCTGCCGCATGTAGAGCCTTGGCAACGTGCATTCTCTCAGCACGACAGATGATGGGTCTCAGTCCAATTGGCTGTCGACCACGAATATCGTTTCTGAATTTGCTCTGTCTGAAACAACCTCGGGAGCCGGCATCGACACATGGAACGATCAAGGCTTGCACGTATCCATGTCGCCATTCGTTGCCGTTGGGGCGGCTGGTACGCACTTGCTTTCCGACGTTTCCGGCGACATGGGATGCGAGGTTCAAACCACTAACCAACTTGCGCTGCCGGATCAGACCCTACCGCCCGTTCCCGGTGGCGGTGATGGTGTTGACGCGGGCAGTAACACAGGGGGTTCGAACTGCGCAGAGCAACTGACTGAAAGCGCTGTTTTCGGGTTCAATCCACTGCTCTACGGTTGCGTTTCGATTTCGGAAAGACTTGGATGCCACGCGCTCGGCCCCTTCGCAGAATCTGCGACTTCTCAATCATCACCTGGGTTCGACCGCAGGAACCAGATTATTTTGGGATATGAAATATGGCACGATGCACGTTTTCAGATCGGTCCGGCCGGCAGGTAGGAGACAGCAAAGTGCGACTCGTTCAACAATGTGATTTCCGCAAACTTCGAAAGCTATTTCATAGGACCACACGTTGGGTGGCAACCGGACGATGGCACTCTCATTAACCTGTGGTTTGGTTAGGCGTCCGGCGACTACAATGCAAATATCGGTCCATCTGAGACATCCTTCGAGTCGGATCGGTTCTTCTTTGACGCCAACGCAACGAGGCGTTTCAAAAGCGGTGTGTTCTCAATTTTCCAACGATTTGGTGTGTTTTAGGCGATGACGATATTCCGGAGCAAAGTTACAGCAATGACACAACGGCCCTCCGCGTATACGAGCGCAACCCCGAGACCATAGTTGCACGGACCTCGGTCGAATTTTTGGCACGACCCGTTTCCAAGCCGCCACGGCTTTGAATGGATACCTTTTGTCGGGGCTGGATTGGTACGGTGAGCGCCCCGGAGACGGTCTGGTTCTGACAGACGGCCCCAGCATCGAAAGTGTTGGTGATGTGGTTGGAGACGGATCGGTTGGAACCTACATCGTGACCGTAAACAGCGGCCGCTGAACGACATGGCTGAACTATGACGGTATAGGCTTGGCAGGGTATGACGGCGCGGGATTTGAACCCGCATTCAATCTCGAGTTTTGAGGCCGCTCGGGCTGGCCTTTCCGTAACCCAGCGGTGAGTTGAAACTGTCGCAAGCTGGATGCGCCAAGTTTCGTGGCCCTATTTATAGCCGGCTGTTGATGAAGTGAACTGCGGTTCAAAGGCAGAAAATTAGGGCCATGCGATCCGTCCTATTCTGAGCCAACCTACGCTGACATTCGCGTTTCCGCGACAAAACACTGGGTCGTCTAACCAGCGACAAAATAGCTTTGAAATACTTGAGAAAAAACCCGCGGTGCTTGCAATCAGGGCGACCTGTTCCTGCCTCTACCGGACTTCCGACTTATATTTACAGACTAGTTTGCCATTTGCGTGACCGACAGAAGTATAACGACAAGGGGGCCATAACTCGCTAACATCTATACCAATAGTGGCAATACCCTAGATCCACCAACCGCCGTTAGTTTTCTGAATTACGTTACCAAGCAGGTTTAGGTTAGGAGGGCGCTAGATCTGATGCACACAACAGAAAGCCGTCAAGTCACAGTGCTGAACTGCGATTTGGTCAATTCTGTCGGGCTCACACTCGAACTCGGGGTGGAAGACTACAGCGAACTGCTTCGCGAGTTCTTCGACAGAATCCGAGCCGCTACGCAGCCATGGCGCGGCTTCGAGCACTCATCGCATGGGGACGGTGTCTATTTTTTGTTTGGTTATCCGAATGCAGAAGAAACTGCGGCGGAAAACGCGGTGCGAGCCGCGCTCGCTATTCTGACGAACCTCGGGCAAAGCACACGATTCCGCGATCAGTTGCATGCGCGAATAGGCATAGCGACAAGCATGTTGCTGTTTGGGGCAATCACCCACCACAAGAAACATGACGCTATCGGTGATGCAATGAACCGAGTGGCCAGGCTGCAGGAGCTCGTGGAGTCCGACGCGATAGCGATAAGCCACGAAACCCGTCTATTACTTGGAGACACGTTTAAACTTGAGAACTTGGGGCTGCGCAGTCTCAAGGGATATAGCGACCCGTTGCAGGCTTGGGGGGTCGTCAGGGAGCGGTCACGCGGGACAAGGTTCGATAAACTCAGGGGGGTTCGTCGAACTTCGCTCATCGGTCGTGATCACGAGTGGTCGGCTCTGTATACGCTATGGGAAAAAGCGCAAGAAGGGACCGGGCAGATCGCCGTTCTAAGCGGTGAGGCAGGTATCGGTAAGTCGCGTCTTGCGCACGAACTTGTAGAACGGGTGAACGCGAAGCAGGACGCTGTTTGTGTGCTGCAATGCGAACCACATTTGGTGCGCAGCCAACTCGCTCCTGTTGGTGCATACTTGCTTCAAAGGGCCAAGATTGACCCCGACGACTCCGAAGCCGTTAAGCTCAAAAAGCTGGCGAATTCGACCAACGCGGATTTTCAACCTGCCTTCGACGAAGCGCTATCGTTTCTTGCCGAATTTCTTTCAATACGCCACAAGTCGAAACAAGCTCGGCGGGACGTTTCTTCGGTTCTGCATCTGCGAAAGCTGCTGGATGCCATTACTCGTTTGCTAGTCGGCAGGTCACAGGATGCGCCCCGTCTGGTCGTGGTTGAGGACATTCATTGGGCCGATGACTCGACACTGAAGCTTTTGGATCGCCTGAGTGAGGTCGTGCCGAATGGTCCGAACCTCTTGGTCCTGACCACAAGAGGGCGCCACGAAGCGAGAATTTTCACCAACGACCATGTGGTGGGCATTCCGGTTTCAGCCCTGTCTGAATCTGATGCGGAAACGTTGGTTTCTGAATTGACGTCCGGCCCAAAGCTGCCAGTAAGCCAAATTCGGGCCATCTTGGACTGGAGCGACGGGGTTCCTCTCGACATTGAGGAACACACTCGCGTTGAGTTGTTAGAGTGGTCGCAGCGTTTTGCAGGTGAAAACAGTGCGGGCACAATGGTTGGAAATCCCGGTCACTTCGGCATTCCAGCCACCCGTCGAGATGCCATTAAATCGCATCTGGATCGACTGGATCGTTTCAGTCAGGAGACTGCTCAGGCCGCGGCGGTTATCGGAAAGCAGTTTACACACCGACAACTATTGGCCTTGCTTGAATGTTCCAGCCGGGCACTTACTGACAGTCTCGACGCGCTTGAAAGTGCGGACGTCATACGCAAATCGGATATAGGCGGGACGGAAGACTATTGTTTTCGCCATGCGCGCTACCGGGATGCCGCCTATGAGTCTCTGCCACGCGATAGGCGCCAGGCACACCATTCCCGTATTGTCGATTTCCTTCGGCGCGAACACCCAGGGCAGGTAAAAGCGCGGCCAGAACTCTTTGCCCATCATTTCGAGGCCGCCGGAGACGCCAGCACGGCAATTCGCTATTGGATTGCGGCCGGCAACCTGTCTTCGGTCAAGGGGGGCTACCTGGAGGCCGTCGTCCAGTACGAGCGTGCGGCGGCACTTCTAGACTCAGATCAGGGCTACTTAACATCAGATCCCGAGATAGAACTGCAGCTTCGGATTTCGCTTGGAACCGCCTTTGAGGTGCGTGACGGATTCTCGTGCGCGAACGCGAGAAAACACTATGAACGTGCCCTGCAGCTTTGCCGCGCTCAACGCAACCTGACCGACAGCAGGAACCTGTTCGCCACGTATTCGGGGTTTGGGTCCATGTTGATGGTTCGGGCAGATTTCAAGACAGCTCGAGAGATCGCGTCGGAATGTCGGGCCGAGGCGGAGGCGCGACAATCCAATCTGGGGAGAGTGATCGCAAAAAGGCTTGAGGGTGGCGCCAGTGTTCTTCAGGGACAGCTTGCCCGAGGCATTCGTGATCTCAATGAAGCAGTCGAACTCTACGACGCGCATTATCAAGAAACTTACGCATCCGATGAGTTTTATGCCCTTGATCACAAGGTAACTGCGAAGTGCTATCTGGCACTGGCCAAGATCGCGAAGGGTGAAATCAAAAGTGCCTTAGAAACGATCCGACAATGCGAGGAGTTCGCCAACCAACGTACGAACCTGCATTCACGAAACTACGTTTTGACCTATCACGCGGCCATTCATCATCTTCTTGACGATCAAAAGCAAACGATCGAAATAGCAACACGCAGCCGAAACATGGCGATTGAGCAAGGTTTCGGCAGCTGGGAAGGAATGTCGCGTATTCTGCTGGGCTACGCGCATTTGACGGAAGGTGAATTGCAGAAGGGCAAGGAAGAATTCCTGCTGGGCCGAAAAATCCACGAAAAGGGTATGGAGGCGCGACAATACCTGCCCTTTGTCATTTCGGTTGCGGCCAGAATGCAATTGCTGAGCGGCGACATCAAAACCGCACTGCTGACGAATGACCGGGCCATCGAGATCGCTGAAACGACTGACGAACAGTGGTATGTTCCCGAACTTCTTCGATTGAAGGGTGAACTACTTCTGCAGCAACAGGCTACGGAGGCGGCAATCGAATGCTTTGAGGAAGCGCAACAGCGTTCACTGGGCAACGGTTCGAACCTTTGGGCGCTACGGTCGTCGGCAAATCTTGCAAGGGTGTCGGGCGATGCAGAACTTAAAACACGTTCCCTTGCCGAGGTTTCTAACCTTTTGAGCGCGCTGCCTGAAATCAGCGGGTCGCCTGACGAAATCAGTTGTCGCGAATTGCTTTCACAGTGAATTGCCAAAGGGGGTGGCACCATGTCCAAGCAGAATAGCCAAACCTTTCGAAACTGGAACGACACGGCCCTGAGCGAGCCAACCGAGGTCGTCCACCCGGCGTCGATCACCGAGATTGTGGACGTTGTGCGCGATACAAAACGTTATCCGTCACCACTTCGTGTTGGTGGGAGTTTTCATTCCTTGAACGATTGCGCTTGCACCACAGGGACGCAGATCATTCTGGACCACTTCACCGACATTGACGTGGATGTGAAGAATTTCACTGTAACCGTCGGCTCTCACGTCAATATGCTTGGTCTGCGGGATGAGTTGAAGCTGCACAACATGTGCATCGAGGTCCAACCTGAAATCGGCAATGCAACAGCCGGATCAGTTGCTTGCTGCGGTACCAAAGACGCATCTTTAGGCCTACAAGGTCTTGGCCAGATAAGTTCCTGCGTAGTCGGGATACGCATGGTGAACGCTGAAGGCTTTGTCGAAACACTGACTGAGCGGAACAACCGGTACAAAATGCAGGCCGTCCGCTGTAGCTATGGATTGTTGGGTGTGATTTTTGAGGTCACGTTCAGGATCAAGCCGGAAAAAACGCTGCAATATCAATACGAATTTTTCAAACTTGACCCGCTGCCGGCTTTCGATGAGCTAGCGCAGTCTTCGGACGGGTTTCTTGGTTTTCTACAGCCCGCCAGCCGCAGGATGATTGTCGAAACGCGCAAAGTTACAGATGCGCATATAGGAGTATTTTCGAGAGCAAAGCGTCGGGTTCGGGACCGCATTTGGCAAGTGGTCGCGACGTTTGTCCTTTCTTGGTTGCCGTTTAACTGGTGGTACAGCGTCAGCGACTATTCCCTGATTGCATTCCTGAGACTGTATCGCTGGTCTGGGGGATTCAGAGCCCGCCGAGCCGACTCCATGCTGAATTTCAGGTTTGGCCGAAACCACTATTTTGACTTCACATTCTGGGCTGTACCCGTCAGCAAATGGGAAACCTTCGTTCCGGCCTATCTGGAGTTTTGTGATGAATTTAAAAGGAAGACGGGATTTCGGCAAAGTTTGACGACTGAAATATATTTCATTCAACGGGACCGAAACTCGTTGCTGTCCTTTTCCCGCAACGAAGCCATCTTCACCATGGATCCGGTAGATACGCGTGCGAATGATCCGCTGTGGGCTGGTTTCAACCGACGTTTCAACGACTTTGCCGTTGCGCGCGGTGCGCGTCCGTTGTTGAATCAGACAAAGCAACTTCGCAAAAAACATGTATCAGGCGCGCTTGGAAGAGATTGGATCAGGTTTGCCGCTATGCGCCACAAGGCCGATCCGAAGGACCGTTTCTTAAACTCCTATTTTGCGGCTTTGCTGCCTTGAAAGCCATGCAAGAGGCCGAACGGTCGAATGACAGCGCCAAATTTTGAGCCTTGTTCAAAGCCCAAGACTTGGCCCGTTGTGAAGCTATTGGTGTCGCGTACTGCCTACGATGAAATACCGCCCCGCGTGGAGTATGATTTGACCCCTACAGGAGAGTCACTGAACTTGCCGCTCCACACTCTCTCGGAATGGGCAACTTAAAAGAAAGACGACATCGATCTCGCTGGGGCGGCCCATGACCGGCGAGCCGCCGCGAAACCGAAATTGTCCGACCTATCTAAAGGGCGTTTTCACCACCAACGGTATTGCTTTTTCCATGCACTTTCTCTCTGAACCGCTGTGCGATTATGTATAGGGACGGTATGAGGAATATGCCGACAAGAGCAGCTGCGATCATCCCCCCGAACACCGGCGTACCGACACCGCGGCGCGCGAGCATCGAGGCCCCGTCGGCCACAACCAGTGGGTAGAGCCCGGCGATGAACGCAAAGCTGGTCATCATGACCGCACGGAAACGCGCACGGGCACCTTGGGTTGCGGCATCAACAGCGCTTAGCCCCTGCCGATACCGATCCATCGCAAATTCGACAATCAAAATTGCGTTCTTGGCAGCCAGCGCGATCAGGACGACCAGTCCGATCTGAGCGTAGAGGTTGTTCTGAAGACCAAGTAACAGCAACGCGCCCAATGCGCCGCACACCGCAAAGGTGACCGAGAACAGAACCGCAAGGGGTATCGTCCAGCTCTCGTACAGCGCGACAAGAAAGAGGTAGGCGAACAACAAAGCAAGCCCCAGAACGATAGGCGTTTTCCCTGCGGCCTCAATCTCTTGCTGTGCTGTGCCTGTCCAATCGTAACTGTATCCCTCTGGCAGTGTCTTTGCGGCAATTTCCTCCATCGCCGCGATGGCCTCGCCCGTTGATGTACCCGGTGCCGGCCCGCCGTTGATGGTGACGGCCTGGAAGTTGTTGTACCGGGTCACCATTTGCGGACCCAATACGAGGTCTACATTCGCCACAGCGCGTATAGGTACCATCTCTCCATCGCTATTCCGCACGTGAATGCGCGCAATGTCCCCGACATTGGCCCGGTATTTTTGATCAGCTTGAAGATTGACCTGCCACGTCCGGCCAAAGAGGTTCATGTCGTTCACATGATACCCGCCCAACGTGACCTGCATGGCCCGGAACAGATCGTCGACATCCACGCCAAGCGTCTGCAGTTTTTTGCGATCGAGGTCGAGGTTCAGCTTTGGGGATTGTGCAGAAAATGTCGTGTAGACTCCGGCCAATCGAGGGTCGGAATTGGCGGTTGTGACGAGCCCCGCTGCTGCCGCACCGAGATCCAAAACACTGCCGCCATGCAGGTCCAGAAGTTCGAACTCGAACCCGGCACCTGTGCCCAAGCCAAGGATCGGTGGAAGATTGAACGGAAAGGCGATGGCGTCTTCCAGACCGGCGAACTCGCTTCGGACATGCCTGATCGAGGACTTGACGGACAATGCAGGATCGGTCCGGTCTTCGAAGGGCTGCATGATTGCGATGCCAAATCCGCTGTTGGATTTGTTCAGGCCGTCGACAAAGCTGAAGCCAGTGACCGTCATGACATCCTGCACACCGGGTGCGGCTTTCATGATGGTTGCGACGTCTTCCATCACTTTGGTCGTACGATTGATCGAGGACCCTTCGGGCAACGCCACCTCAACAAAATAGGCCCCTTGGTCTTCGACCGGCAGAAAGCCGGATGGCGCGGTTTTGAACAGCCAGCCTGCACCGAAAAGGGCAAAGCCAAGCAGTAGCACTGCCAATATCGCGCGACGAGCCAGAATTGTGACCACATAGGCATAGCCATCGCGTGCATTGTCTATTCGGCGCGAAATCCAGGCGAGCGGGCCACGTTTGGGGCCGCTTTCCCGACGCAACAGCACCGCGCATAGTGCTGGACTAAGCGTCAGGGCGTTCAACGCAGAGATCAGCATTGAGAAAGAGACGGCGACCGCGAATTGCTGAAACATCGTTCCGGTGATGCCGGGTATGAATGCAACGGGTACAAATACCGAAAGCAGCACGCATGTGATCGCCAGAATAGGGGCAGTGATCTGCTTCATGGCCTCGCCAGTGGCTTCCGCCACGGACATCTCAGGGTTTTCGCCCATAACCTTTTCGACGTTTTCAATCACCACGATCGCATCATCCACAACGATGCCGATCGCAAGCACCAGCGCCAGCAGCGAAACGGTGTTGAGCGAGAACCCTAAAGCTAGAATGAATGTCAGTGCGCCGACAAGTGATACGGGAACCGCGATCAGGGGGATTAGGGCCATCCGCAGGCTGCCCAGAAACAAGAAGACGACGATAACCACAAGTCCAAACGCCTGTATCAGCGTTTTCACGACTTCGTCGATACTTGCGCGGACGAAGGTTACCGAGTTGTAGGGGACGCTCCATTTGACCCCATCGGGAAAGGCGCTTTGCAGCCCGGTCAGCGCCTCGTTGATGCCCTTTGAAGTATCCAGCGCATTTGCTCCCGGCTCAAGATAGACACCGATCATCGCCGCCGGTTTATTGTCAAACGAGGCAAAGGAATCCCGTGTTTTTGCGCCAAGCTCTACCCGTGCAATATCGCCGATAAGAACGAACGAACCATCGGGCAGGGCGCGGACGACCACATTTTCGAACTCGTCAGTACTGTTCAATCGACCCTGTGTCTGGATATTCAGCTGAAAGACCGGGTCATTTGCCATCGGTTGAGCGCCGACACGTCCCACCGCGGCCTGAACGTTCTGTGCATTGAGCGCCGCGATCACATCGTCAACGGTCACGGAAAGGCTGGTCATCTTGTCGATATCGAGCCAGATCCGCATCGAATAATCCAATGCGCCGAAGAGGGTGGCATCCCCTACGCCGGGCGACCTTTTGATACTGTCGAGGACGTTGATGGTCGCGAAATTCGAAAGGAAAAGATCGTCATTCTTCGGATCGTCGGACGTTATGGCGACGACCTGCAGCAGCGCCGAGGACTTCTTTTTGGTATTTACACCTGCGCGTGTTACTTCTTCGGGCAATGCGGACATGGCCAAGCTGACACGGTTCTGTACGTTGACCGCGTTGATATCGGGGTCGGTCCCGGGTTCAAATGTTACCTGCAGGTTATAGCTGCCGTCTGCCCCGCTCGTGGATTTCATGTAGAGCATGTCGCTGACGCCGATCACCTGTTCTTCGATGATCTGGGCAACCGTTGACTCGACAACTTCGGCACCAGCGCCGGGATAGCTGGTTGTCACCTGAACCTGAGGCGGCACAATATCGGGAAGCTGTTCCACCGGCAGTTGAGTAATGGAAATCAGACCAGCCAGCGTGATCACGACCGAAATGACGATTGCAAACCGGGGGCGACGGATGAAAAGTTGTGAGATCATTTGATCAGTTCCCGCCGGTGGTCGATGAGGTGTCTTGGGGCGTTGAAACACTCACCTCAGCACCGGCGTGGACCTTCTGCAGGCCATCGGTGATAACTTTGTCACCCTCGCTCAGACCGCCTGAAACAACGGCTTCGGTTCCTTCAGTACGGTCCAGTTGAATCTGCGTTTTCTTGGCTTTTCCGTCGCTTCCAACCGTGAACACAAAGTAACCGGACTGATCCTTTTGCAAGGACTTGGCGGGGATTACCAACGATTTTTGCTGTGAAGGATCAGTAACGACGACCCGCACCAATTGATTGTCGATGAGTGACCCATCTGGATTGGGAAAGGAACCACGGACCAGAACTGAATCCGTGCCTGACTGCACCTCGGTATCGGTCACATCGATGCTGCCCGTTTGGCCATAAGTTGTGCCATCGGCGAGGACTAACTGCAGTTTCAAGGGTTCGGAGGCCGACGCCTTGGCGCGGCGCGCGCGAAATTCAAGCAATTCGGCTTCGGTCACCGGAAATGTCACGCGGATGGGGTCGACACTGGATAGCGACAGCAGCGTTCCGCCGTCGGGGCTGACAAAAGCGCCAACGGAAAGATCGGTCAGCCCGATCCGGCCGTCAAAGGGCGCAGTAATTTTTGTGTAGGACAGGTTAAGCTGTGCGTTTTGGAGACTACCTTGCAGCTCAAGAATTTGCCCGTCCGCTTCACCTTGCTGCGCCTCTGCTTTCTGCACGACTGCTTGCGGAGTGTCACCTTTAGCATAAAGCTTTTGCTGCCGGTCCAGCTCAATATCGGCAAGTTTCTTTGCCGCCTCTGCGGCTTTTATCTGACCCTGAATTTCTGTGACCGTCGCCTCGTAAGAATCCGGTTCGATCTCGATCAGGACATCCGAGGCTGCGACGGTCTTGCCGTCCTTGTAGTTGATGGACTTCACAAACCCGGGCACGCGGGCGATCAGGTCCACTCGGTTCACTGCTTCCACCCGGCCAGTAAACACTTCGGTTAACGATACCGGCTTCATTTCTGCCGCGGTCACGCTAACTTTCGGTTTCGCTTGGCTTTCCTGCGCCATGACAACGGAAGGATTCAGACCAAAGTGCAGAACTATTGCGACGACTAACGGCCTTACTGGCACGGCTCATCCTCCTAAATAATTTTAAGAATTTTCTAGTTGGCGCCAAAGTACCGAATTGATTTTGAGAATCCAGCAGCTGACGCTAAGTACCTTGCCCGCAAAGACAAATAAGTGAAAGTTGTTGCAGATTAGGCAATACAGCTCAGTTCCAGGGCTGCGCTCTCCAAACAGGCGTTGCCGCCTTGCTGGAGTGCAAAGGGATAAACCTGCCTATGGTCGAGTTCATGCGCACCGGTTGGCACGGCGAGATGTGGGGTTGCGCCCGTCTGATCCCTGATGCGACCCAAGGTGTCCGGCGCTTTTTCGCGAATGTCAGATGTGGCCAGCGCAGAGCAGGCAAGAGTGATCAGACTCGGGCCGGGTTTGTGGCTTTTATCCCTTACCTGCGCGAGCGTGACGAGGATCGCCCATACGATAAGCGAGGATCAAACTACGATCCCCCCAGATACAGCTGTACCACTCTGAGCCTTATGTTAACTGTCTTGGCTGGCAGTGCTGCTGTCAGATGGATGTCAATTGTGCGCCAAGCTAGTCACTGTTTCACCGGCATCGCGTCAATGGTGTGATGGATTGCAGTGTGTTTGCACTTCCTGAACTTGCTTGTCGTCGATTGTGCATCATTTGGGTTGCCCTTTTATTTTGTCCTCGTGGTAGGGCGCGATGATCAGATTGTGCTTTATGCAACTTCCACCCATGTTTTCATTCCTGCAGCCTGGTGCCCAAGCATGTGACAGTGCAGTAGCCATTTTCCGGGGTTGTCGAAAACGCAAACGATTTCGCGGGTCTCGCCAGGATTCACAAGTGTTGTATCCCGGAAAGCACCCAAGTCACCGTCCGCTTTGGCCTCAAAGAAGTGGTGCCCATGCAGGTGGATGCCGTGTGGGAAACGGGTGTCGTTCACCAGACGGATGCGGGCCGTTTGGCCACGTTCAAACTTATGGAATGGTGTGTCCGTTAGGCCGGATTGCCCGTTGAACGCCCAAATATCCGTTTGCGTGCTTGCGGGGCGGCTCATCGCCCCGCCTTGCATGGTGAGCGTCAGAGCCACGGCATTGTCTAAGTCCGGTTGTTCCTGCACATTGGGTGGCAGTGCGGCTATAGTGGAAGGTCTACGCGTGGTGTTCTCCCCCTGAACAGGGATGTCACCCAGCAGGTAGGGATCGTCGCGCGTTGGAAAGACAAACGCGATCTGATCGTCTGACGTGACATCTGCAATGATATCTGTGCGCTGTGCCGGTGCGAGGACGAGGTTCGAAATTGTTAGCGGGCGAGGCAGGGGCATACCGTCGAACGCAACAATTTTGCCGTCGATCCCTTCAAGTTCGATCGGGAAAATCCGGTCTGTTGCGACGTTGATCAACCGCAACCGCACGCGATCACCGCGTCGGACCGGCGCATCCGGCTCAACCAACGCACGGGCAAAGTTGCCTAGTCGTCCCTGATGTGCCTGATCGTGCCTGTTCTCAAAACCGTCAGCCAGCGCACCGTCTTCGGTCAAGCGCCAGTCGTCAATCATAACGATCAGATCGTGATCCACATCGGGTGGTGCTAGTTCCTCAACAATCAGTGGACCATAGAGACCCTTGGCAACCTGTTCCCAAGACCGATTGTGCGAGTGATACCAAAATGTCCCCGCATCGGGTGTCCGAAAGCTGTATTCGAAGTCAGTGCCCGGCTCGACAATGTCTTGGGTCATCCCCGGTACGCCATCCATTGCGTTTTCAATGCGCAGCCCGTGCCAATGAACGGCCGAGCCTTCATCAATCTGGTTCAAAAACCGAATATCAATTGTATCACCTTGACGAGCGCGAAGCACCGGGCCGGGAGTGCTGCCGTTAAATCCAAGCATCTGGGTCGCCGGGTCGCGTTTGGGCAGGATTTGTGCACTGACGGGCTGTGCAACCAACTCCGCTGTTGTCGATGCAAGGACGATCGGCGGAACCAATGCCGCTGCGCTTGTTGTGATCAGGAAGGCGCGCCTGTTCATGGGATACCTCATTTCGGTAAGGTTAAAACGCTGGTGAGCGTCGCAGTTGCTGCAAGCACCATCAGAAGGACTGCGGTTTCGATTTCTATGGAACGTACCAGATGGCGCGCGGCTTTGTCGTCCCCGGCTTGCAAGGCCGGAACGAAGCGGAGCTTGTTTGCGGCTGCGAAGGTCAGGAGCACACTGACAAGAGCAAATTTGATCAACAGGACTTGCCCGTAGCCACTTGTCGTCAGATCCTTCAGGTCGCCCAGCAGCATCCAAGCCATCAGTAACCCAGCCAGAACCAAGCCGGGGACTATGATGGATGCAACCTGCCCAAACCGATGCCCCAACGTGGCTGCATTCCCCAAATGCCTTGGCTGCAGCGATAGGGCGCGCAATGGCCCAAGAACGCCGATCCAAAACGCAATGCCCAGAAGGTGCAGGAACAAAAACAAACGGGCGCCCGTTTGTTTCAATGCCGGGACATGCCCGATCTGAACAAACGACCACAGTGCGAGCATTCCACCTGCGAGTGCGATCCACTGTCCAATTTGGGGAATAAACACTCCAACGATGATCAATGTCGCCCCAGTGACCCGATAGACCAGAACATCGCCAACTGGGGTCTGCCATAGCAGTCCGAGCATTTCTGGATCGGTCATGCCATCGACGCTGCCCGTTAAAGCGCCGCCGCGCAGCAAGAAGCCAAGAACAGAGGCTGCAAGCGCGAGCCCCGCCAACAGCGCGGTCTGTACACGCATCCGATCGCTGATGGGCGTCACAAGGTCGGCAAACGCAGTTCGAATGATCAAAAGACCCGTCGACCCACCAATGCCAACATAGAGCATCAGCTTGGACAAAATCGCGCCTATTCCCCAGAAATCGGGCATGGTCAGTCCACTGTGAACGTGAACTCGCCCTGCATGGCGTGTCCGTCGATGCCCAAGCCACGCCATTCAATGCGATAGATGCCTTCACCCATGCTTTGAAGCGGGAGAGCAAATGTGCGGCCAAAACTTGTCTGATCTCCAAGATCAAGCGTGACGGTATGAACGTCCTGATGAGTCATGTTTACTTTTGTCAGGCGGATATCATCCGAGAAACTAAAGCTGACCTCAGAGGGCACTTCGGCAATTTTCGCGCCGTTTTCGGGTGTGGAGGACTCAACGCTTGAATGGGCAAAAGCGCCAGTGGCAAGGATAGAGATCAACGCGATAGTGGTGAGCATTTTCATTGGCAGGTTCCTCAGTCTATTCCATTGGCACGCTGGATTTCGCGGATGTAGTCGATGACCATGGCCACGTCACCACGGGTCAGGCCTTCAACTGGTGGCATGTCGCCAAATTGCCAGTGATGACTTCTGACCCCCATCGTAACAGCACGTTGAAAGGACTCATCTGCATGATGGCTGGGTTCATAGATAACATGGATCAGTGGTGGTCCTGCGCCTTCAAGGCCGACCGCGTTACTGCCGTGACATACGGCGCATGCGCTTTCGAAAATACGTTGCCCAACGGCCGCATTGCCGTCGATGGGTGGCATCCGAATTGCCACCATCGCGCCGCCCTCGCTCGGTGCCAACTGTGCGGCGTCGTCCACTGGGTCGGGGCGAAAAAAGAAGTATGCAGCCACTGCTGCCACGGCGCTTGCGCCGATCAAAAAGTGGTTTCGTTTCATGTACTGGTCCTAACCTTGAGTAACAGAGTTGCGCCGCAAATACGTTGCTGCACACTGGAACGTGTTCACTGCCGTGAACTGCGTCTGAAATCTGTTTCAAGTGTTAGGTGGTCTGTCCGGGTTATCCGGTTCATTGAGCGATGTGAGGCTTTTAACCTGCCATTCCAACACGATCGCCGATTGGGACAGTCTGGTTTCGGACATCTGTGCCGTAAGTACGAGAACGTTGCACAGGAAGGGATTGCACCCTTTGTGCGCCGTGCCGTCTGGCGCAGGTTTGGTGTCACTGTCTGGCGCGGCTGAAACATGGTCAGCGTGGTGCGCTTCAACGCCCATGGCTATTGTATCAAAACTATGCCCGCCAACGCAATCACTGGAGAGTGCATGCGCAATACTTCCGAGCCCCATAAAGAGGATCAAAAACACTGTAAGCACTGTCGTGGCTATCGGTCGAATGCACTTCACGCGGCGAACCTAAACCGGTTTCTGGTCTGACACAACGCGGATCATAGAGGGGTGTATTGCGCGAAGTAACGTGGGTTGCGCGCCCTCGGTTTTCAGCGCTTTCGGCGTTGACGGCAAACCAGGGAATAGACGCGCCACGCACGAAGTGTCGTGGCGCGGGTAAAAGTCGCCAATTGGACTCCAAACCAGCGGGCAGCTTTAGCTCTGCGCTATGCGGCCGCTGTTGCCTCAATCTCGAAAAGCAATTCCGGTATCGCGAGGCGCTTGACCCCGAGCAGGGTCATCGGTGGGGCAACCTGATGCGCGCCGAAACGCATACCCATCAGGTCAAAGTTCTTCAAGGCTTCGTCAACGTCCGTCGCATAGACGCCTAGTTTGACGACATTGCTCAAGTCCATGCCCGCGCCCTTCAGCACAGCTTCCAGATTGTCGAGGGCCAGGCCGATTTGCGCGCGCATGTCACCGGAATGTTGCGGTGCGCCTTTCTCGTCTACGGCAGTTTGGCCTGCACAAAAGAGCTGGCGCGTTGCGCCTTCGATGATTTCGGCTTGGTTGTAGCCCAGTTTAGTTGACCACTCCCATGGGTTCACTGCTGTTCGTTGCATGGCGCACTCTCCATAATTTGCGTTCTGGAGACGGTGTAATTCAAAACAGTGCCAAAATTTGGCACCATTGATGTTAAAGTACCAACATGAACATTCGACTTAGACAGGACGCCATCGTGCGGACGCTCCGCCGTAATGGCACCTCGACCATTGACGCCCTTGCGGATGAAGTTGGTGCATCTCGCCGGACCGTGTTGCGAGATATTGGTGCGCTCAGAGACGAAGGCTATGTGATTTATTCCGATGTTGGCCGTGGCGGTGGTCTGCGCCTTGATCCGCAATCGATGCAGACGACGGCAAGGCTTTCGGTACCTGAGGTCTTTGCCCTGCTGATTAGCGTGGCGGCCATGCGGGCGGCGGGGAACCTGCCGTTCTCCGAATTGGCGGATGCTGGACTCGCAAAGATCGAAAAGGCCTTGCCTGCGGACAAAGTGCGGGATTTGCGCACTTTCCTTGATTGCTTGCACATCGGTCGATTGTCGCCGTTGCAAGACTTGTCAGACATGAGAGTAATGGATCCCAAACTGCTATCAACTTTTCAGGTAGCGTTTCTTGGGCACCAACTTATCCGCTTTGACTATTGCGATGCCAAGGGGCGGCAGACTCAGCGCGAGGTTGAACCGCAGGCGATGCTCATCCTGCCGCCGCTGTGGTATCTTGTCGGATGGGATCCGTTGCGCGGGGGTTTTCGCCATTTCCGCATGGATAGGATCAGTCGGCCAGAGGCCGTCGTAGACAGCAGTTTCCGCCGTCGTCACGTGCCTTTTGAAGATGATGTTTGCCCTTATAAGGAATTGCAGCAACGATCGAAACATCGATGACCTCAAGACGTTGTCGCAGCGCTATGCTTGTCGAGTGAGGCCGAAAGATATTATGAACCTCAAATGCACTGCTTTGCGCAAAAAAAAGCGGGTCTTGCCTGCCCGCCTAGAAAGTGCAGTCTCTAAGCCAACGCTTCTTGCAAGTGCTTTGTGAAGGCGCGGGCTGAAGGTTTCGTATGGCGACCTCCTGCCAGGAGCGCGTTCACCTCGACATTTCCGATTGTCCAGTCAGGCAGCAGTTGCACGAGAGTTCCTGCTTCCAGTTCGTTCCTGCAACTCCAATACGACGTGCTGACAATACCCAATCCGGCGACCGCGGCCGTGGTTGTGCTTTCATTAACGGAAATCATCAGTTGGCTTTCGACACGGATGGATTGGACCTTACCGTCCTTCTCAAAGCTCCAACCCACTTTTCCAATGCTTGACGGGCCGAGGATGACCTGATGATCCACCAAATCAGAGGGCTGCTTTGGGTTGCCAGCTTTTTCTAGATAAGAAGGGGCGGCAACAACGACCCTTGGTGTCGCGCCCAGTTTGCGCGCGACCATCGTTGAATCTTCCAACGGTCCAAATCGGATCGCCACGTCGATAGCCTCATCAATCAAGTCCTGCATCGAATCCGTCAGGACAAGATCCACCTTGAGTTTTGGGTGTTGTTCCAGAAACGGTGGCAGGGCGGGTATGATCTCTCGTTGTGCAAAGCTCGCCGCTGCGCCGACGCGCAAACGACCGCGCAGCTCGCCAGTGCCCCTGACAAAGTGATTTGCCTCCTCGATGTCAGAGAGGATCGGCTCGATACGCGTCAAGTATTCTTCCCCGGCTTCTGTCAGCCGAACGGCATGCGTTGAACGCACAAACAACTGAACACCCAGCTCTTTCTCAAGGTTGGAAATGATCCGGGACACCGAAGGCTGAGATTTGCCGGTTTCTTTCCCCGCAGCGGTAAAGCTGCCGGTGCGTGCGACCCGCGAGAACAAACGTAAAGTGGAGAAGCTATCGGACATTCATATTATGAATAACAGTTAGGCATTTTGGCAGCCTACCCTCGAATTTCCTTATGAGCAACATTTGAGCGCAACGGTAGACGACGAACACGTCTGGCCGGTTGAACTCTGAAAACTCCGACGTAAACGCATTCTGGTAAGGAACAGCAAATGGCAACCTATGCACAGCACACGGTAGACACAGCTCCTGAAGGGTCCAAGCCAATCCTCTCAGCGATCAAAAGCAAAATGGGCTTTGTGCCAAACCTGATGGCAACAATGGCGGAATCCCCTGTTCTGGTCGAAAGCTACATGACCATGATGGGCATCTTCGAGAAAACGGATCTGACGCCCACCGAACGCGAAATCATTCTGATGACGAATAACCGTCTGAACGGCTGCACCTATTGCATGGCGGCGCACACGGTCGTGTCGAAGATGGCGGGAATGGATGACAGTGTGATCACAGCATTGCGCGCGGGTTCACCAATTGCGGACGCCAAACTTGAAGCGCTTCGCAGTTTTGCCGAAACCATCAACGAAACGCGAGGATGGGCCAGTGTTGAGCAGGTCGATGCTCTGATCGAGGCCGGATATTCAAAGCAGACCGTGCTTGAGGTGATCGCCGGGACGGCACTCAAAGTATTGTCGAACTACACAACCCATATCGTGAACCCGCCACTCGACAAGGCATTTGAGCCGATGGCTTGGGAGCCGGAAACGGCTGCAACAGCAGAATAGTCAGACTTCCCTCTCGCCTCGCTTGGCTGAATTCGCATTAGATCGCCAGAAATCCGGACATCCGGCAAACAAGTGTCGCGCTTTTCGCGCGGCGCTGTTTTGTTTTGCAGGCTGGGTTTGTTCCAATTGAGGTCCGCAAATTGGATCATTCGTTTTTTGAATAACCCTTACTCGAAATGGTCAGCTACCACCGTTTTCTCAAAGGGCCAAATATCAGAACAGGCGGCACGAAAGATCCCTGAGCCGACCAGAGAACGAAATCTTAGAAGTGGAAAAGACATGACCCTCCAAGACAAACTCGACGGCTTCAAAGCCCAATTCAAGACCATGGCTCCCGAAGGCGCTTTCGAAGCCTTTGCCCGTTCGACACAAGAGCTTATCGACAGCGGTCAGGCCGAGCGCGCGCTGAAAGCGGGCGACGCTGTGCCTCACTTTGTGCTGACGGATTCTGATCGCAATCCCGTCGCGTTGAAGGACCTGTTAGCCAATGGGCCGGTGGTTCTGACGTTTTACCGCGGTGTTTGGTGCCCCTACTGCAATATCGAGCTGAAAGCGCTTGAGGAGGTTGCAGAGAACATTCGTGCACGTGGTGCGACGCTTGTCGCAATCTCGATGCAGGGCGCTGCCGACAGCCGAAAGTCGCAGAAGGACAATGAACTGAGTTTCCCGATCCTGACGGACAAGAACGGCGAACTAGCCGAAAAGCTTGGCATCCGCTGGACGCTGCAAGACTACGTCATTCCGATCCATGACGGGTTTGGCGTCCACTTGCCGAGCATCCATGGCGACGGTCAGTGGAACCTGCCGATGCCTGCGCGCTTTGTCGTCGATACCGATGGCACCATCGCTTATGCCGAAGTGAATCCCGACTATACGCGCCGTCCTGAACCTGTGGACCTGTTCCCTGTTCTCGACAGCCTGATGACACCAGCTACTGCGTAACTCGGTTGCGCGCCTTGTGATGCGGGGCGCGCGCCATTCATCCTCTTTGCCCTCAGGTTTTTGTTGAGCGATGAGCCACCGCGGGCAATCTGACCAGACCTCGAAAGGACTTTCGAAATGAAAGGCAAACTTATTCTTCCCTACATCATGTTGAACTTGCTGTCCGGCGTCGGCTCGGCCGTCATGTTCTGGATGTCAGGCTATGACCCAATCTGGATCGGCACATTTTTTGCAACGTTCACGATGCCGTTCTTCCTGATGGTGTTGAGCCAAGCCTTTAGTATTGTTCGGACCTCAAAGAACCTGCCAGTGATTCAGATCATCAACCTTTCTGCCTTAGCTTGGGTGATCTACCAAATCGCCGCGCGCGGCGGTTTCACAGCAACCAGCGAGTACTTCGCCGTAGGGCTGGCCTTGTTTGGTGCGATCACTATGCAATGGTACATTCATATCTTCTCGAACTATGGCCGCAAGCCAAGCGCAGCCATCGTGAAAGGAAAAGCACTGCCTGAATTATCGCTGCAACGTCTGGACGAGACCAACCTGACCTCCGCGTCCTTTATGGGCGAAAAGACCCTGTTGGTATTTTTTCGCGCCAATTGGTGCCCCTTCTGCATGAATCAGCTCAAAGAAGTGAAAGCAAAGGCGGATCAACTGGCACAGGCGGGTGCGAAGGTGAAGTTTATCTCGAACCAAGGCATCAAGAACTCGAAAAAACTGGCCAAAGACCTGAAACTGCCTGCGCATTTCGAAATCCTTCAGGACAATGATTTGGCGGCTGCAAAGGCATTGGGGATCGAAGATATGGGCGGCGCTCCGTCCGGGATGCCCGGTTACCCCATCGATACGGTCAAAGCGACAGTTGTTGCGCTTGATCAAGACGGCAAGGTCATCTTCGGCGATGAGACGGACAACTACCGCATTCGCCCTCATCCCGACACGTTTCTGCATGTTTTCGAACCGCGCGGCAGCGTCAGGGCCTTTTCAGCCGCCTAAGTGGTTCGATTAACTAAGACTAGGTGCCGCGCGCTCTTGCGCGGCACGTTTTTGTTCTGAGAACGCAAGAGAAAACGCCGTAGGTGAATCCGTTTCAGAAACTTGAACCATCGTTCACCTTGGGCCGGGAATTAAAGCGGATGGCAGCACCTGCAAGAGGGACCACACTGGGCCGTCCACATCCGTGCAGACGTCCACGAAGTCCGGATGGTGTGCTTGTTCCTACAGTAGCGGTGAGGTCACGCAAGCCAGCACCGCACAATGCTAGAATTTCGCTTTAGGTCCTGGCTCAACCTGATAGCAAAGCGACAACTTGATCCGTTTCGGGTCTTCGTCTCGACTGTTGTGGAACTTGGATCACGAGACATCGGTCCGTTTGGCAGGATTGTGCATGCGCAGTCGTTAACGCTCCTGATGCCAGGGCCGTTTCGATGAGACACAAATGCCCCATCAAAACGCCTGCGCCAGCTTTGGCCTCTTCGACGGCAAGGCTGTAGAGCGAGAACTGAGGTCCGCGTTGTTCATCGCGCAGTTTGTAACCCGTTTTGCGGGACCATGTGGCCCAATCGTCCTTCCAAACCTGATCGTGCAGCAAGGGAACATCATCAAGACCGTGTTCTACCTGTACCCGTTCCAGAAGAGTGGGTGCACAGACCGGAGTGATGACGTCCTGGCTGACCACAATTTGGTTGGGTGAACTGTCCGGCGGGGCGAAAAAGATCGACAGATCGAAAAGCTCGCGCGCAAGGCTTGGTGGAGATTCCATTGCGGTGACGGAAAAATTGACGTCTGGAAGCTGCGCCCTGATCTGGCGCAGTCGTTTGGGCAGCCAGAGTTGGGCTATGCTGGGCAGGGCTGCGATATGAAAATCGGCTTTGGGCTTGAGGTTACGCAACGCTCGGGCCGCATCGGCCATTTGGTCAAATGCCACAGTGAATTCCGGGACAAGAGACTGCCCCTCAGGTGTCAGCTCAACGCCTTGGGCATTACGACGAAAGAGCGGCGCACCTGCCCAACCTTCCAGCGCCTTGATGTGTTGAGAAATTGCGCCCGGCGAGACGCTCAGCTCTTCTGCTGCAGCAGCAAAGCTGACGTGACGGGCAGCTGCTTCAAAGGCACGCATGGCATTTAGCGGAGGGCCCTTTGGGCGTCTGGGAGCAACGCTCATATCTCTAGCCTTAGTTTTTCTACGCCAAGAAATAGCAATTCTGCTTTGCGATGTCACGGGGCAGGCGTCACATTGGACAAAACAGGAGATCACCAGATGACACTTGCACAAAGAGACTGGGTGCCCGCGACATGCGAAACCATGATCCAGGACATTGCGACAAAGGCTGCCACGACGCCGTCGGGCGATCTTTTGGCCCGGATCGAGACACTGGCAGAGGAAAACCGCCGCATTCATGAAAAAGAGTGCTTCAACCTCAACCCAGCGACAAATGTGATGAACCCCAAGGCCGAGCTGCTTTTGTCTTCGGGTATCGGATCTCGGCCTTCGCTGGGTTACCCCGGAGACAAATATGAAATGGGGCTGGAGGCAATTGAAGAGATTGAAGTCATCGCCGCAGAACTGTGCGCCGAGGTTTTTGATGCTCGGTTTGCTGAGGTCCGGGTGCCTTCAGGTGCAATTGCCAACCTCTATGGGTTCATGGCGACGTGCAAGCCGGGCGACACCATCATCGCTCCGCCTGCGTCGATCGGCGGGCATGTGACCCACCATTTGGCAGGTTGCGCGGGGCTTTTCGGTCTTAAGATAATTGAGGCACCTATTAATGCAGATGGCTACACCGTCGATCTTGATCAGCTTCGCAGCCTCGTAAAAACCGAAAGGCCAAAGCTGATCACGATTGGCGGCAGTCTCAATCTCTTTGAGCATCCGGTCGCCGATGTCCGCGCCATAGCCGATGAAGTCGGTGCGAAAGTCATGTTTGACGCTGCCCATCAATGCGGCATCATTGCCGGGCGCGCGTGGTCGAACCCGTTGAAAGAGGGTGCGCATTTCATGACCATGAGCACTTACAAGAGCCTCGGTGGCCCGGCCGGAGGGCTGATCGTTTCAAATGATGCCGAAATTGCCAAAGCACTTGATGCTATCGCGTTTCCTGGCATGACCGCCAATTTCGATGCCGCCAAGACAGCAGCGCTTGCGGTCACCATGTTGGATTGGAAGGAATATGGCCCAGCATACGCACAAGAGATGATCGCCATGTCCAAAGCACTGGCCGAAGCTCTGCATACGCAAAGCGTTCCAGTCTTCGCTGGCAAGGATGGTTTTACCAATTCTCACCAGTTTGCTGTTCTCGCAAATCCCTTCGGCGGCGGGCAGGCGGCCTCGAAACAGTTGCGCAAAAGCGGGTTCCTGTCTTGCGGCATTGGCTTGCCCGTCGCACCGGTAGAGGGTGACATGAATGGTCTGCGCATCGGCACGCCCGAGTTGGTCCGCTGGGGCATGACGTCTGACGATGCAGAGCGCTTGGCCAACCTCATCAAGCGAGGCCTGAGCGACGAGCCTATTCTGCCGGAGGTATCCGCGTGGCGTAGTGAGTTCGACAAGGTCCATTTCGTGAATTGAGGTCACAGCAGCGACTTGAGCAAAATTCACGGGGTGGAGCCAAGAATGGCGCTACCCTTGGTGGCCATCGTTCTTCAGTTTTCGCAAAGCAGTCGTTGACGCGGTGGCGGTGGGCTGTGGGGTTGTTGCACGTTTGCGAGATTTGGAAACATTCAAATGCCGCCAATGCCGCGCGATTGATCAGAGGTCGAACTTGATGTCGGTGCCCAAGAAACAAATCATGCCCATCGAGCTGAAATTTCGGGGAACCGTTTATGAATGGCCTCGCTGAGCTCAGCTCCGAAAACCGCCGTCGCATCGGCTGCAAGTATGTCTTTGACCCGTTTTCGCGCCGCGTCGAGGGCTGAGGGTGCACCCGCATCCGCCCAGGCTTGAGGTGTGGCACGATCAGCGAGATCGGGATAGTAATAATCGCTTTGCATGCGCCGCAGGGTTTGTCCGCTGCCCAAAAAATGTCCCGGTCCATTCAGGCAGATGTCTCGGATTACATCAAAGGCCAAAGCGTTGTCGTTGACCATGAAACCCCGTGTCGCGCGAAGAACCGAGCCGATCAAGTCGTTGTCCAACACAAAGCTCTCTTTGCTGGCCGCCAGAAGCGATCCATACATACCTGCGGCTTCATAGATAAGGTTCGCCCCCGCTAAGGCGCTGAGAAGTTCAGTGATGCCTTTCTCATAACCCGCCTGAAAGTCGGGCACCTTACTGTCCGTCATGCCCGCGCTGACGGCGCAGGGGATGCCGTAGTATTGCGCCATCTGGGCGCAGGCCGCCATCAATACGCCTTGCTCGGCACTGCCACCCGACATCGCCCCAGTACGCAGGTCGCTGACAAAGGGCAGGGCGCCGAACAGCGCCGGATGGCCTGGGCTTAGCAGATTCACATAGACCAGCCCCGCCAAGACTTCGGCCGTTTGCTGTGCGACTGCACCGGCAAGCGGCGCGGGGCTTGTGGCCCCGGCCTGCCCGGCGGAGACGAGTTTTAGGGGTGTGCCGGTCTCAGCAGCGCACTCGATGATGCTAAGTGCTTCTTCGGCGAAGGTCAGGGGCGGTACAACGAAACAGGTGGAAACACAACAAAACGGGCGTGCGCCCCACGCGTCCTCTCCGCCCGAGATCATGTGGAACATCTCGATGGCGTCGCGCATCGTGCTAGCGGATGTAAACGACGTTCCGATCGGTTTGGCCGTGCCCGCTGCGCAGGCATAAGCCGTGTTCAACTCCATAGCGTGGGTGTCTTGGATGTCGCGTGCCACGACCGTGCGCTGGAACATGTGAATATTTGGCAGCACCTGGGCCAGACGGGCCATATCGTGAAGGTCGGTTAGGGTGCTGTCGCGCACCGTGCCGGTTTCGCTGTCGATGATGTGCACGGCTGCACCAGAGGTGCCCAGATGGATGCGTGTACCGCTTGGATCAAGGTCATATTCCGGCTTCTGACCAAACAGCGTGAACCCACGGCCGGCTGTTTGTAGGACACGTTCCACCATCCGGGATGGGAAGAGCAACCTACCAGCATCAGAGACAGACCCGCCCGCAGCTGTGACCGTCTCAATACAGCGAGGCGTTGCACTGGCGAGCCCGATTTCGGCAAGGATACGCAGCGCCGTCTGATGAATGGCGCGTACCCCTTCGGCATGGATCACCTGGTATTGACCGCCTTCAATGCCGGGCCAGATTGCGGCGCTTTGGCCCGAACCCGCACCACCTTGACGTTCCGCGTGCCGTGCGGCGCGGCCTGATCGTGTTCTGCTCATCGATGGGATCCCTGCTGTGCCAAGAGGGTGAGAATACCCGGTTGCTCAGGCCAGTTACGAAGTTTTGCGTCCCAGTTTCGGGAGACGGAGCCGACATTTGCCCGGAACTTTTGCCAGAGCTGGTCCACGCTCATGGGGTTTTGAGGCGCACCTAAGGGATAGATGCAGCATTCCTCAACAATCGTCCCGTCAGTTCGCGTGATAACCATGCGGTCGGGATCTTCCTTCGCATAGTTCAGATCAGGTCGCGCTGGAGCGAAGGGATGCACTCGGGTCCTGCCGATCAGTTCTGTCACATCAGGAGCATTCCAACATCCGGCTTCCAAGTCGGACAAGGTGAGCCCTCCGTCCAGGATCCCCATCGCAGCTACGAAGGGCAAGCTAAAGAGTGCTTCGGCGCGATTGTTCGGTTGCCCATATGGAAGTACGGCGGCGTGGAAATCAGGAAGATGCAGGTCGATCCGTTCAATTTCCTCCAGAGGCGTACGGTCGCGCAAGCCCAACGCACAGGTCATGATCCGGTGGGTATATCCACAGCTTGGCCATGGTTTGAAAACAAGGCCGTGCTTTGCCAATGCATATCCTTGGCCCAACTTGCCCAAGGCCGTATCAAATCGTCCAGCATCGATGCCGCCCATCAAGGCGGCCATGCCGCGTTTGTCGTGAAGAACATGCGCTTGGCCGGTCATCCCTGCCTGCGCCAGACAGGTGGCTTCGACCCCGGCACGTGCTGCGAAGCCTGCCTGGATCGGTTTGGCGTGAGATCCGAACTGGCAGGTAAATCCACTCGCGGTGCTGATCGCTAGGGACATAGCGTTTATTGTTTCTTCGGCAGACAACCCCATTATCCGACAACAGGCCGCCGCCGCTGCCGGAGCTCCGAGTGTCGCGGTGGAGTGCCAGCCCGCATCATAATGCTCAAAATTCATCACTTCGCCCAATCGGGTAATCACCTCAAATCCCGCAAGATAGGCGCGCGCTAGGTCTTTGCCATGGGTCTGAACTCCGGATACGGCAAGTATTGCTGGCAATAGCACCACGGTCGGATGCGTGTTTCCCGGAATCTCCCAATCGTCGAAGTCCAGCGCGTGGCCCGCGACGGCGTTCAAGAACGCAGCCTGCGGGCGTGAAGTTTTCATCTGATTGCCAATCACCTGCGCAGGGCCATCTGAACCCATCGTTCGGACCCCGTTCCGCGCCCTTGTCGCGACATAGGTGCGAGCGCCTGCGTGAATGCACCCAAGCGTGTCAATTACACCATCACGCAGAACGGCAAGTTTAGCCGCGTCCATGTTCAGCGGGTCTTCGGCGACGAAGCGGGCCAGACGTATCAATGGCGGTTGGGTCACCGGACCAGCCCATCGAACAGGATCACGCCGCGCCCGGGCTTTCCAGCGAGCATATCTTCCACAGCGACGTTGATCTGTTCAAGCGCGTAGCGCCGCCCGATTAGCTGATCGATGGGAAGGTTGCCCTGCATGTAATGCTGCGCATAGGCCACGAAATCGCGCGAGGTGAAGGCCGACCCGAAGATAGAGCCGGTGACGGTGATTTCCGCGCGCGTAACTTCGGTCGTTGGGAAGTCTATCGTCGCATCATTTTCATCCAGCCCGACAAACGTCACTTGCCCGCCGGGACGGCAGTAGTCGATCGCCGCCCGTTGCAGGGCGCGTTTTCCCACCGCTTCGAACACATGGTCCGCTCCATGTGTCGTGATTTGCGCGATCCGCATACTGGTATTCTCGCTGGCCAGAACGAATTCAGTGGCCCCTAACGCTCGGGCTTTTGCTTCGGTTCCTCGCATTGCATCAATGGCGATGATCTTAGCGGCACCTGCCAGTTTCGCCCCCATAATGATCGACAAACCGACGCCACCTGCGCCGATCACCACAACATTAGACCCAGGCGCTACCTTGGCCCTGTTCAGCGCAGCGCCAACGCCGGTTGTCACGGCGCATCCCAAAAGCGCGGCGACTTCGAACGGCACGACCTTGCTTACCCTAACGCAGCTTTCCTGCGGCACCACAGCGTGATCGGCCCAGCACGCCAGCATAGACAGATGCCGCACAGGGCCGTTGGCATTGGCCAGCCTGCAGGTTCCGTCCAACATGGTGCCGTCCCAGAGCGAGGATTTGTAGGTCTGACACAAATGGGTTTGCTCATGGGCGCAAAAGAAACAATCGCTGCAATAAGGAATCCAACTCAGCACGACATGATCACCGATTGCGAGATCGGTGACCCCTTCGCCCAATTCGATCACCTCGCCAGCGCCCTCATGGCCTAGCACGACGGGCAGGTCATGACTCGCTTGACCCGAGATCACGTGGTAGTCGGAATGACAGACGCCAGCAGCCCCCATACGGATCAATACCTCGCCTGCACGCGGCATATCGAGGTGCAGTTCTTCCACCACAAGCTGTTCATGCCTGCCATACATCACGGCGGCGCGTGTCTTCATGACAATAACAGCCCTTTTGACCCTTTTGGCCCATCCTGCTTGAGAGGTGACATGACGCGCCTTTCGGAATGCGATTGCCTGTTAGGGAACTCTATTTGCCCTTGTCCGTTGTCAGAACGCCTGAAACACTTATACCTATTATTCCGTGGAGGAATGGTATGGCGGTACTGAATTGGAAACGTCTGACCGCGTTCGAGGCCGTTGCCCGGCATCGAAATTTCACCCGCGCTGCACAAGAACTGAACGTCCAGCAGCCCGCGGCCAGCAGACGCGTGGCCGAGCTTGAAGCGGAACTGGGCGTAAAACTATTGAACCGAACTCGGCCCTTTGCGACGCTCACGCGGGAAGGCGAGGTGCTGTATCGGGGCATCTCGGGGGGCATAACGCAAGTCCACAGCGCAATGGAGCAAGTGCGCCAGCACCCGAGCCAGGAACGTTTGACCATCGACACCACCATCGGTTTTGCCAGTTGCTACCTGATGAAGCGCCTGCCCGAATTTCGGGCCATGCATACGGGCATTTCGATAGAGTTAATCTCTCGGGACCAGAACGACGCTTATGGTCGGCAGAGCGATATCGTGATCGCTTTCGACAATCCGGATCGCTTGCCTGGAATGCGAAAGGCTTTGATTTTTGAGGAGTGCATGGTCGCAACTGCCCGACCAGACGTGGCGGCCTCGATCGGTGAAGACCTAAAAGCGCTTTCAGAGCACGCGCTACTCTATCTGACAATGGGCCTTCACACCGACGACTGGACTACATTCTTTGACGGAACGGGGCTTGTTCCACCCGCTCCGTCCTCTGATCAGAAGTATACCAGCTTCATGGTCTACCTTCAGGCGGCCTTGAACGGAGATGGCGTCATCCTTGGCTGGGAGACATTGCTTCAGGAACATTTCAATCACGGGTTGCTTGCACCAATCACCGACCGGCGCATCAAGACACATCGTGGCTATTTTGGCTGTCAGATGCCTCGCGCAGCAGATCGAAAGTCTGCTGGAAAATTCCTCGATTGGATTGCTGGTCAAGGTTAGAAACTTCGATGGTTTGCTGATGCTCTTAATCCGGCGGGCAGCGTTTGAGCTTCCCTGGCCGTTTTTGGGGCCGTACCTGGCCGTGCCAACTGGGCAATAGTCCGAAGATGCCTCGAATGCCCTCACCATGGCCGTGGGGAGCTTCGCGCCGTTATGGCACGTTCACAACACCCATCGACTAGACGATCAGAGCACAATTTAATGTCCACTCAATACCGCCTGTGAAATAGCGGTGCCGAAGTGCTGCAAAGTCAAATGGCAAAAAGGCTGCAAAATGCCCATGGGTCAGCTAACAATATCATATTCGACACAACGGTATTCCCAGTGCGATCGCGTCGCCGAAATTTGAGTAGGGAGAGTGTAATGTCCATAATCGCCCACAGAGCGGACGCCGCCGCGCGTTCTATCCAGAAAGTTGAAGCCTTTTTTACGTCTTACAATGCTGCAGTAAGGGAAACACCTGCGGTCGCTGATTTCACATTCGGTAATCCGCATGAATTGCCCTTGCCCAATGTCGTGGATGCCCTGAAGACACACGCCGAGCCTCAAAGTGTTGACTGGTTTGCATATAAGACCAACGAAGCAGAGCCATGCGCCTTTTTGGCAGACGCATTATCCAGAGAGTTGGGGCTGTCTTTTGACGCAGAAGACATTGCGTTGACCAAAGGCGCTTTCGGCGCAATCAAAATGTGTTTCACCATGCTTCTCGAGCCGGGGGACGAATGCATTGTACCGTTACCGGGTTGGTTTTGTTATGGACCAATGCTGGCAGCTGCCGACGCCAGAGAAGTGCCAGTGTCGCTAGATCCTGATAACTTTGATCTCGACCTCGAAGCCATCGCCAATGCCATAACCGCGCGCACGAAGATCGTGGTCGTGAATACTCCACACAACCCGACTGGTCGTATTTACTCGCGTTCAGATTTGCAGCGGCTTGCCGACTTGCTCGAAGTTAAGTCGTCTGAAATCGGACATCGTATTTGGATATTGTCTGATGAACCCTATCGCCGTATCCGGTTCGATGGCATTGGTTTTACGTCGCCCGCCGCCGTTTATCCGCACACACTCATTGACTACTCATACGGAAAAATCCTCCTCGCCCCGGGCCTGCGTCTCGGCTATCTCGCTATCTCGCCAACCTTGCCTGCAGCAGAGCGAAAAGAGCTTCAAACGCGGCGGTTTGCTGTGCAGATGGCGGATGGCTGGAATGTCCCGGATGCTCCTTTGATCTATGCACTGCACGATCTTGAAAACGTCTCAATTGACATTGCCGCGTTGGCTCGTCGACGCGAACGTATGCTTGGTGCTTTGGGTCAGTGGGGATACAATATGACAAGGCCCGAAGGCACCTTCTATCTCTGGGGACGAGCCCCGGGCGGCGACAGCAATGCCTTCGCCGAGTGTCTAAAGAACCAAGGCGTTTATGTCATGCCCGGAACGGTCTTTGATCGTCCAACCGATTTTCGTATTTGCCTTACCGCTACTGATGAAATGATAGAAAACGCGATGCCCGCGTTTCAGGCCGCTGCGAACCAATTACAGGAATGAGAAACTGGCGTCGGATGCATGCCTAGGAATTTCGATTGAATCGCTGTGTGTTCCATTAGGTGAAAAAACCGCCCAAAGCACTCTGGATCATAGGTGTAGATGACACACCAGTCCGTGTGAACAGTGTCGAAGCCACCAAACCAGCCACAAGATCCGGTCAGGACCCAAAGCGCTGTTTGGTGAGCTAGCAGATCCGCTGGTCAGTCCCCGAGCAGTCTCTTGGTCTCCGAGGAAAAGAATCCACATCGACAAAGTGAGGAGATGGAGGATGAGTGTTGATTGTTATCGCAAACCGCAACGCCTAACAAAAAAAACAGGGAATTTTTGAGAGGCGAGAACTTTGCGTAAGTATCTAGTTTGATTGGTCGGAGTGAGAGGATTCGAACCTCCGACCCCTGCCTCCCGAAGACAGTGCTCTACCAGGCTGAGCTACACTCCGACCGTGGCGGGTGATCTATACCTGAGGATTTGGATGTGCAAGAGGGATTTTGATATCCCTCGCAGGATTTCCAAGCTCGCGAATGATGCAAAATTTCTGTCAGGGCAGGGGATCGGTTCGGTACAGCCGAATTTTCGTGCCGCCGTGATCCACTACGGGCCCTGGGGCCAACAAAGGCAGGCGGGTTGCGCGAGCAAGCGACTGGTTGCTGGTCACGATACCCGCGCGCCAGCCGCTGAACCGAGACATCAGAACTTTCCCAAGGCTGCCGTACAAGGAACGCAGGCGCTTTTCGTCTCCGATTCTGGCGCCGTAGGGCGGGTTTACGATGATCAGCCCTGCAGGACCAGACGGGGGTTTGATGTCGCTGACCGACTTGCATTGAAACTGGGTGTGTTTGGCTACTTCGGCACGTTCGGCGTTGGTGCCGGCCGCCTCAACCGCGCCTGCGTTCCGGTCCGACCCGTAGAATAGCTTGTCTGTTGCTGAGTGAGTTGCGCTGTTTTTCAGGGCGGCCCAGACTTCTGAATCGAACCCGTGCAGGTTCTCAAACGCAAAATGGCGCGACCGTCCGGGGTTCAGCCCCAAAGCAATCTCGGCAGCTTCGATAACAAAAGTCCCCGAGCCGCACATTGGGTCCAAAACGGGCTCTGATCCGTCAAAAGCGCACTCACGTAAGAACATCGCTGCCATCGTTTCGCGCATCGGTGCCTTGGCAACGGCTGGCTTATGGCCGCGTTTGTGCAAAGGCTCGCCCGAGGTGTCGACGGATAAGGTGCAGATATCCTTTTCGATGCGCAGCAAGACGCGCAGGTTCGCGTCGGATGAAATAGGCGCACCCAGTGTTTCCGTGATCGCGCGCTCAATTCTCTGTCGGGCGGCACCGGCGTGATAGATACGGGACTTGCGGCTGGTGGCTTCGACCTTGACCGGAACGTCAGGGCGTAAAACATCAGACCAAGGAAACTTGCGTGCCCGTTTGTCGAGCTGCGCCAGATGAACTGCGGGAAAGCTGCCCAACCGGACCAATACCTTATTGGCCCCGCGCAGACACAGATTTGCGCGCCAGACCTCGGGCCAGTCGCCGCGGCAACTTACGCCGCCGTGTACGATTTTGGCACCTGCGAATCCCTTTTCGGCTGCTTCGGCGTGCAAAGGCGCTTCAAGCCCTGGTGTGGCTACAAGAAAAATCTCAAGATCGCTCGTCTGTTCCATTGGATTTGCTTACACTGGAAGCATTCCGGGTGCGACACGCAAATTAGGCTGCGACAAATCGTATGTCTTCCAACGAAAGTGACATCTAAAGTTTAGTTTTTGCGGTAACAGGTTTGCTTTTAGTATCGTCCGCGCGTAAAGGACGCCCAATCAGAACTACGCCCGCGGAATTCGGACGCATTTCGACGCTTTTGCGACGACTGTTTGAGAATACTGCGTTATTGTCTGACCCTGAAAAGGTGTCGGCATGGCTGGCACAGTAAAAGAGGCTTGGAAGACAGTAGCGACATGCAAACTTTCAAACTGAAAAAAGGGTTGGAGTTGCCGGTGCAGGGTGCACCGGAACAAACCATCCATCCGGGACCAGAATTCAAAACCGTCGGAGTGTTAGGGAGCGATTACCTTGGTCTGAAACCACGTATGCTGGTTCAGGAAGGTGACGCAGTCCAACGCGGCACGCCGCTGTTCTGCCACAAGGACGCGCCTGAGGCGATGATGGTGGCCCCGCTTAGCGGTAAGATCGTGGCGATCAACCGTGGTGCTCGCCGCGTGCTGCAGAGCGTTGTGATCGAGGTATCGGACTACAACGACAACGGCATCGATTTCTCGGGTGTGGGCAGCGCGGACAGCGCCGAAGGTGTGGCTGAAAAGCTTTGCGCGGCGGGTTTGTGGACAGCATTTCGCACGCGCCCCTATTCGAAAATGCCGGTGCCGGGCACACAACCCGCGGCGATTTTCGTCACCGCGATGGATAGCGAGCCGCTTGCGGCCGACGCGGCGGTGATCATTGCCGATGCTGGTGACGCTTTCGCCGCTGGCTTGGGCGCGATCTCCAAGCTGACCGAGGGCAAAACCTATCTTTGCCACAGGGACGGTGATTCCATTCCGGGTGCGGATGTGGCGGGTGTTGAAGCCGCAGCTTTCTCGGGCCCGCACCCTGCAGGTCTGGCAGGCACGCATATTCACTTCCTCGAGCCGCTGGCTGGTGACAAGCAGGTCTGGACCATCGGTTATCAGGACGTAATCGCCATTGGCCGACTGTTCCAATCTGGTCACTTGGACCCTAATGTAGTTATTGCCCTCACCGGTCCCGGCGCGCGGCAACCACGTCTGATCCGCACTGTGATGGGCGCCTCGACCGATGATCTGATCCGTGATGAGGCCGACGTTGAAGGCCCTGCCCGGATCATCTCAGGCTCAATCCTGTCCGGAACGCAGGCCGATGGTCCGACCGCCTATCTGGGACGTTTCGCGCGGCAGGTTTCGATCATTCGTGAAGATCACGACCAGCACACTATGGGCTGGATTCTTCCGATGCCGTCGAAATACGCGATCCAGCCTGTGCTGGGTTCGGCGTTCGCGCGCAAGCTCTACAAACTGACGAGCAACCTGAACGGTGGCCGTCGCGCAATGGTGCCCACGGGCACGTTCGAAGAGCTGATGCCGCAGGACTACCTGCCGACTCAGCTGCTGCGCGCGCTGCTGGTGATGGACACCGATACCGCTCAGGCTCTGGGTGCGCTGGAGCTGGACGAAGAGGATCTGGGCCTTGTCGGCTTTGCCTGTCCGGCGAAATATGAATACGGGCTGGCGCTGCGCGACTGCCTGACCAAAATTGAAAAGGAGGGCTGATCCGAATGGGTTTGCGCAGCTTCTTTGACCGGATTGAGCCGAACTTTACCAAGGGCGGCAAGTACGAGAAGTATTTCCCCATCTACGAGATGGTCGAAAGCTTCATCTACACTCCGAAAACCGTAACCACCGTCGCGCCCCACGCGCGGTCCTATGTGGATATGAAGCGGATCATGACTTACGTCGTGATCGCGACGATCCCGTGCATCCTGTGGGGGATGTGGAACACTGGCTATCAGGCCAATTCTGCGATCGCGGCCTTGGGCGCAGATGCCGCCACCGGCTGGCGGATTGCCCTTTTGCAGATGTTCGGCATTTCGCTGGAACCCTCCAGCATCTTCGCCAATGTCATGCACGGGCTGCTCTACTTCCTGCCGATCTATATCGTGACGCTGGTCGCAGGTGGTATTTTCGAGGTCATCTTCGCCACCGTCCGTGGCCACGAGGTAAATGAAGGTTTCCTTGTTACCTCAATGCTTTACACGTTGATCATGCCCGCAAGCACACCCTTGTGGCAGGTCGCCTTGGGGATCATCTTTGGCGTCGTAATCGGTAAAGAGGTGTTTGGCGGAACAGGTAAAAACTTCCTCAACCCCGCGCTGGTCGGCCGAGCGTTCCTGTATTTCGCCTATCCGGCGCAGATGTCGGGTGACTCGATCTGGACGCCGGTTGACGGGTTCTCGGGCGCGACGGCGCTGGCTGTCTCCGCCGCTGATGGGATGCAGGCGCTTGCTGCCGAGGGCATCACATGGTGGAGCGCCTTCTACGGCACCATTCAGGGCAGCTTTGGTGAGACCTCAACGCTGGCCTGTATTATAGGTCTGGCATTCCTGTTAGTGACCAAGATTGCCAACTATCGCCTGATCGTCGGCTGTCTGGGTGGGACGATCGTGTTCACCTTGCTGCTGAACCTGATCGGCTCGAACACCAATCCGATGTTTGCGATGCCCTGGTACTGGCATGTTGTGTTGGGCGGCTATGCGTTTGGTCTGGCCTTCATGGTCACCGAACCGGTATCCGCAAGCCATACCAATCTGGGTCGCTACATCTATGGTGCGCTGATCGGTGTCATGGTTGTGCTGATCCGTGTCCTTAACCCGGCTTTCCCCGAAGGCATGATGCTCGCCATCCTGTTCGGTAACGTCTTTGCGCCGCTGATCGACTACTTCGTCGTTCAGGCCAACATCAAACGGAGGGCGCGTCGCCATGTCTGATACGCAATCCCAAGAACCCAAGGGCGCGATTGCCAAGTTTCTGGCAGCCTCGCCGGACTCAGTTGGCAAGACAATCTTCATCGCCGTGGCCGTCTGTCTTGTGGCCTCGATGGTGGTGTCCGCTGCTGCGGTCAGCCTGCGCCCTGTGCAGGAAGCCAACGCGCTGAAGGACAAGCAGGTCAACGTCCTGCAGGTGGCGGGTGTTTACGAGCCCGGCATCGATGTGTCCGAAGCTTTTGCTGCGTTTGAACCGCACGTGCTGGAACTGGCCACCGGCGAGTTCGTCGACGACCAGTTCGACCCTGCCACTTTCGATGACATTGCCGCTGCCAGCGATCCCGAGCTGAGTGTCGCGCTGGATGACGACCCGGCAGGGATCGGCCGAAAAGCAAAGTACCGTGTTATCTACCTGCTGCGTGACGATGCAGGCGATCTGGACAAAGTGATCCTGCCGCTGCACGGTTATGGGCTGTGGTCTACGCTCTATGGCTTTATCGCGTTGGAGAACAACGGCAACGATATCTACGGTCTGCAGTTCTATCAGCATGGTGAGACCCCGGGCCTTGGTGCCGAGGTGGACAACCCGCGCTGGAAAGCGCTGTGGAGCGGTAAGAAGTTGCGCGACGAAGCGGGCGATCTGCAGATCACCGTCGCAAAATCGCAGCCCGCCGCGGGCCCCGATTTCTATGTCGATGCGCTGGCTGGTGCCACGCTGACGTCCGTCGGTGTCGATAACCTGGTAAGATTCTGGATGGGTGATGCGGGCTACGCTCCGTTCCTCGCCAAACTGCAAGCAGGAGAGTTCTAATGTCTCAGACCAAGAAAGAGATGCTGGTCGACCCGCTTGTCGACAACAACCCGATCACATTGCAGGTTCTGGGCATCTGTTCCGCATTGGCGGTTACGTCCTCGCTGCAGGTGGCCTTTGTGATGGCGCTGGCGGTGACCTTCGTGACCGCGTTTGCGTCGATGTTCATCTCGATCCTGCGGAACCAGATACCGGGCTCGATCCGGATTATCGTGCAAATGGTGATCATCGCGTCACTTGTGATCCTGGTTGATCAGGTCCTCAAGGCTTATGCCTTCCAAATCTCGAAAACCCTTTCGGTTTTCGTCGGCCTGATCATCACCAACTGTATCGTGATGGGGCGCGCCGAAGCGTTTGCAATGAAGAACCCGCCAATGGCGTCATTCATCGACGGACTGGGCAATGGTATGGGTTATGGCCTGATCCTGCTGCTGGTCGGGTTCATTCGGGAGCTGTTCGGCGCCGGATCACTGTTCGGCGTGACCATTCTGCAAACCGTCAACAACGGTGGCTGGTACGTGCCCAACGGCATGCTGCTTCTGCCTCCGTCGGCGTTCTTTATCATCGGTCTGATAATCTGGGCCTTCCGCACATGGAAGCCGAACCAGGTGGAAGAACGTGAATACAAAATCCAGCAGGTAGAGGCCCACTGATGGAAGGTCTGATCTCACTGGCCGTAAAGGCCATCTTTGTCGAAAACCTTGCGCTTAGCTTCTTCCTCGGGATGTGTACTTTCATCGCCGTGTCCAAGAAGATTTCGACCGCGCTGGGTCTGGGCATCTCGGTCATGGTCGTTCAGGCAATCACCGTACCCGCCAACAACCTGCTGCTGAACTATCTGCTGAAGCCAGGCGCACTGGCCTGGGCCGGGTTCCCGGATGTGGACCTGACTTTCCTTGGTCTGATCTCCTATATCGGCGTCATTGCGGCGATGGTTCAGATCCTCGAGATGGTCTTGGATAAGTATTTCCCGCCGCTCTACAACGCGCTGGGGATCTTCCTACCGCTGATCACAGTGAACTGCGCCATTCTGGGCGGCTCGCTGTTCATGGTGGAGCGCGACTACAACTTTGCCGAGGCCGCTACCTATGGTCTGTCCTCCGGCTTTGGTTGGGCGCTGGCAATCACCGCAATGGCCGGGGTTCGGGAAAAGCTGAAATATTCGGACATTCCCGACGGCCTGCAGGGTCTGGGAATCACTTTTATCACCGCGGGACTGATGGCGATGGCCTTCATGTCTTTCTCGGGCGTGAAACTGTAAGGAGGGGCCCATGGAAACGTTTAGCCTTGGCGTAGTCCTCTTCACCCTGATCGTCATCGCATTGGTGGCGATTATTCTGGCGGCTCGCTCGAAACTGGTTTCGACCGGTGATGTAAACATCACCATCAATGGTGAAAAGACCATTTCGGTGCCTGCGGGTGGCAAGCTGTTGCAGACACTTGCGGCGGAAAAACTGTTCGTCCCCTCCGCTTGCGGCGGTGGCGGCACCTGCGCACAGTGTCGGGTGAAAGTGCATTCCGGCGGCGGATCGATCCTGCCCACCGAAGAAAGCCATATCACCAAACGCGAAGCATCTTGCGGTGACCGTCTGTCCTGTCAGGTCGCTGTCAAGCAGGACATGGACATCGAAGTTCCGGAAGAGGTCTTTGGCGTCAAGAAGTGGGAATGCACCGTACGCTCGAATGAAAACGTCGCGACCTTTATCAAAGCATTGACACTGGACCTGCCCGAAGGCGAGGATGTGAATTTCCGCGCCGGAGGCTATATCCAGATCGAAGCCCCCGCGCACGCGTTGAAATACACCGACTTCGACGTGGAAGAGGAATATCGCGAAGATTGGGATCGCTTCAACCTGTGGCAGTACGAATCTGTCGTGAACGAACCGATCGAACGCGCCTATTCGATGGCCAATTATCCGGATGAAAAAGGCATGATTATGCTGAACGTCCGCGTGGCGTCGCCGCCTCCGGGATCGGAAGGTATCCCTCCGGGTCAAATGTCATCGTACATCTTCAACCTAAAGCCGGGCGACAAAGTCACGATCTCGGGTCCGTTTGGCGAATTCTTTGCCCGCGAAACCGAGAAAGAGATGGTCTTCATCGGCGGTGGTGCCGGTATGGCGCCGATGCGCAGCCACATCTTCGACCAGCTCAAGCGTCTTGAGAACCGTAACCGCAAGATCAGCTTCTGGTACGGTGCGCGCTCGAAGAAAGAGATGTTCTTTGTCGAAGATTTCGACTCACTGGCCAAAGAGTTCGATAACTTTGAATGGCACGTGGCCTTGTCGGATGCGCAGCCCGAGGACGATTGGAAAGGCTATACCGGCTTCATCCACAACGTTCTGTTCGAGGAATACCTCAAGAACCACCCCGCACCCGAAGATTGCGAATTCTACATGTGTGGCCCGCCCATCATGAACCAGTCGGTCATCAATATGCTGCTGGATCTGGGTGTAGACCGCGAAGACATCATGCTCGACGATTTCGGCGGGTAAGAAATAGAAAACCGGCGCATAAGGCGCCGGTTTTTTTAAAGCCGCAGGTCGCTGGCCTCTTTGGGCAGACAGGATTTAACGTCGAAGACAACGCTCTGATCCTTGCCATAGGCGCGCACCTGCGCGGGGTCGAGGTCCAGAAACTCCCGATGCGCAACCGCCAGTATAACGGCGTCATAGGTGGCATTCTGGGGGTTTTCGATCAGTGAGATTCCATATTCAGCCTGAGCCGCGTGTGAATCGGCATGGGGGTCGTGGACATCTACAGTAACGCCATAATCCTGCAATTCTTCGATGATATCGACAACGCGCGTGTTGCGCAGGTCCGGGCAGTTTTCCTTGAAGGTCAAACCCATCACCAGCACTTGCGACGCGCCCACATTGATCCCGTCGCGCATCATCCGTTTGACCAATTGTGAGACCACGTAACCACCCATGCTGTCATTCAGCCGCCGCCCGGCCAGAATGATCTGTGGGTGATGGCCAACGGCTTCGGCCTTGTGGGTCAGGTAGTACGGGTCAACGCCGATACAGTGGCCGCCAACCAGACCGGGGCGGAAGGGCAGGAAGTTCCACTTGGTGCCGGCCGCCCGTAGAACGGCATCGGTATCGATATCCATGCGGCCAAAGATCATCGCCAACTCATTCGCCAGAGCGATGTTCAGATCACGTTGGGTATTCTCGATCACCTTCGCGGCCTCGGCCACACGGATGCTTTCGGCTTTGTGGGTGCCCGCCGCGATGACCCGGGCGTAGAGCCCATCCACCAGATCGGCCACTTCGGGGGTCGAGCCCGAGGTAACCTTGCAAATATCCGAAATCCTGTGTGTCTTATCGCCGGGGTTAATCCGCTCGGGGCTGTAGCCGGCAAAGAAATCGCGATTGAAGGTTAGGCCAGATGCTCGTTCCAGCACCGGCACGCAGTCTTCCTCGGTCGCACCGGGATAGACGGTGGATTCATAGATCACCAGATCACCGGGTTTCAGCAGCGAACCAACCAATTCAGAGGCCGCAAGCAAGGGTGATAAATCCGGCTGCTTGCCGTCAGTGATCGGGGTGGGGACAGTGACAATGTAGGTGTCGCACGCGGCAAGGTCGGACTTATCGGTCGTGAAAACCAAGTCCGACGCCGCCGACAGGTCTTCGGGTTCGACCTCTTGCGTGGCATCCTGTCCTACGCGCAGAGCCTCGATCCGATGTGGATTGATATCATAGCCCACAACAGGGCCGATCTTGCCGAAGGCCACGGCCAGCGGCAGACCGACGTAGCCAAGGCCGATAACAGCGATCCGACGGGAATTCGGGTTGGTCTCAAGCATCACAGCGCCTCGGGTCACTTGTTGTGGTAGTCGCGGAACCATTCGACAAATTGCGCGATCCCGTCTTTGAAATCCGTCTGCGGGCGGTAACCCGTCAGCCGTTGCAGCAGGTCGTTATCGGCCCATGTCGCAGGCACGTCGCCCATCTGCATCGGCATGTAATTGCGGATGGCCTTTTTCCCCAGAGCGTCTTCGATCGCTTCGACAAAGTCCATCAGCCGTACTTTGTCACCATTGCCGATATTAACCGCTCGCCACGGGGCTGCAGGTGAAAGACTGTCGCCTTCCTCGATCTCGTCCGGATTGTCAGGACGCACCGGGGGCACGTCAATCAGCAACCTGATCCCCCGCACGAGGTCTTCTACATAAGTGAAGTCACGATACATGTCGCCGTGGTTGTAGATGTCGATTGGACGCTCATCCAGAATGGCATCCACGAATTTATAAAGTGCAAGATCGGGCCGGCCCCAAGCTCCGTAGACGGTGAAGAACCTGAACATCGTGGTCGGCAGATTCCACAAATGGGCGTAGGAATGGCCCATCGCCTCATTCGCCTTTTTGGTTGCGGCGTAGATGGTCAGGGGGGTGTCGGCCTTTTCCACTTCGGTAAAGGGCATAACCTCGTTGGCGCCATAAACCGAGGACGTGGACGCCATCAGCAGGTGCTCAACCTCATGTTGCCGCGCGACTTCCATAACGTTAAAAGTGCCGACCACGTTCGAGTTAATATAGCTGCGTGGGTCTTCGAGGCTGTAGCGCACCCCAGCCTGTGCGGCGAGATGAACGATCACCTCGGGCTGGAACTCATCTGCGACCTGCATCAGGTGTTCGTGGTTTTCCAGTAAATCCTCGGTCGCCGAAAATCCGGGCGTTTGCAGCATCATCTGGTGGCGGCGCTGTTTAAGGGTGACGTCGTAATAGTCCGTCATCCCGTCATAGCCATGCACGCGGAATCCTTCAGACAGCAGTAGCTTGGCCAGATGGAATCCGATAAATCCCGCCGTTCCCGTGACCAGAACCCGTTTCATGCAACCCTCGACCTTAACGCAATCTTTGACGCATCAGGGATACTGTCACCGGGGCAAGGTCAAGGGGATTCTGGGCGAAATCGACTAGCCGACGATCATCTGTTTCATCCGCAGCGCTTCGTATTCCAGTTCTTTCAGGCGGAAATGCACAACGTCGCCAATGGTGATGACACCGACAAGGGTGCCGTCACGCAGAACCGGCATGTGACGGAACCGGCCTTCGGTCATGGTTTTCAGAACATCGTTCAGATAGTCATCCGGCGCGCAGGTCTTGACCTCACGCGTCATCAGGTCTTCGACCGCCTGCGGCAGGGTCTGGCCGGGCGTGTCCGCCATACGCCGCACGATGTCACGCTCGGACAGGATACCTTGCAGCGCGCCATTCTGATCGGTTACCAATACCGCACCGATCCGCTTTTCCTTCAACGTGTTGACCACGGAATGAACCGTCTCGTTCGGGCGCACCGAAAACACCGCATCCCCTTTACCTTCAAGCAACTTGGCCACGGTTGTCTGCGAGTGCGACAGGTTCGAGTCCGTCGATTGGCTGTACGTGGACTTGTCTGCCTTGTCGCCACGCGATGGCGATTGGTAAGAGGTTGGAGCCATGGGCAATCTCCTTCATGGTTCTTGCAAAGTCTTTCCCTTTCACCTTAGCGCAGCTAAACGACCTGTATAGGGTGCATTTGCACTGATCGGCGGAATCTCCCGCCTGCAGAGGAACCATAAGCCTTTGAGTGAACTGTATCTTACCCCACCAGTGGCTGCGTTGATTTTCTTCGCGGTGGTCGTTTGTGGCCACAATTTCCGCAAGGTGTGGAAACAGCAAGCTCCGGGATGGCAGAAACGGGCCTGGCTGTTTGGGGTGCCGGCGGGGATAGGTCTTTTGGTGTTGGGCTTTTTGCCGCTGAAGCTGTGACGCCGGTTTGACTCCGGCAAGGGTGGCTGGCATATGCCGGGCACTGAATTCTCGGAGACCACACCATGCGTCTTGTGCCCGTACTGGCCTTTGCCACACTTCTATCCGGCTGCCTATTCGACAAGGAGCCCGAAGTGGTCCGCCTGTCGGGTGAGACGATGGGCACGACGTTCAATGTCACCGCCATTGGTGAGGATCTGGACGAGGACGCCTTGGCCAGCGCGGTTCAAGAAACCTTGGCCGAGGTCAACGCCAAGATGTCGAACTGGGACCCGAATTCTGAGGTCTCAACCTTTTCCGCCGCAACCGGCACAGATCCCATGGCCGTATCCGCCGAATTCGCGCAGGTGATGACGGCCGCGAATGAAGTGCACGAGAAATCCGGCGGTATCTTCGACGTCACCCTGGGCCCGCTGATCGAGCTGTGGGGTTTTGGCCCGCGCACGCCAGAAGACCCGGTGCCCTCGGATGCTGAAATTGAGGCCGCGCTGAGTGGTGTCGGCCAAAACCGACTGCTGACTCTGGACGCCGAGGCGGGCACGCTTGCGAAGTCCGAACCCGGTGTGGGCATCAACCTGTCCGCCATCGCCAAAGGCTACGGTATCGACGCCGTTGCCGAGACGCTGCGCGAGGCTGGGATCGAGGATTATCTGGTTGAAATCGGCGGCGATCTGGTCACCAAAGGCCAGAACGACAAAGGTGACACCTGGCGGATCGGCATCGAAAAACCGCAGGCCGGCGCGCAGACCCCGCAGTTGATCGTGTCGGTGGGCGATCTGGGCATGGCCAGCTCGGGGGATTACAAAAACTTCTTCGAACAGGACGGTGTGCGCTATTCGCATATCATCGACCCAACAACTGGGCGCCCGATTATGCACCGGACAACCTCGGTTACCGTTCTGGCGGAAAACGCGATGATGGCGGATGCATGGGCCACCGCGATGCTGGCACTGGGGCAGGAAAAGGGCCTTGAACTGGCCGAAAAACATAAACTTGCTGTGTATTTCATCTCGCGGGATGTGACAGGCGGCGAAGAAGCTTATATCACCGTGCACAGCACTGCATTCAAAGACGCGATTGGCACCAACTAACCGGTAGGACCCACGATGAGCACCTTTATTCTGGCCTTCATTCTGCTGACCCTTGTTGTGGTGGGCATGTCGTTGGGCGTGATGCTGATGGGCAAGACCATCAAAGGCAGCTGCGGCGGCCTGAACGCGATCTCTGGTGCTGACAAATGCGTGGTGTGCCAGAAAGACGTCGACCCGAACTCGCCGCTGCGGGACAAGCTGCAGTGCAAGCGCGCCAAGAAGATGCTGGAACAGATGGAACGTCAGGCCGAGGCGTAATTTACGCTTCGCCCCGGGAAGAGAATTGGCTAACTAGGTCCCTGAATACCGGGGGACACTGCCATGGCCAAAGCCAAGAACATCCTGTTCATTATGTTCGACCAGCTGCGCTGGGACTACCTGAGCTGTTATGGCCACCCACATCTGCACACTCCGAACATTGACCGTCTGGCCAGGCGGGGCGTGCGGTTTGACCGCGCCTATATCCAATCCCCGATCTGCGGCAGCTCGCGCATGTCCACCTATACCGGCCGGTATGTGCATTCGCATGGTGCCTCGTGGAACGGCATTCCACTCAAGGTGGGCGAGATCACAATGGGCGACCACCTGCGTAAGGCGGGCATGGACTGCTGGCTGGTTGGCAAAACCCACATGAAAGCCGACGCTGAGGGGATGGCGCGGCTGGGTCTGGAGCCTGATAGCCTGATCGGTGCCCGCGTCGCGGAATGCGGGTTCGACGTATTTGAACGCGACGACGGTATGCGCCCGGAAGGCCCCGACGGGTTCTACGATCCGAACGGGGCGAGGAAATACAACGAGTACCTCACCGACAAAGGCTATGAGAGTGACAACCCGTGGCACGACTTTGCCAATTCCGGGCTGGATGCGGATGGCAACGTCCTGTCGGGCTGGTTCCTGAAAAATTCGTCCGAGGCGGCAAATATCGCCGAAGAGGACAGCGAAACCCCCTATCTGACGGGCCGCGGTATTGAATTCATGGAAAGCCATGACGCCCCGTGGTGCTGCCACCTGAGCTTTATAAAGCCGCACTGGCCTTACATTGTGCCCGAACCCTATGCCTCGATGTACGGACCTGAGCATGTGCTGCCCGTAGTCCGGTCCGAGGCCGAACGTGAGAAAACCCATCCGGTTCTACGCGCGTTCATGGATACTAAAATCGGCCAAACCTTTTCACGACAGGACGTGCGCGAGGCGGTGATCCCCGCTTACATGGGCCTGATCAAACAGGCCGACGATCAGATGGGCCGCCTGTTCGACTGGATGGAGAAAACCGGCCGGATGGACGACACGATGATTGTGTTGACCTCGGATCACGGTGACTTTCTGGGCGATCACTGGATGGGAGAAAAGACGTTCTTCCACGACGCCTCGACCAAAATGCCCCTGATCATTTACGACCCGTCACCCGAGGCTGACGCGACGCGCGGCACCGTCAGCGACGCATTGGTCGAGTCTATCGATCTCGCCCCGACCTTTGTGGATGTGGCGGGCGGCGACGTCGCGCCACATATCCTTGAGGGGCATTCGTTGCTGTCGATCTTACATGGCCAGCAAGATGAAACGCCACGCGATGTGGTGATCTGCGAATATGACTACTCAGCCTCACCAATCGCCGACATGTTGAATGCGTCGGTCCGCGATGCGGTGATGTTCATGGTAGCCAACAAGAAATGGAAGCTGATCCATTGCGAAGGCGGTCACCGGCCCATCCTGTTCGATCTGGAAAACGACCCGGACGAACTGACCGATTTGGGCGACAGTGCCGACCACTCTGAGGTCATCGCGGAAATGTACGACCTCCTCTTCGCCTGGGCCCGCCGCCCGTCGCAGCGGACAACGCGGTCGGAACAGCAACTGATCGAGATGCGTACAAAGAGCAGGGGCAGGGGTGTTGTCTTGGGCATTTATGACGAGAACGAAGCCTCGCTGGACTTGACCATCAAATACCGAGGGCGCAAAGCCCGGCCTTTTGCCGAATATATCGGCAAGAACAAACCGTCCGGGCATTAATTCTGTCTATGCACCGCCAAAAGGCGGTTCACCCGCCGTTGGTCAGGCGATACAAGACGGACCAAGAGCAGAAATCCGGAGAGCCGAAATGACCGCCCCCAAACCTGTTGTCCTGTGCATTCTTGATGGTTGGGGCCTGTCCGAGGACACCGAAGCCAATGCGCCTTATCTGGCCAAAACGTCCACCTTCGACGCGATCATGGCCAACGGCCCGCACGCTACGCTGATCACGCATGGTCCGGATGTCGGCCTGCCCAGCGGTCAGATGGGCAATTCCGAGGTCGGCCATACCAATATCGGCGCGGGTCGCGTTGTTGCCATGGATCTGGGGCAGATCGACCTGTCGATCGAAGACGGCTCATTCTTCGGCAACGAGGCGTTGCAGGATTTCATTGCCAAGGTGAAGGCTTCGAGTGGCACCGCGCACATGATGGGTCTGGTGTCGGATGGCGGAGTACACGGCCACCTGAACCACATCGTCGCCGCGGCCAAGGCAATCACCGACGCGGGCGTACCGGTCGCGTTGCACGCAATCACAGATGGCCGCGACGTGGCGCCGAAATCCGCCTTCACCTATATCGCCGAACTGGAAGATCGCCTGCCCGAAGGTGCCCGAATTGTCACCGTCAGCGGGCGCTATTTCGCGATGGATCGCGACAATCGCTGGGAACGCGTCGGCGAGGCGTATCAAGCGATGATCAAGGGTCAGGGCCGGACGGCAGCCACTGCGCATGGCGCGGTCGACCACGCCTACAACCAGTCGGAAACCGATGAATTCATCGTGCCCACGGTTCTGGAGGGCTTTGATGGTGTGAAAGACGGCGACGGGTTCTTTTGCCTCAATTTCCGCGCCGACCGTGCGCGAGAGATTCTGCGCGCGATTGGTGAGCCCGGTTTTAAAGATTTCGACACCGGCCCGCGCCCGCAACTGTCTGCCCTGCTGGGCATGGTCGAATACTCGGACGGCCACAACGCTTATATGACCACCGTGTTCCCGAAGCGCGACATCGTGAACACGTTGGGTGAATGGGTCGCCAAACAGGGTTTGCGTCAGTTCCGTCTAGCCGAGACCGAGAAATACCCGCATGTCACCTTCTTCCTCAACGGCGGCAAGGAAACCCCAGAAGTGGGTGAAGACCGGTTCATGCCAAAATCGCCCAAGGTGGCGACATATGACCTGCAACCCGAAATGTCTTCGACCGAAGTGACCGCCAAATTCGTTGAGGCGATTGAGGCGGGATACGACCTGATTGTTACAAACTATGCCAACCCGGACATGGTCGGTCACACGGGCGACTTGCAGGCCGCGATCAAGGCCTGTGAGGCTGTAGACGAAGGGCTGGCTCAGGTGGTTGCTGCGTTGAAAAAGGTGGGCGGTGCGATGATCGTGACCGCCGACCATGGCAATTGCGAGATGATGGTCGATCCTGAAACCGGTGGACCGCACACGGCACATACGCTGAACCCGGTCCCCGTGGCGCTGGTTGGCGGCCCCGAGGGCGCCACACTGCATGACGGGCGTCTGTCCGATCTCGCGCCGACTCTGTTGCAACTGATGGGTCTGGAACAACCGCCGGAGATGACCGGTAAGAGCCTGCTGTCATGACCTTTCGCGCGCTTGTAATGGCGCTGCTGTTTGCGGCATCAGCAAATGCACAGACAGACCCATCCACAGCCGCGCTGAATGCGGCGCAGATGCTCGAGGACGCCTCGGTCGCCCTGACCGAGGCCGACAGCGCCCGGGATCGTGTGCGCGCCCTGACCGAAACCATTCAGGCCTATGAGGCGGGTCTGACCGCAATGCGCGAAGGCTTGCGCCGCGCCGCCACGCGTGAGGCGCAGTTGGCTGCCGAGCTGCGCACCCGAGAAAAAGACATCGCACAGTTGCTTGGCGTGTTGCAGACCATAGAAACCACGGCACCGCCGGTGCTGATGCTGCACCCTTCGGGTCCGTTGGGGTCAGCTCGGGCGGGGATGATGCTGTCCGAGGTCACGCCGGGCCTCAATGCCCGCGCGCAGGCTCTGGCCCACGATTTGCAAGAGGTGCAGACCTTGCGCCAGTTGCAACAAAGCGCAGCGGAAACACTGACCGAGGGGCTCTCCGGTGTTCAGACCGCCCGCACACAGCTGAGCACTGCGATTGCTGACCGCACCGATCTGCCACGGCGCTTTGTCGAAGATCCGGTGCGGACCGCCATTTTGATATCGTCCACAGAGACTCTGGAAGGATTTGCCAGCGGGTTGTCTGAAATTTCCGAAGGTGAAATTGCCGAAACTAGTGCCGATATCTCGGACCGCAAGGGTGAGATTGCACTACCCGCGCAGGGTATTCTGCTGCACCGCGCGGGGGAAACCGACGCGGCGGGTGTCAAACGCCCCGGCGTAGTGCTGGGCACGCGTCCCCGCGCGATTGTGACTTCGCCGACGGCCGCCACCATTCGCTATCGCGGACCACTGCTGGATTTGGGGAATTTGGTCATCTTGGAGCCTCAGCCCGGGCTTTTGTTCGTATTTTCAGGCCTGCAAGAGGTGTACGGCAACACCGGGCAGGTGATCCCCGAGGGCACTCCGGTCGGGCTGATGCCCGGTGAAACCCCCGAAATCGGCGCTATTTTGTCAACAAGCGGTGATGGCACTGGAACTGACCGGTCAGAAACGCTCTATATAGAGGTAAGACAGGATAACAGCCCCGTGGACCCGGAATCGTGGTTTCGGACCAGCAAGGATGGATGAGTACGTATGAAGAAATTTGTGATGGCCGCTCTGGCCGGAACCGTGGCAGGCGTAATCGCAACCACTCAGATCGCGGGCCCTCTGCTGGCGCAGGAGGCCGAAAACAATGCCAGTGTCTATGAGCAACTGGATCTGTTCGGCGACATTTTTGAACGCATTCGTGCGCAATATGTCGAAGAGGTCGAGCCTGAAGAACTGATCGAAGCCGCAATTGACGGCATGCTGACCTCGCTGGACCCGCATTCCAGCTATCTTTCTCCTGACGACGCTGAGCAGATGCGCGTGCAGACTCGTGGTGAGTTCGGCGGGCTGGGCATTGAGGTCACGCAGGAAGAGGGCTTTGTGAAAGTCGTCTCGCCCATCGATGACACACCCGCAGATGCGGCGGGAATCGAAGCTGGCGATTTCATCACCCATGTTGATGGCGAAAGCATTCTGGGCCTGACGCTGGACAAGGCGGTTGACCTGATGCGCGGCCCGGTGGGTTCGGAAATCGTGATCACCGTCGTGCGCGAAGGTGAGCAGGAGCCCTTCGATGTCACCATCATCCGCGACACCATCAAGCTGACCGCCGTGCGCGCCCGGACCGAAGGCACCAGCGTCGTTCTGCGCGTGACCACCTTTAACGACCAGACCTTCCCCAACCTGCAGGAAGGGTTGAACGAACAGATCGAAGAGGCTGGCGGCATCGAAAAGGTCAACGGCTTTGTTCTGGACCTTCGCAACAACCCCGGTGGTCTGCTGACGCAGGCGATCAAGGTGTCGGATGCCTTCCTGAACGAAGGTGAGATCGTTTCGACCCGTGGTCGTGATCCGGGCGAAGGTGAGCGGTTCAACGCCACCCCCGGCGATCTGGCCGAAGGTAAGCCGATTGTGGTTCTGATCAATGGCGGCTCGGCCTCGGCGTCCGAGATCGTGGCCGGTGCGCTGCAGGATCACCGCCGCGCCATCGTGGTCGGCACTAAAAGCTTTGGCAAAGGCTCGGTGCAGACGGTCATGCCGCTGCGCGGGGACGGAGCCATGCGCCTGACCACGTCGCGCTATTACACACCGTCGGGGCGTTCGATCCAGGCGCTTGGCGTCAGCCCGGACATCATCGTCGAGCAGCCGCGCCTGACACCGAACGAAGACGAAGAGGATTCGGATCGTCCTTCGCGGTCCGAGGCCGATCTGCGCGGCAGTCTGAACAATGACAGCCTCAGCGAGGATGAAATCCGTCAGATCGAAGAAGATCGCGCCAAGGCCGAAGCCACTGCAGAGCTGCGCGAGCAGGACTACCAGCTGGCCTATGCCATTGACATCCTCAAGGGTCTGTCGGCCTTCAACCCGAATGGACCGTCGCAGTAACAGGAAAGAAGCCGCCTGATGGGCGGTTTCTGAAAACAAATGTTGAAAGCCCCGCTCGTTTTTGGCGGGGCTTTTCAATTCGATTGCATTTGTCGGTTCAGATGGGTTTCCAGCCAGCTTTCAACCAGTTTGCAAATTCCGCTTCATCAATCTGATCTGCTGCCAAACCTTCCATCATCTGCACACCCTTTGCCGGGCTGGGAAGGAAAGCATACCCGTTAAGCCGCAGAAATGTGAGAGCAGTCACAAAGGCCGTTCTTTTGTTGCCGTCGACGAAAGCGTGCGCCTTGGCGATGCCAAATGCGTATGCTGACGCAATTTCGGCAAGATCGGCATCAGCGTAGGCTGCTAGGTTCATGGCCCTCGCGCAGCCCATCTCCAAAAGCGCGCGGTCTCGTATTCCGGGGGCACCGCCATGTCGTGAAATCTGTCGGTCGTGAATAGCAACAACCGCCGCCAGCGGAACCCAGATCAGGGATTTCACGCCAGTGCCTGAAGCAGATCGCGGTTCTCGTCCATTACGATTTCAGCGGCCTCAAGCGCCTCGGCGACCGACGGGTCGTGGGCCATGATTTTCAACGTGCCATCGTCACCTCGTAGGACAAAAAGGGTGTCACCCTCTTTGGCATCGAGGATGGTCAACATCTCGGTGGACAGAGTCATGACAGCCGAATTTCCGACCTTGCGGATTTTAGTTTCGATCATTGTGCCCTCCGGTATATATTTATGTATATACCATTTTGGGTCGAAGCTGGCAAGATTCAACTGGTCCATTCGGGTGTGGCCTTTGTTTGGGTGTGTCAGCTTTCAACCTTATGCAGCTTTTCTTCGTCCAGCATCATGGCCAGCACGACCCCGACCGAAACCGACAGGGTTGCAAAGATGAAGGCCGTGTTCATTCCAGTATCAAAGGAGGCGGCGATGGCGGATCGGACCTTTTCGGCTTCGGCGCTGCTCAGCTTTTCCATGACGGCCTTGGCCGAGGATGTGGTCAGCGTTCCACCATTGATCGCCCGCTGACCGGCCTCTGAAATATCAATCCCAGCGGATGTGAGGCGTTCCCCCAGACTACGCAAACTGACAAGATACATGATCGCAGTAGCACAGGCGACCGAGATGGCACCGTAGACCAAATGTGTCATGAAACTCAGCCCACCAACTAGTCCGGCCCGCTCTGGTTTAACGGCGCAGACGGCTGCGGTACCGGAGGGCCCAACCGTCAGCGTAGCCCCAAGCCCGATCATCGCCATTCCGGGCAGGATCTGGAAATAGCCAAAGTCGGCGGGCATTACCACAACGCTGGCTGCCCCTACCGTGGCGCAGAGATATCCCCAGAACAAAAGTCGTTTAGGGCCGAAATCATTGTACAACCGGCCCGAAAGGATGGACCCCACCGCCAAAAGAATCGTCAAGGGTGCCAGCCCAAAGGCCGATTGCAGGGTCGTCCAGCCCAGAACCTTTTGCATGTATTGGGGAAAATACATCAGCCCGACAAAGGCGGCCGAGACGTTGAACATATTCAGGCCCAATGTGATGCGAAACTCTCGGTTCGCCATCATCTGCGGCAGCAACAACGGCTCTTTCACGCGCTTTTCCACCTGCGGGAACAGAACAAACAACACCGCGCTGACAAAGAACAACATCAACAGCGGGGCCGAGGTCCAGCCCCAGTCCGCACCCACATCCAGCCCGTAGAGCAACAGCAAAACGGCAAAAGACAGCACGCCCATCCCGGCAAAGTCGATGTGCTCGCCCTGCTTGTGCTGGGTTTCGCGCTGCATCAATAGCAGGGCGGTCACCATCGAAATGGTCGAGAACACCACATTTGCGAGGAAAAACAGCCTCCAATCCCCGAAGTTCACTGCCGCTCCGCTAATCAAGGGCCCAAAAACGTTGCCACAGGTCACGCCAGCCAGGATCAGCCCCATGATCATGGCCCGGTGCTCGGGGTGGGATACCTTGGTCGCGCCAAATGCCAGCGTACAGGGCCAGACGCAGCCTGCACCGATCCCCTGCAAAGCGCGGGAGATTATCAGAAAGTCCAGATTGGGTGAGACAAAACACATGACAGAGGAAAACAGAAAGATCGACAGTCCGATCAACATCATCTTGCGGTGCCCGAACATATCGCCCATGCGCCCTCCGGCGACCATGGTCATGGCGAAGAACAGGGCGTAGATGTTCAGAACCCACTGCGTGCTTGTTATGTCCGCATCGAAACTGTTTTCGATGGCCGGAACCAGGATCAGCGCGCCGGTAAAGTCGATGCCGATCCCGAACCCCGTCACCATCAAAGCAATGATTTTGACGATGCTGCTGCGATCCATGCGCTTTCCTAGGCTGCTGCGGATCACTCTAGGATGCACGGATTTCCGTTGAAAAGATAGGGAGCTGCCCCGAGCTGATCACTCGACCGCGTTCTGCGCCCGGCGAAATGCCCGTTTCAGCATGTCCAGTTCGGCGCGCAACAGCTCGACCTCGGCGCGCAGGTCATCCGCCGCGGGAGTGCCTGCAATGATGGTGAAATCACCAAGCTTTTCCGACGTCGGCGCATCAACGATCACAAAGCAATGCACCCCGTCGGACAGCGCGGCCACGGGTACGGGAACGGTCAGGTCCCAGCCACCTTCGGACGGCGAGACGCTTATGTCGTCGAGAGTTTCACCCAGATAGCGCACGTCAACTTTTGGTTCGGTGTCGGCCTGCAAATACCCCTGCCACAGGCCGTTTTCGAACCGGATAGGCGTCAATGTCGGAAGCGTCATGGTTGGAACTCTCACAAATCGGCGCGGTGGTGGCGGCAGAAGGTCAGATCGCGTAAGGCGACACAGTTCATATGCGGATTGTCAAAAATCAGGTCCAGCCAGATCTTCTCGATCCGCGACTCGTTCAGGGGCAAGTGGGCCAGGTCGAAATCCACCGAGTTGGACGGGGTGGAAAGATCAAGCTTGCGCAGCACCTGTTCGGTGTTGGGCCCGTGCTGGATGTTGAGCCGGGCAAACATCTCAAGCGGCTGTTCCAGCTCAACCTGCACATCAACGCGCATCAAATGCTGTCTTGTCAGCCCCTGCGCAGCCTCGGGCGGCAGTTCCACGGACAACGAAAGGAACGAACCCAAAAACCCGAAGACATCGACCGTCAGCCCGAACGCAGCCAGATCCTTGTCGCGAGAATTCCGGGTCTGACGCATCCCGATTTCGGCAAGTGGGCAGTTATGAAATAGTGTTACCTGCCGGTCCATCTGTGCCCTGCGGGGTGCCGAGGCCACCCCGAGGCGCGACAAAGGTCCGCGCCACAGGTCCGGTCGCCAGCACCAGTCTGTGCTCAGAGGTTTGGGGAATTGGGCTGACCCGATTCTGGGCCGCGCTAGGCGGCCATTGGCCTCGTGGATCAGCATATCCAGCTGTGTACGCAACTTGCGCGCTTCGTCCCGCTGTTGACGCAGCAATGGTTCAGGCGCTTCAGCCGCACCGCGTTGCACTTTGCGCCAACGCTCGACAACCCGGCGGTGAATATAGCGATCCAGAAGTCTGCCCATGGTCTCATCATTCAGAATGTGGCCCTGTTTAGTCAAAGACGGCGCAGGGATGAAAGGTGAATAAACGATTTTAGGGATCAAAACTCGCAAATTCGTGAGCAACGATAAGGATGGTCAATTCGGCGGCAATCTGTTAGCCCGCCGCATTCTTGCAATCGCCGGGGCCAGTGCGTACCGTCTGACACCTGATTGCATTGGATAATCCTAACAAAGCATCCAATAGATTTGAGGCACGACCGGGGCATGGAATCCACTCTGTTCGCATTCATCTGGAAACACTCCAGGAAACAACAGCTTGTCCTGCTGTTTCTGACAGTCCTGTCGTTTCCTTTCCTCTATGCCTCGCTTGAGCTGCCCAAGCAGATCATCAATGGCGCCATCGGCGCCCCCAGTGACTCGGTCGCGGTGCTGGGGTTCACGGTAACGCAGGTGCAGTACTTGATGATCCTGTGTTTCGCCTTTCTGGCCACGGTGATTGCCAGCGGATTGATGAAGATGCGTATCAACACGATGAAGGGCATTCTGGCCGAGCGGATGCTGCGCCGCCTGCGGTTCACCCTGATCCATCGTACTATGCGGTTTCCAAAATCCTATTTCGCCACCACCAGTCAGGGTGAACTGGTGTCGATGATCACCTCTGAGGCAGAGCCGATGGGCGGGCTGATGGGCGACGCCATCGCCCAGCCGGTGTTCCAGTTCGGCCAGATGATGACCATCGTCACCTTCCTGTTCATGCAAAGCGTCTGGTTCGGGTTGGCCAGTATCGCGCTGATCCCGCTGCAGGCGTGGCTGATCCCGAAACTGCAGCGCCAGATCAACCTGCTGAACAAGGAACGTATTCAGGAGGTTCGGAACCTCAGCTCAGAGATTGGAGAAAGCGCGGCAGGTATTAGCGATCTGCGCACCAATGGCGGCTGGCGATATCGGCTGGCGCAATTCAGCCACCGTTTGGGGCTCTTGTTCGAGATCCGGTTCAAGATCTACAACAAAAAATTCTTCATGAAGTTTTTGAACAACCTGATCACGCAGATGACGCCGTTTCTGTTCTACTCGGTCGGCGGTTATCTGGCGATCAAGGGAGAGGTGACAGTGGGTGCGCTGGTGGCGGCACTTGGGGCCTACAAGGACCTCAGCGGCCCATGGAAGGATTTACTGACCTATTACAATCAGGTACAGGACATGTCTCTGCGGTGGGAGGTGGTGACCGAGCGTTTTGCCCCCTCGAACATGATCCCGGAAGAGTTGTTCGTTGGCGAGCCCGAGGTGATCCCGCATCTGACCGGCGAAATTGAGTTGCGCAACGTGACCGTGCGTGACGATGATGGAAAAACCATCCTGGAAGACATCGACCTGACCATTCCGAAAGGTGCTCGGGTGGCGATCCAGTCCGGCCACTCCGCAGAACGCAATGCGCTCGCACAAGTGCTGACCCGCGAAGTCCTGCCGGTGCAGGGAGACGTCATTATGGCCGGTCATAACTTGAAGGACCTGCATCAGACCGTGATCGCAGCGCGGATCGGCTACGCCTATTCAAGGCCATACCTGTTCAACGGCACCTTGGGCGACAACCTGTTGATGCCGCTGCGCCCGCATCCTCAGCACGAGGCTGAGGCGGAACAAGCTCCAAACCGTTGGCAAATCGAAGCTTCCAGGTCCGGCAATCCAACGGATTCGCTGGCCGACGAATGGATTGATCCGGAACTGGCCGGGCTGGACGATATCGATGACATCCGGGACTGGTGGTTCAAACTGGTCGAAGCAATGGGGATCGACGAGTTCATGCTGCGGCGCACGCTGCGCACGCGGTTCGATCCAAAACTGCACCCGGTATTGGCGCAAGGGGTCGTGGACTTGCGCGAAACTGTGGCCCAGCGGCTTAAGGAAAGGGGGCTGGACCGTCACGTCTATCGTTTCGACCCCGAACGCTTTAACCCGGCTGTTCCGCTTGGCGGCAACCTGCTTTTTGCCACTCCGTCGCGGGACATCACGCCCGAGACGCTGGCCAGTGACACTCGGTTCCGAAGCATGTTAGGGATGCCCGATCTGGCCGGCGATGCTATGACCATGGGCACCACCGTTCTTGAGACGCTGGATCAGGCTTTTGGCCGCGACGGAACGGATCACCCGCTGTTTCTGCGTTTGGGAATGTCGAAAGACATGTATCACCGCCTGCTCGACATCAAGGATCGGCTTAAGTCCAGGGGGGACGGCGGGATCAGCGACTCGGAGCGCTCGCTGTTGCTGACCATCCCGTTCCTGTTGACGGCCGAGCAGATTGGCCCCGATTTCCCCGATGAATACAAGGACAAGATCCTTTCTATCCGCAAAAACCATTCCGAAAGGTTGCGCGGGGCGCTGGGTGAGATGTTCGTACCGCTATCTCCGGACAGTTACCTGCCGCGACTGACGGTGATGGAGAACGCGTTGTACGGGCGGGTCTCGCTGATGGCGGGCGCACACGCCGAAGAGATCGAGGACGTCGTGGCACAGGCCATCAACGAGGCCGGGCTGCGACGCCGCGCTGCATCCACCATGTTCGACCTGCCCACCGGTCTTGGCGGGAACAACCTGCCGACCGTATTTCAGGAACGCGCAGCGTTTTCCCGCGCCGGGATCAAACGCCCGGATATTCTGATCCTCGACAAAGCGCTGGCCAGCCACGATTCCCAAAGTCGCCTGCGCACGCGCCTACGGTTGCGCGAGTTGCTGCCGGATTCGATCATGATCTTCATGGAAGATCATTTTGCCCACCCCGAGGCCTATGATCTGTTCATTGAAATCAAGGATGGTCGCATCGACGGCGTCGCACGAACCCAGGACCGTCACGAAGAAGGGGCCTCGGCCGATCTAAGCAGGAAGCTGCAGATTATCGCTTCGACCGAGCTGTTCTCGGGTATCGACGCACGCAACCAACGCCTGCTGGCATTTTCGGCGCAATGGTATGAGGTGGCCGAGGGTCAGATGGTCTTTTCCCGCGGGCAGGCGCCCGACGCGGCTTATCTGTGCATCAAGGGGCAGGCCAATTTGATCTGGACCGAAGAGGGCGGCGGCAAGCGAACGATCTCGATCATCGAACCCGGTCGCCTGATTGGAGATTTGTCGATCATCACAGGTGATCTCCGTCAACTGGACCTGGAAGCCACCACCGATTGTACCTTCCTGCGTATTGGTGCCGAGGAGCTGCGGGCCGTGATCGAAAGCGATGCCTCGGTAGCGGTTCAACTGTTGCAAACCGTTGCCGGATATCTGACCACGTTGTCCAACAGGCTTAACACGGTTCAGAACACCGCTGATGTCTTCCCTGACATACCGCAATCTATCGATGGCGAAAGCACAGACAGCAATGCGTGAACCCGCCTCTTATTCCGCCCACGAACAGCTTGTGACTGACGCCCGTGCACGGCCCGAGATTTGGCGGTTGCTGGTCGGGCTTGTCATCGTCGGCGTGCTGTATGTAACGCTGAATTCGGTTCTGTTCGCCCTTATTGGTGGCCTGCTTTCGCCGGATCAGGCGCAGGGATTTCTGCGAGGCACCTCAACTCTGGCCACGCTAATTCTGCTGATGAGTTTCGGTTTTCTGACGCTGGGTGTGGCCATTGCAGCCCGGCAGATGCAGCGCCGTTCGTTGCGTGCGATTCTGGGGCAGCGCAGTCTGTTCCGGCTGCAATTCTGGAAAGTGACGCTGGCCTTAGCAGTTTTGGGCGTGGTCCTGACCCTAGCGCCGCCTTACGGAATGGGCGAGCCGCTGACCCAGAACCTAGCCCTGTCGACTTGGTTGTTGTTGCTACCGGTGTCGGCAATTGCAGTACTGATTCAAACAAGCGCCGAAGAAGTGCTGTTTCGGGGATATATTCAGCAATCCCTGGCGGCTAGATTCCGGTCGCCAGTGATCTGGATGGGTTTGCCTTCGGTTTTGTTTGCCGCCGGACACTACGCGCCGGGCGTGACAGGGGATAATGCGTTGCTCGTGACAATCTGGGCCTTTGTGTTCGGCTTGCTGGCCGCTGATCTGACAGCAAGATCCGGAACGCTGGGTCCCGCTATCGCCTTGCATTTTCTGAATAATACCGTTGCGTTGTTGTTCATTTCAATGCCCGACACCCTCAGCGGTCTTGCGTTGTACCTGCTACCATACGAGTTGACCGAAACTGGAATGCTGCGGCAATGGCTGTACGTGGATTTCGCGGTGATGATTGTCTGTTGGCTGACAGCGCGACTTGCGCTCAGGCGTTGATTGCATTTCCTTCCGTGGCGTCTTATTTGACGTCAACGCCGCTTAATAAGGTTCCGACATGAACTGGATCACAAACTACGTCCGCCCCCGGATTAACTCGATCTTCTCGCGCCGGGAAGTGCCCGAAAATCTTTGGCACAAGTGCGACGAATGCGGCACAATGCTTTTCCATCGTGAGCTGGCGGAAAACCAGAACGTCTGCACCCAATGCGGTCATCACATGGCGATCACCCCGCGTGACCGGTTCAAGCACCTGTTTGACGGTGGAATTTTCACTGAGGTCGACGTTCCTGCGCCTAAAGACGACCCGCTGCAGTTCCGCGATCAGAAGAAATATCCTGACCGCATGAAAGCCGCGCAGAAAAAGACCGGTGAAAAAGAGGCGATGCTGGTCGCCAGCGGTGAGATTGGCCGCACACCGATCGTCGCTGCTGCGCAGGACTTCTCGTTCATGGGCGGCTCGATGGGCATGTATGTCGGCAACGCCATCATCGCCGCCGCGCAGGAGGCGGTGAAACTTAAACGCCCGCTGATCCTGTTTTCGGCTGCGGGTGGCGCACGGATGCAGGAAGGCATCCTCAGCCTGATGCAGATGCCGCGAACCACCGTCGCTGTCGAGATGTTGAAAGAGGCGAATCTGCCTTACATCGTCGTGCTGACCCATCCCACCACCGGGGGCGTGACCGCGTCTTATGCTATGCTGGGCGACGTGCATATTTCGGAACCTAATGCACTAATCTGCTTTGCCGGGCCGCGGGTAATCGAACAAACCATCCGTGAAAAACTGCCCGAAGGGTTCCAGCGCGCCGAATATCTGCTGGATCACGGAATGCTGGACCGCGTGACCAAACGCACCGAAATGCGCGAGGAACTGATCACCATCACGCGCATGCTGATGAACCAGCCTCCGGCGGTCAAAGGCGACCTGCCTGCGCCCGAACCTGAAGAAGCCCCCGCCGAAGCACCGGCTGAGGACGCAGGCGAGAAATGACCACCCAGACATCTGACGTCATCCTTGACCGGATGATGGCCCTGCACCCCAAGATCATTGACCTGACCTTGGATCGCGTCTGGCGTTTGCTGGCTGCGTTGGACAACCCGCAGACCAAACTGCCGCCGGTGATCCACATCGCCGGAACCAATGGCAAAGGTTCGACCCAGGCCATGATCCGGGCAGGGCTGGAAGGCGCAGGGCTGTCGGTTCACGCATATACCTCGCCGCATCTGGCACGGTTTCACGAGCGCATCCGCTTGTCCGGAGAGTTGATTTCCGAGCCCGACCTGACGGCAGTTCTGGATGAATGCTACGCCGCCAATAACGGCGAAAACATTACTTATTTCGAGATCACGACCTGCGCCGCCCTGCTGGCTTTTGCGCGGGCGCAGGCGGACTACACTCTGCTTGAAGTCGGACTTGGCGGTCGTCTGGACGCAACCAATGTCATTCACGAACCGGCCGTCACGGTGATCACGCCGGTGTCGATTGACCATGAGCAATTTCTGGGCGACACGCTGGGCAAAATTGCCGCGGAAAAGGCAGGCATCATCAAACCCGGTGTGCCTTGCATTGTCGGCCCGCAACAGGACGAGGCGCTGGAGGTCATCGAATACACCGCTGCGCGTCTGGGCGCTCCGCTGTTGATCCACGGTCAACACTGGCACGTGCATGAGGAAAACGGACGCCTGATCTATCAAGACGAAACCGGCCTGCGCGACTTGCCTTTACCGAACTTGTTGGGCGCACATCAGATCCAGAACGCTGGCGCCGCGCTGGCTGTTTTGCGCCACTTCAATCTGGGCGATGACGCCTATGAAGCCGCCGTAACCAAGGCCGAATGGCCTGCACGGATGCAGCGTTTGAAGACCGGCCCGCTTGTCGACGCCGCGCCGCAGGCCGAGCTGTGGCTGGATGGCGGCCACAATGCCGCCGCCGGGATCGCGCTGGCTGACGTTCTGGCCAAACTGCCCGACCGTCCTACGCATATGATCTGCGGTATGCTGAATACCAAGGACGTCACCGGCTATCTGTCTCCGCTGGCGAAACGTGCCCAAAGCCTGACCGCCGTCTCTATCCCCGGAGAGGCCGCCACGCTCAGTGCTGAAGACACCGCCGCCGCTGCGGCCAAGGTTGACCTAGCTGCGACAACCGCCGACAGCGTCTCTGATGCGCTGAACGCGATCGTGGCAGAAAACCCGCAAGCTCGCGTGCTGATTTGCGGCTCGCTTTATCTAGCTGGCAATATCCTGCGCGAAAACGGTTGAAGAACGACCGCTAAGAACTCTCCCTGCCGATTAAATACCCCCACGGCGAAAACGGTGGGGAGCAGAGCTGCTTATTTCCCCCAATCCTGATCCTGCATCTCACGCAGGCGCGAGGCGGTGCGTTCAAATTCAAACGTCCCTTCACCCTCGACGTACAGCATTTCGGGCTCGGCCGCGGCGGAACAGATCAGGCGTACCTTAGCCTCATAAAGGGCATCAATTAGCGTCACGAACCGCTTGGCTTCATTGAAGTTATTCCGCGACAGGCGCGGGATGTCCTCCAAGACCAGAACCTTCAGTTCCTCAGCAATTGCCAGATAATCCGCAGGCCCAAGCATTCGACCGCATAGATCGTAGAAGGATGCCCGCGCAACCCCGTTGCGAAAGGCGGGCAGCTCAACCGCGCGGCCTTTGACCTGCAGGATCAGCGGCTCGGCGTTGCCACCTGACAAATCGTTCCAAACACTGCGAACGCTCTGCCGCGCTTCGGGTCCGATCGGCGAGAAATAAACCGGCGCCCCTTCCAGCCGGTTCTGGCGGTAATCCGTGGGTGAGACCAGTTCCCACACCTGTAGCTGCTCTTTGATATGGGCAATGAAGGGCAGAAACAGCTGCCGGTTCAACCCGTCCTTGTAAAGATCATCGGGATGCCGGTTCGAGGTCGTCACGACCACAACTCCACCCTCGTACAGCATGTCAAACAGCCGCCCCACGATCATCGCATCGGTTATGTCGGTGATCTGCATCTCGTCAAAGGCCAGCAGCTTGACTGTCTTCACGACGTCTTGCGCCACCGGAGCCAGCGCGTCTTCGACACCGTCCTGACGAGCCTTGTGCATTCCCGCGTGGATTTCCTGCATAAAAGCGTGGAAATGTACGCGCCGCGAAGGGATATCCCCCAACGCATCAACGAACATATCCATCAGCATCGACTTGCCGCGCCCGACGCCGCCCCACAGATACAACCCTTTCGGCGGAGGAGGGGCTTTGCGAAACAGCCCGCGCTTGACCGGAGCGGCAAGAGCTGTGCGGATGCGCTCGAAATGAGGCAGCACGGCTTCTTGCGCGTCATCCCGCGTAAGGATGCCCTGCGCAACTCTGTCGTTATAAAGCGAAATTAAATCCGTCATGAACCCGAGCCATAGCGCCCCCACTAAGGCTTGAAAAGCAGCCATTTTGTCGATGCATCAAATTTCCTTAAGTGAAACCGCAAATCTGTTGATTTGACGCTGTGTGCAAAACCGCTAATCCTCAGCCAGCTAATTCCCCGAGGTCCGAATGCCACAGTCTGCCCGCCTGCTAAACCCGATCCTGATCGTCGGATGTATCATCATCATGGTCAGTTTCGCCGTGCGCGCTTCGTTCGGGGTATTTCAGATTCCGATTGCCAGCGAATTTGGCTGGCTACGAACCGACTTTTCGCTGGCGATTGCGATCCAGAACCTCGCCTGGGGGATAGGGCAACCGATCTTTGCCGCAATTGCAGAAAAGGTAGGTGACCGGAAAGCGATCATCCTTGGCGCGCTGACCTACGCGGCTGGGATGGTGCTATCGGCGTGGTCGATCACGCCGTTCGGGCACCAGATGTACGCCTGGCTGGTCGGCTTCGGCATCGCGGGTACGGGCTTCGGCGTTGTGCTGGCCGTTGTCGGGCGCGCGTCGTCTGATAAGAACCGATCGATGTCTTTGGCCATTGTCACGGCGGCGGGCAGCTTCGGTCAGGTAATCGGTGCGCCTACGGCCGAGTGGCTTTTGACTTTCCTGCCTTGGCAACAGGTCTTCATCGTCTTCGCTGCCGCAATCCTTGCACTTGTGCTGACACTGCCCTTCATGCGCGCCCCGCAACCGGTCAGCAAGGCTGAACTGGAAGAGAGTATGAGTCAGATTCTGGGTCGCGCCTTCCGCGATCCGTCTTATGCGATGATCTTTCTGGGCTTTTTCAGCTGCGGCTATCAATTGGCCTTCATCACCGCTCATTTTCCGGCCTTCGTAACCGAGATGTGTGGCCCAATCCAACCCGGCGGTGTCCTGCATTCATTGGGAATCACCACCACGTCTGCCCTCGGGGCGGTGGCCATCTCGCTGGTGGGGCTGGCGAATATCGGAGGCACGTTGCTGGCCGGTTGGGCTGGGAACCACTTCCCCAAGAAATACCTTCTGGCGGCAATCTATACGGGTCGCACTTTGGCGGCGGCGATCTTCATCATCCTGCCGATCACCCCGATGTCGGTCATCGTCTTCTCAATCGTCATGGGGTCGCTCTGGCTGGCGACGGTTCCGTTGACCTCGGGCCTTGTCGCGCATCTGTATGGGCTGCGCTACATGGGCACGCTCTACGGCTTTATTTTCCTCAGCCACCAGATCGGAGGCTTCCTCGGGGTCTGGTTGGGCGGCCGAATGTATGACGTCTATGGCGACTACACGATGGTCTGGTGGATCGGCGTAGCCGTTGGCGCCTTCAGCGCCATCGTCCACTTGCCCATTCGCGAGAACAGACCTCAGGTTGCTGCCGCAGCCTGATTAGACCCCATATTTGCTGATGATGTATTGGCTGGTCATCAGGTCCAAATGTGCGCCACCACCGTTCTTGAACAAAGTGATGGTGGTGGGGTCGGGGGTGAACTTGTCCAGATCATAGTAGTCAGCCACCAAGTCCGCACGTGCAATCACGCCCTGTTCTAGCGGTGTTTTGATCTCACCGATATGATCAACGGTTGAGTCGAAACTGTCCATGAAGATGCGGGCGCGCTGCAGCGCCAGATCTTCGGCCTCGCGCATGTCGGGCCGATAGGCGCCGACGAGGTTCAGATGCTGACCTGGGCGTAGCCACTCGCCCTTGATGAATGGCTGAGTGCTCATAGTTGCAGTCAGAATAATATCGGCCCGATCCACCGCATTGGCCAGGTCATATTCGACGTCGACATGCTCCAGTTTTGCAGCCAAATCTTCGGCTTTGGAACTTGTGCGGTTCCACAACCGTATTTTGGCCTGCGGGAAACCGGCAGCAAAAGCTTCGCAGAGCGAATGAGCAACCGGACCTGCGCCCACGATTAGGATTTTGCGGCTGTTTGGGTTTGCCAACCGCAGCGCGCCCAGCAAGCTGTCCCCGGCTGTTTTCCACTTGGTCACCAGAAAAAAGTCAACCAAGGCCGTCAATCGCCCATCCGCGTCGTCATAAACGCTGACCGATCCATCTATCGCAGGGCGCCCAGCCTGAACGTTGCCCGGGAAAATGGTGGTGGATTTCACCGCAATTCCCAGCCCGTCAACCCAGGCCGACCGCGACAGCAGCGTATCCGCGCCGCGGTACAGAAACGTGTCCTCTATCTGCGCCTTGGGCCGTTGATGTCCTTCAGCGATGGCCTGGGTCAGTTCCAACCAGTCCAGATTGGCTTCTCCGGCAGCAAAGGGGATTTGCAGAACGTTCATCGCGCCTCATCCGCGGTTAACAGACCTTCGGCGACCAGACGGTCTGCCCAACCCTGAGGACCGTTGAAATGATGCGTCTGCCATCCGCGCGCTCGTGCCGTTTCGATATTGTCGATCCGGTCATCCGCGAACAGCAGTGCTTCGGGGGCGACGCCGCAATCGGCCTCAAGCATCTCATAGATCGGAACGTGAGGCTTCACGGCCTGCATACGCCCCGAAACATACAGCCGGTCGAATTCGTTTAGAAACGGGTAAACAGTTGTAGCATAATCGAAATTCTGCACCCCAAAGTTTGTGAGTGCGAAAACCGGAATATTCTTGGCGCGCAAAGCCCGCTGCAGTCGGACCGAGTGCGGGATCTCGGGCGAGGCCAGCTCAATCCACTTGTCGTGCCACATCCGGATCTCATCGCGCCATTCGGGATACTTCTCGGCCCAGTCATAGATCGTGTCGGTGAAGTGGTGACCCTGATCCACCAGATCATTCATTCCGTGTAGATCAACCTCAGCGAACATAGCGCGGCGGCGCTCCTCCCCGATCACCTTGTCGTAATAGCGTTCGGGTTGCCATTGGATCAGAACGTTCCCAATATCGAAAATCACGGCTTCAATCGGCATGATGTGCCCCTGTCAAGTCTATCCAATTTGCGCCGACTGAACCAATCCCAGAGCAGATTTACAAGTGCAGAACCGCAGCGCGCAGCGCTGCCCGGCCCAACCGGAGAAGGCGCATCTTTGATGCGTCTCTGACGGGCGGGAGGGCTACCCTCGCAGGGCTGCTCGCAATTCCCGCTCGAGCGCATCAAGGAAACGGGACCGATCTGCCTTGCCAAAAGATTTGCCAGCGCCGCCGGCCCCCAAGGGGTTAGCGGCACGCAGGTCAGCCATCAGATCGCGCATCGCCAGTTGTTGGCCGATATTGGCCGCCGTGAAGGCCTCGCCATTCGGGCGCAGCACTCGCGCGCCCGCTTCCACGCATTTTGCGGCCAGTGGGATGTCCGAGGTCACCACCACATCCTCCGACCCGCAACGCTCGGCAATCCACTTGTCCGCCTCGTCCGCGCCTTCCGCCACAATTACGACCTGCACCAGAGGGTTTGCCGATGGCCGCAGCCCGCCGTTCGAGACCAATGCCATTGGCACCTTGTGGCGAGTCGCCACGCGTTCTGCCTCAGCCTTTACCGGACAGGCATCACCATCGACATAGAGCGTGGTCACGCCTTCTTGACCTGTTTCTTCGCAGGTTCAGCGGGTTTCTTTCGCACTTTGAACTCTTCGGGGATCGGCATCCTGTTGAACGCGTCCAGGCCCGCGATCTTGTAGGCCTCGGCCAGTGTCGGATAGTTGAACGTGTTCTGTACGAAGTAGTCCACTGTACCCTTCAGGTTCAGCACGGCCTGTGCAATGTGGATCAACTCGGTCGCGCCTTCGCCGACGATCTGCACGCCCAGCACCCGGCGGGTTTTCAGCGAGAACAGCATCTTCAGCATCCCGTGCTCCAACCCCATGATATGCCCGCGCGAGGTTTCGCGGAACCGCGCCACGCCGACCTCATAGGGGATGCCGCGTTCCTGCAGCTCTTCCTCGGACATGCCGCAGGTGGAAATTTCGGGCACTGAATAGATGCCATAGGGGTACCATGGGCTTTCGGGCAGGGTGGGCGTGTCCAGCGCATGACAGGCGGCCACGCGGCCTTGCTGCAAGGACGTCGAGGCCAGCGACGGGTGACCGATCACATCACCGGTCGCATAGATATGCGGCACGGCAGTCTGATAAGTCTTGCGATCCACTTTGATCCGATTGCGGTGATCCGTTTCTAGTCCAACAGCATCCAGATTCAGCTTGGACGTCGCGCCCATACGACCCGCAGCGAACAACAGCATCTCAGCTCGGACGTGACGACCGTTTTCCAGCGTCAATTCGACATGAGATCCCGCGTCCTCGATCTTTTCGACCGCAGAGCCCAGCCGCAGATCGACGCCATTTTCGCGAATCTGGTGAGTGAAATCGTGAATCAGGCGGCTGTCGATGAAATCCAGAAACGAGTCGCGCGGTTCGATCAGTGTCACCCGCACGTCCAGCGCCGAGAACATTGTGGCGTATTCCACCCCGATCACACCGGCCCCGATCACCACCAGCGAGCGCGGGATTTCGGCCATCTCGAGGAACTCATCGCCATCCACGATCGTTTTGCCGTTGAAAGGCACGTAGTCCGGTCTATAGGTCTTGGTTCCCGTAGCAATCAGAAATTTGGCCGCCGTCAGACGCGTGGTTTCGCCCGCGTCCGTCGCGACCTCTACCTCATGCGGGCCAACGAATTTGGCCAGACCGTTCAGGGATTCCACATGGTTGCGATTGAACTGGTGCTCCAGCACATCGACCTCGTGGTCCAGTGTCATGTGCAGACGCGCCTTCAGGTCCTCGGCCCGGATCTGATCCTTGACCCGGTACGAGCGGCCGTAAAAGCTGCGCTCGCGCCAGCCGGACAAGTTCAGAACGGTCTCGCGCAGCGTCTTGGAAGGGATCGTGCCGGTATGGACCGAGACACCTCCGAACCGGTCCTTGCGGTCGATCACTAGCACCCGACGTTTCAGTTTGCCCGCCTGAATCGCGGCGGCACGCCCGGACGGGCCCGACCCGATAATGATCAGGTCGTAATCGAAATTGGGCATCCGTCAGTCTCCGTACAACGCCTCGGCGTGAAAGGTGATGTGATCTTCCATAAAGGTCGACACAAAGAAATATGAATGATCATAGCCCGGTTGCAGACGATAAGTTGCCTGTTGCCGACGTTCGGCAATCGCTTGCGCCAGAGCTTCGGGGCGCAGCAGGTCGATGAATTGATCGCTGGATCCGGTGTCAATAAGGATTGGCCCGTCAAACCCGACCTCTTTCATCAGCAACGAGGCATCATGCTTGGCCCATGTGGCCTCATCCGCGCCCAGATAAGCACCCAGTTGCTTGCGACCCCAATCCGCGCCGGTTGGATTCGAGATTGGCGCAAAGGCCGAAACCGAGCGGAACCGTCCCGGCAGGTTCATGGCCAGCGTCAGCGCGCCGTGACCGCCCATCGAGTGGCCGGTAATGGCCTGACGGTCCATGTCGATGGCGAAGTTCTCGGCCAGCAGGGCGGGCAGTTCCTCGGCCACATAATCCCACATGTTAAAGTGTGGCGCCCAGGGGGATTGTGTTGCGTTCACATAGAACCCGGCACCCTGACCCAGATCGTAATCTTCGTGATCGGCCACGCCCGCGCCGCGCGGCGAGGTGTCGGGGAAGACCACGGCGATACCCTGTTCGGCTGCCCAGGCCTGAGCGCCCGCTTTGGTCATGGCGTTTTCGTGGGTGCAGGTCAGGCCAGACAGGTACCACAGAACCGGAACCGGGCCATCTTTGGCCTCAGCCGGAAGAAACAGGCCAAAAGTCATGTCGCATTGGCAGGCTGCGGAAGAGTGGCGGTAAACGCCCTGAACGCCACCAAAACAGGCGTTTTCGGAAAGGGTTTCCATCTGGCAGAGTCCTTAGCTTTGGGTCGCGATATGGCTAACCCTACAAGGACGTGGCGTAAAGGCCATGCGCCTTCGGCGGGAGTACTTTTTTGAAAGATGACGCTCAGAGTGTTGCGACCCAGGCAATAACGAACGGTACTGTCAGGATGCTGGCAGCCGTAGACAGCAGGATGGCCGCCGAAGCCCGATGCGGGGCCACGCCATAATGGGCCGCCAGCATGTAGACATTTCCCGCGACCGGCAGTGCGGCAGCTGCAATGGCGACCGCAGCCGGAAACGCAGCTACCGGGATTACCCACAGCAAAGCAACGGCAACACAGGCCGGGTGGACGACCAGTTTACAAAAGCTTAGCCAGGCCGCGACCTGCACCCGTTCGGCCGACTTGGAGGCCAGCGAGGCCCCGATCGCGAACAGCGCACCCGGCGTGGCGGCCCCGCCTAGAATCGTTAGAAAATCGTTCAAAGGCCCGGGAACCGGCACTTGAAACGCCGACCACAACATGCCTGCGGAAATCGACACGATCATCGGGTTCTTTAGTAGCCCCAGCCCAATCAATCGCAGGGTTGCGGGCGTCAGCCGCCCGTCGCGCCCGGCATTGATCAAAATCACGATCAGCGACGAAAACACCACCAGATCAACCGTCAGAACCAGCATCACCGGCCCGATGGCGGCTTCGGACAACAGCAGGGCCAGCATTGGAAGACCCAGAAAGCCGACATTGCCGATGGCGGCACATTGGGCCTCGACCGCGGCGGTTGGGATATCAAGCCCGCGTATCCAAGCCACAAGCGTCGCCAACGCGTAGACCACAACAGTGCCCAGCAGATAGCCTACGACAAGGCGGCCATTGAAAATTTCGGCAAAAGGCAGAGTGGCGGCAAAGCGGAATAGCATAGCCGACAGCGCAAAGAAAAACACGAATTTGGTCAGATAGGCCGTTGCTTCTTCCGTGAAGAACCGGGTGCGCCCGGCCCAATACCCAAGGCCGATGATCGCGAAAAACGGAAGCGTGCGTAGAAAGATATCGACCATGGCCAGAGTGTTAGCATTGTTTGAAGGAGCGGCAAGCGTTTAGCCGCCACACCTGCCTGGTGCTAGGCTTTGACGTGAAAATGAACGGATTTCAACTGGTCGCATCCCCGGAAATTACGCGAATCGTTGTATCTGAACCGAACGGTTTATAGTTTCAGAGGATCAACACACCAAGGAGAGCCCATGACAGAGACAGCCGCCATCCTTCGTACGGGTCGCAAATTCGATCAGGTTTTGCGTGGTGCCCGAGAGGTTTTCATGGCGGATGGTTTCGAAGGCGCAAGCGTCGATGACATCGCGCGCGCTGCAGGTGTATCCAAGGCTACGCTCTACAGCTATTTTCCCGATAAACGGCTGCTGTTCATGGAGGTCGCGCAGACCGAGTGCAAACGGATGGCCGAAAACGTCATTTCGATGATCGACGATTCCAAACCCGCACGTGAGGTTCTGACGATCACCGCCACTCAGCTAGCCGCTTTTCTGGTGTCGGATTTCTCGCAGCAGGTGTTCCGAATCTGCGTGGCTGAACGGGATAGGTTCCCCGAACTCGGCACAGTGTTTTTCGAAGCGGGACCTCAGAACGGCCAACGGCACATGGTTGAATATCTGGAAAAGGCGGTGAAAAAGGGCGAACTGGCAATTGAAGACCTTCAGATTGCGGCCGAGCAGTTTTCGGAACTCTGCAAGGTGCGTATCTGGACCAAGGCCGCTTTGGGTATCCAGACCAGTTTCACCCAATCCGAAATCGACGCAATCGCGCTGCAGGCGGTGGACATGTTCATGGCCCGTTATGGGGTCTGACCAAGTTTTGAGCAGGCGCGCGGGCGTTTGCCCAAAGAAAGGCCGTTCAAACAGTTGAGGTTTGACAGGTGGACCGTTCTGGAAAACCATCAAGCGGATACAGCGAAGGCCCTGTGACCCTTGACCAGTGTGAACACCAGCTTCTCCCGCCGACTGAACGATCTGCTCGTTCAGATTTACCCCGATCATGATCAAGCTAAACTGGTCCGCCAGATCACCGAAGCCTTTTGGCCCGAGGGAACGCATCGACGCAAACAGGGACGCAAGCCAGGTAACAAGCTGTGGTCCGAAAAGGACAGCGTCCTTATCACCTATGGCAACTCGATAGAGGATCAGGTCCACAAACCGCTGGACCTGCTGCATGATTTTCTGCTTCGACATCTGAGCGGCGTCGTGAACGGTGTGCACATCCTGCCGTTCTTTCCGTTCACCTCTGATGACGGGTTCGCGGTGTCTGATTACTATACCGTCAGCCCGCAATTGGGGGATTGGACGGATATCACCCGGATCGCGGGCGACTTTCATCTTATGTCCGATCTTGTGTTGAACCATGTCTCAAGCCAGGGCGCGTGGTTCACCAATTTCCTACAGGGGAAGTCCCCGCACGACCGGTTCTTTTTCGAAGCCTCGCCAGAGGATGATCTTTCTCAGGTCGTGCGTCCGCGTACCACCCCTTTGCTGCGGCAGGTCGAAACCAATCAGGGTGAGAAATACGTCTGGTGCACGTTCAGTCACGATCAGGTGGATCTGGATTTTTCGAACCCCGTAGTGCTGATCGAAATGCTGCGGATTATCCGTCTGCACATCGACAAGGGGGTGCGCATCCTGCGGTTGGATGCGGTGGCATTCGTCTGGAAAGAGATTGGCACAAACTGCATCCATCTGCCGCAAACCCATGCCATTGTGCAACTGCTGCGGCTGCTGTGTGACTACACTACAGAAACCTTGGTGCTGCTGACTGAAACCAATGTACCGCGCACCGAAAATCTCAGCTATTTCGGCAACCGGAATGAGGCGCACGCGGTTTACAATTTCCCACTGCCGCCACTGATCCTGCATGCGATGCAATCCGGTACCGCGCAATATCTGCGTGAATGGCAAGCCGCGATGCCACCTGCGCAGCTTGGCTGTGCCTATCTGAATTTCACTGCCAGTCATGACGGCATCGGCATGCGCCCCGCCGAAGGGGTACTGCCGCCCGATGAAAAAGACCGCATGATCGACACCGTGCGGCGGATCGGCGGGCTGGTGTCGATGCGAGCACTGCCTGATGGGCGCGAGGAACCCTATGAGCTGAATTGCGGGTATTTCGAGGCGATGCGCGAGACCTTTACTGGCGAAGATCGATACCACCTCGCCCGTTTCATCTGCTCGCAAACCATCGTCATGTCGCTTGAGGGGATACCGGCCTTTTATATCCACTCTCTGCTGGCCACACCCAACGATCACGAGGCGGTCGAAAGGCGTGGCATGAACCGGGCGATCAACCGGCATCGCTGGCATTATCCCGATCTGCTGGCGCGGCTGGCCGATCCGGGGTCCTATCAGGCGCTGGTGTTGTCGGAACTGTCACGCCGATTGCGCCTGCGGTCTCAGCAGGCGGCATTTCATCCGAATGCCACCCAATTCACTCTGCGGCTGGACAACCGCTTGTTCGGCATCTGGCGGCAGAGTCTGGACCGCAGCCAGTCCATCTTTGCGCTGCATAATGTCTCGTCCGACCCGGTGCATGTCAGCCCCGCTGAGATCAATATGATCGCCGAGGAGGCCTGGACCGACGCCCTGACCGGAGAAATACTTGCCACCAACGGCCCTGATATCGTGCTGGCGCCTTATCAGTGCCGCTGGATCACGAACGCGGGGTGAACTCCTTAAGATCCTCGGACACCGCCGCCTTCAAGCGCAACAGAAATTCCGAGTCCGCCGAGTGTACGCGGTTCCACGTTGGAATGAACGGTGTTTCGTGCGGGTTATCGAGGAAGACCTGACCCGCACGGATGATGTTTTCGGCGAACAGCTCGATGGACTTCTCTTCCTTGTGGCGGTCCAATTCCAGTCCGTTCATCTTGGCGTCGGTATAGTAACCCTCGAGCAGGTCCAACGCTGATCGGTAATAAGTGGCCTTCAGCGTGCGGAAGGTGTTGGGCGTGAACACGGTGCCATCGGCGGCCAGTTTGCGGAAGATCGCCTTGCAGATATCGGTGGACATGCGGGAAAGGCCGCGGTTGGCATCTTCGGGCGACAGGTCCTGATGCTTGTGGTCGTAATTGTCGGCGATCTCAACCTGGCAGACGGATTTCGGCGCCAGGTTGCGCCAGGCCTCGGACAAAACGCCAATTTCCAAACCCCAATCTGATGGGATACGAAGATCGGGCAGGGTGGGCGTGCGAATGGCGAACTCACCCGACAACGGATAGCGAAAACTGCGCAGATAATCGAGGTAATCGCGATCCCCGATCACTTTCTTCAATGCAATCAGCAGCGGACTGACAAGCAGACGGGTCACGCGCCCGTTCAACTTGCCTTCGCCAATGCGGGGATAGAACCCTTTGGCCATCTGGAACGGAAAGGTCGGGTTGACCACCGGATAGACCAGACGGTCCAGCATTTGCCGGTCATAGGTTAAGATATCGCAATCATGGATCGCCATGACTGAGCTGTCGGCACAGGCCAGTAGGTAGCCGATGCAAGACCAGACATTCTTGCCCTTTCCGGGTTCCTGTGGGGCCAACCCCATTTCGCGCAGCTGACCCTCAAGCTGGGTCAGGCGTGGGCTGTCATTCCAGATTACCGCATGGTTTTGCGGCAGGTCGGCAAAAACCGCGCGGGCGTGGCGATATTGCGCCTCATCCGCCTGATCCAGACCGATGATGATACGGTGCAGATAAGGCACCTGCGCCAGTTCCTTCAGGATGCCCGCCAGCGCTGGCCCTTCCAACTCCGAATACAGGCAAGGCAGGATCAGGGTGATCTTTCGTGTTTCAGCAAAAACCGAAATCTCATGCGCCAGTTGTCCGGCGGGTCTGCTGCGCAGGTTGTGCAAAGTGGTGATGTTACCGTTCTGATGAAAGTCTGCCATGTCTGGTGCCTTTTCTGGATCAGAGCGCTGCGGTCAACGTCAGGATCGCGTGGGACCAGCCTCGCGGCCCGCTCTGAGTTGTTCTGAGAATTCGAGTTTCGACTTCGGGCGGGAAGGGAGGGATAGTCGGACCATGAGGATTGGAGATAATCACGCCCTGATCGGCAGCCTGAATCATTTCGCTGTCGTTGGGTGCGTCGCCCAAGGCTATTGTGCGCAGCGGCTGTAATTTCGCGGTGACCTCGGCCATTGCGTCCGCCTTTGTCTTGCCAAAGGAAAGGGTTAGAAAACGCCCGCCTTGCCGGGCGTGCAGTCCGGTGCGCTTGGCGGATAACAGGAACTCCTGCAAACCGATTTCCGAGCCTGTCCACAGCCCTGGTTCACTGAACCTACGCTGCTTTGCTAGGACCGCCTGCGTAAGGTTCAAGCCGGTCTTCTGCGCCACTTCCTGATCGGTAAGGTCGCCAAAGCCGAGAAAGCCGGACGGCAAAACGTTCAGCATGGACCGAAGGCGTGGATAACAATCCCCGCCTTCGTCAGTTGTACCGGGCCACAGTATCCCGGCCCCATTTTCAACGATGGCGGGCATGTGTGTCAGGCCCATCTCTTGCTGCAAAGGCTGGATTTCTGCAGCCGTCTTGCTGCTGGCCAGAACCAGCCACGCCCCCAATTCCTTCAGTCGGTCCAGTCCCGGTCTGGCCGCTTCCCAGCTATAGTCCTGGTGGTCCAACAACGTGCCATCCAGATCGGAAAACACAAGAAGGGGCAGGGTAGGGGCAGCGGCATCGTTCATTGCCCTCAAAGTAGAAATCTGTAGATGCCTGATGTAAATCCGTGCTGACGAATTTTCCATCAAACCGATAACCTGCGCCTATTTTTTAGGCGCAGGTATTCAGGTTCATTCGATGAACGTCCTTGCCAGCCGGTCGCTGATCGGTTGCGACAGATAGCTGATCACCGCACGCTCCCCCGTACTAACGAACAGATCAGCGGGCATACCTGGCACCAATTCCAACGCCGCGACGTCCTTCGGCTGTTCGTCATCCAGCTTGACCCGCGCCTTGTAATAAGGTTCGCCGGTGCGATCATCCTCGAGCGCATCTGCGGAAATATCAAATATCCGGCCGCTGGCTTCAGGCACATCTGCCTGAGCGAAAGCAGAAAGGCGGATGCGGGTGGGCTGACCGATCCGCAGCTTGTCGATGTCACCGGTTTTGACTCTTGCCTCGACGATCAGGGCCTGATCGGCAGGGACGATATCCATGATCGGCTCGCCCGGCCGGATGACGCCTCCGGTGGTCGAAACGCCAAGGTTCACGACGCGCCCGCTTGTGGGCGCCAAAACCTGCGTCCGCTTCAGCCGCGCCAAAGTTCCCACAAATTGCGGACGAACCAGATCAAGCTGCGCCTCTACCACGGCCAGTTCCCCGGCGATGACCTCATCGCGCAACTTTTGCTGGCTGAGCAGGGCCAGTTCCAGCTCTTGCACCTGGTCCTGGGCCTGCGCGATCTGGGTGCGCAAAGAGGCATCAACCCCGCCAAGCCGCTCCAATTCAATCTGCCGCGCGCTGACCCGCGTAACTGCGACCAAACCTTTGGCCAGAAGCGATTGAAGGTTGGTCAGTTCCGTCTGCGTGATCTCCACCTGGTTTTGCGTTGCTATTCGCTGCTCGTTTAGGCCCGCGATCTGATTGTGCAGCCCGGTGATGCGCTGCGCGTTGATCTGCGCCTCGGTCCGTCTGGCGCGCGCTTCGGCGTCGAACAACTGTTTCTGGGTCAGGTAGGGCGAAACCCAGTGCAAGCGCTCCATCCCCTCACGGAACCCGGCCAGAGCGGTTGCTTCGTCAAACGTAGGCTGTCCGCTCATCTGCGCAAGAAGGCGCGCGCGACGAACCGAAAGCTCTCCCAACTGGCTGCCCTGCACGCTGAGATCGACGTCAATTTCAGTACTGTCGAGCTGCACCAAGGGTTGCCCGGCCTCAACAAATTGCCCATCTGTCACTAGAATGGAATGGATGATGCCGCCGTCCAGATGCTCGACTGTCTTGCGATCCCCTTCGACCACGAACGAGGCGGGCGCGACCACAGCCCCATCCAGTTTTGAGGCGAAAGCCCAATAAGCGCTGCCCCCGACGAATACCGCCAGAGTGAACAGTCCGAACAGCACATATCGCCCGATGCTGGATGAAGTGTCGGTAATAACCGCCGCCTGAGTTTCGGGATATCCAACGGCATTGCGGGAATGGGAGTATTTGACCAGGTTTGTCATTGGGCTGCTCCTGCAATCTGAGTTTCACTGGATGTGCGCGGGGGTGTTTGCAGCACATTGCGGCTGTTCACCTTCAACACGTCCTGTTTGTCGCCAAACTGGGCCTGACCACCATTGCGCAGAACCAACACCTTGTTGGCGGCCTGCAACGTGGCCGGACGATGTGTCATGACGATCGCAATCGCGCCGCGTTCCTGAACAGCCAGCAAGGCATCACGAAGGGCCTGCTCGCCCTCGGCGTCCAGGTCCGAGTTCGGTTCGTCCAAAACCAACACAAACGGATCGCCGTACAGTGCTCTGGCCAGAGCTAGCCTCTGACGCTGGCCGCCAGACAAAAAGAACCCTTGGCCGATGCGAGTTTCGTACCCGTCGGGCAGGCTATTGACCAATTCATGTACCCCAGCTTCGCGGGCCGCGCGCAGAACCTCGGCATCGTCGATTGCTGTCGAGAACCGGCCGATGTTTTCGCGGATGGTGCCGTCGAACAATTCCACATCCTGCGGCAGGTAACCGACCTGCTTGCCCAGATCTTCAGCGTTCCATTTCGACATCGAACTGCCATCCAGCAGAACCTCGCCCCTTTGCGGATGCCAGATACCGGCCAGCATCTTGCCCAGGGTAGTCTTGCCCGACCCGCTTTGACCTATCACGGCCAGAACATCCCCGGCTGTCAGGTTGAAATCAATTCCGCGAAGGGTGGCATTCAACGCGCGCGGCGGGGCCGCTTGCGCAATTCGGACGTCCAGTGCCTTGAACGCTCGCGGCAGGTGCAGGTTGGCGGGCTCCTCAGAGAAGTCCGCGGTCAGCTGCTTGATCTTGCTGTACGAGCCACGCGCTGCAAGAAATGAACGCCACTGGCCGATCAGTTGATCAATCGGAGCCAGAGCACGGGCCAAAACGATGGTCGCGGCGATCATCACGCCGGCTGTGGATTCTCCGGTGATTGCAAGCGCGGCCCCAAGGCCAAGTGCAGCAGATTGCAGACCCATGCGAATGGTTTTGGACATGACGGAAAAACTGGCGATCCGATCTGCGGCGCAGGTTTTATGCTGATGCGCGTCCGCTTGCAGGGCCGTCCAACGGCGCACCAGATCGTCTTTCATACCCAGCGCGTGAACCAGCTCGGCGTTATTGTCGCTGGTTTTGAACAGCGCGTCCGAGCGTCCGCGAGCTTGTGAAGCCTGCTGCATCGGGTTACGAGCGCGGGCGTTGTTGATCAGCGCCATGATGGTCAGGGTGGCAGCTCCGGCCACGCCCAGCAGACCCAGAATCGGGTGCAGAACATACAGCACCAATAGATAGATCGGTATCCATGGGGCATCGAAGAAAGCGGTCAGAGTTGTGCCCGAGATAAACTCGCGAAAGCCGTTCACGTCTTCGACCAGATTTTCACCCGCCTCGCTTTCGCCTTGAACCCGGCGGCGCATGGCCGCGCCAAGGACAGGTGCGCCGACACTTAGTTCGAACCGGGCGGCCAGACGGCCAAGGATGCGCATCCGCATCAGGTCAAGGCAGGCGATCACGACGAAAACCCCGGCCAGCAGCAGCGACAGGGCGATCAGAGTATCGGCGTTTTGGCTGGTCAGCACGCGGTCATAAACCTGCAGCATGTAGAGCGGCCCGGCCAGCATCAAAAGGTTCAGAAACAGGCTGAAGACCGCGACCGCAACAAAGCCTTTGCGCAGCGACCCCCAGGCGGATTTGACGGGATTGGCGTTCTGGAACATGTCTTGGGCCCTTTCCTATTAGAAAAACGGGGCGACCAGAGGTCGCCCCGCTGCTACTCGATTATGCGACGAAGTCATCTTCGGTCAGATCGGCGCTGTTGACGCCTGCCAGACGAACCGAACCTTCATCACCGAAGGTGATCAGCGCGTCTGCACCATCCTGAGCGACATTGAGATTGCCACCGAAGTCGGGACCGAAATCGCCGAACTGCAGTTGGTCAATGCCAACCTCAAAGTCCTGAACAACGTCGTTCCCGAAGTTGCCCGCAAAGACAAAGGTATCGTTGCCTGCGCCTCCGATCAGGATGTCATCGCCACCTTCGCCGTTCAGCACATCGTCACCGGCCTGGCCGTTCAGGGTATTGGCCCCTGAGTTGCCCGACAGGATGTCGTTGCCACCATTCGGGCTGCCTGCATTGTTCGAGCCGTTGATGTTTTCGAACCCGAACACCTGATCCAGCGTGGCACCGTCCGGCGCGTTGACCGCGGCGACACCGTTGCCGTCTTCGTCCAGATCCAGAACAACGCCCGGCCCAGCCGTAAACAGCGCAGTATCGATGCCTTCACCGCCGATGATGATGTCAGCCCCACCAAACGAGTGGATCGCATCATTTCCGGCACCGCCGTCGAGCACGTTGAATTCGTTGTTGCCCAAGAGCAGGTCATCCCCGCTGGAACCGACAACGTTTTCGAAGTCATCGACTTCGGCAACGATCTGACCGTCTACGATAATGGCACCATCCTGCGGGCCTTCATCGCCGTTGCCTGCCGCGTTCGGCGCAGGGCCGCTCAGGTCCAGATCAACGGTTACACCATCAAAGCCAGACACATCGATCGTGTCGCTGTCATCCGAGCCGACAACCCGTTCGATCGAGCGCAGAGTGTCGACCTCGATCTGGTTGTCGATGACATCCTGACCAATGACGCCGGTGCCGCCTGTGGCCTGGGTATCCAATGTAGCCCCGGCGTCCACCAGCGTATCCTGTACGACCGCGCCATTCTGACCGGCAGGTGCATTGTGCAGGTGGATGGCCGAAACAACGCCCGGGATCGGCGTGTTCAAGTCGGCTTCGTTCAGGCCAACAACACTCAGCTCGCTGGAATAGGTGACAACACCCGTGTTCAGGTTCTGAGTGATAACGACCGTGGCTTCGCCTGTTGCCTCGCTGTCCGAAGTGGGTCCGGGTTCCTGCGACGCATCCAGACCACCGCTGAGGGTGACTGTACGGATGCCGTTTTCGGTGACGATGTCGTCCACAAGCAGTTGCCCACGGATCTCACCGCCGGGGAAGTCCGAAGTGTGGATGTTGTAGTACAGGTTGCCCAAGATGGCTTCCTCAACAAACCACGACGGGTCCGGGATGTTCGAGCCAAATTGGTCGGGGTCATCAACAACCGCATCGGTGACTGTGACGGTAAAGCCGGTGTCACGGGTCGCGGTGCCATTGCCGTTGGCGTCCAGGGACACCTCGACTGCAACGTCCAGATCCGAGAAATCGGCTGTGTCGATACCGTCACCGCCATCGATGAAGTCATTGCCCAGACCACCGGTCAGAACGTTGTCGGCTTCACCTGCGATCAGGACGTCATCTCCCGCGCCGCCGGCGATATTGCCGTTGGTGGTGCCCAGATCGACAAAGATATCGTCGCCACCGCCCAGCAGGACGTTGCCGTTGATCACGCCTTCGTCGTCATTGACGATGGTCACGTCGCCCGCATCCGAAGCATCGATTGCGTTGACCGTGCCACGGATTTCACCTTCGTTCAGGATTGCGCCCAGAAGGTTTAGACCACCATCCACGCGAATACCTGCAGCGGCGTCCGAGTCCTCAGATCCGGCGATCAGGCCTTCGTTGACAACCACACCTGCAAACGAGGCATCGTCCTGGTTGGTGAACAAGCGCAGACCGTCGCCGACCTGATTGCCCTCGACCGCGTCGCCGCGCCCCTGGAAGGTGCCTTCGTTGATAACAACTGCTGACACCACATCACCCGAGACGTCACCGGTTTGCAGCGAAACGGCAGAGCCGTTGTTGCCTTCGCCTGCATCGACAAGACCGGTGTTGGTGAAGCTGTAGTTGTCGGCCGTACCATCGGCATAGACGGTGCCATTGCGCTGGTTGCCGGTGCCGAGGATGTCGCCTTCGTTCACGACCTCAAGCCCGTCCCCGTCAATGTTCAGCGCGCGGCTTTCCGAGGTCACGGTGCCACGGTTGACGAAGGACCCACCTGCGTGATCGCCGGTGCCGAAGTACACACCGTTCTGAACGCCCGCGAACAATCCGGTTTCCTCATTGACCAATTGGCCCTGAAAATTGACTCCGTTCACAGCCCGGAACGCACCTACAGTGTTGTTGGCGCCCTCAGACGTGACCGACCCGGTGTTGGTGATGGTGCCGGTGAACAGGGCAGGGCCAAAGCCTCCGCCTTCCAGACGCGTACCTTCCAGACGGATGCCGTCACCGGCCGTGCCCAGACCTGCGCCTGCGTTGCCGCGTCCCGCGATGGAGCCGTCGTTGGTGATTTCAACCTCGCCATTACCGCCTTCGGCCAGTGACAAAGAGATACCGGCACCGTTATTGCCTTCACCGGCGTCGATCGTGCCCGTCGCCAAGTTGTTGATCGAATAGTCGCGGGCGGTGTCGTCTGCATAGACCGTTCCGTTGCGCTGATCACCGGTGCCCAGAATGTCACCGCCATTGACCAGATCAACGCCCGAGCCGTCGATATTTACCGCGCGGCTGCCCGACTGGATGGTGCCAAAGTTCAGCACGTCCAGATCATGTTCACCATCGCCGATATACAGGCCGTTGCGTGGGCCTTCGATCACACCGGTTGAGGTGTTCAGGATTTCCCCTTCTGTGTTCGCACCATCTGCGATGCGGATACCGGCGGCTGTTCCCTGATTGCTCTCGGTCGAGATCAGGCCGCTGTTGAGGATTTCAGTCTCCAGAATGGTGCCTTCAGCGCCATTGTCGATGCGGATGCCATCACCGGCCAGCGCGGTGTTCGACGCGGCCTGACCACGGCCCTGAATGGTTGCACCAACGCCATTGAAGACATCGGTTTCCACGCGGTCACCGATCTCATCACCAACCTGCAGCGAGATGCCCGCGCCCTGGTTGTTTTCACCGGCATCAATGGTGCCGCCCGTGAAGTTTGAGATCGAAACATCTTCGGCAGTGCTGTTGGTATAGATCGTGCCGTTGCGCTGGTCGCCGGTGCCGATGATGTCGCCGAAGTTGCGCACATCGATGCCTTGGCCCTGAATGTCGACCGCGCGGCTGTCCGAGTTGATCACGCCACCTCGGAAGTTATCGAGACTGCCCGAGCTGCCTGCACCGGCAAACTGAACGCCGTTGAACTCACCCGCGATTTCACCGAAGTTGCGGATCGATGCACTGCCGGTGACTTGCACACCGGTCGCCAGCGCTTCGGGGCCATTGTTGGCCTCAATCCGGCCCGAGCGGAAATTGAAGACATCAACATCCTGACCTTGCGCCAGAACAGCCGCGACCGCGTTGTTGGTGACGATCTCTCCAAAGTTCAGCAGGCGCGAGAAGTCATTTGCCAGAACAAAAGCCGGTGTGTCATCGACTACGGTGCTTTGGAAGAAGTTGTTGATAAGGGATTGGCCATCGCGAGATGTCTCTTGCGCCAATGTAGACGTGGTCAAGAGACGGGCGCGGATGCTTGCCAGAAGTTGGGACAGCATTGGTAACTCCATCATGGGTTTGCATTTTGCGGCCCGCCCGCTGTTCTGGGCGTTCCACGTAGCAAAGGGGTAGGACCCGCCGCCCGTCAGCTAAAATTCATCCTGCGAATTGGGCGTATAACCAACGCAAATAGTCACAACAGTCGTGATATGCGGTGACAGCGTATCTTTAGATTTCAATGTGTTAGTCATTTGTCGGGATTCATGCGGCACTATTCAGTGGCGCGTGATGACGGTTATGTCAGTGATTGTGATCCCGATTTTCTGCAACTCAGCCCGCGATAACGTATCTAAAGAGCAACCCGTGCGGGGTCGGAAAGCACGTTATTGGTTCGCGGTTATGAATTTCAGAGACTTGGAATATGTCCTTGCCATTGCCAAACACGGCCAATTCAGCCAAGCCGCTGTGGCCTGCAACGTATCGCAACCTGCGCTGTCCAATCAGGTAAAAAAGCTTGAACAGGAGCTGGGGGCCGATCTGTTTCTGCGCCTCAACAACGAGGTACGTCCAACCGCCTGCGGTGACCGCGTAATCGCTATCGCCGAGCGCATTCTGAAAGACGCTCAGAACATCCGGGATACCGCGACCCAGTTCCGCGACCCCGAAGCCGTTCCGTTCAATGTGGGCATGACCCCGACGCTGGCTCCCTATTTGACACAGTATTTCTCGGAGTTGTTCAGCACGCTGTTTCCCAACATGCGCGTGACGTTGATCGAGGACCTACCACAAAACATGTTGCGCATGGTCGAAGATCACACTCTGGACGTGGCACTGGTGGCCAAGACCAACACTTTAGCGACGCTTGATTTCACCTCGATCTGGACCGAGCCGCTTTTTCTGGCCGTCCGAGACGGACACCCGCTGTGCCATTTGCCGTCCATTGCGCCCGAGGACGTGCCTGCCCATGACTTTATCCGGTTGCCGCACAGTTTCGGCTATGAGTTGGAAGATCGTCTGCCCAAGCAGGACCCCTCTCACCGGGTCAGCAAGCGGTTCGATCTCAGCGCCTTAAGGTTCGAGACGATTTGCCGCCACATCTGCCATTCGGACGATTGCACCATTGTCTCAGCACTGGCGGCTGAACAGTTCAGGCGCGACAGATGGCCCCTGTGCTTTGTGCCCTTCGACGCACCCGGCAACCTGCGCGACCTTGGGGCGGTGACACGCCCCGGCTGTCCTCGTCGGCCACTGCTGGACCGTATCGGCGCGTTTATCAATGAGAAACCGCCCGAAGGTGTAACGCCAACCTTTTCAGGGTGATCTCCTAACAAAGGTCAAGCTGGCGCAATCACAGGCAGACACTGACCTTTAAAAACATGAGTCCAATATGTCCTTTTTTCAGCATCTCGGCCCGGTCGGATCGCTGTAAATTCTTCTTGCCCGCATAGTTCAAAAGGCCGAACGTGTTGGTGTATCCAGTCTGCTTGCCAACTGACCGCAACCACCTGCGCAAGTCAGTTGACAATGGATTTTGTATTTTGGATACATTGGCCAGAGATGTCGCGATGAGACGAGTCGTCAAAAAAGCTCTGGCCAAAAAAAGAGCAACGCGAATGTCTGAAAAAATTCATTTCTGGGAGACCCACATGAAACTGAAATTAATGGCCGCAACTGCTGCGATCGCTCTGTCGGCTGTCGCAGCACAAGCGAATACGCTTGTCTATTGCTCTGAAGGCTCGCCCGAAGGGTTCGACCCGGCGCTGTTCACTGCTGGCACAACTTTTGATGCCTCTTCTCACCCGATCTACAACCGCCTGCTTGAGTTCGAAACCGGCACGACCAACGTCATTCCCGGTCTGGCCGAAAGCGTTGAGGCCAGCGATGACGGTCTGGAGTACACTTTCAAACTGCGTCAGGGCGTCAAGTTCCACTCGAACGACGAATTCACCCCGACCCGCGATTTCAACGCCGATGACGTGATCTTCTCGTTCATGCGTCAGAAGGACGAAGGCCACCCCTATAACCAGGTTTCCGGCGGTACGTGGGAATACTTCCAAGGCATGGGCATGCCCGATCTGGTTGAGTCCATCGAGAAGGTCGATGACTACACGGTGAAATTCACCCTGACCAAACCCGAAGCGCCGTTTGTTGCCAACATGGCGATGGACTTTGCCTCGATCCTGTCGGCTGAATACGCCGATGCAATGATGGAAGCGGGCACGCCTGAAAAGCTGAACACCGCACCGATCGGCACTGGCCCGTTCTCATTCGTGGCCTACCAGAAAGACGCGGTAATCCGTTATGCGCAGAATGCCGACTACTGGAAGGACCCGGCGGCGGTTGAGAACCTGATCTTTGCGATCACACCGGACGCATCGGTTCGCTATCAAAAGCTTAAGGCCGGCGAATGCCACATCATGCCCTATCCGAACCCCGCCGATATTCAGGCGATGAAGGATGACGGCGACATCAACATGATGGAGCAAGAAGGCCTGAACGTCGGCTACCTTGCCTACAACACCACCATGGAGCCGTTCGACAACCCGAACGTCCGTAAGGCGCTGAACATGGCAATCGACAAGAACGCCATCATCGACGTGGTGTTCCAGGGCTCGGGTCAGGTCGCCAAGAACCCGATCCCGCCGACCATGTGGGGCTATAACGACGCCATCACCGACGACGCATATGATCCCGAAGCGGCCAAGGCGATGCTGGAAGCCGAAGGCGTTTCCGACCTGTCGATGAAGATCTGGGCGATGCCGGTTCAGCGTCCGTACAACCCGAACGCGCGCCGCATGGCCGAACTGATCCAGGCGGACTTCGCCAAGGTTGGTGTGGATGTTGAAATCGTGTCCTATGAGTGGGGCGAGTACCTGTCGCGCTCGAAAGAGCTGAACCGTGACGGTGCTGTTCTGTTGGGCTGGACCGGTGACAACGGTGATCCAGACAACTTCCTGGCTGTACTGCTGGGTTGTGACGGACGCGAAGCGTCGAACCGTGCACAATGGTGCCACCAGCCGTTCGAAGACCTGATCCTGCAAGCCAAGCAGACCACCGATCAGGCCGAGCGCACCAAGCTGTACGAAGACGCTCAGGTGATCTTCAAAGAGCAGGCGCCTTGGGCGACCATCGCACACTCGGTTGTTTTCATGCCGATGCGCAATGAAGTGCAGGGCTACAAGGTGCACCCGCTGGGCGGCCATATCTTCTATGGCGTAAGCGTCGAGTAAATCACAACATACTGACCGGAGCCGCCATTGGCGGCTCCGGTTTTCTTTATGGGAGGTCGGCCTCGATGCCGGATTTGTCCGAGTACCGTCAACTGGCAAAGGACATGTCAGTAGATGCCGTGGCGCTTGTGCCCGGCCCGAATTTTACCCGCGCTTTGGGAAAACCCTTCATGAGCCACGAACGGCCCTTTGTGGTCGTGATACCGGCCGAAGGCACCCCTGCAGCGGTTGTACCCAATCTTGAGCTGGGATCATGGGAACTTGTTGGGTTCGAAGGCGCTGTTTTCGACTGGTTCGATCAGAGCGGGTATGATGATGCGTTTGCCGCGTTGGCCGATCACATGCCGCTGACATCACTGGCTGTCGAAGGACAGGTGATGCGGGTTTTCGTGTCGAAGGCTTTCACCAACGCGTTGCCAGATTTGCGCATTGTCGATGCCGAGCGTGAGATCTCCGGTCTTCGGATTTGCAAAACCGAAGAAGACGTTGCCGCCATGCAGACGGCGATTGATATCTCGGAACGTGCTTTGGCCCGCGTGATCGCAGATGTGCGCGTGGGCCAGACCGAAGTACAGATTGAGCAGGCTCTGGTTCAAGCCCTGTTCGCCGAAGGCGCGGCCTCGCTGGCCTTTGCACCGATCGTTGCGGCGGGCGATAATTCTGCGCGGCCTCACGGTAAGGCGCGCGCGGACTACAAGATCAAACCGGGCGACGCGTTGCTGTTCGACTTCGGGGCCCGCAAACATGGATTTGCCGCCGACATCACCCGCACCTTCTTTGTCGAAGAGGTCTCGGACGAGGGCAGGGACGTCTATGACACCGTTCTGCGCGCCAACCTTGCTGGGTTCGAAGCCTGCAGCCCTGGCGTCACAGCACATGATATCGATGACGCAGTGATCAGCGTGCTTGAGGCCTCACCCTATGCCGACCGCATCCGTACCAAGACGGGCCACGGGCTGGGTCGCGACGTGCATGAGGCACCGTATATCATGCGTGGAAATGACCAGAAAATCCTGCCCGGTATGGTCTGGACCAACGAACCGGGCCTTTATGAACTGGACAATTTCGGCGTTCGCATCGAAGATGACGTATTGGTGACCGAAAACGGTTGCCGGTCGCTGACCAGCTTTCCCAAAGATCTCACAATCATAGGTCGCTGATGTTTGGCTATTTTCTAACCCGTCTGGGTATGTTCATCCCGACCTTTCTCGGCGTGACGCTGATTTCCTTTATGTTCATCCGGGTTCTGCCGGGCGATCCCATCATCGTCATGGCTGGCGAACGCGGCATGACCGAGGAGCGCTATCAGGAGATGGTCGAGAAGCTGGGCTTCGACAAACCGGTCCTGCAGCAATATTGGGACTACCTCGTTGGCGTGATGCATGGTGATCTGGGTGAAAGTTTCGTCACCAAGAAACCGGTCTGGGATGAGTTTTTCGCCCTGTTTCCCGCCACTTTAGAGTTGTCACTTTGTGCAATGATCTTTGCGGTGGCGCTCGGGCTGCCTGCGGGCGTGATTGCTGCGGTCAATAGGGGCAAGTTCTTTGACCGGGCGTTGATGTCTTCTGCGCTGGTCGGATATTCAATGCCGATCTTCTGGTGGGCATTGCTGCTGATCATCGTGTTCTCGGGCAATTTGGGCTGGACCCCGGTCTCGGGCCGGATCGATCTGCTGTATTATTTCCCAAGCGTCACCGGCTTTATGCTGATCGACAGTCTACTGTCGGGGCAGTCGGGTGCATTTGGTTCCGCCGTTCGTCACTTGATCCTGCCAACCATCGTTCTAGGCACAATCCCTCTGGCGGTGATTGCGCGCCAGACACGCTCGGCCATGTTGGAGGTGCTGGGCGAAGACTACATTCGCACTGCCCGTGCCAAAGGCCTGTCACCTTCTCGGATCAACGGGTTGCACGCGCTGCGCAATGCGTTGATCCCGGTCATTACCGTGATTGGCCTGTCGGTCGGCACCCTGCTGGCTGGCGCAATCCTGACTGAAACGATCTTTAGCTGGCCGGGTATCGGCAAGTGGATGGTCGACAGTATTTTCCGCCGTGACTACCCGGTGGTGCAGGGTGGCCTGCTGATGATCGCTGTGATCGTGATGCTGGTGAACCTGCTGGTCGATGTTCTCTATGGCATCATCAATCCCAAAATCCGGAGGCGGTGATGGCTGAACTGTCTGCAAACGCGCCCAAAACCGAAGACCGCCCAAGCGCCCTGCGCGAGTTCTGGTATTACTTTAGCGAAAACCGCGGTGCCGTATTTGGGTTGTGGGTATTCACGGCTTTTGTCTTCTGTGCCGCTTTCGCGCCGCTACTGGCGCCTTATGACCCGACCGAGCAGTTCCGCAATCACATCCTCCAGCCGCCCGCATGGCAAGAGGGTGGCAGCTGGGCCTTCCCGCTGGGTACCGATCCGCTGGGCCGGGATATGCTGTCGCGGCTGATCATGGGATCGCGCTATTCCTTCTTTGTCGGTATCGTCGTGGTCTGTGTGGCCGTGACGGGCGGTGTGATCATCGGACTGTTGTCCGGTTTTGCACCCAAATGGGTCGATACGCTGATCATGCGGGTGATGGATATCATCCTGTCCTTCCCGTCACTGCTGCTGGCACTGGTTCTGGTCGCGATCCTTGGCCCGTCGTTGACCAATGCGATGATCGCCATCGCAATCGTTTTCCAACCGCATTACGTGCGCCTGACACGTGCCTCGGTGCTGTCCGAGCGGCAAAAGGACTACGTAACTTCAGCCCGCGTGGCCGGTGCTGGCAAAGCGCGGTTGATGTTCAAGACTGTGCTGCCCAACTGTCTGGCTCCGATCATCGTGCAGGCAGCGCTGTCGTTTTCGACCGCTATTCTGGACGCTGCGGCACTTGGCTTTCTGGGCATGGGCGCACAGCCGCCCACGCCGGAGTGGGGCACCATGCTGGCCGAAGCGCGCGAGTTCATTCTGCGCGCATGGTGGGTGGTGACATTCCCCGGCCTTGCTATCCTGATCACAGTGCTCGCCATTAATCTGATGGGCGACGGTCTGCGCGACGCGTTGGACCCGAAACTGAAGCGGAGCTGACGATATGAGCTTGTTGGATATCCGAAATCTCACCGTCGAATTCGCCACCGCTTCGGGCAAATTCCGCGCGGTGGATGGGGTCGACCTGTCAGTCGACAAGGGCGAGTTGATGGCCATCGTCGGCGAAAGCGGTTCGGGCAAGTCCGTGTCGATGCTGGCGTTGATGGGTCTGCTGCCCTGGACAGCGACAATCACCGCAGACCAGCTGAGTTTCGAAGGGATCGACCTGACCAAAATCTCAGCCCGTGACCGCCGCAAGATCATCGGCAAAGACATCGCCATGATCTTTCAGGAGCCGATGTCGTCGCTGAACCCGTGTTTCACGGTCGGATTTCAGATCAAAGAGGCGCTGCGCATCCATCTGGGTCTGAACCGCAAGGAGCGTCACCAGCGGGCGATCGAGCTGTTCGATCAGGTTGGCATTCCAGCCCCGGAAAGCCGTCTGAACACCTTTCCGCACCAGATGTCGGGCGGGATGAACCAGCGGGTGATGATCGCCATGGCGATTGCCTGCAATCCCAAGCTGTTGATCGCGGATGAGCCGACAACGGCACTGGACGTCACCATCCAAGCGCAGATCCTGGATCTGCTGTTGCGGTTGCGCGACGAGCAAGGCATGGGCCTGGTGCTGATCACTCACGACATGGGTGTCGTCGCTGAAACGGCCGAGCGGGTTCAAGTGCAGTATGCTGGCCAAAAGGTAGAGGAACAGCGGGTCAAAGACTTGTTTCGTACCCCACGCCACCCCTACACGTCGGCTCTGCTGAGCGCGTTGCCAGAGAGGGCAACATCCAAGATGCTACCCACCATTCCCGGCGTGGTGCCTGGCCAGTTTGATCGACCCAAGGGGTGCCTGTTCAGCCCCAGATGCCAGTATGCAGACGATCTTTGCCGGTCTTTGCCGCCAACGCCGCATAGCGCGGAATATGGCAAGGCGCGTTGCCACTATGTTGAAAAGATAACTGCCGGAGAAATGGCATGACCGCACCTATTGTTCAGGCCAACGCCTTGGCGCGGCATTATATCGTCAAAGGCGGGTTGCTGTCGAAACCGGCAACGGTCAAGGCCCTGTCCGGCGTCGATTTCGACCTGCAACCTGGCAAAACACTGGCCATCGTCGGAGAATCCGGCTGCGGAAAATCGACGCTGGCGCGTGTGGTTACGATGATCGAGGAACCAACCTCGGGCAACCTGACCATCGATGGCGTGGATATCACCCCGTCGAAGTGGGCGCAGATGCGCGAGACGGTCCAGATCGTGTTTCAAGACCCTTACGGTTCGCTCAACCCGCGCCAGAGGATCGGGCAGATTCTGCAGGAACCGCTGATCATCAACCGCCCCGACATGTCCGCCGCTGATTGTGAGGCGCGGGCGCGAGAGATGATCGACCTCGTGGGCCTTCGCCCCGAACATTACGACCGCTATCCGCACATGTTCTCGGGCGGGCAGCGCCAGCGGATTGCCATTGCGCGCGCCCTGATGCTGAATCCTAAGGTGCTGGTTCTGGACGAGCCGGTGTCGGCGCTGGATGTCTCGATCCAGTCGCAGATTCTGAACCTTCTGGTCGAGCTGCAGGAGCGCTTGAACTTAGCTTATTTGTTCATCTCGCACGACCTGTCAGTGGTGAAACACTTCGCCGATGATGTGATCGTCATGTATCTGGGCCGCGCGGTCGAAAAGGCTCCGAAAGAGCTGTTGTTCGCAGCCCCGCGGCACCCCTATTCCAAGGCGCTTCTGTCCACGACCCCGCGCGCCGACCCAGAGGCGCGGAAAGAGCGTATCAAGCTGGAAGGTGAGCTGCCTTCTCCGATGAACATCCCTCAGGGCTGTGCCTTTGCGCAACGCTGCTGGCTGGCGACCGAAGAATGCCGCGTTGCGCCGCCCGAGTTGAGCGGTGAGACCCATCAGGCGGCTTGTCTGCATCCGCTGGATTGATCGGGTTTACTCGCCGTTGCGCGTGGCAATGACCATTTCCAGCAACTGATCCTTGGTCCGCTGAATATGCCGGGTCAACAGGGCGCAGGCATCCTCGACCCGGCCGTCGCGGGCCAGTGACAATAGTTCTCGATGGTCTTTCTTGGCCGGTTCTCGCTGTTCCATAACACTCAGGTGCATCCGGACGTACCTGTCAGATTGAACATTGACCCGCTGCAGGATTTCATTGCTTAGCCCGCGGCCCGCAGCAGCGTAAAGCGCCATGTGGTATTCATTGTTGAGGCTGCCCCAGCGGCCCACATCATAGGCGTCGTAGGACTTTTCCATTTCATCCAGAATGCGGTCGCATTCGGTGAACTCAGTCGTGGTCATCTGTGGGATGGCACGCTGGAACAGGTCCACTTCCAACAACACGCGCAGATCAAAAATCTCTCCGATTTCCGACAACGAATGTTTGGTGACTGATGCACCGCGGTTGTTGGTCAGCTGAACCAGACCTTCGGCATCCAGCCGCTTCAGCGCCTCGCGGATCGGCATACGCGAAACGTCATAATCCTCGGCCAGAGCTTCCTGTCGGATTGTCTCACCCTCTGCCATTTCACCGCTCAAAATCCGCTCGCGCAGATCGTTGGTAATGACTTCGGGCAGACTTTGTCGGGGGATCGCGCGGGTTCTGGGCATTCGGTCGGTCTCGGGTGCAGAAATCTTGTATCCAAAATACAAAATGAGTGAGCGATTTCCAAGTCCCTTACACACCACGATTACAATCATATGGCGCGTCGGCTTCAGCGGCGCGATCTAAAGGCTTTCATGCCTGTCTCACATCCTTTCCCCAAGCTGGTTTTAGAAGGATAGCCAGAGAAATTAGAAGGTTGCTTTGCTATAGAGTCAATCGATAAGAAGGATCAAAACAATCTATTGGACCGATGGTGGTATTTGCCGCAGATTGCGCTCAACAAGGCGAATCCTCTGATTTGGTACGAGGCCCCCGATGTGGACATATTCCAACCCGGTCAAAACACTGTTCGGCACCGGGACATTCAAACAAGTGCCGCAGTTGATTGCCGGTCGCCGGTATGCGTTGGTGACCTATCCTGATGCACCGTTTAAGGCGCTGACGAGGAAACTGGCGGAACTGGCCGGACCCGCAACACTGGTCATCGATGATATCGCACCCAACCCTGACTATCGCCTGCTGCAGGAACAATGCGCCCGCTTCGGCGATCTGGATGTTATTGTCGCCCTGGGCGGGGGGTCGGTGATCGACTCGGCCAAGGTGTTTGCCGCCGCCGCTGGGGATTTTGGCAAGGTCGCCCGGTTTTTGGAGACGAAGACTGGGGCCGACGAACTGGCCGGCACACCGATCATCGCCATTCCCACAACGGCCGGTACCGGGAGTGAAGTCACCTGTTGGGCCACCGTCTGGCAGGAGGAGACTGGTAAGAAATTCTCGCTGGCGCGAGCCAATCTTTACCCCGAAACGGCGGTGATCGATCCCTCGCTGATGGTCAACAAACCCTATGGGCTGACATTGGCCACCGGGCTGGACACACTGTCTCATGCGCTTGAGAGCATCTGGAACATCAACGCCAATCCAATCTCGGCCCGCCACGCGGTTGGCGCCGCCCGGCAGGTTATGGACACACTGCCTGCATTGCTGAGCGACATGGGAAATCTGCAATTGCGCACCCGCATGGCCGAAGCGTCGCTGAGCGCTGGTCTGGCATTCTCGAACACCAAGACGGCCATTGCGCATAACCTGTCCTATCCGATCACGCTGGGGTGGGGGGTGCAGCATGGCATCGCGTGCTCTTTCACCCTGCCGGTGATCCTGCAATCGGTGGATGGCCTTGGCGGTTTCCGTCAAGACGCACTGCACGAGATCTTCGGACCCGATCTTGCCGCGGGGGCTGACATGCTGAACGCATTCCTGTCCGGGCTGGGCGTTGCAACACGGTTCGCCGACTACGGCATTTCCGAGGAGCAGCGCATGAAGATCATCAATGACGCCTTCGCCGGAGAGCGTGGCCGAAATTTTGCCGGAACAAAAGACGCCTTTCTCGCTGCCGAGAAAGCCATGCAATCCTCACGTCCGAAAGTGGCGTGAACGAACCCAACTTTGACGCATGAACGCGCCATCACCAAGGACCTAGAGATGACCCTGCACACCCCGATCACAGCCAACGAGCGGGTCTACCCGCAGCCCAAAGTTCCCGCCATCGCCATCTGTTTGGACGGGTGCGAGCCGGAATACCTGGAAGTCGCCATCGCCAAGGGCCTGATGCCAACGCTGAAGCGTATTCGTGAAACCGGAACCGACCGTCTGGCGCATTCGGTGATCCCGTCCTTCACCAACCCCAACAACCTCAGCATCGCAACCGGCCGTCCGCCCATCGTGCATGGCATCTGCGGCAACTACTTGATCGACCCGGACAGCGGAGAAGAAGTGATGATGAACGACGTGCGTTTCCTGCGTGCGCCGACCATCTTCTCGCAATTCTACGACGCGGGCTATCGCGTCGCCATGGTCACTGCTAAGGACAAGCTGCGCGCACTGCTGGGTGCAGGCCTGAAGTTTGACGAAGACCGCGCCGTTGCCTTTTCGTCCGAGCGTTCAGGTGAGACCACCAAGGCCGAGCATGGCATCGACAACGCCAGCGAATGGCTGGGCATGGAAGTCCCCGAGGTCTATTCGGCTGAACTGTCCGAGTTTGTTTTCGCCGCAGGCGTCAAGCTGCTGAAGGAATTCAAGCCGGACATCATGTATCTGTCGACCACTGACTACATCCAGCACAAGTTCGGCCCTGAACAGCAGGGCGCGTTGGATTTCTATGCGATGTTCGACAAATATTTGGCGCAGCTGGACGAACTGGGCGCGGCCATCGTCATCACTGCCGACCACGGCATGAAGCCTAAGCACAACGCAGCGGGCGAGCCCAACGTGATCTATGCGCAAGACTTGATGGACGAATGGCTGGGCAAAGATGCCGCCCGCGTCATCCTGCCGATCACCGACCCTTACGTGGTACACCACGGCGCACTGGGTTCTTTTGCCACAGCTTACCTGCCAGAAGGTGCCGACAAGGCCGACATCATGGCCAAGCTGGACGCAATTGAGGACATGATCCTGGTGGTTGACAAGGAAGAGGCGATCCGCCGCTTTGAACTGCCCGCCGACCGGATTGGCGACATCGTCATGATCTCTGGCGAGACCATGACCATCGGCACCTCGGCCGACCGTCACGATCTGGCCGCGCTGAAGGAACCGCTGCGCAGCCATGGTGGCCTGACCGAGCAGGAAGTCCCCTTCATCGTCAACCGCGTCATCGACCTGGGCAACGCGCCCGAATTGCGTAACTTTGACGCCTTCTTCTACGCCACCACAGCGGCGGCTCAGTAAATGGACGGGAACATGAACACATCCGACATCCGCAACGAGGGGATGCGCATTGGTGGAGAGGTTGTCTTCACCGAGGCCACTGTTCCCGTGCGCTATCCCTACACAAACGAAGTGGTTGGCTATGTCCCTGCGGGCACCGCTGAGCACGCGCGCAAAGCGTTTGAGATTGCGGCAAACTACACGCCAAAACTTACCCGGTACGAGCGCAGCCAAATTTTGCAACGCGCAGGGGAACTGATCGGTGAAAAGCGTGAGTATCTGGCCAAGTGGTTGACGCTGGAATTGGGCATTTGTTACCAGCATGCGATCTACGAGACCAAGCGCGCGCAGGACGTCTATCAGTTTGCCGCCGCCGAGGCGCTGAAAGACGATGGCGAGATCTTCTCGTGCGACCTGACCCACAACGGCAAGGAACGGAAGATTTTCACCAAGCGTGAGCCGGTCAAGGCCATCAGCGCGATCACTCCGTTCAACCACCCGCTGAACATGGTCAGCCACAAGATCGCGCCATCAATTGCGACCAATAACTGCATGGTCTGCAAACCTACCGAGCTGACACCGCTAACTGCGCTGACACTGGCCGATATTCTCTATGAGGCCGGTTTGCCGCCCGAGATGTTTCAGGTGGTCACTGGCTGGCCGAAGGATATCGGCGAAGAGATGATCACAAATGAAAACATCGACATCATCACCTTCACCGGTGGTGTGCCGGTGGGCAAAATGATCGCCTCGAAAGCGGGTTACAAACGTCAGGCGTTGGAGCTGGGCGGCAATGACCCTCTGATAGTTCTGAACGACCTGAGCGACGCCGATCTTGAGAAGGCAGCAACCATCGCCGTAGCCGGTGCCACCGGTAACTCGGGCCAGCGCTGCACCGCGATCAAACGCATTCTGGTGCAGGAAAGCGTGGCCGAAAAATTTGTGCCGCTGGTGCTGGAGAAGGCCAAGAAGATCAAATTCGGCGATCCGCAGGACCCTGATACCGAGCTGGGTTGCGTGATCCATGCCGAGGCCGCCGAGCTGTTCGAAAAACGCGTCTACATGGCCGAGGAAGAAGGGGCAGAAATCCTCTATCATCCCGGTCGTCAGGGCGCGTTGCTACCGCCCATCGTTGTCGACAAAGTGCCTCATAACAGCGAGCTGGTGATGGAGGAAACCTTTGGCCCCATCGTGCCCATCGTGCGCGTGCCGGACAATGACGCCGAAGTCATGGCGATTTCCAACGGCACCGAGTTCGGCCTGTCCTCGGGTGTCTGCACCAACGATCTGAACCGCGCGATTGCCTATATCAACGGTCTGGACGTCGGCACCTGCAACATCTGGGAGCAGCCGGGATATCGGATCGAAATGTCTCCCTTCGGCGGCATCAAGGACAGTGGAAACGGCGTCAAGGAAGGCGTCATCGAAGCGATGAAGTTTTTCACTAACGTCAAGACCTATTCGCTGCCCTGGCCGGGCTGATCGCCTGACAGCAAAAACAGTAAGACCCCGGCCCATCTGGCCGGGGCCTTTTTTCGCTCAGGTCAACAGGTCAGCCCTGCACAACATTCTGACGCTGCACGCCCAGCCCTTCGATGCCCAGCTCCATCTTGTCGCCCGGTTTCAGATAGGTCTGTGGGTTCTGCCCCATGCCGACGCCTGGAGGGGTCCCGGTCGAGATCACATCACCCGGTTGCAGCGACATGAATTGCGATAGGTGCGAGACGACAGTCGCCACTCCGAAATGCATCGTGTTGGTCGATCCGTCCTGATAGCGGTGGCCATTGACCTCAAGATACATCGACAGGTTCTGCGGGTCGGTAACTTCGTCCCGCGTAACCAGCCAGGGACCAATCGGGCCGAACGTGTCGGCGGATTTACCTTTGACCCACTGGCCTGAGCGGTGCAGCTGAAAGTCACGTTCAGACAGGTCATTGACCACGCAATAACCGGCTACGTGGTCCAGCGCCTCGGCCTCGGAAACATATTTAGCCTCTTTGCCGATCACCACGCCCAGTTCGACTTCCCAATCAGTCTTGACCGAACCGCGCGGGATTTCGACGGCATCGTTGGGGCCGACGATGGCAGATGTCGCCTTGAAAAAGATCACCGGTTCAGCAGGCAGTTCCATACCGCTTTCGGCAGCATGGTCAGCATAGTTCAGACCGATACAGATGAACTTGCCGACCTGCCCAACACAGGCACCGATGCGCGGGTCGCCTTCGACAACCGGCAGCCCGGTAAGGTCAAGCCCGCGCAGGCGCGCCAGACCCTCGTTGCCCAGCACATCGCCCGAAATATCGCCAACAACGCCAGACAGATCGCGAATATTTCCGTCGTCATCCAGCGCACCGGGCTTTTCCGCGCCAACCGGTCCATAGCGTAAGAGTTTCATTTCCTGTTCCTTTTCAACTCAGATGGTCCAGCCGCCATCGATGGCAAAGGGCTGACCCGTGGTATAGTTGCTGGCGTCGCTTGCCAGATAGAGCGCGAGTTCGGCCACTTCTTCGGCTGTTCCGATCCGGCCCATTGGCTGACGGGCGATGAAGTCCGTCATGGCTTGCTCGTAATCTCCGGTGGCGCGAAGCCGATCATGCAGGCTGGGGCTGTCGACTGTACCAGGGCAAATCGCATTGCACCGAATGCCCTGCGTGACGAAGTCTGCAGCCACCGATTTGGTCAAGCCGATCACCGCCGCTTTGGAGGCACAATAGGCGAAACGGTTCGGCACGCCTTTCAGAGACGACGCAACCGACGACATGTTGATGATGGACCCACCGCCGTTTTCCAGCATCGCAGGCAGGGTCAGGCGGATCAGCCGGTACATGGCTTTGACGTTCAGATCGAAGCTGAAGTCCCAGTCTTTTTCTTCGCACTCCAGTATAGATCCACCTGCCACATAGCCCGCGCAGTTGAATAGTGCGTCCAGTGGCGGCAGGTTCGCCGTCGCGGCCTGAACCGCACGCGTGTCAGTGACGTCCAGTTTCAGGGTTTGAACACCGGAAAGCTGTGAAAGTTCGGCCAGCGAAGCGTCGTTGATTTCGCAGGCAATGACTTGAGCGCCCTCGGCCGCAAAAAGCTCGGCTGAGGCACGCCCGATCCCCTGACCCGCGGCAGTGATCAGGGCTGTTTTGCCGGACAGGCGGTTTGAGGAACTCGTCATCGCGTCTCTCACACTTGCTCAGGCAGAAGGTCGGTCGGCAGGTTCTGATAACAAACTGGCCGCAAGAATCGGCGGATCGACAGTGTCCCCACCGAGGTTGCGCCGAAATTGGTCGAGGCAGGGTAGGGGCCGCCATGCACCATGCTGTCACAGACCTCGACACCGGTGGGGAAGCCGTTGGCCAGAAGCCGTCCTGCCTTGCGCTCCAGCAAAGGCACCAGTTTGCGTGCAATGCCCGCGTCGTCGGCGTCCATGTGCAGGGTACAAGTCAGTTGTCCTTCGACTGCGCGGGCGATGTCGGTCATCTGATCGACATCCCGGGCACGCACGATGATGCCGGTGGGTCCAAAGACCTCTTCATGCAGTCGGTTATCGGCCAGCCAATTGTCGCCCGATACGACAAACAGGTTGGGCGCTGCGCTGCGGGGTGCACTATCTTTGCTTACGATTTGTGTAACCCCGGAACCTTCGGCGAATTGTGCCACGCCCTTGCGGTACGCGTCCGCGATACCGCTGGTCAGCATCGTCTGTTCGGCCGTCTCTGCCAATGCGGATTGCGCTGCTGCCTGCAAAGCATCTGCATCCGGCCCATCCACAATAATCGCGATACCGGGATTGGTGCAGAACTGGCCCGCGCCCATGGTCAGCGATCCGGCCCAACCGGAGCCGATCTCGGCTCCGCGCGCCGAAGCGGCTTCGGGTAGAACGAACATCGGGTTGACCGAGCCCAGCTCGCCAAAGAACGGAATGGGCTCGGAGCGTTGTGCGCAGATGTCGAACAATGCGCGACCTGCGCGCAAAGACCCGGTGAACCCGACCGCCCGGATCAATGGATGCTGGGCCAAAGCCGTTCCGACCCCGATCCCGTCACTTTGGATCAACGAGAAAGTACCCGCAGGATTGCCCGTCGCCTTGATGGCGGCATCAATCGCCTGCGCCACGATCTCTCCTGTGCCGGGATGCGCCGGGTGGCCTTTGACGACCACGGGGCAGCCCGCTGCCAATGCCGCCGCTGTGTCTCCGCCAGCAACTGAAAACGCCAGTGGGAAGTTCGACGCTCCAAACACTGCGACCGGGCCCAACGGACGCTGGATCATCTGCAGATCAGGGCGGGGCAGGGGCGCGCGGTCCGGCAGGGCGGGGTCGTGGCGATGGTCCAGATACGCACCAGCTTCGATGTGGTCCGCGAACAGGCGTAGTTGACCAACAGTCCGGCCACGCTCACCTTGCAGCCGCGCCTCCGGCAGGCCGGTTTCCTGGCACCCGATTTCAGTGATCGCATCGCCGCGGGCGTCTATCTCATCCGCAATTTTCCGCAGTAGTGCGGCCCGGTCGGCCCGCGTGGACCATCCGAATGTGGCAAAAGCCTCTTCTGCGGCCTGAACGGCTGTATCCACGTGCGCGGATGTCCCGACGGAGAAGTCGTGGCTTGGTCCATGTGCAGGGTCCGACGCAAACGTGGCCTCGGTCCCGACCCATTCGCCAGCGATCAGGTGTTTTCCGGTCAACATATTCAATTCTTCCTTAAATCAGCCCGCGCCGGGCGAGGTTTCGCATCAGGTGGGATGCCCCGAATTTCCATTCCGGGCACTCGGTCGACAGGCGAACCGTGTTGGTCAGCGCGCCCAGTTTATCGTTTGAAATCGTGACGATATCACCCAGTTTATGAGTGAACCCACCCCCCGGAGTATCGCGATCCTGGGTCGGTGCAAAGAGGGTTCCCAGAAACAGCATCAAACCGTCCGGATATTGGTGATGCCGCCCGATGGTCTGGGCCACAAGATCGGCCGGATCACGGCTGATTTGCGCCATTGAGGAATGGCCTTGCATCTCAAATCCGTCGGGCCCGGCCACGGTCAACGTCAGTTCAGCGGCGCGCACGTCATCCAGCGTGAAACAGTCATCAAACAGGCGGATCATCGGCCCGATCGCGCACGAGGCGTTGTTGTCTTTGGCCTTGCTCAGCAACAGGGCTGAGCGCCCTTCGACGTCGCGCAGATTGACGTCATTGCCCAGCGTAGCGCCCTTGATTTCACCCTGTGAGGTGACGGCCAGAACGACCTCGGGTTCGGGGTTGTTCCAGGTTGAGATCGGGTGCAGCCCGACATCCGCGCCAAACCCTACCGAGGACAGCACCTGTGCCTTGGAAAACACCTCGGCATCCGGTCCGATCCCGACCTCCAGGTATTGGCTCCACAGTCCTTCGGCGATTAGTGCTTCTTTGACTTGTGTGGCCGCGTCCGACCCCGGCACGATATTGGTCAGGCTGTCACCGATGCGAGCACCGATCCGAGTGCGGATCGCGTCGGCCTTTGCAGGATCGCCGGCTGCCTGCTCTTCGATCACCCGCTCGACCATGGAGCCTGCGAATGTAACACCGCAGGCCTTCACGGCCTGCAAGTCGCATGGGGCCAGCCAGTGGTGATCAGCTCCCAATGGACCCAGCGCCTCACCCGGTGCTGAACGCGTGAAATCAGCGGAATCCTCACGTTCGAGGATATCGCGTACCGTTGGGGCCTCTTTGGAAGTGATATCAGTCAGGTGCCCATCGCGAAGGGTCACGACGCACGGGCCAATGCCCTCACGCTCTACGCGCCCAAGCCACAGGCCGCTGCTATCCAATTTCGGAAATGTCATTCTAATCCCTAAGATTATAGGCCCGGGCGGCATTGGCCCCCAGCACTGCGTTGCGTTCTGTTTCGGTTAGCGTGCTGAGCAGTTCGTCGGTGGCGTCCAGCCAGCGTTGATAACTGCTGGCCAATGTGCAGACGGGCCAGTCGCTGCCCCAGATCAAACGAGAGGGGCCAAACGTGTCGAGCAGGTGGTCGACATAGGGGCGCAGGTCATCGATGGTCCAGTCCGAAGTGGCTTCAGTGACCAGCCCGGACAGCTTGCACCATGCGTCGGTGTCGCGCGCTAGTGCTGCCATGTCTTCTGCCCAACCTGAAATCACTTGGTCCCGGATCAGCGGTTTTGATCCGTGATCGATCACAACGCGCATCTGCGGGTGATGCGCCAGAAGCTCGCGCAACGGAGCGAGATGTTCTGGCAACGTCAGAGCGTCAAAAGTCAGATCATGGCGTTGCACCGCCTCAAATGCCGGTGTCAGAGCGTCCCCCATCATCCATTTCGGATCAGGAATGTCTTGAATCATCGGCCTGAGCCCAACCAAAGCCGTGTGCGCGGACAAGGCTTCAATCTGTGCTGGCGCATCTGTGGATTCGAAATCGACCCAGCCAACAACTCCTTTGATGAACGGAGTCTGATCGGCCAGAGACAGCATATATTCCGTCTCTGCCACCGTTGGTGCGGCCTGTACCAAAACCGTACCGTCAATCGCTGCGGCCTTGATAATTGGCGCCAGATCTTCCGGCGTGAAGTCGCGGTAAATCACGTCAAGTTCTGGCGTCAGCCAGCCATAGTCACCCCGCTCCAAAGCCCAAAAATGCTGATGTGCGTCGATCCTCATCCGATGACGCCCTTTTTGAGAATGATGTTGCCGTACAGTCTGCGCTCACCTGTCTGAACGATGGCAAAGGCGTTCGCTGCGCGGCCATAGAAGGCGAACCGTTCCAGTCCCTGAATCTGGGCGGGACTGTCCGCCGTTGCATTGATGATGTTCTGAAAATCGACCACGGCTTCGGGCAGTTTGTTCGGGTCACCAACCACCTGCATGGTCAAGGCCGGGTCAGGCGCGAATGTGTCCAGCGGCATGACAGACAGCACCGCCTGCAGAATTTCACTGGCCGTGGAGCCGTCCGCACGGATACACGCCGGGCCGCTGCTTGAGCCAGGGAAATTGGCATCCGCAATGACGATCTCATCCCCGTGCCCCATGGCGCGCAGCGCATGGAGCAGTTCGGGCGACAAGAGGGGATCGATGTTACGCAGCATTGGCGGCCTCAGCGGGCAAAGGCGCGTCTGGGCGGATCAGGCCCTCGGACCGCAGATCAGACCAAAGACTTGCCGGAATATCGCGGTTCAGCAGGGCGACATTGGCCTGAACCTCGGCTGCACTTACCGCCCCGGGGACCACGGTTTTAACGCTGGGATGGCCTAGGACGAACTGCAGCGCGGCCGCAATCAATGGAGTGTCATGCTCAGCACAAACTGCTTCGATATTGCGCACCCGGTCCAAAATTTCCTCGGGCGCGTCGGTGTAGTTATACTTGGCACCCGGCACCGCCCCGGTGGCCAAGATGCCCGAGTTGTACGGTCCACCCAGAATGATCCCCACGTCCCGTTTTTCACACAGTGGCAGGAAACTGTCCAATGCCTCTTGTTCCAACAGCGTGTATCGTCCAGCCAGCAAGAAGCCGTCGAAATCGCCCAGCCCCAACAGTTTCTGACAGACCTGCCATTCATTCACGCCAGCACCGATTGCGGCGACTTCACCAGCGTCGCGCAGCTCGGTCAGTGCCTTGAAGCCGCCGCCATCGAACAACTCGCGTACTTTGGCGTCTGACATTTCCTGACTGCCCTGGCTGAAGACACAGACATCGTGCACCAGCAGGATATCGGCCCTAGTGACACCCAACCTTTCCCGGCTGGCCTCATAGGATCGCATTACGCCGTCATATGTGTAGTCGAACACGATACGTTTTTGCGGTACGTCTACAAAAGCCTCGGGCGTAACCTCGTGCGGTTCACAATCCAGCAGCAGGCGCCCGATCTTGGTCGAAAGCTGGATATTATTGCGCCCAAAACGCGCGATGGCCTCGCCAAACCGGTGCTCGGATCGGCCAAGCCCATATTGTGGCGCAGTGTCAAAAAACCTGATGCCCGCATCATAAGCTGTTTGCAAAGCCGCCTGCGCGTCTTCGTCCGATACTTTACGATAGAGATTGCCTAAAGGCGCGCCACCGAACCCCATACGGGTCAACGGTACAGGCCTTTTGGTTCGATGATTCAAAAGTTCGGTTTGCGAAACGGTCATCCTGCTTCCCGTGCTGGCTGAGTGGTTAAGTTGAAAAGATGCGGTTGTTCCTGAAGCAGAACTTCGATCCGCGGCATAAGTTGCCCCAGATGACGCCGCATGGCCGCCTGTGCCGCCTGTTCGTCGCGATCCAGAATCGTGCTGTGAATGGCGCGGTGCTCTTCCAGAGTCTCCGCAATGCGTCCCGGTGTTGGCAGCAACAGCATGCGGGCGCGGCTGACTTGCAGCGATACGGTTTGCGCCACATCGCCCAAACGTTTGAAGCCAGTGAATTGCATCAGCAGTGCATGGAACTCCTCGTCGGCCTGATAAAAGCCGGGGATATCATCATCCTCGATCAGCAACTCCTGCAGGCGCATGTTCCGACTGAGCTTTTTGCGTTGATCTTCAGTCAGATCGCGCGCCACCTTGGCAACGGTCGCCAGCTCTAGTGCCTCGCGCAGGAACATGCCTTCGCGGATTTCCGGCATCGAGAAATACGAGACGCGGGTTCCGGATTGCGGCACGACATCCACCAGCCCTTCGGCAGCCAACCGGGCGATTGCCTCGGTCACAGGTGCGCGCGACACACCCAGCCGCTCACAGATTGGCGCTTTCCTAAGGGTCGCTCCGGGCGGAAAGTCCAGCGATAGAATGGCCTGTTTAATCGCCTGATACACCCGCTGTGCCAGCGAGCCATCATCCGACGCAATATCGCGCAACAGCTGCGCGTCGATGTCATGTGGCTTGGTCATATGATTGATCTATCATACTAACATGTTAGTTGACAATAGCGTGATCGCACTTTAGCAATCGGGGCAGGCAAGCGGGGACAAAATGCACGCAGACCAACAAAATAAGGCCTCTGGGGCGACGACTCATGACACGGTCAAGCTGAGTCCAGATGATAATGTTGTGATCGCGTTGCGCGATTTGGAGGCCGGAGAGCAGCCTGTTGGCCTGAATTCACCCCTGACCGGACCCGTCAATCGCGGGCACAAGATTGCCATCAGTGCGATTGCGGCCGGAGAGAATGTTATTCGCTACGGTCAAATCATCGGTCAGGCGAAAAGTCACATCAGTATCGGTGATCATGTTCATGTGAACAATCTTGGGATGGGGGCACATCAACAGGATTATGCCCATGCCAGCGCGAACGCGCCTTTGGCACCACTGGATGAAAACCGCACGTTCCAGGGCTTTCACCGCGCCGACGGGAAGGTTGGAACCCGCAACTATATTGGCATTCTGACAACTGTGAACTGCTCGGGTTCGGTCGCACGCTTTATTGCCGAAGCGGCTGAGAAAACGGGTCTCTTGGACAACTATTCTAATGTGGACGGAGTGGTCCCGATCGTGCACGGCACCGGCTGTGGCATGTCAGGCAAGGACGAAGGCTATGCGACGCTGTTTCGCACGTTGGCTGGCTATGCACAGCATCCGAACTTTGCTGGCATTTTGCTGATCGGGTTGGGATGCGAGGTTATGCAGGTCGCAGATCTGGTGGGCGGCCGCCCGATCCGGCAGGACGGCGCGTTGCGGTACATGACCATCCAGAACGAAGGAGGCACCCGCCGGACCATTGAGCGTGGCCTGGACGAGCTGCGTGGTATTGCGGAGCTGGCCAATCAAGCCGTTCGGCAGCCCGCGCCAATCAGCGCGATCACGGTCGGAATGCAATGCGGCGGTTCGGATGGTTATTCCGGGATCACCGCCAATCCGGCACTGGGATATGCGTCAGATTTATTGGTACGTCACGGCGGCACGACGATCCTGTCGGAAACCTCAGAAGTTTATGGGGCCGAACATCTGTTGACCCGTCGCGCCGAGACGCCCGAAGTAGGCCGGAAACTGATCGAGCGCATCCACTGGTGGGAAGAGTACACTGCCCGCAACGGCGGCGAGATGGACAACAATCCCAGCCCAGGAAACAAGCGCGGTGGACTGACGACCATTCTGGAGAAATCGCTGGGAGCTGTAGCCAAGGGCGGTACCGCTCCAATGCGGGATGTCTACAAATTCGGTGAGATGATCGACAAAAAAGGCTTTGTCTTCATGGACAGTCCCGGATTTGACCCGTGCTCTGTTACGGGGCAGGTGGCCTCGGGCGCGAACCTGATCGTGTTTACCACCGGGCGTGGCTCGGTGTCTGGCTATCAGCCAACGCCCTGCGTGAAGCTGGCGACCAACTCCGAAATGTACGCACGGATGGCGGACGATATGGACCTGAATTGCGGGGACATCGTCACCGAAGGGGTCAGCATCGAAGCCAAGGGCGAAGAACTGTTTGAAATTCTGATCCGGGTCGCATCCGGCGAGAAAACCAAAAGTGAGGAACTTGGCTTTGGGGGCGTTGAATTCGTCCCCTGGCAAATCGGCGCGGTGATGTAACCGGCGCAGCCCTAAGGGAGAGGGGCGATATGGGAGGACAAATGACAAAGCTGGTCGACATGACGGGGATCGACAAACACTTCCCCGGTGTGCACGCGCTGAAATCCGTGCAGTTCGATCTGTTTCCGGGCGAGGTTCACGCGCTGATGGGCGAGAACGGCGCCGGGAAAAGCACGCTGATGAAAATCCTGTCGGGGATTTATCAGCGCGATGGCGGTGATCTGGTGATCGAAGGCAAGTCGGTCAGCCCAACCACCCCGCGCGAGGCGCAAGACTTGGGCATCGGCATCATCCATCAGGAACTGAGCCTGATGAATGACCTTACCGTTGCGCAGAACATCTTTATCGGTCGTGAACCCCGCAAGAGTTTTGGTCGTCTGGACGAGGTCGCGCTGAACGCTCAAACGGCTGAGATTTTTGCCTCGATGAACCTGTCGTTGGACCCGAAAACACTCGTTGGCACCTTGACCATCGCAAAACAGCAGATGGTCGAGATCGCCAAGGCGCTTTCCTACCGGTCAAAGGTTCTGATCATGGACGAACCGACCGCCGCACTAAACGACGCTGAAATAGCTGAGCTGTTCGTGATCATCCGCCGTCTGAAGGCCGAGGGCGTGGGCATTGTTTATATCAGCCACAAGATGGATGAACTGAAGCAGATCGCCGATCGTGTCACCGTCATGCGGGACGGAGAATATGTCGGCACGGTGGACGCGGCAGGCACGCCTATCAGCCAGATCATCGCGATGATGGTGGGGCGCGAGGTGAACGAAGAACCACTGGACGTGCCCGATCTGGGTGATGCCGAGGTATCGTTGCAGGTGTCTAACCTGACGCGGGGCAAAGACATCCACGAGGTCAGCTTTTCGGTTCAGAAGGGCGAGATTTTGGGCTTTGCCGGGCTGATGGGGGCAGGGCGCACCGAAGTGGCCCGTGCCATTTTTGGGGCCGATCCGAAAGATAGCGGCGAAATCCGTGTCCATGGCAAGCCGGTCTCGATCAAATCGCCCAAGGATGCAGTGCGCGCGGGGATCGGGTATCTGTCGGAAGACCGCAAACACTTTGGTCTGGCGACGGGCATGAACGTGCGGGACAATATCGCACTGGCCTCAATGGACTTGTTCACCGCGACAGGTGGTGTTCTGAACGATGGCGAAATCAGCACCACCGCCAAATGCTATATCAAGCAGCTTGGCATACGTACCCCGTCTGATGTGCAGGAGGTTCGGCTTTTGTCAGGCGGCAACCAGCAGAAGGTTGTCATCGCAAAATGGTTGCTGCGCGACTGCGATATTCTGATCTTTGACGAGCCCACCCGCGGCATCGACGTGGGTGCAAAGTCCGAGATCTACAAGCTGCTCGAGGAATTGGCTGAACAGGGTAAGACGATCATCGTGATTTCGTCCGAATTGCCCGAGATTATGCGCCTCAGCCACCGCATCGCTGTGATGTGCGAGGGCCGGCTGACCGGCATTCTGCCCGGCGGAAAAGACACCACTCAGGAAGACATCATGCATCTGGCCACCCAGCGGGCGGCAGCAATGCAGGTAACAGGGACAGTACAATGACCACAGCCACGGATATCGACAAAAAGAAACCCCTCGCGGGTCTGTCGGAAAGCGGCGCCTATCAGAAGCTGCTGGCGTTTGCCAGTTTGATTGCCTTGCTGATCGGGTTCTCAATCGCGTCGCCGAACTTTATGCAAACGTCGAACATGATCGCCATTCTGCAGGCCACCTCAGTCAACGGGGTACTGGCGGTGGCCGCGACTTTGATCATCATCACCGGCGGGATCGACCTGTCGTTGGGCACGCTAATGACGTTCTGCGCAGTGATCGCTGGAGTGGTGCTGACCTATTTGGGGATGCCGTTGTTGCTGGGTGTTGCGGCGGCCATCGGGGCGGGCGCGCTCTGCGGGCTGTGCTCGGGCACATTCGTCGCCAAGATGAAAATCCCGCCCTTTATCGCCACGCTGGGCATGATGCTGATCCTCAAGGGGCTATCGCTTGTCATATCTGGTACGCGACCGATCTATTTCAATGACACGCCGGGTTTCGACCAGATCTCTCGCGGGTCTCTGATCGGAGAGGTTTTCCCGGCTCTGCCGATCCCCAACGGTGTGCTTATCCTGTTTCTTGTCGCGATCGCAGCCTCGTACATTCTGGGCCGCACGGTTCTGGGTCGCTACACCTTTGCGCTGGGTTCGAACGAAGAGGCTGTGCGCCTGTCCGGTGTGAACACCGACATGTGGAAAATGCGCATCTATGCGCTGGCTGGGGCCATCTGCGGTATTGCTGGCATCCTAATCGCCTCGCGTCTCAACTCGGCCCAGCCCGCTTTGGGTTTGGGCTATGAGTTGGAGGCCATCGCGGCCGTGGTGATCGGGGGCACATCCCTGTCCGGCGGGCGCGGCACGATCCTCGGAACCCTTATCGGGGCGCTGATCATGGCGGTGCTGACCAATGGGTTGCGCGTGCTGTCGGTCGCGCAGGAATGGCAGACCGTTGTGACCGGCGCGATCATTATTCTGGCCGTCTACGCCGACATGGCGCGGCGCAAGAAAACCGGCTGAACCAACAAACAAACGACCAACAAGGAGGAGAAAAACATGTTTTCACGTCGTTTCATTCTGGGGGCGCTGAGCGCTGCCACTCTTGCCGCACCGGCCTCAATGGCCGCGGCCGAGGACATCTACATCCCGCTGGTATCAAAAGGTTTCCAGCATCAGTTCTGGCAGGCGGTTAAATCCGGTGCGGAACAAGCCGCAGGTGAATTTGACGTCACGATCACCTTCGAGGGTCCCGACAATGAGACCATGGTAGATCGCCAGATCGACATGCTGGCCGCAGCACTGGCCAACAACCCAAAGGCCATCGGATTTGCCGCGCTGGACAGTCAGGCTGCCATCCCGCTGCTGAAACAGGCTGACGAGAAAGGCATTCCGATCATCGCCTTCGACAGCGGTGTCGACAGCGATATACCTGTGTCCACAGCAACCACGGACAACCTGGCGGCTGCAGGTCTGGCCGCTGATAAGATGGCCGAAATGCTGGGCGGCAAAGGCAAGGTTGCCGTGGTCGCGCATGACCAGACCAGTCGCACGGGCATCGACCGCCGCGACGGTTTCGTGAACCGCATCGCCGAAAAATACCCGGAAATCGAGGTTGTCACCGTTCAATACGGTCAGGGCGATCACCTGAAATCGACTGAGGTTACCAAGGCTATTCTGACCGCAAACCCGGATCTGAACGGAATCTTCGGCACCAATGAAGGGTCGGCCATTGGCGTGGTGAACGGTGTGCAGGAGTTGGGCACCGAGGGGCTGGTCATCATTGGATATGACAGCGGAAAAGCCCAGAAAGATGCGATCAAAAGCGGCTTGATGGCAGGCGCCATCACACAGAACCCGGTCGGAATCGGCTATGAAACGGTCAAGGCCGCCGTTGCCGCTCTGAACGGCGAAGAGGTTCCGGCCCTGATCGACACCGGATTCTACTACTACGATGCGTCAAACATGGACGACCCTAAAATCTCGGCCGTTCTGTACGACTAAGACCAAAATCGCTCTCGAAGAACCGGTCCGCTTGTTTCAGGCGGGCCGGTTTTCCTTGGCGTCAATCAAACGCACAAGCCAGTCGGAACTTATCCGCTGGGGCGGACATATTCTCATTTCGTATTTGTTGAACAACTGTGTTAGGGTCCGAGTATATTTTCTGATTTTTTCAAAGGTAGTTGATCCATTGCCAGACAAAACCAACAGCGTATTCAAGCTGCGTCCCCTCCAGAAGGCGGATCTGGAGGTCATCACCCCCTGGTTTCAGGACATCGAAGACCTCGCTCGATTTGACCGCACGTTACGCATCCCATTCAACCTGGCGCAATCCGAAGAGGCCTGGAGCGTTTCGTTAAGCCCCTCCGGAAATGACAACAGATGCTGGTTCGCCATCGAATCCGAAAGCGGGCAGGTTCTGGGGCTTGCCGGCCTTGAAGCCATATCGCCGGTCAATCGGGATGCCGTAGTGGCCATGTTCGTCGAAAAATCAGCCAGGCGTTTAGGGCTGGCGATCAGAGCGACCGCCCTGGTTGTAGATTTTGCGTTCCGCCAGCTTGGCTTAAACCGACTTACCTCGTATTATCGTGACGACAACCACATAAGCCGCGACCTCGTGGAAAGATTGGGGTGTCAGGTCGAGGGGAAAATGCGGCAGGCTTGGTACGCAGATGGGACATACCACGACATGATCGTGGTTGGCGTTCTCAGGCAGGATTGGATGGACCGACGCCCCATCTTGGCAAAGGAGCTGGACCCGGAGACAGTTGTTTCCTTCGGGTCGGACAGGGCCTCTGGTTGGTCCTGGCCTCCGCAGGTTGATGAGTGTGAGTAACGGGGTGTGATTTCGCTTTCCAAGCGCAAATGCACGGTTGCTAAAAACTGATGACAGGGTTCGAACGCGGCCCCTCAGACGAGTATTGAATGTGAACACCACAAGTCCAAATCCTTCCATTACGCAAAAACTGGGTGCGATCCTTTTCGCCGACGTCGTCGGCTATTCGCGCCTGATGAGCGAGAACGAGTTGGATACATATAACGCCCTGAAACTATTGATATCTCAGCTCGAAGAAACCTGCGCCGCATTTCAAGGCCGGGTGGTCGAGGTCCGCGGGGACGGCATTCTGGCCCTGTTTGAGACCGCCACGAGCGCCGTGGAGTTCGGGGTAGAGCTGCACCGTATCGCCAGCCAACACAACAATGAACGCACCGATGATCAGCGGCTCAAGTTCCGCGCCGGTGTTCATCTGGGCGAAATCCTGATCGACGATCGCGGCATCCATGGCGACAACGTTAATATTGCCGCTCGGCTGCAGGAAATCGCGGAGCCTGAAAGGGTTTATGTCAGCTCGGCTGTTTATGATCAGGTCTGCAACCGGCTTCGCTATGGGTACGAGTTTCTGGGCCCGAAACAGCTGAAGAACATTCTGTCTCCTGTCTCGACATACTGCGTACGCAGTGAGGTGGCCGGGGCGACAATGGCCGGGACAATGCGGCCGGACCTTCCCGGAGATGTGCTGGAACGTCCCGACACGCCCTCGGTCGCCATTCTGCCTTTCAGCAGCCAGGGCGGGGACGAGTCGGATAGCTGGATCGCCGAAGGTCTGACTGACGACATCATCATGAACCTGTCCAAGTTCCGCAATCTGTTCATCATCGCGCGGAACTCGTCTTTCTTTTTCAAGACACAGTCGATGCCGCCAAAAGAGGCCGCGCAAAAGCTGAACGTACGCTATGTCGCCCGGGGCAGTGTGCGGCGGTCAGCCAGCCGCATCCGGATTACGGCCGAATTGATCGATGCCACGACCGAGCGCACCATTTGGGGCGAACGGTTTGATCGCAAGATCGACGACATCTTCGACATTCTGGACGAAGTCACCGAGTGTATCGTGGCTGCCACCGCGGTAATGATTGAATCGCACGAAAAACAACGCATGATTCAGAATATCCCGTCCGATCTTGAGGCTTATGGGTCCGTGCTTCAGGGCCAGTACCACATCTTCAAATACACGCGGAACGACAACCGCAAGGCACAGGATTTCTATCAATCTGCGCTTGATCGGGACGAAGGCTATGCCCGGGCAGCGGCGGCGTTGTCGCGAACGCTGAACATCGACTGGCGCTATTCCTGGAGCAAGGATCCCTCAACTGCGCTGGATCAGGCGCTGACCTTTGCCCAGCGTGCGATCGAGTTGGATCCCACCGATGCGCGCGGGTTTGGGGAATTAGGCTATGTCCACTTATATCGCAAGGAACATGAAGCCGCGCTGCAGTCTTATCGCCGGGCGCTGGCGCTGAACCCGAACGATGCGGATATGCATTCCGACTTCGCCGATGCATTGGCGCATTATGGTGACAACGAAACGGCAATCACACATCTGCAACAGGCCATGCGGTTGAACCCATACTTCCCGGACCAATACCTGTGGCATCTGGGTGGGGCGTATTTCAACCTCAAGCGCTATAAGGAAGCCATCGACGCGGTCAATAAGATGAATAACCCCACCGAAGGGCAACGCTTGCTGGCCGCTAGTTTCGCGCATCTGGATCAGTTGGACATAGCGCGCGACATTGCGGAACGACATCGCAAGGCCCATCCCAATTTCTCTCTGAAGCGGTGGGAGAGCGTACAGCCGGACCGCCTGCCCGAAGACACGCAGCACTTTGTCGAGGGGCTGAAAAAGGCTGGGTTCTGAGTGAAAAAAGGCCCTGCGTAGCAAGGGCCTTTTGCGTTTCTATCCTAAGTCGGACCCAGATCCCAATCCCGCGTCAATCTTCCGAGCCCCGCGCGCGTGCACCACTGACTCTAGCTCCACTCACTCGCGCGCCGCTGACACGAGCACCACTTACTCGAGCACCACTTACGCGAGCGCCACTGACACGAGCACCGCTGATTGCCGGGCTGTCAAATCCGAAATAGATGTCCAGCAAAACCTGTTCGAATTGGCCAGTCATCACGTCCATGCGGATTGTAAAATCGGCTTTGTCATAAGACCAGACTTGGATATCATCCGCGACTTGGTAGTCGGCAGAGGAAACGCCACTAATATCAGGATTGCTCGGAGCACGAGATCCGTTGTTGGGAGGGCGATTACGATCAGTTGCAGAAACGCCATTCCCATGTACTAGGAAAATAGAGGGTTCGGGTAGGTCGTAAACCGTACCCTCGTAGCCAAAGCTGTAAATTCGAGCTAGTTTTGCGTTTCCACCGAATTGATCGCCAATTAAGTTGTTAACACCATTTCCGCGCCTGCGGTTTTCCTGTTCAACGTATAATTGCTCTGCGTGACGGTTAGCGTCTTGTAACCAAAACGTATTCTTGAATTGTCTGCCGCGACGGACGTAAACCAATGACCCGAAACTTACTTTTTTGCGTTTTACTAGATCAAATGTATTAGCGGCGTTTAGTTGTGTTTTGTAAATTCCTGATAGGTTGTTTTCCTGGTTGCCGACTTGAACCAGTACTCGGTCATCCTCATTCAATGCCACACCGTCAATTTCAACAATTCCAGCCGGGACAACCCCGCCGGCAGGTACGACGATTACTACCCGAACCGTTCTTTGATTAAGTTTGAGATCCGTGATCTCACGGCCAAACAACAACACTTCTGAAAAACTAAGTAAGGATTCGGACATCGCACTTTCTCCCAACTATGGGATCGACGGAGTCAGAACCCTCATCTCCCCCCTTAAAATCAACTCGAACAAATAATTCGAGCAAATACGTTCCAAAAATCATCCCACGACTGCATGCCACAAAACTATTTAAAAATAAAGGGTTTTAGGCTCTAGTCCGGCACCTGAGTGCGGACCGAATTCGAATGGCTGTCTTCCTCGGGATCCGGCAGACGAGGCCCTGCGGTGGTCAATCCGATATCGCGCATCCGAAAGTTGCCTTCGATGATGTTACGAAAAGCGCCCCCAGTGATCTCTTGGTCCACGGCTAGCAAGGCCTTTTCCACTCCAAAATAGCTAAGCATATCTGCGTCCAGCAACCCCCACGCATCAGCCAGATAGGTGCCCAGATAGTCGCGCGCTTCCAGCAGGGCGATACGGAACCCTTCAGGGTTCTCGGCGTATCGCTTGTCGAAGATACCCTGCATCATCCGGCTGTAGTCGGGCGAGCCTTCCAACTTATCCGATAAGTCCTCTTCTTCAGGAGAGATCAGGCCATGCACCAGCAGGCGCTCGTGATAGATGTCGACGAAAATGTCGAACATCGCACCAGTCAGGGGTTCTGACAAAGCGTGTTCGCTAGACCATCCGGCGGCGAATTCCGACAGGGACCGGTCATTAGCTGCAAGCCTGATCTGCGCGTTTTCCGATAGTTCGGCAAATCGGCTGAGGCGGTTGAAGGTGTAAAGGTTACCCCGCGTGTTCTCCAGCAAGTCATCGACCACCGAACCAAAATGCAGCGACGCGAGCAAAGCCACAAGATCAGCCGCGGATTCATGAAATCCGTAATACTCGCCCGAGGCATCGCCGTTAGAGGGCATCCCAATCACACTGTAGATGATGGCGTGGCCGATTTCATGCGCGACTACGTCGAAGTTCAGACTGTAGGGGCGGTATTCCCCGCCATGTTCGTGGGTGCCGCCGGTCTCCAGAAACCCCCAGCCGATATGCGCATTGTCCAGGCTGGGCAGTAGCGATAATTCCAGCCGATCAAAGTCGCGCGCAAAATGCCACGGGATCGGGCGGTCGAAATAGCCCTGCCAGACATCCATGGTGAAATGGGCCGATCCGAACAGATGCGCCGCCTCAAACGCGGGATTGCTGGGATCGATATGGATGAAATTGCCGAACTCATCCGGCATGGCGGGCGGTTGAATCTGGCCGTCCCAGGGCGGCAGGTACATACCCGGTCCATTGGGACCGGGTATGATCGCGCCATAAGGAGTTGTCTTGCCCACCGGATCAACCGTGTACATGCGCGGCCCGGATGGCCCCGGCCCGATACTGCCTTGAGGAGCGGAAATCTCGACCAGTTCCAACTGGGCGTTGGGTTCCAGAAACGGCGACTGTGGATACAGTAGGAACCGGGTACCAGGTTCTTCTTCAATCTGTTCGGGTGAATTCACAAAACGCCCTCCCGCGTGGTGCCCAGTCAATTCCGGCGGCCTGTCATTCGGCAACTCCGGTGTCGGCACCCTTGTGGCAATACAAAAACTCGGCTTCTATCAGGTCATAAAACGCATCGCGCCCGGTCAGACCAAGCGTCACTGCGTAAGAGTCAAGATCATCGGGCACGGCTTGGTCAAGACGAGATTCAAAATACCACATCAGCATCCTCAACCGATCGACACCGGACCGGCCCGTCGGAAGGGCCTGTTCCGCCTTGCTGGCCGCCCGGTCCTTCAACCCGATGTATTGATCCGATCGTCGCAACTCCGACAGAAGCTGCACATCCAGACGGCCTGCCCGTGACGCCGCGGCGGATTCGATCCGGGCGGCGTCCGACAACATCGTCTCATAGCCCTCGGGGGTTAGATCGTTCGCTTCAATCCACGCCATCAGGTCGGACCGCCGGGACAGGCCAGAATTGGCTCGGTGATCTTCCATCTGCCGGACCAGCTCAGTGCGTTCGGGGTGGCGATCCTGTCTCGAGGCCTCCTCGTGCGAGAGCAGCGCCAGAACTGCACGCTCTCGCAACGTCGCATAGAGTTCGGGTTGCAACCGCAGTTCGTCGATCACGCTGCGGTCGGGTGCGGGGTCCCCGGCATCAATCCGCGCGCACAGGGCTTTCCACATCAAAGTGCGCTCGGTTCTGGCAATCTCCGACGGGGGCAGGGGGGTTCCGGTCAGATGTTCAGACATGCGCTCCAGCATGGCGACAGCATCTTGTGCCTTGGCATCTACGCGCCCGGTTGGCAGCCAATCCGCAAATTCGGCGATACCCGGCAAGTCCTGAAACGGCGCAAGGAGGTCCGGCCAGACGCGATGACGGTAGTGCATCGACTTGGCGCAGCGCAGCAGTTCAGTGGCCGTATTCTGCGGCAGAACCCCGGCGGTCTGTGCTTGCGCCACGGTCGCACGGACCGACACCATCGGCTCACTCAGCGGCTGGAAACCCAGCTCAGCCGGGCTGTGCAAGACCGCGACTTCGTCGTCATCTTGCAGCGTGCCATCGAGGTAGTCTTCGAAGATGCCCCCAACGCCGATCATTCCGAAATCGGCCAGCTCGGCAGCGCGCAGGGCGCCCATACTGGCACTGCCGAAGACCGGAATTCCTTGCTCGAGCGCCCACAGGATTTCCTTGTGCCAGACCGAGGGCACTCCTTCAAAGAAACCATCGATGATGCCAATGGCGGACGGGTTTTTGCTCACCACGCGGTATACGTCACCCTGTCGGACGGGTGGCAGGATCATTGCGTCCAATCGCTCGGAAACCGCCTCTGACGTAAGGGTCGGACCCACAAAAATCACCGCCGTCATGTCAGACCTTCCTCGATGCGCTGTGCCCTGGGGCCGGGGATGTAATCCGGTTCGTCATGCGGCGCCTCAAGCCCGGGTATGACGGCCCGGACTACGGCGATGTCATATTCAGGGCGCGAGAGATCTACAGTCACCACCTGAGCGACACCCACAGCGGCAAGCCGCTGCAACAACAGGCCCAGATCCTCATCAAAGGAATTTGTTTCATGGGACGGGCAGTCGCTAAAGCTTTGATTTGGCGCTGTGCCATCGATCAGGTCGAGCACGTATTGACCCCGATCCATTTTAGCCTGATCGGTGAATTCTTCGGGGTCAAGGTCATCCCGCGCGCCCGAGATATAGGTTAATCGCGTTTGCGCCGCCTCGGTCACGGCACGCAGCAAGGCGATGGCGCTGTCGGGGTGGCAGCCGTCGCCAATACCGATATGGCCGGGCTGTCCATCCCCTTCGCAAATCACGCAGCGAAAACTGGCGATACCAACGTCTGAAGTCGTGTTCCAGAGCCCGACCTCCAACCCGGCGGCGGTGATCATATCGATAGCCTGACGACAGCGTGGATCATCGACACTATCCGGATCTAGACGCGGCAACCCGGGTTGATGGTGCCATAGGGTTGTCGCATCCCGTTCGATCAACTCACATATCGCGTGGCAACAGGCCTCTGTCAGGTTGTTGCCGGAAGCCAGCCCATTTGTTGTGCGGGGAAAGGCGGCCTGTCCGCCAACCGGCGCACTGGTATAGTCGGTATCGACCATCTCAAGCGGAACCCAGCATGGGGTGCCCGTTCCCAAGTCGTGCCCTTGAACCCACAGCATGTTGGTATGCGGGTCAAAACTCCCTCCGGTCACTCGGGGCAGGTTGCTCACATCGACCACCTGGACTTCTTCGATCAGTTCTGAATACCTGGCCAGACGCTGCGGAAGCTGAACTCGTTCGGCGTGCCAGGATTCAATCGCCTCCATCACGCCTGAGGCCTCGGCGGCGCGCAAGGACAACCCTTTGCCCAAGGATACTGCAACCGAGCGGGAATTGGGCCGGGCGACCATCACCGTAGGCAATCCGATCCGGTCTAGTCCGGTCAGGTTCGCGATCCGGGTGATGCCCATGTTTTTCAGAAACGGCTTAACGATTTGTAGGGTCTGTTCGGGGTCGCGCAGCCGATGCGTGTCCAGCACATATTGCTTCTGTGATGCATCGGGCATGTTTCAGACCTTGTTCAAATAAATAACTACGCCGGAAAATAATCTTGTTGGGCCAGTCTGTTACGCCGCAGGATGCTGGATCAGGTCTGTTCGGTCAACCGTTGTGGTGCGTCGCAAGCAAAACTAGGCCTGAAGTGCGTTGATTTCTATTTAACATAACCATGATTATATCATATTTTGATGCCGCCCACTTCGGTCAATGGGCATGGTACTCATAGAGTGAAGGTTTCTTGCGGGCAAAGACTCTGACAACATATCGAAGAATATCATTCTGCTGGACGAGCCCCAAGACAATCTAGACACTTCGGCCAGCCGATTGCTCATGAAACAGCTTCGTTGCAAGGTGGACGGTCAGGCACGCTCTGTTTTCTTTGTATTGCACGATCTAAACCATGCCTGCTGCTAAGCCGATCACCCGGTTACGATGAAAGATGATTGGTTGAATACCTGTGCGCACCCTACCCAGGTTGTGGAGGCCGAACAGGTCCGCGCCATGTTTTCAACCTATGCATATGTTCATCAATTCAGGGTGCGCCCGCTATCTCACGTCTGTGCAATGCTCTGCCAAAACCTGTCTCGATCCATCTTAAGCAGGTTTCAGCAATAGCGTTCGGGCCCGGCCCACTGGTCATAGGAATACCGGTCACCATGAGCCCAACCGACCGGAAGGATCGTGTCGATCCTGTCTAATATCTCTTGTGACAACGCCAAATCCCCGCCTTTAGCCAGCTCACGCAAGTGTTCGACGTTGCGGGTGCCAGGAATGGCCAGAACATGCTCGCCGCGCTGCAACACCCAGGCGATGGCCAACGATGCGGCCGGTAGACCCAAGTCGGCTGCAAGCGATCGGAAAGCAGCGGTTTGGGCGACATTGGCGCTCAAGTTGGGTTCATTGAAGCGCGGCGTAGTCTTCAGAAACGGCATCTCAGCTATGCGCTCGATTGTATGGGGGGTATCCGTCAACAAAGATCGGCCTACAGGCGAAAACGCCACCAAAGCGGCCCCGATGTCTTGGCACGTTTGAATCAGGCCCAGATCGGGCGCACGGGTTGATAGAGAATACTCGGATTGCACCGCCGAAACGGGATACACCGCATGCGCACGACGCACGGAGGACGGTGCCACCTCGGACCAGCCTACCGCCTTGACCTTACCCTCTTTGACAAAGTTGGCCATCGTTTCGGCCACATCTTCAATTTCAAAGCGAGTATCGCGTCGGTGGACGTAATAAAGGTCGACAGCTTCAAGGCCCAGCCGGGTTAGACTGTCCTCGAGCGCTTTGCGCATATGATCAGGATCGTTGTTAAACCGTTGTTCAGGGTCCCGGGTTATGCCACCTTTTGTAGCGATGGTGAACGGAGTCTCGCCGCTGCGCTGTTTCAACCAAGTGCCAATCACTGTTTCCGACCGGCCCATGCCGTAGACATTGGACGTGTCGATATGTGTAATGCCCAGTTCCAAACAAGTGTCCAGAATTGCCATCGAACCTTCGTCCGTCGCGGGCCCGTAAAAATCACTAAATGACATGGCGCCATAACCCACAGCACTGACGGTGGGACCATTCTGTCCCAGTTTGCGCAATTTCATCCGGTCATTCCTTTGGCTTGGCTAAGTGTGAATGCAACTCTGCCGCCAAATGCTTTGCATGCAAGTCGTCATTCACGCAAGAGGCGGGCCAGAATACTCTTCGACAGCCAGTAGAGCTGTTTGCGGCCCTTTCTATTGACAAAGCACTGTCGAAAAACTAGGCCCTCACGCAAATGGGCTTATGAATTGCCCACGCCAGATTGCACTTGCCACAACCTCGCAGTTGCAACCCAGCCATTCAACAATGACAACCTGCAAGTTCCGCGCGCGCCAGCCGCAGCGGCGTTTCAGTATCGATGATGCATTAACGTTCAGCGCTGTGCAGACCCGTCACTGTCAGGTTCAGGCGAAGTAGGTATGCAATGACGGATTTTATTGACTTTCTTGCCTTTTGGCTGCGCGGACCGCGCGGTTGTATTCGAAAGTTTTGTATGATCCTGGCCGCTCTTCTGGCGACCGCGCCATTTAGTCTGACTGCACAGGAGACCTCAGCCCCGACTGTGCCGGACACTGTGGTGACCAGCCCCGCACCAGAAGCGCCACAGCAACCAGGAGTCGTCCCCGTTGATGCTACCGATGTAACTGGTGAGCAGACACAGCCCGAACCGGCAACCCCGCATGGCGAGACGACCGCGCCTTTGCCCGATGTGCAGACCCTGCCCGAACCAGAAAGCGCGCCGACAGAAACGGCCATCCCCGTGCGTGAAGAACAGGGCCTGCTGGACATCGCAAGCGACACTTCAGCCCAGGCAACCGAATTTCTGCGCAATGGAGGACCTTCGATCTGGGTCATCGCGGCCCTGTCGGTCATAACGGTTGCCCTGATCCTGTGGAAAATCTGGCGTCTTGCACTGATTGGGGCCTGGTCACGCGGCAAAGCCGGACTGGCCGTCGAACTATTCGAAGCAGGAAACACCAAGGCAGCGCTTGCCACTGTCAAAGGTAGAATGGGCGTGCGCTCCAAGGTGGTAGAGGCGGCGATCCTCGCCTTGACCAACCTTCCTGAAAGCCGTGCCCGAGAAGAGGTGTCGCGCGTGGCAAAACGTGAGATTGCCAATGCGGGTGTTGGATTGCGTGCGTTGGAATTGATCGCGACGATTGCGCCTCTGCTTGGTTTGCTTGGCACCGTTCTAGGTATGATTGCTGCATTTCAGGCGCTGCAACAATCGGGCAACCGCGCCGATCCGGCCTTGCTGGCTGGCGGCATTTGGGAGGCGTTGCTGACCACCGCTGCGGGCATGGCCGTAGCGATCCCAGCCTCGGCCGCGCTGACGTGGTTCGAAGCGGTAATCGACCGCATCCACCGTGATGTTGAAGACGGGGCCACTCGTCTGTTTGTGTCGGCGGCTCCGGAAGAATTGAAACTGGCGGCTGAGTGATCCGATGCAATTCGCCCCACCCTCCAGACCAAGGCGCAAACCCAGTCTGACACCGATGATTGACGTGGTGTTTCTGTTGCTGGTGTTCTTCATGCTGGCATCCCGGTTCGGAACGGACGCGACCCTGCCCTTGCCATTGGCCGCGGCAGGTGGGGAATATTCCGGCCCGCCCCGGCTGATCGACGTGCTGCCCGAAAGCACCCTGTTGAACGGCGTCGAGGTCACCGATCTGCCCAGTGCCTTGGCGCCGCTCATGCAACAACCAACGGACATGTTGATCCTACGCGGCAAAGACGGGGCAACGTTGCAGCGTATCGTGACAGTAACCGAGGCTCTGCGTGCGGCCGGGTACACTTCGGTTGTGCTGGTGGAGTGAGGCCATGGATTTCTCGGACCCGCCTCGCAGACCCCGCACAGAGTCCATTGTTCCAATGATCAACGTTGTGTTCCTGCTGTTGATCTTCTTTTTGATGACCTCAAACCTTGCAAAACCCGAACCCTTCGAAGTCTCACCACCCCGTTCGACCTCGGACATCGAGCCCGAGGTCGAGCGGATGCTTTATGTGGACAAGACCGGGCGCATGTCCTTTGAGGGAGCCGAAGGTGAAGGCGCGCTGGCCGAACTGGCCGCGAAAAGCGAGACGGAAAATATCATTCAAATCCGCGCCGACGGAGAGTTGGACGCCAAAGTCATGGCAAGGTTGCTGAACGATCTTGCCAAAGCCGGTCTGACTAAAGTCGAACTGGTGGTGGCGCCGCAATGAAACGATGGTTTGAAATCCTGGTTTTCGTGGTGCTTGCGGTCGCATTGCATCTGGTGGTTTTTGTCAGTCGGCCTCAATCCGGTGTTGCTGCCGGGGGCAGCGGTGGTGACGCATTGGTGTCGCTGAAAGCCGCTGCACCGACAGTCGCCGAAATGGTTCAGTCCTGGGAACAGCCAAAAGTCGTTCGGACCTCGCAGCCGATTGAAATGAAGGCACCAACGACCCCGTCCGTGGCCCCTTCCATGCCGGTCTTGAAGGTTGATCAGGCGCCGCGCGCTCAGGTGAAGGTGGCAATGGCAGCGCCCGCGTTGGAAAATGACGCCGAGATCGACACGGCACCGCCACCTCCGCCCAAGCCGGAACCCGAAGCAAATGCGAAACCGGACGTCAAACCCAAGCAACGGCCGCAGAAGAAACCGGAACAAGAGAGGCGCAAGGCCAAGGTCACCTCGGCCGGAGTGGCTAAACAGGTCTCGGCCGGGTCGGGCGGCGGAGCGCATGCCGGGTCGGGATCGGCCAAAGTAACCACGGGTTCACCGGGAAAACAGGCCAAGCTTGTGGCAGTATGGGGCGCTAAGATCCGCGCCCGCGTTGAGCGCAATAAGGGGTATCCACGCGGCAGCAAGTCCAGCGGAACCGCGATCGTTGCCCTGACAGTGTCTCGGGATGGGCGTTTGATGTCGCATAGGCTCGCGAAATCTTCGGGCGACCCCATCCTGGATCAGGCCGCTGTGACCGCGGTCACGCGCGCCGGGCGTTTTCCGAAGGCGCCAAAAGACCTGTCTGGTGACAGTTTCAACTTTTCCCTTCCTATCCTCATGAAGCCTCGGTGACCGTGCAACCGACCTTTTTGTGACCCTTTTGGAACTCACACCGGAACCGGGCTCTAAATCGACGGGCGCGCCGCGACGTTTCTGAACCATCCTCCGATCTGCGCCTCATAGGCCAGCGCGGCGCGGAAAACGGCCGGGTCGTCAAAGGTTCGGCCAACAATCTGAAGGCCGGTTGGAACTCCGGTCGTTGCAAAACCGCTGGGAACCGCAAGGACCGGGCAATGGTGCAGCATGTTGAAGTGGTGTGTCAGAATCCACCCATATTCCGGATCGACTTGAATGCCGTCGATCTCAAAATCCGTCGCGGTCGCATCGTGGTCTGCTTTGACCGCAGGTATCGTTGTGGTCGGGCAGAGGAACAGATCGAACCGCTCCATCAACGCGCCAAAGAACTGATACATATCGTGCTGGGTTTCCCAAGATCGTGATACATCGTCCAGAGTTGTTGCCTCAACGCCTTTTGCGGCGGCCAGCGTGTAATCGTTCAGTTGATCCGCATGTGTTTTGGCCGCCCAGGACGCCTGCCTGAGATAGTGCATCGTATTGTACCAATGCGTCGCCGCCGCGTCGCAGGCGCGGGTCCAGGGGACATCGACGTTGGTGATTTCGGCACCCAGCGCGCGAAAGTGCTCTAATGCTGCCAGAGTATTGCGGTGAACTTCGGGATCAACGGGGCAATATCCCAGATCCATCGAAAACGCGATTTTTACTCCGTCGAGCCTGCCGGCCTCGCGCGGAAGGTCAACAGTTTCGCGCAGGCTGTCATGGTCACGCGGATGCGCGCCCGACACCACATCCTGCACCAGAGCCAGATCCGCAACCGAGCGGGCCAACGGCCCACAATGGTTGTAGCGGTCGAAATTTGCAGGAGGGCCGTCGGGGTTGCGTCCGTGCGGCGGTTTGAACCCCACAACCCCGCAACAACTGGCCGGAATGCGGATCGACCCGCCGATATCGGTGCCGGTTGCAATCGGTGCAAAACCTGCCGCCAGTCCTGCGCCCGATCCGCCCGACGATCCGCCGGTACCGAACGCGGGGTTGAACGGGTTGACCGTGTTGCCCCAAGCCAGACTGCGGCAAACGCCCGAGATGCAGAACTCGGGCACCGTCGTGCGGGCCAGAATGATTGCTCCGGCATCCTGTAGGCGTTCGATCATCGGGTCCGACATCTCGTCCGGCGCGGCATCCATGTGCAGCAGTGACCCGTGCGTCGTGCGCTTGCCTTTGACCCTTTGCGCATCTTTGACCAGCGCCGGAATGCCCAGCAACGCTCCGCTGGCTGACCCATCCGCATAGGCGGCGTCCGCCACCAGAGCTTGTTGCAGCGCCTCGTCGAAATAGGTGTCTGTCAGCGCGTTGATCACCGGGTTGACCTGCTCTATCCGCGCGATCAAGGCCTGCAGCAGGGTACTGGGTTTCAGGCGGCCCGAGCGGAAGGCCGCAAGCGCCTCGGTCGCCGACATGTAGCACAGATCGAGGTCAACGGGCGCTGCGGTATCCATGCGACTTACTTTCTTATCAGACGGCGTTGTCCAGCTTTACGCCAAGGCGCGATTGGATTTGCTGGCTGAACCCTTGGGTGATGCGGTCGGCAATCATGGCGATGATGGCCATGCCGATCCCGGCGGTCATACCGACACCGAAGTCACCGTCGCCGAGGCCGATGTAAATCTGCTGCCCCAGATCGTCGGTGCCCACCAGCGCGGTGATCACCAGCATCGAGATGCCGAACATGATCGTCTGGTTCAGTCCCAACATGATCGACGGCACCGCCAGTGGTAGCTTTACCTGCCACAGTAACTGTCGCGGTGTCGTGCCGATGGCCGTCGCGGCCTCGATCACGTCATGGGGTAGATTGCGAAGCCCATGCTCGGTGTATCGGATGGCGGGGACGATGGCATAGACGATGATGGCTAGAAGCGCTGTGAACTCACCGATTTTGAACACCATTACAAAGGGGATGAGAATCACGAACAGCGGCATGGTTTGCAGCGTGTCGATCACCGGCCGAACCATACGCGATACGGTGTCATTCTCGGATGCCCAGATGCCGATCGCACTGCCGAACAGGAAGGACAGCAGCACCCCGACTCCACACAGATAGAGTGAGACGACCGAAGGCTCCCATATGCCGGTTAGCAACAGGAAAGCTACCCCAGCCAGAGCCCATAGGGCCAAGTTCATCCCACCAGCCTGCCATGCCAAAGCGACAATGATCGCGCAGAGCGCAACCCAAGCTAGCCCGGTCAGACCCGAGTACAGGACCAGCGCAAACAGGATGACCCAAAGCGCTGGCAGCACGCGCCCATTGAAGGCCAGGTATCCAGCCACTGCCGCGACTATAAGTGCGTAGCCAGTCGTCACAGCCGGGGTCATAGCAAATCCCCAAGTAAATGGGCTGACGGCTTGAGCCAGGCCAATCTTGATCGGCAGCATCAAATAGAACAGCGCTGCGCGCTTGATCGCCTCAAGCACTGTGCGGAATTCGACGAAGACCCACTCCAGACCTGCGTTCATGGCGGGGGCCGGGTTTAGGACCCATGCGTCGGGCCAGTCTTTGAGCGGCGAAAAGACCAGCGCCAACACCCAGGCCGCACCAAACAGAACCGCACAGGTTATCCAGCCTGAAGCCTTGCGCTGCGTCGAATTAGACTGCACCGCAAATCCCCATGTGATTCGGTCCAGCACCATCGCCATCAGTGCGATCACGATCCCGGCCAGCAGGCTTTCTCCGAACTGCGCTTTGCGCATGGTCGAAAGCACTTCCCAACCGATATCGTTGGTTCCCCCGATGATCGAAGCGATGATGACCATCGACAGGGACGCCATTGTTGTTTGGTTTACCCCCAACAGAACTTGCCGCTGGGCTGTCGGCACACGCACGCGCCAGAACAGTTGCGACGGGGTGGCACCGCTCATCAGGCCGGATTCGATGACCTCATCCGGGACACCGCGCAGACCGACGATGGTGTTGCGCACCATCGGCGGGAAGGCAAACAGGATCGAGGCGACCAGACCGACCGTTGTGCCAAACCCAAACAGCAGCAGGATCGGCAACAAGTAGGCAAAAGCAGGCACCGTCTGCATCAGGTCGAGGATCGGCATAATGATCCGATAGGCCCGCTCTGACATGAACCCCCACGTTCCCAGTGCAAAGCCCAAGGCAACTGCCATTGGGATCGACACACATACCAAAGCGAAAGAGTTCATCGATTGGGTCCAGAACCCGAATGTGACCATGTACGCAAGGCTGGCCGCGGTGAAGATCGCCAATCCTCTGCCTCCGGCGCGCAAGGCCAGAAAGACCCACAGCACAAACCAGGCCGCCCATGGCACCGCGTGCAGAACCGTCTTTGCCAACAGGATTGGCCAGTCCAGCAGCCAGGAAATGGCCTTGAAGAACCAGCCGAACGTCACAACGAACCACCGCATCGCGGTGTTCATCGGATCGGTCACCGGCAAAACCAGCGCATCGGGATAGGTCACCAGCGGCCCGAGGCTTTTGGCGAAAACCACACAAATCGCCACCAACACCGTGACCGCAAGCCAGACCACAAGCGATCTGTTCGAAGTTGCATCCATCGCGTCAGTCCTTGACCGCAGAGGCGTCCGAGACACCGCTGGCCAATGCGGCAACCACGTTCTGGCTGGTCATGTGCACCAGCGCGTTGTCGTCACGACGCACGGCGACACCGCTGTCGTGTGAGGCAAGATAGGGCAGTAGATCGGCCACATTGGTCGAGGCGGGAACCTCTTTGATCCCGGCAGGCGGTGTGTTGTCCGAGGCGACATCGCCTGCGGTCAGGATCAGCTCCCACGGGACATCGTTGGTAAACTCGCGAACGTAATCATCAACCGGGTTCAGGATCAGATCCACCGGGCGACCGATCTGCACGACCGCGCCGTCCTTCATGATCGCCATCCGGTCGGCAATTCGGAGAGCCTCAAGGAAGTCATGGGTGATAAAAACAATGGATTTGTGCAACTCCTGCTGTAGCCGTAGGAATTCGTCCTGCATCTGACGGCGGATCAGCGGGTCAAGCGCACTGAAGGGTTCATCAAGGAACCAGACCTCTGGCTCCACGGCCAGCGATCGGGCAATGCCGACACGTTGCTGCTGACCACCCGAGAGTTGGCTGGGGAAACTTGCTTCCCGACCTTCCAGACCAACCAGCGAGATCACCCGCTCGGCTCGTTCCAGGCGCTCTTTGTCGTCCAGCCCCTGCAGTTTCAGCGGAAAGGCAACGTTCTCCAGAACGTTCAGATGTGGCATCAGTCCAAAGCTCTGGAACACCATTCCCATCTTGTGACGGCGAATGTCGATCAGCTCTTTCGATGACACTTTCAGCAGGTCCTCCCCATCCAGCAGAATCTCTCCGGCGGTAGGTTCAACCAGACGGGACAGGCAGCGCACGATTGTCGATTTGCCCGAACCCGACAGGCCCATAATCACGAAAATCTCGCCCGGCATCACGTCAAAACTGACATCTGTCGAGGCGACGATACCGCCGTCGTCCCGAATACTTTGCGCAAGCGCCTTGGCCTCGTCAGGCCCCTGCCCGGCTACATCGACATTGCTCAGGTGCTGGTCCGCCCCTTTGCCGTAGAGCTTCCAGACATGTTTGCAGGACAGTTTCGGGGTGTTGGTCGGGGAAGATGTGGTCATTTTGGCAGCCTTGAAAATGGTGGAGCACGCGAACGGCGCTCCACCTAGTTCGGTGTTGGTTATTGCTTTGCGGCTTCAACCCAAGGCTGCCAGACGTCCTGGTTTGCACCCATCCACTCGGCAACGACCTCTTTCACTTCGCGCCCGTTCTGGTCTACTTCAAGGATCAGGGCGTTCTGCACGTCGTTGGTCATGCTCATCAGCTCAACCATCTTCATGGCGTCTGGATAAGTTGTGACAAAGTCTTTTGCGACGATTTTGTCGACGGTCGCCTGCTGGAAGCCACAAGCTTCACCGCGCTTCTGGCTGGTTTCGTCGCAGGTGCCGTGTGGCGAATCCCATTCGACCCATTCCACCTCGGTATCCGCGAACACCCAATGCGGCTGCCACATCATCATCAGGATCGGCTGCTCTGCGGCAACAGCACTCTTGAGTTCGGCCAGCATCGCGCCTTCCGAGCCACCGGGTACTGGTTTGAATGGCAGGTCGATCAGTTCGACCAGATCGGCCGAACGGGTCCCCCAGTCCGCCGGATAGGTGATCAGGCGACCATCCGGAAACGTGTCCGCGGCGGCAAAGGCCTGCGCACAATCATACAGCGCCTCATAGGCCGGCAGACCCGGGCACAGATCGGCCATATAAGGAGGATAAATCCAGCCTTCCTGCGGCTCGAGCCCTAGTCCGCCGACAACGATGATGTCCCCGGCCTCAACGGCCTTGGGATAGATATCGCCAACGTTGTTGGTCCACAGTTCGGGCTGATAGTGCAGGCTGCCTTCGGCAATTGCGGCCAGCTGTGGTACGGCACCGGCGGTGACGTATTCGACCTCGTGACCTAGTTCTTCGAACAGCGCGCCTGCGAAATGGGCCGAGATATGCTGGCCCGTCCATTCATTGACGGCGATCTTGATCGGATCGGCCAAAGCCGCGCCCTGAGTCAACATAAGCGTGGCGGAAGCCAGCAAAGCGGGCTTCAGTTTGTGTGAGAATTTCATGGTTAACCTCCGTTGGTGGGTTGGCCGTTTTCGGCCTTTTGGGTCCGTATCTAAAAAACAGTACGGTTGCAGGTAATTTGATGCACCAGACTGTTTTTTGTCAACAGAGTTTGTTTTTTGCCTTTCTGAATGGTAATTTCATATCCATTACGCTGAGCATGAAGGCGATCCTAACATGAGAAAGCAGACCATCAAGAACATGCGTCGCAAGCAATTGACCGAAGCGGCGTTTGACGTGCTCAAAACTCAGGGAATCGGTGGGACGACCTTTGATAAGGTGGCCAAAGAGGCAGGTTTATCCAAAGGTGTCGTGCAACACTATTTCCCGGACAAGGAAGCGTTATTCGAGGCGGTTTTGCGGGAATCCAACGCAGAAGCTGGCCGGTGTGTCACCGCATTGTTCGCCCACAGCAACACACCGACAGAACGCCTATACGCGATAATTTACGGCAACTTCGCTCCAACCCTATTTCAGCACGAAATTTGTAACGCCTGGGTTTACCTGTGTGCAGAGGTGCCGCAAAACGCCCAATTTTTACGCATACAGAATGTCATCCATTCCCGAATGCGCAGCAACATGATGGACGCTTTGCGCCATATGGTTGAACCGGATTTGGCCGAGCAGATTGCCTTTATTCTGACAACGATGATCGACGGGATCTGGATGCGGGGTGCGCTGCAAACACAGCCTATGTCCTCGGACGAAGCCTTGTCACATATGGAGTTTACACTGAAACGGTTGTTCCGCGATACAACGGTCGACAGCGCCGACTTGCAGGCCGCACGCGAAAAAATCGCGCAGGTCAGCGGCATCCTGTTCAAAGTTTGAGGTGTGACACCAGAGGCTTGTGGTTTTTGGGGTCGGCAACTTTGACTTGATTTAGACTGATTTCCGACACAGTTTGATGCCGTTTTTACCATAGGTCTCGACCGGTGTTTTCGGAGACAGGAATTGCCTGATAAATCATTTGAAGCCCTGCTGGGGCGTCTTGAAGCCTCGCCGGAAAACGTGACGCTTCGGCTGGCCGTGATGCGCCGGGCAATGGCGTTGAAACTGGACAGTCGTGCGCTGGAGCTAGCGTTTGAAATTCAACCAGAGAATGTAGAGTCTACCGATGACCGCGCTCTGGTCTCGCAGGTATTCACGACTGCGGGCCTGACCGAAGACGCCGAACGCTGGGGCCAATCCGAAGAGGTGGCGCCCCGCTTTGAACCTGAAGAACAGGACTCTCAACCCATCGCGGACGAGATTGCCGACAACGTTGTCAGTCTGCAGGTGATTGAGGGACAATCCGAACCTGAACTCGCTGAGGGGGATGAGCAAATCTCATTCGCTGATGTGGGTGGGCTTGAAAACGTGAAACGCGATATCGAAAGGCGTATCATCGCGCCTTTCAAGCAGTCGGGTTTGCTGACGCGTTTCAGGAAAAAATCTGGCGGCGGTGTTTTGATGTACGGCCCGCCCGGTTGCGGCAAAACCATGATCGCACGGGCAACGGCGGGGGAATGTGGCGCGCGATTTCAGGCTGTGGCGATCTCGGACATTCTCGACCCCTATTGGGGCGTAGCCGAGCAACGGTTGACCTCGGTTTTTGAACAGGCGCGCAACAACACTCCGACCATTCTGTTCTTTGACGAGATCGATGCGCTGGGATCAAAGCGATCTGGGCATACGTCGACCCATATTTCCCAGATGGTCAGCCATTTTCTGGCGCAGATGGATGGTGTCAGCCAACGCAACGACGGCGTTCTTGTGTTGGCTGCGACCAACATCCCTTGGTCGATGGACTCCGCGTTTCTACGCCCGGGGCGTTTCGACCGCCTGTTCTTTGTCCCGCCGCCGGATGCCAAGGCTCGAGAGGCGATCCTACTGATGGAGCTGGCCGGGCGCCCGAGTGAAGCCAACATCCGCTTTGATAAAATCACTGCTGCCACAAGCGGATACTCCGGTGCGGACCTGGCGCAGATCGTCGAAACCGCAACAGATCTGGCGATTGACGCGACTTTGTCGCAGGGCCGTGAAGTACCGATCAGCATGAAAATGCTTGAGACGGCTGCCAATCTGGTCCGCCCCTCAACAATTGACTGGCTGACCACCGCCCGCAACCACGCCACCTATGGCAATGAGAGCGGACGGTATGACGACGTTCTGGCGTTCCTCAAGTCAAACGGACGCAAGTGATGCAGTTGGACATAGCGGAGAACACGCTAGACGGAGCAAACCCCGACAGAATTACCGCCCCTATCGTGGTCTGGATTGCCGGTTTTCTGGCCGGGCCGGTTTTCAGCAGCATCTGGATGTACCGAAACGCAGGCTTTCTGGGTTGTCGCAGCCAGAAACAACAAGGCCGCGTGCTGCTGGCTTCGGTGCTGTTCTGCGCCCCGATGCTGGTGCTGATTGATTTCATCAAGGACAGTTTCGAAAAAGGCAGTATCGAACGTCTGGGCAACCAGATCCTGCTGAACATTGTTCTGGTGGTCGCAATTGTTGCGTCCGGTTATTGCTATCAGGCGCAGCGGCAACTCTATCACCTGCATAGGACGGCGACAGGTCGAGACCAGATGCGTTTACCCACTGCGCTTCTGTTCGTCATTGGGTCGTGGTTTGCCACCGCCGTTCTGCTTATCTTCTTTCCTCCATTGGGTGAGGCAATGGGTGGCCTCGCTTACTTCTTGAACTGATCATGACGCTATCCAACAGAGATCTTCCGCTGGCAATTGCCGCTTCTGATCGAGGCGACTACACCACCGCGCTCGGGTATTTTCGCAAGGCTTTGAAGGCGGATCCGGAAAGCGCGCTTATTCACGCGCACCTTGCGGTCTGTTTGTTTGGGTTGCGCAAGTATTTTGCCTCATCCCGCGCTGTGGACGCGGCTTTGTCTTTGGCCCCGAACCTGCCCATGTCGCATGTGCTTCGATCCATGCTGGACACGGTTTTCGGCGACAGTAAATCGGCCAAGGCCTCTTTGGATGAAGCCCTGCGTCTGGATCCCGAAAACAAGGACGCGTTAGTGCTTCGTTGCGCCAGCGCGTTGTTCGATCGGGACATTCCGGAACTGGCAAAGGTGACCGAGGCACTATTGTCACTGTATCCGGACGACGATCAGGCCCACTATTTCGCATCAAGGCTGGCAAGCCTGCGAATGGATGCAGACACTGCGGAAAAGCACGCCAGAGTCGCGCTGAGGATCGCACCGAACAAGGACGCAAATCACATCGCCATCGGCTGGGCGTTCTGGGTTCGCAAGGACTTCGACAAAGCGCAGGAAGCGGCCCTTAGTGCATTGGCTCTGTCTCCCAATAGCCGGGATGCGCACAGCCTGTTGGCCGCGATTGAAATGCACCGCAAACCTCTGACCGGTTGGTTTCATCGCATTGGCTACCTTGCCAACAACGTGAATATCAAGACGGCCACGCTATACTTTGTCCCTGCTCTGTTCCTTTATATGACTGCGGGCGACGTTCTGGATTACTTCGGTCACGAAGAGATTGCGGACGAGATGCTGCATTTTGTGATGGTCGTTGCCGGTTCGCTCTTGCTGAGCACTCATTTGTACTCCAGGAAGGCAGCAAAACACCAAAATGTTGCCACCCTCAGTAAGGACTATTGAACGCCATCCGCTGCAGTTCCTGAGATGGCTGCAGTTAGACACCATGATTGATCATCGCCCGGGCCAGACAGCCAGTGGTGTCGCTCCCAAGCAGGTAGGTTCGCACAGGTTGTTGATCTGCAAGCGGTGGTTTTCTGATTTAAAACTTGAACTTTCTGACGATCGCAGGCTAATTGCCTACCGTACGAGTTTTTTGTTTCAAGAGTAACGCATGACCACCACGTTTACCGTCTTCTCCCTTGGAAACCTGCCAATATGGGATCCCGCTGAGGGTAACCAATTCCTATCAACCACTAATGTAAACGCAGCCCTTGGCACCTATGGCTCGGCTGGCGATCCTCTTTACGACAGCCGCCAGACATTTTCCGAGGCAGGCAACGGTTTCGGCGGTGGCGATCCAGACACTTATGATCTGGACAACAATGTCTCGAACGACCAGTTCAGCATCGACGGAGGGCCGCCTCAGACCTTTGATGCGTCGATGATCTACAACGCGGTCATCACTTACAATGATGGCACGACCGCCAACATCACTGCCGTCGTTTTTCAGGACACCAACGGCAACACGTATTGGGCGCCGGAGTTCGAGGCAAACGCGGATCAGGACGCGATCGACGAACGTGCGATTGTGTCAATCGAGTTGGTTTCGCCGATTTATTCCAACGGTTTCGGAACCGGATACTCGATGTTCGGGGAACGGGAAGAGTCCGACCCCTTGTGTTTTGCCGGGGGCGCGATGATTGCCTGCCCCGACGGGCCACGGCCAATCGAAGACCTGAGGGTTGGAGATCTAGTTCTGACCATGGACAACGGCGCTCAGCCAGTACGCTGGATTGGACGACGGACCATGGCGGCCATTGGCAAATTCGCACCTATAAGAATCAGCGCGGGTGTTCTGGGTGCCCAAGAGACACTGGAAGTGAGCCCCCAGCATCGCATTCTGCTAGAAGGTCCCGAGGTCGAATTGCAATTCGCATGTCCGCAGGTCTTTGCCGCGGCCACGCATCTGATTGACGGCGATGGCGTGTCTGCGCGGCAAGGTGGAGAGGTCGAGTATTTCCATCTGCTCTTTGATGAACATCAGATCGTCTGGGCCAACGGTGTAGCGTCAGAAAGCCTGCTTCTGGGCAAAATCGGCATGTCCACGCTGGATGATGCAAGCGTAGCTGAGATTCAAACCGTATTCCCCGATCTTGATGTGACCTCCGGGCCGGGCTTTAAAGTCGCCCGCCCTGTTTTGAGGTCCTTTGAGGCGTCTCTGCTGGCCACGCGGTCTTCGGTCGAAAAATCGCGCAATTACATCAAGGCCGCTTGAGCAATCGGCTTGGCCAGTGAATTGGTCGTACCGTAAAGGCTAGCGCCCGATTCTATTTGTTGAAACAGATTGCGCTTTGCACGGCCCAATTGCTCGGGCGGCAAGCGTGTATTCTTCAGAAGTTCTAGCTCGGCCGAACAGCGACAAGAACGACGTCAAGTTCGTCTTCCAAGGCTTGCAACTTTTTCAGGTCGTCCTTCGGCAGATTGGCCGTTTCGGCTTCAACAGCGGCAAGCGCGACAACCGGGCGTCCAATCTCCTGTTCAAGCGCCCGCACTGCGTTGAGCTTGTCGGCCTCGAGCGTTGCAAGTGGATAAAGCATGGCAATCTCCTGTCTACTGATGGCTAGGAGTATAGCCGAGTTTTCAGTTTTTGGAGAATTGTTTAACTGTGCACCTCTTGTCAGAGGCTGGCAGGCGCACGCAGTCGGCAAAGACGCCCCACGACGCTATTGCGCGCTTAACGGCTGGCCATAAAGCAGGCCTGTCACGAAAAGATCAGGAGTTCCTTTAGAATATGGTGCGGGTGGAGGGACTTGAACCCCCACGCCTTGCGGCGCCAGAACCTAAATCTGGTGCGTCTACCAATTTCGCCACACCCGCACTACCGGCCATAAGTGCCGGATTGGCGTGCTCAATAACAAAGGCTGCGGTGGAGTGCGAGAGGGAAATTCACTTGAGCGCAAGATAATTGGGGGTCGACCCGAGATGATCGAACTTGACACGACTGCAAGGCAATGGGCGCCGCCCTAAAGTCAAGCTATCCACCCTTTCTTTCGACCAGTGCCTGCCTGCATTTTGACATTAATCGGGACGGTGCGTTTCGACTTAGAATTTCCGACAAATCTTCGCCTATTAAACGTACACATTACCGAAATTTTCAGCGACATGTTAAACTCGCTTACGTTGAGTAAGGAGACGAAGCCTGGGGAGTCACCCGACTGCATTCGCGGCCCACGGATTGGCTGGGGCACCCTCATAATTCAGCACGCACTCTGTCACCCGCAATTAATATCGTTTAAATTCTGTAGCTTAAAAAATTCCATGAGGACGCGTTTGCATGTCCAAATTGGGAATGCCCAAGTGTTCGCAGAAACAGAAATTTGCCCACACGCCCTTGGGTTGAGCCCACGTTCAGGGTCATGACCATATTTGCGCCACATTTCAAACGCCAAAAAATCTTATTCGCGTCAAATTAACACCGCCTTGCCAGTAATTGATGGGCAGTGGGAATTAATGAGTCTTTTCCGCCCTCGGGCGCCGTAAGAGTTTTTTGCTCAACTCGAACACAAGGGTCTTAGCCGTGACCAACATGATGAACTCTGCCGCTGCTGAGCAAGACGCCATTGGTCTTGCACGTGAAAGTTTCCTTGGTGAACTGAAGTCTCTGAACCGGGATCATCCGAACACAGGTTTTGGTGTCTCGTTGCGCACGCATTCGGGGGGGCACTACTTGCTCGCCAATTCTCGTATGCCGCTGCCCAAGACCAAATCCCAAGGGTTTCCGACTGGTCGCCGTCTGGCTCTGCTGGAAAACAGTGAACAGTTCAGCTCGATCGAAGTGCTAGCCGATTCCCGCGCTTACGAAGAGATTTCGCCGGGTGCCGAGGCCGCCATTCTTGGCAATGCACTGAACCTGATTGCCCGGATCGATATCCTGACCAGCTCTGTTGACGGTCAGATCCAACCCCATATCGCCGCTACTGGAACCGGAGGCTGACCATGGCCCGAAACGACCATCTCTTGTCCGTTGGAAACGAAGCGCTGACGCCGATGACCTCGGCGATGACGGCGCTGACGGCGCAGATCGACCAGCTGACAGAGGTGGCAGATGCGCGTTCCTCGGCACGGCTTGCGACGCTCAAGACGCGGATGGAGAACTTTACGGCCAGCGTTACGTTGGTTGGGCAGGTCAAGGCTGGTAAGTCTTCGATCGTGAACATCTTGGCTGGGCGCCCTGCCCTTTTGCCGTCGGACGTCAACCCGTGGACCTCGGTGGTAACAACGCTGAACATCAACACCCGCACCGAAGGCGACAAGAGAGCGAAATTCACCTTCTTTGAACAAGAAGAGTGGGACAATCTGATGGTCGGCGGTGGCCGCTTGGGCGAATTGGCCAACCGGGCTGGTGCCGATGACGAGATGGAAGATATCCGCCGCCAGATCGGCGAAATGAAGGCCAAGTCCGAAGCGCGTCTGGGCCAACATTTCGACCTGATTCTGGGACAAAGCCACCAGTACGACTATTTCGATGATGAACTGATCCAGCGCTATGTCTGCCTGGGCGATGAAGATGACCCTGATATCAATCCCAAGACCGGGCGTTTTGCCGATGTCACTAAGTCGGCGGAACTTTACATGGACATTCCGCAATACCCGATCTCGCTGAAACTCTGCGACACGCCCGGTGTCAACGATACCTTCATGGTACGCGAGCAGATCACCCTGCGCAGCCTGCGTGGGTCCGAGGTTTGCGTTGTGGTACTGGCGGCCAGCCAGGCGCTGACCACAATGGACATGGCGCTGATGCGGATTATCGCACAGTTCGAAAACCGTCAGATCATCCTGTTCGTAAACCGGATCGACGAGCTGTCTGACCCGGTCAATCAGGTGCCCGAGATTCGCGATCGGATTCAGGACACACTGAAGCAGAACAGCATCGACACAAACACCAGCGTTGTTTTTGGCAGCGCGCTTTGGGCCGAGGCGGCCCTGACCGGAAACCCCGACATTCTGTCGGAGGAATCGCGGAACGCCTTGAATACCTTCTATCTGGCCGCCGGGTTTGGCGATCAGGCACCTTCGCTTGACAAGATCTGGGCGCTATCCGGTCTGCCTGACCTGCTCCTAGCCATGAACGAACGTATCGCCGACGGGGCCGGTAACCGGCTGCTGGATCGGGTTCGTCACCGGGCGCGCAACATCGCCAGCCAGATTCGCGCAACTGCGGTGGCTAAGAACCTGTCTGACGGTCAAGGTGTTGTGCGCGATCTTGACGGTGTTTCGCCCGAAGAGGCCATCGCCAAGGTGACCGAAGAATACGAAAAGAAGGCCGTCGAGCTGACGACGTCATTGCGCGAAAAGGTGCTAGAGCGGTTGAAATCAGCCGAAGACAACTTCGTCAAACGGGCCACCGATTCGTTGATTTCGCATCTGGAGCAGAATGGCGAGGAAGGCACCTGGCAATATGACCCGGCTGGCCTGCGCACCCTGCAAAAGGCAGCCTATTTCAGCTTTGCCCGCGCCATGCGCAAGGAGGCCGGAGCGCTTTACAGTGCCTCTGCGGCGGATGTTGAAGCATTGTATCAAAAGCTGCTGGGCAACCATCTTGGCGAATTCAGCATCGAAGCTCCGATCGTGCCCCGCGTGCCGCCGCCACTGGGCATCGGCCGCACTATCGCGCTGGACCTTCAAAGCACTTGGTGGCGCCGCTGGTGGCAACGCCGCAAAGGGTTCGAAGCCTATGCTGCGGATTATACGCGACTGATCGCGTCCGAGGCCAACTCGATCACCAAAGACCTTGAGGAAAATCAGATCGCGGCTGTTCTGGAAAACGTGCGGGCCGGCTTGTCGGACTTCCTGCGCGAGCAGAAAGAGACCCTGCTTAACATTTCGGCCTCGGCTGAACAGGACCCGAACCAGGCGGCCCTGATGGCAGGTATGACCCCCAAGAAATCGCGTGACGATATCCTGGGCGACATCCTGAAAGATCTTAGTAACGAGGCAGCATAAGTAGCGACATGGCAAAAGATACACAAACCCGCTTCGTCTCTCCTAAGGCTTGGGAACGCATCGAGCAGTGGTCCCGCCGCAAACCGATCTTTGCGTTGATGGGGGAATTCAGTGCCGGGAAATCGACGCTGATGAACTTTCTCCTGCGCTCGCAGGCCCTGCCAACGCAAGTGACCGCTACACAGTTACCGCCCGTGTGGTTCAGCTGGGGCAAGAAATCGGCCTATGTGCAGCGCCACGACGGAACCCGCGAAAACATCACTCTGGATCAGCTGGAATCAGTTGGTGTCAATGACGTGCAGTTTGTGCGTATCTTTCTTGAGGCTGATATTCTGGAAGCGGTGGATCTGATCGACACCCCCGGTATCTCGGACCCTAAGATCTCCAGTGATGTCTGGCGCCGTGCGGTTGGGCAAGCCAACGGGGTTTTGTGGTGCACCCATGCAACTCAGGCCTGGCGCGAAACCGAACGTGCCACTTGGGTGTCATTGCCGGAACGGCTGCAGCATAACTCTCTGCTGCTGGTGACCCGCGCCGATGTGCTGGGCCCGAAAGACCGTCAAAAGGTGCTGCGCCGGGTCAACCGCGAAGCAGGCCACCTGTTCAACCGGTCGATTCTGTTTTCGGCGCGTGATGCAATCACGGCCCGGGACAAAAGTGGCGATGCCGAGCTATGGACCCGTAGTGGCGGCGGCAAGATGGTGGACAGTTTTCTTCAGATCACCGAACAGATCATGGACAGCCGCGCCGACATGCTGACGCGCTATCAGATCGACAACGGCATGGCCGCAGGAGCACCCGTGCAACCGATCCGCCCGAAACGCGTGGCGGAGCAAACCGAAGAACCGGCTCCGCTGAAACTGGTGAACCCGGTTCCTACTGCCACCGAAGAAGACGAAGTCGTCACTAGCTTTCCCATCCGCCCGGCCCGCGTTGAGCGCCGCACCGAAGAAAGCAGTCGCGAAGAACGTATTGATGCGGCAGAGGCCGAACGTCTGCGCGCCGAGATGGAAACCGAAACTCCGGCGGCCGAGCCGCAGCCGGAAAACGAAGGCGATGAACTGCGCGCCTTTTTCCGGGACACGGAAAGTAACAGCCTGAATCTTGCGGAATTCCAGGAAACGTCGGCAGATGAAGACTCGTTTGATCTGTTGGACGACAATGAGCTGGACGACGAGGATGACAACATCCTGGCCCTTGATGAGCAGGCGGAAACACTGGAAGACACAGTCGGTGAAACTTCCGACCGGTTCATAGAGTCGCTGGACAGCAAGCTGGCAGACGCGACTGAACAGGACATGGCATCGGTTGAAGAACCCGAAGAAAAGCCCGCCGAAGTTTCAGTTTCGTCGATAGCCGCATTGCTGGCCGAACAATCGAATGGCGTCGACGAATACGAGCCGGAGCCTGAATCTAACGGTCTCGTGAACATGCAGGTTGTGCCCCTGTCGAACGGTACCGCCGCGGACGACGCGGAACCGTCGGACGAAAAGGACGAGAACCTTGAGGGCCTGATTAGCGCTCCCGCAAACGTACCGCTGAGTGCGGCATCCATGTGGCGCGACGTGACGGCGGATGAGAATTTGCCGACCGATGTTGAAAGCATGAAAAAGGTCTTCGGCGCATTTCTTGAGGAATTCGACCAGATTGCCGCCGAGCATTTCGCGCGCCATGTCAAGAATTCGGTTGGCGCCGTACCGAAAGCAACGGAAAACGGCGGGGCCGAATTCCGTGTGTTGTAACCCAAACCTCAGGTAGCAAGCGATGACGATCGAAGCCGCACTGAACACCGCGATGGAAACCATACCCGACTGTATTGCAGCCGGGTATGTCGATATGGAAACAGGGATGTTGCTTGGGACCAACACCCTGGATTCAGACAGCGCGGACATTCTGGACAGTCTTGCCCTTGCCGTGGCTAACCTGTTTCAGGGGCGTGGCGTCAAGGCTTTCGAGGACTTGCTGCGCGCGGCCGGGGCCGAGGAGGCCGACAACCCGGGATTTGGGGAAATCGCGGTGTTTTCGGACGACCGGTTGAATATCTTTTTGCGGACCCGGGAGTATCCCGATCATGTGGTCTGTTACATCTGTCGCAGCAGCGCCAATGTCGGGTTGGCGCTGACAAAATCGCATCTCAGCCTGGGGCCCGTTGCGGCCGCAGTCTAGACCTGACCAGAGGGGGGTCACGGCATGATGGACACGAACATACTCGAGATGCTCGACGACATCGGGCGCTCGTCTGTGGCGCGCCTGAACCCGGCGGTCACCGTTCCGGGCGAAACTGCCCGGATTCGGCGCGAAAAAGTGCTGCACACCATTCGCGGCACCATTTTGCCGCGCCGGCTGGAATTCACAGCCGCCGATGGTCATTGCCTTGCAATCGAAGTTAACAGCTCGCGCATCACGGATGTTTTCCGGGTTCAGTCCGGCGTCGCTCCGGATTTCGAAACCGAGTCCCGAGAGGAGTTAGCAAGCAAGCTGGCGCAGCTGGTCACCGACATTGCGGCGGCCCCTGCTCCGTTGGAGCTGATTTCGCTGCAACCAGACACCGCGCTTGAGGCTGACGATGTGGGCATCACTTTCAGCGAGATTGAAAGCGCTTGCGAGAAAATCGAACTACCTGCTGAGCCCGTTTTCTCGATCGTCCCGGATGCGACTGAGGAACCTGCACCTGCCGAAGAAACACCGGTGCAAGATGCAAACTCTCTGGCGAAGCAGTTCTTTGACGGTTCCGACCGATTTGCCCAAGGCCGGGTTTTGGCCAGTGGCGCGGACGGTGCCGTGCTTCACTTGGGTGGCACTTGTGACGAAGGGCAACCGCTGCATCCCAACGCGGATCTGCTGACCCGATTTGCCCGCGATCTTGCGGGTTGGGATGGTGACACGGCCAACGTGATGGGCCACCCGCAGTTGATTGTCATGCGTCCTTCCGGTGGCAAAGGCGCCGGTCTGGCCGTCCTGAATGATGGCGAGAACTTTGCCGTTACCGTCCACGAGGCACGCAAACTGGGTGCCGTCGTCAATCTTTGGGCCTCACTGAAAAGGCCGGAAGGATGAGTACGCCCCTTTCGTTCAATTTTTCGATGAATTCGATCCGTGATTTCAAGTTACCAGGGTAAAGTTTATGAGTGAAAACAACCGTCGCGAGTTAATCCGTATTGCCGAAGATATGAACGGCGCCTCGAATGATGAGACCCGCCAGTTCATCTCGCGTATTGTCGGCGACCTGACAAATCTGAAACCGTCGATCGCCTTTGTCGGGCAGATCAAGGCTGGCAAATCCCGTTTGATCAACGGCTTCACCGGTCAGGCAGAATACCTGCCATCGGACGTGAACCCCTGGACGACGGTGATCACCGACATGCATTTCGGCCACCCGTCAGGGCGGACCTCTGGGGCCGAGTTCCATTTCTTCGACAACCGCCAATGGCAGGCGCTGATCGCCGAAGGCGAAGAGCTGCGCAACATGTTCCCCGATGATGAGGACAGCTATAAACGCGAGATGATCGAAGAGCAGGTCGAAGCGATGAAGACCCGCGCCAAGCTTCGTCTGGGGGAAAGCTACAAGCATCTTTTGGGGCAACATCACGATCTTGACGAACTGACCTCGGATGATCTGGCGCGTTATGTTTGTGCGGGCGACGACCCGACCGAAACAGGGGAACACGATCCGGGCTCAGACCGCGGACTTTACAGCGACATCACCCGCAAGGCCGAGGTCTATTTTGACATCGGCCACTTCCCGTTTCCGCTAACGGTAACTGACACACCGGGCGTTAACGACCCGTTGCTGATCCGCGAAGAAATCTCGCGCCAGTACCTGAAGGAATCTGATTTCTTTGTGGTGGTTCTTTCCGCACATCAGGCGCTGTCGCGGGCCGATCTGAAACTGTTCCGCCTGATGCAGGCGCTTGAACTGGGTCAGATCGTAGTGTTCATCAACCGGGTTGATGAGCTGGGCGGCGGTGCGGAAGACGCCGGAAAAGTCCGGACCGATGTTACGGAGGGCTTGGAGAAAGCCCTCGGGAACTCGGACATTGACGTGTTGATGGGCAGCGCGCAATGGGCACACTATGCCCTGACCGGCGATGAGACCGGCATCAACCACGACGAAGTTCTGGCTTGGCTACGGGCTCACCCAGCTCAGATGAAGCAATATCTGGACGGTGTGGAAGAGATCAAACAGGGCCCTGGCCCGATCAGCCGCGAAGGCGTTCTGCGATTTGCGGCAATGATTGCTTCCGGGCTGCCGGACCTGCGCCGTCACGTGACCGGCGCCCTGACAGAGGGCCCGCGCAACGAACAACTGCGCATGGCGTGGCAGCATCTCAATACCTTTGCCCAAGGCGAGGTTGAGCGCAGTAGAGCGCATTTGCGCGCTATCGAGGATGATTCCGCCCCCACTGCCGAAAGCAACAACGAGAACGACAAGACTCTGGCAGAGCTGCGCACACTTGTTGCCGACAAGACCGCTGGGATCGTCAACGACATGGACGATGTACTAGCCAATTTGCGCGGTGTCATGGACGACACAGTAGCTGAGTCCGTCTCGGCCGTGGTGCGAGGCCCGAACGGGGACTCACCGCTATTGGCCAAGGGCGGCGACACGGAACTGAACTTCACTCCGCTGCGTGACCGTATGCGCGAGCTTGTGCAGGGGGCCACGCAGGTCGTGCGCCAACGGATGCTGAGCGAGCTTTATACTATCGACATGCAAAGCAACGCGGCCCTGCGCGCACTGCCCGGCTGGCAAGATCCGACCGACAACCGGATGAACACCAGTGCCGTGCGGTGGTTCCGACCCGACACCACCGCGCTGACACGGGGCATTACTGTGGAGTTGCGGGTTAGCTGGCTGTCGCGCCTGATCTCACGAAAAAGCGTTGTGGCCCGGGCCGAACGCATGATCGTGCAGGAATTCGAGATGATCGGCGACGATCTGGTGGACACTGCGCGCAGTGATTTGCTGGAACGACTGAACACGGTACTGGATCATTATCTGGCCTTGCTGGCCGGGCATCTTGAACATCGGGCCGGAACCGGTGAAACCAACGAACGGGCCCAGGCGCAAGCGGCCTTTGACCACGCCCAACACATCGCCGAAGAACTCGGCGCTGTCTTTGGTGCGGATGACATCGACAAGAGATTAACAGAGGCTGCGGAATGATCGAATTTCCCGGAACCGAACAGGAAGTAAAACAACTTGAACGCTTTCTGACCGCGACCGAAAACCTTGTGGCCGACACGGCACTGGACGAGATGCGCGAGCGCGCACTTGCCCATGCCGGGCGGCTGTCCAACGCGGTCAACATCGGTTTTGCCGGGGAATTCGGGGCTGGCAAGTCCAGCCTCGCTAACATGCTGGCCGGGGCAGACATTCTGCCCACTGGACCGCAGCACCTCAAGCTGCCGCTAGTGATCGTCGCCTATTCAGATACTCCGGAAACCACAGTTGGCTGGTGGGACAAAGAGCCCAAGGTTTATTCCGGCATCGCACTGGAAAAGGCTGCGGCGGATGAGCCCGATTTCATCTCGGTCGGTTTGAACACCCCTGCCCTGCAGGAAATCTCGCTGTTTGACCTGCCCGGAACCGGTGCGCTGGATGATACGTACAAAGAAACGCTCGACCTGCTGAAATTTGTGGATTGCGCAATCTGGTGCACCAACGGCACAAACGCCTGGCGCGAAACCGAACGTCATCTGTGGTCAAAAGTTCCGCAGGAGTTGCGCGCTAACAGCCTGCTGGCCGTCACTCATGCCGATCTGCCGCCAGTTCGCGATGCGTTGGACCGGGTTCTGGCGCGCCTCAACAAGGAAATGGGTGATCTGTTCCGCTCTGCCGTATCGATTGGCACCCCTGTGGCCGTGCGTGCCATGGCGCAGGAACCCGAGCCAGATTTCGCCCTGTGGGAAAACTGCGGTGGTCAGAACCTTGCCGAACAAGTGCTCCAGATCGCGTCCGATCGCCGTCTGGCTGATCTGGAGGCTGCGCGCGCAGATCTGAAACAGGACTTCCTGCCGTTTCTGGAAACGTTGGAAGGCCCCGAGGCCGAAGTGGAGCAGCCGGATACCGCGTCGATGCACGCCGCGTTGGAATCCGCGTTGCCCCCGCTTGAAAACCCGATCCTCGAAGACTGGCTGGCCGCGATTGCCAGCATCTACGAAGACCTGCGCGAATCGTCCGACATCGAACCGTCGGCCTTCCTGCATTCGTGTCAGGAAATCGTCGAGGATTTCGCCGAGCGCCTTGAGCAAGGCGGCGAGATTGACCCGAAAGCTGACTGGATTCCAGGTGAATTTGAAAGGGCCACCGACCTGCTGCTATTGCTGCAATTCGAAAGTGGCGACGCCCCCCTGAAGGACGCGATCAGCATCCTTGCACAGCTCAGTGACAACCTGGCCTGGGCAGGTAGTCGGGTAGATTCGGTTCAACCGAAAACCGGGACCTAAAAATTTCTCGTTAAAATTGCGCTGTGACGCAGCGATTCGAGACCCGTAGAATCGGGTCTCAAACGGGCCGACTCCGTTGCCCAAGCGGAGACAAAGAGTCGGTCCTTCTGTATTTTGTGCAACGCTATTTCCAATATATAGGTCGTGTAATTCCCCGCTACACAACATGTAGTATTTTCCCAAAAACGATCCTTAGTGAAGCCATCAGGCGGCCCCAATAAAGTCAAATTTGAAACGTCTAACCGTCTCAAGTGTCCTGCGGTTGTGTTTGGTTGTGAGTTCGCGGGCGATTTGCCTCAGTTAAGAAAACCGCAAAACGATCAGAACGGGCGGAAAGAAATGAGCCACAACCAGGCGGTCGGTGCATCGCACGACGAACCGAAAATCGAAGGACTTCAACCCGGCGCCAAACTGTTGCGCGGGCAGTACGAAATCCTGCGTTTTATCAGCAATGGCGGGTTTGGGATCACGTATCTCGCGCGGGACAGTCTGGAACGCGAAGTGGTGATCAAAGAGTGCTATCCGGGTGCTCTGTGTCGCCGCAACGGCGATATGGTCGAACCGGTCGAACCGGGGTACAAAGAAGACCTGCGTTCGATCATCGATCTGTTCATTTTAGAGGCGCGCAACCACGCACGTCTGGTCCACCCTAATATCGTGAACGTCCACCAGGTGTTCGAAGACAATGACACAGCCTATATCGCGATGGATTTCATCAAGGGCTGTGACCTGCTGGACTATGTCGAAGACACCGACAACAAAGCCGGCCCCGACTTCGTCGTCCAGGTCACCGAAAAGATGCTTTCAGCGGTGTCTTTTATCCACCAGAGTGGAATGCTGCACCGGGACATCTCGCCTGACAACATCCTGATTAACGAAAACGGTGATCCGGTTCTGATCGACTTTGGCGCCGCTCGCGAACAGGCCGCCAACCAGTCTGCGGCGCTTATGACCCTGCGAGTGATCAAGGATGGCTACTCGCCGCACGAATTCTACGTGCGCGGTGCCGAGCAAGGCCCCAGCAGCGACCTATACGTACTGGCTGCCACTTTGTATCACGCAATCAGCGGCGAGCGCCCGATTGACGGCCAGACCCGCCTGAACGCATTCAATAACGGCCAGGAAGACCCATACACGCCGCTGGCTGGACGGTTCAAAGGCTATCCCGAAGGTTTCCTTGAAGCGATCGACAAGGCGATGGAGGTGCACGTCACCGACCGCCTGCAAAGCGCGCTGGACTGGCTGCGTATGTTCCGCGGTCCGAGCGTCATGTTTGATACGTTCGATTACCGCCCGGTCTCGGTCATTGTGGGCATGGACCGCAAAGATGAAGAGGCCGAAAAGGCCCGTATCAAAGCTGAAAGCGAAAATGCCGAAGCTGTGGTCACCGCTCTTCTGGCCGGAAATGCCGATCTTGCCCTGGGCAATGAAGACAAGAACGAGAATGAACTGGCCAAGTTCACGTCCAAAGAAGAAAGCGCTGTTGCGGTCGATACCGTGGTCAAAAGCGGATCGGGCGGCAGTGGTAAGCTGATTGCCGGCGCTGCGGTCATTGCTGTTGGTTTGGCAGCGGGCGGTTATTTTCTGATGTCCGGCGAACAGAACGAACCGGCACAGGACGTTGCAGTCGTCAGCGAACCAGCTGAGGACATCGTAACTGCCCCGGCACCTGCGCCGCAGGAAACAGAAGAACAGGTGGCAACAACACAAGAACCTGTCGAGCAGGTCGCCACCACCGAAACGACGCCGGAACAGGCTGATCCGGCACCAATCACGGCAGAAGCAGTACAGGCACCTGTCGAGCAGTCACAGGCCCAAACGGCGGAACCGGAAGAGTCCCAGACAGCCGAAGCTCAGCCTGCCGCCCCAGCCCCGGAAGTTTCCGGACCGCCTGCGGAAACCCAGATTGCATTCTCGCACTGGGACGTTGAAATTCCGTTCCAGACGTCCAAACGCCGTGCCTCGACCGGAAGCATCATCGCCGTGACTGGCGTTGATCCGTCACAGGACATGTCCGTGATCGGTGACTGGGTCAAACGCGGCGACGCGATCTATACCCTGAATGGCAAGCCCATCCGTGAAAACACAAGCTTTGCTGCGCAGGTTCTGGACGATCTGGCAATTGATCCCGACGGGTATATCCGCGTGTCGGCCCGCTATCGACCGCTGGGCAAAACCCTTGCTCAGAACGGGTTGCTGGCCCTGCCTGCCATGCGGGCGATCGGACTGGAGAACGGCTATGGCTTCACTGTTCGCAATGAGGACGGTCAAAGCTGGACAACGGTCGTCACCACCGTACCCGCAGACGCGGCGGGTGATCTGCAGCGCGGCGACATTCTGGTCTCGGAAGGTCAAACCGGGGCTGCCATCGACGGTAAGGAAAGCCTGGATGCGATGCTGGACGCACTGGTTGCGGAACAGCATTCGCAGGCCCGTCTGACCGTGATGCGCGATGGCGCCCAGACGGATGCCGTGATGACGCTGACGCAGGAGTAATCTGACCGGTCTGAGGTGATTTGCCTCAATATCAAAGCTGTGGGTGGCGCCCGGAAATCCGCCACTCTGACGGGGACTGGCTCGTCGCGGCAGAAAAAAGTTGTTTCGATTTCCAGATCATAAGTGCCGTTGTGCCGATGCGCGCAGAGGTGAATAGCAGCCCCGCAGGACGCAGGTTCTGTGAAAGACAGCAAAGGTGTCGACACCATGTTCAAATACAAAAGCCCTCTTAGCCGGCTGCTCGAAGGTGCCGGCAAAGCCAAAGAACCCGAAGCCGAAACCGAGGTGGAAGAAGTCGCCACGCCCGAGGCTGAAAAACCCCAGCCGATCGCGGATTTCAACGCGCTGCGGGCGGCTCTTGGCGGCGGCAACATGTCTTCGACATCGGAAAACTACGAAGACACGGATGATCTGATCCCCGAAGAAGATATGCCCGAGTTTTCGGAAGACGAGGCCGAGGCAGTGATAGAGGTCGTGACCGCCGAGGTGGCCGCTGAAACACAAGACAATATTTTCGAGGCTCCCGAAGCGCAGCCCGAACCAGAAGAGCCGGTTGTGACCCTGCACGTCGCTACCGAGGAAGATGTCGCTCCTGAGCACCCCGTCGAGGAAGAACAGGTTGTTGAAGTGATCGTTGAGGCGGTTGAGCCCGCTCAACCCGAGCCAATGGCAGAGGTCGTACCCGCTCCTGAGGTGACGGCCGAGCCCGCTCCCGAGGTAGAGGCCGATCCGGCACCGGAAGTTCAGCCGGAACCGCAACCGGAAGCTGCGGCACCGGCTCCTGCAGACGACCGTCGCGGTCGCGTCAAGACCACTTTCCTGGGCTTTGAACGCGCCGATACGCACGTTCAGGAACTGATTGAAAGCTCGGCTCCCGTTGCCAAGACCGAAACCGCGCAAGAAACCTTCCCGGTTGGGTGGCTGGTTGTTACGTCTGGCCCTGGCCGGGGTGCGTGCATCACGCTGACCGAAGGCCTGATGCAGATTGGCCGCAACGATGATCAGGCCATTCAGTTGGACTTTGGTGACACGGGCATCTCGCGCAGCAACCACGCGGTGATCGCCTATGACCCCGAGGATCGCAAATGCTATCTGGGTCACGGCGGCAAGGCCAACCTGGTGCGTCTGAACGGAAAGCCGGTTCTGAGCACGGTTCCGCTGTCCAGCGGCGATCTTATCCGCATCAGCGAAACCTCAATCCGGTTTGCCGCATTCTGTGATGACGGCTTTGACTGGCGGGACGCCTGATAGATGCTGGCGCAACCGGCATATGATATTGCGCTGATCCTGGATCAGGGTCAGCGCGAGTCGCAAGAAGACGCGATTGCCGCGCGCATGTTCGATGCAGCGGACGCCGGCTATGTCGTTATAGCGGACGGTATGGGCGGTCACGCAGCTGGTGAGGTTGCCTCAGAACTTGTGGTCGCAGCATGGCGCGAGTCCCTGGACGCCGAGCTTGAGGTTACGGCACCTCCGTCCGAAGCGGCGGTGGTTGATGCGTTGCCGCTGGCAGCCATGCAGGCCAACGCCGCGATTGCAGCCCATTGCGAAGACAAGGGCGGCGAGATCAACATGGGTTCGACCCTGCTGGGACTGTTGCTGCTGGGCCAGCACGCGTACTGGATTTCGATCGGGGACAGCCCCTTGTACCTGTTCCGCGATGGCGTTCTGCGCCAGATCAATGAGGACCATTCCATGGCTCCGATGATCGACGCGCAGGTGGCCGACGGCAAACTGACCGAAGCCGAAGCGCAGGCACATCCCGACCGAAACCAGCTGACTTCGGTCATCATGGGGGGTGCGATCCCCAAGGTTGACTGCCCGGAAACGTCACTGGAACTGACTGCTTCAGATGTGCTGATCTTAGGGAGTGACGGGCTGCAATATCTCAGCGACGCCGAACTTCAGGCCGTCGTGCGGGACAATGCACATGCGTGGGCACAGGACATCGCCGACGCACTGTGGCAGGCGCTTCGGGCCAAGGGCGACCCAGATCAGGACAATGCGTCAATCGGCGTTGTGAAACTTACAAAAAACTAACCAAGGCAAAGATACAGGATCCATGAAAACCCATCTGTTCATCTCCAGCCTGGCACTTGCTGCCGCAGCCGGAGCCGCCTCGGCGCAAGAGGCGTGCTCGACCTACGAAATCCAGCGTGGCGACAGCCTGCGCGAGTTGGCTATCGAAATCTATTCGACCGAGGATTTCCGCATCATTTTTGACGCCAACCGTGATGTGATCGGCAACAACCCGAACGTCATCCGCGTGGGCGACGTGCTGACATTGCCCTGTCTCGATGAGATCGGACGCGCACCGGCCGCACCGCAGACAGAGGCCGAAGCAATGGCCGCCGAAATGGCCGCCGAGTTGGTCAAAGCCGCAGAAAAACGGGCCGAACAAGCCATTGCTGACGCGGAAGCTCGAGTTGCCGAGGCCGAAGCCGAAGCCAAAAAGGCAAGCGAAGACGCCGTGACCGCAGCCAAGGCCGAGGCCAAAAAGGAAATTGAAGCCGCCCGTGCTGAGGGTGCCGCCTTGATCCGAAATGCCGACGAAGGTGATCGCCCGGAAATCCGGGACCGTCAGTTGCTGCTGATCACCGGTGGCAACTATGCACCCTTCACCGACGAACAGCTTCCCCATCGTGGCCTCTACACCAATCTGGTGGAAACTGCGATGCTGCGCGCCGCGCCGGAACAGGGATACAAGATTCAGTTCGTCAACGACTGGTCCTCTCATCTGGACCTGCTGATGCCGACTTTGGCCTTCGACGCTACCTTCCCCTGGTCGCGCCCGAATTGTGAAGAGGCCGCGTCGTTGTCAGAAAAAGACCGTGACCGCTGCGAAACCTACAACTTCTCGAACCCGTTCTACGAGGTTGTGGACACGTTCTTTGCCCGCCAAGGCACTGGCTATGAACAGACCCTGACCTATGCTGATTTCGCAGGCACCACGATCTGCCGTCCCGAAGGTTGGTCACTGTCGCACATGGATGCAGTGGGTCTGTACGAACCTGCTATCACTCTGGTGCGCCCCGTTTCACCAGATGACTGCTTTCACGCGGTCATGGAAGGCACGGCCGACATCGTAGCCATCGAAGCCCATCTGGCGGTCGAGGCAATCGGGCGACTGGGTTATGAACACCGCATCATTGAGAACCCAAACTTGGCGGCGGTCAAGCAACTTAACGTGATGACTCACAAAGATAATCCGGATGGTGAAGCAATCCTTGAAACGCTGAACCAAGGTCTGACGATCATGCAGCAATCCGGAGAATGGCGGGACATCGTCTCGACCGCCCTGCGCCATCAAATGGAAAACAGCTTCAACAACTAAAAGCCCTCTCAAATTTTATCTGGAGAAACTACCCAATGCCCCAACTAACGCTCCATAACGTTGCGATGACCTCTGCTGCTGTCATCGCGCTAAGCGCCGGAGCCGCTGCCGCCCAGCAAGCTTGTACGAACTACACCGTGCAAGATGGTGACACCATGGCCACCATTGCAATTGCTGCCTATGGCACATCGAACTACCAGCCGATCTTCAACGCAAACCGCGAAAACATCAGCAATCCGAATGCGTTGACCCCAGGGCTGTCTCTTGTCCTCCCCTGTGAAGACGGAAGTCTGCCGAACGGCCAGAGTGCCCGCGAAATTATCGCGGCACAGCAAGAACGGTACGCTAGCACGTCAACTCAAAGTGCATTTAAGCAACCGATCAAACTGGTCACCGGCAACGGTTGGGCTCCTTTTGCCGACGAGACACTGAACGGAGGTGGCTTTATCACCCGCCTGGGTACGACAACCCTGCAACGTGCGGGAAATAACGAGCAGTACTCGATCAGTTTCGTGGACGACTGGAACTCACACATCGAGACACTGCTGCCCTTGGGTGCCTTCGATATCTCGATGGCTTGGAATATCCCCGACTGCACCAACCGAAGCTATGAATGGTCGTGGGAAACCGAAGTCCGCTGCACACAGTTCCACGCGTCGGCCCCGGTCTATGACATCGTTTTTGGCTTCTACAGCCTGCCCGAAAGCAGCTACGCAAGCGCGACCAGCTTCGAAGATCTGCACGGTGCCACAATCTGCCGTATGGAAGGCTGGCCGTTGCACGATCTTGAACAAGAAGGTTTGCGCCGGGGTGAAACAATGACCGTTCTGCAACCGACCACTGCGCGGGAATGCCTTGACGCGGTTGTGACCGGAACGGCTGACCTTGCCACGTTCGAAGTACAACTTTTCGCTGACGCTATGAGCGAAATGGGTTTGAACACAAATGACATCGTCGAGAATCCATACGTCTCAACGCTGTCTGCACTTCGGTTCATTACTCACCGGTCCAATCCTCAGGGGAAAAAATACCTTGCCCTGATGAACAAGGGCCTCAACGAAATGCGCGAAACCGGGGAATGGTACGCCATCATCTCGGACACCCTCAATGAACACAACGAAAGACTGCTAGAAGCGATCAACTAGGATCTCATTTCCACATTCCAACTTATGGGAGGAATAACCAATGCAAAAACAAAAACTTAACACCAAAGTGATGACGGCTACGGCCGTCCTCACACTCACCGCAGGCGCAGCTGCAGCGCAGGAAGCCTGTTCGAACTACACAGTGGAAGACGGCGACACGATGGCCACCATCGCGATCGCGGCTTATGGCACCTCGAACTATCAGCCGATCTTCAACGCGAACCGCAATATCATCACCAACCCGAACGACCTGGAACTGGGTCTGGTTCTGGCCCTGCCTTGTGAAGACGGCAGCCTGCCGAACGGTCAGTCCGCTCAGGAAATCATCGCGGCGGAAGAAAAACGCGCTGCAAGTGTGAAACGTTCAAATGTCTACGCACCACCGATCAAGCTCGTGGCCGGAAACGGCTGGGAGCCGTTTACAACTGAGTCGCTGAACGGCGGCGGTATTATGACCCGTTTGGCGACTACCAGCCTTCAGCGTGCGGGCAACCAGAGGGACTTTTCGGTCAGCTTCGTTGACGACTGGACATCCCACTTGGAAACGCTGTTGCCGCTTGGCGCGTTCGATATCTCGATTGCCTGGACACTGCCAGATTGCACCAACCGCACCTACGAGTGGTCCGAAGCTACCAAATCCCGTTGTACGGAGTTTGTTGGCACCGTCCCTGTCTACGATGTTGTCGGCGGGTTCTTCACTCTGCCTGAAAGCGAGTACACGAACGCGACAACCTTCGCAGATTTTGAAGGCGCAACTCTCTGCCGCATGTCCGGTTGGAGCATGGTTGTTCTGGAAGAAGTCGGCCTGAACAGCAAAAACCTGAATCTGGTACACCCAAACTCGGCCCGCGAGTGCCTTGATGCCGTTTTGACCGGCACAGCGGATGTTGCCGCATTTGAGGTGGAACTGTTTGCTGCGACGATGACCGAGATGGGCCTGACCTCTCAGGAAATCGTTGAAAACCCCTATGTATCCACACTGTCGTCGATGAGCTTCCTCGCGCACCGCTCGAACCCGTTCGCGCGCGAGTATGTTGCCATGATGAACAAGGGCCTGAATGAAATGCGTGAATCCGGCGAATGGTACGCAATCATTTCGGATACCCTGCGTGAGCAGAACGAAAAACTGAACGCAGCGTCGAACTGATCTTTCAGTTCACCTGACAATCAAGGGGCTGGTCTTGGGACCGGCCCTTTTTTGTGTTGAGACCAAGGTTTTCGTGAACCGGTCAACACAAATACGGGAAACCCCCAATACCCGAGTGTGTCAAAGTTGTTAATCTATAGATAACAATACCGGTGAGGCTCTGCCTCTCCACTCACTCAAAAAGGGGCTGGCTTTGGGGGTCAGCCCCTTTTTCTATTCAACGCTCCGATCAGAGCCACAAAAAGCCACGCCTCTCAGCGTGGCTTTGCCTGATCAGCCGATGATCGCATTCAGAGTGGCACTGGGGCGCATCACTGCTGCGGTCTTGGCAGGGTCTGTGTGATAGTAACCACCCAGATCGGCAGGCGCGCCTTGTGCGGCAGCCAGTTCACCAAGAATCTGACCTTCCTTGTCTGCCAGTTCCTTGGCGATAGGCGCGAACTCAGCCGCCAGTTCCGCATCGCCGGATTGCGCCGCCAAGGCCTCGGCCCAGTAGCGTGCAAACCAATAGTGGCTGTCGCGGTTGTCGGGCTGACCAACCTTGCGGCTTGGCGAGCGATTGTTGTCCAAAATGCCCTGCGTTGCGGCCTCGGCCGCGGCACCCAGAACACCCGCTTTAGCGTTGCCTTTGCTATCAGCCAGGAAGTTCAGCGATTCACCCAGCGCGCAGAACTCACCCATCGAGTCCCAACGCAGGTGGCTTTCTTCGACCAGCTGCTGGACATGTTTCGGGGCCGACCCACCTGCACCGGTTTCGAACAAACCGCCGCCATTCATCAACTTAACGATGGACAGCATCTTGGCCGAGGTGCCCAGTTCCAGGATCGGGAACAGGTCAGTCAGGTAGTCCCGCAACACGTTGCCGGTAATCGCGATCGAGTCATTGCCCGCTGTGATGGTTTCCAGAGACTGACGGGTTGCCTCACGTGGCGCCATGATCTGGAACTTGTCGGCCACACCAGCCGCCTCAAGCGCCGGTTTGACGTATTTGATCAGCTCTGCGTCGTGGGCGCGGTTTGCGTCCAGCCAGAAGATCGCCTCGGACCCGGTCAAGCGCTGCCGATCCATCGCCAGTTGAATCCAGTTCTCGATAGGGGCTTTCTTCACGGTGCAAGACCGCCAGATATCACCTTCTTCAACGTCATGGCTAAGCAAGGTCTCGCCATTGGCCAGAACAATACGAATGGTTCCGTCTGCAGGGGCCTGGAAGGTGGTCGGGTGCGAACCGTATTCCTCGGCCTTCTGCGCCATCAGGCCGACGTTGGCGACGGCACCAGCGGTGGCCGGATTCAGCGCGCCATTTACTTTAAAAAAGTTGATGGTCTCGTCATAGACACCAGCATAGCAGCGGTCGGGGATGACGCAGTTGGTGTCACCCTTGGCACCGGTCTCGTCCCAACCCTTACCACCAGCACGGATCACGGCAGGCATCGACGCGTCGATGATCACGTCCGACGGCACGTGCAGGTTGGTGATGCCCTTGTCGCTGTCGACCATATACATCGACGGGCGGTCGCCTTTCAGCGCGTCAATGGCCGCTACGATTTCAGCATTGTCCTTAACGCGGTCCAACAGGTCACCCAGACCCGAGTTTGGGTTCACACCCAGCGCGTCCAGTTCAGCGCCGAATTTCTCGAACACCGGGGCCAGCCAGGCTTTGACCGCATAGCCAAAGATGATTGGATCCGACACTTTCATCATGGTCGCTTTCATATGCAGCGAGAACATGGTGCCGTCCTTTTTGGTGTCTTCGATGGCCTCAGCCAGGAACGCAGACAGAGCTTTAACCGACATGAAGGTCGCGTCAGCCACGGTGCCTTCGTCCAGCGTCCAACCGTCTTTCAGAACGGTCACGCTGCCGTCCTTACCGACGAATTCGATCTTTGCATCACCAGCCTGCGCCGCTGTGATCGTCGCCGATTTCTCATTTGCGTAGAAATCGTTATCCGACATCGACGAAACTTTGGTTAGGCTGGACGAGGCCCATTCTCCCATCGAATGCGGGTTGCTCTGAGCGTAGTTTTTCACAGCCTTTGCCGCGCGACGGTCGCTGTTGCCCTCACGCAGAACCGGGTTCACGGCCGATCCTTTGATGGCATCGTAACGCGCACGGATCGCCTTCTCTGCGTCATTTGCTGGTTCTTCGGGGTAGTTCGGGATGTCATAACCCTGCGCCTGCAGCTCTTCGATCGCAGCAACCAGCTGCGGAACCGAAGCCGAGATGTTCGGCAGCTTGATCACGTTGGCCTCGGGTGTTTTCACCAGTTCACCCAGCGCGGCCAGATCATCGGTGATGCGCTGCGCATCGGTCAGGTTTTCCGGGAAGGTCGCCAGAATACGGCCTGCCAGCGAAATATCCTTGGTTCCAACGCTGACACCTGCGGCACTGGCGAACTTGCGAATGATGGGCAGGAACGACGCGCTGGCCAGCTCGGGCGCTTCGTCTACAATGGTATACAATATATCGAAGTTCGATTTTTCTGCCATATTCTTTTACCTTTTTTAAGCCTTTCGGGGCGTGCGATCCAAGAGTGTGCCACATATGCGTGGCTGCGGATGGGGCGCGAGAATCCTACCGCCCCAAGGGTGACTCTGATTTGACAGGGCCTCCCATAAAACAGGTTGCGTTTCGGATCAATCCTCTAGTGGGGGCGCAAATTGACACGGGGTTGACGTTTGGGCTCAAGCCAATTCCAGTTTGATAGGCTGTTCCGACCGCAATCCGGGTGTTTCTACTGGACCCCAAAATCCGCATACCCGCTGGAAGCCGCAAGCTGCTGGACATAATCCGTGATCGTTTGGCTCAAATGATCGGTAGAACCCGCCTCGACCTCTGGTGGCACTGACACACCGGCTTCTCGAATGAGGCAAAAAAAATACTCTCGATCAAAACGCCGGGCATTTATCAGAAAGGTGTTAATCTCGTGCTGAGCCAGATCAGTTCTTCCTAATTCCGCATATGTTTGGGCACGGGTTATCCATTCGTGGTTTCCACGAAGGCCCAACCATTCATCCACTCTTTGACTCCATCTGTCGAAAAGGCCCTTTCGGGCATAGGATCTCTGCGCGGACCATTCGGCGTAGTCTTCAACGAATTCCACGCCTTTCTCCTCATCACCAATCTTCAGATGAACCATGGCCGGAAAAAACAGATTTGTGACCCCATTCGGCATCAATTGAGAGAGGCCGCTCGCAGCCGCGAGGCCCTTCTCGGCGTCACCTGTTCCGTTCAAGTGCAACAATATCTGACTAATGTATACCTATGTCTGATCCGGCCAGCGTTTCGCCGCCTGCGTCAGAAACTGTTCCGTTCCATCAAGCCCATCTACTTGGTGGTGCGTATTTGCCAGGCCAATACCTGCGCCTTCATACCCCGGATCAATTTCCAGAACTTTCTCATATCCCTTTATCGCATCCACAAAGTTACCCTGACGCTGATCGAACCGCGCTTTGTAATATCGGGCTGACACTCTGTCGGGATCAAGGGCCACAGCTTTGGAATGGGCCGCATCGGCGTCGGCGACGCGTCCCATGGCCTCCAGCGCCAAAGCCCACCTTAAGACCGGAGTTTCATCCAAAGGCTGAAGGTCGGACGCCGCGGTATAGTTCGCGATAGCCTCATCATAGCGTTTGCCGCAATAGTAGGCCCAGCCACGCGCGCTCAGCAGTCTGCTGTGTTGCACAGGTGTCAGTGTATCAACAGTCATCAGCGTTGTGCAGATCGCAACAACGTCAGCCATGCTGCCCTTGTTCCCCATGCAGGTCGCGGACATTTCCGTATAGTTCGGCTTGGGGTTGAGCGCCCATATCACCGTCGCAAACACGATGATCAGGGCGGCAAGGCGTATCTTCATAAAGGCTCAGTTTCGGAAATTCGCTCTTCTATAAGTAGAAATGTCCCCCCTCGAATTCAAGGCTCTCCAACCGGTTACACACCCCACGTGTCGCTCAACCGATACCCGCCGGGCCAGGGGTCGTCCGGGTCCAGCATGTGTTGGTGCGTGCCGGTGATCCAGCCTCGGCCGCTGATTTCGGGGATGATGGCTGGGCGGTCGCCGACTTGGGCTTGCTCGACAATCCGTCCGGTAAAGCGCGATTCGATGATCGAGACCGCCTCGAACGTTTGACCGACCGTCATTTGACCCTTTGCGGCCATCAGGGCCATCCGGGCCGAGACTGCCGTGCCGGTGGGGGATCGGTCGACCTTGCCCGGCTGAATGGCGACTGCGGATTTGCCAGTCAGGCCGGTTTCTGTCTTCTCAAGCGGCCCGCAAAAGGCGCAGAAGGAAATGTGATCCCAATCCGCGTTTTCGGGGTGCGTAAATCCAAGCTGTTCATTGGCCGCGTTGGTGATGGCCACGCCCATACGCGCGATGTCACGGGCTTCGTCTTCGACGATTTCGAACCCCAAGGCCCCCGCATCGACCACAACGAAACTGTCCCCGCCATAGGCCGTGTCCACGGTCATAGTGCCGATGCCCGCAACCTCGAGCGGCACTGAAATCTTATCGGCAAAACTAGGCAGGTTTTGAACGAAAATACGCTCGGCCTTGCCGTTTCGGCATTCGGCGCGGACCTTCACCAGCCCGCCCGGGGCCTCAAGCGTCATCAGCGTCTCGGGCTCCTGCATCGGAATAATCCCGCCATCCAGCAGAACGGTAGACACGCAGATCGAGTTTGAGCCGGACATGGGCGGCGTGTCTTCGGGCTCCATGATGATAAAGGCGGCGTCCGCATCAGGATGCTTAGGCGGCACCAGCAGGTTGACATGCCGGAACACGCCGCCGCGCGGCTCGTTCAGCACAAAATTCCGCAAGGTTTGGTCCTGCGCAATGAAGGCACGTTGTTCCCAGATGGTCGCTCCGGGTGGCGGCTGAACACCCCCGACGATGACATCGCCCACTTCGCCTTCGGCATGGGCCGAGATTACATGAATGGTCTTACTGCTGCGCATGTTCTGTCCTTAAAAGCGGGCGGCCGAAAACGGGGTCACAGAAATTTGTGCAGGCTGATCGTCAACGAGAGCACCCACCAGTTCGGCGGTTCCTGCAGACTGCGTGAGACCCAAGTGACCATGGCCGAATGCATAGATCACATCCCTTGCGTTTGGCGAGGGTCCGATCACCGGCAAACTGTCAGGCAGCGACGGGCGGAATCCCATCCATTGCGTGCCGCCTTCTGTATTCAAACCGGGCAAAAACTGCGTGGCTTTTTGCAACAGCGTATCAGCACGCTTGAAGTTCGGGGGCAATTCCAAGCCACCCAGTTCAACTGCGCCACCGATCCGAACGCCGCCATTGATCTTGCTTGCCACAAAGCCATGACCTGAGAACGTCAGGTGCATCCGTAAATCAAATGCGCCCTCGGGAAGGGTGGTGTTGTACCCACGCTCGGTTTCCAAGGGGATGTGATCACCGAGTGTCCGCGCAAGGTGATGCGACCACGCGCCCGCGCTTAGAACAACCGTATCGGCCTCGATTTCACGTTCTGCCAGCGTGATCCGCACACCGCTTTCCATCGGAGTCAGCGTGCGGATTTCCTGGCGTTCGATCAGACCGCCTCGGTCACGGAAAGCCTGTGCCAGACGCTCGACCCATTTCTTTGGGTCGACGGTGTTGATCCAGTTCGGCGTGAAGCCGGCGTGGGTGAACCGAGGGCTGAGGCCGGGTTGTCGTTCGGCAATCGCCTCAGGGCTTTGCAGAAGTTCGAAGTCTATTCCGTGCTGGCGACGCACCTCCCACGTGGGCAGACTGGCGCGATATTCAGCCTCGCTCTCGTAAAGCTGCATCTGCCCGTCGCGTTGCATCATCGCCTCGCCAGTCACCGAGGCAATCAGCTGGGTTAAGGCGGTGCAGGACAGGTCCATCAGGCTGGCTTGGGCCGACAGGAGTTCTTTGTAGCGGCTAGGACGGCTGGCGCGCCAAAACCGATACATCCACGGCGCAATCTTGAACGCATAAGCGGGTGGGATGGACAGCGGCCCCAGCGGGTCCAGCAACCATTTCGGTGCCTTTTTCATGATGCCGGGGGTTGCCAGCGGTTCAACCTCGGAAAAGGCAAAGGCGCCCGCGTTACCGGCAGAGGTCTGCGCGGCAACGCCTTCACGATCCAGAACCAGAACGGAATGACCCCTGCGCTGCAACTCCAGCGCCGTTGTGATGCCAATTACGCCGGCGCCAATCACAACGATCTGCTTGGTCATAGCTCTATGCCCTCTTTGAACGGATCACTTGCATCGAAAATCAGTGTCGCCTCGGCCATGACATGAGCCTGCCCGGTGATCGAGGGGATGATCCCTCCGTTCGCACCCGGCTGATAAGAAAGGCGATAAGCGCTGCCGATGACGCTGTGCTGGACGATTTCTTCACCGGGAGCCAATGCTCCGTCCGCGGCCAGACAGGCCAGACGCGCTGAGCTACCGGTACCACAGGGCGAACGATCGTAATTGTCGTCCGGGCACAGGACAAAGTTGCGACTATGGACCGCTGGGTTAGCGGAGGCGTCCTGAAAAATCACGTGGTCGATCGGTTCGCCCTGCTCTCCTCCGATCCCCTGCGCGATCGAGGCCTCGCGGATCGCGACAGTCATATCAGTCAATTTCGGGATATTGCTGGTCTCAACCGGGATCGGGCTGGGGTCGACGATGAAGAACCAATTGCCTCCATACGCGACGTCCCCTGTCACCGCGCCATAGCCCGGCACATCCAATGTCACATCACAGTGGACCCGACGGCTTTCGATATTTGTGACAGTGACGGTGTTGGCATCATGCAGCTCAACTGTCACGACCCCGGCGGGGGTTTCAATCTTGTGTCGACCAATGTCGATCCGCCCCAGATGCGCCAGTGTGACAGTCAGGCCTATGGTGCCGTGGCCACACATGCCCAGCACCGCGTCCACATCGAAATAGATCACGCCGGTCACGCAGGACGGATCAACCGGCTCGACCAACAGTGCGGAGACCATGGCGGGCTGGCCGCGCGGTTCCAGCATGATCGACCGGTAATACTCTTCATGCTCAGTCGCCAGCCTGCGAGCACGCTCGGCCAAAGGCCCAGAGCCCAGATCGGGTGCGCCGTCAAGGATGACCCGCGTCGGCTCACCCCCGGTATGACTGTCGATCACATGCATTCAGCGATCACTCCGCCCTGTTTTGACCAATCGGCGAACCATGTGCGGAACAGATCGTATTGCTGTTCGCAATAGTTGCGCTGCGCATCGGTCAGCTCGTCCGTTTCATTGAAGTGCAGACGGTATTCCTGTTCCCCGTTCAGCACCAGAAGATGCTTGTAATACAGCACCAGATCGGGGCCTTCGTCAAAGCTGGAAAGCACTTGGATCGCCTCGGTCAGCTCTTGCGCTCGCTGACGCGCCTCGGCATTCCCTTGAGCCGCATTTTGAGACAGCGAGGCCAGCAGCAGCGCCTCACGCGGCAAGGCTGTACCTATACCAGTGATCGAACCGGTTGCGCCGCAATTGACAAAGCCGTGGTAAACCTCGGTATCGACGCCCACCATAAGTGTGACCTGATCGTCCTGGCTGGTGATGTTTTCCGCCGCATAGCGCAGATCATCCTTGCCCCCGAACTCCTTGAACCCGATCAGATTGGAATGTTCAGCGCGCAGGGCAAAGAACAGATCCGCGCGCGTGGCAAAGCCGTAATACGGGCTGTTGTAGATGATCGCAGGCACATCCGGTGCCGCCGACAGAATCGCCTTGAAATGGTTCTTTTGCGCTGCCGGGGACGTGCCGCGCGACAGCACGCGCGGGATCACCATCAGACCGACCGCGCCGACCTTTTGCGCATGCGCGGCATGGGCCACGGCGGATTTGGTGTTAATGGCCCCGGTTCCGACCACGACGGGCAGCCCCGCGGCAACCAAACGCTCCACCCCTTCCATACGCTGCTCATCGGTCAACAGTGGCCAGTCGCCCATAGAACCGCAATAAACTACTGCCGACATACCCGCATCGATCATCTGTTTCCCCTTGCGCACCAACGCGTCAAAGTCCGGTGTGCGGTCCGCCTTACATGGGGTCATAAGCGCAGGCATGGTGCCGGTGAAAACATTGGTCGACATCGGATTTATCCTTTGAAAATGTTGAGTCAGGGCAGGCAGAATGAGCCCTTCAAAATTTGCCATAACGGATATTGGATACAAAATCCAGAACAAATGATACCAACAAAAAACGCGCCGGATCGAGGGATCGGCGCGTTAGGCTTGTGATGCGGCGGGACTACTAGCGGAACCGCTGCCCGGTTTCAGGATCGAACAGCATCGCACGCTCTGGACGAACGTACAGACCGATCCGCTCACCTTGTTTGCTGCGCTGATCGTCACGTTCTTCGACAATCAGTTTATCACCATTCGGCGTCAACAAATACGAATAGCTCACACCGCCAAGCGCCTCGGTCAGGTCAACGGTGCAAGTGTCGCCCGTGCGGTCGACCTCGATATGTTCAGGACGAATACCGAGTGTAACCTTATTTAGGCCAGCAGGCACATTGGCCGTCACCTCCAGCGGTGCGCTAAGCGCCGGGTGCGAGACCTTGCCGTCAGCATAGTCGCATTCAAGGAAATTCATCGCCGGAGAGCCAATGAATCCCGCCACAAACCGGTTGTCCGGATCGCGGTACAGATCCATTGGCGCGCCGACTTGTTCAATCCGTCCATCCCGCAGCACCACGATCTTGTCGGCCATCGTCATCGCCTCGACCTGATCATGGGTCACGTAGATCATCGTAGCGCCGATCTCGTTGTGCAGCCGTGCGATCTCGACCCGCATCTCAACGCGCAGCTCGGCATCGAGGTTGGACAAAGGTTCGTCGAACAGAAACACCTCGGGGCCGCGCACGATGGCCCGCCCGATGGCTACACGCTGACGCTGACCACCAGACAGCGCCTTAGGCTTACGCTTAAGATACTGATCCAGCTTCAGAATGTTCGAAGCCTGCTGCACCTTCTGATCAATCTCAGACTTGGGAACGCCGTTCATGCGCAGTCCAAATCCCATATTCTCGGCCACAGTCATATGCGGATACAGAGCATAGGTCTGGAACACCATCGCGACGCCGCGCTTGGCGGGATCCATATGGGTCACGTCACGCGCACCAATATGAATTTGCCCTTCAGTGGTTTCCTCAAGACCTGCGATCATCCGAAGCAAGGTGGATTTGCCACAGCCCGATGGGCCAACGAAGACGCAGAACTCCCCGTCTTCGATCTCCAGATCAATGCCGTGAATAACCTGCGTCTCGCCATACCGCTTGATCGCCTGATTCAGAGTCACACCCGTCATGTTGCTTGCATCCTGTCTGTGTCGGCGCCTGAGCGGGTCTCGGGGAACCGCCACGCCTGTGCTTCGGCTCCAATTTGTTCGGCCACGCGGCGAACTCGGGGAACCCAGGTTTCCAATTGTTCGAAATTCATTCGTTCGGTCGATCCGGTTACGGAAATCGCCCCCAGCATCCGCCCGCCCGAAGTCAGAATCGGACATGCAATGCAGATAATGCCGGGTTCATGCTCTTCGTCATCAACCGCATAGCCCCGACCGCGGATCAGTTCGAGGTCGGCCCGCAATGCCGCCTCAGAGGTCAGCGTCTTGTCAGTGAACCGGTGATAGCTTTGCTGTGAAACGGCGCGGTTCAGCGCCGTCTCATCGAGAAAGGCCATCATGGCCTTGCCCACCCCCGTGCAATAGGCCGGACCAACCTTGCCGGCCTGCGAGTACATCTCGATAGGCTGGGCGGCATTACGTTTGTCGACATACAGCACCTGACTGGAATCGAGCTGCGCCAGATGCACCGTTTCCCCGGTTTCCCGGCTGAGCGCATCCAGAAATGGACGTGCAATCGGCGCCAGTGAGCTTTGAGTCCAAGCCGCATGGGCCAGTCGTACCAGCCGCAATCCTGGTGCGTAGGTCTGCCGATCGGGGTCGTATGACAGCATCCCCTGATTGGTCAGGGTCTGCAGAAACCGATACAGCGTCGCCTTTGGAAAATCGCTGCTTTCCAACAGTTCCGCGAATCGAACCGGGCGGGCAAAAGCCGCCACCTGTTCCAGCACGTCACATGCTTTTCCTATTGTTCCGTCACCAGCCACGGGCGCCTGTTCTCCTCCCAATAACCCATCGCCATCCTCACGAGGGTCTTGACAAGACTAACCGAGTCGATGTGTAGTTTTCAATATGTAAAACACGGTTTCATTATTTGGAACTTTATAAAGCGATAAATGGAAGCTAAGGGAGGAAACCATGCATTCCATGTTCAAGCGCACAGCAGCTGCGCTGGCGGCCAGTGTGGCCTTTGCCGCGCCTGTTGCGGCCGAACTGACCGGCGAACTACGAATCTTTCTCGACACGTCAAACCCGGCGCCACGCGCGACGATGGAAGCGATGATCGAGCGCTTCGCAGCCGAGCACCCGGGGCTGGAGATCGAAACTACGGTGATTGACCGCGAGGCCTACAAGACGCAAATCCGCAACTTTCTGACCGCGGACACGCCGGATGTTGCCAACTGGTACGCGGCCAACCGCATGAAGCCGTATGTCGAGGCGGGCCTCTTCGAAGACGTGTCAGATCTGTGGGCCGAACCGGCGATCGCTGACAACCTCGGGTCGACCAAAGGTGCGCTGACCATCGACGGGAAGCAGTGGGGCGTGCCCTATACCTACTACCAGTGGGGCGTCTACTACCGCAAAGACATCTTTGACGAACTGGGCCTGACCGAGCCGACAAGCTGGGAAGAAGAGCTGGCCAACTGCCAGAAGATCGTCGATTCAGGACGCGCCTGCTATACCATCGGCACCAAGTTCCTGTGGACTGCCGGTGGCTGGTTCGACTACCTGAACATGCGCACCAACGGCTTCGACTTCCACAACCAGCTCGCTAATGGCGAAATCAGCTGGGAAGACGACCGGGTCAAGCAAACCTTCGCCAACTGGAAACAGCTGATCGACATGGGTGCGTTCATCGACAACCACCAGACCTATAGCTGGCAAGAGGCCCTGCCGTTCATGGTCAACGGCGAAGCTGCGGCGTACCTGATGGGCAACTTTGCTGTCGCACCACTTCGCGAAGCAGGGCTGACCGACGACCAACTGGACTTCTACCAGTTCGTCGCCATCAACCCCGACGTTGAATTGGCCGAAGATGCCCCGACTGATACGTTCCACATACCGGCCAACGCATCAAACAAAGAGGCCGCACGCGAGTTCCTGCGCTTCGTTGTGTCAGCGGATGAGCAGACCGAGATCAACAACGGCGCGAACCTCGGCCAATTGCCAGTGAACGCGCAATCTGCGGTGGATGACGACAAGTTCCTGCAGCAAGGCTTCGCCATGCTGTCATCCAACAGCCCCGGTGGCGTCGCACAATTCTGGGATCGGGACGCGCCTGCGGAAATGGCCAAAGTGTCGATGGAAGGCTTCCAGGAGTTCATGGTCAAGCCCGACAATCTGGATCGCATCCTGTCCAAACTGGAACGCGCACGCGGGCGTATCTACGAGAACTAAATCGGTTGGGCCGGGCTCAAGCCCGGCCTGCACCCAAACCTGCGTAAGGCGGGTGATAACCCGTCTTACTCCTTTGACCTAAAACCCCGAGTGTCCGCATGTCAGCCGTCGAACCCCCTGAACAGGAAAGCTGGTTCCACAGAAACCAACAGCGCATCGCGCCCTGGCTGTTTTTGGCCCCCGGTCTGCTGTTCTTTATGGTCTATGTGATCATCCCGGTATTCCAGTCCTTCAACCTGTCACTCTATGAATGGGACGGGTTAGGCGCAGCAGAATATGTGGGATTCAGGAATTACGAAGACCTCTATTGGGAATGGGTGGACAGGGATGCGTTTTATACATCGCTGAAAAACAACCTGATCTGGCTGATCCTTTATCTGGCCGCAATCCCTGCGGGTCTGTTCATCGCCCTGTTCCTGAACCAAACGGTCTGGGGCATCCGCCTGTACAAGTCACTGTTTTTCTTCCCGTTCGTGATCTCTCAGGTCGTCGTTGGCCTTGTCTTCACTTGGTTCTATGACCCGACCTTCGGTCTGCTGAATGAATTCCTTAGCTTCTTCGGCCTTGGTCCGCTGAACGTGCTGGGCGACGAACGGTTCGTCACCTACGGCATCATCTTCGCGGGCCTCTGGCCGCAGACCGCTTATTGCATGATCCTCTACCTGACCGGCCTGAACGCGGTGGACCCCGAACAGATCGAGGCCGGGCGTCTGGATGGTGCAAAAGGTCTGCGGATGTTGTGGCACATCATCCTGCCGCAACTTCGCCCCGCCACCTTCATCGCTTTCGTTGTGACCATCATCGGGGCACTGCGCAGCTTCGACCTGATCTCAATCATGACACAAGGCGGCCCGTTCGGCTCGTCCCGCGTGCTGGCCTATTACATGTTCGAGGTTGCACTCTCCGAATACGGCTTCCGCATGGGTTATGGCGCTGCCATCGCGGTAATACTGTTCCTGATCATGCTCTGCTTCATCGCCTATTTCCTGTGGTCGATGTACCGCGAAGAAAGGGGGCACTGAGATGTTTCCCAAACCCATCGAAAAACAGTCCCGCGCGGCACAGATCAGCTATCAAGCCATGTTGCCGCTGGCCTTGCTCCTATGGCTCGGCCCGCTGCTGGCGGTTGCTCTGTTCTCGGTCAAACCGGCAGCAGATTTCACCAACGCGAACTACTGGGGCATGCCGTCCAGCTTCGAGGGCGCAGTCAATTACGGGCAGGTCTTTTTCAACTCGGACATGCCGCGCTACCTGTTGAACTCTTTCCTGATCACCATTCCCACGGTGATCGGAGCGGTTGCACTTAGTTGCATGACCGGTTTCGCGCTTGGCATCTATAAGTTCAAGTCGAACCTCTGGATTTTCTTCATGTTCGTTGCGGGCAACTTTGTGCCTTTCCAAATCCTGATGGTCCCCGTCCGCGATCTGACGCTGCAGCTTGGTCTCTACAACACCAAAACCGGCCTTGTGCTGTTCCACATCGCCTTCCAGACCGGGTTCTGCACACTGTTTATGCGCAACTTTATCCGTGCCCTGCCTTTTGAACTGATCGAGGCGGCCCGCGTCGAAGGCATCAGCGAGGTCCGCATCTTCTGGTACGTGGTCTTGCCCCTGATGAAGCCAGCCATCGCTGCGCTTAGCGTGTTGATCTTCACCTTCATCTGGAACGACTATTTCTGGGCCGTGGTGCTGACACAAGGCGCTGAAAGCCAGCCTGTTACTGCCGGGATCACCAGCTTTAACGCCCAATTCCGGGCAGCCTATCAGTTAATGAGTGCGGGCTCGATCGTTGCGGCCTTGCCGCCGGTGGCCATGTTCTTCCTCATGCAAAAACACTTCATCGCGGGCCTGACCCTCGGAGCTGTAAAATGAAAAAAATCGCCTTTGTCGGAGCGGGTTCCACGATCTTCATGCAGAACATCGTGGGCGACGCTCTGCTGACCCCTGCCCTGGCCGACAGCCACTTTGCCTTGATGGATATCGACGCCGAGCGTTTGGCCGAAAGTGAAGCCGTTGCCCGTGCTATGATCCGTACCGTCGGAACCGGGGCAACTGTCACCGCACACACCGACCGCCGCGCGGCGCTGGACGGGGCCGATTTCGTTATAACCGCTTTTCAGGTCGGCGGGTATCAGCCCTGCACGGTGACCGATTTCGAAATCCCCAAACAATACGGCCTGCGCCAGACCATCGCCGATACATTGGGTGTCGGAGGCATCATGCGCGGCCTTCGCACGGTTCCGGTTCTGTGGGACGTGGCGCGCGACATGATGCAGCTCTGCCCCAACGCGACCCTGCTGCAATACGTCAACCCGATGGCGATCAACACCTGGGCCTTGGCCGAGCAATTCCCGGCGCTGAAACATGTGGGCCTGTGCCACTCGGTCCAGAACACGATCGAAGAACTGGCGCATGATCTCGACCTGCCCAAGGATGAGTTTCGCTATAAGGTCGCAGGCGTTAACCACGTCGCCTTTTTCCTGCGGCTGGAGCATCAGGGCCGTGATCTCTACCCCGCGCTACGGCAGGGCTATGCCAGCGGGCAGATTCCCAAGGCCCCGCTGCTGATGCCGCGCTGCCCTAACATAGTTCGTTACGAAGTGATGGATCATCTGGGTTACTTCTGCACCGAAAGCTCTGAGCACCTCGCCGAATACGTTCCGTGGTTCATCAAGGACGGGCGGCAGGATTTGATTGATCAGTTCTCGATCCCACTGGATGAATACCCGACACGCTGCGTTGAGCAGGTGGCCAGTTGGAAGGAACAGGCCAAAACTCTGACCGACGGTCGCGATATCGAAGTGACCCGCAGCCACGAGTTCGCCGCCGATCTGATGAACGCCATCGTCACTGATACGCCCTATGTGGCCTATGGTAATCTCCCGAACACGGGCCAGATTCCACAACTGCCAATGGGCGCTGCGGTGGAAACACCCTGTCTGGTAGACAGCAACGGTGTGCAGCCTTCGGTCGTCGCCGATATCCCACCACAACTGGTCGCGCTGATGCGGACGCAGATCAATGTGCAGGAGCTGACCGTTCGGGCATTGGTCGACCAGAACCCGGAATACATCTATCACGCTGCCATGATGGATCCGCACACTGCCGCCGAGTTGGACCTGCGCCAGATCCGCAATCTGGTTAGCGACCTACTGATCGCACATTCTGACTGGCTGCCTGACTGGTGCCAGCCCGCCAAAGCCGCTTGAAAAGGCCTAGCCAATGACCAAAAAACGCCGCTCAGAACACTGGTATGGAAAGCTCGATAAAGACGGGTTCATCCACCGTTCGTGGATGAAGAATCAGGGTTTCCCTGATCACGCTTTCGACGGCCGCCCGATTATCGGCATCTGCAACACATGGTCGGAACTGACGCCCTGCAACTCGGGCCTGCGTGATCTGGCCGAAGGAGTGAAACGCGGCGTGTGGGAGGCCGGAGGCTTTCCCGTCGAATTCCCCGTCATGTCGCTGGGTGAAACTCAGATGAAGCCCACCGCGATGTTGTTTCGCAACCTGCTGGCGATGGACGTCGAGGAATCCATCCGCGCCTACGGTATTGACGGCGTTGTCCTTCTGGGCGGTTGCGACAAAACCACCCCGGGGCAGCTGATGGGCGCGGCTTCGGTCGATTTACCGTCGATCGTTGTCAGCTCTGGCCCGATGCTGAATGGCAAGTATCGCGGGCAGGACATTGGTTCGGGCACCGACGTCTGGAAATTCTCTGAGGCCGTGAGGGCCGGAGAGATGACCCTGCAGGATTTCATGAACGCGGAGTCCGGCATGTCCCGCAGCGCCGGTGTGTGTATGACCATGGGCACGGCCAGCACCATGGCTTCACTGGTCGAAGCGATGGGCATGAGCTTGCCCACCAACGCCGCCCTGCCCGCTGTCGACGCCCGCCGCATGGCGCTGGCGCACCTGACCGGCAAGCGAATAGTCGAGATGGTGGATGAAGACCTTAAACCCTCGGACATTCTGACCAAGGAAGCGTTCGAGAATGCTATCCTCGCCAATGCCGCCGTGGGCGGATCGACCAATGCAGTTGTTCATCTGCTGGCACTGGCAGGTCGCGTGGGCGTGGACCTGACGCTCAAGGATTTTGAGATCGGGTCGGAAATTCCCCTACTGGTGAACTGTATGCCCTCGGGCAAATACCTGATGGAGGACTTCTGTTACGCCGGTGGTGTGCCGGTCGTACTGAACGAACTCAAACCCTTTCTGCGCCCGGCAAAAACCGTGCTGAACAAGGACATATCAGCCCATTTCGAAGGGGCCGAGTGTTTCAATTCCGACGTCATCCGCCCCTTCAACGATCCGGTGAAACCCGCAGCAGGGCTGCGTGTTCTGCGTGGTAATCTCGCACCAAACGGAGCCATCGTGAAGCCTTCGGCGGCGACGGACGCTCTGCTGGAAACTGAAGCAGAGGCACATGTCTTTGAGAATATCGAAGACCTGAAAGCCAATATCGACCGCGAAGACCTGCCGGTCACACCTGAGACCATTCTGGTGCTCAAGGGCTGCGGCCCCAAGGGTTATCCGGGGATGCCAGAGGTCGGCAACATGCCGATCCCGGCCAAGCTGGTGAAGGATGGCGTGCGCGACATGATCCGCATCTCAGACGCGCGCATGTCCGGCACCGCCTTTGGCACCGTTATCCTGCATGTCAGCCCCGAAGCACAAGCAGGAGGCACCTTGGCGCTGGTCAAAACCGGAGATCGCATCCGTGTATCCGCCAGCAAGGGTGAGCTTGAACTGCTAGTCGACGAACAGGAGCTCGACACCCGCCGCGCAGCGTGGAAACCGGACGACCCGCATTATACCCGCGGCTACGCGAAACTTTATGTCGATCACGTGCTGCAGGCCGATCAGGGCGCAGACCTTGACTTCCTCGTCGGCAAAGACACCCGCCTTGTGACCAGAGAGAGCCACTGATGGACCAACCCGCCACTTTCCACGATCTCAACGAGGCTTCAGTCTATATCACAGGCGGCGGCTCGGGCGTTGGTGCCGCCCTGACCGACGGGTTTCTTGCTCAAGGTGCCAATGTCGCCTTCATCGGGCGGTCTGACGCCAGCGGATTTGTCGAGGAAATGCGCGACAAACACGGCCGCGCACCCCTGTTCATGCAGGGCGACATGACCGATACCGAGCTGCTACACGCCACTATGAAAAGGGCCGCTGAGGCGCATGGTCCTTTGAACGTGCTGATCAACAACGCCGCCAATGACAAGCGCCACTCGCTTGAGGAAACCACGACCGAGTTCTGGGACTGGATGATCGAAGTGAACCTCAAGGCCTATTACTTCGCCTGTCAGGAAGCCGCGCGTCAGATGCAGGGCAAAGGTGGTGCGATCGTGAATTTCAGCTCGATCAGCTACATGATGGGAAATGCCGGCTATCCGATTTATACCACCTCAAATGCCGGGATCACGGGCATGACGCGTTCCCTTGCGCGCGAGTTGGGGCCGCAAAATATCCGCGTCAACGCTCTGGCGCCGGGCTGGGTTCTGACGCAGAAACAGCTGGATATGTGGGCCACGCCCGAGGATTTGGCCGCCCACATGGACCGCCAGTGCCTAAAAGAGCACCTGACGCCCGAAGATATGATTGCACCAACTTTATTTTTAGCTTCAAACGCCAGCCGGGCCATGACGGGCCAGTGCATGGCCGTGGATGGCGGCGTTGTCGTAACGGGATAAAACCATGAATACCGAATGGATTGCTGTCGACTGGGGAACCTCTCATTTGCGGGTCTGGGCCATGCAGGGCGACACCGTGTTGAAACACGCGCAGTCGGACAAAGGCATGGTGCGGCTGGACAAGAGCGGGTTTCAGCCTGCTTTGTTGGACCTGATCGAGGGCTGGCTGAGTGACGAACCGATTGACGTCATTGCCTGTGGCATGGTTGGCGCGCGGCAGGGCTGGGTCGAAGCCCCCTACTCGGCCGTGCCCTGTGATCCCACCCCGGTCGCGCCGATCCGAGTCCCGAACACGGATCCGCGTATCCGCGCCTTTGTGGTTCCAGGTTTGAAGCAGATTGCTCCACCGGATGTCATGCGCGGTGAAGAAACCCAAATCGCGGGTTTTCTGGCTAATCGTCCCAACTGGGACGGGGTCATCTGCTTGCCCGGTACTCACACGAAATGGGTGCAGGTCAGCGCCAGCGAGGCCGTGAGCTTTCGCACCTTCATGACTGGCGAGATGTTCGACCTGCTGCGCGGGCAATCGGTGCTGAAACACTCGGTCGGCGACGGATGGGACGACACGGCGTTCGCCGAGGCCACCGCAGATACGCTTTCGAAGCCTGAACAACTGGCCGCGAGGTTGTTTGGCCTGCGTGCCGCCGATCTGCTGCAGGGTCAGGAAGGCAGTATCGCCCGGGCCCGTTTGTCGGGCTATCTGATCGGAGCAGAACTGGCAGCCACACGCCCTTATTGGCTGGGCCAACAACTGGCGATCATCGGGGCCGAGGGGCTTTCGGGCATCTACGCCAAAGCCCTGCAACAACAGGGCGCGTTCGTTGAAACCGCCAACAGCACACAATGTACTCTGGCCGGCTTGCTGCAGGCCCGTAACCTTACGAGGCAAACCGCATGAGCCGTCCGATCATCGCAATTCTGCGTGGCCTTCAACCGACTGAGGCCGCCGCCACCGGGCGGGCTCTGATCGACGCCGGGATCGACAAGATCGAAGTACCCCTTAATTCTCCTGACCCGTTGGACTCCATCGGTATTCTGGTCAAGGAATTCGGCGACCGCGCCCTTATCGGCGCGGGCACCGTTCTGACGACCGATCAGGTGGATGCCGTCGCCAGCGTTGGCGGCAAATTGATCGTGTCGCCAAACTACGACGGGCAGGTAATCTCGCACACCTATCAGCTGGGTTTGGAAAGCTGGCCAGGTATTTTCACTCCGACCGAGGCGTTTGCCGCTCTCAAAGCTGGCGCGTCTGGCTTGAAACTGTTCCCTGGCACTCTGGCCGGTCCGGCAGGGCTGTCCGCCCTGCGCGCGGTGTTGCCCAAAGGCACGCTGGTCTATGCTGTCGGTGGCGCGGGGCCTGAGAATTTCGGCGAATGGATCAAAGCCAGCGCCGATGGGTTCGGCATTGGTTCAGCTCTGTTCAAGCCCGGCATGTCGGCCTCTGAGGTCGCAGACCGCGCCGCTGGGATCGTGGCGGCCTATGACAAGGCCGCCGGATGAGCACCGTCTTCGACGACCGCCCTTGTGAACTGGGCGAAGGCCCGCTTTGGCATCCTGAACGACAACAGCTTTTTTGGTTCGACATCGTCGGCAAACGCCTGATGACGCAGGAAAACGGCGAACCGCGCAGTTGGCAATTCAACGAACACGTCTCAGCGGCGGGCTGGATCGACAGGGACACCCTGTTGATCGCTTCAGAAACGGGGCTTTGGCGGTTCAGCTTGAAGACCGGTCAGAAAAATCTGGTCACCCCGCTTGAGGTCGACAACCCCGTCACGCGATCAAATGATGGGCGCGCTGATCCCTGGGGCGGGTTCTGGATCGGGACCATGGGTAAAGGTGCCGAATCAGGCGCTGGCGCGATCTATCGGTACTGGCAGGGCGAATTGCGACAATTGGTGCCGGGCGTCACGATTTCCAATGCGATCTGTTTCGCCCCGGACAGATCTTGTGCCTATTACGCAGACACTGTTACGAAACAGGTCATGCGCTGGCCCCTGAACCCGGAAACCGGCTGGCCCGAGGGCGAAAGCGAGGTCTTCCTCGATCTGCGGGTCGATGGGCTGAACCCCGATGGGGCGGTGGTCGATATCGACGGTAACATCTGGATCGCTCAATGGGGCGCAAATCGCGTGGCTGCCTATACACCTGCGGGCCAGTTCCTGACGGCGGTCGCGTTTGAGGCCGCGCATACCTCGTGCCCAGCCTTTGGCGGCAATCAACTGACGACCCTGTACTGCACCACCGCCCGCGAGGGGCTGGATGCTGAGACTTTGGTCAAACACCCAACCAATGGCATGACCTTTGCCGCCCATGGCGTTGGCAAGGGACAAGCCGAACACAGAGTTCTTCTATGAAGCCCGAACTTGGCGTTTGCTACTATCCCGAACATTGGCCCGAAGAGATGTGGGCCCAGGATGCCGCTCGCATGGTGGAAACTGGCCTAACATGGGTGCGGATCGGCGAGTTTGCCTGGAGCCGCATGGAACCCTCTCCGGGCGACCTGCGTTTTGACTGGCTGGATCGTGCGATTGAGGTGCTTGGGGCTGCGGGCCTCAAGGTTGTGCTGGGCACGCCAACGGCAACGCCACCGCGTTGGATGCTGGACAAACACCCCGACATGCTGGCCGTAGATGAACAGGGACAGCCGCGCAAGTTTGGGTCGCGCAGGCATTATTGTTTTAGCCATCAGGGTTATATCGAGGACTCCGTCCGTATCACGCGGATCATGGGCGAGCGCTACGGACGCAACCCGCATATCGCGGCGTGGCAAATCGACAATGAATATGGCTGCCACGACACCACGGTCAGTTACAGCCAACCGGCACTGCAGGCGTTTCGCCAGTGGCTGGCGGATCAGTATGGTTCCGTCGAAGCGCTTAATACCGCATGGGGCAACGTATTCTGGGCAATGGAATACAGTAGCTTTGATCAGATCGACCTGCCCAACCTGACCGTGACCGAGCCCAACCCCGCCCATGTTTTAGCCTTTCGCCGTTTCAGCTCGGATCAGGTCGCGGTGTACAACAAAGCGCAGGTCGATGTGCTGCGGCCGCTGACCGATGCACCGTTGCTGCACAACTATATGGGCCGGATTCTGGACTTCGACCATTTCAAGGTTGGCAAGGATCTGGATATTGCCACCTGGGACAGTTACCCGATCGGGTTCCTCTCTGACCGGCTCGAAGCTGACGAGGCGCACAAGACCGCATTCCTGCAGCAGGGCGATCCGGACATGCAGGCCTTTCACCACGACCTCTATCGCGCCGTTGGACGTGGCCGCTGGTGGGTGATGGAGCAGCAACCCGGTCCGGTAAACTGGGCCCCGTTTAATCCCGCCCCCCTGCCCGGCATGGTGCGCCTTTGGTCGCTTGAGGCGGTGGCGCATGGGGCCGAGGTGGTCAGCTATTTCCGCTGGCGGCAGGCTCCGTTCGCGCAGGAACAGATGCACGCAGGCTTGCTAGCCCCGAGCAATACCCCCGCCCCCGCCTTGGCTGAGGCCCGCCAGACTGCTGATGATCTGGCGGAACTGGGCACAGTCACTCAGACTCAGGCAGATGTGGCCATTCTGTTCGACTACCCCTCGGACTGGGCGTGGGCAACACAGCCGCAAGGGGCTGGTTTCAACTATTTCCGGCTGGTCTTCTCAGCCTATCGGGCACTGCGCAAGGCCGGGTTGTCGGTGGATATTCTTTCGGCGTCTGACAGCCCCAAGACAGGGTACAAACTGGCCTTTGCCCCAGGGTTGGCCACTTTTGAAGGTCAGATGGAGCAACGCTCGGCCGATTTGACGATCTTTGGCCCCCGCAGCGGCGCCATCACGCGTGATTTTCAGATCCCAGAAGCGCGCCCCGGTCTGTCTGAACTGGATTGCGAGGTCGATTTGGTCGAGACCTTGCCGCCCAATGTGCAACGCAACGTGATTGGTGGTGGTGCAGCGCAACACTGGATTGATCGCTTGTCCGGCAGCGCCCCTGACTTGCTGACTTATGCCGATGGGACATCCGCCCTGAAGGGTGAAGGTGGGATCTGGTATCTATCTGGGTTTCCGGATGAGGCTCTGTGGGACCGGGTGATCACAATGGCGGCGCAAGAGGTCGGGCTAACTCTGCATCCGCTGCCCAAAGGATTGCGGCGGCGCGAGACTGAAGAGTACGTGTTTCTGATCAACTACGCTTCTACCCCTGTGTCTTGGAACGGCTATGAGATTGGTGCCTGCGACGTGCTGATCCTAAAAAAACACGCGCCCGAAGAGGGGTAACTCTCCGGGCGCGTTGTCTTCCGTCAGGCGCGAATCTTACTGGTCGCTTTGCAGACTGTTGGGGTCGAAGGCTCCGCCGAAACCACCATTGCTGGCGGGCGGTGTTTCGGGCTCCGCTTCGCTCTCTTCGTCGTCACCGCCCAATGCGTTCGGATCAAACACATTACCGAAGCCCGAGTTGTTGGAACCCGTGTCCGGCTCAGCGCCCTCTTCCGTAGCACCGGGTTGTAGGTCACCGGGCTCAAACACACCTTCAAAGCGCTGTTTGCGTTCTTCCTCACGCTGCTTGCGCTGCTCTTCGCGCTGCTTACGCAGCTCTTCGATGCGCTGTTGGGCTTCCAGTTGCTTCTGCTCTCGCACGTTCGCGATACATTGCCCCGGGTTGTATGCCGTCGCGGTTCCGACCACAGTTATCGTGGCTACAGCGAACACGACCACAAGAACCGCAGCAGTGTTTCCAGAAAAGAAGCTGGGCAGTTTGATCTTACCCGCCAGTTCCTCGACCGTGGCGTTCTTGCGCGCGGCAGCAACCAGTTCCTGCCGTTTCAACTTGGCCTCGTTCAGCAAGGCGAAGAACACGGTCAGCGCCACGATGATGAAGGCCAGCGCCGAGATCGACGGCGTAATACCGTATCGTACTTTCTGTGCCAGTTCGATGGTCAGCGTCGGGTACTCACCAAATGTGAAGGTGGTGGTGTTGTAGTTCTCGAACGAAGCGAGGAACGCCAACACCGCCGCCGAAGCAATCGCCGGGCGCATGAACGGCAGCAAGATCTTGCGGAATGCCTGCGCGTGGGATGCGCCGAGGTCCAGTGCCGCCTCGGTCAGTGCGATATCATAGCGCTGCAGCCGCGCCACCAGCACCAACATGCAATAGCTGGCGATAAAGGTGGACTGACCAATCACCGTCAGGAAGATGCCGTTGGACAGGAAGCTATCCGCTCCCAATCCCAGCATACGGTTGATCCTATCCCAGAAAACCAAGGTTGAGATACCCAGTACCACGCCCGGGATCAGAATCGGTGCAATGATGACCGTGTAATAGGTCGCCCGCAGCTTGGGCCAGATCTGCGTCAGCATCAATGCGCCCGCCAAACCCATTGCCACCGACAAAACAACAGTCCCGGCGCCGATTATCAACGAGTTCTTGATGCCGTTCAGGATACGCTGATCCTGAAACAGTTCGCCAAACCACTGGAAGGTCAGGCATTCCCACGGCGTCATCCTCGGGAACGCCGAAGAGTTGAAGGCCGTGATTGACATGATCACCAGCGGGCCCAGCAGGTACAGGAAGAAGATTGCCAGATAGACCCAGATACTTATGCGGAGGAAGGAATTGTTCATTTCCCGATATCCCCCATGTTCACCTTGAACAGGCGCATCATCGCCAACACGAACAGGATACAGGTCACCAACAGCACGATGGCGTACGCGGCCCCTTGCGGCCAGTCGTTGTTGTCGTTGAATTGCTGATAGATAAGCTGCGTGAACCAAAGTGAAGACGGCCCGCCCAGAATCTGCGGAGCAGCCAGTGCGCCTGCGGACAGCATGAAGACCATGGTACAGCCCGAACTGATCCCCGGCTTGGCATAGGGAATGACCACCCGCCAGTGAATCCGCCACCACGGAGCACCCAGATCACGTGCGGCCTCGATCTGGTTGCCATCCAGACTTTCGATCACGTTGTAGATCGGGAAGATCATCAGCAGGATGTAGGCATAACCCAAACCGGCATAGAGCGCGATGTCGGCACGGATGAAATCATACGGCGTGTCCCAGATGCCCAGCCCCATGAACAGGGTGTTCAGAACACCGGTCTGACCAAAAATGATCCGCAGCGCAAAGGCCCGCAGGATCTCGTTGATCCAGTAGGGGATGATCAGCATGATCGCAAAGATACGAATATGGCTGCCCTTGGACTGACCCAGGTAATAGGCGATCGGATAGCAGATGATCAGGTTAAAGATCGTCACACACACCGCCGCAAGCAGCGTGCGGAAAAACACGCGCAGATCGACCGAGTTATAGGCCTGGCTGCCGCCTTCGGGGCCATAAATCAGGTATTTGTAGTTCTCCAGCGTATACACGTCCTTTGGCCCGCCGATCTCTGGCGGCGGAAGGTTGGGACGGAACGAGAAGTCCAGCATCGACAGCTGCGGCAGGATAATCAGGCCGATGGTCCAGAACAGGACCAGACCCAATATCGCCAACCCCATGCCGGTGCCGTTGCGATTGAAGAATTCCTTCAGGAAGCGGGGCATATGTTCTTCCCCTTATTCTGCGGCCAGCTCACCAGCCGGAACCAGAACCGCATTATGGGTCTCGTATTCCAGCGTGATGTTCTGCCCGGTGTGGTCCTGAAAGGACTGACCGTGGTTCGGGATCGACACCTTGATCTCCTTACCGCCTTCGCCTTCGGTGAAGATGTTGAAGACGTTACCCTCGAACTCTTCATGGTTCACTCGCGCAGTGACAAAGTGATCGCCGGTAGCACCGTCGGGCGCGATGGCAAAGGCCTCAGGACGGATGAACAGCATGGCGTCGTCGCCCTCTTTCATCTTGCCCTGATTGGCGGTCGAAATCCGCGCGACCAGATCACCGGAACGGTTGGTCTCGATCAGTGCCTCACTGCCCATGACCTGTTTAATTTTGCCGCGAAAGACATTGTTTTCGCCCACAAACGAGGCAGCAAAGGCTGTATTGGGGTCGTTATAGATCGTCTTGCCATCCGCAATCTGATCAATCACCCCAGCCCGCATGACTGCAATGTTGTCCGACATGGTCAGCGCTTCACCCTGATCGTGGGTGATGTAGATGAATGTGATACCAACCCGTTGCTGAATTTCACGTAGCTCGGTCCGCATGTGCTGACGTAGCTTGAGGTCCAAGGCGGACAGTGGCTCATCTAGCAATAGCACATCGGGTTCAGCACACAGGGCGCGCGCAATGGCAACACGCTGGCGTTGGCCGCCGGACAATTCACTAGGCAGTTTGTCGCCCTGCCCCGGCAGCGCGATCATGTCCAGCAATTCGTCGGCGCGCTTGCGGCGTTCCTTGGCACTGGCGCCTTTGATCTCCATGGAAAACGTGATGTTCTCCCACACTTTCATCAGCGGGAACAACGCCAGGTTTTGAAAGATCAGGGCGGTCGGACGCTTGTTCGGGCCGATGCCCTGCATGTCGTTGCCGCCGATCAAAACCCGGCCCTCGCTTGGGTCCAGAAAGCCCGAGACCGCCCGCAGGATCGTTGTCTTGCCACAGCCCGAGGGGCCAAGGAACGAAAAGAAATCGCCCCCATTGATGTTCACATTGGCGTCCCGCACGGCGACAAAGTCACCGAAACGGATCCACAGGTTTTCAAGATCTACACCGACCCCTGCACTCATTTTTGGTATCTCCGTCAGGTGCGGTGGACGACCGCACCAAAATAGGGTCCGTCACGCCAAAATGGCGCGCGGGTGATTGGCCCCCCGCACAGTGGCGGAGGGCTGCGTTTCAAAGCTATCAGGCGCTTTTGAACTTATTGACGAACTCGGTGCGGGTTTCCGCATACCATGGCGCTTCAGCAGGCCACGGGTTGAGGTTCGCCAGCGAGTCACCCGGATAGGCCTCGGCAAAGTTCTTCTTGTAGGTGTCGCCCGAATACTGGTCGGCACCCAGAACCGGCGAGTTGTAGCCGTGGCTGTCGATCGCAACACCGGCCGGTTTCGCCTGATAGGCGAAGTCGATGAAGGCATAGACCTGATCGATATTGGCCGCGCCCGTTGGCATTGCCATACCGTCAACCCACGCCATCGCACCTTCAACCGGTGCCTGATAGTGCACAGGCTCACCCGCCGATTTCAGCGCCAGCGGTGGGCCGTCCCATGTTTGGCCGACTACAACGCCTTCGTTCAACAGACCGTTCTTCTGAGTGTCGGCGTCGTTCCAGATCAGCTTGATCCGGTTCTTGCGTTCGATGCACCAGTCGGTGATCTGACCCCAGACCTTGCGCATGGTTTCTTCGTCGCCATACGCAGCCCAAACCGAGCCAGGCTCCATTTCACCGGCGCGTTCCATGTAAAGACCGGCACCCAGCATCATCGAATGCGCGCGGCCCATGGTCTTGCCGGCGTTTTCTTCGGACCAGACATCGCCATAAGATGGTGCGTCCCCTTCGGGCAGCCACAGGTCGGTGCGATAGGCGATGCCTTCGGTACCCCAGATATGTGGCAGCCAATGCACGCCGCTGTCACCGAAGTTCCATGCATCCGTGCCAATCGCCGCCATCGCCGGGTTCACCAGATCGATTGGAACCTTGTTCATGTCGAAGGGCTGCAGCAGCTCCAGCGGCTCCCACTGCAGCGAACGGTTGTTGGTCGGGGACACGATGTCAAAGCCCTGACCCTTGGTCGCTTTCATCTTGTTGATGATTTCTTCGTTTGACCCGATACCGGTGTAGTTCACCTTGATCCCGGTCAGAGTTTCAAACTCTTGCAGGAATGCAGGCGGCAGGTAATCCGACCACATCAGAATGTTGATCTCACCCGAGGACGCCAGCGCGCTTTTGCTGTAAAGCGGTGCCGCCAGCGCAGCAGCACCTGCGCTTTTCAGGACAGAGCGTCTGGAAAGCGTTTTCCGTTCAGCCATTTTCGTTTCTCCCGTTGTTGGACTTTGTAGTCTTTTTGTTTTGTAACTGCAGGCTAGACCTTTGCCGCAGAGCTGTCAGTCCAAAAGTGACAGTTATCAGTTTTCATAGGTCCAGTTTGCAATCACATCCGCCGGAACCAAGATCAGGTCACGGTTCCATCCAGACTGAGACACCATAGGGCGGGATTTCCGAAGTACCAACAAGATATTGACGAACCTTTGGACCGGGCAGAGTTTGCGGTTCTGCGCCGAAGTTGAAGGCAAAGATCAGCGCGCCTCGGCGTGTGATACGCACATCCCGGTTTTTTTCCGTCACAGGGATATCCGCCCAGTTCAGAGCCTGTGACAGAACGGCGTGCAACAACGGTCCGCGCGGGATCATCGCCAGGTACATCGCTCGATCCGACTGCACAATAGCCGGGCTGCCGTCGCGGTAAACGCTGGAAAAACGGGCTGTTACAGAATTCTCGGTTTCGATGATTTCTCGCCACCCGGTGAATTCGTGCTGTGTGCCGTCCTGCAGACGCACCGATTCCTTGGCCAGATCGGGCAGCGATTCGACCCGTAGCACCCGTACACCGGTCAGTTCGGCCAATTCGCCGGGGGCAAGGTTAGGCGGCGTGTGCATGTCGGCGGTCTTGCTGCCCCCACGGGCACCGATCAGCAACTTTGCCTGACTGTCTCGCAGCCGTTTCGCCAGGTCCGGTGGGACGATCATGCTTTGTGGTAAAACAATCAGCGCATAGCCGGTTAGATCATCCTCTGGACCGACAAAATCCAGATCGACTCCAAAGGACCGCAACCCCGCATACCATTCACGGACGATTTGAGCATTCGGGAAAGCATCGTCATGCGGCAGGATATCTGCGGCCCAGATGGACATGTAATCCAGCAGGATCGCCACTGAGGCCTGTTGGCGCATGACCGGAGGCAATACGGCCCGCTCCTCGACCACCTGCGCAAGTTCCAGTGCCGCCTGATCCGGGCTACTGTCTGACCGCAGAAGGGCCGTGTGAAACTGCTCTTGTGCAAACTTGGCTTGCCGCCAGCGGAAGAACATAACCGCTTGCGCCCCGTGCGCATAAGCGGCCCAAGTCCATAGCCGCACCATTCCATCGGCTGGGGATGGGTTCTTTTCCGCCCAATCCACCGGGCCGGGTTGTTGCTCCAGCACCCACATGCGCCCGTTGCCTTGTGATCGGTAAAGATCGCAGTGAAATCCCTGATAGTCCGGCGCACCTGTACGCAGGTACCGATGCTTTTCCTCATCGGATAGGGTCGAACCCAACAGGTTGCCCAGCGGATAACTGTCGAAGCCGACGATATCCAAATCGGCAGCGACTGCATGGTGGTCGAACTCGAAACTGCCCGCCATAAAGTTATGGGTAATATCCCGGCCTGGCGAGAGCTGCCGCAAGATGTCCACCTGCGCCCGGTTGAACAGTCGCACCCGGTCCGAAGAATAGCGCGCGAAATCCAACGCGTGAGTCGGGTTGGGGCTGGCCACCAACCCGTGAGGCAATTCGATCTGGTCAAAGCGGGTATAGCCGGATGCCCAGAACACGGTGCCCCATGTCTGGTTCAGATTGTCGATTGTTCCGTAACGCTGCTCCAACCAGTGGCGGAATCCGTCGCGCGCGGCTTCAGAGTAGCTGAGCACCGTGTCGTGATCATTATACTCGTTATCGATCTGCCAAGCGCGGACATGCGGGTTCTCGCCGTACCGCCGTGCATATTCGGTGGCGATCCGGCGGGACTCGGCCAGAAAAACCTCACTGGAAAAGCAGTAGTGCCGACGGGACCCAAATCCTCTGGCGCGCCCATCCGGGCCAACCGGCAGGATTTCAGGGTGTTCATCGATCAGCCACTTTGGCGGCGCTGCCGTCGGCGTGGACATCATCACGCGCAGGCCCGCATCGCCCAAAATTTCGATCACCTCGTCCAGCCAGTCCCACTGGAACTGGCCGCGCTGGGGTTCAATCAGACCCCAGGTGAATTCGGCAATGCGCACCCAATCGAGGCCCATTTCGGCCATCCGACGTGCATCCTCGCGCCACAACGACCGATTCCATTGTTCGGGGTAGTAGCAGACCCCCAGTTCCAGTTTGCTCATCGGTCTTCCCTTGCCGTGCGGCGTTCGATCCATTTCAGGAAGCTGGCGCAGCCCAGCGTGATCACGACATAGAGGATCGCTGCGGTGTTAAACGGTGCGAACGGCAGGAAGCTGGCTGCCTGAAACTCGCGCATCCGCTGCGTCATGTCGCGGACCGACAGGATCGACAGAAGTGAGGTATCTTTGATCATCGCGATGAATTCGTTGCCCAAGGGCGGCGTAACGATACGCAGCGCTTGCGGTAAGATGATCAACCGTGCAGTTTGCCAGCGTGACAGGCCCAGCGAGCCCCCCGCCTCGATTTGCCCGCGCGGGATGGCTTCGATGCCGGATCGGAAAATCTCAGCCATGTAAGCAGAATAGCCGACCGAGATTGCAATGATCCCGCGTGTCATGTTGGTCATGTCGATGCCGCCGCCAGTGGCATCCTTAACCGCACCGGCCAGAGGAAGACCGATGTATAGAATGATCACTAGCATCGGGATGCCGCGGATCGTATCAACAAAAAACTCAGCCCCTACCGCCAGCGGATGCAGTTTGTGTTGGGCGCCGCCAACGGTCAGCGTCAGCAGCAGAAAGCCAAACACAGCAAAGGCCAAAGCCGGGTTGCGATACTTGTCCGGCAGGAATTGCGTCTGCCAGATCACCGGATACCCCTTGGTGTTCGTACCGACCGGAACAAAAGCACCCGAGACACTGTCCACGGTTTCGATCTGCTCCAACGCAGAGGCCGCGTCGGGCGCGCTGCGGATACGGTATTGGGGGCTTTCACCCTCTTGAAATTCGCCAAAGCGGATTATGTCTGCCTGCGCTTGCGGCGTGCCCCGCACGATGGCAATGCGGGCGTCCAGTGTGCCGACGAGTTCGTATTGAACCTTGGGCTGCATGAAGAAAAACGCTGACATCGCCAGAAGTGCGAGACTGATGCAGCCATAGGTTACAGTCGTGCGCGCCTTGGGTTTGAACGATTGCAGCCCCACCCAGATCAGACCCAGAATAGCTGCGAATATATAGGCGAAGATGGCCGCCCGGAACGTGATCGCCACCCCGGTGGCGAACTGCCAATGCGCCATGAACATCAGATAAAACAGCACCGCGCCGGTCAGGACCTCAAACCCCAGTTGCACATAGTTTCGCGACCCATTCGGTAGGCGTGAGGAAAATAGGATGGCGGCCACGGCAAGCGCGTAGATTACCAGCACGATCTGTAGACCGGCCTGAACAGTCTCAACCACCTCCGGGAACAGCACCCAGGTTTGCGAGGACCTGTCGATCAAAGTCGACGTGTTCTCGCTAAGCGCATGAAAGAAGACGGACTCGGCAAAAGGCATAAGCACCTGCGGCGCAACGAACCCCAGAACAGCCAAAACAATTGCCGCTGGTAACGCCGCCATCGCCGAAACACATAACCAGGCCGGCGCCTCTTTAAAGCGTGCGTTGCGGGCGCAGAGATAGCCCAAAACGGCAACCGTTAGGACAATTAGAAACCCGATGAATATCGGCCCGGCATCATTGCCGATCCCCAAAATCGCAATCAGCGAGCGCAGGTATTTCGACGAGGTGGCGAACAGATAGATGATAAACGGAGCAGCGGCGAGCAACACGAGGTTGCTCGGGCGGATCGAGCTTAGGCGCGACATGGGACCTCTCTGCTGAAATGCGGCCCGGCCACCTATGGCGCCGGGCCGTTACGGGTCAAACCAGGTTATTCGGTGCCCCAGTATTTGCTGATCAACGCGTCCAGGGTGCCGTCGGCTTTGATCGCCTCGAGCCCTGCATTGATGGCATCAACTGTGGCGTCGCCTTCCTGGAACACAATGCCCAGCGGGTCAGATTGAAGACCGGTGATCCCCACGGTCAATTCACCTGCGAACTCCTGTTCGTAAGCCGCAGCCGAGGTGCCGTCGATGATGACGCCCTGCACATCGGCATTCTGCAGCGCCAAAATTGCCGCCGAGAAGTTGTCATACAAGCTGACATTCTCACGCCCGACCAGCTCTTCGGCCAGTTGCGCGTTGGTGGTGCCGGTTTGCGCGGCCAGTTTCTGACCACCGGCCTTGAAGTCATCCAAGGTCATGTCTGCGTTATCGACCTGGAGAATGATCGCTTGGCTGACCACGATATAGGGCTCTGAGAAATCCATCGTCTCTTCGCGCTCAGGCGTGATCGATACGCCCGAGATAACCAGATCAAACTCACCCTGCTGAAGCGCGGCAAAGATGCCGTCCCAGGCGGTGTTCACAAAGTTCGGAACGCAATTCACCTTGTCGCAGATCGCATTCATCACATCCACGTCAAAGCCCACGATCTCTCCGGTGGCTTCATCAACCGTCTCCATCGGCGGATAGGTGGCATCCGTTCCGATTTTCAGCACGCGCCCTTCCAGATCGGCAGCAAAGACCGCTGGGGCGGCCATTGCGGTCAGAGCAGCAGCGGCCAATAAGTTCTTGATCATCTTTATTACTCCTTCTGTTGGTCTATTTGACAAACGCCGTTTTCGGCGCGGGGGTGTCAGGTTGGCGCTCGATGAGTATGGCCCTGATCTTTTTCTGAGTTTCGGACGGGTCTGCCCCGTCCAAAGCTTTCAACATGTATTCGCCCAGCAGACGGCTGGTCTCTTCAATCGGAACGTAATAGGTGCTGGGCGGTGGCACGAAATAACGGCTGAGCTGCAGATCGTCGGTCGAAATCACCACCAGATCGCGACCAACCTGAACCCCGGCGGCATGGGCAGCAGACAGCACGCCCAAGGTCATCGCTTCGTTGGCGCAGATGCAGGCCGTGGGACGATCAGGCAACCGCATCAGCGCATCAAAGCTGTGCTTCCCGGTACGCGCCGTGGTGGGGCCGTTGAAGATCAGATCCGAATCCGGCGAAATACGACCATCAGCCAAGGCTTGTTCGTATCCGGCTTGGCGCTGGCGCGCATAGATCAACTCGGTCGGGGGATTCACCAAAGCTATACGCCGGTGACCTAGCCGCACCAGCCGCGCGGTGGCGTCAAATGCTGCGGCCTGACTGTCGAAGTCAACAAAGGCATGAGGCATTTGGCTGTCGCTCATCCCCATGGTCACAAAGGGAAAACCGTGCTCTTGCAGATACGCAATACGAGGATCGCCGTGCAAGGTACCCGAGAATATGACCCCGTCGGCAAGCCCATCCTGAACGATCCGCTCCAGCGTCGCCATGGCATCGGCAAGATCAGCCACGTTGAACACGCTCATTTCATAGAGCGAGCCCTGTAACGCGGCCGAGATTCCCGCCAGAATTCGGGTGAACTCCACTCCTTCCCATTCCTCCGACGCGTCCAATGACACACTGACCAAAACGGCGATGCGGAAGGACTTGTTGGTGCGCAGTTTCAAGCCATCCATGTTGACACGATAGCCAAGCCGGGTGGCAACGGCCTGAATCTCCAGTCGGGTCTTTTCTTTGACCGACGCCGCCCCGCGTAAGGCGTTCGAGACGGTACCCACCGAGTATCCCGTCTCTTTCGCGATGGACTTGATCGTCGCACGCGCCACTATCCGTCCTCCGCCGCAAGCTGGTGCCTAAGGAAGGTGTGCCCTGTCCGCAGGGTCTCAGTGTGATTGGGCGTATCATCGTGTTCAACGAATAGATCGGAACATGGGCTATGGGTCAGAACCTGCAACACACGGGACCAGTCCAACACGCCCTGCCCCAGATTGCGCCAACGCTCATCCCCCTCACCCGCTGACGGATCCGCATCCTTGGCATGCACCGATACGATGCGGTCTGCATAACGATGTAGCAGCGCACATGGATCTTGTTGTGCAACCGCCAGCCACCCAAGATCGGGCTGCCAGTACATGTTGTCGTGGGACAAGATCTGATCCAGCGGTGTTTCGCCGGGACGGCCAGTCAGGTCAAAATCGTGATTGTGGTACGCAAGGCGCACCCCATGCACCGCCAGTTCGTCGGCCCAACCTGTCAACCGACCCGACACGTCCATCCATCCCTCGGGCGTGTCGGGCCGCGCCTCGGGCGACAGCCACGGCATGACTGCGACCTGGCATTTCAATAGGACTAATAGATCCAGAATTTCGTCGAACCGCGCTTCAAACTCCTCCCAATCGAAATGAGCCGAGCGGACGGACAAACCCGAATCCGCCACCTGCCGGGCCATGTCCTGAGGGGTCAGGTCGTGAAAGCCGATCGTTTCGATATCCGCAAATCCACAGGCAGCAACCAATTCAAGCTGGGAGGCCAGATCTCCAACCTGGCGAACGGTATAAAGCTGCGCCGCGATCCGCATATTCAAAGGCTATCCGCTATTGAAACGTTTCAAATAGGTTGAAACAGCTCAACTCCACTTGTCAAGACAAGTGTTTAAGGACCCCTTTCTTACCTAAGATAGAATGGTACGACGTTGCATTGCGATCAGTTTTCTCTGCGATGCAATCAAAACTCAGGTATTGTTAGCGCTATCATTTTTTGCTATCGCCAACTGCAACATCAAAAACCGGATGCCGTCTGAACGGGTCGCAACGGTGAATGACCCCAACGAAACTGGAATGCCGGAGACCAAACTGATAGGTGGCACTTTTACCGGTCCCGCCCCAACAGGTACTGATCATGCAATACGCCCGCACTGATTTTCCCAAGGACTTTCTCTTTGGCTTTGCGCCTTTAGGCGGTCAAGACACATCTGCGCCGCAAGACTTTGCTCCCGCGCTCAAGGCCGGGTTTGACTGTTATCGGTTTTCGATCGTTTGGGCGCATGTCCTGCCCGATGGACGGGGAGCAATCAATCAAGCCGGATTGGACGACTACGACCACCTGACGGAAAAACTGCTGGAACAGGGTATTCGCCCCTGCGCAACGCTTTTTGGCAGCGATCTTCCCTTGGCACTGGACGATTTGGGCGGCTGGCGAAACCGCGATATTGCCAACTGGTTTGCCGACTATACCGAAATCATCATGAGCCGCATCGGTGATCGCGTATTCAGTGTCGCCCCAACGGACGCACATGAACTAGGCCACACTGCCACCTCGAATTTTCATAGCACCCGCACCGCCGCGCGTAGGATGCACCACAGACTGCTCGCACACGGCCTATCGATTGACGCGATGCGCGGACTGGGCATGACCAATCTGGGGGTGGAAATTCCTTTGGGGTCGGTTGAAAGCGGTCCTCGAACTAGCGATTTGCTTGGCGCCATATTCAATAAGGCCTACGCGGAGGTCTCGGTTGCAGAAATGGAGGCACTCCTGCCGGAAGGCTGGCAGGACGATTTGGACATCATTGGCACACCTGTCGATTGGTGCGGGATTCACAGCGATGCGCGCAGGGATACTACCGCCTCAGCGCTGGCAAGCATCCAAAAGAGCTATACCAAAGACCTGCCCATTTACCTCATCGAACATCACGACTCTGACCGCCAGAACGAGCCTGCACGACCCGATCAGCCGATGCAAACCGCGCAAGAGGCTATGGAACACGGCGTGCCAGTGAAAGGCCTGTTCGTCCGCGCAGCGGAAGTCGAAGACCTGTCCGTTCTGCAATCCCGGTTGAAGGGAGGCGCGGTGTCGCTGCCCCTGGCTCAACCTCCAGGTGCCATGCATGAACACTGGAATCTGGTCGCTGATATTGGCGGCACCAATACGCGGCTGGGTGTGATCTCAAACGGCAAACTGACCGATCTGCGCAAATACCCGACTGGCACACTGCCCGAATTGCTTGACGCTTTTCACAGCCTGCGGGATGAGATTGGAACCGATCCGCGCGCCGTGGTCGCTGCCGGGGCCGGGCCAGTGAAGGACGGGACGATCCGCCTGACCAACGCAAATCTCGACTTGTCCGAGGGCGATATCGGCAAGGCAACCGGTGCGCAGCATACCTTTGTGATCAACGATTTCACCGCCGCCGCTTGGTCGGTTGCTGAAATCACCGGCGACGATGTCGAGGTTCTGCAAGGGGCCGCAACCCCGCCCATTGGTACACGGCTAGTGGTCGGGCCGGGTACCGGGCTTGGCGTCGGCGCCCTGCTCTATTCCAATGGCCGCTATCACACTGCCTCGGGCGAAGGCGGTCATATCGGTCTGTCGCCCCGTCACGTCGATGAGGTCGAGATTTTCCGCGCCGCCCGTCACATCGCGCCCGATTGCTTTTTTGGCGACACAATGGTGCTCGAGGCTGAAATGTTCCTCAGCGGCACCGGCTTACCGATCCTGTATCAGGCCGCCGGGATGGCCGCTGGACAGACCGATATACCTGTACGCAGTGCCCGGGATATTCTGGAAGACGCCCAGGCCCAAACCGACCCGACCGCCGTGAAAACTGCCGATATGTTTACCGCCCATTTGGGCGCAGTCATGGGTGACCTGGCCGTTGTGCTCATCCCCACTGGTGGCATTTTCCTGGTCGGCGGCGTCGCAGAAAAGAACCGTTGGCTGTTCAAGGACGCCTTCCGCGACGCGTTTAATGCAGGCGGGCGGTTCAGCGAGTTGCGACAGTCCTTCAACCTCTATGTGTCAGAACAGGATGAATTTGGCATTGTTGGCGCTAACAACTTCTGCAAAAGTGCGCTCGCGCGGTAAACTGGCCGCCCGATCCCACGGAACAGAAAGGACTTGGAATGATCCTGTGCTGCGGTGAAGCACTGATTGACATGATCCCCACCCCGACCGTTTCGGGAGACCAGGGGTTTGTGCCCCATTCAGGCGGGGCCATTTTCAACACCGCCATTGCGTTGGGTCGGTTGGGGGCTCCGGCCGGGCTGCTGACGGGCCTGTCATCGGATATGTTCGGAGAACAGTTGGCCGATGCCCTGCAGGCCAGCCATGTGGATAGCAGTCATGTGATCCGCTCGAACCGGCCGACAACACTTGCCTTTGTGCGGTTGAAGGACGGGCACGCGACCTACAGCTTCATTGACGAAAACTCGGCCGGGCGGATGCTGATCCCCGAGGATATGCCCGACCAGTTGCCCGCCGTGTCGGCGCTGTATTTCGGTGGGATCAGCTTGGCCTGTGAACCCTGCGCAGATGCTTATGCCGCGCTGATGGAGCGGCATGGGTCGGACCGGGCTGTGATGATTGACCCTAACATCCGGCCAGATTTTATCAGGGATCAGGCCCGCTATCGCACCCGGCTGAACCGAATGATCGCGCAGGCGGATATTGTGAAAGTCTCGGACGAAGATCTGAACTGGATCGTCCCCGGCCCCGAAAGCGTCGCCGAGAAAGTCCCCCTGTTGCTGCAGGCTGGGCCAGCTGCGGTCATCGTCACCCGGGGAGGCGACGGCGCCTCGGGCTATATGGCGGACGGGTCTGAAACCTCGGTCCCGGTTCCCCCGGTCGACGTGGTCGATACAGTTGGTGCGGGTGACACCTTTAACGCCGGCGTTCTGGCCGAGTTGGAACGTGGCGGTCACCTGAGCAAACCCGCCCTTCGCGCCCTGACCCCTGACCAATTGCGCGCGGCCCTTGCCAAGGGGGCCGATGTCGCCGCAGTCACCGTATCCCGCGCCGGGGCAAACCCGCCCTGGGCGCACGAGCTTTGACCTTTAAGAGACCGACATGAAACGATCCGATATCAACGCCATCAAGACCGAGGCCGAGGCCTTTATCCGCTCTTTCGGCGCGGTGCTGCCGCCCTTTGCCAACTGGTCCCCGGAAAAGATGCGCAGCAACACCGCCGCTGGTATTCGCGAGCGCGGGCTGGGCTGGGACATTACCGATTATGGGCAGGGCCGCTTTGATGAGCTGGGCCTGTTCTTGTTCACCCTGCGCAACGGCGATGTGGGAGATTTGGACAGTGGACGCGGAATGCTCTACGCCGAAAAGCTGCTGGTCTCGCGTGACAAACAGCTGTCGCCGATGCACCGCCACATCATCAAGGCCGAGGATATCATCAACCGCGGCGGCGGTGATCTGGTGATGGAGATTTATGCCTCGGACGCCGAAGGCGGCATCGACCGCGACAACCCCGTTGTTGTGCCCAGCGACGGATGCCCGGTCACGATAAAACCCGGTGAGTTACTGCGTCTGAAACCCGGCGAAAGCGTCACGCTTATGCCCGGCATCTGGCACGCATTCTGGGCGGAAAAGGGTGATTGTTTGATCGGAGAGGTGTCGACCGTCAATGACGACCGCACCGATAACGTGTTCGAAGACCCGATCCCGCGTTTCGCCACCATTGAAGAAGACGTCGCACCCGATTTCCTGCTGGTTGCGGATTACTACGCTTAAAAAAGATAAGTCCCTTTTCTAAAACCGGAAAAGCACATTAAACTGGTCCTCAATACCGGGGGTGAGGTGCAGATCTCACCCATCCGGCGCAACAATCGTAAGAGGACCGGTCCTATGGTCACCAAAGCCGAGCTTGAAGCCCAGGTCGCCGATCTGCGCCGCCAACTGGCCGAGCAAACCGCGGCCAACCAAAAGGCGCCTGAGCCTGATCCACATGATACAGTGGCTGACAGGATTGCTGAGAATTTCGACAACTGGTCCGGTCAGTTGGAAGAAGCACTGACCGAGTTGGAGGACCTGCCGCACAAAAGGCCGATCCTGTTTGCCCTTGGCATCTTCACGATTGGCTATCTGCTAGGCCGGTCCCGGTAGGAGACTGATCATGAGCCGTATTTCCCGCAATATCTCGATCATTCTGCGCGCCGAACGGCTGATCGCCCAACGTCATGTCGCAGTGGCGGCGCGGCGCACCGGATTCTACGCCGCCGCCGGGCTGGCCGTAGGGCTGGCGGTCATCATGCTGAACGTCGCCGGATTCTTCTGGCTGTCCGCAAGCCTGTCAAAACCGCTGGCCGCGCTGATCATGGCCGGGGCCAACCTTCTGCTGGCGCTGATCCTTGCCCTGCTGGCCAACACACAGAACGCGCAGGCCGATACGACGGCGGCGGTTGAGCTGCGAGACATGGCCTTGCAGGACATCGAAACCGAGATCAAAGACACGCTTTCCGACGCGCGCGGCACCGTGGCGGGCCTCAGGCGTGACCCTCTGGGCGCGCTTACGCCCGATGTCATCAGCGCAATTCTCGGAACGTTGGTCAGATACGCCCGGCGGCGGAAAAACAAGCCGGACCAATAGCCGCGTTTACACCATCCGCGCCGCGGCGCGGGCGATCACCATCTCCTCGTTGGTGGGAATCGTCAGAATGCGCACGCGGCTGAAGTCGGTAGACAGAACCGTGCCTCCATCAGCGTTTCTGTTGTGGTCCATGTCAATCCCGATCCAGCGCATCCCATCACAGACCTGCTGACGGATCTGGGCCGAGTTTTCGCCGACCCCTCCGGTAAAGACTAACGCATCGATGCCTTCGAGCGCAGCGGATAGTGCGCCCAGCTCTCGGCGGATGCGGAACACGTAATAATCTATGGCCTTGCGCGCGTCGGGCGTATCGGCGGCCAACAAGGTGCGCATATCCGACGAGATACCCGACAGGCCAAGCAAGCCGGATTTACGATAGAGCATTTCTGCGATTTCGTCCGCGCTCATACCCTCTTGCTGCATCATATACAGCACGACACCGGGATCTAGCTGACCGCTGCGGGTACCCATCGGCAATCCGTCCAGTGCCGAAAAACCCATGGTCGACGCCACGGCACGCCCACCCGAAACCGCACACATCGATGCCCCGTTGCCCAGATGCGCGATGACCACGCGGCCATCGTAAAGACCCGGAGCGATCTCCTTCAGTTTCTGCGATATATAGTCGTAACTTAGACCGTGAAAGCCGTACCGGCGCACACCTTTCTCATAGTACCTCTGCGGCAGGGCGAATGTGTCGTTGACCCAGGGGTGCGTGCGGTGAAACGCGGTATCAAAACAGGCGACCTGAACAGTACCAGGAAAGGCGGCGCTGGCGGCGCGAATACCGGCCAGGCTATAGGGTTGGTGCAGCGGCGCAAAGGGGATGAAACCAGTCAGCGTTTCAATAACGTCGTCGTCAATCAACACAGGCTCGGAATACACTGTCCCGCCATGCACAACCCGGTGGCCTATGGCGCGGATGTTGACGTTCGGCAGATATTCTCGGGCCATGTCCAAAAAGGCTTGGATGGCCTCATCATGGCTCTTGGCATTGATGAGCGGCCGGTCCACCGACCGCCCTCCTGCGGATTGCGCCAACAAACGGGGCGCGTCGCCGAGGCGTTCGATCTGGCCATGCCAGCGCATGCTGGGCCGGTTGCCGTCGGTCAGTTCGTACAGTCCGAATTTCAACGAAGAAGATCCGGCATTCAGTGCCAGAACATAGTCAGCCATGGATTTTACCTTTAGTCGCTTGCGCGTGGAGAGCCGCTACAGCGCAAGAAGCCAACCGAGAAGCATCGTCATCAGACCGCGATGTCAGAATGATCGGCACGGTGGCGCCAACAACGATCCCAGCTGCCTCGGCATGAGAGATAAATGTCAGCTGTTTCGCCACCATATTGCCCGCCTCGATATTCGGCGCCACCAGAATATCCGCCGCCCCGGCAACCTCAGAGGTGATCCCCTTGGTGCGGGCCGCGTTCAGATCGACCGCATTGTCCATCGCAAGGGGACCATCGACTAGGCCACCGGTGATCTGACCCCTCTCTGCCATTTTCGACAGTAGCGCCGCATCAACGGATGAGGGCATATGCGGGTTGATCGTCTCAACCGCCGACAGGACACCAACCTTGGGCGTTTCGATTCCGATGGATTGCGCCAGTTGGATGGCGTTCTGCACAATATCAGCCTTGGTCTCCAGATCGGGCGCGATGTTGACCGCTGCGTCCGTCACCATGATGGGCCGCGACATCCCCGGCACGTCCATTACGAACACATGCGACAGTCGCCGCCCGGTCCGCAGCCCCTTTTCCCGGCGCAAAACCGCATGCAGTAAAACATCGGTATGCAAGTGACCTTTCATCAGGGTCTCTGCCTTGCCTTCGACCACAAGGTCAACCGCACGGTGGGCGGCGATTTCGTGGCTCTTGGCGTCAATAATTTCAATTCCGGACAGGTCGGCACCCAGCTCCGCAGCCGCAGCGGCAATCTTGTCAGGATCGCCCAACAGGATCGGAGTAATGATGCTCTTGGCCATACCCAGTAGTGCACCCCCCAGCGAGTTCGGCTCTTCCGGGGCGACCACGGCAGTCGGCATCGGGTCCATCGGCTCAGCCTTAGCGATCAACGCGTCGAAATGGCGATGGCGCTGGACAATCAAGCCGGGCACCTCGACCGAGTCGAACGCCATGTGCTTGGCCGGCGGCGTAACCTGAACCTCACCGCTGAGAACCAGTGCGTTGTCACCAACACGGCGCACTTCAGCGGCGCACAGCAAGTCACCGTCCTCGCGTTTTTCGATCACCGTAACAAAGGCGGTAACTTCGTCGCCCGCCACCACGGGAAGGTGGAAGGACAGGTTCGCCCAACGGGTTTGTGTGCCGGCGCCGGGCAAGATATTGCCCAGTACCGCCGCGATCAGACCGGCAGGCCAAAGGGCTGGGGCGACCGCCTCGGGGCGGCCGTCGCCATCGCCATCATAGCCCGCTAGGTGCAGCGGGTTGTGATCACCCGAGGCCGAGGCAAAAGCATAAAGATCGTCGATCGTGCATAGGCGTGTCACCTGCGCTTCGTCCCCGACCTCGACCTGCGCGTAAGTGCGGTTTTCTTCTATCTTCATTTTGCCTTGGCCTTGTTTACTGCTGCAGCCTTGCGCGCCCGTGATCTGGGCGCAGGTTTAACCGAGGTATCAGGTTTCTGTTCGATCTCAGCAAGATCGAGCGTCTCGTACAGCGCCTGTGCCATCTCTACAAGCTCGGGCGATGGGTTCGGGATATCGCCCAGAACACGCTTGATCAGATCGACAGCTTGCTTTCTGTCAGCGGCGCGCGGCAGCAGGTCTGGCAACGTATCGATCGCGCCCTGGTCATCAAAAGTTACGATCACGGTCTGTTCTTGCAACATGCGTTGGCGCTGTTCGACCGTTAGATCCTTGAAAGGCGCCTCGTGTCTGAAAACATGCGCCCAGCGATGCAGAATCTCTGCCCTGAAGCTTTGGTTACTGTCGCCCAACAGGATCAACAGACGGACAACCGCCTCGGACAACCCGCCCTGCTTCATATGCGCCAGCGCGGCTTCGACCTGCGGCAAAGAACGGAGGGATTCAGGATCGGGCAAGGTGCGGTGTGCCGCGTATTTCTTGCCGAACCACGCAGCCAGCGGTCCACCCCAGAGCGTAAAGAACGTCGCCTCGTACCACGCATCGCGCAAATCCCGGTTCAGGTCCATGGCCTGCTCGATCCAGTCAGCGGTCAATTTCTCTAGCTCAAGGAAGGGGTTGTCAGGCGCGGCAGGCTCGCGCTGCTCGCGCACGGTGTCGGCCAGATGTTCCACACCTTTCATGATCGGGTTCGCGGATGACATTGCAGCCCGTTGAACGCGCAGCGGGTGCAGGTCGCGCAGCGCCTTCGCCCCCATCGGCGTAGACAGGGACCTTACAAAAGGACGCCCGAAGGTTTCATAAGTATTCGCCTGCACCTCGGACATATGCGCCACGGCGGCAAAGCTGGCTTCGTCTTCCTGCCCATCATCCAGAGCGGCTAAATCTTCCAGAGTCCGGTCATGGAACCGGACTTCGAACCGTTTTTCCTGACCTTCACCTTCGATGTTCTCGATCACCATCTCATAGAGACCTGGCGCCATCGCCTCGACCGTTTCCAGGGTCGAGGCCAGCTCGGTGTGTTCTTTCCGCGCCACTTTGGACGAGACGAAGATGCCCAGATGCCCGACCTCGTCGTGCAGCATGTAGATAATCCGCTGTCCGCGTAGGCGGATTTCCTCTTCGTCCGCATAGGTGGCAGCAATCCAGTTCAGCGCCTGTTGCGGAGGGGTAATATTGTCACCCTGACTGGCGAAGACAAAGATTGGGCCCTTGATGGCTTTGATGTCTATCGGTACGCCGGGCTCAAGCTGCGCGGTGTTCTTGACCAACCGGTTGCCGACAAACAGCTGCTCGACAATCCAGTGGATTTCAGCCTCGTTCAGGATGAAATAGCCGCCCCACCAGCGCTCGAAGTCGATAAAGCGTTTCCAGCCCGCTTCAGGGTTGCGATACAAATCGAAATACTTACCGAAATAGTTCCGACTGGGGTTCAACTGTTCGAAGTTCATCACCAGATTGGCGCCGTCGAACTTGCCTGCGCCCAGATCGGACCAGAGCATCGGTTGCCACGTGCCCCCAAGGACACCTGCGTTGTAGCGCATCGGGTTCTCACCCACCTCACCCGACCACGGCGCAACCGGCGCGCCGTTCAGGATCAGCGGTCCGGTCAGGTCCGGGTTGCAGGCGGCCATCAGCAAGGTCGCCCACCCGCCCTGACAATTCCCGGTCACCACCGGCTGAGGACTGTCGGGATGGCGCGCCCGTACGGTGCGGACGAACCCAGCCTCGGCGTGCATGACATCGGCAAGGGTCTGGCCGGGCATTGGGTCTCGACCGAAACTGACAAAATACACCGGATGGCCTTTGGACAGGGCAACCCCTACCTGACTGTCCGGTTTGAAACCCCCGATGCCGCCTCCGTGACCCGCGCGCGGATCAATGATGATGTAAGGGCGTTTCGTATCCTCAACCGCAACGCCCTCGGGCGGCAGGATGCGCAACAGCTGATAGTTACAGGGACGTTTCAGGGTCTTTCCGTCGACGATGATCTCGTAGTCATAGACCAGCACCGGCGGGCAGCCCGCCGCCTCATGTTCCAGAAACACGTCCCCACGTTCGCGCAGTGCGTCCATTGTCAGCACAACCCGCTGCGAGGCGTCTTTCAGGTAGCCCGTCCAGTCCTGAGTCACGGATTGTGACCCCACAAGGCGCTGAGACACATCCGCAAACCTCTGCATCAGGTCACGGGTCCGTTCCGAGTGAGTCTCGGCAATCTTAGTCGACTGCAACCGGGCGGATTGCGCCAGCAGGTGCCATTGAACGCCCGACTGGTCCAGCGCGCGGGTCACAATATCAAAGGTCCGGTCCTGAACCGAGGCCGCGTCCTGCGCCATTTCGGATCCGATTTTCAGCGACGTCTTCTGCATACTTGGAAACATGAGCCTGTCCTTTACCCGACGATGTTATAGCCGCCGTCAATAAGGTGAATGCCGCCGGTGACGTTGAACGCCTCACGGCTGGCCAGAAATGCAGCATAGGCACCGACATCCTCTATCGTAGCCAGATGATGGGTTGGTGCCCGCGCTGCGGCGTCTTCGAGCAATGCGTCAAAATCGGGCAGCCCCGACGCCGCCCGCGTCTGCATCGGGCCCGGCGACAGCGCATGAACAGAGATACCCTGCGACCCCAGTTCAGCGGCCGCGGACCGCACAGAAGCCTCAAGCGCGGCTTTTACGGGGCCCATAACGTTGTAATGTTCGATGACCCGGGTCGAGCCCAGAAAGGACACCGTCATGCATGTGCCGCCCTGCGTCATCAGCGGTTCGGCCAGTCGGATCATCCGCAGGAAGGAATGAACCGAGATATCCATGGCCAGCCCGAACCCTTCGGCCGAGCTGTCAACAACGCGCCCATGCAGATCATCATGGGGCGCAAAAGCGATGGAATGCACAAGGGTATCCAACCTACCCCACTGACCGGTGATCTCATCGAATAATGCCCTAGACTGATCCGGATCACGCACATCCAGCGGCATAACGATCGGCGCGTTGATCTGTTCGGCCAGCGCCCGAACATTCGGCTCAGCCTTCTCGTTCAGATAGGTCAGCGCCACCTCTGCACCCTGCGCATGAAGAGCACGAGCGATACCCCAGGCGATCGACTGGTGATTGGCCACGCCCAAGACAACCGCATTGGTTCCGTCCAGTCTGAACATTCAGCCAATCCTTTCGCCCATTCTGCAGTGCAGCATATCAAGTTTCGATATGGGACTCAATTTCAACGCTGCAACGCCGCATGGCAGAAAAATGTAACACCCGCACTTTGACCAGCGACACCTAGCATTGTGACCAACCTGCGCCCGAAAACCCCACAAAACCGTTGCTCCGTTGCTTTCCACAGCCAAGTTGGCAGCTTTGGTCGCCCGGAGCTTCAAAAAGCGATGAAAAATAAAGCTCTCGTTTATGATCTGGATCAAAATTCATCACATTCAAAATCGGTATTGGAGTAACCTAGAAGAAGAATCAAACGCGAACAGTCCAGCCATATGAGCCAGATGACGAGCCGCCGAGCGTTTCTAAGCGCCAGCATGTTCCGGGAGGATAGCGATACAGTCCGTCCTCCGGGTTCGATTGCGCGAGGCTTTGTGGATCAGTGTTCCAAATGCGGTGACTGTGCCGAGGCCTGCCCAGAAAACGTGATAAACATTGGCCAGGATGGTTTCCCGGTGTTTCAACCCGGCGACGACCCCTGCACGTTTTGTGGCGACTGCGCCAATGCCTGCCCGACGGACGCCCTTCAAATCGAACGTCTGGCCGACTGGCCGTGGCGCGCAGCCATCCAGGACGCCTCATGCCTGTCTATAAATGGTGTCAGCTGCCGCGTCTGTCAGGATAATTGTGAGCAGAACGCAATCCGGTTCAGCTTGCAACTGGGTGGGCGTGCTGAACCGTCGTTGGATACCGATACCTGCACCGGTTGCGGCGCCTGCGTGGCGCTGTGCCCTGTCGATGCTGTCGCACTTGAACGCCAACCCCTAGCCAAAACGGAAACGGTTCAATGAATATCTGCGGTTGCCTTGCTCATGTCGTACCGGATCAAGCCGACACCGCGGCGCAAACGATGCGGGACACGCCGGGCGTCGAGGTCCATGCCCAATCCGACGATGGCCGTTTCGTTGTCGTTGTCGAAGACACACCCGACCGCCTTGCGTCCGAAATCATCATGGATCTGCATCAGATCCCCGGGGTGATTTCTCTGACGCTGACTTATCACCATTTCGAGGATCTCGCGGAAAGCGCTCCGCATCCCGAGGCCCCAAGCCAAACCACCAGCCGGAGGCTCACGCTATGACTACATCAGAATCTCGCCGGACTTTTCTCAAGGCCTCAGCGGCCGCTGCCACTGCGTCCGCCGCAGGCATCCCTCTGGCCACAGGTCAGGCCAATGCGCAAGCCGGTGCCCCCGATATCCGTTGGGACAAGGCCGCTTGCCGGTTCTGCGGCACCGGTTGTTCAGTTCTAGTCGGCACCAAGGACGGCCGCGTTGTTGCCACTCAAGGCGACCCGGATGCGCCGGTCAACCGCGGCCTGAACTGCATCAAGGGTTATTTCCTGTCTAAGATCATGTACGGCAAGGACCGCCTGACCACTCCCCTGCTGCGCAAATCGAACGGTGTCTACGACAAGAACGGCGAATTCGAGCCGGTCAGCTGGGACGAAGCCTTCGACGTCATGGCCGAGAAATGGAAAGAGTCGCTGGCCAAAAAAGGCCCGAGCAGCGTTGGCATGTTCGGCTCGGGGCAGTGGACTGTCTGGGAAGGCTATGCCGCTGCCAAGTTGATGAAAGCCGGGTTCCGGTCCAACAACATCGACCCCAACGCACGCCATTGCATGGCGTCGGCCGTGGTGGGCTTTATCCGCACCTTCGGCATTGACGAGCCGATGGGCTGCTATGATGACCTCGAGCACGCGGACACCTTCGTGCTGTGGGGTTCGAACATGGCCGAGATGCACCCGATCCTGTGGTCTCGCCTGACCGACACCCGCCTGACCAAGCCGGGCTGTGAGGTGCACGTGCTGTCCACCTTCGAACACCGCTCGTTCGAGCTGGCCGACAACGGTATGGTGTTCGCGCCACAGACCGATTTGGCAATCCTGAACTATATCGCCAACTACATCATCCAGAACGGCGCGGTGAACGAAGAGTTCGTCAAGAACCACGTCAACATCACCAAGACTGCTACCGATATCGGCTATGGCCTGCGCGACAGTCACCCGCTGCAGCAAGAGGCCGCAAACCCCAATGCCGGCAAGATGGAACCAATCAGCTTTGAAGAATACGCCAAAGCGGTCGAGCCCTACACGCTGGAATACACTGCTGAACTGTCGGGCGTGCCCGCCGACAAGCTGGAAAAACTGGCCAAGCAATACGCCGACCCGAACCGCAAGGTCATGAGCCTGTGGACCATGGGCTTCAACCAGCACACCCGCGGGTCGTGGGTGAACTCGCTGATGTATAACGTGCATCTGCTGGTCGGTAAGATTTCGGAACCCGGGAACTCGCCCTTCTCACTGACCGGTCAGCCTTCGGCCTGCGGTACCGCGCGTGAGGTTGGCACTTTTGCCCACCGTCTGCCTGCCGACATGGTGGTGATGAACGACAAGCACCGTGAGATTTGCGAGACCGCCTGGAACGTGCCTGCTGGCACCATCCCGGCCAAGCCCGGCTTCCACGCCGTGCTGCAGCACCGCAAGCTGAAAGACGGCGATCTGAACGCCTATTGGGTGCAGTGCAACAACAACATGCAGGCCGCGCCCAATATCAACGAAGAAGGCTATCCCGGGTACCGCAACCCGGAAAACTTCATCACCGTGTCGGACCCCTATCCGACGGTTACGGCGGTGTCGGCCGACCTGATCCTGCCCACCGCCATGTGGGTCGAAAAAGAAGGCGCCTATGGCAACGCCGAACGCCGCACTCAGTTCTGGCGGCAACAGGTGCAAGCGCCGGGCGAGGCAAAGTCCGACCTGTGGCAGCTAATGGAATTCTCTAAGCGCTTCACCGTCGAAGAGGTTTGGGGCGAAGAGCTGCTGGCCACCATGCCGGAACATCGCGGCAAGACCATGTATGACGTGCTCTATGCCAACGGCAAGATCGACAAGTTCCCGCTGTCAGAAACGGCCGAAGGCTTTGACAACGACGATGCCGAGCACTTCGGCTACTATGTCCAGAAAGGTCTTTTCGAGGAATATGCCGACTTCGGTCGCGGTCACGCGCACGATCTGGCACCGTTCGAGATGTACCACGAGGCGCGCGGCATGCGTTGGCCGGTCGTGGACGGCAAGGAAACGCTCTACCGCTTCCGCGAAGGCTATGACCCCTATGTACCCGAAGGCGCAGGCGTGAAGTTCTATGGCAAACCCGACGGCAAAGCGAGCATCATCTTTGCACCTTACGAACCCGCCGCCGAAGAGCCGGATGAAGAATATGATCTGTGGCTGTCCACCGGCCGCGTGCTGGAGCACTGGCATTCGGGTTCGATGACACGCCGCGTGCCGGAGCTGCACCGCGCCTATCCGAATGCGGTTGTCTACATGCACCCGCAGGACGCCAAGGATCGGGGTTTGCGCCGTGGACAAGAGATCGTGCTGTCCACCCGTCGCGGCGAGGTCACCAGCCGGGTCGAGACCCGCGGACGCAACAAAGTGCCGCGCGGTCTGGTCTTCATGCCCTGGTTTGACGAGCACCAACTGACCAACAAGCTGACGCTGGACGCAACCTGCCCGCTGTCGAAAGAGACCGACTTCAAGAAATGCGCGTGTAAGGTCGAACGCGCGTAACCGGGAAGGATCGCAAAGGTAGTCCCCATGTCCCTGACCGGTACTCCTCTCTCGCCGCAACGGCGTCGCTTCCTGCAGGATTCGGCGCGCGCGGCAGGCGGCTGCGTGGTCGCTGGTTCATTGCTGGCCTGGTTGGCTCGCGATGCCCGCGCGCTGCCGGCCGAGGCATTGCGTCCGCCGGGCGCTTTGCCCGAGAAAGAGTTCCTGTCGGCCTGCATCCGCTGTGGCCTCTGCGTGCGGGACTGCCCTTACGACACCTTGAAACTGGCTGAACTAGGGGTCGACGCTGTTGCGACCGGCACGCCCTATTTCACGGCGCGCGATGTGCCATGTGAAATGTGCGACGACATTCCTTGCGTCGCCGCCTGTCCCACCGGTGCGCTGGATCCGGGGCTGGACGATATCGACAAAGCCAAGATGGGCGTTGCCGTTCTGGTCGATCAGGAAAACTGCCTGAACTTCCTCGGCCTGCGGTGTGATGTCTGCTACCGTGTTTGCCCCGTCATTGATGAGGCGATCACGCTGGAGACCGCGCACAATGACCGCTCTGGCCACCATGCGATGTTCATTCCCACCGTCCATGCGGACCACTGCACCGGCTGCGGCATGTGTGAGAAAAGCTGTGTTCTACCAGAAGCAGCGATCAAAGTACTGCCCGCCCGACTGGCACGCGGCAGCAGCGCAGATCACTACCGTAAAGGCTGGGAAGAAAAAGAGAGCCATGGCGGTCCGCTTGTGGACGGCCTGATCGACCTGCCCGACCGCTTGCCGGGGCCGGGTACGGATAATCTGGCCACACCAGGGGGCTTCGCGCCGTCTTATAATCTTCCGGGGACAGGACAATGAGCGCCCGCACCCATCTGCCGGTCGGACAAGAGGCCGTTGCTACCAAAGGCTGGATCGGCGCGCACCGCTTCCTGCTGCTGCGCCGCACAAGCCAACTGTTCTTTCTGGTCCTGTTCCTGCTGGGCCCCTGGTTCGGCATCTGGATCGTGCAGGGCACGCTGGCGGGGTCGCTGACTCTGGGTGTGCTGCCCCTGACCGATCCTCTGGTGCTGTTGCAAAGCCTCGTGGCCGGGCATTGGCCCGAACTGACCGCACTGATTGGTGGTGTGATCGTTCTGGTCGCCTATGCGCTGATCGGCGGCCGCGTTTATTGTTCCTGGGTCTGTCCGATCAACCCAGTCACTGACGCCGCAAACTGGCTGCACCGCAAGCTGGACCTGCCAAAAGGCTGGCAACCAAAGCGAAACACCCGCCTCTGGGTGCTGGCGACGGTGCTGATCGTCTCAGGCCTGACCGGCGTAATTGCGTGGGAGATGGTCAACCCGATCACCATGCTGCACCGCGAGTTGATCTTTGGCGCCGGTTTCGTCTGGGCGCTGATCGCTGCGATCTTCATCTTTGATCTGGTTGTCGCCCGCCACGGCTGGTGCGGCCATATCTGCCCGGTCGGCGCATTCTATGGCCTGATCGGCAACAAAAGCCTGCTGCGTGTCAGCGCCGCCAACCGGACGGCCTGTGATGACTGCATGGATTGCTACGCCGTCTGCCCTGAAAACCAGGTCATTTCACCCGCTTTGAAGGGCAAGCCCGGCACGACACCGCTGATTCTGTCGCCGGATTGCACCAATTGCGGTCGCTGTATCGATGTCTGTGCCGTCGATGTTTTCAAATTTACTCACCGGTTCGACGACCAGGTCGCCGCACCATCCGATCCAGTTCCCGCGCCCGAGCCGCGCGAAGCCAGACCTATCTAAGGGAGTGCCAAGATGAAAAAATCAATCGTGACAGGCGGAATTGCCCTGATCCCCGTTTTGCTCCTGAGCGGGTTCGCCCTTGCCCAGTCAGCCCAGGTGGAAACCCTGCGCGGAGCAAATGTAGATGAGCCCATCCCCCTACATCAAATCCACAAGGATGTCGAAGGGCGCATGCAGCGCAACTATCGCCAGCAACCACCGCTGATCCCGCATTCAATCGAGCAATATCAGATTGATGTGCGCACCAATCAGTGCCTGTCCTGCCATGACTGGACCAAGGCCGGTGACCGCAACGCACCGACCCTGTCGATGACTCACTACCTGGATCGCGACGGCAACGAGTTGGACCACATCGCAGGCACCCGGTACTTCTGCAATCAGTGTCACGTGCCTCAGGCGGATGCTCCGGCGTTGGTCGACAACGTGTTTGAACCCTCGCACAACAACTGATCCAACGCTTGACTGAAAGGAGCACTGACATGGCAGACTCCCCCGAAAAACGCGGTTGGATTGGCCGCATTTGGAACTGGATTTGGACACCCGCAGTGGCGTTCAGCTCCGGCTTTCTGATCCTGGCGGGTTTTCTGGCCGGTATCCTGTTCTGGGGTGGGTTCCACTGGACACTGGAACTGACCAATACCGAGGAATTCTGTACCTCGTGCCACACGATGGAAACCAACCTCGGCGAATACCGCGAGACGATCCACTACAACAACCACTCGGGCGTGCGCGCGATCTGTTCCGACTGCCATGTGCCGCATGAGTGGAACCACAAGATCAAGGCCAAGATCATGGCCGTCAAGGACGTCTATCATGAACTGGCCGGTACCATCAGTACACCCGAAAAATACGAAGATCACAGGCTGGCCATGGCCTCGGCCGTCTGGAAGAAGATGAAGGCGTCGGACAGCCGTGAATGCCGCAACTGCCACAACTTTGACTATATGGACTTTACCATCCAGGAGACCCGAGCCGCGTCTGAACATCAGCGTGCTATCGACAACAAGATGACCTGCATTGACTGCCACCAAGGCATCGCGCACAGCCTGCCGCCAAACTACCTTGAGACCTATCAAGAAGTTACCGAAGAACTGGCTGACGCACCCTCGGGCAAGCTTCAGCATCAGGTGGCGGATGGCAGCGCAGAAATCCGGTCATTCCTGACCAATAAGGCGGAATAAGAGGGGCAAGATATGCTGGAACTTCTGGGAACAATCGGGGCCAACATCATCAGCCTGCCGGGTATTCTGGGTCTCGCGCTGGGGATGATGACACGGCGTGTGTGGCTCGGCGGATTGATGGGTGGTGCGGTTGGCGTGCTGGAAACGCTGATCTTCGCCCACTGGAACTTCGCCAATGTCGAGACGATCGAACTTTTGATTGCGGTGGTCGTTGGCCTTTGCGCGGGTTCGTTGGGTTCAGCCATCCGTATCAAGGGTACGACCGCTTAAACACCACGATCTAATCAGTGTTCACCCGGCATCAAACGCCGGGTGAACGTTGTTCTGGAGTGGGGGTCACGCCCCTACATTAACCACCATTTTCCCGAAATTACCGCCACTCAGCAGTTGGTTCAACGCATCCGGCGCGTTCTCCAATCCATCGACCATGTGCTCCTTGTACTGGATCGATCCATCTGCGATCCAACTTGTCATATCCCGGCGAAATTCCTCGTAAACCTCACGTGTGAAGCTGTCGAAAATGATGAAACCCTGCATTTTCACCTTCATGCGCAGCAGCGTGCCCATAATAACGGGCCCCATGTCCGGACCTTCGGGCAGCCCCGGCAGGTTGTACCAAGCTACAACACCGCAAACAGGCATCCGCGCAAAGGGGTTCAGCAGCGGCAGTACCGCGTACAAAACCTTTCCGCCAACGTTTTCGAAGTAAACGTCGATTCCGTCCGGGCAGGCCAGTTTCAATTGCTCGGCAAAATCCGGCGCCTTGTGATCGATACAAGCATCAAACCCCAGATTATCGACGATATGCGCACATTTATCTGCGCCACCGGCAACGCCCACAACCCGGCATCCTTTGAGCTTTGCAATCTGACCAACGGTTGCGCCAACCGGCCCCGCCGCAGCCGCGACAACGACAGTTTCACCTGGCTTCGGTTCGCCGATTTTCAGCAGACCAGCATAAGCGGTGTAGCCGGGCATCCCAAGGATACCCAAGGCCCATGACGGGTTTTGCGGGGACTTGCCGAGGTTCATGACCTCAGTTCCGTCTGAAATCGCATAGTCCTGCCAACCGCTGCCGGACAGGACATAATCGCCGGCCTCAAAACCTTCGAGATTCGAAGTCACAACCTGCCCAACGACCTGAGCGGTCATGACGCCGCCGATGGCCACTGGTTCGGCATAGGACTTCGCATCGTTCATACGCCCGCGCATATAAGGGTCCAAAGACAGGTAAACCGTACGAACCAGCATCTCATTCGGGCCGGGGGTCGGAACCTCGGTCGTTTTCATGCGAAGCGTGTTTTCGTCCGGCTGGCCGCTGGGGCGTTCATTCAAAACGATCTGCCGGTTAAGGTCTTTGGATTGGGTCATGTTCAGACTCCTGTGTTTTGGGTCTCGTCCTGCGACTTGGGTTTGCTTTGCTACTGTGCAGAAAGCGGAAAGGTCCGCAACGTCATATCCCTCAACTGCCGCTGCGGAACGCGGTCGGCGTCTGCCCGAACTCGGCCTTAAACGCTCGGGTCATGGCGCTGGCATTTTCATAACCGCAGCGCCCCGCGATTTCGGCGATGGACTGTTCCGTCTCTTCCGCCAGCTTGCGTGCAAGATTCAGACGCAGACGCCGGTACAACGCCTGCGGTGTGGTTTTCAACTCGGCCTGAATTCGCCCTTCAATCCTCTTTTGCGAACAGCCGATCTTACGGGCAACCTCTTTGATCGACAGCGGCGTTTCCAAGTTGGATTGCATTACAGCAAGCGCACGATTGACCAGAGTGTCCTCGGATTTCAGCGGCAGCGCATAGTGATCCACTCCCCCCCGGCTCATCAGCAAATGCGCCACCTCCATCGACAAAAGTGGCCCGTGGTCGCGGCGAATAAGGGCAGAAGCCAGATCAAACGCAGCCATTGCCCCGGAACAAGTCAGCCGGTTGCCGTCGATGACATACCGCTCTTGAACCACGTTGACCGAAGGAAAGGCCTCTTCGAACCGAGCCAGTTCATCCCAGTGAATCGTCGCCCTGTGATCGTTCAGCAACCCAGCTCGCGCCAACAGCCAGCTGCCGGTATCCAGACCCGCCAACTGTAAGTGCTTTCCCGCAGCCGCCAGGATTGAGCGCGTTGTTTCCCGCGTGTCCAGCTTGAGATAACCATAGGAGGGCATCACCGCCAGAACGTCTCCGCGCTGACCACTCAGGGCACCGTTCGGCGTGACGGCAAGGCCACTGGAGCTTTCAACCACCCTCCCGTCGACCGAGCAGAATCGCCACGCATACAGTCTCTGCCGTGCCAAAGTGTTCGCGGCACGCAACGGCTCGACCATGTTGGCCAAGCAGTGGTTCGAGAATCCGTCGAAAATCAAAATGTTATATTGGCGGGTCAAATTTTTTCCAACTCTGCACGATTCTATGCCAATTCTGCATGCCGCGAAAATGCGCAATGCCGTTTCTTGCGTCAATCACCTATCTTAAGGATACGCGCCATGCAGTTTGGTCTGTCAGAAGAACAGGAAATGATCGTTTCGACTGTTCGCAGCTTCGTCGAAAACGAAATCTACCCGCACGAGGCCGAGGTCGAACGCACCGGTCAGGTCCCGCATGAACTGGGCGAGCAGATCAAGCAGAAGTGCATCGATCTGGGTTTTTACGCCTGTAACTTCCCCGAAGAGGTTGGGGGCGCTGGCCTGTCCCATTTCGACTTCACTCTGGTCGAGCGTGAGCTGGGCCGAGGTTCGATGGCGCTGACCCACTTCTTTGGCCGTCCGCAGAATATCCTGATGGCCTGTAACGACGAACAGCGCGAACGTTACCTGCTGCCCGCCGTGCGAGGTGAGAAAATGGACGCACTGGCCATGACCGAGCCAGACGCAGGGTCCGATGTGCGTGGCATGAAGTGTCAGGCCGTGCGTGATGGCGGTGACTGGGTTGTCAACGGCTCCAAGCACTTCATCTCGGGCGCAGAGCACGCCGATTTCTTCATCGTCTTCATCGCCACCGGTGTGGATGAGACCCCGAAAGGCCCCAAAAAGCGCATCACCACCTTCCTAGTGGATCGCGGCACGCCCGGTTTTGAGGTGCGCGAGGGCTACAACTCGGTCAGCCACAAGGGCTACAAAAACTACATCCTGTATTTCGACAACTGCCGCCTGCCGGACGTGCAGGTTCTGGGCGAGGTCGATGGCGGCTTTGCGGTGATGAACGAATGGCTCTACGCCACGCGTTTGACGGTAGCGGCCTTCTCGGTCGGTCGTGCGCGCCGTTGCTTTGACTACGCTCTGAACTACGCCGCCGAGCGTAAACAGTTCGGTCAGCCCATCGGCAAATTCCAGGGTATCGGTTTCCAAATTGCCGATATGATCACCGAGATCGACGCCGCCGACTGGCTGACCCTGTCCGCCGCATGGCGTCTGGACGAGAACTTGCCGTCAAACCGCGAGATCGCCTCGGCCAAGCTGTATGCCTCGGAAATGCTGGCGCGGGTCACAGACGCCACACTTCAGATCTATGGCGGCATGGGCCTGATGGATGACTTCCCGATTGAGCGTTTCTGGCGCGATGCCCGCGTTGAGCGCATTTGGGACGGCACTAGCGAGATTCAACGTCATATCATCAGCCGCGATCTTCTGCGTCCCCTCGGCGCATAGGACCACGCTACCGCGGTGAGCGGGCTCTGGCATCAAATGCTCTCACCCTGCCAGGGTCCGCTCTCCGTCGTTTACTTGCAACGATACGATCAGGATCGTCGATGAACAAAGATCTTACCCGGCTGCTGCGCCCGAAATCTATTGCCGTCATTGGGGGCGGCGCCTGGTGCCAACAGGTTATTTTGCAATCGGAACGCATGGGCTATGCGGGTCAAATCTGGCCAGTGCATCCAAAGGCAACGGAAATCGCGGGCCACAAGGTCTATGGTCACCTCGAAGACCTGCCCGAAGCGCCCGACGCAGTATTCATCGGCATCAACCGCCACGCTACGATCGAGGCGGTTCATATCCTTTCCAGCATGGGTGCCGGTGGCGCGGTGTGTTTTGCCTCGGGCTTTTCCGAGGCTGCGGCCGAGGATGATACGGGCGGAGATCTGCAGGACCAGTTGATCGCTGCCGCCGGCGACATGCCTATTCTGGGGCCGAACTGCTATGGTTTCATCAACGCACTGGACGGCGCGCTGCTGTGGCCAGACCAGCACGGGGCGACTCCAGTGGACAAGGGCGTTGCGATCCTGACGCAAAGCTCGAACATCTCGATCAACCTGACCATGCAGCAACGCGGCCTGCCGATTGCCTACATGGTGACCTGCGGGAACATGGCGCAGACCAGCCAGGCCGAGATCGCCTCGGCCCTGATCGATGACCCGCGTGTGACTGCCGTGGGCCTGCATATCGAAGGCTTCAAGGACATCCGCGAGTGGGAAGCGCTGGCCGCCAAGGCGCACAGCAAAGGTATCCCGCTGGTTGCGCTTAAAGTTGGCGCATCTGAACAGGCGCAAGCGGCAACCGTGTCGCACACCGCGTCTTTGGCCGGCAGTGATGCCGGGGCGCAGGCCTTGTTGGAGCGTCTGGGCATCCCGCGCCTGTCCGCCCTGCCCGATTTCCTTGAAACGCTGAAACTGCTGCACTGCTATGGTCCGCTGCCGGGCGGCAACATCACCTCGATCAGCTGTTCGGGGGGTGAGGCCAGCCTGATCGCGGATATGTCAGTGGGCACCGGTCTGACTTTCCCGCGCCTGACCGACGACAAGAAAGCCCACCTGCGCGATGCGCTCGGGCCCATGGTCGCGTTGAATAACCCGCTGGATTATCACACCTATATCTGGCGTGACGAAGAGGCGATGGCCAAAGCGTGGTCCGGCATGACCGGCGACGACATTGACCTGACCTTCTCGATCGTCGACTACCCAACCACTGATGCGACCGACTGGACCTGCGCCTCGCGCGCGGCGATGAAAGTCCGCGCTGAAACCGGCGCGCGGTTTGCCATTGCCGCGACCTTACCGGAGCTACTGCCCGAAGACGTTGCGCAAGAACTGATGGCCGGCGGCGTTGTGCCCTTCATGGGTCTGCGTGAAGCACTGGCCGCCACCCGCGCGGCGGCTCAGGTCACGGCACCGTCCACGCATCCGGTCTGGCTGCCGGGCACCGCCGAGGCCAACCGGACCCTAACCGAGGGCGAATCCAAACAGGCGCTGGCCGATTGCGGTCTGCGCATCCCGCAGAACCGTACGGTGCGCGGCCCAGAGGAAGCCCAAGCCGCAGCACAGGAAATGGACGCGCCCTTCGCCGTCAAAGGCGTTGGTCTTGCGCATAAATCCGAGCATTCCGCCGTTCGACTGGGCGTTCAGGCCGAAGACGTGGCAGATGTCGCCGCCGATATCGGCACCAACGAGATTCTGATCGAAGAGATGATCACCGGAACCGTTGCCGAATTGCTGGTCGGTGTGGTCCGCGATCCGGCACACGGTTTCGTGCTGACCCTGGGCGCAGGCGGTGTGCTGACCGAGGTTCTGCGCGATACAGCATCCTTGCTGGTGCCCAGCACGCCCGACGATATCCGCGCCGCCCTGGGCAAGCTGAAGATTGCGCCGCTGCTGGCAGGCTATCGTGGCCAACCGGCGACTGATATGGATGCGATCATCACCGCGATTGAGGCCGTTCAGGCCTATGTCATGCAAAATGCCGACACGCTTGGCGAGGTCGAGATTAACCCGCTCCTCTGCACGCCCGACAAGGCCGTTGCCGTGGATGCCCTCATCAGAAAGGCCTGAGATATGGACCCGATCAAAACCCGCCGCGAAGGGGCGATCCTTGAGGTGACGCTGGACCGGCCCAAGGCCAATGCCATCGACCTGGCTACCAGCCGCAGAATGGGCGAAGTCTTTGCCGAATTCCGCGATGACCCGGAGCTGCGCGTGGCCATCCTGACCGGCGCGGGCGAGAAATTCTTCTGCCCCGGCTGGGATCTGAAAGCCGCCGCAGATGGCGACGCGGTCGATGGCGATTACGGCGTCGGCGGTTTCGGCGGCCTGCAGGAACTGAGCGATCTGAACAAGCCGGTCATCGCCGCGGTGAACGGGATCGCCTGCGGTGGCGGGCTGGAACTGGCGATCTCGGCGGACATGATCCTGGCTGCTGAGCACGCCACCTTCGCCCTGCCGGAAATCCGCTCGGGCACCGTGGCCGACGCGGCCAGCGTCAAGCTGCCAAAACGCATCCCCTATCACATCGCCATGGAGCTGCTGCTGACCGGCCGCTGGTTTGATGCCGAAGAGGCCAACCGCTGGGGTCTGGTGAACGAAATCGTCGCCGCCGATCAGCTGATGGACCGCGCATGGGAGCTGGCCCGCCTGCTGGCCTCGGGTCCCCCTCTGGTCTACGCCGCGATCAAAGAGGTCGTGCGCGACGCCGAAGACAGCAAGTTCCAGGACGCGATGAACCGCATTACCAAGCGCCAGTTGCGCACCGTTGACGTGCTTTACGCCAGCGACGACCAGCTGGAAGGCGCGCGCGCCTTTGCGGAAAAACGCGACCCGGTCTGGAAGGGCAAGTAAGAGATCAGCGCTTCGGCGGTGTCAGCCATTGCGCTGACATGCCGAAGTTCGACTCTTTCAACTCTTGCTTTGCGATGGCCTGCAGGTGCACCTCATCCGGGCCATCCGCATAGCGCAGCGCCCGCGCCCAAGTGTAGCTGTCGGCCAGCGGCGTATCCGGTGTCATACCCATGGCGCCAAAGACCTGCATTGCGCGGTCGGTTACGGTCGCGTGCACATTCGGAGCCACTACTTTGATCAGCGAAATCTCGCGCCGGGCCGCCTTTGCGCCGACTTGATCAATCTTCCACGCCGCCTGCAGGGTCAGCAACCGCGCCTGATCGATCTCAAGCCGCGACTTCGCGATCCACTCCCGGATCACGCCCTGCTCTGACAGCTGCTTGCCAAAGGTCTTCCGCTCCTGCGCGCGTTCGACCATCAGCGACAGCGCCATCTCGGCCGCGCCGACCGAACGCATACAGTGGTGGATGCGCCCCGGCCCCAAACGCGCTTGCGCCAGAGCAAAACCGCTACCCTCTTCCCCCAGCAGGTTACTGGCGGGTACGCGCACATCCTTGAAGACCATTTCGGCATGACCTTCGGGATCGTGCATGTTCAGGATCGTGGGATTACGTACGATCTCAAGACCGGGCGTGTTCTTGGGCACGATCACCATGCTCTGCTGCTTATGCCGGTCCGCGTTCGGATCGGTCTTGCCCATGACGATGAAGAATTTGGTGTTCGGGTGGCAAGCATTGGTAATGAACCACTTGCGACCGTTGATAACAAACTCATTGCCCTCACGCCGGATTGAGGTGGTGATATTGGTCGCATCCGAACTGGCCACGTCCGGTTCCGTCATCGCAAAGGCCGACCGGATTTCGCCATTCAACAACGGAAACAACCATTCCTCGCGCTGTTCGGGTGTGGCGAACATATGCAACAGTTCCATGTTGCCAGTGTCCGGCGCGTTGCAGTTGAACACTTCAGACGACCACGTCACCTGCCCCATCAACTCGGCCAAAGGAGCATATTCCAGATTGGTCAGCCGTGTGCCGGGCTCATCGTCGCGCAGCGAAGGCAGAAACAGGTTCCACAATCCCTCGGCGCGGGCCAACGCCTTGAGGTCCTCCATGAAGGATACGGGGAATTTGCCTGCCTCGATCTCTTCCTTGTGGTCGCGGATGCGCGGATAGATATGCGCCTCCATAAAACGTTTCAGCTGGTCGCGGTACTCCACGGCGCGCGGCGACAGGGCAAAATCCATTGCAATCCCTTTTCAGACTAATTCGTCAGACTGTAACCTGTACCGTAGCCGCGCGATTGGCGTTTGTGAAACCTGCTTGCAAGTTCTGAGCCTCAAGTGCCGTTAGGTCATTCCGGTGACCGCCAAAGCCCATCCTTTCACAGCTGTGTTGCTCAACCTCCTGCATGACGGTAAGCGTCTGTGAACACGTGCAATGAACCGAGGGTCAGGTGTCCGAGCAGCAGATCAAGAAATCGGATGACATCGCAGACAAGCTATCGACGCGGATTGTCCAGGGGAAACTAAAGCCCGGTGAAAAGCTGCGACAGGACCTGATTGCCCGAGAGTTCGGGGTCAGTCAGGTAACCGTGCGCGAAGCCTTGCTGAACCTTGCCTCCAAAGGCCTGACGGTTGCCATGCCACGCCGGGGGATGTGCGTGGCCCCGATGGATCAGAATGCTATCCAGGAACTTCGCGTGATGCGCCGCGCGTTGGAGCCGGTTGCGTTGCTGCATTCCGTGCCCAACCTGACGGCCCGCCAGATTGGGGTGATCGAACAGGTGCACGAAGACTGCGACAGCGCCACCACGGCGGATGAATGGGAAGACGCCAATCAGCGCTTTCATATGGCCGTGATTGCCGCCTGCAACATGCCGCGCATGGTTACCGAGATCAGGAATCTGCAGGTGCTGTATGCGTGGCATTTCAATAATCTGCATACCGCCAAATGGCGTCAACGCGCTGACCCGGATCATGCCGCCATTCTGGCCGCCATCAAGGATCGCGACGCGGCCAAGGCCCATTCGGTGATGCAGCGCCACCTGACACGATTGGCCTAGACTGGCTCAGCCGGGTTTGCGGGCGATGATCCATGTCGGGTGATAAGTCAGCGAAACGCCGGACTCGCCCCCGAACTTTCGGATATAGTCATTGTTAAAGGCCATCAGGCTGGACTTGGTCCAAGCTTTCTTGGCCCGGCCGTTCACACCTGTTCGACGCAGGTGCTCCAACACCTTTCGAGGTGAGGAAAAATACATCTGCCTTTCCAGTTCGCCGGCAGAGACGACGTCCAGAATACCCTCGACAGCGGCGGTCATTGCGTCCGATACACACAGCCCGGGTGCCTTCGCTGCCGACCCGACCTGAACCAGTTCGCGGTATTGCTGCGGACCAAACCCCGAAACGGCCAGCCACCCTCCGGGCGCCAATGCCACCGCGGCCCTGCGCAGGAACGCGGCAGGGTCGGGAAGCCATTGGATCATCGAGGCCGACGCAATCAGATACGGTTGAGCGGGCCACGCGACTGTCTCGGCATCCCCGCACAGAAAATCGGCCCCATGGGCGGCGGCGGTTTTATAAGCCTCGGGTGACAGGTCATTGACGGTGAGCGTGTCGCAAGCGAACTTCTCACATAGCCGCTGCGTCAGGTGACCTGTGCCGCAGCCGAACTCTAAGACCGATGGGAAGTGCTTTGGTGCGCCACAGTTGCGCAGATCCTGCGCCAGACGATCCGCGATCCGCGCCTGTTGGCCCGCCGAGTCATGGTAGGTCATGAAACTACGGCTGAAGCTGCGTTGTACTCGTTCAGTCAACTGGGCGTTCATGCGATCCACTCCTTCCAGCTTTGACCGGCAGCAAAGGGAACATGCGGCGCGGAAACCTCGCGCACCACGTCCTGCTCCCCAGCCCAAGCGGCCTGTTGCGCGCGGGTTGGGATAATCCGGTCCCGCTGAGGAATCCAGATACGGTCAAATTTGTGGCTCGGCGCTGTGCCACGTTCGATCACCGCGTGAAGCTCGGCTCGCGCGGCGTCGATATCGATTTCGGGGACAGGTCCCGCCAATCCGGCGCGGCGACAGAACTTGGCGAAACTGGCGGTACTTAACTGGTCCGCCGTGGCGCGGATCATATCCGGCGCGATACCGTGATCAACATCGGCTGGGGACAGAGTGCCGCTGACGGCAATCAGTCGATCCGGCTGAAGCCCTGTCTGCGTCAGCCAGTGCGCTGATGAAGCCACACCAAAGGAAAAGGCGATCAGGGTGACCCGGTCATAGTGCGTCAGGTCGCTCAGCGGGTTGTCCAACCGTGTGTAGTCTTCCACGAACAGCACATCTGGCTCCTCGGAAAGACCCTGAAACGGTCCCGGCCCTACGGCCCAGCCACCAAAGACCAACAGCACCTCATGGGTGCCCGAGCGAGACAACCATTGCTGTTTCATGATGCCCCTTTCGCCAGAGATACCATGGCCGATGTCACACGTCTCAGTTCGTCCGGAGAGAGAATGTAGGGCGGCATACAATAGATGTTTCGCGCGAAGGGCCGCAGCCAGACGCCGGTTTCCAGCGCTAACCCATGAGCAACGGACGGATCGACCCAATCGTCCATTTCAATGACACCGATGGCACCCAGAACACGCACATCCGAGACCCCCGGCAATCCGCGCGCGGGGGCCAGTTCGTGTTCCATCTGGTCCGCAATCCCGGCCACTTCGGATCGCCAATCCCGGATCGACAACTGCTCTAGACTGGCAACAGCCGCCGCACAAGCCAGTGGGTTGGCCATGTAGGTCGGGCCGTGCATCATCACGCCCGCCTCGCTCTCACCGATCCGGCGCGCGACAGTCTCGGTCGTGACGGTGGCTGCCAACGTTATATGCCCGCCGGTCAGCGCCTTGCCCAGACACAGGATATCCGGCACCACACCAGCGTGATGCAGCGCAAACAGCTCGCCGGTTCGGCCGAAACCTGTGGCGATTTCATCGAAGATGACCAGCACGTCATGGGCCTTGCACAACTCATGCGCCCGCTGCAGCCATGTCGGGTGGTAGAAATACATCCCACCCGCGCCTTGGACGACGGGCTCAAGGATCAGGCCCGCGATCTGGTCGGCCTTGGTTTCCAGCAACTCTTCCAGCGCGTTCAGACCGTTCAGTTCGCCATCCTCGGACCAGTCCTGACCAAAGGCGATCTGCGGGCGCGGCAGGAAGTGCTGCACCGACAGAGCCCCCGCGAACAGCCCGTGCATCCCGTTGACCGGGTCGCAGACGCTCATAGCCTTCCAGGTGTCGCCGTGATAGCCGCCGCGGATGGTGGCGAATTGCGTCCGCCCCGTGCGGCCCTGCGCCATCTGGTATTGCACCGCCATTTTCAGCGCTACTTCGATGGCGACGGAACCGCTGTCGCTGTAGAAGATACGGTCCAGCCCGTCAGGCAGCAGGTCGATCATTCTGCGGCCCAGCTCGATCGCCGGGGAATGGGTCAGGCCACCAAACATCACATGCGGCATCTGATCCAGCTGCGCCTGCATCGCGCCAATGATGGCCGGGTGACGATGCCCATGCACAGCGCACCACCATGAAGACATGGCGTCAATCATTTGGGTCCCGTCCTCGGCCGTCAGCCAGACGCCCTCGGCCCCGGTGATCAGATGCATCGGACCGGGCTTCAGCACGTTGGTGTAAGGGTGCCACAGATGACGGGCGTCGAACTCAAGCGGGGTCACAAGGCGCTCCGGATTGTATCAACGTCGATTGTAGTAAAAGCGTCGGTCAGCGTTTCGCGTGACAGGGTGTGGATGAACGGCAAACGGCCCAGATGCCGGGTGTTGCACATTTCGGCGATCGTCTGTTCAACATCCGGTTCGGCATCGCCAACAAACGCCACGCCGACCACATTGCACCCGGCATTGCGCAAGGCCATCAGAGACAGGGTTGTGTGGTTGATCGTCCCCAGAGCAGTGCGCGCCACCAGCACGACCGGCGCATTCCACTGCGCGATCACGTCGAGGAAAAAGACCTGCCGATTCAGTGGCACCATCAGCCCGCCCGCGCCCTCGACTACCAGAGGGCTGCCCACCATTGGCAGGGCTAGGTGGGCAGGGTCGATTTCGATCCCCATATCCTCGGCGGACAAATGTGGTGAGGCAGGCATGTTCAGGCGATAAGCCTCGGGCAACACTTCGGCTCCAGCCAGTTCTGCGACGATCTCTGAGTCCGTTGCGTCCTCCAGCCCCGATTGCACCGGCTTCCAATACCGCGCGCCAAGGGCGGCAGTCAGGCCTGCGGCAAATACAGTTTTGCCAATTCCGGTATCTGTGCCGACAACAATTACGGTACTCATGCGGCCTCGCTTTGGTGGTTTGCCAGCGTTTCGAACAGAGCGCTAATGTCGGCGTGGGACACGTTGCCAGTGACAGAAATCCGAAGCCGCGACGTCCCGCGGGGAACGGTCGGCGGACGGATACCCCGAACATCAAACCCTTGTGCTTGCAGTGTAGCGGCCATCGCCATCGTCTGCGCCTCATCGCCCAGAATGACGGGAAGGATCTGGCTGTTCAGCACGTCTTGCGGCACTCCCGTTCGGCGCGCCTCGGCATGGGCATGGTGCATCCTGGCGGTTGCGGCGTCGGACAGGCTGGTGTTGGATTGCAGATGATCCAACACTGCACGTACAAGCGTCGCATTGAACGGCGATGGCGCGGTTGCAAAAATAAATGGCCTTGCCCGGTTGATCAGCGCATCGATCATCACCCGCGGCCCACAGATTAAACCGCCCGCAACCCCCAAGCCCTTGCCGCAAGTATGCAAGGTAAGAACCTCAGCCGTCAGCCCGTGCGCCAGACCTTTGCCGTTCGGTCCGAACACACCAGTGGCATGAGCTTCGTCCACAACCAGAATGGCCCCCTGGTCAACCGCCAAATCGGATAGCGCGGTCAACGGCGCGACGTCGCCTTCCATCGAATAAACGCTCTCCACTGCGATCCAGACTTGCCCCGACCCGCCGCTAGCCCGCCAGTCGGCCAGAACACTCCGAGCATCGGCCAGGTCGTTATGGGCAAAAGACCGGGTCTCCGCCCGGCCCGAGCGCATCCCTTCATGGGCGCTGGCATGGACCAGATCGTCGTACAGGATCAGATCCCCCGCCGCAGGCAGGGTTGAGAAGATCGCCTGATTGGCCTGAAACCCGCCGCCCATAAACAAGGCGGCCTCAGCCCCGAAAAAGGCAGCGGCCTCTTCCTCAAGCGCCTCGTGTTCCGGGTGGTTACCGCGCAACAACCGTGACCCGCCTGAACCCAAGGCCACGCCCCGCTCCAGCGCCTTCTGCGCGGCGCGGCGCAACAGCGGTGAGTCCGCAAGGCCCAGATAATCGTTCGAGGCGAAGTCCAACCCGCGCCTTGGGGCAAGCGCCCGGCGACGATGCCGAGCGTCTAGCGTTTCAAGCATCGAGTGCAGGCGACTCAATGCTTTCATTCAGCCGCTTCCGCACAGCTTTGCTCGGCCACGGTTTCCGCCTGTAGCCCCAGCTTGTTGAACAGGATCGCGTCGGTGTCTTCTTCGGGGTTCTCTGCAGTCAGCAGTGTTTCACCCACAAAAATCGAGTTCGCACCAGCGAAGAAGCACATGGCCTGCATCTCTTCGGTCATGTCGCTGCGACCGGCAGATAGGCGCACATAGGAATTCGGCATCATGATACGGGCGGTGGCGATCACGCGTACGAAATCAATCGGATCGATCGGCTTGGCATCTGCCAGCGGAGTGTCTTCCTGTGGCATCAGCATGTTGATCGGTACGGATTCCGGCGCAGGGCCCATATTGGCCAGTGTCACCAGCATATCGACACGGTCGCCGATCTCTTCACCCATGCCCAGAATACCGCCCGAGCACACTTTGATACCGGCGTCCTGCACACGGCTCATCGTGTCGATGCGGTCGGCGAAGGTACGGGTGGTGATGACCTCGGGGTAATAACGTTCAGAGGTGTCGATGTTGTGGTTGTAATAGTCCAGGCCGGCGTCGCGCAGGCGAATGACCTGATTGTCGTCCAGCATGCCCAGCGTCATGCAGGTTTCCATCCCCATATCGCGGACGCCTTCGACCATAGCCACCAGCGCATCCATGTCCCGGTCTTTTGGCTCACGCCATGCCGCACCCATGCAGAACCGGGTCGCGCCACCTTCTTTCGCCTTGCGGGCCTCAGTCAGGACGCGCTGAACCTCGATCAGTTTTGAAGCCGACAGCTTCGAGCCGTTTCGGGCCGATTGCGAACAATAGGAGCAATCTTCGGCACAACCGCCCGTCTTGATCGACAGCAGCTTGGAAGTCTGAATCTTGTTGGGATCAAAATTCTCACGATGGACGGTCTGCGCTCGAAACAGCAGATCCATCAGAGGAAGGTCATAAACGGCCTGAGCCGCCTCGCGGGTCCATGTGGGGGAGGTGTTTTTCATTTTATCGATAATCTATCCAAAACTCCATGCCTAGAGTTTTCAATATCGATAATTTTGAAATTTTCAACTGCTAACTGTCCGGTCGGCGCGGAACCGCCCGGGGGAAACAAAGATCACGTTGAAGGAAACCTAGGAAACCGAGTCGCGCTCTGGGGCCGCTCGCCCTGCCATTCCAGTGCGCACCTTCCTGATCCGACGACGCAGAACAGTAGCGATATCCTGAAAGGGGCGGAAATAGATATAGATCAGGTTCGAGGCATGCGCCTCGGACGGCTTAAGACCGAAGGTCAGCTTTTTGTCCTGCTCCGACAGATGCAACGACCCAAACAGCCAATCCCAAACCGCAAAGGCGACACCAAAATTCTTGTCGTGATGCTCACGCGCAATCGAATGATGTACCTGATGCTGCGCCGGAGAGATCAGGACATGTTCAAGCCAGCGCCAATACCGGATCGAGATATGCGAATGCCGAAGGTTCGAGCCGGTGACGTGAAAGATGAAGGACATCACGTTGACGCCCAGCACCGTGTACAGGTCGACCGCGCTGCCGAAGAAGAACAAAAACACCGCCATCACAGTACCTTGCGCAACAGCGCCGCGCATCCCGTACAGAATACCCTCCAGCGGATGCGTTCGGTAGACCGTTATTGGCGTCATCGTTTCGGCTGAGTGGTGTGTTTTATGGATCGCCCACAGAACCGGCCAACGATGCATCCAGCGATGAAGAAGGTACTTCGTGAAGTCGTCGACGATAAATATCGTCACTGTGAAGAGCGCCACAATCACGCTTTTCGGTGTGCCATCAAACAGACCGCGTTGCAGGAAGCTCACCTCATGTAACGCGTAGTACAACGCTGTTGCGATCGCCAACTGTGACACCAGCAATGGTGATATGAACAAGGTGAAGACGCGATTGATTACAAAAATCTTGTAGTCCGCCTTGGCCGACGGAGAGAACAGGATCTTGCGATCAAACACCTCACGCAAGGCCGCCCGGATCGAAGACCGGCGCACCGCTACCAGCCATACCAGTGCTATCAGGATCGTAAGAAACAGGTACCCAACGAAGATGCGCTTCTTGGGGTTTGAAAAATCAGCAAAGACCGAGCCTATTTGATCGAGAAATTCCAAGGGGTCTCTTTCCGCTGAAAACCCGGCGACCATAAGGCCGCCGGGACAGGATCAAAAGACCCTTAGTCGTTTTCCGCCGACGCGTTTTCGCCCAACTTTTCGGCCAGCGCGGCCAGATCGCCGGTTGCGTCATTGGCGCGGCTTTCGATACCGAATTTGTCGATCAGCAACTGCTGAACTTTCAGCATGTTGACCTGATACTCATCCAGCGTCATGTCGCGACCACGAACAAAGTTGCCGTCTGCGTCGATGTCCGAAACCATCTTGCCATCGGGCATCGCCGGGCCAAAGCCGATCAGCCAGTTCAAATCAATCGCGGTGGCGCCCAAGTTGTTCTTGCCCGACTGCAGCGCCATCGAGAAGCCCTTCAGCTCACCCCAATGCTTGGCATAGTTGCGCAGAGCTTTGTCGGTATCTTCGCCCGATTTGATCTTGTCGATGTCTTTGTAAACCGAACCGGCATATTTGAACGTGGCTTCTGCCAGCGTCTTTTCCCAGTTGGTTTCGATGATATCGGCATAGTTCTTCAGTTCGGCGCGCTGCTCGTCGGTCAGCGCTTCACCATTGGCAGACGCGATCAGCGCACGACCGTCTCGGAAGGCGTTGAAGATGGTGGTCATGTACTGGGTGTTCTTGTTGCCACCTTTGTCAGCACCGGCGGCATAGTAGGCCGGGCCAAAGACCATCTCAGTTTTCAGGTCGATGACGCCATCACCGTTTGCATCCGCTGCAGCCATGTCTTTCTGCTTGGAAACGCCGTAGTTCTGCTCGGGGGACAAGGTCACCGAATGCGCGGCCGCGCCGAAGTAACCAAATGCTTCATCCCAGGAATGCTCTTTGCCTGTGTAGTGTGCGCCCTCAGAGTAGGGCTTGTCGTTGGGCTTGTTGTCGGCTTCCAGTTTCTCGTCGAGGTAGTTGTCGACCGCCTGGTTATACGCCATTGCGCCCAGCGTGAATTTCGAGATCAGCTGACCCCAGTCCATGCCGTTGACCGGATCATAACCCTGCTCGGACGCGGCTGCCAGTTTGATCATCTGCAGCGCAACGTCCACGCCCGACTGGTTGCCCGGCCATGCAGGCATCGCACCGTTGTAGAACTTGCCCGAGATGTTCTTGCCTTTGGAAATTTCGTTTACGGTCGATTGCTTGACTGGGAAGCCGTCTTTCGACGCGGGTGCGATGATTTCCAGATCTTCTTCGGATCCGTTGAAATAGGCCAGCATCAGAGCCTCGACTTCAGCCGCGTTGTTGCCGCCATCGCCTTTGCCAGCCGCTTTTTTCAGGCTGTCATGCAGCACGTGGCGTGCAACTTGACCGGAATACGAAACCGAATTCGTCTTGTCACCTTCATAACCTTTCACAGTGACAGGGAACGGGCCATAGGCTTGGTCTGCCAACGCAGCGCCGCTAAATAGTGTCACGGCGACAAGCGCCGAAGTAATCTTGAGTGTGGGCTTGAGCATAGGGGGGAGTCCTCTTTTCTATCTGACAAAATCCATCAGGATATTTTTCCCGACCCTTTTACTCGACTAATACCAAGTGGTGTCAAGCCCTCAATACCTTGCTTTGATGGCAAAACATCGTTCGGGACGTCGGACAACGTTGTACTGAATGCAAATAACGGCGCCCTGAGATTCAGAAAAACTGTCCGCAAACGCGCTGTGAATCTCACATTGAAACCTTCAACCTGCCCCCACAGGCACATGATACACGCTCGTCCCAGCAGTGAGGCTTAGATCGATATGGCAAATGTAGCTGTGAAATAGGTTTACTCAGCCAGGACAAGTACTCGCTCAGACTGATGATTTAGGTCAAGAGATTACCCAACAACGCGCAGTTTGACCCCGCATCGCGCACGTATCTCCGGCGATGCACCCGCAGGAAAACGGTTGGCGAACGTTAGACCTGAACGAATTACGTCCGGGTCAAGGCGACCTTGGGTCAGCACCTCAACCGCTTCACGTGCAGCTGAGGCATCATCACGACGCATGAAATGCAGCACGTGAAGTAAGTTTGCCTCATCCTCGGTCACCAGATCCCGGCTATGCTCACATAGCGGGTCTATGTGATCAAAGACATCTTCGCGGCAGCGAACCACATATTTCAGGAACCGCGCGAGCAAATGCGCGGCCGGCAATCCGATATTGTCGCCCCAACGTTCAGCGGCAATGGAATACGCCAGATGCCAAGCCTGGGTTTCGGGGCAGCGCAACGCATCAAGGTGATGGCGGGCCACCGTCAGAACTCCGATCTCGAACGCATCGAACGAAAAGCTGTCGATCACCTGCATTCCGCCGTGAGGCACAGAGCGATTAGGTGCGTTCATGCCGGAGTCCTCTGTTTTTGCGGTTGAGATACCTCAAGTCTGACGACATTCTCGGGCAATTCGTTGAGCGATTGAGCGTCTTGCGGTGTCGGTGATGCCGCATGGGCCGGAAAGCGAAGATCCTTCTCAATCGCAGCGCGCAGTGCGGGTTTCAGCCCACACCCGTGAAGCCGGGCCAAATCATCTGCCGCTAGAAGCGTATTCATAATTGTTTTCATTGTCAGTCTTCCCGCCGGTTACCATCCTGACTTCGTCGCGAAATACGACTGTTGTCAGAGGGTTATGCTGTAAACGGCCGGGCGTGATTCCATCGAATCTGACTGAGCCGGGCTTTATATGACAAAATTAGTCAGGTATTGCAACGCACACTGTTATTTGAAAGGAAAACAAAAAAGTCAGCGTCAGGTAATCGGGTGAGGCGCCAACAGAATCCGGGTAGAAATTGCGATGAAAAACAGAACCGTGCCAGTCAGAACAAACACATGCCAGATGGTGTTGTGAAAAGGCAGCTGGTCCAGAAGATAGAAGATGACTCCAACAGTATAAACCACGCCCCCGGCGATCATCAGCCATACAACAACCGACGGCAGTTCATCCAGCATGGCGGGGCCGGCCCAAACAACAGCCCAGCCCATCATTAGATAGAGGACAAGTCCGAACCAGCGAAACCGGGTCGGATCGATCAGCTTCAGCACTGAGCCCAGCGTTGCCGAAGACCAAAGACCAATCAAAAGACCCGCCCCCTGCCCGCCGGACAGAAGAAGGAACGGCGTATAGGTCCCAGCGATTTTCACATAGATGCCCGAGTGATCGAGACGGCGCAGCAGCTCAGACCACTTGTCATTTTCAATCATGTTGTAGAGCGCGGAAAAGGTCAGCATCAGCAACAGCGTGACGCCATAGACCGAGACCCCCAGAATGGCTTCGGGTTCTGACCGGTTAAATGCGGTGATCGTGATCAACACCGGAACCGCTATGAGAGCCGATGTGACACCCAGAACATGCACAACTCCGTCGCTCACACGCTCAGCGCGGCTATAGGCGGGACGAATATCTGCAAAGGACCACATAGACTTAATTTAGGCGCCAATGCTATTTCGGACAAGTTGACCGGGCTCGCATCCGATCAACGTCGTGTGCCCGCTCGGTTGATGCCCTGCGTTTATGACGGGTCATCCCCGGGCTTGGGGTCCTTGTACCTATTCAGGTCGAAAACACCCGCCTGAATTGGCTTCTGGCGCAAGAAAATGTCGTGAATTCGGTCGCTTACCGCCCAAAAATCCGGACTGGTCCGGCGCACACCATATTCCTTCACCACGGCCAGATAGTCACTCTGCGACTGGACGCCTTTCATGTCCGAGACAAATGACGGCAACTGATCCTGCCTTATGTGAAAATAGAAATTCGGATAGCTGCCGATCAACTCGGGAAGGATTGTCAGTGCATCAGCATTGGGATCCCGGCGCGCCTTTTCATCGAACAGGAAAGCCACGTTGTAATGCGCCTTGTCGTGCACAATGGTGAAAAGCGATACCTCCCCGCCGTCTCGCTCGATCACAAGAACGGACAGGTCTGGCAGGAATTTCACCCATTCACCGACTTGATCGGCCAGATCGCGCAGTGCTTCGGCGGGCTGGCCCGGCGGGCAGTCTTCCTCAGCACATCTGTTGATCGGGTCCGTCACAGGCCAAAGGCCATTACCACGCTCCAACAAGGTCAGCAGAAATTCTTGTTTCGGCTGGTCCGTTTCAAACGAAACACCGGTAGGGAAGCTGTCATCGACGCGGCGGCGGTGCCAATAGGTGTGCAATTCGGCCAGAATGCCCTGGTACCAGTGTTCGTGCATCTGCGGCCGCACGTCCCGCGGCATGAACGCCAGAAAGGTGTCCTCACTCTCCATCCGCAGTTCATCCATATAAAGCCGCGTGGACAGTTGGTGCTCGACCCGCCCGAACACGTCATAGCCCGCCACGAGGTCGTAGTAGATGCGTTCAAAGATCGGGAAGTCTATCACCCAGGCCGTTTCTGGAATGCCACCGTGAAACCCGGTCATGGCCGAAGCATTGTCGAAATGGCGAAACACCGTGATCAAGGCGTTGGTGTTGGTCCCGTCCCCGTCCCAGATCGAACTATAGTCAAATCCGGTCTGATACACCGGAGCGGCCCGGTATCGCGCGTCCCGGAACTCAAGATATTCGACCTGATTTTTGTGCGAGAACTCCCGCAACATGCCCAGCACACCCGCATCTGCTTGGGTCACGGGCAGTTCCAGGTAGGCAGCACCCTCCTGCAAATAGCTTGGGTCGGTGACTGACAAATCTGCGTCGGGATCAAGGAAACTAACCCAGAACCGGTCCTCTATCACGTCTACGGCGGTCTCTCCGTGGCAGACGGGGCCGCGGATGAAGCTACGCACAAAGAACAACGCGTCATCCAGCAGGAACTGATAGCGGCTGCGCGCAGGCATTTGCATGTAGGTGCTGAACGGGTCGCCGCCTTCGGCGTCACCAAACGGGGGTAGTTCGGCCAGAGCCCAATCGGTGTCGATAAACAGCTGTTGATAACGTGCCATGCGATCTGGGCCAAGCGCATAGACCAGATGCTCCTTGTGCACGATCGTTTCCGTAAGCTGCTGCACCCGATAGTAAAACGGTTCCACGCCAGGGTCGTCGAACGGTCGTCGCGTAGCGATTATGTCGATCTCTTCACCCGGCGGCGTGGTCGAGCGTACCAGTTGGAAGAACCGCCGCGGATCGTCACCTTGAAAATGAAGTCGGGCCAGAAAGAGATGCTCATAAAGGTACCGGCTCATCAATTGGACACGGAGGTCGCTTGCATTCAGGAAGGCCTCCCAATCTGCCATCTGAGCATTGATCACATCGGGAAGGTCGGGCTCCGCCAATTGCAAGTCCGCACCACCGCTGACCCAGCCAATAAGCGCCTGATACTCGGCCTCAGCAAGTGGTGCTGTGCCATAAGGCATACCTGCAAGCGAGTGGGCCGTGCTGAACGCGTCAAACTCATCCGATGTTGGACAGACCAGAGGGCGGTTGATTGCCAGGCCAAGTTCAGCGGGAAGCGGGGCGTCGGCTGGCAACGGGTTCTGGCGGCCCAATTCAAGATACCGCTCCAGAAGGCTTGCATCTTGCTGGTGAAGAACGGAATAAAACCCCAACTCGCGCCACTCCGGAACGGTCTGCGCATCGATTCCTAGCCGGGTAGGCTGGGCATCCTCCAAACGCTCAGTGTGATAGACGACCTCTTTGCTGGCCCCGCGCAGAACTCCCATCGGTGATGTCAGTTTCAGCTGACACGGCGCGTCATAGCAGCTGTGGCACACGACACAGCGACGATCCATGATTGATTTTACCTCGGCCCACGTCTGGTTCTGTGCGCGGACCCCAAACGGGTAAGCGCAAAAAAGGGACATCAGGATAGCGACCTTCAGCAACAATCGAGTTTTGTGCATATGCCCCCCTTGCCCCGATCCCAGGCGTCATCCCCCGTAACCTGCCAATACCATTGCAGTTACGGGGGGCTTTAGGCAAGGAACGCTTCCGAAGGGTCTGAGCGACCCAGCGTCAACCGATGGTGTAGCCCGGCGTCGATTGGGCGATTTCGGCTTCCTCATCTGTCATGTCTACCGAGATGTCGGCAAACAAAGGCGTGCTCAGATACCGCTCGCCCGTGTCAGGCAACATGCACAAAACAGACGCGCCGGGTTTGGCCTGTTCGGCGATGTCCATGGCCACGGCAAAGGTCGCACCGCCGGAAATGCCGGTCAGAATCCCCTCCTGGCTGGCCAGCTTCTGCGCCCATTCGACACCGGCCGGCCCCGGCACTGGGATCAATTGATCAAAGTAACTGTTGTCGATGGATTCCTGCAGGACCGAAGGGATAAAATCCGGCGTCCAGCCCTGAATCACGTGCGGCTCGAACGCGGGGTGGCTGGCAACGGGATCGTTGTCCTTACCCCGCTCGGTTGCAATGCCACTGCCCACCAGCTGCGCGTTGGCAGGTTCGGACAGGATGATCTTCGTATCGGGCCATTCAGCGCGCAGCACGCGCGAGACACCGGTGACCGTACCGCCGGTGCCATAACCGGTTACGAAATAGTCCAGCGGTTCACCGTTGAAATCACTCAATATTTCCCGTGCGGTCGTGGCGGCGTGGATCTCGGCATTAGCCTCGGTTTCAAACTGGCGCGCCAGATACCAGCCGTGCTTTTCGGCCAGTTCGGCGGCTTTGCGATACATTCCAAAGCCTTTTGCCTCTTTGGGCGTCAGGACGACCTTGGCCCCCAGCATCCGCATCAACTGACGGCGCTCGGTCGAAAAGCTCTCGGCCATTGTGACGACCAAAGGATAGCCCTTTTGCGCACAGACCATAGCCAGACCGATGCCCGTATTACCACTGGTCGCCTCGATCACGGTTTGACCGGGCTTCAGGGACCCGTTGCGTTCCGCGGCTTCGATGATGTTCACCGCAAGGCGATCCTTAACCGAGCCGGCTGGATTGAAGGCCTCGAACTTCACGAACAAATTGACGCCATCGGGCCCCAGATTGTTGATGCGTATCGTGGGCGTGTTGCCGATCGTTTCAAGCACGCTGTCATAAATACGGCCATTGCCCGAAGTAGTTCTGAGCTTTGAGTCGGTCATAGGAAATCCTCACATGATCACAGGTGCAATCTGATCTTTTTAACCTGCGTCAGCGCCATTGTCCCGTACCCTTTCCGATGGGCCGTGCTACAGATCCAGTACCACCTCGTCGGTTCCGTCTGCAGGCACAGCACAACAGATCAGAATCTCATCCTCGGAATGATCCGCCGTGGGCTCGGTGCGATAGGTGACCTTGCCCCCGATTTTATGCGTTAGACAGCTGCCGCATGAGCCCGAGCGGCATGAGAAGGGCGGCTCCAACCCCTGTGCCTCGGCCGTTTCCAACAAGGTCGGCCCATCTTTCACCCAATGCGCCTTTCGGTCGCTGGCCGCAAAGGTGACCTGAGCCGCCTCGGCTTCGGGCTTTGGTTTGGGTATGTTGACATCGGCTTGCCGCGTCAGCGCAGCGGGGCCGAAGCTTTCGGCGAATATCCTGTCATCCCGCGCACCCAGTTCGCGCAACATGTCATACACGGCTTGCATGAAAGGCGGCGGGCCGCACAAGAAGAAGTCATAGTCGTCGAATGGCAGCGTGTCGCGGATCAGCGCGGGCGTGATGTAGCCAGCGGCATCGAAGTCCACGCCCTCCTGCACGCCCTGTTCAGGCCGCGAGATGACCGAGACATAGCGGATCTTGCCGTCGCTGTCGGCCTCGGCCTTTCGCAAATCCGCATGAAAGGCGCGCTGCGCGACGGTCTGCGTGGCATGGAACACGGTCAGCCTGCGGGTGTGGCGGGTACGTACGGCTTCGTTCTGGACGTGGTGAACCATCGATATCATCGGCGTTATGCCAACACCTCCGGCAAACAGCACGGCGGGGCGGGGCTCAGACGGTTTCAGAAAGAAACCGCCTTTGGGAGCCTGAGCTTCGACATAATCCCCGACGGCAAACGTGTCATGCAAGTGGTTCGACACGGTGCCGCCGGGCTCACGTTTGACCGAAATCCTGTAAGTTGCGGCCCCCGGAGCAGACGAGACCGTATAGGTGCGGGTAACCGGCGTCTCGCCGTCGGGCCGCACGCGGAGCGTCAGAAACTGGCCTGCTTCAAAAGGTAACAACGGCAGGCCATCTGTTGGCTCAAAGGCAAATGACCGGATCACATCGCTTTCGTCGCGCACCGAGGTGACCCGCAGGGTCCGCCACTGACGGCGCTGCTTTTCAGCCTCTTGCCGGGCTTCAACCGCCTTCCAGTCATCAGCCATCAAGCTGTTGGGCGAAAACTCGAGAAATTCCGCCCGGAACGGCAACGCGTCATGGATGCGCAGCCCGTGGTGCAGATGAAACCACCAGCCGCGCTTTGCACCTTGAAAGGTCGCGATGTCAGGGTGGTCGTCGGCCAGAACCTCAACCCTTCCGGTCAACATCAACACATCTCCGGTCCGGTAGTCCGGGAAAAGCAAACCTGCCCGAGGGTTCACAAGGAAATTGCCCAGCGTGTTGAAAAAGTTGTTGCCGGAAAAATCAGGCACCAGAAGGCTGTTGCCTTCGACCCTGACAAAGCCGGACCGCCCACCCCTGTGCGACACGTCTACACCTGTGTGTTCAGGCGTATCGGCGGAACTGGCCACATAGAATGAGTTGGCAGTCGATATCACCTCATGAGCCTGAGCATCCAGTTCAGAAAACCGATCGGTGCGGGAGCGCGCAGCATCATAACCGGGTTCGCGAACGAAGATCACATCATGGGTTTGGATATATTGCGGGCAGTTCCCAAAGGATTGCGCCACCTCCAAAGAAAAACCGTCCTGATCAGCACGGCGCACCGTCGCGTTCATTCGGTTGCGGCGACGTGTTGAGAGCTCTACCCCCACCAATCCGATTGGCGCGCCGGAATGCAATGCAGTGCTCAGCGGGTCGTCTTCCAACGGACGGATGGCAACGTCAAGTTGTCGATCATTCGGGGAGCTGATGAACCCCGGCCTGCCCGAGATCATCGACGCCCAGGGCCACCCATCGGCGTCGACGCTACCTGCGACAATGAAGGGAAGCTTTCCAAAGAACTCCCGATGCTGGTCGGGCATGTAAGGGCGGATAAAGTCCCGGCCCATTTTCTCGACTTTCTCCTGCTTCCCCACGCGGGCCTGCATCTTTCGCTCGCCTGCGTGAAAGGGTGACTTGGTGGCTGCGACCGGAGTAGTCATGGCGGACCTCATGTGAAGAAGGGACCAATTGCGCCGATGCGCAATTGGTCAGGTTGGGGGTCAGGCGGCGTTCAGACCGGCCGCCGTGCTGGGCATTGGAACAAAACCGTCCAGCGCCTCGATATTGCGCAGCAGGCGTCGAACATTCGGGTATGGCTCCAGCGAAACGCCGCCCTCGGGTGCGTGCGCGGTATAGCTATAGATCGCAACGTCCGCGATAGTCGGCGCGTCGCCCACCAGCCAGTCTCGCCCCTCAAGATGCGCGTCCAGCTTGCCCAGAACCTTGGCAGCGGTGGCATGTGTGAACTCCATGTCCAGCGGGGCGTTGAAGACGGTGATCAGCCGTGCGGCGGCGGGGCCAAAGGCAATCTCACCTGCGGCGAGGGTCAGAAATTTCTGCACCTCGGCCTCAAGCACCGGATCGTTCGGCAGGTAGGATGGCGCGTACTTCCGGGCCAGATAGACCAGAATGGCGTTGCTGTCGCTGATGACCGCTTCACCATCTTCCAGCACCGGCACTTGTCCCGCCGGATTCAGCGCCAGAAAGGTTTCACCCTTGTGTTCGCCCCCGGCCAGATCAACGTCGATGACATCGTGCTTGATACCGGCAAGGCTGGCGAACAAAACCGCGCGGTGGGCATGACCGGATAGCGGGAAACTGTGAATTCGGATGGAATTGGACATCTGATAGCACTTTCTGTGACTGATTGGGTTCGGCTGAAGATCAGCATCTGAGCACCAGACTTAATTTGATTTCCTTCAGGCGATAATATACTCATCTGGTGAATTACTATGAACACAGCGTAGATAATGGATACTGTTCAGGGCATGAGGGCCTTTGCGGCCGTGGCAGCGCATTCCTCCTTTACCGAAGGGGCGCGTCAGATTGGTATCAGCACCAAATTGGCCAGCAAATATGTCAGCCAGCTGGAGGACCGACTGAACGCGCAGTTGTTCAACCGAACCACCCGCAGCGTCACCCTGACCGATACTGGACGCGCATATTACGAACGCTGTCTGCCCCTGCTGGAGCAGTTCGATGAGCTTGAAGGCCTTGTGCAGCAGCGCCAAACCGAATTGGCGGGCCGCATCCGGATCACCGCGCCCACCGGGTTCGGATCCGCCGAGCTGATCCACCTGCTGAAACCGTTCCAGACCGAACATCCCAAGGTCTCGATCGAATTGCACCTGTCTGATCATCACGTCCCGATGGTCGAGGAAGGCTATGACCTGGCCATACGGTTCGGGGTCCTGAAAGACTCGAACCTGGTGGCACGCAAATTGATGAACATGAGGATCGTGTGCTGTGTGTCGCCAGACTATTTAAAGGAGCACGGCACTCCGAAAGACCCTGAGGCGCTGGCCTCTCACAACTGCCTGCTGCAGACCACAGGCAACGCAATCGATCACTGGACTTTCAAAAGCGCGGACGGAGAGTATTCGGTCCCGGTTTCCGGCAACTTCCGGGCAAACTCGCCGCGCGCGGTGGCCCATATGGCCGCCGACGGGCTGGGGATCGGACGCATTCCCCTGTACACCGCACAGCCATTCCTGAAAGCGGGAAAACTGCAGTTAATCTTCGAAGCTCAGGAAGCGGTTTCCCTCGGCCTCTATGCCGCCTACCCACAAAACCGTCACCTGACGGCACGGATAAGAGCTTTGATTGATTTTCTGGCGGCCGAGATGCGAGGAACCTAAAAAACCGCTTTCCTCAAATCCCCGTGAGGCAGGCAGATCAGTGCATCAACCATGGTTGCAGATATACCTACCTATTGATAGATAGCTAAGTGTAACTAACGCCTCAACACCCAGCCTTTCAGCTCAAAGGATCTGTCAAATGGAACTCAATTCGGACTTTTCTTCCCGCGTCATTGTTCACGCTGACCAACTTGACTGGCAGGCTTCACCAATGACGGGTGTGGATCGGCGCATGCTGGACAGGATCGGGGGCGAGGTCGCAAGGGCCACCACAATCGTTCGCTTTGCGCCCGGCAGCCAGTTTTCGGCCCATACCCACACGGGGGGTGAAGAGTTCATCGTGCTGGATGGCGTGTTTCAGGACGAGCACGGCGATTTCCCCGTCGGGACCTATGTGCGCAATCCTCCGACCAGCCGACATACGCCGGGATCGGAACCCGGCTGCACCATCTTCGTCAAACTCTGGCAATTCGACATGGACGACCGCACCCAGTTCCGGAAAACCATGGCCGACGAGCTGTCCGCCCCGGAAAACGGCGTTGCCACAGCGACGCTGCACAAGGACAGCCGCGAGGAGGTCACCTATAGCCACTTGGACGCGGGCGCGACCCTGACCTCTGACGCAGAAGGAGGGATTGAGCTGCTGGTGATTGACGGGTCTGTCACAATCGAAGGCGATGATCTTAACAAAAACAGCTGGCTACGCTTGCCCGACGGTCAGATCCTGTCAGCCACAGCTGGCCCAGAAGGGGCGAAGGTTTGGATGAAAACCGGACATCTTCTCTTTGCCCACGCGCCGCGAGTCTAGGTAATTGCAACCAATTGCTTGGAGCACGACCGAAAAGGAACAGGTAAAAACGTATGGCAGCCGACACGAAAACCGCTTTGCTGGATGTTGCAGAACACGCCGCCCGTGCGCGCGGTTTTGACGGGTTCAGCTATGCCGATCTGGCCGAAGCCGTCGGCATCCGAAAGGCGTCGATCCACTATCACTATCCCACCAAAGCCGTGCTATCCGCCGCGTTGATGGACCGATACCACGCGACGCTCGAAGCTGAGTGTCGGAAAATCGAGGCCAGCCACACCACTGGGGCCGACCGCCTGCGGGCCCTGATCCGTTTATATCGCGATGCCTTGAACGACGGCAAAACTCTGTGCCTGTGTGTGTCGCTGACCAGTAGCCGGCAAAGCCTGTCGGACGCGGTCATCGAAAAGCTCAAGACCTTCCGCGCCATGATGGTGGAACGGATCGAGGCGATATTTGCACTCGGACAAAACGACAAGTCGATCTCAGGCGTTGCAAATCCGGCTGCGGAAGCCCGGGCGACGCTGGCGCTGCTGGAAGGCGCGCATCTGGCCGCCCGCGCGGAAGAGAATGTACAGACCTTTGACGAGGCCATGGGCATACTGAAAACGCGTTGCTGAAGTCGTATCCTCGGTGCGCGCTATCTCTTGCCGGCCACAATCCGATCCAGAATGAGCGCACAGAACAGGATCGCCAGACCGGCCAAGATGCCCTGCCCTGCGGCCGCATACTGCAATGCCTCCAACACATCTTCGCCAAGCCCCTTGGCACCAATCAGCGAGGCGACGACGACCATCGCCAGTGACATCAGGATGGTCTGGTTCACACCCGCCATGATGGTTTTATGCGCCAAGGGCAGGTCTACGCGCCACAGCAGGTAGCGAGGGGTCGCCCCGAAGGCCAATGCAGCCTCGCGAACGGTTTCTGGAACCTGCTGCAGGCCCAGAACGGTAAACCGGATCACTGGCGGGCTACCAAAAATCATGGTGGCAACCACGCCCGCAGGTTTGCCCGATCCGATGAAGGCCACAACCGGGATCAAATAGACAAAAGATGGCATCGATTGCATGAAATCCAGAATGGGCCGCACGATGGCAAAGGCGCGCGGGCGGCGGGCACAGTAGATGCCCAGCGGAATGCCCAGCGTGATCGAGATCAGCGCAGCCGCCCCCAGCAGAGCAATCGTGGTCATCGCTTTTTCCCAGAAATCGAGCAGACCAAGATAAGCCAGCGCTGCACCGGTAAAAATCGCAACCCGCGCTCCGGCTGACAGGTAGGCGAGCATGATGATCACCAACGCGACAACCGGCCAGGGGGTGTCGACTAGAACAACCTCAATCCAGTCCAGCAAGGTACGCATTCCATAGGTCAGACCGTCGAAAAAGCCACGACCAGCGGTTTTGGTCCATTCAAACACAGCCTGCACGCCATCGCCGACGTTCAGGCGCCAGTCGCGATTGGTTGGAAAGGTTTTCAACACTGCTAACGCGTCAGGCTGGGCAAACTTGATCATCGACAGAATAACAACCACACCCGTTAGCACCGAAGCGACGATCATTCGGGACGACGACCATCCATGCGCAACGCTCGGGTCCGAACGCCAACGCGCAAACTGCCCCTCAAGCGTCCAATTGGCCAGTGAAGCGGCCAGAAACTTGACTGCCAGCAACAGCACGATCCCGATCGCAAGATAAGTGAGTCCGGTTGAATCCGCGCTTTTGGCCGCGTCCTGCGCCCCGACCAAAGCCCCTTCCAGCGACTCTGCGGCACGTTTCAACGACTCCAGTGACCCCGATCCGGACTCTTCTGCCGCCGCGATCTGTTGTCGACGCAGTTCCAGCGTCTGCTCAATCTGTTCTGCCCGCTCGCGGAACTCGCGCCCCAGATCGCCAAACAAGCCAAGTCCGATCTGGATGTAAGCCAGCGTTTCCAACACTAGAAAGCCCAGGAACCATGACCACAAACCCCGCGCGCCAAACCAGATCGGACCCAGGATCGCTGCCGCCTTATTCAGGGTAAAACGGTACCCCGGCGCCTGCATCATGTAGGCAAAGGTTTTCTGGTAATAGGACTGTCCCTGCCCCACGAAATCACCGATCAGGCCATTCAGACGGTCTGCGGTTTCCGGTTGGATCTGTTGCACATCAACATGTTTCATATCGGTCCCCTTATGCCTGACTGTCCTGAATCGCGCGGATCAAACCCGCTCGGTTGATCACGCCCACGGTCTTGCCATCCTGTGTCACCGCGACGACGCCGTGACCGTCAACGCAGAGGTTCATCAGGTCTGACAGGTCCATATCCGGATGCGCTTCCTTGGCGTCTTCGGGTACTTCGCCATGATGCGCCTTGAACTCATCGACCGGCTTCATCACCGCGTGGGCAAAGATCATGTTCAGTTTCGAAATCCCCGCCACGAAGTCGGCCACATAGTCGTCGGCTGGGTTGAGGATGATCTCTTCCGGCGTGCCGATCTGCACGATGCGCCCGTCCTTCATGATCGCGATGCGGTGCCCGATGCGGATCGCTTCATCAAGGTCATGGGTGATAAACATTGTGGTTTTGTTCAGCTTGTGGCTCAGCTCCATGAACTGATCCTGCAACTGCTTGCGGATCAGCGGATCAAGAGCTGAGAACGGTTCGTCCATCAGCAAAATCTCGGGATCGGCAGCGATGGCACGGGCAAGACCAACACGCTGTTGCATCCCGCCCGACAGCTCGTGCGCGTACTTGTCTTCCCAGCCGTTCAGCTCAACCAGCTCCAACACCCGATCCGCCTCTTCCCAACGTCGCGCCTTGCCGGTGCCGCGGATTTCCAACGGCATAGCCACGTTGTCGCGCACAGTGCGGTGGGGCATCAGACCAAAGTTCTGAAAGACCATGGCAACACGCCGGTTGCGAAGGTCGCGCAGGCCCTCATCGTTCAGGCCCATCACATCATCGCCATCCAGATAGATATGGCCGTCAGTCGGCTCCAACAGGCGGTTCACATGGCGAACAAGGGTTGACTTGCCCGAACCTGACAAGCCCATAACGCAGAACAGCTCACCCCGTTCTATTTCGAAACTGGCATCGGCCACACCAACAACGCAGTTGAACCGTTCCAGCACGTCGGCCTTGCTCAGACCCTCGCTGTGAATAGCGTTCAATGCTTCCTGCGAACGCGCGCCAAACACTTTCCACACGCCCTTTGCGTCGATTGCGATATCCGCTGTCATAGTGGCCCCATCGGAGTTAATCGTGTCGTGTTGCGCCCCCGACATTCGAGGGCGCGCTGGTGTTAGTTGGTGGTCAGACCCAGCCAACCATCCACAGTCTCTCCGTTGGCGGCGATCCATTCCGCCACGACCTCATCAGTGTCGCGACCTTTGACCACAACCTCATAGGTCAGGCCGCTCAATTGACCCGCATCCATGTTGATATTCGCTAGGAAGGAGGCTGCCGCCGGGTTACGTTGTTCCAGCGATTTTGAATGCGCCACGGTCACGGTTTTGACCGGCTCACCGGTACTGACATGGGATTTGTTGTACCAATCGGCATCCTGATCAGGCTGCACCATCTTGTAGGTGGCCGCGTCATGTTCGGGCTCTTCCAGGATGGTCACGTCATACAGCGCATGTACATAATGCGGGGCATAGCAGTAGAACGCCGCGCCTTTCTGCTGGTCGATCTGATCCTTCAGGCGTGAATAGAACACCGTCTCATCCTCGGTGGTCGGCGTTAGGAACGTCTCGATCCCATAGTCGCGCACCCGCACCTTGAATGTGTTGGTCGAGGCCCAGCCCGAGGCACCCACCCAGACCTCTCCCATGCCATCACCGTCTGAGTCGAACAGTTCTTGCGCCATGGGGGTGGCCAGATCGTAGATCGAGCGGATGTTGTGATCCTCAACCATGTAATTCGGCACGCAAATCCCGGCTCGGCCTTCGTAATTGCCCGAAGACAGCGCCACTGTGCCCTTCTGATCGACATATTCGTCGGTGAAGGAGGATTGGTTCGGCAGCCAGACATCCGGGTGCACGTCGATATCACCGCGGCCGCCATCCATAGCAGCAAAGATCACCGCGTTGGCACCTGGGGCGTAGCCGACTTCACCGCCCAAACGGGTTTCGATAACCTGTCCGATCACACGGCTCATGATTTTGGCACCCGGCCAGCTGGGTTCACCCACCATGACCTTTTCCTGGGCCACCGCTGTAGTTGCGCCCAAAGTCAGGGCTAAAGTTGCTGTAAGCATCAGTTTTTTCATTTCTTTTCTCCCATAGCGTTGAGTTACATGCGCCATCAGGCGCGCGCCCGCTTGCGTTGCGGGTCTATGAATGGAATGTCTGAGACGGTGGCGCACAGGCGTTTCATCCGCCCGTCGAGTTGGCCGATCTCCAATTCGGAGCCGTTCTCTGCGTGTTCGACCGAGAGCCGCGCCATGGCAATCGCATGCTCCAACATCGGTGAACGCGTGGCCGACGTGACCACCCCCACCTGCCGCTCACCGGCATAGACGGGAGCACCGTGGGCGGGCACATCATCGCAACCGATCAGCAACCCTTTGAGCACGCGGCGCGGCTCACGCGCATTGCGCTCCAGCGCAACTTTTCCGGTGAACTCGGATTTGGTCAGGTCGACGGCAAAGCCCAATCCCGCCTCAAAAGCATCGACACCCGGCGCGAATTCCGCGTTGGCAGCGGCCAGGCCGGCCTCAATCCGGATGATATCCAGCGCAGCCGAACCCATTGGGGTGACGCCGAATTCCTCTCCGGCGGCCATAACCGCATCCCAGATTGCGACGGCGTCGGTCTTCGAACAAAAGATCTCGTACCCCAACTCTCCGGTATAACCCGACCGCGACAGCATGAATGGCGCACCTTCGCGCTCGTGCAGCCGCGCAACTGTAACGCCGAACCACTTCAGATGATCGAGTGCTGGAACGTGCGGTTGGGTAAAAGCGATCTTACGAAGTAAATCGCGCGACTTTGGCCCCTGAATAGCGAGGTTCGGCATGGACCCCTGCAGCGCATGGACCCGAACTTGCAATCCGCGCGTATCAGCCAGTTCCTGCAAGGCACGGCCGCTTTCCTCGGAACCGCAGCACCAGCGGAAAATCTCGGGCGCGAGGCGGAAAAGGGTGCCATCGTCGATGACCGATCCGCTCTCATCGCACATCAAAGTGTAGGCCCCGCGCCAAACTGGCAGCTTTGCCACGTTGCGCGTGGTGGCCAGTTGCATCAGAACCTCAGCATCCGGACCGATGATGTCATATTTGCGGAGACCGCTCATGTCCTGCACGGTCACGGCCTGACGGCAGGCCCAATATTCGCCCAGCGTGCCATGCGCAGGATAACTGACCGGCACCCACAGATCTCGCGCCGGGGCGAAATGCTGGGTCAGCGGTGCCAAACGGTCGTGAAAGGCGGATTCCTGACTGATCGACATCTGGGCATCTTCCTTTTCACGATAGGCAACGGCGCGACGGATCGGAGTATCCGGACGGTAAATGCGGACATGCACATCCGTCGGGTTCCAGCCGTTGATTGGGTCGATATCGTCTGGGCAGGCTGTCGAGACGCAGACCAAATCCCCAAGCGCACGCATGGCGACATAGTCTCCGGGGCGTGAGTGAGATTCCTCGGTCAGGATGTGATGGGTCGCCGGATCGATCCATGTGCTCCAGAAGAAGTTGATCGCAGGCCACGCCGCCCGTCGCGCCACGCCATAGGGCGCCAATGCGTTCGACATGTTGTCGGAACAATTCAGATGGCCGGGAAAGCCCCGTTCCTCGTACCCGCGCGCGGTGCAGGCCAGACCAAATGTGTCATGCCGCCCGCACGTATCCTGCACGACATTCAGCAAGGGCCGCATCTCACGATCGAAGAACTTATCCAACAATCCGGGGCCGGGATAAGCACGCCGCACCATCGACCGTGTTGCGGTTGAGTCGATCATCCACTCATCGCCCTTATCCAGGCCATCCGACCGCAGCGCCATAAAATCCGAACACTGCTGGCCTTCAACATCGATGATCTGGATGAATTCCCCTGCCTTTAGCTCATAGGCAATGGCGCTGCCGCGCGACACGGTAAATTCAGCCCGCGTGTCACCCAACAGAGGGGGCAATTCCGGACCAGCCGAGACTGCAGGCTTATGCCGGATGGTGACACAGCCCGTGTTTATGCCCTCGACCAAAGCAGCAACCGGCACAGGCCGGATTGCCCAGACGGTTACCTTCTGATCTGCGCGAAGGATCAGCGGCTCGGTGGTTTGACCTAGCCGATGACCAGAGACCGGCAGCCTTCCGCCCTGCGCCTCGACCCATCCGACGAAGCGGGCGCTATCGAATTCGGCGCAATCGATTTGTGTGTTTGCCGCCAACCCCAAGTCTGTTGGCTTGGTCTGCCCATCCTCGGCGAACACCGCAAGGTCCAAAGGCTGACCCGGGCCCTCCAACGACAGCAAATCCCCCGGCAACATCTCCAACCTGACGGCTTCACGTGCGACCAGCTTGTGCGTTCGCGAACCAGAGGCCTTCTGGAATCCCGGGAATCGGCGTCCGGGGCCGTCTAACCCGGTATTCGTAAACGCATGTAATACCGATGATCCCAGCATGGTGGCGTCAGATTCCCGCTAATGTAACTAGTTACAGAGGTTGCTGAAACTAGTTACATATGTCAACTCTTTCCTCAGAGATCAGCAAAACGGACGCGAAAACCCGGTGATGCAAAAACCACCCGAGCCTAAAAAACGTGCAAATCTCAGAGATGTAGCGAAAGCTGCCGGCGTATCTGTGGCCACCGTGTCTCGCGTCTTGAATGAGCCCGGTGTGGTAAAAAAGGACACACTGGAAAAGGTTCAGGCTGCGATAACACAGCTGAAATTCGTTCCCAGCGCCGCCGCGCGGGCAATCAATTCCGGCCGCACCCGGTTTGTCGGCGCCTTGGTGCCCACGCTGGACAACGCGATCTTTGCCCGTTTCCTTGCCGCGCTTGAACGCACCCTGTCTGATCACAAGCTGTCTCTTATTGTAGCTACAACCGACTCGGATCCGGATATCGAGGCCGAAAAAGCGAAAAGCCTGGTGGATATTGGGGCCGAAGGTCTCATCATCACTGGCGCCGCGCACAGCACCGCGCTTCATGACCTGATCGAACGGACAATGCTGCCAGCGATCATCACCTCGTTCTACGATGCAGAAAACCCGCTGCCGACGATTGGATATGACAATGAAGGCGCAGCGCAGCTTGCCTTGCAACACTTGATTGATCTGGGTCACCAACACATCGCAGTTGTGCATGGGCCGACGCATGACAACGACCGGACCCGCGCGCGCCTGTCCGGTCTGCGCGCCCTGACAGTGGTCAGAGAACTAACGACGTTTGAGACCGATATCAGCCACCGGGGCGGTGCAGATGCCGCCAAACTGATCTGCGACCTACCCCAAAAACCTGACGCAATCCTCTGCCTGTCTGACGTTGTTGCATTGGGCGTGCTGTTCGGGCTTCAAGCCCAGGGTGTTTCCGTGCCCGACGATATTTCTCTGGTCGGCATCGACGATCTGCCCAGCTCTGCTGTGGCGGTGCCCGCGATCACAACGGTGCATCTGCCTGTGGCGCAAATGGGCGAACACGCCGCAGTCGCACTGGCGGACTGGATCTCAGTGCAGAAAAGACCCGAGCCAGAACGGCTTGAAGCGCGACTGGTCGAACGGCAATCGGCCATTCGGCGCAATACTAGTTAGGAAGCACTGTCCTCACCGTAATTGCGCGCCTTGGACATCTTCCCAATGCCGGGATTGAACGAGTTGGTCGGATCGCAACACTTGTAGTGCGCGGCCAGATCGGGCTTGGCTTTATAGAGATGCCCGACATTGTGTTCTGCCGGGTATTCCGCACCGCGCTCATCTAGAATCTTGAGCATCGCCGCCTTAATTTTCTTGGGGTCACGACCCTTTTTCACTATGTAGTCCTGGTGCATCACGTGGCACATCAGGTGGCCGTAATAGACCTTACCCACCAACTGATCGCTGATTTCCGTAGGCAACGTTTCGAACCAGTCACGGTCATTGCGGCGCAGTGCGATATCCAGCGCCAGAATCTCTTCGACGTCATTCGCATGAACGTGGCCATATCGGACAGCAGCACCCGCCGCCGCAAAGCGATGCAACCCGGCAATCTTGGCTTCACGCGGTGTACATGTGACGAATTCCGCCCCGCGCCCTTCGAAGAACTCGGGCAGGAAGTCTGCGGCCTCTTCAATGCCACCGTCATGCATCTTCAGGATCAGATGATGTTCGTATTTGTTGCGATACTCGTACAGGAATTTCGGCAGATGCTCGGGCCAGAGCTTTGAGACAACCTGCATGAACTTGTCAGTAAAGCCCTTGGTGAGAGAAAACTTGTTCAGGCGTGAATCCACCGCGCCTTTTAGGGCAAAGAACATTGGCAACCGGTCGGTCCCCAACTTGTCAATCATCACCAATGTGTCCTTGCCGTATTTCGCGGCGATATCAAAACACTCGCGGTGCACATATTCGGCCGAGACCGGCAAGGTCTCGAAATCCTTCAGAATGTGACGCCGCAACTCGGTCAGATCAGCGGGGTCGTTTGTCCCAATATAATAGACCTGCTCGCGTTCGTAAGTGGGAAAGGTGTCAAGCCGCACCGCAAAGACCGCCAACTTACCTGCGCAGCCAGAGACTTCATACAGCAGCCGGTTATCGTTGTTGTACCGCGAGGGTGTATCCGAATCGACATCTCGCAGGATCGTCGTGTAATCCGGATCCGAGGCGTTACGGCCTTCGGGCATTTGGGCGTTCTTGTCAAAATCTCCGGCCTCAAGCCGCGTCAGGATTTCTTCCGGAGTATCGCCCAGATCCAGACCCAAATGGTTAACGAGGTTCAGCTCGCCATCCGCATTGATCTGGGCAAACAGTGCTAGCTCGGTGTAGCTGGGGCCGCGCTCGCACAGCGAACCACCGGAATTGTTGCAGACCCCGCCCAGAATGGACGCACCAATGCTCGAGGATCCAATCACTGAATGCGGGGTGCGGCCCAATGGCCGCAGCTGTTTCTCAAGTTCAAACAGCGACGCGCCCGGGAAGCTGAGGACCTGCTGCCCGTCCTGCATGAGATGCAGAGCATTCATGCGGCTGACATTGATCAGCACGACATCGCGGTCATAGCCGCCCTTAGGTGTGGACCCCTCGGTCAGGCCTGTATTCGAGGCCTGCATAATAACGATCTTGTCGGCCGCGACGCAGGCTTGCAGAACCTTCCACTGCTCCAGCAGGGAACCGGGCTGCAGGACGCATAGCGCCTCACCCTCGCCCGAACGGAACCCGCGACGAAACCGCTCTGTCGCGCGTTCGCCCGTCAGGACGTGGCGCGACCCAACGATGGAACGGAAATGTGTGATCAGTTCATCATTGGTCATGGCAACCCTCTTAGCAGTTTAGGTGGTGCGAAAACGGATATTCTCGCGGCTCAGTTGGTCGACGCTGGTAACACCCATCAATTTCATGTCGCGCTCAATCTCGGCGCGCATAAGACCCAAAGCACGTTCGACACCCGCCTGCCCTGCAGCGGCCAGTGGGTACAGGTAGTGTCGACCGACACCTACCGCCTTGGCGCCCAGTGACAGGGCTTTCAGAACATGGGTTCCGCGCTGAATACCGCTGTCCATCATCACGTCCAGCTTATCGCCAACCGCATCAACGATCTCGGACAGTTGATCGAAAGGCGTGCGCGAGCCGTCCAGCTGGCGGCCACCGTGGTTGGACAGAATGATGCCAGTGCAGCCGATCTCGGCCGCGCGCTTGGCATCCTCTACGGTCATGATCCCTTTGAGGCAGAACTGCCCGTCCCAGTCGCGGACCATCTGAGCAACGTCATCCCAATTCATCGACGGGTCCAGCATGTCGGTGAAATACCCACCGATCGAGCTTGCACCGCCGCCCATATCCACGTGCTCTTCCAGCTGCGGCAGGCGGAAATTCTCGTGGGTGACGTAGTTGATGCCCCACATCGGCTTGATCGCAAACTGGATCATGCCGCCCAGCGTCAGACGGAACGGGATCGAGAATCCGGTGCGCAGGTCACGCTCGCGGTTGCCGCCGGTGATGCTGTCGACGGTCAGCATCATTACCTCGACGCCCGCTTCTTTGGCACGCTGCATCATAGCGGCGTTCAGACCCCGATCCTTATGGAAATAGAACTGATAGACTTGCGGATTCTTGTGCTTCTTCCGCAGCTCTTCCAGCGACACGGTGCCCAGCGAAGACACGCCAAACATAGTGCCGTATTTCTCGGCCGCAGCCGCCACCGCGCGCTCTCCCTGATGGTGGAACAGGCGTTGCAAGGCAGTGGGCGAGCAATAGATCGGCATGTCCAGCTTCTGCCCCATCACCGTGACCGACATGTCCACGTCCTTCACGCCGCGCAGGACCGAGGGCAGCAGATCGCAGCGATCGAACGCGTTGGTGTTTTCCCGATACGTCACCTCATCATCGGCTCCGCCATCTATGTAGTTGAAGATCGGCCCCGGCAGCCGCTGCTTGGCCAGCCGCCGAAAGTCGTGGAAGTTATGGCATTGGTTCAGGCGCATCTGCAGACCTCCTTAGTAGGCGACCGAGGGCAGCCAGGTGGCAAGGGTGGGCCACAGGAAGACCAAAGCGAGGCCAGTCAGCTGCAGCAACACGAAGGGGATAATGCCCTTGTAGATATGCGTCAGCTTGATCTCGGGCGGGCAGACGCCTTTCAGGTAGAAGAGCGCGAAGCCAACCGGCGGCGTCAGGAAGCTGGTTTGCAGCGTCACCGCGACCAGGATTACAAACCACACCAGCGCGGGCTCATCCAGAACGCCGAAGCCCGGGATGTCGATGCCAAGGCCGTTCACGATGGGGCGCATCAGCGGCAGCACGATCAACGTGATCTCAATCCAGTCCAGAACAAAGCCCAGCAGGAAGACGATGAAGAGGATGAACAGGATGGTACCATTGGCCCCGAAACCAGTGGATTGGACAACGTGTTCAATCAGTTCGTCACCGCCCAGTTCACGCAGGACATACGAGAATACGGTCGCACCCAGGAAGATCGCAAAGATGTAAGCAGTAGTGTTGAAGGTCGAGACCAGCACGTTCCACAGCTTTGCAAAAGTCAGCTTGCGATATCCCAGAGCCAGCAGCGTTGCACCCAGTGCACCGATGCCCGAGGCTTCGGTTGGGGTAGTCAGACCCGCAAAGATCGAACCCAGAACCGCAAGGATCAACATCAGCGTCGGAATAACAGCGATCAGCACGTCTTTGACCGCAGCCCAATCAGGGGCTTTGGCACCCTCGGGCACGGGGGCCGCGTCACGCTTCACCAGAGCGAGGATGAATATATAGGTCAGGTACAGACCACCGATGATGACACCGGGGAAGACCGCAGCCATGAACAGGTCACCGACCGAAAGGGCCATCTGGTCAGCCATGATAACCAGCATGATCGATGGTGGGATAAGGATGCCCAGCGTGCCGGAAGCCGAGACCACACCTGCGGCCAGCGTTGGCTGGTACTTCTGCTGCATCATCGAGGGCAGCGACAGTACACCCAGCAGCACCACGGATGCACCAATAATGCCGGTCGAGGCCGCCAGAATGATCCCGATCAGGGTTACGGTGATCGCCAGACCTCCGCGCACGGTGCCGAACAGGCGCTGCATCGAGGACATCAGACGCTCGGCCACGCCGGATTCGTCCAGCATCAGACCCATGAAAATAAACATCGGTAGGGCAACCAGAACCGCGTTGGACATGGTCGCGTAAACCCGGTTCACCACGGCGCCGAGGGTCAGGTAATCAAGCCCGGTAAAGGTGCTTTCCAACCCGGTCCACAGCATCAGGTCGTTATCGAACAGGTATGCCAGACCACAATATGCAACGCCCACACCGGCCAGCACCCAGGCCACCGGGTAACCGGTGAACAGCAGAGCGATAAAGGTCAGGAACATCGCGATGACCAGTTTTTCCTCGGTTGTCTCAACCAGGAAGGTCAAACCAACGCAGACGGCGGCGAACACAGCCAGCACCAGTAAGATACGCCGCAGCGACGCGCCCTCACGTTCAGAGGCCGGTCCATACAGTAATGCGTGCCCGTCGTGGATCAATCGCGCCAGAGCGGCAAGTGCCAGCAGAATGAAGCTGATCGGAATTACCGCTTTGAAAGCCCAGCGTCCGGGCAGACCGGTGGGGCTGTCCGACCGTTCGTTGACGCGGAAGCTTTCGTAGAAATAGTCGTATCCCTGATCGACCATCAGATAGATGAACGGAGTCAAAAGGGTCAGAATGCCGATCACTTCGATGACCCGCTGCGCGCGGCGCGATAGTTGCATATGAAGCACGTCAACGCGCACATGGCTGTCCGTGATCAAGGCATAGGAAATGCCGATCATCGTGACGATGCCGTAGAAATGCCACTGGATCTCATCCAGCTTGGGATAGTTCTGGCTAAACAGATAGCGCAGCGAGACCTGAGCGAAAATCGCCCCCATCAGCAGCACGTTTGCCCACATGACCACGTGACCCACCGCCTTGACGCCAGTGTCGATAGCTAAAGCGATCTTCTGACGGTCTGTCTCGGGATGTTCCAGGATGCCTTCATAGGCTTCGACCGGATCGTTGAGGTTCTTTTGGCTGTCCATGGTCATTCCTCGCTCAGCAGCCCGGCGTGCGGGCAGTGATTGGTTAGAAATTCCGAATAAAAGGAAAATGGGCCGGAGCGGCGATTGTGACCGCCCCGGCATCGTCAATAAGGGAGGTTACTGACGAGGGAGGAAAGCGTTCGTTTTCCAGAGGTCATAACCGTCACGGAACTCGTTCATGTCGGTCAGAACCTGTGCAAAGAAGGCGTCACTTGCGGCTTCTTCGGCGGCAACCTCTTCCCAGGTTGCGCGGAACGTATCCAGCATCTCGGGCGACCATTGCTTGATGGTGACACCGTTGTTTTCAACGTTGTCGATCAGAGCGGCGTGCTGAATGGCTTCACCTTCGGCAAAACTGTCCGCCATCGAGGCCTTACAGGCGTTTTCGATGATCGCTTTGTGCTGATCGGTTGCTTCGTTCCAGACATCCTTGTTGATCAGCAGTTCGAACACAGTCGCTTGCTGGTGCCAGCCGGGGAAATAGTTAAACTTCACCAGCTTGTGGAAGCCCAGACGCGCGTCGATGGCGGGCATCGAGAACTCGGTCGCGTCAATGGCACCTTTTTCCAGCGCGGGGAATATCTCACCACCCGGCAGCAGCGACGTCGCAACACCCAGTTTCTGCATAACCTTGCCGCCCAGGCCAAAGAAGCGCATCTTCAGGCCGTTCAGGTCTTCGGGCGAGTTGATCTCGGTTGCGAACCAGCCCGAGGTTTCCGGGGCAATGATGGCGCAGGGCAGAACGTGAACGTTGTAACCTGCCTGGTCGTACATGTCCTGATACAGTTTCAGACCGTTACCGTAATACATCCACGCCATGTACTCGCCAGCCTCAGGGCCGAACGGAACGGCCGAGAACAGCGGTGCGGCGGGGATTTTACCCGCCCAGTAGCCGGCAGTAGTGTAACCCGAGTTGATCTTGCCGGTGGACACTGCGTCAAGGATTTCGAACGGCGGAACCAGTTTGCCTGGCTCGTACACTTTCATCTTCAGCGTGCCGCCCGACATCAGCTCAAGCTGTTCGGCGACGCGCGGGATCGGCGAACCTAGGCCCGGCAGTTCGGTCGAGAATGCGATCGGGGTTTTCAGCAGCAGCTTGTCGGCGGCTACTGCAGGTGCGGCCAGCAGGCTGGCGGCCACAGCGAGGCTCGTCAGGGTATTCTTCATGAATTCTCCTCCAGGTTGGTTAGGGCATCTACCCCAATCTTTGGCGCAGGCTCTTCCAGCGCCGCTCCGGTGGTAAACTAACTTTACCAGTCATAACCAGTCAATAATTTTGTTTACCACTGGTTTTTTTCAACCTCCCTCACCCGGACAATTACTGCGCCGCCCCCGAGTATTTCGGCGGCATCCAATCCTAAGAATCTCTCATTTTTCGTTCTAATACATAGACCTTCGCCCAAATTTCCCGCCCAATACGGTCGCTTGAATTTTTGACCAACTTGGTTATATTTATTTACCAGCAAGTCGAAATCTGACACTTATCGGAGGCACAGCGTTATGAGGCCCGCGGCGATTTTTGAACCGGTTGGACACGAATCGCTGGCCGAAGCGGTCGTCTCTCAAATTGAGGAACTGATCGCCTCCGGCATCCTTAAACAGGGCCGCAAACTGCCCTCGGAACGTGATCTGGCTGAAATGCTGCGCGTGTCGCGACCCAAGCTGCGCGAGGCCCTGGCGGTTTTGGAAGACCGTGGTCTGGTGACCACACAACATGGCGAGGGCACGTTTGTCGCCGCCCTGACCGGTCAGGCGATGATGCCCGCATTGCTGGCGCTTTATGAACGGCACGAGCCGGCTTTTTTTGACTATCTCGAATATCGGCGGGAACAAGAGGCCTTTGCCGCCCGTCTTGCTGCACGGCGCGCAACCAAGGCCGACAAAGAGCGGATCGCGGAAATTCTGACTGAAAATGAACGGGCCTGGCAAGAGAATGACACTAAGGCCGCGCAGGTGGCCGATTTCGCTCTGCACACTGCAATCGTCGACGCCAGCCAGAATGCGACCCTGATCCACATGATGGCGTCAATCTACGAGCTCACGCGCAAAGGTGTGTTCTACAATCGCGATTTCCTGAAGACGATTGATGGTACCGGCGAGCAACTTCTGGCGCAGCACCTCGAGTTGGGCAAAGCGGTGATCGATGGCGATGAGGCACGCGCGGCAAAAGCCGCAACCGATCACATCGACTTCGTGGAGGAGTCTTTCAGATTGGGGATCGAACGCAATCGTCGCGAAGCGATGGCTGAGAAACGCCGGATACTGTCAGAGCAATAGCGGCCACAATTGCGCGAACAAAACTAAGATACGCGCAAACTATAGTGATCTTTTTCACCGCTCACATTTACCGATGGGCCTAACAACACGCGAACTGGCGGTCTAATACACCGATGAGAAACGGTACTTTGTCTTGGCATCCTCGGCCATTCGTATCCTCTAGGCAGTGGCCCCGATCATAGCTCCGGTCCAAGTAGTGATCTGTGCGGCCGGACAGTTCTCTCACTAGACTACCCACCCCAACGACCTCTGACAGACTGTTTTTTAACTACCTCAAAGTCATCGGGTGGAGGCGGAGTCGCCGGTATGATCCGAAAAACGCAGTTCCCTGGGGTAAAACCCCTGAATTTCGACCACTTGCTCAACGTGTTGGATAATTGTCCCCTGCCGAACGTATGAACTGTTCGCTCAACAATCATGGCCTCCCCTCGAGCAAGTGCCCTTATAGGGACGGTGCCCACTGCGTCGCTCTACCGAGCGACGCAGTGGTTCTCTCATCAGAACGACCAGTTCAATCCTGCGCGCAGGAAGGGACCTTGAGCGTCGTTTCCGATTTCCTGTTCAGCCGTAGCCTCGAACCGCATGTCCTGCAGCAGGTCTTTTTCATACCCCAAAACAATGCTCGCACCGGTAAAGTCTGTGGACGCAAACGTCAGTGTCTCCGTAGAAGAGAACACGGTGACATCGGCGCTGGTGTCCCCCAGCCCTCGGCGCAGGACACCGCTGAGCTGGCCAGAAATGATACCGCCTTGCCCAAGGTCCTTTTCGATTTCCGCACCAAGCCGGGCTTCGATCACTTCAGTTGTGGCTGACCCGACAGACGCATTGGCGACGGACCTGGTTTCCGTGTATCCATCGTCCTTCTGACGAGTGTAGCGAACTTCGCCCAGACCCAGCAGGTCGAAGTCCTCGCTTACATCAAAGGATCGCTCGACACCGATATGGGCAGTCAACAACTGACTGTCATAGTCCGCATGCGCATCCGTGCTGCCCGTGATCTGACGCGTCCGATCCGTAGACAACCACCCGTAGCCAAACCCGGCTTCGAGACTGTAAGCACCAATCTGACGCCCAATCGCGGTATCCAGATAGAAACCAGTAGTGTCAAAATCGGTTGTGTCGGTATCACCGTCGGCATTGAAAACACCTATACCCAAGGCCATTGAGAGGCCATTGTCCAGTTGCCCTGAAAGCCCGGCGCTACCGTTGAAGAGCGTGATGTCGGTATCGTTACCAGGTACAGTTTCAAACTGACGGTATTCGGCATCTATCATCGCGTAGGGTCGGAATCCCGCAAAGGTAGGAACCTCCTGCCGGAACGCGAACCCGCGTGAGACCTGCGCCGGTTGACCGTACCTCAAAGCTTCACCTGCGCCGCCTACAACGCTCCCGAAGAAAGCTGTGACATCGCTGGATATTCCAAGATCACCACCATCCACGACAGCGTAGACAGGTGCCGATCCGCCTTCATCCTGAACAAACCAGGCTGATCTGCCGTCAGAAACCCGTGTCGTGAAAACACCCGCGCTGGGTGCAGCATCTTCAAAGTAGAAGACGTTGCTGCCACCTTGCGCATCCAGATTTACATTGTGGTCCTGCACCCGGATCAGACCGGTCACCTGATCCTGACTGTCGATATTCAGAGCACCCGAACCCGTGCCCAAAAAGATCGCATAGGCCATGCCGCCGTCAGATGATGCCGATATTTGGCCCACATCTGAAATGACACCGTCAAAGTTCTCAAAGTACAATCCGTAGGCTTCGGACGATGCACCGCCATTGGCCGTTGCTGTGATGGTGCCTGTGTTCGAAAACGTGGCTTGCATGTCCTCGACCCAGACACCTGCGGCCAAAGCCTTGGCGCTGGCGGTGGCATTCACGGTGTTCGCGGTCGCGCTGATCGAACCGGTGTTCGTAACGGATGCGGTCACGTCGTCGTACAGCAATATGCCCTGCGCTCTGAGGTCCTCGGCCCCCTGTGCCAGAACTGAAATGCTGCCACTGTTTGTGACGCTTCCTGTGGTATCCCCGCGAATGTAGATACCGCGGGCTGTGGCGTCATCTTTCTGAGAAATACTCACCGTATCGATAGTGCCGGAATTGGACAGGTTGCCTTCAAACCCGTGGCGGACATAAAGACCGCTGGCATAGGCAGAACCAGTATCCCCTTCGGCCCGAACTGTGATACTGCCGCTGTTGGTGAAGTCCCCTTCCAGAGAAGGGTCTTCATCACTGGAAACTTGGTTGCGCACATAGATCCCGAAGGCCTCGGATTCGTCATCTGTGGTCGTGGTTGTCACGCTTATCGTGCCAGAGTTCACGACGTTGCCAACGATCCCATCGTTGACCTCGAAACCTGCAGCAAAGGCGCTTTCGAACCCTGTCGCGGCTGCTGTGATCGAGCCGCTGTTGGACAGATTGCCTTCCATCCGATCTTCGACAGTCAAGCCGGTTGCAAATGCCTCGGAGGTATCAGACGTCGCAGTCGCAGTGATCGAACCGGAGTTCTGAAAACTCCCCTCGAAATCGTCGTCGATTTTAAGACCTGCTGCATTTGCCTCGGAATCAGCCTGAGCGCTAACAGAGATTGAGCCGCTGTTGGTTGCGTCGCCTTCCAGATCATTGGCAATAAACAGGCCAAAAGCTTCGGCACTGCCGTTGTCGGACTGAGTGTTGACAGTAAGCGCACCAGAGTTGGCAAAGTTTCCGATCAGATCATCGCGCAAGAAAACACCAGTTGCGCTCGCGTCATTGGCATTCTGCGCGCTGACGGAAATCGAACCCGCGTTGGCAATATTCCCGGTGGTGACATCTTCAAAATAGACACCTGCCACGTCCGGCGTGACTGCAAAGGGCGGGCGTGGTGGGCGCGGCGGGCGCGGCCCGGTTGCCTCGGTGCTGACCGAGTTTACCGAAATCGTACCGGTGTTGGTGAAGTTCCCCGTGTACTCATCATCCAGGTGAAAGCCCCGCGCAGTTGCGCCCGATACTCCGGTCGTACTCACCGAAACAGTTCCGGAGTTGCCAATATCTCCGATCATATCCCCATCAACATAAAAGGCGACGGATTCAGCGTCGTCACTGGTAGACGAAGCCTGGACGGTGACCGTGCCACTGTTTGTTATGTTGCCGTCGAGGTCCGAGTCCACATAGAAAGCATATGCTTCAGCAGAATCCGTTCCGCCCTGAGCCTGAACCGTCAACGTACCGCTATTGTCGAAGTCGCCGGTAAAGGTGTCATCGAGATAAATACCATATGCCGTGACTTCGCTGGCACTGATCGCGGACACCGTCAGGACCCCGCTATTGGCAATGTTGCCCGTCATGGTGTCGCTTACATACAGACCGAACGCCTCAACACTATCAGATGAAGTGCTGGTTCCACGAATGTCGATCGTGCCTGAGTTCGTGAAATTCCCATTGAGGTTACCGGACAGGTAGAAGCCCGAGGCGCTGACCTCGGTAGACGCTTGCCCAATGGCACGGATGGTTCCACTGTTCGAGATACTTCCGTTGGTATCACCTTCGACATACACGGCGGCGGCATCGACACTGCCGGAAGAGGCGGATGCATTTGCGGTGATCGTTCCGGTATTGTTGAAGTTCCCGTTCAGATTGCTTTCCAAATGGAAAGCCCAGGCCGTCGCAGACGTTTCGGCAGACGCGTTAGCCGTCACCGTCCCGTTGTTGTTGACGTTTCCGGTCATATCGCCGCTGACACGAACGCCAATGGCATCAGCGGCGCTGCCGTTACCCATCGCGCTTGCGGAAATAGTCCCGGAGTTGTTCAGGTTCCCGTTCAGATTGTTTTCCGCAAGGATGCCAAATGCTTCCACAGTCGAGCCGTTTTCAGCAGTAGCTGAAATCGTTCCGCTGTTGCTGATGTCAGTTTCGACGTCATTCACAAACAACATGCCAGTCGCGCCGGCGAATTCCGACCCGGCGGCGTTCGCGGTGGCCTTGATGGTTCCAGAGTTTGAAACGGTTGCAGTCGCCTCAGCGCCTCCAACGAATACAGCACCTAACGCGCTGGCACCATTGCTTGATGTCGAATTCGCTGTCGCACTGACTGTTCCAGTATTTGCGAACGTGCCGCTGTAGCCCCCTAGAAAAAGAAACCCGAGGGCAGAAGCCCCGCTGGTACCGTTCGCCGCGATGTTGATATTTCCATTGTTATTGATGGCACCGGATGTTTCGAGATTGCCAACCAAGACAACACCGATCCCGAAGGGAACTCCGGCAGCCGGGCCTGTGATTGTGCCGTTGTTGGTGGCCGTGCTTGAATAGTTTGTGGTGATTTCAACCGCCGGAACCGCACCGGTGGTCAAGTTGATTGCCCCCGTTTCCGTAATCGTTACGTCGACATCAGTTGAAACCACTGCCTGTGTGTTCTGTGGCGTGGAAATAACCTGAGCCTGGGCGGTCCCCACCGTTAGGGCAGACACAGACACCGACGCAAGGAAAAGCGATGGTGCAACACTCGCCACCCGTCCTTTCCATTTGACCAAACGACCCCCTCGCGCCACACGATCGTGGGCGCGCTCTGCTGCGCAGTCCTTCATTTTCCGATTACCCCCTCGGAATTAGTGTTTTGTTAACTTTTGTTTTAATGGCTAGCTAAATTCAAAGCTGGGCACAAATGTGACCATTAGTTTAAAACACGTAAGATATGCGCGTATTGCACAGACAACACACAACATATCGATATGATACTTAGCTTTTTCAGCTCTTTCGCACCGATGGTACCATACAAAAAGAACGATCAAAACGGGGTTGCAAAAGTGACTTGTAGCAGGAACTTTTGGGGCAGAACCCACTGATTTTTGTCTTCAGACGTTGTTCATCACCCAAAAAATTCGAGCGGTGACATGTCTAATCTTTTTTGGCTCAGCGACGCGCAGATAGGTTGTCTTGAACCCTATTTAGCTGATTACCCAAAGTCGATTGGCTCCCATGAGAGTGAGATTACAAGGCTGACTGCTTCTAAACAGCCCCAAAAGACGTTGGGAAAAACGCAAGTCTCCGTTGCCAGAAGCAACGAAAGGCTACCGCCGGAGAACGAGTGGAGTGTACTAGTCGAACCCTTCAGCGACCAGGGCATCAAAGTCTATCAACAGACTTTCTCTGGCTTGACGGCGTCGGGATCTGGGTAAGGTGCTGACGTACTTTTGCATCTGCCGAAAGCGTACAGCACGTGACGTATTCCGGATTGTGCTGATCTGCCCGGATGCTAGGAACACCAAAAGGCCAATGACAAACACCTCGCTGGCAAGCGAATAAGGGAAACTTCCGCCTGACGCAAAAAGACCAATGCAAATTCCAGTGCCAAGTGCCACTGCAGCCCAACGACCACCAATACCGATTGCTTTCCAAATGGGCTCAATGCCTTCGCCCCTTGGAGACCACCCGCCCCAGAGCGCCGCGGTGACTATGATACCCGCCGTGTAACGAGGCCATTCGATAACGCCGACAAGTTCAGAGAACGCAGCCATCAAACCAATGCCGAGAACGCACAGCCGAGCCGCCGCCAAACGTTTGACAAACGTCTTGCTTTCCAACGGTGTGCTTTTGGAAATCCGGTCAAACTCGGGCGTCGTATTCATTTAATCTTGCTTGGCCGCAATTAAGGTTGAGACGCTTATCTTAAAGTTGCCTATTTTTTTCAAGCAGTTAGATGAGTTCACGGCAGCTTACCCAGTGTCAGCCTTCTGGGTACCGGGCTGTGGCAGGTCGTCTGCAACAAGCAGACTGAAACCGAAATATTCGGACATCTGATCTTGTGTGACCTCCGCCCTCATCGGCAACCCGTTTGCATCGTCGAAGAGGTGGAATTTGGTCAATACCCACCTCTCAAGCTGCTAAAACCAACCAAGGAATAGATGGGCTTGCACCTGAGGCCAACCTATTTTCTGTGTGGTGCAGAGATCTGCTGATATCACGCAGGCTCAAGGGTTTTCAGCATAGGCCGCTGGTGGCAGGAACTGTTCCGGACGAAATGACAAGTGTCTTCGTTCCCCAAACAACAGGCCCTGGCAAAACGCTCCTGCTTCCTCAAGAGACACAGAAAGCCGCTTGAGTTTCGCCTTTGTCCATGAGGTGTTTTGATAGACCGCGTAGGCTTGCGGAAAAGGGGGTTCCAGATGTTGTGGCCCAAAGTTTGCTTCCCTGTCAAAAACATCGAGCTGAACAGCCAAACACGGTTCGACCTGCATCTGCTGCGTCCAGTTTCGGGTCCACAAGAACGCCTCCATCATTGAATAATGGGTGGCTTCGCTCAGCAGCTTCTGCGCCACTTTCGGGCCCAAGATATAGGCGGCTGCCCCACGTTTGTTTTTATAGATTTTCCGAGAAACAACCTGCAGCTTTGGGTTTTGCCAGGCCGGGTTTCGTCCAACCGTGTGTTTGTAAGAAGCATACTCAATATCGTAAATGCAATTCCACGGCTCGTTCCGGGAATCGATGTAGTCGAGAACCGATTTAAAGCTGTTGGACAGCAGTACGTCGTCTTCCAGAACGCATACCTTTTCAGCTTGGTGCGCAACTCGTTCCCAAACAAGCCGGTGCGAAAACGTGCATGCAATATCCTGCGCTCTGATTTTTCGGGTCCATTCATTGGCAGCTTTTTGTAATGTGCTCTCGGACAAGTCGCGGACCGAGACTGCATCTATGAACTCTATCTCCAGCCCAAGCCGCGAAGCTTGGCGTTGCTGAAACTCCCGGCGCAACTTGTTTTGAGGCAGATTGATCATCACTATTTTCATGTTGAGACCTTTGTTCTGACCGGGTTGGAACTACCGGGGCCGGAAGGGAGTATTTGGTAACGACGCCATTCGGGTGATCTGCAAAGCCTGCTGCTGGCGACGTTGTCGGAGTTCAAATCGCACCTGAACAGTCGAACGGGGTTTGGAGACATGTCTGCAATTACAGCCCTGTTGACGTCTTTGCCGCGAAAGTTTGGCGTGCCGTAAGACGATCGACTTCGTCGAATGCTCGGGTGACGAGTTTTAGGACCTGAATTCAACAGGGCTCTCTAAATCCACCCCCAAATGAACGCTATGATTGCGGCGTGCACACTGATTTCAGCGATCGCAGCCAGAGGGTTTCGGTTGGGTGATTTTCCGTTTTCAAGCGTGTTCCAACCGAGCCGCTCAGCTTCGTTGATCCGTACTAAGTACATGTGCCACAGCAAGTACCGACTGCGATCAGCCAAGACCAAAACCAATGCACCAAAGCCCATCAAAGCTGACCTCAACGTGCAAACGATTGCAGAAAATCCTGCGCCATCTGGATGGCGGCTACTTGTGTCTTTCACTCCAGAAAACTGTTCGGGATTGCTCGAAAATGCCGACAAAACTGCGATCCTTGCCTACTGACGGAATCAAAACTTGTCTTCACTTCACCCGCGAAGATTACGTCAGGATTACAGTTCGGAAAAAAGTCGTGCCTGTTATCTTTTTGTCAGCGTCTTTGCGGAACCTGACGCTACACTGCGTCTGCAGTCTTGGATTCCTTCACAACGAGCCGTGCTTCCAGCCCTCTGGACGATCCAGGAATAGGCGAGGCAAAGGACAGATCCAGTCCCGATTGTTCCGCCAGAAGCGTGGAAATCGTTATCCCAAGCCCCAAGCCTTTTGCACTGCGCGCTCTAATCTCTTTTCTGGGGTCTATTTCGAAAACTTCACAATCATTACGTATTCTGATTTCAGACGCACTTGATTGTTCCAGCGTCACTTCTGACCCTTCGGGGCTGTATCGCAGCGCGTTTTCAAGAAGGTTCGAGATAATTATCCCAAACGCATCTTCGTCTACTTTGATCATCACTGGTTCTTCAGACAATTGGGCTGTTACTCGGTTCTCGTATGCGGGGTGTCGATTGAAATCCGATACAAGCAACTGCAAGATTTCGTTGACATCTGTCGCCACATCCACGCGACCGATCTGACGCTCGACCCTCGATAGCTGAAGCAAACGATCGATCAAATGGGCTGCCCTTTTCGCAGAATGTTCGATTTCACGCGCTTTTTGCTGACAATCGGCAACATTGTCCGTCTTTTTCATCCGTTGGGCCTGAGCGAGTATGACGGCCAACGGGGTTCGCAATTCATGGGCGACATTGGCTGAAAACTCACGCTCAAGGCTTAGAGCTTTTTTTAATTTACTCATCAGCCTGTTGATACTTTGGATTGCCGGGCGAGCCTCGGAGAATACTACCGAAGAATCCAGCGGTACGAGGTTTTCCACCGATCGCGCTTCGATGTCGTCAACAAAACGGGTAACGCTGTTCTGCAAAGTCTGGGCCATAAAATTTCCGGCCAGAATAACAGTGGGCACCAAAAGCAATATGCCCAGCAGTACCAGACCCATTATTTCGGCCAATATAAACAAGGCCTCATGGGAGTCCTTGGAAAACTGAACAACCAGCCCCCTTTGAGGCAGCGATTGAGTGAAGAACATGCCTTTGTTCGTTTCACTGAACCCTTGGCTCAAGCTGACGTCGTCAAAAAACCCGGGGGGTGTTTCCGGTGTAACAACCAGCAGCTGACCCGAAGACAACCTGATAGCAATACGTTGGTAGTAGTCGGGCTCGTCACCTTCAAGTTCCTCGCCTTCCGGGTCCTGCAGGAAATCCAAAAGTCGCTGAAGCCGCTCAAGCATTTCTTGATCCGGAGGAACCCGCGAAACATCCGGTAGTTGATCGGCGATCAAATAGGCCGCGGCCCTCGCGAATTCGGTTTGCTCTTCGGCAAGGTGCCTGTCGATATTGATCTTTATCGCAATCGCAACCACACCAAGTATCGGAACAAGAAGCAGGGCACTCCACAAAGTAAGTGACCTGATGAGGGCAAATTTTAAGCTTTTGAAATCAGGCATCATGTCCAAGCGCATATCCTATGCCCCGATGCGTAGTGATAACACGTTGCCCAAGCTTTGCGCGAATACGGTTTATATGTACGGCAAGAGCATTGCTTTCGATTGCTACGTCAAACGAATACAGAGCATCCAAGAGAATGTCGGTCTGTACAATCTGGTTGCGACGCCGGGCAAGGCACTCCAACAAAGCCCATTCGCGACGTGTAAGGTTGATTGTTGTTTCCCCGCGCTGGACCCGGTGGCTCTGCAAATCGATATCAATTTCACCTATCTGGATTTGTTCAGCGAGGTTCCGCAGCGACCGGCGTGTTACCGCTTCAATTCGGGCAGACAGCTCATCCAGATCAAAGGGCTTAACAATGTAATCGTCGGCCCCTGCTTTCAAACCTGCAATGCGATCCCGTATTTGGTCCCGGGCAGTTACAACGAGCGTCGGAGTTGTATTTCCACGCTGGCGCAGAGATTTTAGAAAATCCAGACCAAACCCGTCCGGGAGTTGAAGGTCTAACAAAACGAGGTCGTACACGGTGGTCGCCACAGCAGCATGGGATTCGTCGAGGGACTGAAACCAATCCACCGTGTTGCCGTCGGCACGCAGATGCTCGCACACGGCCGCCGCCAGTCTTTTTTCGTCTTCAACGACCAGAATGCGCATACTCTATCCAACTCGAAGTATCCTGCACTACATCACCAGACATAGACCTCGCACAAGATGGTTGGCTTGTTACACCGCTCGGACAACATGAATTCAAGGGTCTTGCCGCATCTATCGCCAGATAGCAGGTACGATATCGAACACAGAAGAACGCTGCGAACAGTGTCACATCCTTCGGATACTGCCCGCATTTTGAAGAAACGAAAGATCTGTCTTCATCTTTACGATACCGCTCGTCCTTCAGTCGTGAAGGTCGACGGTCAAATCCAGATGACGTGACTGGTATCACGGCAATAGATCGGACACCTTGCTGAATCCCGCCAGATCAAAGCCAAAAGATATCGGGTCGCCGACCCGGTTTTTGCCTTCAATCGTCAGCTGATCCCCGGCCCGCATCGCCGACATCCAATCAGATGAAACAGGAGAGCGAGCAAAGCAGCCTTGCGCTTCGCATGTCAGAAAATCAAGACGAGCAACCTCAGCGCCATCGACCTTGGCGGTCAGCCCTTCGGAAAACAGCAGACCAAACGGCAGGGTCAGCACGGTTTCGGTCTCATCTTTCCCTGCGGGCTTCACGAACGCAATAGAGGTCAGTCTCTGATTATTCTCGGTCAAAACGATGCTCTGGGTCATTTCACAGATCAGCTCGGTACCGTTGACCAGATTGCTGCAGTTGACCGACCACAACGGCGCGTTGTTTTCTTGTGCGGCAAGAGGAAATGCCAACCCCAACGTGGCCCCCAACGCGCAAATCCAAGTTTTCATACTGCTGTTCCTCATTGATTAGAATTGTAGTCCGAGGCCAAGGCCGACCTGAAGTGCTTCGGTCGAGTCTCCGAACATATGGTCAATGCTCAGGTTGATAAAGCTGCTGTCGTCCAGTGCGAACAGCCCCAGCCGGGCCGAGACCAGACCATGTGTATCGCCTATATAGCTGGTGTTCGAGAACCCACCATCGGCTGCGCTGGCCCCCGCGAAACCGGCCCTGACCGATACGGTGTCATCCGACGAGATGATGGCACCAGCCCGCAGACTTGCGCGCAGTTTCTGCGATGCGCTCAGGACCTGTTCCGTCCCGATCTCCAGCGACGGCGTCAGCGAATAGATCATCTCGCTGTCATCCTGCAGGACAATCCCCGACAGGGTTGCGTCGCCGTTGCTGTCAGTCGCCAGACGGGTTGCATCCACTGCAATCTCGGGCCGCAGGTACGAAGCGCCACCGGCGAACCTGTGATCATAGGCAAAGCTCAGGCGCAGGTTCTGGTGGTTCATCTTATGCTTGATTGAGCTGACGCCGACCGTGTCCACAACGTTTCCGTTCGGCAGCACGCCACTGATCCCACCGGCCCTGAGCGAGTCATAATCAGACCATCCGGCGGACAACATGGCCGCGAACTCCCACGCGCCCGTGTACTTGGTCAGCGATGCGCCCAGATTGAACCGGTCGCCGGTCGCATTGTACTGCGATCCGTTCCGCAGACTGATCTGATCATGGCCCACCGCAACCCCAACATAGAGCTCATCCCCAACCGGCATACGGACTCCGGCGGACAGGCTGGTGTTGTTGATGTCCAGCTCATCATAGATACCAATCTGGTCACGGTCATAGAACGACCGCCCTCCGGAGAACCAGACGCAGTTGCGCGGATCGTCGCCAGCTTGATAGTCGGTGAAGCGCTCGCAATTGTGCAGAGTGTCCGCGAACACCCGGGTTCCGTAATAGGCATCCACCGCATCCGAGGCGTAGTCCCCCACGGTAAGGCCGTCGATCGCGGCTATGACATCCGCCTCAGACGTCATATTCCCGATCAGAGCGAACAACTCACCTTGTGCGGCCGAACCCTGCCCACTCAGCACCTGGTTGATGTAATCGCCGACAGCCGCCTGGTTCGCGTTCATGTTGGCGGTCGAGTAATCCGGCGTGATCACCAGATCGATCGAGCTGCCATCCGAGGTCGAACCGTTCAGACCAATCGAGTAATCCAGCACCACGGTGTCTTGAATTGCCGTGCCCGCGTCCGCCGCCGTGCCATCCGGGTTGACGATGACCAATGGCAAGGCCCGCTCCAGCGTGTTCAATTGCGGCAGCAAAGTGCCCCCCATAGTGGCATCGCCGGAGACATTGATCAGATCGCTGTCACCGCCCGAAGCCCCCGAGGTCAGGAAATACACGTCAAAGACCGAACTTGCCGTGGAGCCAAAGGCCAGGCTGCCGGTCAGGCTCGTGGTCTGGCTGACATTGCCGGTAAAGACAAAGTCACTTGCCTGAACGTCTGTCATAAACTCAGTGTTCAGACCCCAGTTCGCGCCCAGAACAAAGTCACCGTTTACCTGCATCATTCCGGCTGCGCCCAGATCAATCGTATCCAGTGCATAGAAGGCGCCGCCTTCCTCGACCGTCAGCCCGTTGGTGCCCGCGCCCAGGTTGATGTTGCCAAGCGCTGCACCGGCAAGCGATATCTGGTCATTACCGTCGCTGCCATTCACCAGCTGGTTATTCCCGGCAAGCAGTACCGTGTTCTCGGACAGAGTCAGTGCGTTGTTCGTCCCGCCCTCCACAATAATTGAGGCAACAGAGTCCGCTTGCCCCGTACCGCCCATGACGACACCATCGAGGCCTAGCGTGATGGCGCCTGCCCCATCGCGCCCTTCGGATTGCGCCAGTACGCCGATGCCCCCCTCGCCGACCGACAGGATATTGCCGGCGAGCGCCATGTCGATGGCACCGCCTGATCCCGCACCACCCGCTGTTCCGCGGAAGACCGAGTCCACCATGCCGCCACCGCCGCCCAACGACTGCGCCACAACGCCAATTGCGTTTTCCCCAGTCGTGACGATGTTGCCGGTCTGGGCAAAGCCGATATCACCACCGTCGCCGCCATTGTCGGCTGACAGATCTACAGTGATGCGGCTGGCCTCCATATCGGTCGAAACAAGACCGCCGCCTCCGCCGATGCTTTGAATGACGAAACCATGCGATCCCGCGCCGCTTGTTGTCATATCACCGATATTGGCGAAATCGACATCACCACCGTCACCGGTCGAGCCGTCCTGCGCGCCTAGCATAACGTCAGCCTGTCCCAGTCCCGAGATGACGACCTCGCCACCACCCGCGCCTATACTCTGGATGCTCTGACCAAAGGACCGGTCACCGCTAGTGAACACATCACCGTCCAGCGACAGGGTCACGTCACCGGCATCATTATCAAAGCTTGGATCCGATCCAAGGATCACCGACGCGACCTTGTTCGTGTTGACCGTGCCAGAGCTGTTCAGCACCAGCTTACCACCGCCGCCGCCGATGGATTGCGCCGAGCCCGCGGAAGAGAACGCACCATCTGTGCCTACATCCCCGGTGCGGCTGCCGTTCACGTCACCGCCGCCAGCGTCGTCGGTGTCAATCGCGCCCAGACGTGCGGTGATATCTACGCCGTCGCCGTCCTGCACCTCAATGTTGGTCGCCGAGGTCCCGCCGCCGCCTCCAACACTCTGCAGCAACAACGCCGTCGATTTGTCGCTGGTCGTGGCGATATTGCCGGTGTGCGATTGCGCAACCTGACTGCCCGCCGTTCCCGAGACGTCATCTCCGCCCAGGGCGATATCGCTACTGACGACAGTCCCAGTCGCGCCACTGGCCGTGGTGGTGAAGTCGACAGAGGTATTGATATTACCACCGCCGCCGTTGACGGACTGGGCGAAGACAGCTTGGCTACCTTCGCCGTTAACCAGAATGTCCCCGGTCGAATTGACCGTCACAGTACCCACGGATCCAGTCGACCCTTCGCGCGCACCAAGCGCCTGCGAAATCGTGTAATCCAGTGCAGAAACCAGCGGAGAGGACACCGAATACCCGGCATTGCCGCCGCCGCCTCCAACGGACTGGGCGAAGATACCAAACCCGTTTGAGGCATTCACCACAATCGCACCGGTGTGGTTGACCGTAACGTCGCCACCATCCGCGCCGTCCCCTCCGGACCCGCCGATGGCGATCTTGGAATAGGATTTGCCGGTCATTGTGTTCTTGAGGTCATTCACATCCATGGCAACGGCCAGACCGCCGTTACCACCGCCACCACCGACGGATTGCGCGTAAATGCCATAGGCCCCTGCACCATCCACCCGGATGTCGCCGCTGTTGGTAACCACCACATTGCCCGCAACATTTCCACTGCCGCCCGAGCCCCCGATGTTCAACTGCGCGGTCGGAGAACTGTTGTCTCCGGTCTTGAGCCGCACCGTACCCGTGATCGAGCTGCCGCCGTTGCCGCCGCCGCCACCAATGGATTGCGCAAAGATACCGTGGGCACCGGCGCCAGTGGTCACGATGGTCCCGGCATTGGTCACCGCCACGTTGCCACCAGTTCCTCCGGTACCGCCCGAGCCACCCAGACCGAATTGCAGTGCCCGCCGTGTGCTGGCCTCGGCTCCGCCATAGCGTCCATCAACGGAAATCGTCGAGCCGCCATTGCCGCCGCCACCTCCGACGGATTGCGCAAAGATGCCGTGGCTTTCAGCGCCGGTGGTCAGGATCGTGCCGTCAGTTTCGTTGAGAACAGACACGGTACTGCCGGCCCCGCCGGTGCCGCCGGTGCCGCCGATCAGAATGGCGTTTGTGGTCGAGCCGTCCGAAGACCGGCCAAGGACGATATTACGCACTTGCTGCGCATCGCCACCGCCGCCACCAACAGATTGTGCGTAAATACCAACGGACTTATCGCCAGTGGTCTGAATCACATCGCGGTTCGTCACGGAGACCGCAGCCGAGATCGCCCCGGAACCACCGGTACCGCCAATGGACAAGGTCGCCGTGTTACCAATTTCTTTGCGTAGGTTGATGATGCGGTTTTCTACCAAACCGCCCATGCCACCGCCGCCGCCGACAGATTGTGCAAAGATCGCATGTGCCATCATGCCGGCTGTGCTGATCGAACCATCGCTAACCACAGTCACCGTGTCAGACGTCATGCCGTCTCCGCCGGTTCCACCGATGTTGATCGATGCAGCGGTGCCAACAGTGGATGGATTGACGACAGATTTGATGGTGTCGGTGTTGGATTGCCCTGCCTGCACCATGCCGCCAGTACCGCCCGCGCCGCCAATGGATTGTGCCATGATGCCAACCGATCGATCCCCGAGCGTAGCAATCTGTGCAGTGCTATTCACATCAACTTTGCCGCCCACGCCGCCAGTACCACCAGTACCGCCAATGGACAGCGCTGCCGAAATCCCGCCGCCAGCTGAGTTGCTGGCTTTGCCGCCATTGCCGCCGCCGCCGCCAACGGATTGCGCGAACACCGCGTGGGCATCGTCGCCCTGTGTAACTACGGTCCCTGCGATAACGGATGTCACGTCACCAGCCGCGCCTCCGGTACCGCCCTCCAAACCAACCGAAAGACTGGCCTTGTTACCCTTGCTATCGCCGGTTTTAGGTGTACCAACACTGACGGAAACCGACGATGAGTTACCGCCCCCGTTTCCGATCGACTGAGCGAAGAACCCGTAAGAACGGTTGCCCGACGTGGTGATAATTCCATTCGAACTAGCTGTGACATCACCGCCGCTGCCGCCTGTACCACCAGTGCGACCGATCTGGATGTTCACATTGCCACCATCCACCGCTGTCGACGCAGAGTTGTACCCGGCGTTACCGCCACCGCCGCCAACAGACTGGGCAAAAAGACCATGAGAGTCCGCACCAGAGGTCGAGATGTTGCCCGTGTTACTTACATTGACCTCACCACCGGTTCCGCCTTCTCCGACGCCACCGCCAACTGCAATGCCAAAGCCTTTGTTCGTTGCATCCGAGGCCAATTCGTAGGTCATGCCAAGGTTCAAGGCGGCGTTGCCGCCACCGCCGCCGATGGATTGGCCAAAGACACCGTGGCTGCTGTCCTGCAGCGTGATGATATCGCCGTAGTGGTCGATATCCACGGTGCCGCCGTCCCCAGCGGTCCCGGCATCACCACCAATTGCAACCACAGCTGACACGCCGGTTTTGTTGCCCGAAGAGTCCGCCGGGTTGGTTTTGCCTTCCAACTCGTCCAGCACCTTGTTGTAATTGGCGATGACCGAGTCATCGACACCCGTATTGGTTGGCGTTTTACGATCGGTTGAATCACCGGTGCCGCCATTGCTTTTGTTGCCGGTGGTTTTGCTGATACCCACCACAGCGTTGATCCCGGCGTCACCGCCACCGCCACCAATGCTGGACGCCTCGATTCCGTGCGAGCCGACACCATCCGTCGTGATGGTCCCCGCCGCCAGCGCGGCTGTGCCGCGCGCGACGGTCACATCGCCTGCATCGCCGCCAACGCCGCCAAATCCGCCGATACCCATGGCAATGGGCGAGCTGTCCTTGGTTCCGACAAAGGTCGCATTGATCCCGCCCGTGCCGCCACCACCGCCGATGCTTTGGGCAAAGATACCGCGCGCGTGATAGCCATTGGTCGAAATAGTGCCGGTTTGCACAACCGATACATTGCCCGCATCCGCCCCGGTGCCGCCATGGCCACCCAGACCACCGACGATGCTCAGATCAGTCTTGCCGTCAGAATTGTTGGAATCGCCATAGTTCAGCTGCCCGGTCACGTTCAGCGCGCCATTGCCGCCGCCACCCGCGATGGATTGGGCCAGAACGCCATGCTTCCAGTTGCCGGCGACCGAAACAGTGCCAGCGTGATCCACAGCCACATTGCCCGAGACATTGCCGTCGCCACCAAAGCCGCCGACTCCGAAGGTCACGGACGGAATCTTGCCGTCTTTGCTCAGCGCAATACCACCCGAAACATTCAGGCCGCCATTGCCGCCGCCACCGCCGATGGACTGCGCCATAAGACCAGCCGAACCATCGGTGTCCGGTTTCTCTTCGTTGAAGACGCCCATGTCGATGAACAGACGCTCCAACCCGAAAGTCGAGGCCAGTTCCTCGGTCTCATCCACAATCGTGTCACCCAGGAAGTCGCGCAGCTTGTCCTCGAACGTGGTGGTGTTGGGGATCGAGATATCGTCCGGGTTTGTCGTGACAGTGATATCCGCCTGCGATGTGACCGTGACGTTGCCAGCCCTGCCACCGTCGCCCGCAAAACCACCGACGCCAACGATCAGAGAGCTGTCGGACACGATCCCGCCGGATACGTTCAGGCCGCCATTGCCGCCACCGCCGCCAAGCGATTGCGCCAGCAGGCCGGATTGCCCGGTGCCATGCGCCATGATCGTGCTGCCTGCGCCAATGTTCACATCGACATTGCCAGCGTCACCGCCGCCGCCGCCAAAGCCACCGACACCGACGACAACGGCATAAGACTTGCTGCTGTCTGTCTGACCCGCGCCGGGCTTACCGCTGATTGCGATACCGCCGGACACATTGGTGCCGCCATTGCCGCCGCCACCACCCAGCGATTGCGCGATAATACCGCTGGCGCCTTTGCTTTCATCCACGGCGAACGAGCCGTCGGATTGCTGCACCATCGGCACCGCCTGCAGAGCGCCGGTGTAGTCCAGATCAACATCGCTGGCGTCACCGCCCGATCCGCCAAAGCCGCCAACACCCGCCGCAACTGAGAAAATCGTATCCGACCCCGAGGGTTTGGTCAGTGCCAGAGAGCCCGAGATATTAACGCCACCGGTGCCACCGCCGCCGCCAAGGCTCTGCGCGAACAGGCCGTGTGAGCCGTCACCCGCTGTCACAACGTCGCTTTGCACATCCAGTGTCACCGCTCCGGCGTCACCGCCGCCGCCGCCAAAGCCACCAAGGCCCAAGGCAACCGCCGCGCCGGACTTACCTGTCAGGTTTACCGCGCCTGAGACATTCAGGCCACCATTACCGCCTCCACCGCCGACGGATTGCGCCATGACACCGATGCTGTCCGTGCCCGTTGTAACAACGGAACTCGTGCCGCTGCCGTCCGTCGCAGACCGCAACGTGCTGATCACATCACCCGCATTGCCCGCGCCGCCGCCGAAACCGCCAACACCCAGGCTGACCGATCCACCGTTTTGCTGGCTGATGCCAAGCGAGGCCGAGATATTGGTCCCGCCGTTTCCGCCCCCACCGCCAAGGCTCTGCGTCAAAATGGCTGTACTGTTACTGCCACTGGTGGATACACCGCCCGTGACAGTCGATTGGACCAGCGCACCGGCATCTGCACCGCCGCCGCCGAAACCGCCAACGCCGATTGCCACTGCCGCGTTGGCCGACCGGGACAGAGACAGAGCTGCCGAAATGTTCGTGCCGCCGTTGCCGCCGCCGCCGCCAAGGCTTTGTGTCAGAATCCCAACCGAGTCATCGCCCGTCGTCGTAACGTTGCCCGTCACCTGCTGCGTGACGTTGTTTGCCGCGCCGCCGTCGCCACCAAAACCACCAACACCAATACCAAGACCACCCGAATAGTTGCTGGCCACCGAAATCGCACCAGAGATATTCGTGGCGCCATTACCGCCGCCGCCACCCAGGCTTTGCGCGATGATCCCCGCCGAGCGCGAGCCCGATGTGCTGACATTGCCGTCAAAAGTATTGTCGACCACGCCACTGGTGCCGCCATCGCCGCCAAAGCCACCGACACCGATGCCCGCCGCGCCGGACCCGGTACGCGCAATGCTCAGCGCGCCCGAGATATTGACGCCACCATTGCCACCGCCACCGCCGACGGATTGAACCAGAACACCAGTTGAATTGTTGCCGCTTGTGGTAACGTCACCGGTCACAGACCCCGTGGCGGTGCTTGCGCTGCCACCATCCCCACCGGACCCGCCAATGCCAACGCCAATTGCGCCGCCACCGGTGCCCGAAATGTTCACGGCGGCCGAAACATTCAGCCCTCCGTTGCCGCCGCCGCCCGCAGCGGATTGCACCAGAATACCGCCCGAGTTGTCGCCCGCCGTGGTGACATTGCCCACAACCGTGCCGGTCGCCGTGTTCGCGTTACCACCGTTGCCGCCGCTGCCACCTAGCCCGACGGACGCTCCACCGCTGCCTTTGCCGGCAACCGTCACCGTGGCTGAAACATTCATGCCACCATTGCCACCGCCGCCGCCGAGGCTCTGCACGACAACACCGCCGGACTCGTTGCCTTGGGTCGATACATTACCATCCAGCGTGGCTTCAACTACCCCGCCATTGCCACCAGTGCCGGATGCGCCGCCCAAACCAACCGACGCGCCACCCGCGCCGGTGCCCGCCGCGGCAACCGCGACCGAGATATTCATGCCACCGTTACCACCGCCGCCACCGACAGACTGCGCCAGCAGACCGGTTGAGGTGTCGTCCAGCGTCACAAGGTCGCCAGTGACATCCGCAGTAACTGCCGACGCGCTGCCGCCACCGGTTCCACGACCGCCCAGCCCAACAGCTGCCGCACCCGAGCCTGTGCCCGCACCGCCTACCGATGCTGAAACGTTGAAGCCACCATTGCCGCCACCACCACCAATGGATTGTGCAACGACCGCGCTGGATTGCACGCCTTCTGTCCTCACACTATTGGCGACGGTCAGATCAACGACACCGCCTGTGCCGCCACTGCCACCGGACCCGCCGAGGCCCACTGTGATCGCGCCCGAGCCTGTTCCAGCCGCCGCAAGCGATGGCGAGACGTTGAACCCACCGTTACCGCCGCCGCCACCAACGGATTGCGCCAGAATGCCAACCGAGGCATCGCCCTTGGTCACCACGTTTGCCGTGGTGCTGGCGGTGACCAGACTGCCATTGCCGCCGCTATCGCCTGAACCGCCCAGCCCGACCGAGACTGCGCCCGCGCCGGTTCCTGCGCCTGACACGGTCGGCGAGACGTTGAAGCCTCCATTACCACCGCCGCCGCCGAGGGACTGCGCAACAAAGCCGCTTGAGGCGAAACCATCGGTCAGGATGGTTCCGTTCGAGGTCAGCGTGACGTTACCGCCATTGCCGCCGGTGTCTCCCGAACCGCCAAGCCCGACGCTGACGGCGCCGCTGGCCGTACCCGCACCTGACAGAACCGGGGCCACGTTGAAACCACCGTTGCCGCCGCCGCCACCGATGGACTGCGCCACAACGCCTGAGGAGCTGTCGCCGCGGGTTTCAACCGCGTTATTTGATGTAGCGATGACGGTGTTGCCGTTGCCACCGCCGCCTCCGTTGCCACCAAGGCCAACCGAAACGCCACCCCCGGCCGTACCCGATCCCTGAACCGATGCGCTGACGTTGAAGCCGCCGTTGCCGCCGCCGCCACCAATGGATTGCGCCAGGAAGGCAGTGGCCGAGTCGCCCTGAGTCAGGATCGTTCCATTCGAGGTCAGTGTGACCTCGCCGCCATTGCCGCCCCCTGAACCGGTGCCTCCCAGCCCAACGCTAACTGCGCCGCTGGCCGTGCCTGCGCCTGCCCCAGTGCCTGAAACGTTGAAGCCGCCGTTGCCACCACCGCCACCGATGGATTGGGCGACCACGCCCGAGGAACGATCCCCAGCCGTCACAATTGAATTCGTTGTCGTCAGATTGACTGTTCCGCCCGTCGCGCCGGTACCACCGTCGCCGCCAAGACCGACCGATACCGCGCCACTGGCAACACCCGCGCCCGCAACCGAAGCGCTGACGTTAAAGCCGCCATTGCCACCGCCGCCGCCAACCGATTGTGCCAGAACGGCGGTCGCATCCGCGCCGCCCGTGCGGACGGCTCCTGTGACACGTCCGGTTACGGACTTGCCGATACCACCGCCCGAGCCGCCGCCGCCGAGACCGACCGTGACTGCTCCGCCGCCCGCACCGGCCCCAGCAATCCCCGCCGTGACATTAAAGCCGCCGTTACCACCGCCGCCACCGATGGACTGAAACACCACGCCGCTGGAACCGTCGGACAGCGTTGTGACATTGCCCGCAACCTGACCCTCGACGACGCCACCGTCGCCGCCAGTGGCACCATCGCCCCCAAGGCCAACGCCGATCGAACCTGCACCGGCACCCGCAGCAGCGACACCTGCGGTGACATTGAAGCCACCATTGCCGCCTCCACCACCGATGGATTGAACCACGACGCCCGTCGACCGCGCGCCCTCGGTCCGGACATCGCCATTAACCCGAACGCCGGTTACAGTGCCACCAATACCGCCACTGCCGCCATCTCCGCCAAGGCCAACATCAACTGTCCCGGCCCCTGCACCTCCGGCTGCCAGGCCAGCGGCGACACTAAAGCCGCCATTGCCGCCGCCGCCGCCAATAGACTGCACGACGACTGCACCAGAATCGTCCCCGCGCGTCGTGACATCCGCATCGACTTGCGCCGTAACGGTCCCGCCTGCACCGCCGCCGCCAGCCTTGCCGCCAAGGCCGACGCTGACCGATCCGGCCGCGGCACCGCCTATATCTGCGCTGGCGCCAACGGCATATCCACCGTTGCCACCGCCGCCACCGACGGATTGCGCCACGACCCCGCTGGAAAACGCGCCACTCGTTTGAATGGTGTTACCACCTGCAATCAGAGTGACATTGCCGCCGGTTCCGGCACCGCCGCCATCTCCGCCGACGCTGACATTGATACCGACCGCGGCCCCGCCGCTTGCGCTGATCCCGGCGGCGATGCTGCCGCCGCCATTGCCACCGCCGCCGCCAACCGATTGTGCGATAATCGCGCTGGAGCTTGTTCCCGTCGTGGTGACATCCGCTTTGGTATAGACCCGCACCAGACCGCCGTTACCGGCACTGCCCGCCTGCCCTCCAATTCCCACTGAGACATTGCCGGAAAACAGCGCCGAGGCACCACCGGTCGCAGCCACGGCCAGACCGCCATTACCACCTCCGCCACCAACGGACTGGAACAACATACCGGTCGAGCGGTTGCCAGTTGTCACGACCGTGCCCTCGAAACCCGCGGCAGTTGCTACACCGCTGCTGTTGAATTGGCCGACCGTGACCGGCCCACCAGTGCCGCCCGAGCTGCCGCTACCACCAACGCCCACGGCCAGCGAACCGGACACCGGGCCACCTGACGCGGCCACCGACACGGCATACCCACCGTTGCCGCCGCCACCGCCAACAGATTGAAGCATAACGCCAATCGCATCGTCTCCACCTGTTTGAACCGAGGCTGAACCACTGCCGCTGAGCGTGACCGCCCCACCGTTGCCGCCACTGCCTGCCTTGCCGCCAACGGATACCGACGCCGCACCAAAGGCTCCGACCGCGACCGAAACCGCGCCGCCGCCGTTGCCGCCACCGCCGCCAACGGACTGCGCGAATACACCGGTCGACCGGTCTCCCGAAGTCTGAATTGCCGAAGGCTGGCTGCTGTCTGTGTTCGAAAGCGTCACGTTGACATTGCCACCCGCTCCGCCAGCGCCGCCATCACCGCCGATGGCCACTCCTACAAAGGCTCCGACCGATCCGGACGAGCCACCATTGCCGCCACCGCCGCCAATGGATTGGGCTAGGATGCCCATCGCATCATCTCCGGATGTGGTGATGATCCCATCATTCACTATGGTCACGGTCGAACCGCTGCCGCCACCACTGCCTTTGCCTCCGACAGACACCATCCCGCCTGAAGAGCCGCCATCACCGCCGCCGCCGCCGATGGACTGCGCGATGACACCGCGGGCGCCCTCTCCGCCGGTTACGATGCGCCCATAGTTGCTGACGCTAACTGCTGCACCTGTGCCGCCTTTGGACCCGGTGCCGCCAACGGCAACCAGACCGAAGGAGTTTGCACCCGTTCCGCCACTGCCGCCAATGGATTGGGCCATGACACCATCCGCGCCTGTGCCGGAGGTCAGGATACTGCCGCTGCCTTGCACCGTGACGCTGACATCATCACCACTGCCACCGTTCGAACCGACACCGCCCAATGACAAAGAGACCAAACCGCCCGCAGTACCACCGGAACCACCGCCGCCGCCGACGGACTGGGCTACAATCCCGCGCGAGAAGTTGCCCTGTGTTTCAATTGCTCCGCCGTGCGAAACGGTGACCTGCCCGCCATTGCCGCCGTTATCTGCGCCACCGATCAACGACACCAGCAGGTTGCCGCTGGTGCCCGCTGACCCGCCCGAGCCTCCGATGGACTGGGCATAAATTCCGTTCGCAAAATCGCCGGTTGTCAGGATGCTGCCGGTTGACGTCGTGTTGACTGTCACTGTTCCGCCGCTGCCGCCGAAACCGCCATCGCCAGAGGATCCCACCAACCCCCATTGGGATCCGCCATTGCCCCCATTGTTCGATACACTCAGGGCATAGATGCCATCTGCCGAGTCACCCGATGTAGAAATCTCACCCCGTTGGGTGACGGTTACGTTGCCGCCGTCAGCAGAATGCCCGCCGGTTCCGCCGCCCGGTGCCGCAAAGCCGCTGCCCCCGTTCCCCGCCTTACCGCTGCGGCTGAATGCGAAGATACCGTCATTATTGTCGCCCGATGTTTGGATCGTGCTGCTAGTAGCCTGCGTCGCATTAACTGTGCCGCCCTTGCCACCATCTCCGCCATCGCGCCCGTCCCAGAAACTCAGGTACGAGTCCCCGCCACTGCCGCCATTTCCACCTACGCTGCCGACTTGCCAGCCAATATTGCTGGTGGCATTGACGTCGCTTGTCAGGGTTTTTGTCTGAGTTGGACCGTTGGACCCGTTCCCACCTGAGCTTGGCGGTACAACCAGCGCGCCATCACGACCGTTGCTGCCGTTCTGCCCGTAAACCACCTGGTTCACACCATTGGGTCCCGAGACATCATCGGGCGGGGTTACTGTACCCGGAGTACCCGAACTGTTGAAGTTGCTGTTGTACTGGGAAAGGGTCAGTTGCGTGGACAAACTGGCCGTGCCAGTCGCCCCGGAATTGCTGATTTGAGCTGTCGTTCCCGTTATGGAAACGATATTAAAGGCCAGTGGGGGATTGTCTGTATTGTAGATAATATCGCCCGCATCCTTGACCAGAAAAACATAGCCATCGGCGGTTTCGACAAAAGCCGTTGTTCCTGCTGTTGGGGTCGAGGCCGGGTCCACAATAAGCGCACTGACGGTTGTATCCAGACCGGTTACAGGGTTTGTAACGGTGTCACCGACTTTCGAGGCGGATGTGGGCGCGGCCAGCAACGGTGTTGAAATCAAAACATAAAACGAGACCGCCAACAGCAGATTTGATTTCATTGTCACCCTTTAACCCCGCAACCTATCCGGTCAAAACACTTGTCAGCAGGATACGATTTCGAAATGCAGCACCTTGCAATTCGACGTAACCCCATCACCATTTCGGACAGACTATGCGCAAGCTTAAGGAGATTAGTTTCTATATTTTCTCCCGTTAACAGTTTCGTAACCATTATTGCTGAAATGCAACATTTCAGATGCAGCATTAGTCTCAAGCTGATATTTCACACCCAGCTCACGCTTTTAATTGCTCGCTAAAGTTGTGTCGCAATCTGAGAATGGCACCTGCCGCCAGCGGGGTATCTACACCTTGAAAATCAATTCGAGACGTTTGCTAAAGAACTGCAAGTGCAGCCCGCGTATGGCGTTCTATCTTCTGATGCGCGGTAAACGCGTCGTAACGGGCATTGTGAAACTCTGCGATAACGCCGGACTTCGGGAAAATACGCATTTGCACTGAAGACATCGCGCCCATTGCGCTCGCCAAGGAGTCCACCGACTTACTTGCGACTGCGCCCAGCATCGCTGCCCCCAGCAAGACCGGCTCTGGCGAACATGTTGAGAGAACAGGGAACCCACTTGCGTCAGCGAGAAGCTGTTTGATCGTCGTGCTTTCGCCAGCCCCGCCACTTATAGCAACAGATTTCGGACAGACGCCGTGCGCCGCCTGTACCTCCATGATCTGACGCAGGCCGTACCCCACCCCAAGAACCGCTGCGACATAAGTGGCAACCAGGTCCGAAAGATCCGTCGCCAATGTAAGGCCCACAACAATGCCTGTTGCTTCTGGATCAGCATAGGGCGCCCGGTTACCGAGGAAGTCCGGCACGATCACACGGGCACCAGCAAGTCTAACCGCATCACTGGGGTCGGGCACGCGCCGCTCGACCTCGCGCAGCAGATAAGTCTGCAGCGACATCCCCTCGTCCTGCGCCTGCGCCGAGGCATCAACACTTGCTGGATGGGTTGAAATGAGATGAGCGATGGCCTCACCCGCTGCGGACTGGCCGCCTTCGGACAACCACATGCCTGGCACCATGGCCGAGTAGTACGGCCCCCACACGCCCGGAACCTTATGTGCGCTGGTCGACGTGGACATAGTGCAAGCCGAGGTTCCGAATACATACGCCATCGTCGCCTCGGGCCCCGCGTCGGGGTCAGCGCCCACCGTGCCGATGCCACCTGCATGGGCGTCAATCAGCCCGGCCCCGACCGGAGTACCCGCATTCAGACCCATGCATTTTGCGGCCTTAGCCGTCAGTCCCTGCGCCAGCGCCGTTCCGGGGGCCACAATCTGCTGACCGATCCGGGCAAACCCTTCGGAAGGTAGTTCAGGCAGGCCGATCTGCTGAAAATAGCTCTCATCCCAGCGGCCTTCATGGGCAAGGTAGGTCCATTTGCAAGTCACGGTACAGGCAGAGCGCTCTAGTGATCCGGTCGCCGCCCATGTCAGATAATCCGGCAGATCAAAGAACTGACCGGCAGAGCGGAACGCTTCTGGCATATTCTCTTTAATCCACAACAGCTTGGGCGTCTGCATCTCGGGCGAAATCCGGCCGCCCACATAGTCCAGAACGGCGTGCCCCATCGCGTTAATGCGTTCAGCCTGGTCTTTAGCGCGATGATCCATCCAGACGATCACATTGCGCGCGGCCTCACCGGATGCGCTGATGCTGAGCGGGCGCATTTCACTGTCCAGCACCACCATCGAACAGGCGGCGTCAAACCCGATCCCAATGACGTCTTCGGCACCAATGCCGGCATCCGCAACCGCACTGCGCACGCAGGCGCAGACGGCCTGCCAGATATCGTCCGAGGATTGCTCGGCAACATCCCCGGCGTCGCGCCACATCTGAATGTCCTGCTTTCGACTCGCCAGCAAAGTGCCGGCCTTATCAAACACGCCGGCACGCGCGCTGCCGGTTCCAACATCCACACCGACGAAACAGCTCATAGGTCCACCGCGTTTGGTAGGATGACAAGATCGCGGATGGTGACATTCGCAGGTCGGGTCAGCATGAAGACGACACAATCCGCGACCTCTTTGGGTTGCATCAGGCTCCCTTCGGCAAGGGCCTGTTCCATCTTTGCTTTTGGCCAGTCATCCAACAGGGCGGTAACCACAGGGCCGGGCAACACGGCGCCGACCCTTACACCATGTTTGGACATCTGTCGCCGCACGGAATGGGTAAAGGCCTGCACCGCGTGCTTTGAAGCGGTGTAGATCGGCTCCCACACAACAGGAATGACGCCCGCGATAGAACTGGTGAGGATCACATCTCCCGATCCCTGCTTCGTAAGATGCGGCAGAACTGCCTGGACAGACCGGAAGGCAGCGTTGATATTGAGGTTCAGTACTCGATCCCAGGCGTCCGGGTCCCCTTCCAGAACGTCGCCTCCGATATAGGCTCCGGCATTGGCGTGGAAAGCATCCAGACGGCCAGTTTTCTCGATAATTTGGGGCAACATCCGAGAGACACTCTCGGGGTCCAGCAGGTCGGTTACAACCGGAACCGCAGCCTCACCCAGATTGGCGCAAACCGAGGCCAATGCGGCCTCGTCCCGGTCGACCAGAGCCACTCTGGCACCGGCAACTACGCACTCTTCGGCGCACGCTAGCCCTATGCCCGATGCAGCGCCCGTGATGGCCACCACTTTGCCCGTTAGATCAGCCACTGTACCGTCTCCCTTCGACTAGACCGTATTGTGCCGCTTTCCCTCGCAGAAATGGCAGGCCCTGACCGATGACCTCATCCGAGCTGTCAGCAACAGGACGCCAGACGGACAGGCCATGTGCGATCTCAGGTGGCATGTTGATGAAGCTTTCCATTGCCAGACCACCGTCAAACCCAATCGCTGCGAGGGTGGCGAAAATCTCATCCCAGTCGCAAGTTCCCGCCCCCGGAGCGCCCCGGTCAGATTCCGACAGATGGATGTATCGCAGGTGATCACGACCCTGCAGGATGCCATTGCCCGCGCCTTTTTCCTCGATATTCATGTGATAGGTGTCGAGATGCAAAAACATGTTTTCCGCCCCGATCCGTTCGATCATCGCAACGCCCTGCGCGGCCGTGTTGATCAAATGCGTCTCATAGCGGTTAACCGGTTCGATGCCAAAGCTCAGACCCGCCGCGCGCGCAACACGCGCCGCCGCTTCAAGAGCGCGGGCCACGTTGTCCAGCTCGGCCTTGGTGGGCGGCAGGCCGCTGCGTTCACCAATGCCTCCATACGTCACCCCGGTCAGGGCCTCGGCCCCCAGACCGGCCGCCTTCTCAATCGCAAGCGTCAGAAACTCGACCGCGCCTTCGGGGTTCCTTGACGCCCAGACCGGTTCCGGCAAGCCCAGTGAACACACGGCGGGCAGTTGGGCGTCGCGAAGTAATCGCCGCCCAAGAGCCGCGTCTGTCGAGGCCGGATCAAGTAGTGCTATCTCGATGAAATCCATCCCACAGCCGTTTGCTGCCGCGATGGCCCGTGCCGCACCTTCCGCATCCCAGGACATGGTCCACATGCTGGTATGAACGCCAAATCCCTTCATATGCTGGAATACCCCCCTTCGATCATCATGATGGACCCGTTCACCAGATCGGACGCAGGTGAGGCCAGATACAAAGCCATATCGGCGACCTCGACCGGCTCACCAAACCGCCCCAAGGGCGTGCGTGCGATGAACGGGTCTTTCTTGTCTGGGGCGGACCAAAGCTCTTTGCCCATGTCCGTCAGCACCACAGTGGGGCAGATGGCATTGACCTGCACGTTAAAGGGCGCGGCCTCGGTCATCAGCGACTTTGTCAGGGCGTTCAAACCGCCTTTGGAGGTGGCATAAGCCGCGTGATCGGCCAGAGCAATAACACCTGTTTGGGATGAGATATTGATAATCTTACCCTGTCTTCGCTCCATCATGCCCGGCAGGACAGCGCGGGACAGGATGAACGGCGCGGTCAGGTTTACCGCCATCGTCCGCTGCCAATCTTTCAGATCGTAATCCACCACCGGGCCGGTCAGGGCAATTCCAGCAGAGTTCACCAGAATGTCGATCTGCCCAAACGCATCGATCGCAGCGGCTGCCACTGAAACCGTTTCTTCCGCATCCGCCAGATCGCCGGTAACAGCCCGGTATTGTCGTCCGAACGCTTCGACACGCGCACCCAAAGCGGCCAGGCGAACTGAATCGCGTCCATGCGCTGCGATATCCGCGCCGGCCTCGGCGAAAACCTCGGCAATCGCTGTTCCAATCCCTGAAGACGCGCCAGTAATCAGCGCTTTCTTCCCGTCGAGGCTGAACCGGCTTTGCAAAGACATGCTCTATTCCAGATTTGTGTGATTGGCGCGCATGGCCTCGGGTGACACACCCAATCTGTCTCGCAGATCCAGCACGAGCAGTTCGAAGAACAAAAACATGAGCGCCTCATAGAGCGAACCCATCGGCAGGATCGAAGTTGCGTCGCTGCCCTGATCCGCCGCCATGGTCTGCGCGGGAAGGTGAATGGTCAGATCAACGGAACTGGGAACAGCACCCTCGGGTTCCGCCGTGATGCAAACAACCTTGGCCCCCGCATTGCTCGCGACTTGAACCAGCGCGGCCACGGTTGAAAAATGCCCCGGTCCCGCACTGACGAACAGGACATCCCCTGCCCCAACCGGAGGCGCGGTCATGTCGCCCACCACATGAGCATCACATCCCAGATGAAAAAGCCGCATCGCCAGCGCTTTCATCATCAACCCTTCGCGGCCCACGCCGTAGCACAAGATGCGTCTAGCATCGGCAAAAGCTTGTGAAAGCGGCGCGATCTGCGTCAGAACCTGCCCGGACAAACCGGGTCGCAGCTCTGACAGAAGCTGGTCCGCCAGCCTGTCCAGTGCGTTTGTCATGACTGGACCAGCTTGATCTGGATTTTGACATCCGTTGGCCGGGCCTCGACGGCGCGGTCAAAGGCTTCGACGCTGTTGTCGAAATCGAACGTCTCGGAAATCAACGGCTTGAGGTCCACTTTGCCCGATCCCAGCAGCGCAATGGCCCGGTCGTACATGTTGGCATAGCGGAACACTGTCTCCATCCGGATTTCCTTGGACTGGGCCAAAACGATATCCACCGGCACCGGATCAACCGGCATGCCTACCCAGACTACACAACCCGCAGGGGCCACCGCGTCGAGCGCGGTCTGGATTGAGGCCGCCGCACCCGCGCATTCAAACACCACATCCGCGCCCCAGCCTTCGGTCGCTTCGCGCAAAACGGCGGACGGATCATCGCGACCGATCAGGATAGGCTCGATATTGTCGTATCGCGCAGCAACCGATAGCTTTTCTTCAACCAGATCAGAGATATAGACCTTGGCGCAGCCTCCTGCCAACGCTGCTAAAGCCACCATGATCCCAATCGGGCCTGCACCTGTGACCAAAGCCACGTCACCCGGTTTAATCTGGGCTTTGGTGGCAGCCTGCATCCCTATCGCAAAGGGTTCAACCATTGCCCCTTCGGCAAAGCTGATATGGTCAGGCAGACGATAAGTGAACGCCGCAGGGTGCACGACCGAGGGGGTCAGGCAACCGTGCACCGGCGGAGTGGCCCAAAACTGGACAGACGGGTCCACATTGTAGACACCCAGCTTTGCGGCCTTGGATCTGGTGTTTGGGATACCGGGCTCCATACAGACACGATCACCGACCGTCAGACCAGTCACGTCTGCGCCGACCTCGGTGATCACACCCGCTGCTTCGTGCCCCAGCACCATGGGCGCATTGACGACGAAGGGTCCGATCTTGCCATGGAGGTAGTAGTGCACATCACTGCCACAGACCCCGACCGTATCTATCGCGATGCGGACATCCTCGGGGCCCAAGGTCTCGGCCAGCTCGATCTCGCGCAGCGCAAGGCTGCGGGCTTTTTCCAGAACCAGAGCTTTGGCCATCCTACACCTCTCTTATGTTTTTCTGGTTTCAAGCAAAGCGGCTGCCGTGTTCTCATCGGTAACAAGAGTGTCGACAAATCCACGCTTCAGGGCCGCAGCAATGATCGGCGTCTTGTGCAGGCCACCGGCGGCTAGAATAACATTGTCGATCTCGGCCATCTCATCCAGCGACAGCCCGATGACGCATTGGTTCAACGGATGCTCAATCAGATCACCATCCGCGTTCAGGATATGTCCGGTGATATCGCCCACCCCGCCTTTGGCGATCAGATCTGCCGGATCAACCCCGTTGGGCAAGGCGTCACGCACCAGCAAGGAGCTTTCCAGATCGCCCGTCGCCAGCGCAATCGCACCGCATGAACGTATCTTTTCCAGCATATCCCGGATCACGTCCTGTTCCATGAACAGCGCTTGGCTTTTCGGGCTGCCCGCATAAAGCGGCGCGGTGAAAAAGCTGTGTTCGGCATTGCAAAGATCGGCGAGCCGCGTGGTGATCTCATAACCGTTCACGTCCGATCCGCGCGAGACACCGCCCATGATCGACACAATCTCTAGATCAGGGCGGTCTAACGGCTGCATATGCCGCGTCGCAAGGTTCAGGGTATTGCCCCAGGACATGCCAAAATGCGTCAGATTGGGGTCACTCAACACTTCGCCCAGATGCGCGCCTAGCCCTGCGGCAACCAACGGGGTCACCGACACCCGGTCTTCGGGCGAAGGCACCACAACCGCTCGGGTAAGGCCGAATTGCCGTTCCAGCTCCCATTCCAGTTGCGCCGCGGCCGCAAAGACAGAATCCACACTTACCCGCAGAATACCCCGGCGCCGCGCTTCGCTGAGGGCTTTGTTGACACGCAACCGCGTGGTGCCGAACCGCTCGGCCGCATCTGCCTGTGTCATGCCCTCGACCTCGCAGGCCCAGCACAGACGCACCAGCAGCTGTTCTTCCGGGTCGATCTGATCGAGTTTGATATAGCGTGACATAGATTTCCTTTCCTTTTCGTTTCGTTCTACCGCAACACGAAGGGAAAGGGAGTGGTTGACGGTTTCATTTCACAGCTCCCATCGTCAGGCCACGCACCAGTTGCTTGGAGGCGATTAATGCGAAGATCAGAACCGGGATCACGATCAGGGTCGATGTGGCCATGATCTTACCGTAGGGAAGGTTGTACCCTTCCATGAAGGACACGGCCATTGCGGGGGCCGTTTTGGCCTCGGTCCGGGTCAGGATCAGGCCGAACATCAGCTCGTTCCATGAGAAGATGAAAGAAAAGATGGCCGAGACCGCAACCCCCGGCATGGCCAGTGGAAGGCAAATCTTGCGCATGATGGTGAACTGCGAAGCGCCTTCCAGTCGCGCGGCCTCGTCCAGATCATAAGGGATGCCGCGGAACTGATCCGTCACGATCCAGATGACGATCGGCAGATTGAAGGTCAGGTAAATCAGGATCAGCGTGATGTGCTTGTCGAGCAAGGACAGGTTTCTGGCGATCAGAAAGAACGGCAGCGCCAGAACGATGGGGGAAACCATCCGGTTGGTGATGAACCAGAACCACAAGTCCTTCTTGCCCCGGAACTCGAACCGGGCCAGCGCGAAAGCAGCAGGCACTCCCAGAACCAGCGCTAGCAAAGTTGTCGAGATCGCGATGATCAAAGAGTTAATCAGCGTCCGCAGCACACCGTCGTCAAACAGTGCTTCACGATAGTTGGCCAGCGTCGGCTCGAATACCCAGACCGGAGGCGACTCGAGCGCAACCACCTGAGTTTTCAGTGAGGTCGTGACCATCCAATAGAACGGAAAGACACAGACCAGAATGATCACGGCCAGCAAGGCGATCTGGGACCAGTATGAACGGGTAGTCGTCATGGCTCAGACCTCCTTGTAGAAGACGCGGATGTAGATCTGCGCCAATACAATGGTAATGATCAGCAGAATGATCGCCTGCGCCGAGGCCAGCCCCTGATCAAATCCGCGAAAGCCAACCCGCTGGATCATGAGCGAGATGAACTCGGTCGACGATCCCGGCCCGCCGCGCGTCAGGGTGAACACCATGTCGAACAGTTTCAGCGTATCCGCCGTGCGCAGGATCAGAACTGCGACCAGACCCGGCAGCAGAAAAGGCAGCTGCACATAGCGCAGGACAATCCATTTAGACTTGGTCTCCAGCCGCGCAGCCTCTTCCACCTCACCCGGGACCATCGTCAGGCCCGCCAGCAGCACCAGCGCCACGAACGGTGTCCATTGCCAGACGTCCCAGAAGATGATCATCGCAAAGGCGTTTTGCGGGTCGCCGATCCAGTTGATATCCGCACCTCCCAGCAACTGGTTCACGACGCCAAATTTTTGGTTGAACATCACCTGCCCCAGCAGACCCACCACCGCATAGGTGGTGGCCATTGGCAGAACGAGGCTGAGCCGCGCCAGTGTTTTCACCAAAGTCAAACCCGGCTGATGCAGCACCAACGCAATGCCCAGACCCAGCGCAATCTGCAGCGGCAGCGCCGTTCCAAGCAGAAAGAACGTACGCCCCATTGCCTGCCAGAACACCTCATCCGTTAGCACCGACCAGTAGTTGTCGAACCCAACGAACTTGACCCGTTTAAGTTTGGTCAGGTTGTAGAAATGTGTCGAGGTCCACGCCGCGTACATCAACGGCGCAATGCCGATGATGGCCAAACCGATGACCGCCGGGCCAATGAATGCAAAGATTGTTTTGCGGGATACCTGACCGCGCATGTCCGTCCTCCGGTTTTCCCGGTTGTGTAGGGGCGCACTGATGCGCCCCACTTTTTGATGTTTTTATTGGGCCAGTGGCTTGTCGCCGGAATAATAACCAGCGTCTTCCAGCACCGCTTCCATACGAGAGCCGATTTCCTGCGCACCTTCCTCGGTTGAGACTTCACCTAGCATCATCTTGGTGCCCCATTCCTGAACAATCTCGGTAATCTCGGGCCATTCCGCGAAACGTGGGCGGAATTCCGGGACTCCATCCTGCCAGCTTTCGACCAAGGCCGGGACAAATTTAAAGTCTTCCAGACCTTCTTCATTGTACACGGACTGACGGGCTGGAACGCCGCCGCGTTCAAGATATTCGCGCGCATTGGCTTTCGAGGTCGCCCACTGGATGAACAGATACGCTGCTGCTTGCTCGGCTTCATCCGCTTGCGAGGCAACCGCCAGCGAGAAGCCACCCAGCGCGGGCTTACGACCGGCAGGCCCTGTTGGCTCGGGCGCGATTTCAACACAATCGGCCACTTTAGACGTCTCGGGCGAGACGACCGAAGAATAGAAGGCCGACCATTCGGTGATCATCGCGATGTCGCCTTGGCTGAACCCGTTGACGGTTTCAGCGTGGTCATAGGCAACAATGCCATCAGGCATGTACTCCATCAGATCCTGACGGAATTTCAGACCTGCCTGGCTTTCGTCGCTCATCAAGTTGGACTTGAATTCGTCATCCAGGAACGATCCGCCGAACGGCCACAACACCCGTGCAAAACTGTCGGCGGACTGGGTTTCGTTTCGCTTGGACTGCAGCGCGAAAGCGTATTTGCCATCCTTTGTCAGCGCCGGGCCGTAGGTGTCTTTAAGCTCCTGCCAAGTTTCGGGCGGACCATCGAACCCTGCCTCTTCCAGCATACAGCGGTTATAGAACATCAGGCCGGAGTAATTGTCGAATGGCAGGCCATACAACGTGTCATTCCAACCGCCAAATGCGTTCAGGACCAGCGGGAAAAAGTCGTCAATGTCCAGATCAGGGTCAACTGCGTCTGGGAATTTTGCCTGCACATCCGCCAGCGGAATGATCCAGTCGTTTTCTGCAAAGTTACCTATCCAGACAAGGTCAATCAGCGCGATATCAAGATCACCGCCAGCCACGAAATCTCGCACCTGCTCGCCCAGAGCGTTCTCGTATGGATGTTTGATGATATTGACTTTGATGCCGGTTTCTTCCTCGAAGGCAGGAAGCATGGCTTCGATCGCTTCATAGCCCGGACGCAGAAGGAAGACGACGTCAATGGTTGTGCCCGCGTAAGGCTCAGCTGCCTTTTTTAGGCTCCACCCATCATCTGCAACGGCCGCACCAGTCGCGACGATACTGGCCACGGCTGCAGTACCCAGCAAGTTTCTAAGAGTTTTCATTCTCAGTTCTCCTCCCTGTTCAGAAACATCTTTTGCATCTTGACTCATACAAAAGTATTTTTTCGACTTGAAAGTCAATACATTTGTTCCTACTGATAAACAAAAGATATCGTGCGGACCGTAGCGTTCGCCGTTGGGGAGGGGTTGCCTTGGCTGGCATCAAGATTGAAGGACTCAACAAGTTTTACGGTGAAACACAGGCGCTATTTGATGTCAGTCTCGACATCAAGGACGGAGAGTTTGTTGTGTTCGTCGGGCCATCGGGTTGCGGCAAGTCGACCCTGTTACGAACGCTGGCCGGGCTGGAGGGTGCGGACTCAGGTCGCATTGAGATTGACGGGCGCGACGTGACCTACGCCGAACCTGCCGATCGCGAACTGGCGATGGTGTTCCAATCCTATGCACTTTACCCCCACATGAGTGTGCGCGAAAACATGGATTTCGGCATGAAAGTCAACGGGTTTGCACCCGCCCTGCGAAAGGAAAGGATCACAGAAGCGGCCCGTATTCTGCAGCTGGAAGATTACCTAGACCGCAAGCCCTCTCAGCTGTCTGGTGGTCAGCGTCAGCGCGTCGCGATTGGTCGGGCCATAGTCAAAAACCCCAAGGTCTTCTTGTTTGACGAACCGCTTTCCAACCTCGACGCGAAACTGCGCGTGCAGATGCGGGTCGAGCTGGAAGGCCTGCACAAACAACTTGCCGCAACAATGATCTATGTGACCCATGATCAGGTTGAAGCCATGACAATGGCCGACAAGATCGTTGTGCTGAATGGTGGGCGTGTCGAGCAGGTCGGAACTCCGATGGAGTTGTATCACTCTCCACGTTCACGCTTTGTAGCCGAGTTCATCGGTTCGCCAGCCATGAATGTGTTTGCCCCCAGTGGCACAGTAAATGGACTGACCATCAAGCCAGATGCCGCTTTTGTTGGCTGCCGCCCCGAACATCTTGAACTGCTGCCACAAGGCGAAGGCAATACCGACGCTACGGTCCGGGTAAAGGAACAGCTTGGGGGCGAGAGCTTGCTGTACCTGACCCTCTCGGACAAAAGCGAGATCGTCGCGCGTGTCGGCGGCGATGATGATACTCCTGTTGGCCAAGTCGTCGGCGTGCGAATCCCCGAAAACCGGCTGCATCAGTTCGGTGCCGACGGGCGCGCACTGTAACGGTGCGCGAGATGACAGGAGACAACTCCACAAGCTCCGAACTTCCTCTCTCGCTTGAGACATTCAACCTCATCATCTTCGATTTTGACGGAGTTATTGCCGATAGCGAGATCATCTCGCTCTCTACACTGAGAGAAACATTAACGGAGTATGGCATCGACCTGCCGACGCAAGAGGTTCGAAAGAAATTTCTGGGTAAATCTCTTGCGGCAATCGAAACCTATGTTGCCGAGCACAGTCCGTCCGGTTCCGCCAACACTTTTGCGCAAAAATGGCAGGCCGAGCTGTTCCGGCGTTTCCACAGGGAGCTTTCACCCATTTCCGATGTCAAAGACTTTCTGGGCGTTTTGGCTTCAATGAATGTTCCCTACTGCATTGCCTCGAGCGGTACGTTTGAACGGATCGGCGTTGCCCTGACCGCGATGCAAATGACCTCATTGTTCGAAAACGTCTTTAGCTCGGAGCAAGTCGAACATGGTAAGCCGGCGCCAGACCTGTTTCTGCACGCCGCTGCTCAGGTTGGTGTCGCCCCCGAAAGTTGCCTTGTGATCGAAGATTCACCTTTTGGCGTGCGCGCTGCCAAAGCGGCCAACATGTGCTGTGCCGGGTTTGTCGGCGGGGCGCACTTGCGCGGCATTGAAGACCAGCACGGTGAGTTTCTTCGCCAGCAAGGGGCTGACGTGATCATATCATCCTATGAGGCGCTTGCGCCTGCGCTTTGCAAAAAGCAGGAAAAACAATAAACGAATTACGGGCACAAATAAGGGGTAACGTCGCATGAGCTACCTTGGCATTGATCTGGGAACTTCCGGGCTGCGCGCCCTACTTCTGGCAGAAGATGGCAGTGTGATCGGGTCGGCCGAGCAGACTTACCCATCCGAACACAAACACCCCGGCTGGAGCGAACAGAACCCTGCCGATTGGATCACAGCGCTGGAAAAGGCTGTTGGTGAATTGCGCGACAATCATCCTGAGTTTGCTGACCTCCGTGCCGTCAGCGTCGCAGGCCATATGCATGGCGCAACTCTGCTGGATTCTGAAGGTGACGTGATCCGGCCGTGTATCCTGTGGAATGACACACGCTCTGACATCGAAGCAAAGCATCTGGATGCCCTGCCCGGCATTCGCGAGATTTCGGGCAATATCGTATTCCCCGGCTTCACGGCCCCTAAACTGCTTTGGGTCAAAAAGCATGAGCCCGACACTTTCGCCCGCGTCGCAAAAGTTCTGCTGCCAGCGGCTTATCTGAACTACTATCTCACGGGCGATTATGTCGCCGACATGTCGGACAGCGCTGGAACATCTTGGTTGGACGTATCAGGCCGCACGTGGTCCGAGGCACTGTTGACCGCCGGGCAAATGAGCGAAACACAAATGCCACGACTCGTCGAAGGCTGCCAACCCGCCGGTACTTTGCGGCCCAATCTGGCGGCAAATTGGGGCGTTCGGAACAGCGTGGTCGTCGCGGGTGGCGCCGGAGACAACGCTGCAGCGGCCTGTGGTTTGGGCGCTCTGAATGAGGGCGATGGGTTTCTGTCCCTTGGCACGTCTGGCGTGTTACTGGCGGCGCGGGATGGCTATTACCCTGCCCCGGCCTCTGCGTTGCACACGTTTTGCCACGCGGTTCCGGATCGCTGGTACCAGATGGGTGTCATGTTGTCGGCAACGGACAGCCTGAACTGGCTGAGTCAGATTACCGGTAGGAAGCCTTCCGAACTAACACGCGAATTGGGTAATGAATTGCGCGGACCAGGTCGCGTGCAATTCTTCCCCTACCTATCCGGAGAGCGAACACCGCATAACGATGCCAACATTCGCGGCAGCTTTACAGGGTTGGGGAAGGACACCGACCAGAGCGACTTGACCTGTGCGGTGCTCGAAGGCGTCGCCTATGGCCTGAGTGACTCGTATGATGCGCTGGCAAGCACCGGAGCCCGGATTGACCGCCTGATCGGCATCGGTGGCGGAACGCAGTCCAAGTACTGGGCTAAACTGATTGCAACCGTTCTGGACGTGCCCATAGAACTCCCGCAGGGAGGCGAGTTTGGCGCCGCGCTTGGGGCAGCCCGCCTTGCAATGATCGCAGGAACCGGAGCTTCGCCCGAAGACATTCTCAAACCACCCAAAATTGGTGAGCGGGTGCTTCCTGACAAAACCAAGATCGAGGCCTTCAACGAGGCAAAAGACCGTTTCCGAACGGCATACTCAAACCTGCAAACAATATCGTCCAGACGGCGGTAGACAAACCTTTCACCCAACATTCTGCGTTGGCGCGAGCTTTGACTACAGGCAATCCACTAACACCGTAAGGACCGGTGGCGCGTTCAATGAGCGTGCCACTTTGCGTTATAGTCATATAGGCATCTAAAACTGATCCTTTGGTGATGCGTCGCGAGCTTGGTGACCTTTTCCAAAGACCATTTTGCACCCGACAGTCCGGCTGGGATATGGCTACCTCAAGAACGTCGCACGGTCTGCAAAAGTCCTGCACAACCACTCAGGAAAAACTGCGAGATCCCGTCCCTATACACGAGATGAATTGCAAACTCAGGAGTGAGAGCATGCCACCCTGCTTCTGTTGGGACATTGCTGTCGCTCAACTCCTGGGATTGTCGAACTGACTTCAGGTTCCTTAAGAGACTAAACTTGTGCTTACATTTTACATCGTCGCCTTTTTGGCCTTCATCTATCTTCCGTTTGCCATGCGCAACTGGGGCGCGTTTATCGCGCTTTGCTTTGCTTATTTTGTGATCGATCTTGGCGTCCGTTTCGGTGTGGCGACTTATTCGGCAGCTGACGTGCCGAGGACGTTGGTTCTGGCAGGGAACGCTTGGACTGACGTGATCGTCAAAGTATTACCCGTGACGGTCATCGCACGCGCGGCTGTGCTTATTGCAAGATCGCTCGGATTAAACGGGCGATATCTTATGGCTGCCAATATTGTTGGAATTCTCGCCCTGCCAATCGGCCTCGCGGGGATTGTGGCATTTGAGCGATGGGAGCGCCGGCCTGCTTCACTGCACTGCACCAACAAGCGGATTCCCTTGATACTATCAGGAATTAAAGCGTCAGCTGCCTGGAACAAGAACATGACGCTATATGTTGGCGCGGATATTCGCGAAGACAGCCGATACCTTTTTTCTCCAAGCCATCGGCGCAAAGTTTGTAGGGGCACCTCGAACGGCACCAAGCACCTTAAGATCGAAGCGATCAATTTCCGAACGCATAGGCTTTCAATTAACCGTTGCACGGCACAAGACATCACACCATGGGAACTAAGGGTATGCGAGAATTGGAAAGACGATGACTGGTATCGCAAACCCCACGAGTTAATCATCTTCAATCCAGACGGAATCCAGCTGGGCGATTTTGGTATCCCGCGTGCTTCTACCGACGATGGCTACCAACTTCGTGACGGTGAGCGCCTGATATCAGCAACAAACGAATATCACGAGACTATTTCAGCCGTCTGCCGCGTGCCGACAAACACGGACAGATCTCTTTATTGCACAATGCGTCGACCAATTTCGAAAGGTATCAGCCTCTTTTGGGAGGCGAGCTTACCGCGCGGGCAGGTGCAAGCGTACTTGCTGCGTACGGATGAGTTCGCACGGGGTGTCTGCACGGATATGTTTGGCAATCCTTTTTGCAAACCCTCCCCTTAGGACATTTTGGTTACTTTGTTATTACTTTCGAACCCGCTGTGCTCACTGCCGATGTGGGCGAAGCCAAGCATATGTCCCTGAATACATTTTACTCGGGAACGGGTCGCCAACAGCCGTCGCTCGCTAGCACATGTTCTGCATCAATATAGCGCCAGGAAAGCAAAGTCCGAATAACCATCTCAAGTCAGTCAATTGGTCGTGTATTGGTGCGGGGCAGCCATTCTCGCGACAGATATCTTGTCTATGAACCAACGAAGGTCTTGATTTCATCCCAATAGTATCTGATATTTCTGTCATGACAGAAACTTTAGACATAACGAAATCCAGCGCGGCCAGCCAGTTTATTCTTTACTGGGGCGATATGGGTAATCAATGGGGCGTCAACCGCTCTGTGGCGCAGATTCATGCGCTTCTCTATCTCAGCTCCAGACCTCTCAACGCTGAGCAAATTGCTGAGTCGTTGAGCATTGCGCGGTCCAACGTGTCCAACTCTCTTAAAGAACTGGTGAGTTGGCGGCTTATTCGGCGCGTTCCCGTTCCGGGAGACCGGCGCGAACACTATGAGGCCGAGGTGGATGTCTGGGAAATGGGCATACGTATCGCTCAAGGGCGCAAAGAGCGTGAGATTGATCCCGCAACACAAGCCTTGCGCGCCTGCGTGACACAGGCCGAAACCGAAAGTGGTCTGGACCCAACTGCGCTGCGGCGGATGCAAGACATGCAAGAGTTCCTGGCAACGGCCGATACTTGGTTTCGCGACATGCTGACGGTGCCCCGCCCAAAGCTGGTGATGTTGATGAAGATGGGAACCAAAGTCGTGTCTCTGCTGAACTTCGCCGGAGGCAAAAAGAGCGGCTAAAAAATTTGATCCTTAATTTCTCTCACAACGGAAATAACAGAATGCTCGCAAACAAAGGAAAAGCCATCCCGCCCAGTATAAGGCCTGTTCAACCGCAGTCCGATGAGGTCACCCGCCGGGACGATCGCTTCAAGAAGCTGTTGGGGGCTACTGCGTGGGCCCGCCTGCCAAATGCAATTCAGCGTCGGTTCAGCAAGCGTTTGCTGGGTGATGCCAGCCTGGCCTATCAAGGCCGCGTAACCCAGATGCGGATGAACACCTTTGGACGCGCGCTGGCCTTTACTTTGCGGATTATAGGAGCCCCTCTGCCCTTTGACCGAACCTCTGTCGGTCGGTCTGCTGTTGTCACCGTCACGGAAGATGCAGCAACAGGCGGGCAATTTTGGATCCGACAATACGGTCGAGCCGTAGGTTTTCCGCAGATGGTTGGCAGCTCCAAACGCTTTGCCGGGCCCACAGGGTTAGAAGAATACATCGGCTATGCGATTGGCATCTCACTCAGGCTGGAAAGCACAAGAACCGGCCTGTATTTCGTCAGTGACCGTTATTTTCTGAAACTGGGGCAAAGGCGACTTCCTTTACCACGGTGGGCCTGCCCGGGTGGACTTCGAGTTGGCCACGAGGAACTTGGTGACGGGCAGTTCAGATTTACCCTGGAACTTGCGCACCCGATATTTGGCGAGCTGATCTGGCAAGACGCCACCTTCCACGATGCCGACATTGTCGGAAATTTCCCGTCATGAAGGTCGTGATCATCGGAGGATACGGTGTTTTTGGAGCCCTCACCGCGCGCCTACTGGCACGAGACGGGCATCAGCTTTGGCTGGCCGGACGGCGCCCTGAGAAAGCCCGCGTTCTGGCGCAAGAAATCGGTGCCCGGACCCTGAAGCTGGACCTCCGCACAGCACCAGCGGTTTTGTTCGAAGTTGAGCCGGACGTGGTAATCGATGCAGCCGGACCTTTTCAGCACTACGAAGAAGACCCGTATAGGGTCCCGAGGCTCTGCATCATCCATGGGGTCAATTACCTCGACTTGTCGGACAGCGCCCAGTTCACGAAAGGAATCTCAGCCTTAAACGCCGAAGCCAAGGCTGCTGGTGTTTTCGCACTTTCCGGCGCATCCAGCGTACCCGGGCTGTCCTCAAGCATCGTCGTGGACCTCCTCACTGACATGGAGGACGCTGACCAGATCGACATCGCAATCCTTCCAGGCAATCGGGCGCCACGCGGTTTATCCGTTATCAAAAGTATAGTGAGCGGTGTCGGGCGACCATATCAGGTGTGGCGCGACGGAGTCTGGCAAACGATCACCGGATGGACGGACCGCAAGGTTTATGATCTGGCACCCGATCTAAGGCGCACCGGATACAGCGTAGAAGTCCCCGATATCATGCTTCTTCCCGAAAAGACGGGCGCAAAAAGCGTCATGTTCCGCGCCGGGATGGAGCTTTCGGTGATGAACTGGGCGTTGCAACTGCTGGCCAGACTGAGGCGGCACGGGCGCTTTGAATTACCGAACGTTGCGTATTCTACGCTCTACGTGCTCTCGAAAGCGCTTTACCCTTTTGGCAGTGACCGCGGCGGTATGCAGGTGAGTGTTTCAGGAAGGTTGAACGGCCAAAACGTTGTACGCACGTGGAGGTTGATCGCCGAAAAAGGGCATGGCCCTTTTGTGCCTGGCATCATGTGCCGAACCATCCTGCGTGAGTTCTCCAACATAAAGGCCGGGGCCCGACCTTGCTTGGCAGAGCTTCCAAGGTCTTTGGTCGAAGGCGCCATGGAGGATTTGGAAATCCAAACTGAAACCATCGACCTGTTCGATCAAAGCGCTCCTTAGGCTAGCGAGAACGGGTACGGGAGATACCGTTGCGGAACGCTTTGATCAAGACAATGCTCCCTTGCGTTCCGCTGGTATAGCATTCACTGCCGGATGATACGTCGCTCAGTCCAGACAGGACCAATTGATATCAGCCAGCCACCGTTTCGTAGCGGCTACAGTTAAACGCCCGGTTTGGTCAACATGTGACAATAGCCATACATCGCGAAAGACCGGTTTCGCCTGACCGCTAGATACGTGCGTGCGCAGCCTGTGGTCAGCATCCGAGATGAGCGATGGCAACAGTGTCTTACCCAGACCGCGTGCCGTCGCCTCCTGTGCGGTTTCGATATCCGCCACCCAAACATTGGCTCGCCGCGCGCCAGCCCCAGAGGCCGCTTTCTCTAGCCATTGTGCCTGTGGCAGGCTGGCGCTGGTATCCTCATAGGTGATCCAACCCAGATTTTCGGCCTCGTCATCAGAGAGCTTTCGACTGACGTATACGCCAAATCGCAGCTCTCCCAGTTTCTGGGCCTTGATACGTAAGCCGCCTCCATCAGGCCGCGCGAACCGGAGAGCCAGATCCGCTTCGCGCTTTGAAAGGTCCAGATTGTTCGAGTTTGGAACCAACTCGACTGTCAAATGCGGGTGCCGCCGGGCAATCTTGCCAATTTGGAATACGAGCACACGATTGATGATGATCGGGACAGACGTGATCCGAACCACACCTGACACGTGGTCTGCTGCCCGATCTGAACACGCCTGCAGCGCCCGGCTTGCGGCTTCCATAGTCTCAGCGTGGCTGAGAATGTCCAAAGCAACATCCGTGGGTTCGTATTGTCCTGCCGCGCTGCGCAGAAACAGTGTGGCGCCAAGGTCAGACTCCAGCGCCTTAACCCGGCGTGCCACCGTCGTTTCGTTCACCCCTGTCGCCTGAGCGGCCGCCTTCAGCTTGCCACCACGAAAAAGAGCCAGAAAAAATCTGAGGTCGTCCCAGTTTGTGCTCTGCATCTTTGCAGGCTAAGTAGGCAAGAATTTAAATTCAATCGGCGTATCTGCTGTGCACAAGTAGTGATGTTCCAAATTGGAGAGAACCAAATGAAATTCATCATCCTCTTCGAAGACGCACCACATGCAGACCCTGACATACGCAAAAACCACATGGCGCAGCATCTCAGTTTCCTCGAACGTCACGCAAACAAAATTGAGGCTGCCGGTCCGCTGTCTGACCCAGAAAGACAAGGGCGCGATGGGCTTTGGGTTGTCGATGTGGCCTCGATTGATGTCGCGGAAAGCCTGGTCCGAGAAGATCCGTTCTGGGAGACAGGCTTGCGCGCAACCTACTCAATTATCCCTTGGAAACAGGTATTTTCGGCAGGGTCGCGACTGGTCTAGCAAAAGTGATGCTCACAGCGACTAAGAAGCATAGTCGCCGGGCTGCCCCACAGCGAAGACAGTTTTTCCAGCAGCAGCAGTGGACAAGCTGCGCCCTCTGGAATTGTCACATCATAATTTTCGTAAATAAGCCCAAGACACGTATCCCTTGAGCTGACGCACACGATCCAGCGACACTCGGCACCAACGCGTGCTTCCGGTTTGTTCGCAGCTGTGAACCCGCAGGGCAGTCCCATTTGGAAGGCCAACGATTACTATGTAACCTGTTCCCGGCCCCGCACGCATCTTCAGCATGTCACCCTCTTCGACACCATAAACCTCGTATCGTCCAAGGGAGGCCGCCGTTGCAGATTCAGTAGTCAAAAAAATCCCTAGAACAATTGCCGCCAGGGTGGTGAAGGTTGCGCTGCGCATCGGTTATTCCTGCTTGTTGCCTCAGACCCTATCTTAGCGAGCCGGATCGACAAGCGGAACAATTCCAAGCAACAACTTTAGGACGCTGAAAAGTATCCAAAGTCTGTTTAGGCCTAATTGACAGATCGCAGGGCTAAGAAAGTGTGGTCGGTTCACCGGTGCTCCTCTGGCACCCAGTCGTCGGCTTTATTGTTCCAGAACCTGTTTGGATTGTCTTCGTCCGTTCCCCGGATGTGCAACGTCCGCACGCATGGCTGCACGAATATCACCGGCTCTTCATATGGGTGTGAGAAGTAAATGCTCTGGAGAACCCCCACAGCATTGTCCTCGTCTCCGCTCAGAAAGAACGACAGCTCGACACAGGGCACCTCAACCGCATCCTGCGTTGCCGCGTTGCGGCCGCTTCCCAATGATCGGAATTGTTGCACACCAGGCGCGGCCCGAAAGGTGACACGATCATAGTCACCGTATTTCAGAGCGTTTTCGACCAGAACCGCATCCACGATCTTTTGTGCGTGGGTATGCGGCACCTGAACAATGATGCGGAAACCTGCTTCGGGCGCAAATCTTTCACTTTCGAGATTGGACATTATCATAGTTTTCTCCAACGGTTACTCCGTTGCGATAACCTATGTTGGCCACCCTGCGGGAAAGGACAGTTCGTTGTCGGCCGAACCGTCGGTCGCTTGTTGCGCCAGACCTAACCAACGTGCGTGTGCAGCGAGCCCGTATTCTGTTTGGTATTGGCGCGGCTTCCAGACTGTCGCATCTTACCCTCAATCGCTTGCAAAACACCGCTAGACTGAATGACCACGATACAAACGCTCGAATTCGACTTCGCCGCGGGTCACCCATGACGGTTTCCAACGTCTGGCGCGGTGCTTTGTCATCGACGCCCCAACTTAGATTTAGGAGCCGACCTATCGATGAAATGTGTCAGGGACCTTTCAAAACCGAAATCACACGATGCTTTTGAACCGGTGTGCGGCGTGGCAGACCGACGCAAAGCCTGACTTGCGTTGATCAATGGGCCAAACCTTCTCGTCTTAAAAACGCAAAAGACCTCTCTACCTAGCTGGGAACGTGAATTTCTATGATGAGGCGCAGTTTGCTATCCATGTCTCGCAGAGCTCTGACGTAAAACGGTAGAGTTCTACCCGTAGAATTACCACAAATCGCAAATCAAAAAGACAGCAAAGGCAGGTCCGCCAACAGAAATTTCTTCCGTGAAGAACCAATTGATTGCGGTACTTTCGTCCTCAGAACAGCCTATATGGAATGAACAGAGCCAAGTCCTGCCAGAACCACAACAGGACGGCTGTTGACAGCATGATCAACGCAAAGGGGATGGCACCTTTGATCACCTCTTCCAACCGTGCCTTACCAACCGCCTGAATTACGAAAAGGTTCAATCCGACAGGTGGCGTAATCAGCGCTGTTTCAATGAGCACCACGAAGAAAATCCCAAACCAGATCGGGTCAATCCCCATGACCCCAAGCGCCGGGAAAAGAACCGGAACCATGATCAACATCATGGACAGGGCTTCGAGGAAAAAGCCGATTATCAGCAACACGAGACCGACCGCAAAGATAAACATCGTTGGGTTCGCGATATTTTCGGTCAGAAAGTTGCTGATCGACTGCGGGATCAGGTAAAGCGTGATCGCGTAGGAAAACACTTTGGCGCCTGCGACGATGATGAAAATCATCGCAGTTGTTTTCAACGAGTCATGAACGGCAACTCGAAGCTTGGTAAAGTTCATACGCCCCATTGCGAAGGTCATGAACATGGCGATCACAAACCCAACGCCCGCGCTTTCCGACGGTGTCGCAATGCCTGCATAGATTGATCCGATAATCGCCAAAGCCAGGACGACCGTGGGAAGCGCATAGAGTGTCACGAACAATCTCTGTTTCATCGGCAAACGCTGGACTTTCAAACCCTCTTTGCCCCGCGAATAAAACATGGCGTAGATGATGAAGAGTGTCGCAAGAAACAAACCCGGCCCAATTCCGGCCAGGAAGAGGGTTGGGATCGATGTCTCGGTGATGACACCATAAATAATCAGCGGAATGGATGGGGGGATCAGAATGCCCAGAGTGCCCCCGGCAGCAAGTTGTCCCATCACAAATGGGCGGTCATAGCCGCGCTTTTCCATCTCGGGGATGGCGACGGTGCCGATTGTTGCTGCGGTTGCCACCGAGGAACCGGAAATTGCGGAAAACAACGTGCAGCTCATGATTGTCGCTACACCCAACCCTCCGGGCCAATGACCGACCCAAGCCTGCACGCTGGCAAAAAGATCTCTGCCGACGCCACCCTTCAACAGCACATTTGACATCAGAAGGAACAGCGGCACGGCCAAAAGCTCGAAACTGTCCATAGATCCGAACAGACGCTGAGGTACGGCGATCAGAGGGAAGCCCTTGAGCCAGAGCAGCACGACCCCAAGCGCGCCCATGGCAAACGCAACCGGCACACGCAAAAGAAGCAGGCCCAGTAAGGCACCGATAATAAGGAGAGACTCCATGGATCAGTGGCTCCCCAATTCAGAGCGTTGCAGGTTCGCCTGCCCGGTCCAGACCTTGTAGATCTCTGCCAACGCCTGCAGCGCCAACAACCCGAACCCGACCCAAATCGCGGATTGTGTATAGGCCTTGGGGATAGCAAGGTAGCTGTCCGTCGTATGCCCAGAGAGCGTGGATTTCAGCCAGATGTCCCAGCCATAACGAGCAGCGACGCAGCCGAAGAATACAATAACAAGCAATGAAAACGTTTCGACGATCCGGCGCTGCAACGAGTTCACATCCCGAAACGTCAAATCAATTATGATGTGCTGGCGGTGCTTGAGCACATAGGCCGTCGCAGCAAATGTACCCCATACCTGAAATATCCGCGAAACCTCATCCACCCAGACAGTCGGGCTCGTTAGCACATAGCGCATGAAGACCTCGTAGGCCACGAATATGCCAACGGCAAAAAACATCCACCCGGCGACAATGCCAAAGAACTCGGACAGCCAGTCAACGAATTTGGTCAGTGCTTGTAGCATTCTGAGTAACTCGCCAGAAGATAAAGAAGCAATCGAACTGCAACAGCCCGATTGCTTTGACATTGTTATTAAGGGGTTAAATTCCGGAAGCGGCAGAAACCACCTGAGCTGCCGTATCACCGGCATCATCAACGAAACGCTGGGCCACGCTGGAGGTTGCCTCAACCCATTGCTGGCGTTCTTCGTCTGTCAGCTCGACAACGGTCATCACACCGCGCATTTCTTCAACGATTGCATCTTCTTCTGCGTAAATCGCGTCACGTAATTGCTGCTCAACCTCGGCGGCTGCGTCCAGAATGATCTGCTGGTGCTCGGGTGACAGACTTTCAAAGAAGTCATTGTTCATGACAGCGACGAATTCGATGGCACTGTCATAAGACAGTGTCATGTGGTCCATAACCTCGTGCAATTTGCGAGACTTCACAGCAGAGGCGCCTGTCATGCCTACGTCAACAGCCCCCTGTTGATAGGCGAGAAACTGTTTGGACCCCGACATCAGCGTTGGTGCGCCACCAAGCGCTTCGACCGTCCAGCCAAGCACTTTTCCGTAGGTCCGGACTTTTTGATCGCTCAGGTCGGATGGCGTCCGGATGGCGGAACCGTTCGACAAATAGACGTTGCGCCCGAAAGCCTGCCACCAAAGAACTTTGGCCCCTGTTTCTTCGAGCACCGCGGCATCAAGGACGTTGCGCATCGGTGATCCAGTGGCAACAGCAGCGCGCAGATGGTCTTCGTCGCGGAAGAAGAACGGCAGGTTCACGACGTCCACCGCCGGCACAGCCCCGGTGAACCGGCCAAGAAACGCAGAACCGGCCTCGACTGCGCCTGAGCCTACTGCTTCTGGAACTTCCTTGTCTTTATAAAGCTGCGCTGACGGGAATAGCTGAACAGTCAATTCGCCACCTGACTTCTCTTCAATGATTTCCTTGAAGGCGATCCAGTTCTGTCCGAGCGAATGGGTTTCTGGCAATTGAAGTGTGACCCGGATAATTGTTTCGGCCTGCACCATCACCGGTGCCACCGCGATGACTGTAGCGGCCACCGCCGCTTTCAACATCCTACGCATGACTCTCCCTTGTGTTTTCGTGCCGATGGCACTTTAGTCTTGATACACAGCGTTGCAATGCGCCTACAATATTGTCAATTACATATGTAAACCAGAAAGATGACTTGGAATGTCGACCCGGGATGATATCAAAGATTCAATGGCAGGCGAGGGCTTGATCGCCGCCATTCATTCCCTGTCGCACAAGTTAATGCTGCTCTATTCCCAAATCGTATACGACCAGACAGGGCTGAACTGGCAGGACTGGCGCATCTTGCGCGCCGTCGTAAGCCTGCAATCCTGCCGAGCTCAGGACATTTGCGACGAATGTGGGTTGCAAAAGCCGCATGTCAGCAATGGGTTGGCACGGCTTGAAAAAGCAGGGCATATCCAGCGCTCGCGCAACCCGGACAATGCGAAAGTCAAAGTTGTGCGCAGTACTGCCCAAGGCGAAAATCTGGTGGAAAAAGCTAAGCCGGTGCTTGAGGGCTTGAACGCACAGATTAAGACCAACACTGTATCCAGCGAAGGCCTGCTGGAAGAGCTGCGAGGGTATCAAACGGAACTTGACCGATTAGCCAAAGCCTCCTCGCACGTTGATGACAAGCGGAGCGCCTGAACAGAGCCGATCCGATGGAATTGATCCAATAACTCCTGAATCCGAAACAACGCCCCTAGTCTGAGGGTGATTTTTGAAACTCGGAATTTAGACCAATGTACGGTTGGCAAGAAAGCGCAGGAAGAAAAGCGCGCGCTTGATTAGCGCAACTTTGCTGGCGTAGTTTTACACAGGGACTCAATCAAAAAAGGAGCAAGCTTCTATTTTTGCTGCACCCAATTGTTTTTTTAGGGATAGCAGCGTCGGTTTTCTTTCTCTTGGCCTCGCCCGGTTTTCGCGTTTGGTCGACTAATTGTTTTGAAGTTGTAATGAGGGCCTCAGTGTTTGAGGCAGTATTGGCGGAGGGTTTTTCCTGCGATGCAAAATACGAAATACGCCGTCCTCCCAGCTCTGTCCCGATCGGTTTGGCTCAGAATCCAAAGAACTCGTTTTTCAACAACAGAACTCTGTCATCCGGCCAGATGTTTGATCGCGGACGTTCCCAAGCGACCGTTCGCGCGGGACAAAAGGGCTGAGTAATGCACGCGTTCGATATTGCACTGATTGGCGCAGGACCTGCCGGTTACGCCGCACTGACCGCATTGCGAGGGTTTTCGGGATCACTGGCCGTGATCACCGGCGCTACACCCGACCCTTGGCAGGGTGGTCCTGCAAAAGTGGTTTCGGTCGCTTTTGAACGGCAAAAACCGGCTTGTCTGGCCGATCGTATGCCTGTGTCCGGAGACGCACCGCCGATGTATGCCGCAGCCGAAGTGGGCGGTCTTGCCAATTACTGGGGTAAACAGCTTCAGGTTTACGACAGCGATGACCCTTGGGGACGCGGTCCGTTTTTGGAGAACTGGAAGGCGTATCAAACCGCTTGTGATGCGGTTCAGACGGATCTTGAGGTGATCGGCGGTACCCAGCAGCAAAGTCTGGACAGCGATTTCGAAGCCAGCGCCCCACGCCTGTTGGTCGGCACCAAGGACGCGCCTGGCAGCCAATTGAATGCGATGGCGCTTGCAGTCGAGGCACGGCTGCAAGAAATCCCCAATGTCGAAGTCCTGTCCGGGCGGGTAAAGCGGATCGAAAAGGAACAGGGCGTTCTGCGTTTGGATCTGGGCGGGGGCACGCAGGTCCGCGCGCGCCTTGTTTTTCTGGCCGCTGGCGTTCTGGGAACAGCGAAAACCTTGGCACGCAGCATTCCCAATGTCTCAGAAATCGGTTTTCGCGATCACGCCCCCTATACCATCAACTGTTTCAGGCTGGATCGCATTCTTGGTCCAACGCACACCTACGCCAACAGTGGCAATTTCAACTCCCTAACAGTCATGAAAAAAAATGGCGGGCACTGCGATCTGTTCGCCTCGATTTATGCGGTGTCGCAGGCGCCCATCAGCCTGTTGACCACCAATTTCGGGCTTGGGCCCCGGTTGCGAGGTCGCCGGTTCGGCCGAATATTCGACTTCGTGCAACCGATCCGACTGTGGACGCCGAAAACGCAAGTTCAGTTTCGACATCACCCCGCCGACAGTAAGACCGAAGCCACCCCTACGCTGGATCAGGAACCCGACACGAAGTTGCAGTGTTTCCTGAATTGGCTGGATGCACATAGTGTTCGTAACAGGCTGGGCCAGACCGCGCCGGGACAAGGTTTTCACTATCACCGGCTAACCCTTGGAGCCGACCAGTGCGCAGTTGATGACGTGGTCAAAACGGCCTTTGACGGGCAATTGCGCGTTATTGACGCCTCTTGCCTGAAACAGATCGGTTGCCCGCCCCACACCCTGACAGCGATGGCGCAAGCCTATGCCCGCGTGCGTCATGATCTGCAAAACTCAGAATACGACGCAATCGCCCATAGCGGCTTGTCCTCCTCATAAGGTCAGCCCAAGCGCGTAGACCAGCGCCTATCCCGGTTCAGATAGCGGCTGTAACGCGTTCAATACATCTTCAAGCGCTCGGGCACCAAACGCATGAGAGCCAATTGAAATCTGCGTCCTTGAATGAGAGCGTCATGGTTGCTCCTATCCGTTTGGAGCACATAGCAGCAAAACTGCGCTCGACCTGACAGGAAGGAACAGGGTTTGCGACAGCACTGAAGGAATTTTCCTAATTCAGGTCGGTCTTATGTAGAACAGGCACTAAAGACTAAAGGAATCAGATCATAGAGAAGCCAATTGCCCGCGACTGGTATGAAGTCATACCATTTTCAGACAATATCAGTCTGATCCGTGAGAAATACGTTGCGGACTGGTTGCGCTGCAATATCTGGCACGTTCGTGGGCGTGACAGGGATCTGATCATCGACACCGGAATGGGATTGCGTCCGTTGGTCGAGGAAGTTGCCTTCCTGACTGAGCGCCCTCTGACTGCTATCATGACCCATTCTCACTTTGACCACGCTGGCGGTCTGCATCAGTTCGACCACCGCTGCGGACATCGCCATGAAGCGCAGATTATCGCGGAACCGACTGCCGCCAATACCGTTGCCGATACTGGATATGTGCGGGCCGAAACTTTCACCGCTCTGCCCTATAAAGGCTTCCGCCATGAGGACTATTTTGTCAAACCAGCGCCTCTGACGCAGCTGTTGGATGAGGGGGATATCATTGATCTGGGGAACCGGGTTTTTAAGGTCTTTCACATGCCCGGTCACTCGCCAGGGTCAATTGCCCTGTTCGAGGAAGAAACAGGCACCTTGTTCAGCGGTGACGTTGTTTATGACGGTGATCTGCTTGATACGCTCTACCATTCAGATTCCGAGCAATTCAAAACCTCTCTGCGCCGTGTGCAGGAACTGCCTCTGACGACCATTCACGGCGGCCACTACCCATCTTTCGGAAAACAACGCCTTTCAGAAATCATTGACGGCTACCTTTCAGGTCGCCAACGCATCAAAGACTCTGCAGAATGGGTACGAGACAATCTGAGTTGAAGCCATCGAGCTCAAAGCTCGTCATTGCCAAGTTGTTGAACGCAGCGGACAGTCCGCCATGTTCCGCGAGCAAGTTTTTTACATCAGGAGTACTGAGCGCCAAGCCATAGTGGACCAAGACGGCATTGGCGATAATCGCGCGAGGAAAAGGGAAACCCTTAAGGCGCGGCATTTTGGGATGAGATCTTCACGCGTGAGCGGTAGCCAGTTCAAAACGAGCAAACAAGCCGTAATGCTATTTCCAGAGATCATTACGCACAAGGCACTGTCTAGGACGCTAAGTTTTCATCATTCTCTACTTTAGAGCCGAGTTTTTTACGTGAGCTCGGTTCTGTAAAACGTTTGTGCGGTCTTAATCTGGCGAGGCAATTCCTAGCTATCAGACGATGCTTAACGAGGTTTAGACGTCTCCATTCAGGTTGCGTGGGCACCCACACCCTCAACGCCGTGCAGTCCGTTGCGGCTAAATCACTCGCTCTCCGCATAAAATCATAGTTTCAGAACAACAAAAAGGCGCCACCCGAAGTCTGAGTGGCGCCAGTGTTTGACGTCTGAGGGAGTCAGAATGTCAAAGAAGGCGTGTATCGCCTTCGCAGCTCTATTCGCCTGCCGTCAGCTCCCCGATCTCGCCATGAGTAGTCGGCACGCCCTTTGCTTCTCGGCGACTGTCATTGTAGATCGCCTTGATCAGCGCAAAGCACATCAAGACCATCACGATTGAGAAGGGCAACGCCCCGATCACCATCGCGGTCTGAATTGCACCGGTTCCGCCCGAAAGCAACAGACCGCCAACAACCAGTGCCAGTGCTGCGCCCCAAAACAGGATGTGAGGACGCGCTTTTGGGCCTTCGTCGCCGGCAGCATTGATTGTGTTTACAATCAGAACCGCCGAGTCAGCCGAAGTTACGAGGAACGTCATCAGCAGGATAACGATCAGCACCGCCATAGCCCAAGCCAGTGCTTGGGCAATTGGAGCCAGCATGAATTCGGTCATCGCAAAGATTTTGTCGCCATTACCTGCATCAAAGATCACGCCGTTTGCGCTTCCGTTCAGCTCCAGATCAATCGCGGTGCCACCGGCCCACGAGAACCAGATGCAGCACATCAGACCCGGAACCAGCATCGCGCCCAGAACGAATTCGCGAATGGTGCGACCTTTCGAGATGCGCGCAAGAAACAGGCCAACGAAGGGTGCAAACGCGATCCACCAGGCCCAGTAGAATACCGGCCACCAGCCCTGCCATTGTGCCAGCAGGAAGGCTTCGGACCCTTCAACACCGTCTGAACGGTAAACATTGAAGCTCAGGTAAGGCAGAGCCAGAACATAGTCCCACAGGCCGACGATCAGCGCCGTTGCACCAAACCAGGTGGCACCGAAGATGATGAAGAAACCCAGCAGGAATATGGACAGAACCATGTTGATGTTCGAAAGCCATTTGATGCCTTTGCCAACACCGGACAAGGCCGAAAGGGTCGACGCGCCCATGATGAAGCTAAGTGCCACCAGAATGCCCACAAAGTTCACGGTTCCCGCAATGCTTTCACCAGCTGCGTTCACCGCCCCGTCAGGGTGTACAAGACCGCCAACACCAATACGGGTCAGACCGGCAACAAACTGATCGACACCAAACCCCAGAGTTTGCGCAACACCCAGAATGGTCGCGACAACAGCAACGATATCAATGATATGACCGATCGTGCCAGACAGGGCCTTGCCAAATAGGGGCGTCAGAGCCGAGCGGATCGTCAGTGGCAAACCGCGACGATAAGCGAAGAATGCCAGCGCCAATCCGATGATTGCATAGCAGGCCCATGCGCCAGCACCCCAGTGCAGGAAGGACCAAACATATGCCGTACGGATATTGTCTGCACCACCCGACGTGGTAATGCCCTGAATAACGCTTGGGTTATTCTGAAAATGCGATACCGGCTCTGCAACCGCCCAAGTCAGCATGCCAACACCGATACCGGCACCAAACATCATGGAGAACCATGAGAAGTTCGAGAACTCCGGCTCGTCCCCCGGCTGACCTAACAGCATGCGTCCTGCGGCCGGCCAGATCGCCAATCCCAGACACACCACAACGAACAAGGCGACGACCCAAATGTACCAGGCGGCAAAGTTATTTAGGATAGAGCTGTTCCAAGCACCTAGTGTTGCTCCGGCTTGCGCAGGCCAGAAGATACACCAAACAACGAGCACGCTGATGATGATCTTGGATACAACGGTAACATTGACGCTAAAGCCACTATAAAAACCCTTGTCCGCCGTTTGGATTGGTAAATCTGTTAAAGGTGGTTTCACAGGTTGTTCTCCCTTGTGTTGGTGCTTCTTGTGGCCGCCGATAGTCAGTTCATTCTGAACATTGTGGTTTTTCGCCTGACATCACTGTATGCCCGGCAGCCGGATTGAAATTTGAACGAGCCAATGGGCCGTTTCGGAACAAGAGCCTGGCCAACAGGCTTGTCGCCAGTTTCAGGTCGATCACTCTTTTCGCTGTGCCTTCTTTTTTGCCGTCCGCGTCGTAATCGTTAATTGTTACTGGCCTAACGGAAGTGAGTGAAGTAGCAGTAAGGAATGGCTGCCATAGACAAAAGCTATAGCAAGTTGATGCGTCACTCGGGTGATTTTGTCGTATTTACAACGGTCTATCGTGTGAAATCTCTGTCCCGAGCTGCAAAGGTTCTGGGAATATCTCAACCAAGTTTGAGTAAACGTGTTCAAAATTTAGAAAGATCTTTGGGCCACGTTCTATTCGAACGAACGTCGCGCGGCCTTAACCCGACATCTACGGCGAAGACACTATGGAAACTTGTTGAAAAACCCGTAGAAGACCTTCGAATTGCCATGGAATCTTTAGAGAGAAACCAAAACGAAAAAACTGTTCTGGTTTCTGTGGACTTTGCTTTTGCTGCATTGTGGCTGCTGCCAATATTACCAGAGATTTTGGACAGCTTCACGGGTCTCAATATACAAATCCTGTCTTCGCAAACCCCACATGCTGCCAAGTTCGACACAGATATAACAATCCATCTTACGGATAGTGAACGCGTATCAGATACGGCTGTTCGTCTTTTGGATGAACGGGTATCTGCCGTTGCTTCACCAAGTTATGTGGCCGAGTATGGTTTGCTTGAAAATTTTGATGACATTGGCAAACACAAACTAATCCATCTTACTAACGTAGATGGAGACACGCCTTGGTACGATTGGGAAACATGGCTTCTTGAGGCCAGCGACGGGGTTGTCAACGCGTCGAGCGGAACGACATTTAATTCTTACGAAATGGTCCTGAAATCGGCCTGTGCTGGACAAGGCATAGTTTTGGGCTGGCATGGACTGATCGACAAGTACCTTCAATCCGATGAACTGGTATTGGTACGAGACGAAGTCCTGGTTTCTGGCCGCGCGTACTTTATGGAATTGGGAAGACAGAATGACCGAACGTATGCGACCAGTGTAGCGCATTGGATAGAACGTGCGTTTCACTAGGTTCAGGAACCGTTAGATTTGCTGTCGCTGTCTCGGCTCAATGATTCTGGCCCCTGATCTTCAGAGGAAATAATCAGCTTTCTATTCTGGCTGACTAACCAACAGATGGAGTGTCTCCAGCCTTATTTTCCGAAGCACCATCTGCTACTTTTCATCCAGTAACGTTCCCAACAGTGTGTCCTTCGACCGTGCCTTCCTGTGTCGGAAACGCCGTCTTGAACCGCCTCATCTCACGCGCCGCAATTACGTCAATGCCGTCGAGCGATGACCTGACAGGGTTAGTCTGCGTCTTCCATCTTCGTCGCGTTAAGTTGAGCAAACAGCTCAGGCCCGACGCGATCATAGAGATCCAACTGCGTCTCAAGAAAATCAATGTGACCTTCCTCGTCTGACATCAGTTCTTCAAACAAACCCATAGACACGTAATCACCCGCGTCCTTGCATACATCTCTGGCTTCTTTGTAGAGGGCTCGAGCGCTTTGCTCGGCTGCCAGATCACATTCCAGCGTTTCACGCGGGTTTTCACCGATCTTCAGCGGATCCAGTTTCTGTAGGTTTGGATGACCTTCCAAAAGAATGATCCGCTGTATCAATTTGTCGGCGTGCTCCATTTCTTCAATGGATTCCTCACGGCTTTTCTTGGCCATGCTCCCCAGGCCCCAGTCGTCCTGAAGGCGATAATGCAACCAATATTGGCTTACGGCCGTCAATTCGTGCCGAAGTGCTTTGTTAAGGTATTCGATTACTTTCTTGTCACCCTTCATCATTAGTCTCCCTGGCTATTTTTGCGCGCTGCTTGGAAGCGACTATGAGGGCCAATACTAGCACTCTTTCGGAATGAGCCCAAAACGGCAAAAATTGCTAAATAATTAAGATAATTAAAAGAAATCCCGACGATTCTTGTTTGGTATATTTCAGAAGGTTCTGACATTGGGTTCAGCCAAACACCAAGCTGGAGCCAAAGTTTGGCGATGCTACAAGACGTTCGAAACCTGTTTTCGCAAACGGCAGGATCGTGGATGAGGTCACACATGGCGCTGACAGAGGATGAAAAAGCCTATGCCTGAAGTCCTGATGACAAAGTTACGACAGGTGGTATGGATAGCGATCCGGCGACCGAAGACAGCGCTGGTTTCTGCCCGACTATGGTTGCGAAACTAGACGACGTGAATGTCGCTAAACTGCATACCGCTCTGAAGTCAATCACTGCCGTGACGGACAGCTAGGGTTCTCTTCCGACGGGTTGGTTTATGCGCTAACCCGGATCAAATGGGTGGTGAAGCAGGCCCGTTTATTGTGTCTGCCATACCGGACTACAACGGCGCGTTATTGCTAATAACCGGGCTCCAACCCTAACTTTCACTGAAAAGATTCAAGCCGGAGAAGGCACGCTGACCCCGGCCAACCACGACACGGGTGAGCGGATCGAAATCGACGTGACCGAGCCGCGACTTGTCACGCTCGATGACAACACCATCATCGTAACCCCGCCGGAGCGCAATCAAGTCGATGCGCGCCACTACGTTGAAATCGACAATAGCGTCTTCGTGGATCTCAACTGGAACGCATTTGAGAGAATTGCTGAGAGCGACAACTCGACGAACAAAAAAGTGACCGCCGCGTCCTAACCTGTACGCGGCACCCTTAAAGATGATCTGCTGCGCGAATTATCGGACTATGACGTGATCAACGGCAAACGCGGCCGTCGCCAACGGTCTAGTTTTCACTTTTTCTGCATCATAGCTTGTTTGGAGTAAATCTTAGTACTATTGTCAGGTACTGAGAATTGAAGTGGTCCCACATCGTGATGCAGGCAATCAGTTTCACACACTCGGAAGACATCCGACCGTCCCGCGCTCCACAGTTGCGCGAGCGGACAATGCAGGTCATCAATCATCTGCGTATGGTTGCATTGCAATGCCGCTCGGCCGCGCGTGTGGATTTGGATCAAGCCTGCGCCCTGTTGCTGGCGGATCCAGCGGACGCGCAGATGCGCCACGCGGAAACACTGATGCGCGGGTTCCGCCAGGCCGTTTCGCAACGGCCCGTGTTTTTCCGCCCCGGGACCACCGAACTATCCTTTGACGAGGCCTGGCTGGGACGCCTGTTCGAAGCAGTTGAAAATTCGGATGACGACAGTTTCCGATTCCTTATCCAATCCCGCGTGCCCCGTTGGACGCAGGGAAATCTGGCCTTTCTTATCCGATCTATATCCGAGCAATTTCATCAGTTTTAGAATTATTCTAAAAAGTTCTTGGAATTCTCTGGTGATCCTCTAAATAGGTGTTAGAGCGCTGTTTTTTCAATCAAACAGAGCAATTAACCGAAGGATCAAGGTGAATTTCATGACCCAGACAGCTATCGACCTGACGACCGATTCTCGCGCCGCCATTGCGGATGCGCTCAACCAATGCGTTGCCGAAACCGCAGTGACCACAATGCTGGCGCAGAACTTTCACTGGAACGTGACTGGCATGGCTTTTGGCCCTCTGCATGACCTGTTTCAGAAGATCTACGAAGATCACTTTGTCGCACAGGACGATCTGGCCGAGCGTGTCAAAGCGCTGGACGCCTATGCCGAAGGTACTCTGGCCGGTATGCTGAAACGCTCGAAAGTAAACGAGCAAGAAGGCGACGCCACCGACAAAGAGATGATCCAGATGATGCTGGATGCTCAGGAAACACTGGCATCAACCCTAGCGGGCGCTGGCGAACTGGCCGCCGGACACGGCGATACCCTGACCGAAGATCTGTGCATCAGCCGTGGTCAGACCCACGAAAAATTCGCCTGGTTCCTGCGTTCGATGCTGCGTTGAGCTAGCCCGCCAGGGTAATTTTGACCTTGGCTTTCTTTTTTTTCAGCTTTTTCAGATAGGCCGGTCCCCAATGGGTGTACCGGCCCATTTGTTCCTGCTGGCAGACAAGCATCTGAAGAAACGCCTCTTGCTGATCGGGGCGCTTGATCGACTTGAACAGCTTTTTCTGGCTTTTGGTCATCGAGCACCCGATGCAATGCCCTTCGCGGCGGAACTTGCAGACGTCGATGCAGGGCGTCGGGACTTTCTTGCTCATGTACAGAACTCGCTTAAGCGCCGATCGGACGGTGCATGGCTGGTAAGTGATCGTGTTAACTATTCAGATAATCTGTGAGGAAGCGGTCGCCAAGCCCCATTCATAGGTTTCCGTGTCTTTCCAGCCCTCTAAGACCGACAACAGGCGGTGCATGACTACTGCCAGCACGTGGGCAAACATGTCGTCATCGGCAACCGGCATCTCGACCGAAGCCACAAGCGGCGTAGCACTTTCATAGAATTCAACGGCACGGGGTTTTGCCAGGTGATCCGTGAAAGTGCTGGACCCGAACACGGTTGTTTCATTGAGGTCCATGAAATCCTCGTCGAGGTTGGCGTCACTCTGCCGCAGCACATGAGCAGAGCCGTCGAAACCATTTGCCGAGATGGACAGGGTCCCTGCCCTGTCGGTCGCTATCGAAAATGCAATATGCGCCTCAGTACTTTCCGGCAGCGTCAGGCTGTTCCAAACCTCTGCGGCCTTGCCCTCTTGACCGATCAGATATGTCCCTTCCCGATCTTCCAGCCGGAACAAACACGAGGTATCGCCCATCCGCGGTTGCCAGCTTAGCGCTTAGACAGCCCCGTCCGGCACAGTCAGGCTGGCCACTTTCAATGAGGCGGAAAACGCCATGTCAGTCGATATGAAGGGCTCGATCTCCCCTGCCGAGACGGTTCCGTTTCCGTCCTGATCCTCGGCTCAGATGCTGGATTGCTCGAAGCGGAACAGCGCGGGCTATGCGCTGCCTTCATCGCCCCGGCGCCTCCGGAAGTGTTTGTTGAATGGGGAAATTCGACCATGTCCATGCGAGTTTCTTAGGATCGGGGCTCATAGCCAGTTGATCACGAGGATACTTTCGCAAACTTATTCTGAGTCTTGGAATTTGGCGCAGACGGGCCGATTGTACTGCCATTCAGGTGAATTGCTGAAACGGTGATCCAGTTCAAGGCGACGTTGCACCATGATTTCTTTCAGATCCCCTCGGCTGTGGGGGCAATCTGTTCACACAAGGGGACATCGAAGAACTCACAGCGCCTCACGCCCCCAGGTGGTTTTGCCGTTCAACCGGCCTTGTGCACCTCTTCTTCCGCCCCGCGTTTGTCCAGCAGGAAAAGAGCTGCAAATGTAACCAGAGCACCCGACAACAAATACAGGCCAGCCGCCCACAGACCCAGCAACGCGGTCAAGCCAATACCGACCAGTGGCGCAAAAGCAGCGCCAATGATCCACGACAGATTGGTTGCCATGGCTGAACCCGAATAACGGTATTGCTTCGGGAACCGACGGGGCACGATCGCACCGGCCTGACCATAAGCCAGTCCCAGAACCACAAATCCAAACAGAATGTAGTAATATGGGTAGTGAGCCAAAGTCCCTATCATCAGGCTGAGCAACACGATCAAGATCGTGCTGATGCGGATCACTGTGCGGCGATTGTACCGGTCGGCCAACACACCAGAGGCAATAACCGACAGAATCGCAAGCGCACCGCCAATCAATTGCACAGTCAGAACCTCGGTGATTTCAAAACGCTCGTAAATGACCGCAAATGCCAGTGGGAAGACTGTAACCATATGGAACAGCGCATAACTTGCCAGCGGCAAACAGGCGGACAGGAAGATTGTCTTGCCTTCGTTTCGAACCAGTTCGGGCAGCGGTGCCGATTTCATTACTTCTGGCTCGACCCCCAAATCAGAGTTCAGCAACCGCACACGGGCATAGAGCGACACCACATTCACGGCCATCACCGCAAAGAAGGCAAAACGCCAACCCCATTTTATGAATTCTTCCGGCGTCAGGAACCCGTGCAAAACGTAAAAGATCGAGGCCGCCACAACGAAACCGATCGGACCACCCAGTTGCGGCACCATGGCATACAGGCCCTTGCGGTTTTCAGGTGCCGCATTTTGCAATTGCAGCGTCAATCCGTCCCAGGCACCGCCAAGGCCTAGGCCCTGAAGAACGCGGAAAACGGCCAGCAATATTGGTGCAAACCAGCCTATTTTTTCGAATCCAGGTAGCAAGCCGATCGCAACAGTGGACGTTCCAAGCAAAAACAGAGCCAGCGTCACCTTCCCGACCCGACCGATTTTGTACTGCAAAGTACGCCCGGCAAGACTGGCGACAGGGCGGGCAAGAAACGCCAGTGAAAAAATCGCAAACGAGGCCAAAGTACCGCTCAGCGGGTCGAGCATCGGAAAGAGAAGTTGCGGGAAAACCAACGCGGACGCGATTGCATAAACGAAAAATCCAAAGAAATCAGTCACTCGCGCCATGACGACCGTTGTGATCACTTCGTCTATCGTAGCGGTATATCGTGGTGTGTCACTGACGTTTGTCATGTTATACTCCTGATTTGACCCAGTCTTTCCGGAGCGTCACGCCAAAGGTATTTTCGCGGGTCATGTTTTGTCGCATTGCAGCACGGCTGAAAACCATGCACAAGGCCCCTGCAAGCAGAGGTATGTGAAATGTCTCGCCAGCTTAGCAATTCTTCAGTGAAAAACAGAACCAAGAGACGCAAAAAAATGAAGCGCGCACTTTCCGCGACGGCTCTGCTGTCGCTATTCGTACTGCCCGGGTGCGATATGGTTGTTCTCAACCCATCCGGCGATGTTGCCAGCCAGCAGGCTGATCTGATTCTGTATTCCACTGTGTTGATGCTGATCATCATCGTGCCTGTGATGGCCTTGACGGTGTTCTTCGCTTGGAAGTATCGCGAATCCAACAAGGACGCGACGTATGAGCCTGATTGGGATCATTCCACCAGCCTCGAGATCATAATCTGGTCCGTTCCTCTCGCTATTATCATCAGCCTTGCGGGTCTGACTTATGTGGCCACTCATCGCCTAGACCCGTTTCAGCCGCTGACCCGTCTGTCGGACGGGCAACCAATTGATCCGAACGTCGAGCCGATGGTGATCCAAGTCTCGGCGATGGATTGGAAATGGCTGTTCATATACCCTGAAGAGGGAATTGCCACAGTGAATGAGGTGGCTGCAATCGTGGATCGGCCGATCAAGTTCGAGATTACGTCTACCACCGTTATGAACTCGTTCTTCGTGCCTGCATTGGCCGGCCAGATCTATGCAATGTCTGGTATGCAGACAGAACTGAACGCAGTGATTAACGCGCCGGGCGTCTATGACGGGTTCTCGGCCAATTACAGCGGCGAGGGGTTCTCGCAGATGCGGTTCAAGTTCCATGGGCTCGACCAAGGCGACTTTGACGCCTGGGTGGAAAAGGTGCGTGCTCAGGGCACTGCGCTGGATCGCGAAGCGATGGCTAAGTTGAACCAACCGAGCATTTCTCATCCCGTCACTTACTACGACGCAGTTGAAGACGGGTTGTGGGACAAGATCGTCAACCTCTGCATTGAGGATGATGCCCTGTGTCTGAACGACATGATGATGGTGGATGCTCTGGGCGGAGGCGGCCTGGAAGGTTTGTTTAACCGCGAGATGTTCCGCGGCATCTGCTCAGCTGACGATCCAGGCGCGTTGATGGCACTGATCCGCCCCGAGATGCGAATCCGCGAAGACGAAATCATTACTGCGATGACGCTGGTTCCACCAGCGACCGCAAACTGACCTGAAACGAATAAGAAACGGAAAGATAACGCAATGTCGCTATCTCACGGAACCGCTGACGGACATGCCAAGTTGTCGTCTGTTGATCCTTTCTGGGGCAAACTCTCTTGGGACGTGTTCCCCTTTTACGAACCGATCGTGCTGTTCACCTTCATCGGCGTGGTTCTTGGTGGCCTCGCCGTTCTAGGCGCGCTGACCTATTTCCGCCTTTGGGGCTATCTCTGGAAGGAATGGTTCACCAGCATCGACCACAAGAAAATCGGGATCATGTATATGGTCCTCGGACTGGTCATGTTGTTGCGAGGCTTTGCTGACGCGCTTCTGATGCGGGGTCATCAGGCCATCGCAGCCAGCGGGGGCGAGGGGTATTTGAACGCTCACCACTATGACCAGATCTTCACCGCTCATGGTGTGATCATGATCTTCTTTGTGGCGATGCCCTTTGTCACCGGCTTCATGAACTATGTCATGCCGCTGCAGATCGGTGCGCGCGACGTGGCGTTTCCGTTTCTCAACAACCTCAGCTTTTGGCTAACCGTCTCGGGTGCGATTCTGATCATGCTCTCGTTGTTTGTCGGCGAATTCTCGACCGCTGGTTGGTTGGCCTATGCGCCATTCTCGGGGCTGGATTACAGTCCGAGCGTTGGGATGGACTATTACCTGTGGTCGCTGAACATCGCCGGGATCGGGACAACCTTGTCAGGCATCAACCTCGTGGTCACCATCGTTAAGATGCGCGCACCGGGTATGACCCTGATGAAGATGCCGGTCTTTGTCTGGACCACGCTGTGTACCAACATCCTGATCGTGGCGACCTTCCCTGTGCTGGCGGCCACGCTGGCGCTGTTGACGGCGGATCGCTACCTGGGCACCCACTTCTTCACCAATGATCTGGGCGGCAACCCAATGATGTATGTGAACCTCATCTGGATTTGGGGTCACCCCGAGGTTTACATCCTGATCCTGCCGATCTTTGGTATTTTCTCGGAAATTGTTCCGACCTTCACCGGCAAGCGTCTGTTTGGCTATACCTCGATGGTCTATGCGACCTGCGTGATCATGGTGCTCAGCTACATCGTCTGGCTGCACCACTTCTTCACCATGGGGGCCGGGGCAAATGTGAACGCCTTCTTTGGCATCACCACGATGATCATCTCAATCCCGACCGGGGCCAAGATCTTCAACTGGCTGTTCACCATGTATAAAGGCCGCATTCGGTTCGAGACCCCGATGCTGTGGGTCATGGGCTTTATGCTGACCTTTGTCATCGGTGGTATGACCGGCGTTCTGCTGGCAGTACCCCCTGCGGACTACGTGCTGCACAATTCACTGTTCCTGATCGCGCACTTCCATAACGTGATCATTGGTGGCGTGGTGTTCGGTATCTTTGCCGGTATCATCTACTGGTGGCCCAAAGCGTTTGGTTTCAAGCTGGAGCCGTTCTGGGGCAAAGTCAGCTTCTGGTGCTGGATCATCGGTTTCTATCTGGCCTTCATGCCGCTGTATGTGTTGGGCCTGATGGGCGTGACCCGCCGTCTCAGCCAGTTTGAGGATACGTTCTATTCGGTCTACTTCATCGTTGCCCTTGTGGGTGCACTGTTCGTCGCCGCCGGGATCGGAGCCTTCATCGTTCAGATCATCGTCTCGATCCTGAAGCGGGACGAACTGCGCGACACGACGGGCGATCCGTGGGATGGTCGAACGCTGGAGTGGTCCACATCCTCGCCACCGCCTTACTACAACTTTGCCTTCTCACCGCGCGTGTATGAACTGGACGCCTTCACTCAGATGAAGCGCGAAGGGTTCACACGCCCGACAGAAGGCTTCGTGCCGATCCACATGCCGCGCTATACCGCAACGGGTATCGTGATGGCCGGGTTCCTGACCATCATGGGGTTTGCCTTGGTCTGGCATGTCTGGTGGCTGGCGGCAGCCAGTTTTGCAGCGACGCTGATCTACGGCATCGCCCATACCTTCAACTATGACCGTGACTACTATGTCCCTGCGGATGAAGTGCGCGAGATCGAGAACCAGCGGACACAACAGCTGGCAGGGGCTGCGGAATAATGAGCGACACCACAAGCGAAACGCCAAAAGAGTTCTTCGTGATCGAAGACCCTCATCACGAGGAGGATCACGGAGAGCACCACCATGAAACCGGAACCATGCTTGGGTTCTGGATCTACCTGATGAGCGATTGCCTGATTTTCGGCATCCTCTTCGTCACTTATGCAGTGTTGGGCAAGAACTATGCAGCTGGCCCAGCCCCTGTGGACCTGTTCGAGATCGAGATGATCCTGGTGGCGACCTTTGCGCTGCTGTTTTCGTCGATAACTTACGGATTTGCAGTGCTGCGAATGGACATGGACGATCTGCGCGGCACAATCCTTTGGCTGATCGTCACCGGGTTGTTCGGGGCTGGGTTCCTGTATCTTGAGTTCGAAGAGTTCAATCACCTGATCCATATCGGTGCTACCCCGCAAGCCAGCGCATTCCTTTCATCCTTTTTCGTGCTGGTCGGGACACACGGCCTGCACGTGCTGGGCGGCAGCATCTGGCTGATCGTCCTGCTGATGCAACTGGGTCAGCACGGTCTGACCCACGAAAACAAACGCAGGGTCATGTGCCTGTCGTTGTTCTGGCACTTCCTCGATCTGATCTGGATCGGCGTCTTTTCCTTGGTCTACCTTACGGGGGTGCTGCTATGAGCGATCACGCAAAAGGGGGCCACGGCACCTTCAAGTCCTACATGATCGGCTTTCTGCTGTCGGTCGTCCTGACACTGATCCCGTTCTGGGTGGTGCTGGGCGACGTAACCGACAGCACAGGCTGGGCCATTGCCATCATCTTTACGCTGGGGGCCACGCAGATGATGGTGCACATCCATTACTTCCTGCATGTCTCGCTGAAGGTGGAAGAAGGCTGGCAAGCCATGTCGCTAGGTCTGACGGTCCTGCTGCTTGTCATCGTGATGGCCGGGTCGATCTGGGTCATGTTCAATCTGGATGAGAATATGATGCCCGCCCACGAACAGATTGAGCGGGTGCGCAACCTGCCATGAACGATCAGAACACCGCGCGGCGGCCCATTTGGGTCAGAGCTCTGCTCATAGGGCTGTCGGCGGTGTTGATCGTGGTCTTTGTTCTGCTGGGCAACTGGCAGGTGCGTCGTCTGGCCTGGAAAAACGATCTGATTACCGCCGTTGACGCGCGCGCCTTTGGCGAACCAACTGCCCTGCCCGCGCAGTTCGACCCAAAACTACACGCCTATCAGCGCGTCTCGGTTGATGGCCAGTTTCTCGACAGCCCCGCAGTTTTGGTCAAAGCTGTGACCGAGATTGGCCCCGGCCTCTGGGTGATGTCACCACTTCAAACCGATCAGGGCGTATTGTGGGTCAATCGCGGCTATGTTCACGCGGATGTTGCCTCGCCAGAGGACTGGACACCGCCGCAAACACCAATCACCGGCTTGCTGCGCCCCACTGTCGAAGGCGGCACTCTGCTGGAACGGAATGATCCGGAAGTCGACCGTTGGGTGTCACGCGATACGAAGGGTATGTCAGTTGCGCGAAATCTTGGCCAGACCCTGCCGTACTTTCTGGATGCCGATCATCAGGGCGCACCAGGCACATGGCCGCGCGGGGGATTGACCGTCGTTAAATTCAGCAATTCTCACCTGTCCTACGCACTGACATGGTATGCCATGGCTGTGCTGTTTGCAGGGGCATTGGTATACGTCCTGTTAGGTCGACACTCTGAGTCCGCTTAATTAGCACCCCTTATCGTAATATCAGAAATTACGCACAAATAACTTATCAAATACCCTTCTCTACAATTGACACATGCGCGATTCCGTCGCATCTAGAGCTTGAAACAGCCACTGGAACAAGAGTTCCAGAAGCATGCGAACAATCACAGTTAATTCAGTATTTTATCCGGGCCACCGGCGCATGTCGTGTGCGTGTTCCCAGCCCGAACAGAATGCAACCGGGGGCGGGAATGGCGGGGAAAAAGCACATCGGCAAAAGCTCGAACGCTGCTGGCGGTTGGGGCGCCCTGAAAAGCGTTGGTCGTCAGCTGATGGGCAGCGGCAAGCCCGTGTCCGGTGCCAAAACAATGTTGAAGGCCAACCAACCTGATGGCTTCGATTGCCCGGGTTGTGCTTGGGGCGATCCTGAACATGGTTCTTCATTCGAGTTCTGCGAAAACGGCGTCAAGGCAGTCGCATGGGAGGCGACCAAAGCCCGCGTGACGCCCGAGTTTTTCGCCAAGCACACTGTCACTGAACTGCGCGGCTGGACCGATTACGATCTGGAACATCAAGGCCGCCTGACTCACCCTGTGCGCTACAACCCTGAGACCGATAAATACGAGAAGGTCGACTGGGATGCCGCCTTTACCGAAATCGGTGCGGCCCTGAATGCGCTGGATGATCCCAACCGGGCCGAGTTCTACACCTCGGGTCGCGCCAGCAATGAGGCGGCGTTCCTGTATCAAACCTTCGTTCGTCTTTATGGCACCAATAACTTCCCTGACTGCTCGAACATGTGTCATGAGGCCAGCGGTGTCGCCCTGACCGAGGCGATCGGGATCGGCAAAGGCACCGTGCTACTGGAAGACTTCGAAAAAGCGGATGCGATCTTTGTGGTTGGCCAGAACCCTGGCACCAATCATCCGCGCATGCTGGCCGATCTGCGCAAGGCCACCCAGCGCGGCGCCCGGGTTGTGGTGTTCAACACGCTCAAGGAAAAGGGCCTGCATCGCTTTGCTGACCCGCAGAACAAGTTGGAAATGATCCGGGGCGGGTCCGAGGCGACCTCGACCGATTACTTCCGCCCGCGTCTGGGTGGAGATATGGCGATCTTCCGCGGCATGGCCAAAGTGGTGTTTGCTGCTGATGATACGGCATTGGCTAACGGACAGCCTTCGGTTCTGGATCACGAGTTTATCACCGAGCATGCTCATGGTTTCGACGCCTACCGCGCTTTGGTTGAGAGCACGTCATGGGAACAGATCGAGGAACAATCCGGTCTGACACACGCCAAGATCGAAGAAGCCGCCGAAATCTATCTGTCGGCGGATAAGGTGATCACCACCTGGGCGATGGGCGTGACGCAGCACAAGCATTCGGTTCAGACAATCCGGGAAATCGCCAGCTTCATGTTCCTGCGCGGGAATGTCGGACGGCCCGGCGCGGGTCTTTGCCCGGTGCGCGGCCATTCCAACGTTCAGGGCGATCGCACCGTTGGCATCAACGAAAAAGCCCCCGCACCGCTGCTGGACGCCATGGAACGAGAATTGGGCGCCCCGATGCCCCGCGCGCCCGGCCACAACGTGCTGCACGCGATCGGCGCGATGCTGAACGGGCAGGCCAGAGCATTTATCGGACTGGGCGGCAACTTTGCCCGTGCCACTCCGGACAGTCAGTTGATCGCACATGCGCTTGGCAATCTGGACCTGACGGTGAATGTGGCCACCAAGCTGAACCACGGCCATTTGCTGCCGGGCAAGCTGTCTTTCATCCTGCCCTGTCTGGGCCGTACTGAGATTGATCGAAACTCGGCAGGAGTACGCCAGATCGTGACGGTCGAGGATTCGATGTCGATGGTGCATGGCTCAGGCGGGATCAACCTGCCGGCCTCGAAAGAACTGAAATCCGAAGTTGGCATCGTCTCGGGTATCGCCAAGGCGACCGTAGGCAACGGCGTCGTCGACTGGGACGTATTGGCCGATGACAATGACAAGATCCGCGACCTGATCGCCCGTGTTTTGCCCGCCTTTGGCAACTACAACGAAGCGGTACGCAAGCCACGTGGGTTCCACCTGTACAACAGCGCTGCTGTGCGGGATTGGAAGACCCCGACCGGCCGCGCCAATTTCTCTGCCACCGACCTGCCGGATCAGACAGAGTGGCAGCGGGCGCAAAGCAACGATCAGACCTTTGTGCTGCAGACCTTCCGCTCGCATGACCAGTACAACACCACCGTTTACGGTATGGATGACCGATATCGCGGTGTTTACGGAGAGCGTCAGGTCGTCTTCATGCACCCTCAAGACGTGGCCCAACTGGGCGCGGCAGCAGGCGACCGGGTGAATGTGGTCGGATGTCACGACGATGGCATTGAACGGATCGCGCGGGACTTCCGATTGGTGCCTTATGACATCCCGCGCGGTTGCGTAGCGGGCTACTACCCCGAATTGAACGTTCTGGTGCCGTATCAGGCCTTCGGCGACAAAAGTTTCACCCCCGCCTCCAAGTCCGTGATGGTGCGGTTCGAAATGTCGGAGCAGTGAGGATGGACAACATGCTGATGCAAACCATCACGGACCTGCTTGAACGAAACCCGGATGTTCTGAGCCCTCTGGCAGCCGGGGTTCTGGCGGCGGCACATCATGGTCTTTCACAGGACAGCCGCAGCTTTGCGGCCAAGCTGGGGATTGCGCATGCGTTGGTCCTACGCGAATGCGTGGCATTGGCTGAAGATCATCGGTTGATCGACCTTGATGACCGACACGACCGGTCTCAGCGCGTGTTCTTTTCCTTGACAGTACAAGGTCATAACGCCCTTGCCAGAATACATTCGACATGACCGCGCCATTTCGGGAAAGCCCTGTCGTTCAATTTCCGACATCGCGGATGGTAACGGTCGCTCGTTACCCAGACCGCGCGACTCGGGTCAGGGATCTGGCAAGCGAGGTTCCAGTGGCGGTTGTTTTCAACGGAACTACGGCCGCGGTGATGATGGCCTCACCTGCAGATGTCCATGACTTTGCCTTGGGTTTTGCCATGACCGAAGGCTTCATCGCGGGCCAGGATGACATTACGGAGTATGAACAGGTCGCGCACAAGACAGGGATTGAAGCGCGGTTCTGGTTGAAAGAGGACGCCTCCGAACAAGTTTCAGCGCGACGGCGTGCGATGATGGGCCCGGTGGGATGTGGGCTGTGTGGTATCGACAGCCTAGAGCAGGTGACGCGAACTCTACCCCGTGTGACGGATACATCGCTACGGATCGAGGTCGATGAAGTGGCCCACGCGCCCGAGTCACTGCGTGATCATCAGTTCTTGCATGATCGGACCCGATCAGCACACGCCGCTGGATTTCTGGTTCCGGGTAAAGGAATTGTCATGGCCCGGGAAGACGTCGGGCGTCACAACGCATTGGACAAGTTGCTGGGCGCATTGATCCGATCAGGCACCGACCCGGCCATCGGCGCAGTGGTTGTGACCTCGCGGGTGTCACTTGAGTTGGTCCAGAAAACTGCTTCTTTGGGCTGCCCTATGCTGATTGCGGTGTCATCGCCGACAACCCTTGCGGTGGATATTGCGGATCAGACCGGTATTACCTTGGTGGCCAACGCAAAAAGGTCTGAATGTGCGGTTTTTACACACGAGTATCGCATTTCGACCAAGCGTTGACCGCCACTTGTGACCTTAGGCGCAAACGGCGGACGGTGAGGAAAATCAACACCGCTCTAATGCGAGCGGGGCATAGCCAGCAGCAGGTTCCTCCAGTCCTGCCCGCATGACAACGGCGGCGCGGTCAGAATTGCGACCGCTCGGTCTTTGCGATCGTAGATTTCCAACTGCCAATGCAGACGAGACGCTGCCACCCAGATCGATCCGATCTCGGCTGTGTCGATTGCAAAGGTGCTGATGGATGACGCGCATGTCAGGATTGGACCTTGCCGGCCAATCCGCTCAATCCGGCCCGCTTGCGCCTGCATCAGACCTGTCGCACAAACAATGCGGGTAAAATCTCTGCGGGCGTGGTGCAGTTGCTCCAGAAATCCGCAAAAAGCCCCATTGTCGACGCGCCAAGCCTTTTCTCTACCCATGTGACGCAGACATTTCAGGCGCGCGTGCCCCCGATCTGTAAGGAAATCATTCAGATGATCTGCAGCAACGGATTTATCCCACGACTGGCGGGCGGATCGTATCGCGTTGAAGGGCACAACATTGTCATGTTCAGCCAAAAGCGGTTCAGCCTGTTCAGGTATTTCGGTTTCGGTCACATCCAGTGACTCCGCCACGCGCACATCATAGTCGGTGACGAACTGAACGCGATGCTGCACCTCTCCGTTGCGGTCCACTGCCAACAACGCGCCGGGCTGATCCAGGCGCGGATTGCGATTGTAGCGGGCCAAAGAAACTGGCGCTGTATCAAGATACCTCAGGTTTACCCGCCGAGCGTTGACGTTGTAGGACCTGTTGGCCGGTTGCAGGCCAGCATAACCGCCCCGCCCCGAGATAATCGCAACCTGATTTCGCGTTGTTATCAGCGCGTCTTCGAACTGCGTGCCCAGCAAGGCCAGAGTCTCGACATCCCAACCCAGCAAGGTCACATCCGTCACACGCGACATCTCGCCAAGCGTATTGGGTAATACGGCAGCCATAGGACAGGCAGCCAGCGCCTGTCTGCTGAGTTGTGGCATGGGAGGTCCTTTAATAGACGTCCCGCACGTAGCGCTTTTCACGCTTGAGGCGGTTGACGTAGTCCGTTGCCGCCTCAGGCGTCATGCCGCCCTGGGTTTCGATAATTTTGTGCAGTGCCGCATCCACGTCACGCGCCATGCGGGTGGCGTCACCGCAGACATAAAAATGTCCACCCGCTTCCAGCATAGCGAACAGATCTTTACTGTTTTCCTGCATGCGGGTCTGGACGTAGATCTTTTCCTTCTGGTCACGCGAAAATGCCAAGTCCAGCCGGGTCAACAAACCCGAGCCGCTGAGTGCACTTATCTCATCCTCGTAGATGAAATCGCTTTCTCGGTGCTGGTCGCCGAAGAACAACCAGTTGGCGCCTTTCGCACCACGCTCACGGCGCTCTTCCAGAAACGCACGGAAGGGGGCAATGCCAGTGCCCGGCCCGACCATGATCATTGGCACGTTGTCGTCGGTCGGTACGCGGAAGGCCTTGTTCGGAGACATGAATATGCCCGCCTGCGCGCTTTCAGGCGCATGATCGGCAAGGAAAGTCGAACAGACGCCACGGTGCGGTCGGCGGTTATAGGTCCAGCGCACAGCGGCCACGGTCAGATGCACCTCCCCCGGATGCGCCTTGGGACTGGACGAGATTGAGTAGGCGCGGTGCTGCAGCGGCTTCAGCCAGCTGACCACTTCATCCGGGTCCAAAGGCAGGTTTGGGTTAAGCTGCAGCAGGTCCAGCAGGTCCTTACCCCAAAGAAAGGCGTCCAGAGCTTCCTTGTCGCCATTTCGGACCACGTGGCTGAACTCATAATCACCAGCCAGCGGGACCAGCGCCTTTATCAGATCGCGCGACGGGGTGGTGATTTCGAACTTTTTCATCAGCAGCTCGGACAGGGGCGCGTCGTACCCCGCTACCGCGTGATCAGGGCTGACACCAAGTCGCTGGATCAGCGATTGAACCAGATCGGGGGCGTTCACAGGCATCACGCCAAGCGCGTCGCCTGCTTCATAAGACATCCCGCTGTCGCCGAGTTCAAAGGCGATGTGGCGGATTTCCTTGGCAGAGTTTGCGCCGGACAGAATGCGGTTGTCGCACACCGTCGCCACATAGGGCTTCTTGCGCGACCAGCCCGATTTCGTCAGCTTGGCATCAGCGCGCGCAGGGACCGGCGCAGTCGCAGATTCAGCTGTCGGAAGAGTTGAGGTCAGCCAGCCGGTCGCAACTTCGTCATAGTCCACATCGCAATCGACCCGATCACCCAACCGTTTCGCGCCCAGTTGCTCCAGTCGCATATCGATCAGCTTGGCTGCTTGGCAGAAATACTCATAGCTGGTGTCGCCCAGACCCAGAACACCGTAATTCAGGTTTTCCAGACGCGGAGCGGTCGATGACGACAGCGCCTCCCAGAACAGCCCCGCATTGTCGGGCATCTCGCCCTCACCATAGGTCGAGATGACGACGACCACATGTTCCATTGTCGCCAGTTGTTCAGGCGTTACCGCGTCCAATTCTTCAAGCTTGGGGGCGAAACCGCGGGTGCGGGCCAGGGTTGCAGCCTCGTTCGCGACGTCTTCGGCATTGCCAGTCTGAGTACCGTAAAGGATGTTCAGCGGCTTGGCCTGAACTGTGGCTTCGGACACCGCAACCGGGGTCGCGCCACCCATTGCCGCGCGGGAATGAAGCCCAGCCAGAAAGCCACCAAGCCAAGCGCGTTGGTCACCGGAAAATGGTGCGTCTTCGGGAATATAGGGTAGTTGCATTCTGTTACTCCGCAGCGGTCCTTGCCACCAAATCAGGCAGGGCCGTCGTGGCGAATAGTTCGTCAAAGCTTGGGATATCTCCCAGAGCAGCTCGGTTCTTGGCGTCCTGATGCAGGATCCAGGCATAGGTGCCGGGGCTGTCCATGCTCAGGATATTGCGCATCGACAGGGCGCGTTTGAAATCGCTCAGGCGTTTGTTCGACACCAGAACGGCCAGCCCCGCCTCCTCGTAATCGGCGATCGCGGTGCGAGCATGTTTGGCCAACCACATCATCAGCGCAAAATCCTCGGTCAGCACCAGGTTGCGCGCGGCCTTGTCCACGGCGCGCTGGTCCGCGGTTTTGCCGACGCGTTTGCGCGCCAGACCCTGCGCCATTTCCAGCACCGTATAGCTGTTGAGCAGGCGGAACATCTCGGGTGTGTCCATCTCGCCATAGGCCGGAAAAGCACCCTTATGCACCGGACGGCCCCGTTTCCAAGCGCGTTTCAGTTCTGCCACTTGATGCGCAGCCAGCGCGGTCGCCAGTTCCTCGGTCAGGTCTTTTTTCGACTTGGCCGCCAGGATCGCATCCGCATCCTGATATTGCAGCAGCGCTTTGGGCATAACCCACGCCATATCCGCCTGTGCCTGTTCCCAATTCGACAGTAGATGGGCCGCGCGGGTCGATCCTGTCGCCTCATGATGCCATTCCAGCAACTGCCGCACCGCCTCACGGTGGATGTCGGCCTGCGGGCTGCCGTCATTGAGTTTGCCCATAAACACACTGTCTCGTGACAGCATATCCGGCAGACGATTTTCCGGGTCGTACTGATAGGCAAATCCACCGGACATGCCGTTTCCGAACCCTTTCGAGAACCCTCCGATGTTCAGAATCGCACCGTTGGTCATATATTCGGCGCAGAAGTCACCCACGCCTTCGACCACTGCGGTCGCGCCCGAGTTCCGAACGGCAAAGCGGTCCCCCGCCTGCCCTTCGATGAACAACCGACCGCCGGTGGCGCCGAACAGGGCAAAGTTTCCGATCAACACGTTTTCATCCGCCGATCCGCCACCCGGCGCGCGGACGATGATTTCGCCACCACAAGCGCCTTTACCGACACCGTCATTGCAGGTTCCGGTATGATCCATCACCATACCGTCGTTGCAGAAGGCGGCAAAGCTCTGACCCGCCGACCCCTGCGTCACCACGCGCACCGAGCGATGATCCAGATAGCACCGACCGCGCGCATCTTTCAGCGCGGCGGCGGGCAGCGTTTCAAGTTGGTGGTTCAGCATCCGCTCAATATCAATCGCCAATTGCCCGCCAACCGATTTGTTGCGGTTGTTCAGCGGTTCATTCGGACGCAGTTCAACGGCGGTTTCATCGTTCTCGATCAGGCGCAGGCGCACCTGTTCAAGCAACCCGTCATCCACTGCAAAATCCCGCTCTAGGTAGACGGGATCCTGCATCGGTTTCTCCGGGATATGGGTCAGCATCGGCCGCAAGTTGAGCTGCCCGACCGAGGCCGGGTGATCCAGCAGATGCAACAGATCGGCTCGACCACGCGCCTCGTCCAGCGATTTCAGCCCCAGATCGGCCAGAATCTCGCGGGTTTCGTGGGCGATGTTCAGCAGATACTGCGCCAACGCGCGAGGGTCACCGTCGAACACCTCGGGGTTGGTGGTCAGTCCGGCGGGGCATTTAACGTTGCAGTTCTTGGCCATAACGCATTTCAGCATCATCAGCGCCGTCGTGCCGAATTCAAAGCTGTCGCCGCCCAGCAGGGCGGCCTTGACCACGTCCGACCCGGTCTGCATTGCGCCAGAACAGCGCAATGATACTTTTTGACGGATACGGTTGGCGACCAGAGCCTGATGCACCTCGGCGATCCCGATCTCGGCCGCGCGTCCTGTGTATTTCAGCGAGGTCACCGAGGCTGCACCGGTGCCGCCGGTCGAACCGGCTACGTTGATCACATCAGCGCCCGCCTTGGCAACGCCAACGGCAATGGTGCCGATCCCTTCCGAGGATACCAGTTTGACGATCACTCGCACACGGGCGGCCTTGGCGTCGTGGATTAGCTGGCCGAGGTCTTCGATCGAATATGTGTCGTGATGCGGCGGCGGGCTAATCAACTCAACACCCGGGGTGCCGCCACGGGCTGCCGCAATCTCGACCGTGACTTTGGGCGCAGGCAACTGACCGCCCTCGCCGGGCTTGGCCCCCTGCCCGATCTTGATCTCGATCTCTTCCAGATTGGGCTCGGCCAGGTACCCCGCCCAGACCCCAAATCGGCCCGAGGCGAACTGTTTGATCCGGCTAGCTCGGATAGTGCCGTAGCGGCTGATGTGCTCGCCGCCCTCGCCCGAGTTTGACATACCGCCGACCATGTTCGTGCCGTGCGCCACTGCCTCATGGGCTGACGCCACCAATGCACCATGGGACATAGCGCCTGAAGCCAATCGCGGGGTGATCTCGGACGCCGGCTGCACCTGCTCCAACGCGATACGATCCGGGGCTGGGCGGATGCGCGAAAGGTAATCCAACGCCTCACCGCGTACGGCAACCTTCAGTTCTCCTCCGATGATGGAGTGGCCCTCGACATCGTCACCGAACCGCTGAACCAGAGTTTGTCGCAAGGCATCCAGACGCCCGATATCCCGTGCTTTCGGCCCGGTCAGGGCCAGCAGGAACTGCCCATCACCGATATCGACCACATCCAGCCCACGGATCACGAAATCGCGGTTGCCGGCGCGGTTGAACAGCTTCATCTCGCGCTTGATATCGGCCACCTTGTCCATGAACGTGATGTCCGCTGGGAAGGCCAGCACATCGCGCAGTGCAGCGGGGCGGCGGGCGCGTTCATCCGCCATCATGCGGCTGAAATCACGGTAACCGGGGGTGATCCGAAAACCGTCAGCCTGTTCCTTTGTCAGCTTGTCAAAGCTGGTGTTGACATAACCATCCTCTGAAATACCAAAGGCGTCATCCATCTGGCGCAAGGTCAGCAGGCGCAGCGGATCGATCTCTTCGTCGTTCTGCGCAAAGGTAATGGGCTCTTCTGTCAGGTCTACAAACCCGCGCACAGCGGTCACACCGTAAGAGTGCCCCGCCCCCTCGGAGCGTTCCTTGAACAAGCCCAGCATGGGGATGTCGCTGTCTGCCTTCACCTGCAGCGCGCGTTCATGCCAGTCGACCACCGATTGCGCAATCGTGTTGAACTGCACTCCGCCCACAGGTGTTTTCATATTCGGGAAATACCGCGCGAAAACACGGTCATTGGTGTCGAGGAAATTCGGCTCAAAGAACTCACCGCCCGAATAGCTTTCGACGGTACAAAGTCCGACCTTGCCCATCGTTTTCATAAGGGCCTTTTCGGCGGCTTTGCGGAACTTCATATAGGCTTCGGTAACGGCGTCGCCCTCAAACAGCTCTTCCGCCCGCATCCGAACACCCAGAGGATAGACCGCCGCCGCTCCGAAACCCAATGCGCAGGCGATATGGTGGGAAGACGCAATCTGACCGCTTTCAATCACCAAACTGGTTTTGAACCGCAGCCCTTCTTCGATCAGGCGCTGGTTCACCGCCGAAACGGCTAGCGTCATCGGCAGCGCCGCCCGATCCCGTGCAATGTGGCGGTCGGAGATAATGGCGATCCCACCGGTGTCACGCGCAAAACGCACGACGTCTTCGGCCAGAGCATCCAACGCACCCTCAAGTGCAGCTTCATTGCCCGTCGGATCGCCGAGCACCGGCGCGTAGAGCATGTCAAACCGAGCCCAAGGCGTGTCCGTCTGCGCCTTGATCTGTAGAACATCGGTCATGCGAAGAACCGGGCTGTCGATAACGATCTGCGGATGCCGGGCCTGGCCCAGATGCGGCTTTTCACCCAGCGACACCCGTAGGGTCATACCGTCTGCCTCGCGGATGCTATCGAGCGGCGGGTTCGTCACCTGCGCAAACCGCTGGCTGAAATACTTCGCTACACCGCCTTCATTATCGGACAGCGCGTTGATTGCATTGCCATATCCCATGGCCGAGACCTTCTCGACCCCGGTCTGCAGCATCGGGTCCATCAGGAAGCGGAAGGTTTCCTGATTTAGCGTATATGCCACATAGCGTGCGGGTCGTTCCAGATCGCCCTGATAACGGGCCGCGGCCTGTTTGGGGTCCATCTCGGGATCAGGCAGATCGTCCAGATGGGTGCGGGCATCCGCAAGCAGCGCGGCATAATCGTTATGGGCCGCCAGCGTCTCCAGCGCTTCCTGCGTCTCAATGATCCGCTTTTGGGAATGGTCAAAGTAGATCATACCCCCGGCCTCGACCCGACCGCGGCGGGTGACGGTTTCGGGCGGAAAGCTGATTTGCCCCGCCTCGGACATCACCGCCAGATATTCATCCGTTTCAACCGACCGCAACGGACGCAGACCCAGCCGGTCCAGCCGGGCACCGATGATGGTGCCATTACCGAACACCAGCGCCGCCGGACCGTCATTCTTTTCCTCGAACAGCGAGAAATACTCGAGCATGTCCAGAACATCCTGCGACATCCGGCTGTCGTTTTCCCAGGCGGGCGGCATCATGGCGACAACAGCCGCAACCAGATCAAGCCCTTCGTCACAGACACGGCTGTTCAATGTTTGGTCCAACCGGCAACTGTCCGACTGACCGGGGGGGCGGATGATTGAGGTATTTCGGGCCAGCGCAATCGCGGCCTCAGACAGGCGATTCTTTTTGTCGGTGTTCAATTCACCATTGTGCGCCATCAGCCGGAATGGCTGCGCCATAGATGGGTGCGGATCGGTGTTGGTCGAAAACCGCGTGTGGAAATACATCGTGTGGATGCTGTGATCAGGGTTCGACAGATCACTGAAATAGGGAATGATCTCCCACGAGTTCAGCCGCCCCTTAAAAACCTGCGTACGGTGTGACAGAGACAGAGGGTACAGCCCTTCCAGATCTTTGTCCGTATAGGCGATGGCCTCGATCTCAAGCAGCGCCTTGTGGATCTGTTTATCTACCGCATTGCCGTCCAGAACTTTCGGCAAAGCAAAAACCCACTGTACGATCGGCAGCTGCCATTTTACCGCCCGCGCACCGATTGCATCGTTGTTTACCGGAACATCGCGGCGCAAAAGGATCGAGAACCCATGGGACTGTAATGTCTCGGCAACCAAGGACTCGGCGCGCGCATGCTGAGCCGTATCAGCCGGCAGGAAAAAGTTGCCGACACCGAAACGGCCCGCGTCCAACGGCTGACCAACCAGGGCCGAAAAGAACCCGGCGGACAAATCGACGCTGATACCGGCCCCATCACCCACACCTTCAGACGACATTCCGCCACGATGCGGCACTGCGCACAGGGCCTCATGCCCCTTTAGCAGGACGTCATGGGTTTGCTTTCCATCTTTTCGCGTCAGGAAACCCACTCCACAGGAAGAATGTTCCAGGGTCGGGTCGTAAAGCTGGGATGACATCGGGTCGTTCAATCTGGTGGCCCTTGCGCAAGCAGTTCACCCCCGCGCCCAAAGTCAGGCTCGGAAGTATTTCGGTGTGAAGAAGTGATGTCTTGCTGAAGTAGGCTACTAGATCAGTAGGCTTTAGCTGGTCGCGTGGTTTTACTCACTACTTCCGCAGAATTCAAGAGCAAGCCACCCGCCGGGCTTGGACAGGAAAAGTGTTATTGTATTGGCTTCGACTGAGCAGCCCGACCTCACGAAAAGCGTTTCATCAAGGCAACAACGCGCTCGGATATCTTGTTGTAGGGCGGTGCCAGCAAGCCTGCACCATTGAGCTTTGTCTGGGTAAACACCGATTTCATGTGGCTGAATGTCTCAAAGCCACGGTCGCCGTGATAAGCGCCCATGCCTGACGATCCGACCCCTCCGAACGGCAGCGTGTCACAGCCGACTTGGAGCAGTACTTCGTTCACGCCCATCCCACCCGAGATCGAATGCGAGGCCCAGAAATCATGGTCATCTTTGGATTCCGAAAACACATACAGCGCCAGCGGGCGGTCGCGATTCTGTACAAAGGCGACGGCATCCTCAGTGGCATCATAGGCGATTACCGGCAGAACGGGCCCGAAAATCTCTTCCTGCATGATGCCCAGATCGACATCGGGCGAGACAATGAGGGTCGGTGGCAGCACACGCTTTCCTTCCGGTGTAGAAGATGTCTGAAGACATAGCACCTTGGCGCCCGATTGCTCGGCCTCTTTGACCAGATCGCTCAGCCTGTTCAGGTGGCGATCCGAGATGATCCCGCCATAGTCAGGGCTGGACGCACCATCCGGATACAGGGCGGAAAGCTCTTGCAACATCAAATCGGCAAACGCGTCCACCTGTGCCTTTGGAACCAGCGCATAGTCTGGTGCAACGCAAATCTGTCCGGCGTTTACCGTCTTGCCCCAAGCGATACGTTTCGCGGCGCGTTTCAGATCGGCATTTGGCGTCACAATGGCTGGGGATTTTCCGCCCAATTCCAAAGTGACCGGAGTCAGGTTCGCGGCAGCGGCGACTGCCACTTTTCGACCTACTTGGGTCGATCCGGTGAACAGCAGATGGTCGAAGGGCAACGCACTGAATGCAGACCCGATTTCCGGCCCGCCCGTCAAAACGCTAACTTCTGATGGGTCAAAATTGTCGGCGATCATTTGGTGCAGGACCTCCGACGTGTGCTGCGAAAGCTCTGACGGCTTCATCATCACACGGTTTCCCGCCGCAATGGCCGCGGCCATTGGTGCGATCGACAAAAAGACCGGAAAATTCCAGGGTGAGATGATCCCGACAACACCCAGCGGCTGCGGCACGATCTTACCCCGCGCAGGCTGCAGATGCAGCGGCATTGAAACCCTGCGTGCGCGCATCCAACGTTTGAGGTTTTTGCGCGCAAACCGGATCGACCCAAAAGCGGGGACCAGATCAACGGCTTTGCACTCCACCGCACTGCGGTGCGAGAAATCAGCGTTCAAGGCTTCGACAAGGCGATCAAAATTCGTTTCCAGCGCAACCTCAAGACGATCTAGCCGGTCTTTGCGCGTCTGAAAATCAGGGTAGATATCAGAAGAGAAGGCACTGCGCTGACGGTCCAACGTATCTTTTAACGCAGCCAAGTCCACGTGATTTGCCTCAGAAACATTCAGAGCCGCATGTGTCATCGAATTCCCCTGATTAGCCAATGCTCATCTATTCAAAGAGTTTACTGAAACTCAACTGAGACGTTACGTTGCCCTGTAGGCTGCGCGCGTCGTCCGCCAACAACAGCATTCCCAAATGCGTTGCGGCGCGCGATACTCAAACTCGACACCAGCACCTCCACTTCACTTCAGCAAGTAGGTCACCATCCGCAATCCACAGATGGTCAGTTTTGTTAGGTTGGATAACATGAACGTGGGCACATAAATTCGTTCAACTGGCGGGGTAACCAAGTTACCAGTTCCACAGATGTCGTCACCGAAGATGTTTACGGTTCTTCGACGTCAGATTGACAAATTAAAGGCGTCGATATCGCGGCCCTTTACCATTTCAAATCTTTGAAAGACCCATAAACGCAATTGATTTCAACAGGGCAGCCCATATTCTGAGGCTATGTTGAAATCAGAACTTAGATCTTTTCATGCGGTTGCAACCTATCGCGGATTTTCAGCAGCCGCCAATGAACTGAACATTACCCAGCCTACCCTGTCGACGCAGGTAAAGGATCTGGAAAACCGCTATGACGTGCAACTGTTCAATCGCGTAGGGCGCGAAGTGCGACTGACTCATGCCGGGCGCGAATTACTGGCCATCACCTCGCGCCTGCATCAGGCCGAGGTTGATGCTGAAACCCTGCTGGATTCGTTTCGCGGGTTTCACGCAGGGCAGCTCAGCATCGCGGCTGTCGGCCCGTTTCACGCCACCGACATGATCGTGGCCTTCAAGTCCAAATACCCCGCCATCGATCTAGACGTCTGGTTCGGAAATTCGCAGCGCTGCTTTGATCGAATCGTCTCATACGAGGCCGATGTTGCGATCCTGGCCGAAGTGCAGTCTGACCCGCGCGTCACAACTCGGCTTTACAGCACGCATCAGGTGGTAGCCTTCGTTAACTCTAACCACCCGTTCTTTCATCGGGCCGGGATATCGATCAGCGATCTGCATCGGCAGAAAATTGTCCGGCGCGAGGCCGGATCGACCACACGGGCCGCAATCGAAGCGGAAACCGAACAGCGCGGCATCGAGATGGAACCGATTTTGGAGCTGGGCAGCCGGGAAGCTATCTGGAAAGCGGTAGAACAAGGCATCGGCATCGGATTTGTCGCAGACTTCGAATTCGTTCCCCATCCTAACCTGCGGGCGATTCCAATCACCGATGCCAGCGTGGAGACCAGATATTATCTTGCGCATCTGAACGATCGGGCGGAATCTCGTTTGGTCCGATCCTTTTGTGACACCGCAATGGAAACCAATTTGGGAACCATGTAAGGGTTTATGCAGCACCGGGCGATCATTGGCCTGACCGCAAGTAGCTTTTCGCCGATCTGCCAATTCTCGCATTTTCACCACCGCGCCTTAGTTTTAGGATGCGGCCCAACACAAACGCCCTAGCCCATAAGACTAACAGTTACTAAAGGCTCCGTACGTGAATATTGAAAACCGCATGATGATGCCGCCTCGGCACGAGCTGCGAAAAGTGCGCAATCAGGGCATGACCTTTCTGGCTCTGGCGTTTCTATTCAGCATATTCGTCAACATCCTAATGCTGACCGGGCCCTTGTTCATGTTGCAGGTCTATGACCGAGTACTGGGGTCGCGCGCGGTGGAAACCTTAACGGCGCTGTTTCTGCTGGTGACGCTGCTATACGCGCTCATGGCGATGCTGGACTATGCCCGCGGCAGGATCGTTGCTCGGTTCGGGGCTCGCTTTCAATCGCAACTGGACGAACGGGTGTTCGATGCAACGTTGCGCCGGTCCCTCTATCCGCAAGCACGATCGGCTCCGGCAACGGCATTGCGAGATCTGGAATCGATTCAGAACCTGTGTTCCTCACCCGTATTGCTTGCGGTGATGGATATTCCGTGGACCCCGGTTTTTCTCGCGGCGATCTTCTTGTTCCACCCGCTGCTGGGCTGGCTGGCCGTGGCAGGTGGGTCCCTGCTGATTGTGATTGCGCTGCTGAACCAAGGGTTGACGCATCGCAAGGTTGCTTCGGCACAACGGGCCTCGGCGCAGGCAAATGCTTTTTCGGAACATGCCAGACAGGCGGCCGAGGTGGTTCGATCGCAGGGTATGCAGGACGACATCACCCAGCGCTGGCAACGCCAGCGGACAGATGCGCTGCGCCAAACTATAGCCGCCAGCGACTGGACAGGCAGCTTTACCTCACTGACCAAATCTCTGCGGTTGTTCCTGCAATCGGCGATGCTGGCGCTTGGCGCGTGGCTGGTGCTGCGCAACGAGTTGACGCCGGGCGCGATGATCGCTGGCTCGATCCTATTGGGCCGCGCGCTGGCGCCGGTGGAACAGGCTGTAGGTCAATGGGGCATGGTCCAGCGCGCGCGAACGGCGTGGACCTCTTTGAACCGGTTTCTGGACGCAACCCCGCCTGAAACGGGGCGCACCAAACTGCCCGTGCCCGAGGCCCGACTGACCGCCAAGGGCCTGACGGTAATCCCGCCCGGCGCGGACAAACCAACCCTGCGGAATGTCGCACTACAACTTGAACCGGGCCGTGCGCTTGGTGTGATCGGCAAAAGCGGGTCGGGAAAATCGACGCTGGCCAAGGCCCTGTTGGGCTTGTGGCAACCGGCCACCGGAGAAATTCGCCTAGGCGGTGCGACGCTTGATCAATACGACCCCACCGATCTGGGCCAGCATATCGGCTATCTGCCGCAAGAGGTGACCCTGTTCAACGGAACCGTGGCAGAGAACATCGCCCGCATGTCGGAAAACCCAGACCCCGAGGCTGTTGTAGCGGCCGCAAAAAAAGCCAAGGCACACGAACTGATCCTGACGCTCAGCAAGGGGTATGACACGTTTCTGGAGGGCAACGACAGCCAACTGTCCGGTGGCCAAAAACAACGGATCGCACTGGCGCGCGCCTTGTACGGAAACCCGGTCATGCTGATCCTCGACGAACCAAACTCAGCTTTGGACGCCGAAGGGACCGAGGCGTTGAACGCCGCTGTTCGAGGGCTAAAGGAGGCTGGCAAATCTGCCATCATAATGACCCACCGCCCGCAGGCGATATCGGAATGTGACGATCTGGCGGTTGTTGAGAACGGACAGGTGGTAAAAACCGGCAGCCGCGACGAGGTGTTGGCTGCGATGGTGCAGAATGCCGGTGCGATCAAACGGGGCCTCAGCCAGGTGAAAAAAGATGCAGGATAAGGTGGCTAAGGGTGCGCGCCCGGTGTGGCGGATCACGGTTCCGGCCCTTGTCGGCTTTGCAGCGCTGATCATTCTTGTCGGCGGGCTGGGTGTCTGGGCGGTTCAGACCCGTTTGGCCGGGGCCATTGTCTCGCCCGGGATCATCGAGGTTCAAAGCAACCGACAAGTGGTTGAACACCCCGACGGTGGCGTCGTGGGTGAGATTTACGTCCGCGATGGCGACGCGGTTACAGATGGCGACCTACTGGTCCGCCTGGACGATACGTTTTTGTCTTCGGAAAAGACCATCGTTGAATCCCAGTTGTTTGAGCTTTTGGCCCGCCGGGTCCGCCTAGAGGCCGAACGCGACGGTGGGGACGCCGAGACTTTGGCCGCACAGCTGGCTTATGTGCAGAAGCAGGACGAAATCGACCCCGACCTGATTGCTGGTCAGCAACGCCTGTTCGAGGCGCGCCTGGAAACCTTGACACAGCAGACCGAGCAACTGCGCAAGCAAAGGGTCCAAATCGAAAGCGAGATCGAAGGCACCGAGGCCCAACTTGTATCTCTGCGGCGTCAGGTTGAGCTGATTCAGGACGAGTTGAAAGACCAGCAGAGCCTGTTTGACCGCGGACTTACTCCAGCCAGCCGTGTCTCGGCTCTGCAACGGGAAGAGGCCAGCCTGACCGGTGAGATTGGCCGCCTGGAAGCCGCAATCGCGCGTCTGACAGGCCAGATCGCTGCGACCGAAATCGAGATTGTCGAACTGACCTCGACCCGGCGCGAAGAGGCAATAACCGCATTACGGGATGTGCAGACGCAGATCTCGGAACTGGCCGAACGTCGTTTGTCGCTGGATGTGCGGCTGTCGCGGCTGGACATCCGCGCGCCCGTCGACGGAACTGTCTACGGCAGTCAGGTCTTTGCACTGCAGTCGGTGATTCAGCCGGCAGAACCGATGATGTATGTAGTGCCGCAGGACACCCCCTTGCTGGTGGCAGCGCGCGTTGACGCGATCCATGTGGATCAGTTGCATATCGGTCAACCGGTCTCATTGCGATTTCCCGCTTTCAATCAACGGGAAACGCCTGAGATTAACGGCCGGGTCATCACCGTTTCGGCAGACACATTCACCGATGACAGCACCGGACAGACTTATTACCGCGCCGAAGTTGCACCCGAAGACGACCAGATCGAGCGGCTGAACGGTCAGGCCTTGCTGCCGGGTATGCCCGTAGAGACCATGATCAAAACCGACGAAAGAAGCCCCCTGTCCTATTTGATCAAGCCGATGGCCGACTATTTCAACCGCGCCTTCCGCGAGTGACGGCCATTCTCAGACTTGTTCTACATTGCCCAGCAAGATTGCAGTCATGTCGGTAGTAATGACATTGTCAACCACGGTCACGTCGACACCGGTTTCGTAACTGACATCTGTTTCCGTGATCCCGGACAGGTCGGCGTCCTTGTCCAGGAAAACCCATTTCGCATCCTGCGCGGTTGGCAGGCCAACGGACAGCTTGAGGATCTCCAAAGCGTCTAAAGCATTGACTATTCCATCCTGATTGACGTCTGCCGCAATCAGGTTTTCCGGTGTCGCCGGGCCCCATATAGGGTCGAGCCCGACTGAAATCCGCAGCACCTGCAAGGCGTCCAACGCCGAGATTTTATCACTGGCCAGCGAATAGGATTTGACGATATCCAGCTCGCCCTCAATCGTGCCTGACGGCAGACCCAGATCAAAATATCCTTCGTCATCCGCAAGAACACTGATGGTGCTTCCTCCGTCCGGGGTGAAGTGAATTTCAGCATCGGCTAGCGCAGGGTTCGCGGTTTCCGAACTTATCGAAACATCGCCCAAAACCCCGCCCGAACTGCCAGGCTCGACCGGAGCGAAATCCCCGAAGTCGACCGGAATGTGATCTGGTCCACCGAAACCAGCCCCGAACACTTCGGCACTGGTAAGAGGTCCACCGGACGCAGAGTTGATGACGATCACTTCGTCGATGAATTCGATCTGCGCCCCCTGAGCGGTGGCGGTAAATGTCAACTGTCCGGGCGTGCGCAGCAGGGGATAGTCGAAAAGATCCAAACGATCGACCCCGGCCTGAAAGCTATTAATCGTCGTCGTGTCGCTGCCATACTGCATGATGAAAATGTCTGCTCCGGCTCCACCGTGCATCGTGGTTGCCCCGTCTCCTGCGATCAGAATGTCATCCCCTGGGCCGCCCATCAGGGTAGTGTCCAGAATGCTACCGCTGAGCATGTCATTTTGCGCCGTTCCAGTCACCGTACCGTACCCGTCCTGCACGATACCCAGATCGTCGATCGAAACGCTAAGTTGCGTCAGCCCCGCATCCTGTTGCGATCCGACTAGAATCTGCAGCTCGTCGCCGACACGGGCGACGCTCAGCGTTTCGACGTTTTGCAGACCGCTGTGCACGGTGTCGGCGAAACTGTCCAAATGCACCAGCTGGCCTTTCGGCGTGAGTGTAAACAAGTTTACACCGTCATCACCACCACCCGCCACGACAAACACATGCCCGTCGGCTTCGACGACGGCCAGATCCTGCACAGTTTCAAACCGCGTGTGCAGCGAATCCAAAACGTGATCGGTCGCAATCAAGCGCCCGTCAGCCGCCAGTTCCATCACGCTGAGAGAGTTGCTGCCCGCCCCCGCCACTACCACCCAGGACTGACCATAGGCCTGCACCACTTCAACCGCAGTCGGCGTCGCGATTCCCAGTGTCGCCAGTGTGTCGCTGTTATCAACCGTGGTCAGGGTGCCGGTACCCTGATCTACACCGAGGGTGCTGATGGTGCCACTGACGGAATCGGCGGTAATCACGAATTGCCCGGTTCCGGCCTGCAGCACCTGCATCGAATCCGCCCGTCCCGTGACCGAAGCTGCCAGGCTTAGCGAGCCATCCCCATTCACCGTATAGGTCGCAATCTGCCCTGTTGCCTCATGAGCGATGGTCAGCACATTCCCGATCTGAACCAGGGCCGAGATGTCCCCGCCACCGGTCAGAGAATCGGTTTCTTGCAAGGCGCCCACGGTCCCGTTCGGGTTCAGTTCATACCCAACCAGCCCGGTTGCCGTACGGACATCCAGCACAAGTTGATCGTCACCTGCCAGCGCCACAGGCACGGCGCTGTCGCCAACCTGATAAGTGATCGTACCGCTGAAGTACTCGTAATCATGAAACTGGGGCAGAGCGCCCTCGACCAGCTTCCACACCGCTATTCCGCCGCCAGGGCCGGTCACGCTGTACAGATACGTTTCGCCATTAAGCGTTTTTAAAGCCGTATCGCCGATACCTGAATCGAGCGCTGCGCTCCCCGTCGCAACCACTCCTTCGAACTGAAGCACCATATCAAATCACCCCACGCCAAAACTGGCACCGACTACAGGATGATCTGATGCCCGGTCCGAAACCAAAGCGGGAATGTGGAGAAAACGAGGAGTTCGGCTTCAGTTTAACTCAATTTTTTCTGGTCCGACCGCATGAGTCACCAAGGGGCAAGACAGATGAACAAAACCTGGACCCCTCGCGCGGATGCGGAAACCACATGTGAGGGCAAGATGACCAAAGAACCTGAATCCAAGATCAATCCGGCCGCTGAGCAGCCTGGTTTCGAGCGTCGACAGAATATCCGCCAGTGGATCGACGGGAAAATGCGCCGCTGGGCCGGTCGCGGCATTGCCGGTGGGCTCGGGTCGACAATTCTGGCTCTGCCTGCCCTGGCGCAAGCCACTGTCGAAGAGCTCTATGCCTTCCAGTTCGCGGAAACGATTCCCGGAGTGCGGTCGGTTAAGGTGCTGGACGACGGCGACGTTCTTCTGAAGCTGGCCGATGGCCGAAAACTGGTCGTTGCTGCCGAGAACGTGCAGGTGCTGGACAGCGGTGCAGTCATGATTGCCGAAGGCGTCGTATCCGAAATCGCTCAGTTCAGTTTGGCCGAAGCCGGCGGTGCCGCTGCAATCGGAGGAATCAGTGGAACTGGCGCAGCCCTGGGCGGCCTGGGTCTGGCAGGTGCCGCAGCCGCTGCCGGTGGCGGCGGAGGGGGTGGAGGGGAGGACGATATCGCCCCGGCGCCAGCACCCGCACCAGTGCCTGTTCCAAGTAATCCCGTTCTCAACCTCGCCGGTTCGCAAACCAACACGTTGAGCAGCAGCAGCATGCAGCTCTTTGCGCCAGCAGGCACAGAAACGGTCGAAGTGACCATCGGCTCGATCACCAAGACCGTAGCGCCCGAAGCTGACGGGTCCTGGAGTATTTCCCTGACCCCGACCGAAGCCGCTACCCTACCGCAGGGTGAGCAAACCGTAACAATCCGCAATCTGGATGGCGAAGGTACGGAACTGTCGTCTGAGACGGTCGCCTTCGATGTGGATACAACCCCGCCGACCCTTACAATCTCGGGGTTCTCTGATGGCGCGGTCATGAACGCGGCTGAACAGGCCACAGACTTGACCATTACTGGCACGACAACGGCTGAAGACGGCCAAACCGTCACCGTCAATATCTACGGCCAGGTCTACGAAGGCATGGTGACCGGTGGCCAATGGAGCGTAACGGTCCCAGCCGTAGGGCTGACGGTCTTGCCGGACGGCGCAACAGTTGCCCTCACCGCAGACGTCACCGATCAGGCGGGCAACCCGGCGACGCAAGCCGATGCCAGCTTCGATACGGATTTCACCGCGCCAACAATTTCACTGGACCCAATTGCCGGTGGGTCGATTGAGTTGATCGATGTCAGTGCTGACCTGACGTTGACGGGATCGACTACAGCGCTGGACGGCCAGCCCATCAGCGTGACGTTCGATGGGCAATCCTACTCGACCACGGCCACTGGCGGCGGTTGGAGCGTGACTATACCCAGCGCCGATCTCGCTGGCCTTTCAACCGGCGTACCCGCAACCTTCAACGTTACCGTTGCGGATGCGGCTGGTAACATCTCAGTCCCGGCTTCGGCCTCCGTCCCGGTTGATTTGACCGGCCCTTCCATCGCCATTTCTCCGTTGTCCGTCGGCGCGGTTCTGAACGCGGTCGAAGTAGGGTCTGACCTGACCATCTCGGGCACGACCGGCAACGTACAGGACGGCCAGCAGGTCACGGTCAATCTGAATGGACAAACTTACACCGATACCGTTTCGGGCGGCACCTGGAGTGTGACGGTCGCGACCGCCGACCTGACAGCTTTGCCCGACGGGGGAAGTTTCACCGTGACCGCGGATGTCTCGGATACAGATGGTCTGGCCGCCCCTCAGGCGAATGTCCCTTTGGCCAAGGATGTGACGGCCCCAACCCTTTCAATCGACAGCTTCTCGGACGGGGCGGTGATGAACGTAACCGAGCAGGGCACGGACCTGACCATCACAGGTGCGACCACCGCCGAAGATGGGCAGACCGTGACCGTTTCGGTGAACGGCCAAACCTACACTGGCGCAGCATCGGGCGGCGCGTGGTCCGTTACCGTCCCCGCCGTGGATCTGGCAGCCTTGTCGGACGGGGCCACCATTCCGGTTACCGCAGATGTGACGGACCAGGCGGGGAACCCGGCGGTTCAGGCCAGCAACAGCTTTGATACCGACTTCACCGCCCCGTCCGTGAGCATCACAAACCTGTCTGATGGTGCTGTGATGAACGCCGTGGAACAGGGCACGGACCTGATGGTGACTGGCACCTCTGACGCCGCAGATGGCACAGTGGTCACTGTCGAAATCGCTCGCCCGGACGGGACAGTGGACGTCACTGGCACCGCCACGGTCACCGGCGGCACCTGGAGCTACACAGCACCAGCATCGGATTTGGGCGCGCTGCAGGATGGCGTGTCATACGACGTGAACGCGGCGGTCTCTGATCCGGCGGGCAACAGTGCCGAGGGCAATGCAGGCTTTGACACCGACTTCACTGCCCCGACAGTCACGCTCGACCCTCTGTCAGTGGGCTCTGAACTGGACGTGGCCGAACAGGGCAACGACCTGACGATCACGGGCACCACAAACGCCGAAGACGGGCAAACCGTGTCCGTCACCCTGAACGGCCAGACCTATTCCGGTGTCGCGTCTGGCGGCACATGGTCCGCGACTGTTCCGACAGTCGATCTGGCCGCTCTGTCAGACAGCACCGGCTATCCGATCTCGGCAAGTGTAACAGATCAGGCCGGCAACGCGGCGACACCGGCCACGACCACTCTGACCACGGACTTCCGCCCGGTCCTGACAGTGAACCCCGTCGGTACGAACAACTCTGTATCGCTGACTGACGCCCAGGCTTCTGGCGTAACCGTTTCTGGAACATCAGCTGGCCTGAGCACTGGCCAGTCGGTTGATGTTTCGCTTAACGGCAGCCCGATCGGCAGTACAACTGTGGCAGCCGATGGCAGTTGGTCTTTGGCTGTTCCCGCCTCGGATTTCTCAGGCATTGATGGGGGCGATGCCCTTAACTTCTCGGCGGATGCAACGGTTTCCGGCGGGCCGGACCCCATAACGGCGACTGATGAGAACACCGCGCACGAACCTGCGGCCTATGTCATCACCCAGGCCGGGATTTCCGGAAACACTGTGACCTTCGCGGTTTACGCGGATTCCGACACGGATATCTCAGGCGGCTTCGCCCTTGCCATGAATCTGGGCTTCGACCCTTCCGTTGTGACCTACGATCTCGGGTCTGAGACCGGTGGTAGTGGCCTGATCAGTCTGGTTGCGAACCCGCTTGGGGCTTCGGTGATCCGGTACTCTGGCATCTCAGGTATCCCTGATGGGACTAACCCCGTGATTGACCTGAGCCAGCCTGTGATGACCTTCGACATGACGGTCGTGGATACAAGCCAACCCATTGAGCTGACGGTCGCAACATCGTTAGGCGGGCATTCTGTCTTCCATCTAGGCACCAATGGTGATGATACGCTGGTCGCAACCGACGTCGACAACATCATCCGCGGACAGGACGGCAACGATGCGATTGATGTCTCGGCTGCTGGACGTGACATTGTCGTATTCGAGGCGGACCCGGCCGCCAACGGTATCGACACGGTGACAGGTTTCACAATTGGACCAGCAGCCGAGGTAACCGATGCCATTATGTTCAGCGGCCTGAGCGTCGGTACGCTGCACGGTAATGGAACAGATGTTGAGACTCTGGCCGTTGGCGATACGATTGGGGCGGATACCGGCGTCGTTGGCTTGACAACGGTTCTGGGCGATTTGTCTCAAAACACAATCGAAACTGCGGTTGAGAGCTTTACCGGCATTCAGGCAGGCGACGAAATCTTCGTGATGGCAACCGACGGTACCGACAGTGTGTTGGTTAAAGTTGACTACAACGCTCCGAACGCGGCATCGGTTGAAACCGTCGCGCAGTTCACTGGGTTGGATGATCTGACCGGTCTGAGCGCTGACAACATCCTGCATACCGATCCGACGGGGGCAACGGCCTGATCACTAAACAGGCTGCCGGTCGCTCTGGTCGGCAGCCATAACTAAATGCACGGGGCAACAATGGCGCAGAATGGCCTGGTCCCAGTCACTGCTGCACGGCACGGGCATCAGTACTGGAGACGTTTCACCTCTTACGAATTTGCAGCCAATCGAACTGACTGTTCAATTGTGATGCAGGAGGTTTCGCAGATTGCTGCGACATTTCCGATTGTGTTCAGGGAAAACGGCGAAGGCGTCGAGCCAAGGGCCATTTTTTCCCTGTCAGACCAAATGCCTACACCTTTCGTTTCACAGGCAGGACAGTGGTTGGCAACCTATGTACCATCGGATCTGCGATGCCACCCTTTTCAGGCACAGCCCCTTGGACCCAACGCGCCCGATGGATCAACCCTGTTTCAGTTGAATGTGGATGAAGCATCAGGATTGCTCAGCAGCAATCCTACAGACGAGCCGTTCTTTGACGAGGCTGGCAAGTTGTCACCAGAATTGAGGAAAGTGCAGCGCTTTCTTCAAACCCGTGTTACAGCGCGCGCATCGACCTTAGAGCTTTGCCAAACACTCAAGGCCATGGAGCTTTTTGAACCCGTCGACACTCATCACGGGCTTACATTGCCGTATGGGACCTTGGGCATTTCAACGCCACGACTAAAGAAACTGCCTCAGGCTGAGAAACTGAAACTGTTTGAGTCTGACGCATTTTTGCTGATCCACGCCCACCAGATCTCGCTTTGCCATATCGCATGGCTGACACGGGCGCAGGAACAGTTGGCCAAGCAAGCATCAACGAAGAAATACACCGAAAATTCAGATATTTCCGGTTTTCTTTCTGCAATGGCCAACGCGCAGAATGACGAAGTCCTCGGAACCAGTGGGGTGTGAAACACCTATGCAAATATTCAATCGCAGTCTCGGATTTGCACCTTTTTTCTTGTTTGCCGCCCTGCTGTCGGCCTGCACGCCGACACCGGATCTGACCGGGGTTGGGATGTCTCTATCAAGCGGATCCGTCGGGGCCGGTGCAAGTGTACCGGCACCTCGGCTCGCGCAGAGCGCCTTTGGCAAGCAGATAAGAGCTGCCGTGGAAACAAACCCGGACCTGGCGCAAAGTGCAACGAGACTGGAGATTGCCGCGGCTAACGAGGAAGCTGCCAAAGGGGCCTTTCTGCCTCGGCTGTCAGTAGGCGTAAACGCGCGATCCGAACGTATCGACTCGGATATTGCCGATATCACCCCTTACCTGCGCATATCGCAATTGGTTTACGACGGGGGGGCTGCGTCAAATGATCTGGCTGCGGCGAAGGCCCGAGTACTACAAGGCCGCGGAGATCAGTTGCAAACGGCGTCGGCCGTGGCGTTGTCGGCGATCGAGGCATATGTCGTAGTTCTGGACCGACGGAAAATTCTGGAAATATCGTTGCAAAATGTATCGGTTCATGAAGAGCTGGTGCGCCAGATCACGGAACGCTCGGCACAGGGTGTGGGGTCGAACGCGGATGTTCTATCGGCGCGCTCTCGTATGGCGGATGCGCAGACACGGTTGGCAGATGCAAGGGCGCGCTTGGACCGGGCAGATGCCCAGTATCGTGAGTTCTTTGGTAAGGAGCCCGGGGCGCTTCCGCCACCTGTCACTGCGCCGAAACTGTCGCGGACTGACGCCCAGATCGTGATGGACAGCCCACAGGTTAGACGAGCCGATGCAGCCCTGCTGTCGGCAAAAGCAGAACAGGCAGCTGCAGTTGCGCGCCGTCAGCCAGGCGTTGAAATTGCAGCTTTTGCCGACCGGGATGACAGCAATGACGCGAATTTCGGTGTCGATCTGTCGTTCAACTACGAAATCGACAGTACCGGGCAACGCCGAGCCGCCATCGCAGCGGCGGAGGCGCAGGTCAAAGAGGCGGAATTCAACCGGGATTCAGTCATCCGCGACATCCGCCGTGAATTGGAGTTCGTCCGATCTGATCAACAAGCCGGTGCAGTGCGTCTGCAGGCTGCCCGGGTTGCCGTGCAAGCCAATGCCGACAGCGTGACCGCCGCACGCGAACAATTCACCATCGGCAGACGCAGCCTGATCGAAATTTTGGATGCGCAACGGGATTACGTAAACGCTCAGGAGAGACTGATTTTGGCGGAGCAAAACTTCTTCCTGACCAACTACGCCGCGTTGAGCTTAACCGGCGATATTCTAGATCTGCTGGGGGTTTCAACAGTGCAATGGGGGAACGGCCTATGAATCAGCTTTTGCCAATTTCACGGGTGCCTTCGTTGCCTCCGCTCGAGACTTGTCTTTTGCATGTCGCGGCGCAATTGGACCGTCCCTTGACCATGGCCGCCCTGCACGCTGTACAAACAGGGCCGGCGGGGGAATTAACCCTTCGCGATGCCATTGAAGCAGCGCAAAACGCTGGGCTTCAAGCCGGATATGGCAAACGCAAGCTAAAGGATTTTGACACGAGCCTCTCACCAGCGCTGTTGATTTTGGAGGGCGAAAAAGCTGTTATCTTCCACGGTCGAACAAGCGACGGAAACCTTTTGGTCTTCGACCCGGACCTCGGAGACGGGATCGGCGAAATTTCCGCCGACAAGCTGGACCGCACTTACACCGGATATGCAATCCTGTTTCGCCGCGACCATCGGGCGGAGGTCACGGGCGATGAGCCCGCGTCCTCGGGCCATTGGTTTTGGTCGGCAATGACGGCAAACCGGTGGTCCTATACGCAGGTGATCCTGGCTGCGGCGTTGGCAAACTTGCTGGGCCTGTCCACTTCGATTTTCATCATGGTCGTCTATGACCGCGTGTTACCAAACGAGGCGACGGAGTCCCTGATCGCTCTGACTTTGGGGGTCGGCTTGGCGTTGGGTTTTGATTTCCTTTTGAAACTCTTGCGCGCAGGGTTCATAGACCGTGCCGGACAAAAGGCTGACTTGCAGATGGGGCGGCGCGTTTTCGATCAGGTGCTGAACATCCGGATGAAGTCCCGCACCGGATCTACTGGCGCAATGGCCAGCACCGTGCGTGAGTTCGAAACCCTGCGAGAGTTCTTTACCTCAGCAACACTTGTCGCATTGGTCGACCTACCGTTTATTGCCCTTTTTGTCTTTGTCATTCATCTGGTCGGTGGGCCTTTGGCCTTGATCCCTGCGCTTGCGGTTCCGCTAGTGTTGCTAACTGGCGTAGCCGTACAACCGGTATTGTCGCGCCTAGCTGAAAAGAGCTTTTCGGACGGGCAATCCAAGCAGTCTGTTTTGGTGGAAACAGTGTCAGGACTTGAGACAATAAAGACCACGGCGGCGGCCAGGCCAATGCGTACCCGCTGGGAAAATGCGATCGAGCGTCAATCTTCACACGGTGCGCGCAGCCGCATGGTGACGCAGTTCGCCCTGAACCTGACCGGTTTCACCCAGCAAGCCGCTCAGGTTCTGATCGTTTTCTACGGCGTGTTTTTGATTACCGATGGTCAGGCAAGCATGGGGGCTCTGGTTGCCTCAGTGATGCTGACCGGGCGGGCTCTGGCGCCGCTGGGACAACTTGCTCAGACCCTGACCCGCGTCAATCAGGCCCGCAGCGCGTACCGCAACCTGAATGCGTTGATGGAAGCCGAAAGTGAACGGCCGCATGGGCGCAGCTGGATCAGCCGAAATAGCTTCGACGGGCGTATCCGTTTCGAGAATGTCCACTTCACCTATCCGGATCAGACCGAGGATACGTTGGCGGGTGTGTCCTTTTCGATCGAACCCGGTGAAAAAGTTGCGATATTGGGGCCAATCGGCTCCGGAAAAAGTACAATTACGCGCCTGTTGCTTGGATTGTATGAGCCACGCACTGGTTCTGTCATGCTGGATGGCGTGGATATTCGTCAGATTGATCCCGGTGACCTGCGTCGTAATGTCGGGTCAGTGTTGCAAGATATCTGGCTGTTTTCCGGAACAGTGCGCGAAAACATCAATAGCGGAACCGTCAGGCCACGCGATCAGGACCTGATCCGTGCGGGGCAGGTAGCAGGGGTTGAAGACTTCGTCGCCCATCATCCCAACGGCTACGATCTTCAACTGGCCGAGCGCGGCGAAGGCCTGTCTGGCGGGCAACGGCAAGCCATCGCGCTGGCCAGAGCTCTAGTCGGTCGCCCCCCGGTTCTGCTGTTGGATGAACCGACCAGTGCAATGGATGTGAAAACCGAAGCGGAGGTGATCCGGCGTCTTAAACAGGCTACGCAGGACACCACGATGGTGATTGTCACACACCGCACCAGCCTGTTGGAGCTGGTGGACCGGGTTATTGTGATCGAAGGTGGACGTGTAACCACAGACGGCCCAAAGAGTATGCTCGCTCAACATGCGCGCAAAGCAGCGAGGCACCTTAATGTCGCAGCATCCTGACCTCGCCACGCTCGCGCGCGAGATGCACGGGCGCTCACCAATTCGAGGATCGCTGCTCTTGCTGGTGATCACGTCGTGTCTGATCGCATTAGGTCTTTGGGCGCATCTGACTGAGTTGGACGACGTTACCCGCGTAGATGGGCGGATTGTACCTTCGGCCGATGTTCAGGTGATCGAAGCTACCGAACCCGGTATCCTACAATCGTTGAAAGTCCGCGAAGGGCAAGTGGTCGAAAAAGGCATGTTGTTGATGGAATTTGAAACAACCCAAATCGACAGCCAGTTCAGCCAGGAACAGCAACGCGCTTTCGGTCTGATGGCGCAAACGCACCGACTGCAGGCGGAAATCGACGGCTCTGACCTGAGATTTTCACCGGACTTGATCAAAGGCGCACCCGAGGTCGTGCGATCCGAAACCGCTCTGTATCAGGGGCGGCAATCCGAACTTTTCGCCGAGATCGCCATCCTTGAACGCCAGCGAGAACAGAAGCAGCAGGAATATGAAGAAGGCCTTGTAGACCGGATTACTGCCGACGAAACGCTGAGGCTATTGACCGAGGAGCGCGCGTTGATGGAACCTTTGGTAGAAAAACGGATGGAGCCTGCGACGACGCTTTTGACCCTGCGTCGGGGTGAGGCCGAGTGGGAAGGTCGGAAAACCAGGGCGATTGCCGCCACCAACCGCCTGAAAACCGGACTTGATGAGATAGACGATCGCATCCGCGCGACCCGCAGCCGGTTTCGCAGCGCCGCGCTGACCGATCTGGCGGCGGTAACCGCTGAGCTTGCTGCGCTGCAACCGAGCTTGCCAGCACTTCTGGATCGAGCCGACCGCGCGCAGGTGCGATCCCCGGTACGCGGCATCGCCAATCGGGTACATCGCAGCACAATCGGGGGCTTGGCACGCAGTGGGGAGGAACTGATTGAGATCGTGCCTCTGAACGACACGCTTCTTGTCGAAGCATATGTAAGGCCTGAAGACATCGCATTTCTACATGCCGGGCAATCCGTCAAGGTCAAGATCACAGCTTATGATTTCGCCCGATACGGCGCGCTGGACGGCCGGATTATGCGTATCGGAGCCGACACAATCATGCGGTCCGAGCGCAATGATGAAGAGGTCTTCGTTGTGGAAATTGAAACCAGTAATGCGATGCTTGACGCGGATGGTGTCGCAGTCGAAATCATCCCCGGCATGATTGCTGAGGTTGATATCCTGTCAGGCCGCAAAACGGTTCTAGAGTACCTGCTGCAGCCCGTAGTCAAAATCAAGGACCGGGCTTTGCGCGAATAATGCGTGGAAAAGTCGGCTCAGGCGTTGCCTGTGCCGACTGCATCCCTTTGTCTCACAAACGCTATTGCGCAGAAGATACCGCTTCGGACGCGGGCTGTTTGAATTGATGGTCGAACAGTTGACGGAACACACCGTCATTCTCGATCAGAGTCTCAAGATTGCCTTCTTCAAGAACTTCGCCTTCCTGAATGACGACGATCTTGTTAGCCTCAAGAACGGTCGACAAACGGTGGGCGATAACAATCGTCGTTACATTTTCAGTCAACCTGTCCAGAGCTTTCTTAACAAGCGTCTCGGATTCCGCATCAAGGGCACTGGTTGCCTCGTCCAGCAACAAAATTTCAGACTTACGCAGAATTGCCCGCGCGATGGCAAGCCGCTGTTTTTGCCCGCCTGACAAAAACGCGCCGTTCTCGCCGACAGGCGTATTATAGCCGTATTCCAGCTTGGTGATGAAATCGTGCGCATGGGCAGCACGGGCAGCGTCCATCACTTCTTCATCGGTGGCATCCGGGCGCGCGTATCTCAGGTTGTCCATAACAGAGGACGAGAACAGAAATGTCTCTTGCCCAACGTAGGAAATCTTCTGACGCAGCGAGGCAAAGCTAACGCCTTGCAGGTCCTGACCATCAATCTCGACAGTCCCGGAATCGGGGTCATAGAACCGCATAATCAAGCCAAAGATTGTTGATTTGCCGCCCCCGGATTGACCAACCAGAGCCGTCGTCTTGCCGGCTTCGAAAGTCAGGTTCATATTCGAAATGACTGGTGTGTCGCCCTTGTACCCAAAAGTAAGGTCATTGAGGCGAATTTCACCCGGCCCCGTAACCAGGGGCTTGGCGTCGGGGCTTTCCCGCATTTGGTCTTCTTCGTCCAAAAGCTCGAACATCATGCCGATCGGAACCAGTGTGGTCTCGATCGCAACGCGCATCTTTGACAGCCGTTTTGCAGGCTCATAAGCCATCAGCAAAGCCGTGATAAAAGACATCAACTGTCCAGCCGAGGTTGGCTCACTGTCTCCAAAACCGATCGCGCTGATTACCAAAATCCCTGCAATTGCAAGACCTGCCAAAAGTTCCATCAAGGGGCTGGCAATCGCCTGCAACTTAGAAATCGAGTTCGCCCGCTCCTCGACCGTCCGGATAGCCCCGTTCATACGGTTCGCCATATGGTCTTCGAGTGCAAACACCTTGATGATCGTGATCCCGCCCGAGGTTTCCTGCAAAACCTTGATGATTTCAGAAAGTGCCATCATCTCGGACTGCATGATCGCTTTGACACGCTTCAGCAGCATGCGAACGCTGATGAGCGCAACCGGTCCGACAACGAAAAACAACACCGACAGCATCGGCTGTTGATAGATCATAACAAAAATCAGACCGATCAACGTCAGCAGGTCGCGGACAAAGCTTGTCACGACAACATCAACCAGCCGTCTGGCTGCCTGCGCACCCTGAGTCACACGCAGCAACAGCCCCGAAGACTCATTGCGCGAGAAAAACCCAACACCGCGTTTGATCAGCTTTGCGTAGAGGCGTTCTTGCTGGACGGCAATGATACGGTTACCCGCGCGCGCCAAAAAAACCGCCTGAATGTAAGAAGCAGTCGCCTTGCCGACAAACAAGGCAATAACGGCGATAGCGACCAGTCCGACTTTGGATCGCATTTCCGGCTCGGTCATCGCGTTGACGATGTTCTCCATCATCCACGCTGTACCAGCGGTCGTCCCGGCGACACCAACCATGGCCACCATTGCGATACCGTAGAGCCAACCTTGATTTCGAAGGCTTTCGAAGAGCAAACGGCCAATATGTCCGGATTTCCATCTGGCCCAGGTTTTTTTGATCATTCTATTCTCCAAAACCTTCAGCGGTTCCGATGCCTGACGTCGTCATGGTCTCAACCCTATTCCAAATCCGCACATTTGCGGCAATGGTTGGACGCGGTGCTGTTAGTTATGCGCGACTGCGCCAAGAATCCATAGGCAGCGCTCAGATATATCGGTCGATGTGTCCCGGCTGACATCAGGTATTCTCTATTGAGCTTGGTTCGCATGTAACAATTTGTAAACACTTGTCTATTTCATCATTGTGACAAAAATAACAAGCTTACCGCAAGGCATGTATCGGCGTTTTATCGCCACTCGACATCCCCCAAGAAGATATATCCCGCCCCGTAAATCGTCTTGATAAGGCGCGGATTTTTGGGATCTTCACCCAGTTTCGTCCGCAACCGGGATATCCTTACATCCATGGCCCGGTCGAAACTGTCACCTGCGGCACCGCCTAGTGCCTCTTGCATCTGAGCCCTGCTGATCAGGCGTTTGGGGCTTTCCAGAAACATCCGCAATACTTCGCCTTCCGCATGACTGAACGATGTTTCCGCCCCGCTTCCATCTTCTAGAACATAGCGGTCAAAATGCGCGGTCCAACCGTTGAAACGCGCCACGTCTGACTGCGACACTTGCGCACGCGGGGATCGCAACCTTGCCCGGATGCGGGCCACGACCTCGGCGGGGTCGAACGGTTTGGTGATATAGTCATCGGCGCCAAGTTCCAGCCCAGTTACACGATCCTGCACCTGGGCCCGGCCCGAGATGATGATCACCGCCGCCCCCTGTTCCAATGCCAACCGGTGAACAAGCGCCAGACCATCGGTGTCGGGCAAGGACAGATCGACCAGACAAACATCCGGCGTCACGCGCTTCAAAGCGGCTTCGAATTCCCGGGCGCGGGCAAAACACTGGGTGCGAAAGCCCGCCTCTTCCAACGCGTCGGTCAGAACTTGGCGGATTTCGGGCTCATCATCGACAATAGTGACCAATGGTTGTGTCATCAGGCGGCCTCGGTTCGGATCAGTGCAGACAATTGCTGGCGTGTGAACGGTTTACTCAGTACCGGTGCCAACGTTAGTGCCCGCCGATGCAACGGATCGGTATAGGGCAAAGAGGTCATCAGAATGCATGGCAACGCAGGCTTAAGCTGCGCCAGAAGGTCCAAACCGGTCCCCTTCCCTTCCAGCCGAATGTCCGACAGCACAAACACGATGTCCCCGATATCCGCCGTAAGCGCCAGCGCTTCATCGACCGAGGTCGCCTCGATCACCGAGAACCCAAGTTCGACCAGCATGTCCCGGAACTGCCCGCGCAGATCGTCATTGTCTTCGACCAGCAGTACAAGGCCCTCTTGTTTCGGCGGCGCCGGACGGTAAGGCAAACGCATGGCCACCGTCGCGCCCGAAGGGGTATTGCGCAGGTTCAGATCTCCGCCTGCAAGTTTCACGGTATCATAGACCATGGGCAGCCCCAGCCCCGACCCCTTACTGCCTTTGGTGGTAAAGAATGGGTGCAGCGCCTTTTCCAACCCTTCCTTGGAAAAGCCCGACCCGGTGTCCGAGACAGCGATCTCGATCCAGATGTCGCCGATCTTATGGGCACTGATGGTGATCTGACCGAACCCGCCGCAGGCATCGCGCGCGTTCAATACCAAATTCAGCAGAGCGTCCTGAACCATCCCCGGGTCCAGCATCAGCGCTTTGTCGGGCAGTGTGTTGACCACCGACAATCCCACGCCGCGTGGCAAAGAGGGCGAGGCCAGAACGCGCAGATCCTCTAGCAGACCACGCATGTCGGTCGCTTTGGGCTGAAAGGTGCGGTTGCCAGTCATGTCCGCGATCCTGTTCAGCAACTGACCGCCGCGGCGGGCGGTTTGCTGGGTGGCTGCTACAAGCTCGTGCGCTTCGGCGGGTAAATCCATCTTTTCCAGCCGCGACTGCATGCCCAGAATAATCGTCAGCAAATTGGAAAAATCATGCGCCAGTCCGCTGGTCATCTGCGCCGCCATGGCCCGGCGTCGGGTCTGTTGCAGGGCAACGCGCGCCTGAGTTTCCTCTGTAATATCAACCGACATGACATAGACGCCGCCCTCGCCATCCGGAGAAAACGACACACGAATACGGCGGGAATCCTGATCTTCGGTAAACTCGAACACCGAGGCTTCACCGCGATAGGCCTTTTGTAAGTGGGGTTTGACACGCGGAAAGGCCATGGCCCCCAAAGCATCAGACACATGCATGCCCAGAATTTCAGACGGGCGGCCCGGCATGACCGAACTGAGCCGACGGTTCGAATAATCATAGCGCCCGTCCGAATCCAGATGCGCGATATGGGCCGGCATCATTTCCGTCGTCATGCGCGTTCGCGCTTCGATCTCGGTCATTTGACGCTTGGCCTCTTCCAATGCGGCGTTGGTGGCGGCCAGTTTTCGGTTGGTCGCCGAAAGCTCTTCGGCACGGTCCAGCAGTTGGCCCGACAATTCCTCGGACCGGGCGCGCAACAAAGCCTCGGCCTTTTTGGTGTTGGTGATATCGGTGTAAACCGACACCCAGCCGCCTTTTGGCAGAGGAGCCCCTTCGACGGAAATCACCCGCCCATTGGCCCGAACACGTTCCATGTAGTGCGGTTCAAAAGTTAGCGCCTGTTGAACCCGCACGTTCACGACGGCCTCGACATCCGCATCCGCGCCGTATTCGCCCCGCGCGGCCAGATAGCGGATCGTATCGTGGAATTGCGCCCCAGGTTGGACCAGTTCATCCGGTAAATCGAACATCACCTGAAACGGTCGGTTGCTGACCACCAGCCGCAACTGGCTGTCATAGATCGACAGGGCCTGCCCGATCAGGTTCAGACCGGCGGTCGTCATTTCTTTTACGTGCTGTACGGTAATGTCCAAGTTTGCCCTCCCCGCAACACATGCGTAACACCGGATCTGTCATAGGTGTAGAGGGTACGGACGCGACAGATTGGGTCAGTATCGCGGTTTGGTCTTTGCCCCGTCGGATGTCAGAGAACACAGCGACAGCGTGTGATCCATGTTACGCATCCGATGCCGCAGCATCATCCGGCCCAGACGCGCCAGGTCGGCCGTATAATCTGGGTTATCGGCAACATTCTCCATTTCGCCTTTGCCCTTATGGTCAAACAATAGCGGCGGGAGGTCAGCGGCGAACTCGACCAGAGTAAACCGATCGTCCCGCAAGATACCCAGGCACGAGTCGCTGTTTCCCGTGCCCAGTTTCTGCTGCCACAAGCTAGGTTTTTCAGGTGCCGAGAAATCAAGTTCGCTGAACAAATAGCCGCGCCAATCGTCTGGCACCTGCCCTTGCAGCAGCGGCATCAGGGATCGCCCGTCCATCGCGTTCGGAACAGAAAGCCCGGCCCAGTCCAGAATTGTGGGGGTGATGTCGATGGATTCAGTCGGCACGGTGACAACAGTTCCCGCCTGATCCTGATTGCCGGGCATCCGGATGATTAGCGGCGTATGATAAGCCGCGTCGTAAACCGTCATCTTGCCCCAGGTGTGGCGATCCCCCAGCATCTCTCCGTGATCCGCAGTAATAACGACGAGAGTATCGTCATATTGTCCGCTATCCTTGAGAAACTGGATAACCCGGCCGACATGGTGGTCCACCTCGGTCGCCAGCCCCAGATAGACCGAACGCAGTGTGCGTGTGTTTTCAGGCGTGGGATCCAGCGTATCAAACCCTTCGATGAAGTCTTGCGCCGATTGCTTCTCCATCGCCGGGCCGAAGAAGGGGTGGATAGCGCTTTCTTCAGCTATTTCGGTAAAACCAGTCGGCAGCGGCAAAGCCTCCGGATCGTACATGTCATTGTACGGCGCTGGCGCGACCAGGGGCGGATGCGGCCGGATATACGTCAGATGCGCAAACCAGTTCTGATCCTTGAAGGGCGCCATGCTGCTCAGAAACGCGTCCGTCAGAAAGGCGGTGTCGCTGTCTTCGGCCCGATAAAGCGCCGGGTCATTCAGGCGAGGGGCGCCACCGTTTGGCGGAACCGGTTTGAAAACGTCCCAGTATTTGTCGAATTCGTACCCCTTCTGTATCAGATACGACCGCCACGGAAAGGACTCCTCCAACCGCATTTCGATGACTTCATGAAACCCTTCCATTGGGTTTTCATAGGATTTCAGGATCGGGTCACGCGGATCATACACCCGCGGGTCAGCGGAAGTGTCGGTATAACCGAACAACATGGGCAGATACCCGGCTTTCCGCATCTCGGTCGCGATATTCGGAGTGTCATGCCGCAGGGGCGTGCCGTTGCGAATTGACCTGTGGTTCATCGCATATTGACCCGTCAGGATCGAGGCGCGCGATGGCCCGCAGGGGTTGGTCACAGAAAAGTGCCGATCAAAAGTCACGGCCTCGTCCATGAACGCACGCAGGTTTGGTAGATCGACATGATCCGCAAGAGCGCCGCTCAGGCAATCTGCCCGCAACTGATCAATGATGATGAACAGGACATTTCCGGGTTTCTGCATGTGACCTAACCTGATTCCACCGAGGCGATTCAGGTGTGATCATTGGCGCGCTTCGGGCGATCCGGCAACCACTTCCTGATCTCGGGTTTTGATCAGGCTAAAAAATTTGAACTTTAACGAAAAACAGGTTTGATTCACGCAATCGGTTGCGTCGATGCCGGGACGATCCGAAATTGTCACACTGATGCTATTGTGCGGCAGCAATTCCCGGCGGTGCGCAAAAAATCCGTTGCAGCCCAACACGGTTTCACCTCTCATACGGCCATGACGCAGCCCATGATACATTCGGACCCTGACGCCGACGGCATCTGCCTGCGTATTTCGGGCGAAATGCTGACCCAGTCTCTGGAAAAAGTGGAACAGGCATTTGCAGCGGTAAAGCCACAGGGTGGCAAGGTCACCTTTGATCTATCTAAGGTCGAGGCGCTGGATACCGGCGGGGCATGGCTGATTGCCGATTTGGCACGGCGGGTGCGCACCGGCGGAGCTGATGTCCGGTTCGAAGGGCTAAGCCCTGCCCATTCCGCGCTATTGAAGACCGTGGCTGACAACATACCTGAGGAATCCGCGGGCGAAGTCGAACGTCCCAGCTTTGTCGACTGGGTCGCCAGCATTGGACAGCGTACCGTCGGTGCGTGGAAAGACACGCTCTCGATGTTGAGTTTTTTGGGCCTGACACTGCATCGTCTGGTCCGAACCCTCGTCATGCCTTGGCGGTTGCGACGGGCCGCTTTGGTGTCGCAGATGGAAGAGGTCGGATTCAAGGCGATCCCGATTGTGGCCCTAATGGGTTTCCTGATCGGCGTTGTTCTGGCCTTTCAAGGGGCCACACAGCTGAAACAATTCGGGGCCGAGATTTTTGTGGTCGAGCTGATCTCGATCTCGGTACTGCGTGAACTGGGCATCCTGCTGACAGCCATTATCGTCGCTGGCCGGTCCGGGTCGGCCTTTACCGCATCAATTGGCTCGATGAAGGTGCAAGAAGAGATCGACGCCATGCGCACGCTGGGCCTGGACCCGATCGAAGTGCTGGTGATCCCGCGAGTCCTCGCCCTGCTGATCATGTTGCCGATCCTTGGCTTCATTTCAGATATGGCTGCCCTTTTCGGTGGTGGTTTGATGAGCTGGATAGACCTTGACATCAGCCCCGGCATGTTTGTGACCCGGTTGAAGGAAAGCACCGGTATCTGGCACTTTGCGATCGGGATGATCAAAGCGCCTTTCTTTGCGCTGGTGATCGGCGTGATCGCCTGCTGGCAGGCAATGCAGGTCAAGGGCTCGGCTCAGAGCGTCGGCCAGAGAACAACCGCCTCAGTCGTACAAGCCATTTTCATGGTCATTGCGCTGGACGCGCTGTTCTCGATCTTCTTCTCGGCGTTGGATGTCTGATATGGACGGGACCGTGCTGGAACAAACGTCGGACACCAACACCCAGCGAGAGGCCGTGATCCGTGTGCGCCACCTGACCAACCGGTTCGGGCCGCAGGTGGTGCACGATAACCTCAATCTGGATGTCTGGCGTGGCGAGGTGCTGGGTATTGTTGGCGGATCGGGCACCGGTAAATCCGTATTGCTGCGAACAATTGTTGGGCTGAACAAACCCGCCGCTGGCAGCATCGAAGTACTGGGCGTCGACGTGTTGAACGGCCCTGAACAGGAGCGCCGGCGCATCGAAAAACGCTGGGGCGTGGCGTTTCAGGATGGCGCGCTGTTTTCCTCGCTGACCGTGTTGCAGAACGTCATGGCACCGCTGCGCGAGCATACCGGGATCAGCGAAAGGCTGATGCAGGCCTTGGGCAGCTTAAAAATCAGCCTTGTCGGTCTGCCACAACTGAGCTGCGGCAAATTCCCATCGGAACTGTCCGGCGGCATGCGCAAACGCGCAGCTCTGGCCCGCGCTTTGGCGTTGGACCCAGAGATCGTGTTCCTAGACGAGCCTACCGCCGGGTTGGACCCGATCGGGGCTGCGGCCTATGACGAGTTGATCGGAGAATTGCAGCACGCGCTAGGTCTGACCGTTTTCATGGTCACCCATGATCTGGATAGCCTTTACGCCATATGCGACCGCATTGCGGTTCTTGCAGAAAAACGCGTTCTGGTTGAAGGACCGATTGAAGAAATGACCAAAGTTGATCATCCTTGGGTGCAGGAATACTTCACCGGCCCCCGGGCGCGCGCAGCGCAAGAGAAGGGGCAGGATAGGTAGAGACCATGGAAACCCGAGCGAACTATATCCTGATCGGCGCTTTCACCCTTGCGGGTATTCTGGGCGCATTTGGCTTTTTCCTCTGGCTCGCCAAATTCGAGGTATCGCGGCAATACGCCTATTATGATGTGCTATTCGACAATGTCTCGGGCCTGTCGGCCGCGGGTGGTGTCAGCTATAACGGTCTGCCGGTCGGTCAGGTGGTCTCGCTGCAACTGGATGATGACGATCCGTCAAAGGTGCGGGTCAAGCTTGAGGTAGACGCCGATATCCCGGTGACCGAGGATACGGTCGCACAACTGCATTCCCTAGGTGTAACGGGGGTCAGTTACGTCGAGCTAACCGGAGGATCGGCTAGCGGAACGCGGCTGCCACAGAACAGCGTGATCAAAAGCAAACGCAGCCCGATCCAGTCGCTTTTCGAAGGCGCACCAAAAGTGCTGGACGAGGCCGTCACGCTGCTGGAAAACCTGAATGCCGTGGTTGATGACAAGAACCGCAAATCGGTCAGCGACATCCTAGAAAACGTAGCCTCGGCGTCGGGCAAGCTGAACAAGACCCTCACGGATTTCGAGAACCTGTCAACAGATCTGGGTGGTGCGGCCAAGAAACTTGGTGATTTTACAGATCGATTGGACAAGTTGGCCGATACAGCTGAAACCACTTTGACAACAGGAACGGATACGCTGAACAGCGTTAAAACGGCCTCGGAATCTGCGACCGCTGCTTTAGACAGCGCAAAGACCACGGTTGAAACCGCAGACCGCGTCATACAGCAAGATATCCGCCCGCTGATCGAGCGTGTGACGGTTTTGGCCGACAACCTGAACGGCTTGTCGGGTGAGGCCGACGTTGCCCTGGCAACAATCTCGGAAACCTTCCTGAACGCCAACAAGACACTGGGTTCGATCACCGGCGCGATGGAGACGGCAAAAGGCACGCTAACTTCAGCCGAGCGCGCCTTTGACTCGGCCAACAAAGTCATAAACGAAGATGTCGGTGCAGTTATGGACGACATCCGTACGGCGGCGAATGAAGTTTCCTCGACCGTAAAAAACGTCACCGAACGGCTGGACGATATCTCGGCTGACATCCTCAGCGCATCCCAATCCGCCTCAGAGCTGTTGGGAACCATTGACGGTATCGTGCAGGCCAACCGCCGCCAACTGTCTGATTTCCTGCGGGTCGGCTTGTCACAATTCACGCGTTTTGTCGAAGAGTCACAGCGCCTAGTCATCAGTCTGGACCGTCTGGTGGACAAGGTCGAACGCGACCCGGCGCGCTTCTTACTTGGAACCCAGGCATCGGAGTTTCGTCAATGATTAGGCTATTTCTTGTGGCTCTGGCCCTTGTATCGCTGGGGGGTTGCACGGGTCTGGGGACATTGCGGCAGGCCTCAAAACCTAACGACCTGTACCTGCTGACACCAAAAAGCACCTTCTCTTCGTCGCTGCCGCGCGTTCAAAGGCAGATCGTGGTGCAGGAACCAACAGCCACCGCAGCAGTCAACACCGATCAAATCGCAATCCAACCGACGCCATTGCAGGTTCAATACCTGCCGCGCGCCCGCTGGGTGGATCGCGCGCCGCTGATCGTTCAGGCACTTCTGGTTGAAAGCTACGAAAACAGTGGAAAGGTCGCGGCCGTTGGCCGATCAACCGTTGGTCTGCGTGCGGATTATGTCATCGTCCCTGACCTGAGAGAGTTTCAGGGCATGGTTGTAAGTGATGTTGACGGGAATCAAACCATCAGGGTGGAAGTGCGCATCAACATCAAAATCATCGACGAATTCGAAGATAAGATTATCGCTTCGAGTTCCTTCCGGGAGTACGTGATTGCAAACAGCGATCAAACCCCCGATCTCGTGAGGGCTTTTGACGAGGCACTTGGCAAAACCATGCGAGATGCAGTGGAATGGAGTGTGCGCAGAATCAACACTCATGCCGCAAACAATCCCCAGAGTTATTAAAACGAGAAAGACGGGCGCTGCAGGAATACAGCGCCCCAAGACATGCCTTACTGCGACAGCGTTTCAGCCAGGCGCATAAGGGTAACCGCCTCGGTGCGATAGCCGAACGGATCCTCACCCTTGGAGCCATTGGCCAACGCGATCGCATCCGCGTAGGACCATCCGCCCAGGTACTCTCCACCGCGTAGCAATTGACCAAACCCAGCGATGGCATAAGAGAACCGGACATCCCTGGTCGCCTGCCCCTGCCCCGGCAGGATAGGTTCCTCAATCAAATGGCTTTCAGTCTCACCGGGCGTTTTGTAGCGCATCTTGAAGAATCCGATCTCAGTTGACCCATCGGATACCGACTGTTCAGCATAGCGCAGCGGACCGTTTCGAATTGCGTCCGAGCCGACCGGTGTAACCTCGTAGATCGCGGTCACGGTATGGCCTGCGCCGATATCCCCCGCATCCACCTTGTCGTTCGAGAAATCCTCACGCCGCAGGGTACGGGTTTCGTATCCGATCAGACGGTACTCGGCGATTTGCGCAGGGTTAAACTCAACCTGGATCTTGACGTCATTGGCAATCGGGAAGAGGACCCCAGTCAACTGGTCGACCAGCACTTTGCGTGCCTCGCCCAGCGTATCAATATAGGCCGCTTGTCCGTTGCCGTTTTGCGCCAGTGCCTGCATCGTCGCATCGTCCAGATTGCCACGGCCAAAACCCAGAACGCTCAGGAAGGTGCCACTTTCGCGTTTGCGTGCGATGAAGTCTTTCAATGCGTCTGGGTCCGACGGGCCAACATTGAAATCGCCATCGGTGGCAAGGATGACGCGGGTCACATCTCCGTCCTCGGCCATGCCTTCGGCCACCTGATACGCCTGTTGCAACCCGGCTTGACCTGCTGTCGAGCCACCGGCCTCCAACTGCTCCAGTGCGGACAGAATCTTGGTTTTTTCGGACGCCTCAGTCGGTTCCAGTACCTGTCCGACGCTGCCCGCGTAAGTGACAATCGAAACCTGATCCTCGGGGCGCAATTCTGAAAGCAATAGCCGGAAGGATTGCTTCAGCAAGGGCAGTTTGTTCGCATCCTGCATCGACCCCGAGGTGTCGATCAAAAAGACAAGGTTCAGCGGCGGGCGGTCCTCAATCTGAGGAAGTGCACCCTGAATGCCGACATGGACCAATTGCGTACCCTCGTTCCAAGGTGTTGGAGAAACGGTAATTGTCGACCGGAACGGTGCATCCCCTTCAGGCGCGGGATAGCTATAAGGGAAATAGTTCACCATCTCCTCAACCCGCACCGCATCTTTCGGTGGTAGCTGGCCACGCAACAAGGAGGATCGGATGATCGCGTAAGAAGCCGTGTCGACGTCAATCGAGAATGTCGATACCGGGTCTTCGGCCGTGATCTTCAGCGGGTTGGTGTCGGCATTGGCGAAGGCTTCGGTGTTCTGTTCAGGGGCGATTTGAAGATCACCTTGAACAGGTGAAGGCGCTGTTGAGACGGTGCCGCCAATCAACCCTGCACTCTCCATAGGCTCTGTTGTGGCTCCCAAACTTATGGCCGCCCGTTTGTTCAAATCGCGGGGGCGCGGTAAAGACGGCATAGCCTCTTCCAGAACCATCAGCTCCTCAACAATCGAATCCGGCAGAGCATCCTGCGATAGGCTGCGGTCCTCCTCAGCCTCCCGATCGGGTTCCACCGCTTGAACCGGCGCCTCGGCCCGGCGGTTTTCGGTCCAGGATGTGGGGTTCACCACGTAATCTCGGGTCTGCGGCAGGATCACAATCAGCGCCACAGCAGCGATTGCGGTTGTCGCGGTCAAAGCACCGCGATGCGAGAGGGCATTCAACATGGATTTCGCTCCTTCTGTCATGCGGGCCATCAGGCCTCGCTTGACAGTCGGACGCATGCCGGCACGCGATCCTTGGGCGCGGGCGAAATTTTTCTGCGCCTGTTCCAGGTTTTCCGCCCGCCGTTGCGCGTCCGGCTTGGGCGTCGCGACGTCCATCAGCGTTTTGAGGTCTTCAAGATCGTCTGTCATGGGGCCAGCTCCTGTTGCCGCAGGGCGCGCAGGCGTTTGCGGATATCCGACATGCGCCAGGATACTGTGCCCTCGGATACGCCCAGCACTTCGGCGGCTTCGGCATGCGTCATTTCCTCTTCCAGTGTCAGGGCCAGCGTGTCCTGCAGATCCTGTGGCAGCGATCGCATCGCACGTTGCAACCAATCGACGGCTTCGGCAGTTTCTGCAACCTCGGCCCGACGCATCTGTTCGACATCGCCCCACCCCACTGCAGCACGGTTGTGACTGACCTGACGGCGGCGTGCGTCTTCGGCAGCGTTGACGACAACCCGGTACAGCCAGGTGGTGAATTTGGCTTGCGCCCGGAAACCGGCAATCTTGGCCGGCAAGGCCGCACAGATATCCTGCGTCAGATCTTCGGCCTGATCAGCCCGTCCGGTAAGGCGAAAGGACAGGCGAAAAATCCGGTCGTAATGCCGCGCCAACAGGGCAGCAAACGCATCAGCGTCCCCTTTCGCAGCGGCTTTGGCCAGGTCCTCATCGGATGTTGTCATACGCATCACGATGGGTAAGACGGATCGAAAAGGTCAATCCTTGGTGGCGGGGCGAAAAAAATCAGAAATGATCCGCTGAGGCCATTTTCCAATCCGCTGCAAATCCATCCGGAATCGTGTCCGTCAACAAAGCGCCTTCGTCGATGAATGTATACAGATCGGCATAGGACCATTCCCGTTCATCCGCCGTTCGACGACGAATATCACCTGGTCGCAGGTCCGAGACCTTTTCCTTGCCCATCGCCCCCAGAAGCTCGCGAAAGCTTTCAAGCGTAGCGTCGTGGAAACGATGCACCCGTTTGCGTTTTTGCGGCACATGAACGGCACGACCGCGGATCGGGTCTTGTGTCGCCACACCCGAAGGACAACGGTTCGTGTTGCAGTGCAATGCCTGAATGCATCCTACCGCAAACATCATCGCCCGTGCCGCATTGCACATGTCCGCCCCGAGCGCGAATTTTTCGACCATGTCATAACCGGTAGCCACCTTACCCGAGCAGATGACCCTGATCTTGTCACGCAGTCCGACGCCCCGCAGACAGTTATTGACGAAAATCAGTGCCTCGTTCAGCGGCATCCCCAGACGGTTGGTGAATTCAACCGGGGCCGCACCGGTGCCGCCCTCCGCCCCGTCAATGGTGATGAAGTCGGGCAGAATGCCGGTTTCCAGCATCGCCTTGCAAATGGCCATAAACTCGGACGGCCTGCCGATACACAGCTTGAAGCCAATGGGTTTGCCGTCCGACATCTCTCGTAGGTGTTGGACGAAATTTAACAGGCCGGTTGGCCCTTCAAAAGCAGAATGGATTGGCGGGGAGATAACATCCTGATGCTCGGGCACACCACGAATTTCCGCGATTTCCTTATCGACCTTGGCTGCAGGCAATACCCCACCGTGAGACGGCTTCGCGCCTTGCGAAAGCTTAATCTCGATCGCTTTGACCACGTCCTTCTTGGCCTTTTCGGCGAATAGGTCCTTATCGAACCCCCCTTCTGGCGTGCGGCAGCCGAAATATCCGGTGCCGATCTGCCAGATGATGTCTCCACCCTCGGCAAGGTGGTGTGGAGACAGACCGCCTTCGCCTGTATTATGTGCGAAACCACCGTCCTTGGCGCCACCATTCAACGCCCGGATTGCATTGGCGCTGAGCGCACCGAAGCTCATGGCGGAAACGTTCAGACGCGAAGCGCTGTAGGGTTTGGTGCATTGTGGACCGCCCAACATGATCCGCTCTTCGCTTTCCGGCACGTCCTTGGGCGCGAGCGAATGATTGGCCCGATGGTAGCCCACCGTCAGGATATCGTATTGGGTACCAAAGGCTTGAGTATCGACCTGCCCTTTGGCCCGGGAATAGACAAGACTGCGAATGATCCGGTTATAAGGACGACCGCTTTCGTTGGTTTCCACAAAGTACTGCCGAATTTCAGGGCTGACGAACTCCAGCATGTACCGGAAATGGCCCAGAACAGGGTAATTGTTCAGAACGTTATGCTTGGTGGTCAGCATGTCATACAGACCGATCACGGCATAAGGGATCAGGATCACCAGCAGCCAATGGGCCGGTGGCCAGAAAAAACCCCACAGCAATGTCAACGGAAGGCACACGTAGCTCAGGATGTAATAGAGTCTGCGTACAATCATTTCGTGCTCTCCCAAAGTGTTGCCAAACCAATTGTGTAGCAACCGTGGATCAAATCGGCTTTTGATTGCAAGCATTTGTACCCAACCTCACTGGATTGAGCGGGCTTGTGAGATAGTCAGCGCGTTTGGTGGCAGTTGATCCAAGCTTCGGCAGTATGTATGCCAAAACAAAGGTAAACTTGGGTAGGACTACCGGCCGTGACAAAAACCCGACCCGCCGTCCGGACCACGGCCATCATGTTCATCGCCGTCTTTGTTGGGGGTGCTGCGGGGTCACTGCTGCGCGAGGCGTTCTCGGCCCAGATCCCAGGCGCTCCGGCGCTGACGGCGACCTTTGGCATCAATGTCGTGGCATGCTTCGTGCTTGGCTGGCTTTACGCTATTAGAAACCGCGTCCACGCGCATGTACTGCATCTGGGGGCGGTCGGGTTCTGCGGTGGGCTGTCAACCTTTTCCTCGTTTGTTGCAGAATTGGAGCGAATGGCCGAAACGCATCTTTGGAGTGCAATTTCAGCCGCCTCACTGGAGATCGCCGTCGGTCTTGCCGCTGCAATCCTGGGCGAGGCAATCGGGCGCCGTATTCATGGGCAGAGGTCGACGGGATGAGCGCGCTTTATCTTCACGCCATGTTCGGATTGGGGGGTGGATTGGGCGCGGTGCTGCGGCATTGGATCGCTTTGCGGGTCAACCATGACCTGCCCTTTGCAACCCTGATCGTGAACGTCTTGGGCAGCCTGTTGTTGGGGCTCTGGATTGGCTACCTAGGCGGGCCGGTTGATCTTGGCGAGGAGGAAAGAAGGCTGGTTTTCGGCTTCTGCGGCGGCTTCACTACCTTTTCCAGCTTTGCGTATCAATCGCTGGAACTGCGGCGGGAACGGACAATCGCGCTGGCTGCCGGGAACATCCTGCTCAGCCTCGGTCTATGCTGGTTTGCCTTGTGGTTGGGATTAGCACTGACGCGTTAATGCGCGGCGACAGCAGCCTGAGTTCCGGGTTTAGGCGCTTTGCAAAAGAACAGCAGGGGTATCGTCGCCAAGGCCAGAAGACCAAGGTTGTTGAACACTGTCAGATAGGAAATCAGCTCGGCCTGCTGGCTGATCACCTGCCCCAGTATGGCAGCTCCTTCGGCACTTTCGGGTGTCAGACCAAGCGGCTGCAGATAAGCCTGCGCTGCCGGATTGTAGGGCGTCACGTTCTGGCTCAGCACAGCCGTATTCGTCTGCAAACCGCGCACCACCCACGTGCCAACAAGCGAAATACCCACTGATGAACCCAATTGCCGGGTCACGTTGAACAGACCCGATGCTTCGTCCTGCCTAGACTTGGAGATGCTCTCAAACGCAAGGATCGACATCGGCACGAAGACCAGCCCCATGCCTAGCCCACTGACAGCGCCCGGCCAGGCCAACTCCCAGAACCCTGCGTTCATGTTCAGCGCGCCCATCATGAAGTTGCTTATGGCCGTCAACAACATCCCCAACCCGGCCAGAAGGCGGGGGTCGAACCGCGACACCAGAACCGCGCCGGTCACAACCATCGATAGCCCGGCGGTTATACCGCGCGGAATGAACAAGTGCCCCGAGGCTATGACGGGATAATCCAGCAGGTTCTGCACAAAGGTTGGCAGGATCGCGATGCCACCAAACAGCGAGATGGCAAACCCCGCGATGACCAGATTGCAAAGGGCAAAGTTGCGATCCGCGAAGAAACGCAGGTCAACCACTGGCCGCTTGGTCGTCAGGGCGTGGACGATGAACCCCAACGCACCCAGAACAGACGCGATCAATGCCACCTGAATGACCCGCGAAGACAACCAGTCCTTGGTCTCTCCTTGATCGAGGATGAACTGCAAACAGCCGATGCCAATGGCCAGCATGGCCAAACCTGCCCAGTCGATGCGCACCTCTTCGGTTTCGTCCTCAGGCAGTTCGCCCGCCAGCAACAGCAGTGCCATCGCCGCCACCGGAAGGTTGACAAAAAACACCATCCGCCACGAGAAATACTCGGTCAGAAGTGCCCCAACCGTCGGCCCTAGTACGGGGGCCACCACGACGCCTAACCCAAATACAGCCATCGCCTGCCCGCGTTTTTCGCGGGGGAAAGCGTCGAACAGGATGGACTGAGACAACGGGATCAGAAACGCGCCGAACATACCCTGCGCGAGGCGAAAGAACACGATGGTCTCGAGGCTCCAGGACAGGCCGCACATAACGGACATGGTTGTAAAGCCGGTGATGGCCGTCAGGATCAGACGCCGCCGCCCGACCCGACGCGCGACGAAACCGGTCAGGGGCATAACTACAACCGCCGAGACAATATAGCTGGTCAGAATCCACGTTGCCTGATCGGTCGTCGCCCCAAATGCGGCCTGAATATGCGGCAAAGCAACGTTGACGATGGTGCTATCTAACACCTCGAGAATAGCGCTGAGCACAACGGCGATCACGATCACCGGGTTGACGCGGCTGGCCGCCGATCCGGTCATTTGCCAGACTGATCCGCTGTGGTGTCCACGGTCACTTTGCTGCTGCCGCCCACGCGCAGAGGCACATCTGTCGGGTCAAGCTCCACACGCACCGGGAACCGGCGTGTGACTTTGACCCAGTTGCCACTGGAGTTCTCAGACGGCAACAACGAGAACGTGTCCCCAGACCCGCGCCCGATCGAGGCCACCTTACCGGTTAGAGTGACCCCCGGCAGCATATCAACTTTCACCGTGACCGGTTGGCCCGGCCGGATACGCGGCAGCGCAGTTTCCTTGAAGTTCGCATCAACCCACCAGTCAGAGGATTCGACGATGGAAAACTGCGGCGCGTTGGCGGAAACTGCCGACCCCGGTCGCAATGTCAGGTTTGCGATCCAGCCGTCCGCAGTGGCGTAAACCTTGGTCCAGTTCAGATCGGCCTGCGCAATCTCTAGCTGCGCGCGGGATGACAGAACTTCGTCCTGCTTCGCAGCGAGCCCGCTTTGAAGCGCCAGCAATTCAGATTGGCTGGTAGTCAGACGGGCGGAAGCCTCGGCGAATGCTGTTGTGGCCTGATCCAATGAAACCTGAGCCAGATCACCGTCCGAAAACAGCGCTTTGGCCCGTTCAAAATTGTTCTTGGCCGTGTTGTAGGCTGATTGAGAGGACTGAACCGCCGCCTCGGCTGCAGTGATCTGGTTGGAATAGGATTGCGCCTGTTGAAGCGAACTATCCAAATCGGCCTGTGCCTGATCCACTGAGGCCTTGAATTGTGTGTCGTCGATCGTAAACAACAGATCACCCGCCTTGATCGGCTGATTGTCCGTGATTGGCACCTCGGCGACCTGCCCGGTCACTTGCGCCGCGACGTTGATGATATTTGCGCCCACATAAGCGTCTATGGTCGAGGGATACCGTTCCTCGTGCCGCCAATACAGAAATAGCCCGGCGCCAATGGCGATCAGCATGGCTGCGGCAGCGGCGATTTTGAAGGATTTCATGCGTCAGGCCTCTTGCAGGTCATTACATCGGATAGGTGTGCATCCGCACCGCCAGATTGCCCATAATCCAGACGGTCCCAAGGATGATGATCAGCAGGACCAGCGTAGAGAACAGGACCAGATCAAGGTCTTCGCGACTGCTGCGGCGGCGGTCGATATGCAGAAAGTAGACCAGTTGCACGATCAGTTGAGCCAACCCCAACAACGCAATCGAGAGATAAACCCCCGTGGTTCTAATGCCGTATTTGTAGGCGATGAGGAACACCGCCGCTGTCAGCAATAGCGAACCGCCATAGCCGATGACATAACGCCGGCGCTCTCGCCGGTGCATCTCGCTGCGCTTATCCATAGGTCAGCCCTCCGAAATAAACGATGGTGATGATGCCGATCCAAATCAGGTCGAGGAAGTGCCAGAAAAGCGCCAACCGAACGACGCGCGACATCAGCAGGTCGGTTAGCCCAAACACCCGCAATTGGATGCCCAGCACGATTAGCCACAAACACCCTGCCGCAACGTGCAACCCATGTAGCGGTACCAATCCGTAGAAAGCAGACAGGAACCCGCTGCGTTGGGGGATGCCGCCCTTTTCAGCCATGGCCATGAAGTCACGGATTTCCAGCACCAGAAAGCAGAGGCCTAAAACCAGTGTCACACAAAACCAGAACACGATCCGCCAACGAGGCAGGTTGTATTTCAGCGCCAGCATTGCCAGGCCTACCGTCAGACTGCTGGTCAACAGGATCAGCGTTTGGGCAAAGATGCTATACAGATCGAACAGCTCATGCGGACCCGGCCCGCCCGCCTGCGCGTCGATCATAGTGATATAGATCGCAAACATCAGGCCGAAATAGACCAGATCGCTCATCAAAAAGACCCAGAAGCCGAAGGTGACAACCTCGGTAGCCCGGTGGGCACTTTCATGGCGCCGTCCAAGGTTCAGACCGGGATAACTGTGAGTGGGCGCGCGCTTCATGTCGCGGCCTCCAGATCGGGGCGGGCGAGCCCACGATTTTCCGGAGCCGTTTCGTGATCGCGGTCCACGGCTGTGGCGCTGCGCACCAGATCAAGCCAAGCTTCGTGCTGTTTGCGCACCTCTTCAGCAGGGATGACTGCTTCAAAGTCGGTTTTGAAGGTCCAGGCGATGAAGGACGCAAGCATCAGAACCGTCGCCAAGATCGCCAACCACCAGATCCACCAGACCAGCGCGAACATCCAGACACCGCTAAGTACACATAGGGTAAACCCGATCGCGGTGTTGCGTGGCATCGAGATATCCTCGTATTCGTCCGGTGTTGGATAGGCCCCGCCGCGCTCCTTTGCGGCGGCAAAGCTGTCTCGGTCGGTCACCTTTGGGATGATGGCAAAGTTATAGGGCGGCGGTGGAGACGGGATCGACCATTCAAGCGTGCGCGCATCCCATGGATCGCCAACCGGCACGCGGGTTTTTTCGCGGTCACGGATGCTGACCCACAATTGGACGATCACCGACAACAACGCCGACAGGATCACCAACGCACCGAAGACGGCGATGATCATATAGGGGTGGAAACTGGGGTCTTCCCAACTGAACGACCGGCGCGGCATGCCCATTAGGCCAACAAAATACAGCGGCAGGAAGGTCAGCATGAATCCGACCGTCCACAGCACGACAGTGATGCGACCCCAGTACTCGTTCAGCCGGAACCCAAAGGCTTTGGGGAACCAGTAGTTATATCCCGCCAGCAGGCCGAACAGCACGCCCGGCAACAACACGTTGTGGAAATGCGCCACAAGGAACAGGGTGTTGTGGACCTGATAGTCAACCGTTGGATTAGCCAGGATCACACCCGACAAACCGCCAATCACAAACAGCATCAGAAAGGACAGGCCGTACAGCATCGGCACCGAAAACCGGATACGGCCACGATACAAGGTTGCCATCCAGTCATAGACCTTCACTCCGGTAGGAATGGCGATCAGCATAGTCGCGATTCCGAACACTGCATTGATCAGCGCGCTCTGGCCCATGGTGAAGAAATGGTGCAGCCAGACGGTGAAAGACAGTACCGCGATGCACATGGTGGCAATAACCAAAGAGTTATAGCCGTACAGCCGCTTTGCTGAGAACGTGGCGAAAATCTCGGAATAGATGCCATAGGCGGGCAGAACCAGCAGGTAGACCTCGGGGTGACCGAACAGCCAAAACAGGTTGGCATAGTTCATCATGTTGCCGCCGAGGTCGTTGGTGAAAAAGTGGAAATCCAGATAACGGTCCGCCGCAAGCATCAGCGCCGCAACACCAAGTGGGGGCATAGCAAAGATGATCAGGATCGAGCTGCTGATGATCGTCCAGCAATACATCGGCAGCCGCATGAACTTCATTCCCGGCGCCCGCAGCTTGTAGATGGTGACGGCAAAGTTGATCCCCGTCAGCGTGGTGCCGATGCCCGAGACGACGATGGCCCAGATCCAGTAGTCCGGCCCCACGCCGGGGTTGAACGCGGCACCGGTATAGGGTGGATAGGCTGTCCAGCCGCCGGTCGAAAACTCACCCACCACCAGCGAAACCATCAGCATCATGCCTGCCGAAACCGTCAAGCCGAGGCTGATCTGGTTCATCACCGGAAAGGCAACATCCCGCGCGCCGATCATCAGTGGCACCAGATAGTTGGCGACGCCAAACACAAAGGGCACCGCAACAAAGAAAACCATGATCGTGCCGTGAGTGCTGAAGAGCTCGGCGAAGTGTTCGGCTTCAAGGAAGCCATCACCCGGCCCCGCCGCCTGTTGAGCGCGCATGACCACACCCTCAAGCACGCCGCGCGCCAACATGACGATGGCGAAGACGATATACATGATGCCAATCTTCTTGTGATCGGCGCTGGTCAGCCAGTCGCGCCACAGCGGGCCCCACAAGCGGAACCATGTCAGCAACCCGACCACGACGACAACGCCAACAACAACGATGCCAGCGGCTGCATTCGCCACGATTTCGTTGATGTTTGGGGTCTGAATCAGACCTGCGATCGGGAATGCGTCCCAGTTCAGGCGGCCAAAGAACCCGGTATCTGTCATTGCGCAACCTCCTGTCCGAACTCAATCGTCCCCGGTTGCTGGTCAACCGGCAGAGGCTGTGAGCCATGATATCGGTGCAGGATCGAGTGAAACAGATCGCCGTCCTCCAGCGTGAAATACAAAGCGTTGAGCGGCATGAGAGGGGTTCCCAATGCCGCCTGCACCTCATCCCGGTCCGTGCGCATCGCCAACGTGCGGTAAGTGTCCTCGGTCAACGGAATGCCATGGGTTCGGACACTTTCAACCCAGGCATTGAAATCCTCGGGCTGCATGGCCTGGGTCAGGAACTTCTGTTTGGTAAAACCACGGCCATTATACTGTGTGTTTTCACCCTGCATCGTCTTTGGCGTGTCCGCCACCAGATGCAGCTTCGTCGTCATCCCGGGCATGGCGTATATCTGCCCTGCAAGCGCCGGGATCATAAAAGATTGCATAACCGTGTCCGTGGTCAGCGTCATTGCAACCTGCTGTTTGACAGGAATACCCAGCTCGCCGACTGTTGCGATACCCAGATCGGGATAAATGAACAGCCATTTCCAATCAAGGCCAACCACCTGAACGTTCAGCGCCGGGGTCTCGCCGAAAGCAGCCGAATAAGGATCCAGCCGATGCGTCGCCTTCCAAAGGTAGAAGGATAGAAGCGCCACGATTACCACCGGAACGCCCCACATCAAAAATTCGAGTTTGGCAGAAAAATCCCATTTTGGCCGATAGGCGGCGGCACTGCCTTTGCGTCGCCGATACCGCAAGGCAATCAACGGCACCAGAACCAGCACTGGTAGAACGGCCACCATGATCAGAACGGTCGCCCGCAACAGATGGGTTTTTTGGACAGCCGCAATCGGCCCTTGCGGGTCCATGAAACTGTCGGCGGCCCACGCCATTTGCGCCGAGGCCACCACAAGGGCGACCACACCAAACACTGCAAGTCTTGAAGGTCTGAGACCAGCCACGCCTGATTGTCCTTTTGTGCCTTCGTTTCGGCCAACTATCGGCAGAGTCAGGAATTTTCTCAAGGTTTTTTCCGAAACCGACGATTGTCCCCAACGTCACCGGGACAACCGTAGCAATAGGAATGCGTAAAACGCTGCCCAAGCTGCAGTTGACTTGGCCCTGCAGGCACGCGACACATTCCATTTATGCGTTGGATTGTTCTTACCCTTAGCCTTTGGTGCCTTTCGACAAGCGCCTATGCGCAGGATCGTGCCGCGATTGAACGTCAGTTCCAAGCGTGGCTACAAAACACGGTCTGGCCGCAGGCCAAAGCCAAAGGCGTTTCTCGTAAAACCATGAAGCGCGCTTTTGACGGTGTTACACTCAACTGGAAGCTGCCGGACCTTGTACCGCCGGGTCAGGCGGCACAGACGCCAAAAAAACAAAAACAAGCCGAATTCGGATCGCCTGGACGGTATTTCAACGCAGGTTCGGTTCAGGGGGCTACGGCTACAGGAAGGCAGATGGCGCGTCGACACGCAGCAACGCTGGCGAGGGTCGAGGCCGAAACTGGCGTGCCCGGTCGTATCATCCTGGCCATCTGGGGCCGCGAGAGCGGATACGGTCAGGTTCCCATTCGCCACAACGCGTTTCAGGTACTCGGCACCAAGGGCTTCATGAGCACCCGGGCCCCCTATTTCACAGACGAACTGATCGCCGCTTTGCAAATTGCCGAAGCAGGACACGCCCCACCAGGTAAGTTGAAAAGCAGTTGGGCCGGTGCATTGGGCCAACCCCAGTTCATGCCGTCGAATTTCCTGACCTACGCGGCGGATGGAAACGGTGACGGACGGTCTGATATCTGGGCCTCATCCGAGGATACACTCGCGTCGATCGGGAATTTTCTGTCGCAACATGGCTGGGTCACCGGGCGCGACTGGGGGTTCGAAGTAAACGTCCCAACCTCGGTTTCCTGTGCTCTGGAAGGGCCGGATCAGGGCAGAACCATTCAGGATTGGGCCGCAGCGGGCATAACACGTGTATCGGGCAAACCCTTTCCGAAACATGAGCTGCCGGGCGAAGGTTTTCTGATGATGCCTGCTGGGCGCAACGGCCCCGCCTTTATCGTAACGCCAAATTTCTACGTTCTGAAAGACTACAACAAGAGCGATCTCTACGCCCTGTTCGTTGGTCATGTCGGAGACCGCATTCAGTATGGCGTTGGAGATTTCAGCGCCCGATGGGGCAAGATCGGCAATCTGTACCGGTCTGATGTGGCCGCGATGCAGAGAGCACTAGAGCGCCTGGGCCATGATGTCGGCGGCGCAGACGGGTTGCCCGGGTTCAAGACCCGCCGCTCGATCGGACGGTGGCAACAAGCGACGGGGCGCCCCGCGACCTGCTTTCCCGAAACCAGCATGAAATCCGCCCTGAAGCCTTAGCGATTCGCAGTGGTCCTTACGTCATCTTGGCGGCCAATCTCGCTCCATTGGGGCAAGGGCAAATCGAAACCTTCACAAAAGTGTTAAGAACTGCCGAAGTTTCATTATAAAATTTCAGGGCCGGACCGGGATTCATACGCAATCCACCTATGGTTGCCCCTTTTTCAGGCAAAGGCTTTATCCTTTTTTGAAATAGTGCCACCTTCGGCGCCAGTGAAAGGCAACTTTTGCAAACACGTTCCCGACCTCAAACCGAGAAACAGCGACGCGGTGTTCATTGCGATCTGAAATAGCATTCATTGAACCAACGCCGATCGTTTCCGGGTCGGACAAACATGGCGGTCAGTGGCCATCCTGAAAGGACAAGGGTGCTGTGCCGCAAAAAACGGGAGTAGAACAACATGAACAAGTATATTCGTACCTCTCTGGCGGGGCTGTTGACCTCGACCATGATTACCGGCGCTGCTTTTGCCGCTGGTACCCATCCTGAAACCGGTGAGGCGCTGGCGGACGACCAGACCTTTGTCTATCGCCTTCTGGACGAAACCACGTCTTTTGACCCTCAGATCGTTGAAGACGTCGACGGCTCGGATATCGTCCGCGACCTGTTCGAAGGGCTGATGAACCAGGACGAAGACGGCAATCTGGTGCCCGGCGTTGCCACCGGCTATACCACAAACGACACCAAAGACGTTTATACCTTTACTCTTCGTGACAATGCCAAATGGTCCAACGGCGATCCGGTGACCGCCAATGACTTTGTCTTTGCTTGGAAACGTGCCGTCGATCCCGCCCTGTCCTCGCCTTATGCATGGTTCATGGAACTGATGTCGATCGAGAACGCGTCTGAAATTATCGCGGGCGACAAACCCGTCGACGAACTGGGCGTCACTGCGATTGACGACCACACACTTGAGGTCAAGCTAAGCGCGCCGCTGCCGTATTTTGCGCAGATGACCACTCATACCACCACCTTCCCGGCTCCTCAGAAAGTCATTGAAGAGCTAGGCAACGAGTGGACCAAGCCCGGCAACATCGTGTCGAACGGCGCCTACGTGCTGACCGAACACCTGCCGCAGGAACGGTCGACCCGTGAGCGCAACGAGATGTACTGGGACAACGAAAACACCATCCTCGACAAGGTCGTTGCGCTGGTCATCAACGACGAAAACGTCGCCCTGACCCGCTATCTGGCTGGTGAACTGGACCGCACCGACGTACCGGCGGGCCAGTTCCCGCGTCTGAAGAAAGAACACCCCGAAGAGGCCGTCAGCTATCCCCGTCTGTGTAACTACTATTACACGTTCAACCTGTCTGAAGGTGGACCCGAGGCGTTCAAAGATCCGAACGTACGTCAGGCATTGTCCCTGGCCGTGGATCGTAAGATCATCACTGAAAACGTCATGGCAGGTGGCCAACCGCAGGCCTACACCTTCGCGCCTGAAGCCACCGCCGGTTTCACCGTACCCGAAGTTGAAATGGCCTCGATGTCTCAGCCGGAACGGGATGAGCTGGCCAAAGAACTGCTGGCAGAGGCAGGCTATGGCCCCGACAACCCACTGAGCTTTGAAATGGTGTACAACACATCTGAGGCACACAAGAAAGTGGCCGTTGCCCTAAGCCAGATGTGGAAGCAGAAACTGGGCGTAAACGCCAATCTTGCGAACATGGAATGGAAAGTGTTCCTGGAAGAGCGCGGCAACCAGAACTTCGATCTGGCCCGTGGCGCATGGTGCGGCGACTATAACGAAGCTTCGACCTTCCTGGACCTGCTGCAATCGCAGTCCGGTTATAACGACGGCAAGTACAACAACGCCCGTGTTGACGAATTGTTGGCCGAAGCGAAAACTTCGGATGACCCGGCCCCGCTGTATACCGAAGTGGAACGGATCATCGCACAAGAGACCCCGGTTATCCCGATCTACCACTATGCTGGCGTCTATATGATCGACAGCGATGTCGGAAACTGGCCAATCAACAACGTAGAGCAGAACTGGTATTCCCGGAACCTCTACAAACGCGCCGAATAATCATCCTGAAAACACGCTTTGCCCCGAAAATCGCTTTCGGGGCAAAGCCAATAACGGGGGCATGAAATGCTTGCCTATATCATCCGGCGATTGCTAATCGCCGTTCCGACGATCTTGTTGCTGATCGTCGCCTGTTTCTTTCTGATGCACTTCGCGCCCGGCGGGCCCTTCACGTCAGAGCGGCCATTGCCGCCGGCGGTTCTGGCCAATATCGAGGCGCGGTATGGGTTGGACCAACCGCTGTGGAAGCAGCTTTGGGACTACCTGTACAACATCGTGGTGCATTTCGACTTTGGCCCGTCCTTTAAATTCAAGGACCGGGACGTGAATGACATCATCTCGCAAGGTTTCCCAATCTCGCTGACCTATGGTTCCTTGTCCTTCCTTGTGGCGACCATCATCGGCGTGGGGCTGGGGATCGCGGCTGCGATCAAGCACAACAGCTGGATCGACTATTTCGCCGTGGGTTTGGGGATCGCCGCACAGGCTTTGCCAAACTTCATCATGGGCCCGATCCTTATCTTGACCTTTACCCTGTGGCTAGGCTGGCTGCCCGGTGGCGGTTGGCATGGCGGTCAATGGCAATATCTGATCATGCCCGTGATCGCACTGGCCACGTCCTACATGGGGTCGATCGCGCGGATTACCCGTTCATCGATGCTTGAAGTTTTGAACTCGAACTTCATCCGCACCGCGCGTGCCAAGGGGTTGCCGACCAGAACCGTGATCTGGCGCCATGCTCTGAAACCTACCCTGCTGCCCGTCGTGTCTTATCTGGGCCCGGTCTTTGTCTACGTGCTGACGGGATCGGTCTTTGTTGACCTGTATTTCTCAACAGGTGGGCTGGGTCAGTCGTATGTGAGCTCGGCGCTTTCACGGGACTACGCGGTGCTGCTTGGGGTCACGATCCTATATGGCACGCTGACCGTCATCGTGAACCTGCTGACCGACCTGGCTTATGCCTGGTTCGATCCGAAAATCCGCTACTGAGGGGCCGGCAATGCTTGGAAAATCACAAAAAGCCGCCCAACTGGCTGAAGATGTCACCGACTACACGGTCATTCAGGGACGCTCGCTGTGGCAGGACGCGCGGATGCGCTTTGTCCGCAACAAGGCCGCGATGGCCAGCGTTTTCATTCTGGTGTTGATCGTTCTGTTTACGATCATCGGCCCGTATTTTGCCGTGTGGAACAACGAAGAAATCGACTGGAACGTCATGGGTGACGTGCGCGGCATGGGGATGCCGTCCGTCGAGACCGGGCACTATTTCGGTGTCGATGATCTGGGGCGTGACCTTTACAGCCGCGTCATTCAGGCAACAACGACCTCTTTGCTGGTTGGTTTGATCGGGGCGGCGACTGCCCTGCTGGTGGGCACCTTCTATGGTATAGCCGCTGGGTATATTGGCGGACGCACCGACAGTGTGATGATGCGTTTCGTCGATATCCTGCTGGCTATCCCGGCCACGCTGATCATCATCCTTTTGCTGGTGGTCGCGGGGCGGTCGTTCTTCATGCTGTTCATCGCCCTTGGTGCGGTCGGCTGGCTAACGATGGCGCGGATCGTTCGGGGGCAAACGCTGACCCTGAAAAACCGTGAATTCATTGAGGCCGCACGCGCCGCCGGAGTCAGCGAGTTTACCATCATGTATCGCCACATCCTGCCCAACCTGCTGGGGGTGGTGATCGTCTATGCATCGCTTTTGGTGCCCGAGATGATCCTGACGGAAAGCTTCATCTCGTTCCTTGGCCTTGGTATTTCAGAGCCCTACACATCACTGGGTCGTCTGATCGCCGAAGGCGCGGGCACGATGGGGTACGGCACCTTATGGCAACTCATGTTCCCCCTGGCATTCTATGTCGCCATCATCATCACGATGTTCTTCATCGGTGATGGTCTGCGTGACGCTCTGGACCCGAAGGATCGCTGATATGAGCCTGTTTTCTATTAAAGACCTGAGCGTCCAGTTCGACACACCGGATGGCGTGGTCGAGGCTGTCAAAGGAATCAGCTTCGACATCAATCCGGGTGAGTGTCTGGGCATCGTCGGTGAAAGCGGATCGGGTAAAAGCCAGACCTTCATGGCCGCGATGGGGTTGTTGCCACCGGCCGGACGTGCACTTGGGTCGGCCACATTGAACGGCAAGGAAATCCTGAACCTGCCGATCAACAAGCTGAACAAGATCCGTGGTTCCGATGTCGGCATGATCTTTCAAGATCCGCTGACGGCCCTGACCCCGCATCTTCGAGTCGGGCAGCAAATGCGCGAGGTTCTTCAAGTTCATGAAGGCCTACAGGGTTCGGCCGCGAGGGCGCGTTGTCTGGAGTGGCTAGAACGTGTCCGCATCCCCGAGGCTAAGCGGCGTTTGAACCAATACCCACATGAGCTGTCGGGCGGAATGCGCCAGCGCGTCATGATCGCCATGTCGATGCTGTGCAACCCCAAGCTGCTGATCGCAGATGAACCCACGACGGCGCTGGACGTGACCGTTCAGGCCGACATTCTTGACCTGATGGTGCGCCTGCAAAAGGACGAAGGCACCGCAATTGCCCTGATCACGCATGACATGGGGGTTGTTGCCCGGATGTGCGACCGCATTCAGGTCATGCGGCTGGGTCAGTTTGTCGAGACCGGGGATACGCGCGAAATCTTCCGCGCGCCGCAGCACGGCTACACACGTACGCTGTTGGATGCGATGCCCCGGATCGATGCTGGCGACGCGCCCAAAGCGCTGGACAATATCGACGAACCGCTGCTCAAGGTCGACGATGTCAAGGTGCACTTCCCGATCCACGTTTCCGGCGGGTTGTTCGGTCGCAAGGTGCCGCTAAAGGCGGTCGATGGCGTCAGCTTTGACATCCGCAAGGGTGAAACGCTGGGCGTTGTGGGGGAATCCGGTTGCGGCAAGTCCACGCTGGCGCGGGCGGTTCTGCAACTGATCGAACCCAGCGCGGGCAACGTCAGCTGGCTGGGTCATCCCATCGTCGGGCTAAAACGGGCCGAGCTGAACAAGTACCGCAAGGACCTTCAGATCGTGTTCCAGGATCCGCTGGCTAGCCTTGATCCACGAATGACGATCTCGGCCTCGATTGCCGAACCACTGAAGACCTATCGCCCCGATCTGACCGAGCGCGAACGCAAGGACATGGTCGCACAGATGATGGAGCGGGTCGGCCTGAAGGCCAACATGATCAACCGCTATCCGCACGAACTGTCCGGCGGTCAGAATCAGCGCGTCGGAATCGCAAGGGCAATGATCAACAAGCCCAAGCTGATCATTTGCGACGAAGCGGTCTCGGCCTTGGATGTATCCATTCAGGCGCAGATTGTGGAACTGTTGCGCGAATTGCAGCAAGAGTTCGGGCTGTCGATGATTTTCATCAGCCACGATCTGTCAGTGGTGCGTGCGGTCTCGAATCGGATCATGGTTCTGTATCTTGGTCGGATCGTCGAACTGGGTGACGGAGAGGTGATCTGTTCCGATCCAATTCACCCGTACACCAAGTCCCTGATCTCGGCTGTTCCGATTCCGGACCCGGATGTCGAACGGACTCGTCAGAGGCTAAAGTTGCCAGGCGAGCTGCCCTCGCCAATGGATCCGAAAGCCGCGCTTCGGTTCCTGCCCAGCCGGTTGGCCGCAGGGGAAACCAACTATGTTCCAAAGCTGAGCGAGGTTCGACCCGATCACTTCGTGGCCGAGCATGATCCGCTTGACGCGATAATGAACCCGACCTAACCCCCCTTGCCCCGAGGCCATTTACAGGGCTTCGGGGCAAGTTGAGAAATCTCGTCCGACTACGGCCCGGGCAGTGACCAGCCTAACGCCTCATTTCACTGCAAAGAGCGCATAAAACCGCAAGGTATGCGCGTGCGTGACCCGATCGTTTTGACTTATCCCCCCCCGGGTGGCACCATCTTGGGAAATCGCGGCCTGATTATCCGTTGGCGTTGAATGTTCATGCCACAGGCCCTAAGAGGTCCGCGTAGTAAAAAACTGTCAATCATTGATTTAGTAACTTGAGAGGTCAAATGGCACGTAAGGTCACAAAAGCGATCTTCCCCGTTGCGGGGCTTGGCACGCGCTTTCTGCCGGCAACAAAGTCCGTCCCGAAAGAGATCATGACTTTGGTCGATCGTCCGCTGGTGCAATATGCGATCGACGAGGCACGTGCTGCCGGTATCAAAGAATTCATTTTTGTAACGTCACGCGGAAAATCCGCTCTGGAAGATTATTTCGACCACAATCTGGTTCTTGAGCAAGAGCTGAAATCCAAGGGCAAGGACAAGCTGCTTGAAACGTTGAACAAGACCAACATGGAAAGCGGCGCGATTGCCTATATCCGTCAGCACAAGGCCCTAGGTCTGGGCCACGCTGTGTGGTGTGCCCGCCGTTTGATCGGCGATGAGCCCTTTGCCGTTATGCTGCCCGATGACGTGATCGCAGGCGACAAGCCCTGTCTTAAGCAGATGGTCGAAGCCTATGAGGAAACTGGCGGCAACATGGTTGCGGCCATGGAAGTGCCGGCCGACAAAACCAGCGCTTACGGCGTTCTGGATGTGGGTGAGAACATCGGCTCGGTCGTCCGCGCGCGCGGTATGGTCGAAAAACCTAAGCCTGAAGAGGCTCCGTCGAATCTGGCTGTCATCGGGCGATATATCCTGGGCCCCTCCGTTCTGTACAACCTGAACCAGATGAAAAAGGGCAGCGGCGGAGAAATCCAGCTGACCGATGCGATTGCCGAGGATATCGGGAACGGCGTGCCGGTCTTCGGCTACAAGTTTAAGGGTCAGCGTTTTGACTGCGGGTCCAAGTCCGGATTCCTTCAGGCCACAGTTGCCTTTGCACTGGCGCGCGATGACCTGCGCGAAGACCTGAGCCAATATCTGCACGACATCGTCGCCACAGGTCAGGCCGCGCAGTAGCGGACTGCCTAAAAACAGGTTCAAGTATTCCGGCCGGGGTGTTCAGCGCTCCGGCTTTTTTGCGCCTGCTTAAGTTAGCAAATGGTTTTTCGGGCGTCCGACCCGGTCAGACAGGATTCATACACGACACGGCAATGTGGCGCGCAATTCAAATGTCAGACCGACAACCTCAGGAGGACGCCCGTGTCACAGAACTCACCCCGCTTGAACCTGCCATTTCTACAGCCGTCGCAGGCGCAAAAACACGTCACCCATAACGAAGCGCTGCGGCAGCTGGATCTGATCACGCAACTGAGCGTGGCTACCACAAACGCCACGACCCCGCCTGCCGTGCCGGATCAGGGTGAGGTTCACGCTTTGGGCGCAGCCCCCACAGGGGATTGGACCGGGCAAGCCGGGAAATTGGCCGCGTGGCTGGACAATGCCTGGCATTTCGTCACGCCCGGCATGGGTTGGCGCGCGTGGGATGAAACGACCGGGCAACTGAAAATCTGGGATGGCGCTTGGGTTGATCCTCCGGTTGCGACGCAAAATCTGGATGGTGTGGGGATTGCCACCGGACATGACAGCACAAACCGTCTTTCGGTGAGATCTCCGGCGACGCTGCTCAGCCATGACGGTGGCGGGCATCAGCTGAAGATAAACAAGGCCAGCGCGGGTGACACCGCATCCTTGTTGTTTCAATCCGACTGGACTGGCCATGCGGAGATGGGACTGTCCGGCAATACCGGCTTTTCCATCAAAGTCTCGCCTGATGGCAGCACCTGGACCGACGCGCTGAGTTTAGATCCCGCGACCGGAACAGCCAGCGGCGCGGCGGTTCAGGCCAGCGCCGATGACACCACCGCCGGTCGTCTGATGCGGGCGGATTACGGCTATGGCCCCGGCAATCTGCTGGGTGTCGTAACACAGAGCAGCGGCGGCCCGACCGGGGCCGTCATCGAACGCGGGTCAAACGCAGACGGCGATTACGTGCGATTTGCTGATGGCACCCAGGTTTGCACCGCCTCTCTGACGGCCACCGGTTGCACGAATGCGGAAGGTGCCCTGTTCGCAAGCAACGCTGCGGTCTGGGGTTTCCCGGCGGCTTTCGCTGTGGGCTCAACCGTTACTGTATCCGGCAGCGGAGGTGCTACCACCCGTTTCGTGGGGTTTGACGCGCCGACTGAAACTCAGGTTGGGTTCAAGGTTCTGGCGACCGCGAATGATGCGACGGCGCTGACCCCAACGGCCACTGCAATTGGCCGCTGGTTCTGATCTCTGATTGCCCAGGGCTTTTGCCCGGGCATTTACTTGGCGCGCAGATCCGCGTCCGCCTGATCCAAGAACCAGGCGTAGGTTTCGCGGATCCCGTCTTCGAGCCCAACACGCGCGCGCCAGCCCATATCAGCCAGACGGGAAACATCCATCAGTTTGCGCATAGTGCCGTCCGGTTTACTGACATCCTGCGTGATCTTGCCGGAGAACCCTGTTGTTTTCGCCACCAGAGCCGCCAGCTCCGCGATCGAGACATCTTCACCACAGCCGACGTTAATATGGCTCAGCATCGGTTGGGTATTTGCCTCGTAAACATCACGCGGCAGGTCGAGCACGTACAGCGAGGCCTCGGCCATATCGTCCACATGCAGGAATTCGCGGCGCGGCTTGCCAGTGCCCCAGATCACCACTTCGTCCAATCCGTCCCGCTGCGCCTCGTGGAAACGGCGGATCAGGGCAGGCAGCACATGGCTGTTTTCCGGGTGGAAATTGTCTCCCGGGCCATAAAGGTTGGTTGGCATAACCGAGCGGTAATCGACCCCGTGTTGCCGGTTATAGCTTTCACACAGCTTGATCCCGGCGATCTTGGCCACGGCGTAGGGTTCGTTGGTCGGTTCCAGCACGCCGGTCAGCAACGCATCTTCGCGCATCGGCTGCGGCACCGCGCGTGGGTAAATGCAGGAGCTTCCCAGTTGCAGCAGGTGTTTTACACCGGCGGCAAAGGCCTGATGGATCACGTTACATTCGATCATCAGGTTGTCGTAGATGAAATCCGCCGGGTAAGTGTTGTTGGCATGAATACCGCCCACCTTTGCCGCGGCGAGAACCACAATATCCGGACGTTCAGTTTGCATGAAATCACGCACAGCGGCCTGATCAGTCAGGTCCAGTTCGGAATGCGTGCGGGTGATCAGCTCAAGCGCTTCGCCTGCGGCCTTGCGATCCTGCAAACGGCGCAGGATTGCGCCACCGACCATGCCGCGGTGGCCTGCTACGTAGATCTTGCGCATAGCGCCCTCCTCAGCCGTTTTCCAAACTTACCGGCAACTCATAACCATGCTCTTTCAACAGCGCATGGCGTTTCGCGGTCTTGAGGTCCTCGACGACCATCTCAGAGCACATTTCCTGAACGGTCAGCTCAGGCTCCCAGCCCAGCTTGGTCTTGGCATTGGTTGGATCGCCCAGCAGCGTTTCCACCTCGGCCGGGCGGAAATATTGCGGGTCGATGCGAACGATCACGTCGCCCGGTTTCAGAGCAGGTGCGTTATCACCTTCGATCGATTTGACCGTTGCAATCTCATCCACGCCTTCGCCAGAGAATTCCAGTGTAACGCCCAGCTCAACCGCCGACCATTCGATGAACTGACGAACCGAGTACTGCACGCCGGTCGCAATTACGAAATCTTCGGGGTTGTCTTGCTGCAGCATCAGCCACTGCATCCGCACATAGTCTTTTGCGTGGCCCCAGTCGCGCAGACTATCGATGTTGCCCATGTAAAGGCAGTTTTCCAGACCCTGCGCGATATTCGCCAAACCACGGGTGATCTTGCGGGTCACAAAGGTTTCACCACGGCGCGGGCTCTCGTGGTTAAACAGGATGCCGTTGCAGGCATACATGCCATAGGCCTCGCGGTAGTTCACTGTGATCCAGTAGGAATACAGCTTGGCCACCGCATAGGGTGAGCGCGGGTGGAACGGTGTAGTCTCTCGCTGCGGGATTTCCTGCACCAGACCATAGAGTTCCGAGGTCGAGGCTTGATAGAAGCGGGTTTTCTTCTCGAGCCCCAGGAACCGGATCGCCTCCAACAGGCGCAGCGTGCCGATGGCGTCGACATCGGCGGTATATTCCGGAGATTCAAAACTGACCGCCACGTGGGACTGCGCGCCGAGGTTGTAAACCTCGTCAGGCTGCACTTCCTGAATGATTCGTGTCAGGTTCGACGTGTCGCTAAGGTCACCATAATGCAGGTGCAGTTTGGGGTTGGGAACGTGAGGATCTTGATAGATATGATCGATCCGCTGCGTGTTGAACGATGACGCGCGGCGCTTAATCCCATGAACTTCATAGCCTTTTTCCAAAAGAAATTCAGCTAAGTAAGAACCATCCTGCCCGGTAATACCGGTAATCAACGCCTTTTTTGTCATCACTTTTCCCACGGAACACAGTTTGTTTAGTTGCCGTCTCAGAAACAGCAAGAACACCTGAAATGCAACCCAAGGAGACACTTAACGGGGAAAACTGATGGCAGTTTCCCGCCAGCACACTGTTTGGAAATGAAAGCGCTTAAAGCGATCAGACAGTTTGCGCCGCACGTGGCGCGACGCAACTCAGGGCTTCTGCGCTCAATCCTTTAGGATCAAGAAGCCCCATACAGGGGCACCTCGCTTTTGGCTCCATCCGCCAGCGCCTTGCTCTGATCCCGGCGTACCTGATCGTAAAGCGCCAACGCCTGATCCGAAAACAGGTGGCTGGGCGGTTCAACATGCACGAAATTGGATTGCCCATCCTGCCCGCGTGCCAACATGGCGTAGTCCCGATCCGCGACCAGTTGCTTTGCATTGGGATTCAGATAACGGATGGCTAGGCCGATCCTGCGGTCATCTGAATGGTTCGGACCCGAGCCGTGAATGGTCAGCCCATGATGCAACGACATCTGCCCCGGTGCCAGTTCGATATGGGTTTTGTCGTCCTCAGCCACGTCAACGGCAACCTCCTGCCCACGGGACAAAAGGTTGGTTTCGGAATAGGTATCGTTGTGTGGTAGGATCGGGTTCTTGTGGCTTCCCTGCACGAAATCCATGCAACCGCTTTCGACCGTCGCGGGGGACAGCGCGATCCATGCGGTGACCTGATCCGGCGTTTCCCCCATGCCCCAGTACGTCAGGTCCTGATGCATTCCCACGGTGTGATCGGTATGCGCCTCTTTGATGAAAAACTCGGCCGACCAAACCATGATGTCCGGGCCCAGAACGCCCTCGACTAAGTCCAGCACTCGGGGGTCCAACGCAACCCGGGCCGCCAACGGGATTACCAGATGCGCGTTCACACGCTTGTAGGTGTTCAAAGGCAGGGGCAAGTCCGTAGACAACCAGTCCTGCTCAAGCTGTTCCAGTTCTGCGCGAACCTCTGCGGTTTCCTCCGCCGAGAATACTGTAAGCGGAAAGAGAAACCCGTCTTCCCAATATTGTGCGGATTGGGCTGCGGTCAGTGCGGTTTCAGACAATTGGGCAGTTTGCTGCATTGCGTACCTCTTGGATGCGTGTCGCCACAGGATAGGTCACAAAGTCATAGCGCCAGCGCGCAACCTCTTGCCCGTGAGGATAAGTTCAGCTTAGCCTTAGTTCATGTCTTCCCGCATCCCCTCTCTCAACTGGCTGCGCGTGTTCGAGGCCGCGGCCCGCACTGAAAGCTTTAGCCGCGCCGCTGCCCAGCTGAACATGTCGGCGGCGGCTGTCAGCCAGCAGGTCAAAGCGCTTGAGACCCGGCTGGGCACGCCGCTGTTTCACCGTCACGCGCATGCAGTTACCCTGACCGAAGCGGGCCGGGCCTATCTGCCTTCAGTTCAGCAATCCCTGCTTATGCTGGAAACGGCGACCACGGGGCTATTTGGTGAAACGCGCGCGCATCGGTTATTTGTGCAGTCCGTATTGTTGTACGCGCATGGCGTGATTGCCGGTGGTTTGCCGGATTTTCAGGCCGCACACCCGCAGATCAACCTGTCCCTCACCACTGGCAATCTTGTTTCGGATTTCGCCAACCAATTCACTGATCTGCAGATCGTCTTCGGCAACCCGACGCTCTATGGTACGGAAAGCGACAGGGTGCTGCATGAAACTCTGTACCCGATGGCCCCACCGGAGATTGCAGCGCAGATCCAAAGCCCACAGGACCTGTTTCAATTCCCGCTGATCGAGGTCTCGACCCATCGCGCAAGCTGGCTGCACCTGTTCGAAACCCTGCGCCTGCCTGCCGGTCAGGCGCGTTTTTTCTTTGCCGACAACTCCCTTATGGCGGCCGAGCTTTCCGCTAGCGGCGGTGGTATCGCGCTGGCCCGTGCTCCCGCCTCGGATCGCATCATGCAGCTATCGGGCCTTGTCCCTTGCCTGCCGGACATTCAGATTGCCGGGCAAGAGGCCTATCATCTGGTCTATCCATCGCGCGCCGCGCTGCGCCCTCCGGCACGGGCCTTTCGCGATTGGCTGCTGGACTACAGCGCCGCTGTCCAAACCCGGTAACGCCCCTGCCCCGTTACCTCGCGGATCAGACCACGCCGGGTGAAGCGGTCGATGTTGCGCTGTACCGCCGCGCGTGACGCTTTGGTCAATTCCTCGGCCAGCGGTGCGGAAACCATCGGCCATGCTGTCAAAGCGTCGATCAACAGCGGCGGCGTTCTCCCGCTCAGCCCGCTGGTCGCCTCGCGCGCGCGTTGGTCCCAGGCACTGACCCGATCCAAATGCATCAGTGCGGCCAGTGCGGCCTGCCCTGCCCCGCGGACCCAAGCCGAGAGTTTTTCGTCAACCTCGCCTGTTCCACGCAATGCGCCGGGGCCTGACAGTGCCAGCGGCATGAACGTCGCTCCGCCCCGCCCCATAGTGGCCGCATGGCGAGCCGCGATGATGGCAGCCTCGGTGTCCTGCCCAATGCCTTGCGACAGCGCGCGCCAGGCGTGAAAGGCCATTGCGGCCTGCGTGACCGGGTACAGCCCATCGGAATTGTGCATCACTTCGGCTAAATCCGCCACGGCTTCCGGGGTGTCTTCAATACCCTGCGCCATCCGATCCAAAAACGCGGTCAGGCCGGTCTCCCACCCGCCTTCAGAGGGGCCGGGACCAGAAGTCAGCCGCCGCACCGCCCAACCCGCGCGGAATAGCGCCTGAACGTCATCACCGGTTGAACCGATGCGCAAACCCGTCCATAGCGCCAGTCGATCTACACTGATCCGATCTCCCGTCCACCAGCCCAGATCCGACACATCCATCAGTGCCAGTCGATGAGTCCACCCATCCGGACCCGCACGCAACCGTTCATCCAAGGCGCCAAAGATCGCGGCCAGATCGGCCAGTTCATAAGACAGCTCGGCCTGCGCCGCGCGCCAATCGCGCGGATCAAACAACATCCGGCGATCCACCTTGGGACCGGGGATCAGGAAGTCCTCAATCCCCTCCTCATCTTCGGGTGGAAGAAACCACAGATCGTCGTCTTCGGGCGGGTCCACGTCATAGATACTGGCAGGACCAACCGCATCGGCATCCTCGTCCGGATCTGGCATGACGGGCTTCTTTTTCATACCCGATATATTTCGGAGAATTGCCCTGCTTCACAAGGCGTTTTTGCGCGTTACACGCTTAACCTGCGAAACTTGCGGTTAGAAAATCCAGTTGCCCGCTCAGGTCGGTTTGGTCGTTGCTGCCGATCAGCATGTATCCATACCCGTCCTGCGCCCATGTCGCTGTGGCCAAACCGCTCAGAACCGCTTGTTTCACATCCTTGGCTGGCGCGCCTTCTCCTTGCCGGATCACACAGAAGGCAAAGGGTCGGCCATCTTCATCGGCAAACACAACCTGAACCAGTGGCTTGCCTTTGAATGACAGAACCTGCGCGCGTTTCAGCTGCAGACCCGGCAGCGCCTCAAGCTCTGCACGGTTCAGCGACCGGCCCAGTTGTTCCTCGGCCAGTGTGAATTGCACATCCAGCGCCTGAGGAGAACTGTCCAGCGACGCAATCGTATCGGGCACATAGAGCGACTGATAGATCGCCGCCTGTTCGGCCCAGCCCATCGGCTGAGGTCGTGTGGCCCAGAACGTGGCTGAAACCGCGATAACCGCAACCGAGGCCGCAACAGCCAGCAACCGCAATCCACCGCCCGCAGACCGAACGGCGACCTCCACCGCAGGGTCCGGCAGATCAACAACAGGCGTTTCAGAGGGCACGCGCTCAAACACCGATTGCACAACGGGAGCAAACGGGTCCAGCGCCATCAGGCGCTGCTCAAGCTCGGGGTCAGCTTCGATCGCGTTTTCGATCGCACTGGCCTCGGCCTCATCCAGATTGCCTTCCAGATACGCCAACAGCGTCTCATCGGAAAACTTCATTTGCCACTCCGTCGAACGGCGTCTGCCGCCTCATGCTGCATCACGGTTTTCAATTTCTGCCGGGCGTTGGACAGCCGGCTCATAATCGTTCCTATTGGCACGTCCAGCAACGCTGCAGCTTCGCGGTAACTATAGCCCTCCACGAACACAAGCATAACCGTCTCTCGCTGCGCTTCTGGCAGTTGCATCACTTGTGTAAACACCTCAGCGGCGAAAATATTCGTTTCTGTGTCTGGTCCGGTGGCAACTAATTCTGACTCGGGTGTTACAGATAGTGCCTGCGCCTTGCGTACCGACCGGGATCGCACCTCATTCAGCCAGATCGAGCGGCAGATCGTCATCAGCCAACTGTCTAGGCGGTCATGTGAAGTGACCTGATGGTGGCGCTCCAGCGCGCGCAGGCAGGTAGATTGCAGCAAGTCATCGGCGACATCGGACGCACCGGACAAAGCCAGCCCGAACCGCCAGACACGCTTCGAATGCGTCTGGATCGCGCCGCGCACGGCCTGTTCCGAGCTTATTTCAACACTCATCGAATAAATCGCGACCTGTGTGTGTTTGTCATTCACGGACCGGGCCCGCGGGCTCAGATTTGACATAACCCGAGGAGGAATGAAATGAAACTTCTGTTGAAGGCAGTCACGATTGCGTCGGCAATTGTTGCAACCCCCGTGCTGGCCGAAAGCTGGACTTTGGCACCCGAGGGTTCGCATCTGGCCTACGGCACCGTCAAAAAGGACACTGTGGGCGAGGTCAATTCATTCACCAGCCTCAGCGGTCACGTCAGCCCGGATGGGATGGCCGAGATCGAAATTGACCTGTCTTCGGTCGAAACCAATATCGACATCCGTAACGAACGCATGATCGAGCATGTGTTTCGCAAGGCAGGCACCGCCTCCCTGACCGCGCAGTTCGACATGGATGAGGTTTCGGGGTTGGGCGTTGGCGAAACCAAAACCGTCGATGCCGAGGCTGTTCTGTCTTTGGCAGGCACCGAGGTGTCCTTTGACGCCGAGATGTTTGTAGCCCGTTTGTCCGAAACCTCGGTCATGGTGTCGACCAATGACATGGTGTTCATCAGCACTGAAGACGCGGGCGTGAATACTGGCGTGGACAAGCTGATGGAACTGGCCGATCTGCCCGGCATCACCCGGACGGTTCCCGTGACCGCGCGTTTGATCTTCAACATGGATGACAAAAAGGCCGATGCAGCACCCGCTGCCCCGGTCACCGTCGCAGCCGTTACAGGCGACATCAAAGCCGGAAAGAAAGTATTCCGCAAATGCAGCGCTTGCCACAAGCTGGAGCAGGATCGCCACACAGTCGGCCCATCTCTGCATGGTATTATCGGTGCCACCGCTGGACAGGCAGATGGGTTCCGGTACTCAGCCCCACTGCAAGATTCCGGTGTAGTCTGGACTCCGGAAACCCTGACCGCGTTTCTGGCCGACCCAAAAGCCACCGTTCCGGGCAACAAGATGCAGTTTCGCGGCTTGAAAAAGGACGAAGATATCCAAAACGTCATTGCGTATCTGCAAGCCGAAACACAAAGCTGATTGGCCGTTGGATCAATTTCGCTCAGGCGGCGGCCTTCCCCTTTTCCTCACAGGCACTGCTGGCTAAGAAGGTCCTCCAGACATTTTCAGGAGGCCCCCTTGGACCGCATCGCCCGCACCATCGCCACCGAGATCAACGCCCGCCCAGAACAGGTGGGCGCTGCGGTGAAACTGCTGGACGAAGGGGCCACCGTCCCCTTTGTCGCTCGTTACCGCAAAGAAGTGACCGGAGGGCTGGACGATACTCAACTGCGCACCCTGTCCGACCGCCTGACCTATCTGCGCGAGCTCGAGGCGCGGCGCGAGACTATTCTGGGTTCCATCAAAGACCAAGGCAAGCTGACCGACGATCTGGTCAAGTCGATATCACAGGCCGATACCAAGGCACGGTTGGAAGACATCTACCTGCCCTACAAACCCAAGCGCCGTACCAAGGCAATGATCGCGCGGGAAAACGGGTTAGAGCCACTGGCCGATGCCATTCTGACCGATCGTTCCGCCAATCCCGAGGCTTTGGCACAGGACTACGTGACCGAGGCGGTGCCGACCACCAAAGACGCGCTGAACGGCGCGCGCGACATCATCACCGAACGGCTAACCGAAAACGCCACCCTTCTGGGCGAGCTACGCGACTTCATGCAACGCGAAGCCCTGCTGACCTCGAAAGTAATCGACGGCAAGGAACAGGAAGGCGCAAAATTCAGCGACTATTTCAGCCATACTGAGCTTTGGTCCAAAACCCCGTCGCACCGCGCTCTGGCAATGTTGCGCGCGTCAAAGGAAGGGATCGTGACGCTGGACATCGCCCCTGAACCCGAAGCCGGGGCCGCCCGAGCCGAGGCCATCGTGGCCGCCCATCTGCACACGCGCGGTGACGGCGCTGCAGACAAGTGGCTGCGCAAGGTGGCCGGGTGGACCTGGCGGGTAAAATTGTCCTTGTCGATGATGGTCGAGCTGATGGCGGATCTGCGCAGCCGGGCGCAGGACGAAGCAATTCAGGTTTTCTCTAGAAATCTCAAGGACTTACTGTTTGCCGCACCAGCCGGCGCAAAGGCGACCCTGGGTCTGGACCCTGGTATCCGGACCGGGGTGAAAGCAGCCGTGGTGGATGCCACGGGCAAAGTGGTCGCCACCGATACTCTCTACCCGTTTCAGCCCAAAAACGATTTGCGGGGGGCGCAAGCGACCATTCTGAACCTGGTTGCCACCCACAAAATCGAACTGATCGCCATCGGCAATGGCACGGCCAGCCGCGAGACCGAGAAGATGGTCGCCGACGCGCTGAAGCTGCTGCCCAAAACCGTGAAAGCCCCAACCAAAGTGGTAGTGTCCGAAGCCGGGGCGTCGGTCTATTCCGCCTCAGAATTGGCCGCGCGCGAATTTCCTGATCTTGATGTTTCGTTGCGGGGAGCCGTGTCGATCGCTCGGCGGCTGCAAGACCCGCTGGCCGAACTGGTCAAGATCGAGCCCAAATCCATTGGCGTCGGCCAGTATCAACATGACGTGGATCAGCACCGGCTGTCGCAATCCCTGGCTTCGGTGATCGAAGACGTGGTGAACGCGGTTGGTGTCGATCTGAACACGGCTTCAGCTCCCCTGCTCTCTCACGTCTCCGGGCTCGGCCCCGGACTGGCCGAAGCGATCGTGCTGCACCGAGACCTGAATGGCGCATTTCAATCGCGTAAGGAGTTACTGAAAGTCGCACGCCTTGGCCCTAGGGCTTATGAACAATGTGCGGGCTTTTTGCGCATACGCGAAGGGTCAGAACCGCTGGACGCGTCGTCGGTTCACCCTGAGGCATATGACCTGGCCCGGCGAGTCGTCTCTGCCTGTGGTCGCGACATCCGGCAGATCATGGGCCATGACGGCGCTTTGAAAGGATTGCGGGCCGAGCAATTCGTCAACGAAACTTTCGGCTTACCAACTGTGCGGGATATCTTTGCCGAGTTGGAAAAACCCGGCCGCGACCCAAGACCGAGTTTTGTCACCGCCTCATTCACCGATGGTGTCGAAGATATCACCGATCTGAAACCGGGGATGGTGCTGGAAGGCACGGTGACCAACGTCGCCGCCTTTGGTGCGTTTGTGGATATCGGCGTGCATCAGGACGGCTTGGTGCATGTCAGCCAACTGGCTGACCGTTTCGTCAAAGATCCACATGAGGTGGTCAAAACAGGACAGGTGGTCAAAGTCACCGTGGTCGAAGTGGATGTGCCTCGCAAACGGATCGGCCTGACAATGCGCAAAGACGGTGGTGCCTCTGCACGCGAGGATCGAGCCAGCCGCAGCCCAAGAAAGAACGACGCCCCTACCAAGACCAAAAGATCACAGCACGCAAAATCAGACAATAATGCACACAACAGCGCATTCGCTGATGCACTCAAATCGGCAATGAAGAACAATTAACGGTTCAAGGGGCTGTCCGCAGCCCCCTTACCCTGACGGTTAAGTGAACGCGTCTGGCTCTAGTTCTTTCCAGAAATCAAAAATGGCATTGGCGTTCAGACCCGAACGCCAGCCATGCGCCCGGAAATGTTCCCGGTCGAGATCGTTGTCGAGCCCTGCCACAAACAGACGTTTATCCGCATCCCTCTGTGTGGGGTTTCGCCGCGAAACCAGTTCCTCGACTATGGACAATTTGCGCGACCGCTCGGCCCGTTCTGCAGCACGGGTCGCATAAGCCTGATCCTCTAGCGCTTTCTCGGCCTCTCGTACTCGCGCAGCCTCCACGGCTTCGGGGCTGGGTTCGGCAGGTACTTCCTTTTCCGGAGGCTGGTAGTCGTCTCGCAACGCCGCCGACAAATACCCGACTGTTGATTTCACGTCGCCCTGCCCGCTGACGTAATCCAGCTTCTGCTGAACGTAGTCCTCGCCATGTTCAGCGATCCATTGACGCGCAAGCCGGTCCGATACCCCCTGCTTTCGCAGCGTCTTGTAGACTTGCAGATTGCGAACTCCGTCACTGTCGTCGATTTCGAACATTGCCTTTTGTGGATTACCCTTGATCAGAAAGCGGATGTCCGTGACTGTACGGCCCTTCTTCTGAAACTCTGGCTCGATGAGGATGTCCGAACTTTTGTTCACCTCGGCAACTGCAGGTTTGATGATCTTCGCGTTCAGGTGCTTGAAGCTGCTGTAATAGTCGCTGCCGTCGACCCCCATCAGCTTACGGAACACATCCAGCGCCCACCAGCCCGTCGAGCCCGTCCGAACAAAACGATAGCAGTTCTCATATAGCGCCAAACCGTGGCCCGAACTGAAGTTTCGTTGAATCTGGACATTGATCAACGCATAGATCTTCGGGTCGTACAATTTCTGCGCCAAAGCCGGAGAATAAGCATACTCGCAGATCCCATTCTTCAGCTTGGCAAAGCTGAGCAACGAAGACACACCCCATTCCTGCCTACCTTGCTCATCCAACATGTCCCATTCCGCGACGGTTTCGGCAAGTGCCCGCAGGCTGGCCCTAAGCGTATCGAAGTCGTTGGAGTTATAGCCGACCATCATTGCAAGGGTGCGCGCGTCAATTGTATGGGTCTGTGCCGAGGTCAAAGCGTCATAAGCATTCAGCAACAGGACATTTGAAAGCTTACGTTGCAGCAACGTGAGCTTACCGCTGATGTGAATCGCGGCTACGTTTTTCTTGACCGTCTCCCGGCGCAGTGCACCGGAAAGGTGATCCATATCCAATTGTGTATCCGGCATGATTCTGCCTGGCTGCTCGTTTTGATATTTCTGACACGAAAAGTACCTACGGATCAATTCAATTTGGGTACCCAAATACAGGAAGGGCAGAATCCTGTATCCGGGTACCTTGAGCGAAAAGTGCCTGAGTTATCCACAGAAGGCACGCAGCAAACTCTCTCATAGAGGCTCCTCAACTCGTTCCGCATCGACGGGGAAGAGCGAATTAGGGTCTAAATATTGAAAAAATTCAAAATCCTGAGAATCGGCCCTCTTCTTCCCGAAAGCTGGCTCCTCTCAACCCGTAAACAGGCACCTTACGTCCCGAAGACGGGTACCCCTAGTACTGTAAACAGGCACCAAAGAACATATTACTATCTGTTTTTAATACGTTTTTTTGAAGCAAAGATTCTAAAACTTCTAAAAATAATAAACTCTTTGTTGGGCTGTGTTTCCTTTTTTTGATGAGTTTCGTGGCGAAACCCATTGCTTGCGCCGAATTCTGTGGAAAACCTGTCTTCACAGGATAGCCTCGGCGAAGAATGTTCGCTATGTTGAGCAATATACGCCGGTAAGGCGAACATTATCTGAGGCATCGACAGTGAATAAATCTAACCAACCTCCCCTGCCGCCCTATTTGAATTTGGATCCTGAACTTGCAGCGGAAAAGTTGCCTGATCCTATCGGCACGTCTCGATTCGCAAAAGCCGCTACTTTCTGCGCGAAGGGCCGCGAGGACCTGGCGCGCCGGGGATACGCCCCGGATGGAGAGAAACGGCTGCGTCGCTTCTCTATTTGGGAGATCACCAAATATTTGATTCCGGTCGCCCCAGCACACTTGCGACGGGTATTGAAAGCCAACCCGGATCTGCCGCAGGGCGAGGGTGAGGCAGGTTCAAAGTGGTTCACGCTGGAGGAAGTACTCTCTCTTCGGAAACACTTCGCCGCCGAGGGGGTAAGCACCAAAGAATATCTGCCATATCGACCAGAGGGCTTGCCCGCCAAAGTGGTGGCCGTTGCCAACTTCAAAGGCGGTGTTGGCAAAACCTCGACTGCCGCGCATCTGGCCATGTCTGCTGCGCTGGATGGGTACAAGGTTCTGGTCATTGATCTGGACAGTCAGGGGTCGATGACCTCCATCCTGGGTGGGAATGTTGCGGATGAATGGCAAACGGTGTTTCCGCTGATCGCCAAAGATTACGCGCGTTCCGTTCAAGAGGAAAACCGAGTACGGAATGCTGCTGGTCAGCCTGAGATTCCTCTTGATGAGACCTTGCAGGAGGCCCTAAACACCCTACCCCGAGATGTCATCCAGAAAACGCACTGGCCAAACATCGACTTGATTGGTGCCCAGTTGAACCTCTATTGGGCGGAGTTTCAGATTCCGGTATGGCGCATGGGGCTGCGCAGTTGGCCTCTGTGGGATGGTTTGACCAACTTCCTGCACGACGAAGGCGTTCTGAACGACTATGACATCGTATTCCTCGATACGCCTCCTGCACTTGGGTACCTAACGATCAATGCGCTCGCCGCTGCGGACATCCTCTTGGTTCCCCTGGGCGCTTCATTTCTTGAATTTGACTCGACGGGTCGGTTCTTCGACATGCTCTATACGACCTTTGCAAGCATCGAGGATGGTGAGAATGCGGCTCAGCGTGCGGCGGGATTGCCCGAACTCAAATTCGAATGGGACGTGGTCCGAGCGATTATCACCCGGTTTGATGCCAGCCAGCAGACGGATATGGCGAATGTGATCCAGGCGTATTTCGGAGATTTCATGAATGCGTATCGACAAGATTACACGGCATTGGTGGGGCAGGCCGGTGAACAGGTCAATGGTATTTACGAAGCAGACTACCGGGATTTCAATCGGGACACATATGTCAGGGGGCGGGAAACCTTCGACCGAACCTACGCAGAATTCAAGCAAGTTTTGATCGGCTGCTGGTGGCGCGACGCTCAGATGGGAGGAGAGGCAGATGGCTAAACGTAGAAGATTGACTGCTCCGGATACTTCGGAACTCGAACAGCTCGAGGCCGGTTTCGCGGCGAAACCCTCTATCAGCCCATTTGAAACGAAGTCATCGACACCTCCGATCGCTCAGGTCGCGGCTGAGGCAGCGACTTTAAATGGCATGACCGCCGTTACCGATCGCTTGGCACTGGCCCAGGATCAGGGGGATGCCGCGCGTTGGCGAGACGCGCAGGATGCGGGCTTGGTCGCAGAGCCGCTACCCCTGGATCAGATTGATGCGGATTTTATTCGCCGCGACCGCATGGTCGAAGACGAAGAAGCCATGGCTGAACTGTTAGAGTCCCTACGCGTCCATGGCCTGCGCACCCCGATCGAGGTGACCCGGGATGGAGAAGGGTATGGGCTCATTTCAGGTTTCCGACGTCTGAATGCATTTCGGCGCCTTGCAGAAACGGATTCACGCTTCAACGAAATTCCTGCCTTCATCCGTCAGGCAGGTTCTGGTCAGGGCGCCTATGTGTCCATGGTCGAGGAAAACGAACTGAGGGCAAATCTCAGTCCCTATGAACGCGGCCGCATTGCGGTACTGGCAGTCGGGCAGGGGGTGTTTGCATCCACCGAAGCCGCCGTCGACGTCCTGTTTGCAGCGGCGTCCAAGGCCAAACGATCCAAGGTTCGCAGCTTTGCGATGGTGCACGAAGCGTTGGGCGACCTGTTGCAGCACCCTGTTGCCTTGTCCGAGAAATCCGGCTTGAAACTGGCTGCAGCGTTGCGAGATGGCGCACAGACCGATCTGCGTCAGGCATTGGCCGGGGTAGGGGAGTTGGATCCGAAATCGGAATGGGCCCTGCTTGAAGCGACGCTGAGGACAAAGCCCACCCTGGCAACGGACAAAGCGCGAGGAGGGCGACCTCAGCAGGTTCAACGCTTGTCGCCAGTAGCCCTTCCCGGAGGTGGCAGTATTCTGGCAGAGGTGTCTGCAGGAGAATTGCGCATTCGCGTTAAAGGTAAGGACATCTCTGCCGAAGACGGACGGGCCATTGTAGAACAGCTTGGAAGTTACCTCGGAGAGTTTCGCAGCGAAACCTGAAACTACACCATTCATTGGGTGTTTCGGAAGGGTTTTAGGTAGTGCGCAAAATGGTATTATTTTGCGCACCTAATAATATGCACGCCTAATATTAGAACGACGAAGCAGTTCGCATTGTGCTGCCGAACTGCCCAGGTTCGGTTGTTTTGAGAAGTCGTTTAAAGACCGGAGAGATCACGCCAGCCCAGCGAGTTAAGCAACCAGATCGTCGACCTGTTGAGATGGACAGAGTCCGGAAGTGAATTGTTCCTTGCGGATAATCTACGCATCTTTAGTCCCTTAAGCGCATCGGAAGTATCTGAATAACACCCAAGACCAGCATCATCGCTTAGGCGGCGGCTGTACTGGTCGGAATCGAGATGGCGCATTTGATCTGTAAGAGACAACTCTCGCCCTGATTCTGCCTGTTTTGTCAGTTTTCAGAACTGGCGGCCTAATCCCCTGGTTCGGTGTAAACACTTCGTTCAGACAAAAACTTCGCAACAGATCCGACTGCAGCACATGCTGAGACACGAGGTGCGGGTCTTTGGCTTGGTCAGCAAAGGTATTGAAAAATAGTATCCAAAATTCTCTGATACGGTTCCCGCGCCTCGACGGTTAAACGGTCAGTATTTAAGGAAAGCCTGGATGTAATCAAGTAAGTTAGCGAACGGTGTCATTGAAAAATTCAATAGTATACTCAGAATTTTCAGCATACTTAAAACGATATTTCTTGATTACATTGGCGAAAATTTAGGCTTCGGTGATTGGGAGGTCCAGCTTGTCTAAGAATTCAAAAAATCAATGTAAGGTACGATCCGACTGTCACTGATCTAGCTACAACCATTGTGGCGCGAAGCAACTCTGGGATTGGCTTCAAAGCGCACAGGACAGAGAAGGGAAAGCGGGCCAGAAACTCTTTACACGACTTCTGAGTTCATGGTTTGGCAAGGCAGGCGCCAGTGGCGATCTACACAGCTAGTTGGGCGATGAGACCCCAATAAGAATCCACCTGAAGGAAGTGATCGGCGGTTCAGGAGGGTAGCCCCCTTTTTCAATCAACCCGAGATAATGGCGGTCAGTACGAAAGTGACGTGCTGGCCTCCCAACACCTTTGCTGTGTGAAGGCACAGCAGTTGTTTAGACTGGAGGAGAAATACATGTCTAAAGAACCCCCAATGATGGATTTGCCCATCAAGGTTTCGGAGGGCGGATTCTATGACGGCTTTAGCAAAGACGTCACGATCGCTTCTAAGATCCTTGTTGGCGCACTGATTTTCTGGGCAATTGCATTTCCCGAAAACGCGTCGTCTGTACTAGGTGCGATGAACAGCTTTCTGCTGGCCAACTTCGCATCCTGGTACACCTGGGTAGTCGCCTTCTTCATCATCGTCTGCGTGGTGCTGGCGCTGATCCCGTCAACAGGCCGGTTGAAGCTGGGTCTGCCAGACGACAAACCCGAGTTCTCGAGCTTTTCTTGGTTCTCGATGATGTTCGGTGCAGGGATCGGCATTGGCATGCTGACTTTTGCAACTGCCGAGCCGATGTATCACTTCGCCAAGAACCCCGAGACAATACAGGGTATCGTCGAAGGCTCGACTGCTGAGAACGTGCGCTACGCCTACAAGTGGTCTTTCCTGCACTGGGGCTTCTCGGCCTGGGCTTGCTATGCGTTGGTCGGTTTGTCGCTGGGGTATTTCTCGTATCGCCGTAACCTGCCTCTGACGATCCGCTCGGGCCTGACACCTCTGTTCGGTAACCGCCTGTCGGGCGGTCTGGGCCACGCCGTTGATATTGTGGCTGTTGTCGCCACTGTTCTCGGTGTTGCGCAAACCCTTGGATTTGGCGTTGAGCAATTCGTCGCCGGGATTCATCGGATCGGCGTAGGAGATTGGCTGCTGAACGAAGATGGCAAAGCCACCACGGCGGCAATCGTTGTTGCGTTGATGGTCATCATGGGTGCATCGACTCTGTCGGCATTGTCCGGTGTCGGAAAAGGCATCAAATGGCTGTCGAACATCAACATGGGTCTCAGCTTCTTCCTGCTGGCGTTTTTCCTGATCTTCGGTTCTGCCATGTTCGGCATTCAGGCACTGTTTATCGGCCTGTATGACTACATCGTTGCCCTGCCGGGTATGCTGTTCAACGTCTGGCGCGCAGATGGCACTGAAACCGGTGATGCACTGGCAAGCTGGCAAGGTGGCTGGTCGGTATTCTACTGGGCATGGTGGATTGCATTTGCCCCGTTTGTTGGTGTGTTTCTGGCAAGAGTTTCGCGTGGTCGGACTGTGCGTGAATACGTTCTGGGCGCTATCATAGTTCCGTCGATGATGTGCTTTATCTGGTTTACGCTCGTTGGCGGCACCGCCATCGATCTGACGCTGGACGGAACGGCCGGAGACGCCATCACCGGAGCTGGTCAGCAGGCACAGTTGTTCGCGATGCTGGACGTTATTCTGTCGAGCGGTTTCGCTTGGGTCATGGCGGTAATCGTCGTCATACTGCTTCTGACCTATCTGGTCACGACCGCAGACAGCGCTGTTCTGATCGTGAATACCATTAATTCGGGTGGCGACGAAGGCCCTAAGGGTCGTCCGCACATCCTGTTCTGGGGCGCGGCCTTGGCGCTGGTTGTTGGTGCGTTGCTTATCATTGGCGGGTTGGGTGCTATCCAAACTGCTATGGTTATCGGTGCATTGCCGTTCAGCCTTGTGATGGCTTTGATGGGTGTTGCCTTGATCAAAGGTATCGTGCGCGACGGTCAACGTGAGAAACGTGGCATCAGCAGTGTTCATTCCGTCGAAGCCGCAGAATAAAACAAAAAAAACAATGGCGGGCATGGAAAAGGCCCGCCGTTATTGTATCTGGGCTGCCAACCGAAAGCCAATTTTAGTACGGCCCTCCCAATTTCAGGACTGAGACCCCGATGCTGACCTATGACCAACTGAAAAATTTGAAGAATTTGCGGGTCGAATGCCATGATGATGGCGTTTGGGTCGTTCGGTTGAACCGTCCACACAAACGAAACGCGTTGGATCTCGCCACGATCGACGAATTGGTCGAGCTGTTCACCAGCGCTCCGCGTCTTGGAGCTGCGGCTATTCTTCTGACAGGCGAAGGAAATCACTTCTGCGCGGGCCTCGATCTTGTGGAACACCATAAGGAAGACCGCAGCCCCGCGGACTTTATGCATGTCTGCCTGCGCTGGCATGAGGCATTCAACAAAATGGAATACGGAGGTGTTCCCATCATTGCGGCTCTGACCGGGGCGGTTGTTGGTGGCGGGCTTGAACTGGCCAGCGCGGCCCATATCCGGGTGGCGGATGCCTCAACCTATTTTGCTTTACCTGAAGGTCAACGGGGACTGTTCACCGGTGGGAGTGCAACCATTCGCGTAGCGGATCTGATCGGCAAGGCGCGAATGGTCGACATGATGCTGACTGGGCGCGTTTATCAGGGTCAGGAAGCAATTGATATCGGTCTTGCTCAGTACAGGGTTGAAGGATCAAGTTTTGACAAGGCGCTAGAGCTGGCTCAGCGTGCTGCAGAAAACCTGCCATTGACCAACTTCGCGATTTGTTCGGCGATCAGCCACATGCAGAATATGTCACCTTTTGACGCTGCCTATGCGGAATCTGTGGTTGCAGGTGTAGTCAATACTCAGCCCGAAGCGCGCGCCAGGCTTGAAGCCTTTGGCAATAAAACCGCAGAGCGAATTCGACCTAATCCCGAGTGAGGTTAAATGCCGGACTAGGTAGCTTCGTTGGGGTGCAATTCGGGGCAAAGTTGCGGAGAGGTGGTATATCGGAAATTTATTCGACCGGCCGCACAATCCGCTGAGTATGAGAGATGCAGCCCTAGAACTGATCTCTACAGTTTGTTTTTAGCTGAATGCAAAGACAAAAAACGGAACTTTGTTGACGGTTTGCCTTCAGGCTCGGCGTCATTGACGGGTTTCATATTAATTTTGTTTATAACAGGAGACTCGATTAGTCATTGGATTTCTCTGTGCTGGATTTGGGAGAGTGGGTCCAGCCAAGGAGGAGACATCCATGACGACGACGGATATCGGCCATTACATCAATGGTGAAGTATTTGCGGGGGCCCGCAGCAACACGCAGGACGTGTTCAACCCGGCAACGGGTGAGCTGACCGGCAAGGTTGATTTGGCCTCTGCGCAGGACGTTGATCGTGCGGTGACCGCCGCCAAGGCTGCCTTCCCGGCCTGGTCCAACATGCCTCCGATCCGCCGTGCACGCCTGATGAACAAGTTCCTGAACCTGCTGAACGACCATAAGGATGAACTGGCCCGCGCCATCACCGCCGAACACGGCAAGGTTTTCACCGATGCCCGTGGCGAGGTCGAGCGTGGCATTGATATTGTTGAGTTTGCATGCGGCATCCCGCAACTGCTCAAAGGCGATTTCACCGATCAGGTCTCGACTGGCATCGACAACTGGACCCTGCGCCAGCCTCTGGGCGTTGTCGCCGGTGTGACCCCGTTCAACTTCCCGGTCATGGTGCCAATGTGGATGTTCCCGGTCGCCATCGCGGCAGGCAACACCTTTGTGCTGAAGCCGTCGCCGACCGATCCGACTCCGTCGCTGATGTATGCCGAACTGATGAAAGAGGCCGGTTTCCCCGATGGCGTCTTCAACGTGGTTCAGGGCGACAAGGTGGCCGTTGACGCGCTGCTGGAGCATCCGGACGTGCAGGCGATCTCCTTCGTGGGCTCGACCCCGATTGCCAATTACATCTACGAGACTGGCGCCCGCCACGGCAAACGTGTTCAGGCTCTGGGTGGCGCCAAAAACCACATGCTGGTCATGCCCGATGCCGATCTGGACAAGGCCGTCGATGCGCTGATGGGCGCGGCTTATGGCTCGGCCGGTGAACGGTGCATGGCGATCTCGGTGGCCACTCTGGTCGGTGACGTGGCCGATAAGATCGTACCGATGATCAAGGACCGCCTGGCCTCACTCAAGGTCAAGAACGGTGTCGAGATGGATGCCGAGATGGGTCCGATCGTCACCAGGGCGGCGCATGAGCGCATCACCGGCTACATCGCCAAAGGTGTTGAAGAAGGCGCGGACCTGATCGTGGACGGGCGGGATTTCACGCTGGAAGGCCATGAGGACGGCTATTGGATGGGTGGCACCCTGTTCGACAATGTCACCCCGGACATGACCATCTACCGCGAAGAAATTTTCGGCCCCGTACTGTCCTGCATCCGTGTCGAAAGCTTTGCCGAGGGTGTGCAGCTGATCAACGATCATGAATTTGGCAACGGCGTCAGCATCTTCACCCGCGACGGCAACGCCGCGCGTGAGTTCGGCCGCCAGATCCAGGTTGGCATGGTTGGTGTGAACGTTCCGATCCCGGTGCCAATGGCCTGGCACGGCTTTGGTGGCTGGAAAAAGAGCCTGTTCGGCGACACCCACGCCTATGGCGAAGAGGGCGTCCGCTTCTACACCAAGCAGAAGTCCATCATGCAGCGCTGGCCTGAGAGCATCTCTAAAGGCGCCGAATTCACCATGCCGGTTGCACGGTAACCGTCTGGTTGGGAGGAGGAACCATGCAAAAACCTGAAGATGAAAAACTGGAAGGTGGGCCTCTTTCGGGGATCACAGTACTGGATTTCTCGCGTGTGTTGGCAGGGCCATATTGCACAATGGTGCTGGCCGATCTGGGCGCGCGCGTGATCAAGGTGGAAAAGTTCGGGACAGGCGATGACACACGCGCCTTCCCTCCGTTTGTTGACGCTGAAAGCGCATATTTCATGTGTTTCAACCGCGGCAAGGAAAGCATAGTTCTGGATGTGAAATCGCCCCGGGATCGAGAGCTTCTGGAACGTTTGTTGGACACCTCGGATGTGCTGGTGGAAAACTTCCGCCCCGGTGTCATGGACCGTTTGGGATATGGTGCAGAACGTCTTGCCAAGACACATCCGCATCTTATTTATGCGTCGATTTCGGGTTTTGGCCATTCCGGCCCGATGACCGATCTGCCCGGTTATGACATGGTGGTTCAGGCCATGGGCGGCGTCATGAGCCTGACGGGCTGGCCCGGTGAGCAACCTGCGCGTGTCGGCACCAGCTTTGGCGATCTGGGCGCGGCCTTGTTCGGCGTGATTGGCATTCTGTCGGCGCTGTACAAACGCACCAAGAACGCACAAGGCGAGCGGGTTGATATCGGCATGCTCGATTGCCAGGCCGCGCTGATGGAGACGGCTCTGGCGCGCTACGACGTCGAGAATGTTGTGCCGACACGTACTGGCGATTGCCACCCATCGCTGGCACCGTTCGAGACCTTCCAGGCTGCGGATGAGCGCTTCGTGATCGCCGCTGGGAATGACCAGTTGTTCCTGTTAATGGCCGATGCTTTGGAAGCGCCGGAACTGGCTCTGGACCCGAATTTTGCCAGCAACGATTTGCGTGTGCGCAACCGTCCCAAGATGGTTGCTGCCATTGAAGCGGTAACTTCGAAGAAGCCTGTGGAACACTGGCTGGACGCATTGAACGAGGCCGGTGTCCCTTGCGCCCCGATCAACACGATTGATCGCCTGTTGGATCATCCGCAGCTTCTGTCGCGCAACATGGTTGTTCAGGTCGAAGGGCAGGGCAAGAAACCGTTCCGAACTGCGGGCAACCCCATCAAGCTCTCGGCTTACAAAGACATGGACCCCAACGAGCCGCAGGTCGCGCCGGGGTTGAACGAGCACCGCGAGGCTATTTTGGCCGAAAAGATGGCTGGGTTCGAAGCCTATGACCACAACGTCTCGGCCAAGACACGCCAAGACACTGAAACGCCCGCTGAGGGTACGAACTGGACCGAGTTTGGTCTGAAAAGCTGAAACACATTCCAGGAGAGAACTCATGACGACCAGCAAGGTCAAAGCCAAAGCAAAACCTGTCAGCCTCAACACTGAGGCACAGGTAGAAGAAGCCGAAAAGAAACCAGTTCGTACCACGCTTGAAGAGATCATTGTCGAGCGCCGCGAAAGCGTCGGCCTGATCACTCTGAACCGGCCTAAAAGCTTGAACGCACTCAATCTTCAGTTGGCTTCCGAGGTCATGCAGACTTTGAAAGAGTTTGATGCGGATGATCGGATCGGTGCCGTAGTTATTACCGGTAGCCCGCGTGCCTTTGCAGCCGGCGCTGATATCGAGGAAATGGCGGAAAAGCACCTGGTGGACCTGTTGGCAAACGACATTTTTGCCGATTGGGATCAGATGCGGTTTATCAAAAAGCCGGTGATTGCGGCGGTCAGCGGCTTTGCCTTGGGGGGCGGTTTCGAACTGGCGCTGATGTGTGATTTCATCATCGCCAGCAATGACGCACAATTTGGTCTGCCGGAAATCAAGCTGGGTATTCTGCCGGGAATCGGTGGATCGCAGCGTTTGACCAAGTCGATTGGCAAAGCATTGGCCATGGATCTGATCCTGACCGGGCGCACGATCGGAGTGGACGAGGCCAAAAGCGCCGGGATCGTGGCCCGCGTAGTGCCAACCGAAGATCTGCTGCAAACCGCCTTGGAGGCCGCCCATCAGATCGGGGGCCTGAATGCCCCTGCTGTCGCCATGGCCAAGGAAGCGGTCAACAATGCGCTTGAAACAGGTCTTTCGGCCGGTGTGCTGCATGAGCGCCGTTTGTTCCAAGCTGCCTTTGCGACCGATGGTCAAAAGGAAGGCATGGCTGCATTCATCGCCAAACGCGCTCCTGTATTCCGTAACCGTTAACGGTAGCTCAGAGACGTGACCCATATTGTAGTCGAAAAGCAAGGCCGGGCCGGGGTAATCGGCCTGGACCGGCCAAAAGCGATGAATGCGCTGAACCTTGAGATGATCCGGGACATTGATCACGCGCTTAGCAAGTTTCAGGATGATCCAGAGGTTCACTGTATCGTCCTGCAATCGAACCATGACCGGGCCTTCTGCGCAGGTGGAGATATGCGCAGAGTCAGAGAACTAATCCTGGAAGGCAAATACGACGAGGCCGAGCGTTTTTTTGAGGAAGAATACGCTTTGATCGAACGGATCTCAAAATGCTCAAAACCCTATATCTCGCTAATTGACGGGATCTGTATGGGTGGTGGCATGGGGCTTTCGGTTCATGGGACCTATCGCATTGCAACTGAACGCGCGGTATTTGCCATGCCGGAAACCGCCATTGGTTTTATACCGGATGTGGGAGGAAGTTATTTTCTTTCGCGAATGCCGCACTGCGCCGGGATTTGGATGGGGCTGACAGGCGCTTCTGTTCGCGGCTTTGATGCTCAGGGGCTTGGCATTTCGACGCATATGACCGAAGTCGTGGCCCTACCCGAGCTGCGCGATGAGTTGTGCCATTCTGATCGACCCATCAAAGATGTCTTGTCCGGTCTGTGTGCCACTGTTGGTTATCAGCCAAGCACTTTGACGCTGGCAGAAACCACCGTGTGTTTTGACCAAGCGAGCCTTTGCGGAATTTTCGACTGCTTGGAGCGTCGGCACAGCAACGCGAAAGACAACGCATTGAAAGTGTTGAAGAACGTCTCACCCTACAGCTTGCAGGAAACCTTATCTCTTCTGCAAAACGGTAAGGAGCTGTCTTTGTCCGAATGTCTGCGGCAAGAGTTTGAAGCGATGCGCCGGGCAATCCGCCACCCGGATTTGGCCGAGGGCGTGCGGGCAGTTTTAGTCGACAAGGATCACTCACCCGACTGGCAGTCTGCGTCGCTTTGATTTCAGGTTCTAAGTCTAGCCTCGGATTAGTTCCGGCCTAATTGCAACAAGTGGTTAAACCAGTGCGTGCCTCTGCCAAAAAAGACAGGGCCAGCCATCAGGTCCAGCAAACATGGATTCTCGCTGACTAATCGATCCGGAGGATTGTCTTGTGCCGATATGTGACAAGTTTTACCCGCTAATCAGACTGCGGGTGGACCACGTTGCATCCGCCTAACGATTTCAGAAACAAAAAACTATCTGACTGTGGTTTGCTGTTCAGGAGTGCGGCGGCCACCATGTGCTTGGTCGGGCGATACCAACTCCTGTCGATGCCGCCCAAACCTAATGTGAAGTTCAACTTGGCAGGTATTCTTGGCTCCAGCTTTCGCTGACAATGCCATGTAGCAGCATTTTTTCGATTTCTGCGTCTTCGTAGCCTAGTTCTTGCAATACAGTGCGTGTCGAGGTTCCGAATTTCTCCGCCGGCGTCAGCGCATATACAGTGCCGCGTACGGGGCGGATCGCGAATGGGTCCAGTTGCGTGACGGTGTGGCCGCTTGGGTGGTCTTCATAAACTGAAAACGAATAGCTGCCCCGGTCGATACCCGGCGTTCCATCCGCAGAGCGTGCATTGTACGATCGGATCGTTTCGATGTTCTCGCAGATAGTGCCGCCTACGTCGGCGGCTTGAAGGCGCTCGGCCCAGTCGCTGGCGCGCGCTTGGTAGAAAGCGTTGGCCAAAAACGCATCACGATCTTCGATCGAAACATCTTCGAACCCTTCCAAGCCTTCAACCGTAGCCAGCCTCGGAACGTCTGTTTCATAGGCGCTTAGAAGGATGAAGCGATCCGACGAAGTGTAGTAAAAACGCGTCAGCGCGTCATAGCCGTTGATTTCTTGCCCGGCGGGTTCATCGAATAGCCCGCGGCGTTCATAGTCATAGCAGAACGGTATCTGTGCCAGACCGCTAAGCGCTGCAAGCGAGGTACGCGGACGTCCGACACGGCCGGTTTTCAGCTTTTGGTACAAAGCAGCAGCAACACCTAGCGACCCGCCAAAGCCGCACATCACGTCTATGGTGCCGACATGGGCATGCTCTTCGGGGGTCTCCATCGACCCACCGAACCGCAGCATGATGCCGGTAGTTGCTTGAACTAGATCGTCATATCCAAGGTAGTTCGACCGAGGTCCGCGACGCACACCACCAAAGCAATCCATCTTGCAGAAGATCGCCTCGGGGTTCAATTTCGCGAGGCTCTCTCGGTCCAGCCCCATGCCCTGCACTTGCGCATCCGTGGCGTTCCACACGATTACATCGACAGATTTCACCAGCTTTTCGAATACCTCGCGCCCCTCGGGTGATTTCATGTCGGCCAGCACCGACCGCTTGCCATTGCCGTGGGACAGGCTGAAAATCACGGTATTCCAGCAATCATAGAATGGGGTCGCCGGGTCCAACTTGATCACCTCGGCACCGAAACGTGCCAGATAGGCAACCGAGTGCGGACCTGCGATGACGTTGCACAGGTCGAGGATGCGTACACCGTCCAGCCAGCCCGTTTTTTCTTTTGCGGGCAAAGGTGCGGGAACCGAGGTTTCTTGCGCCTTCAACGCAGTCAGAGCGGTGTCGAAATCCACCCATTCGCGCGGTTTGGGCTCCAGCATCTCCTCGCCGGATTCTTCGAGCCAGACCATCGGGCCAGGTTGGGTCATGGTGCCAAACTCCGGGTCTTCGACCTCGACCATCAGACCGGCGGTTTCGGCGTGGTCGTCGTGGATCCATTCCTGCAACCAACGCTGAGGCGCGCCGGGGAACTTGCCGCGGCCAAAGATCTTTTCCCATTCTTTCGAGGTCCGGGTCAGAAACACTTCCTTCATCCGCTCCGCGATCTTGTCGGCCCAGAATTTCGGCAGTGGATAGACGCCCAGTGATACCTCATTCTTCCACTCGCTGACGGGCAGATAGGTGTCTTCTTCTTCGGTCAGGCCTTCTTCGACCAGCTCGTCATATATACCTAGCTTCTTGAGGCAGCGTTTGGCGTGTTCCTTGTGGCTGGGGCAGACGACATAGAACATGCGGCCGTCTTTGCACTTGTAGGACCGATAGAACGGGTCCAACAACTCCTGGAGATCGTCGTAAGAGACGTTCATCGGCAGGCCTTCGATGCGGCGGCGCTCAATCTCCAGCTCGCGTTGGGTTTTGTAGCGGTCAGGATAGTCGTCGATTTTGATCGAGTTGTAACTGAGCCCTTCCATCACCGCCGAGGCCAACGGTACTTCGATCTGGTCGCCATAGCCCGTCCGTTCACGCGATTGCAGCGCCAGCACAACCGAAGATGCGGCCAGCATTGTGCCATAGGCCGAGGCCAGCGGCAGTGGCGAAAAGGACGGGTTGATCCCCATCAGCACACGGTTCAGGCCCATATCCGTGAACACTCCGGACGAAGCCGCGATAACACTTTCATATGCGCGCCAATCCCGGCGCAGTTCGTCATTCGATGCGAAGCCGGGGATTGACAGGGTGATCAACTCGGGGTGCGCAGCGCGTAGTTCTCCAAAGTCCAGCCCTATGCGGCTCATCACGCCGGGGCGGAAACTCTCGACCAGAATGTCAGCCTCGGCGATCAGGTCGCGGACATGCGCCATGCCCTCGTCGGTTTTCAGATCCAGAGTCACGATCAGCTTGTTGCGGTTCAGCGTTGCGTTGGCTGGGCTTTCCCAAAGCGGGCCGTTGGGCATCTCGACGCGAATAACAGTGGCCCCAAGATCCGCAAGGATCATGGCGACGGCCGGACCGGCGATGTACTGGCCAAAGTCGATCACTTTGACACCGACAAGCGGCAGGTCGGAGGACGATTGGAGTGTCATGTGCATTATCCCTGCAGTTCTACGGGCCCTAGCCGCCCGATCTGACGAAAAGACCCGGGTCCGTCCATGAACCCGGGGTCACTTTTTTGGTTGTGTTACCGACCTTCCTGAATCCAGCGCGCGGCTTTTTCCGCGATCATCAGAGTCGGAGCGTTGGTGTTCCCGCTGGTGATCTCGGGCATGATGCTGGCATCGACCACGCGCAGGCCCTTGATGCCTTTGACCTTAAGATAGGGATCGACCACTGCGCTCGGATCATCCTCACGCCCCATTTTCGCCGTCCCAACTGGGTGAAAGATGGTGTTTGCGATGTCGCCCGCCAGCTTTGCCAGTTCCTCGTCGGTCTGGAACTGCACGCCCGGCTTCCATTCTTGTGGATTGTATTTCTTCATCGCGGGTTTGGACATGATCTCGCGCACCTGACGCAGGCTGTCTGCAGCAACCTTGCGGTCGTCGTCCGTGTCCAGATAGTTCGGAGCGATCATCGGGGCGTCGGTGTAATTGTTCGAGCGAATTCGAACATGGCCCCGGCTGCTAGGGTTCAGGTTGCAGACGCTGACGGTGATTGCGGGGAAATCGTGCAGGTCTTCACCGAACGCTTCAAGACTCAGCGGCTGCACGTGATATTCCAGATTGGCATGGGCACGGCTTGGGTCAGAGCGGGTGAAGGCACCCAGTTGGCTGGGCGACATGCTCATCGGACCCGACCGTTGCAGAGCATATTGCAGACCGATTTTGGCTTTACCCACAAGGCTGTTGGCCAGTGTGTTCAGGGTTTTGGCGCCATCCACTTTGAACACAGCACGGATCTGCAGGTGGTCTTGCAGGTATTCACCAACAGCGGGTTGGTCCAGCACCACATCGATGCCATGGGACTTCAGGAACTCGCCGTTGCCAATACCTGACAGCTGCAGGATTTGCGGCGAGTTGATGGCACCGGCCGACAGAATAACCTCGGCCGAAGCCTTCACGGTCACCGGCTGTCCTGCACGACACACAACTGCGCCGGAACAGCGCGTCGAGCCATCGGCGGTGGTGTCGAACGTCAGACGCTCGACCTGTGCTTCGGTCCAGATGGTCAGGTTCTGACGTTCTTTCGCAGGGCGTAGGAAACCTTTCGAAGTGTTCCAGCGCCAGCCCGATTTCTGGTTCACGTCGAAGTAACCAACCCCGGCATTGTCGCCCGCGTTGAAGTCGTCAGTTGACTCGATCCCGGCCTCATTGGCGGCTTCGGCAAACGAGTCCAACACGTCCCAGCGCAGGCGCTGTTTCTCGACACGCCATTCACCGCCATGGGCGTGCAGGTCCGAGAACCGGCTGTTATCGCCGGTTTTCGGATCGGCTCCGTTGTCCAGCTTGTAGTGGTTTTCATGCGCTTTGAAGTCGGGGATCGAGTTCTCCCAGCTCCAGTCATCCTCGCCACTCAGCTTGGCCCAATTGTCATAGTCCCGCGCCTGACCACGCATGTAGATCATGCCGTTGATCGAGGAACAGCCGCCCAGGGTCTTGCCACGCGGGTAGCGTAGGGCGCGACCGTTCAAACCTTTGTCGGGTTCTGTTTGATACAACCAGTCCGTACGCGGATTGCCGATGCAGTACAGATACCCGACCGGGATATGAATCCACGGGTAGGTGTCCTTTTTACCTGCTTCCAGCAAGAGGACCCGTTTTGACGGATCCTTGCTGAGGCGATTGGCCAGCAGACAACCGGCCGTGCCAGCGCCTATGACGATGTAGTCAAACTTTTCCACAGACATGGTCAAACTCCAGGATCAGCGTGCAACCGGCATGGTGAATTCGGCGCCTTTAGAGATGCTCTCAGGCCAGCGCTGCATGATGGACTTCTGCTTGGTGTAGAAGCGGACGCCCTCTTCGCCATAGGCGTGGGTGTCGCCGAACAGGCTCTTTTTCCAGCCACCAAAGCCGTGCCAGGCCATTGGCACCGGGATCGGAACGTTCACACCAACCATGCCAACCTGGATCTGGCGGCCGAACTCACGCGCGGCGTTGCCGTCGCGGGTGAAGATGCTGACGCCGTTGCCAAATTCATGATCGTTGATCAGCTGCACACCCTCGGCAAAGCTTTCGACACGGATGCAGGACAGTACGGGGCCGAAAATTTCTTCGCGGTAGATGGTCATGTCCGGGGTGACATTGTCGAACAGGGTGCCACCCATCCAATAGCCGTCCTCATGGCCTTCCAGCGTGAAATCCCGCCCGTCCACGATCAGGTCCGCGCCTTCTTCAACACCTTTGGCGATGTAGCCGGTGATGCGCTCATGCGCCGCCCTGGTGACGATCGGACCCATCTCGGCATCCATCTCGACACCGTTCTTGACCTTGAGTGAGGCCAGGCGGTCCTTGATCATCGGTACGATCTTATCGGCCACGTCACCGACCAGAGTGGCCACCGAGATCGCCATGCACCGTTCACCGGCCGAGCCATAAGCCGCGCCCATCAGCGCATCGACGGCCTTGTCCAGATCGGCATCGGGCATGACCAGCATGTGGTTTTTGGCGCCACCCAGAGCCTGAACACGTTTGCCGTGGCGGGCGCCAGTCTCGTAGATGTAATTGGCAATCGGGGTCGAGCCCACGAAGGAGATCGCCTGCACGTCCGGATGCTCCAGCAGCGCGTCAACGGCCACCTTGTCGCCCTGAACCACGTTGAAGACGCCATCGGGGAAACCGGCCTCTTTCATCAGTTCGGCATACATCAGCGACGGAGTCGGATCGGTCGGCGACGGCTTCAGCACAAAGGTGTTGCCTGCCGCGATGGCGACCGGGAACATCCACATTGGCACCATGACCGGGAAGTTGAACGGGGTCACACCGGCGACAACGCCCAGAGGCTGGCGCAGGGTCCAGTTGTCGATGCCAGTCGAGACCTGATCGGTGAAATCGCCTTTGAGCAGTTGCGGGATGCCGCATGCAAACTCAACAATATCAATGCCACGCTCGACCTCGCCACGGGCATCGGTGAAAACCTTGCCGTGTTCGGCGGTGATGGCGCGGGCCAGTTCATCCTTATGGTCGTTCAGCAGGTTCAGGAACTTGTTCATCAGGCGTGCACGGCGGATCGGAGGCATGTTGGACCAGGCCGGGAAGGCAGCCTTGGCGGCGGTCACCGCACGATCAACGTCCTGCGCAGAGGCCAAATCAACCTTGCCGGTCAGCTCACCCGTTGCCGGGTTGAACACGTCCTGCGTGTTGCTGCGGGCCCCCGCAAATACTTCACCATTGATGTAATGGCCGATATCCGTCGTCGTCATGGATGTCTCCTCCTTGGCTGGACCCACTCTCCCAAATCCAGCACAGAGAAATCCAATGACTAATCGAGTCTCCTGTTATAAACAAAATTAATATGAAACCCGTCAATGA
>NZ_JBSWWK010000003.1:0-402173 GCF_056160045.1 Ruegeria sp. ABF4_144
ATGTACACGCACGAAGACCTGAACGCATTGCGCAATCAATCCCTCAAACTGCAGGGCTGGATTCGCCAGCAAACCTTCAGCCCCGAGATGGAGAAGACCCTCCGTCGGTTTTCAAGCTGGGAGGTGTCCGAGCTGATCTTTCGCGTCAACCAGTCCACCTTCCGCGGCAAGCTGGCAGCGGACCCCTCGCTGCCCAGCGGTGAGGTGGAGCCCGATGGCCGCCAACGCTGGTTCAGCCTGGAAGAAGTGAATGAGCTGCGCCGGCGGCTTAAAGTGAATCGCAAATCTCTGATGCCGCCCCGGCCGGTGGGGAAGCGTGCTATTCGCGCGGCAGTGGCCAATTTCAAAGGTGGCGCAGGCAAGTCCACCGTTGCCTTGCATCTAGCCCATGCCGCCGCGCTGGACGGCTACCGGGTGCTGGTGGTGGATTTCGATCCACAGGCGACGCTGAGCCATTCAATGGGCCTGACCGACGTGGCCGAGGACTTCACGGTCTGGGGCATCATGGCCCGCGACCTGATCCGCGAGACCGAGCGGATGAACAACCGCCCTGCCGCTGCCGAGTCCGGCACCGCCCTGCCCCGTCGCGAATTACCGCCTTCGATCACCGATATGGGTCTGGGCGATCTGCGCATCGCCGACTTCATTAAACAAAGCTCGTGGTCGACAATCGACGTTGTTCCCTCCTGTGCCAACGCGGCTTTCGTCGAGTTTGCCTCGGCCCAATACCGGCACCTGAACCCCGAGTGGTCGTTCTTTGCCGCTGTGTCGCGTTATCTGGATCAAATCCCGGACGACGCCTATGACCTGATCCTGTTCGATTGCCCGCCTGCGATTGGATACCAGTCAATGAACGCGGTCTTTGCCGCGGACATGCTCTATATTCCGTCCGGTCCAGGCTATTGGGAGTATGACTCGACTACTTCGTTCATCGGTCAGCTGGCCGAGGCGTTGGAGGATCTGGCCTACGGTTTCGACAAAACCTTACCCACGGGTAAGATCGGCCTTCCCAAAACCTTCTGCGAGATGCGCTTTCTTCTGACCCGATATGAACCGGGCAACGCCCTGCATCTGGCCATGTTTGATGCGTTCAAGAAAGTGTTCGGTGAACACGTTGCCGAGCACCCGGTTGAGATGACCCGCGCGGTTGAGCAATCCGGCCGGTTTCTGAGTTCGGTTTACGAGATGGACTACCGTGAAATGACACGGGAAACCTGGCGCCGCGCGCGCTCGACCTTTGACAATGTGTACGAAGAATTCCGGGGCGTGATGCTATCGGCCTGGGACCAGCTGGAGGATGACGCATGAGCCGTAAACGCAGAATGTTTGACATCGACATGCCGGCCATGGAGGACATCCCGGTCGGAAAGGTTCCGGACAAAGTGCTTGAGAAACGACGCGGTCCGATGGCCACCGCGATTTCGGAAAACGCGGATGCGCTGCGTGATCAGCAATCGACCGAGGAAACCATCCGGGCAGAAAACGACCGCCTTGCGCATGAGCTGGTTCGTCTGCGGTCCGAAGGACTGGTGACGGAACATGTGCCGCTGTCGGACGTGGTCACTGAAAAACTGACCCGGGACCGCAAGCCCGGACCTGACCCAGAACTGGATGAACTGAAGGATTCTATCCGCGACATTGGCCTTTCGAATCCGATCCGGCTGGAGCGTCGATCTGATGGCCGGTTTGACCTTATCCAGGGGATGCGTCGCTTGTCGGCCTATCGAGCGTTGCATGAGGAAACCGGTGACGATCTTTATGCCAAGATTCCGGCGGGAATATCCGACGCAAGCGATCTGAATGACAGCTATCGCCGCATGGTGGACGAAAACCTGATCCGCAAGGAAATCTCATTTGCCGAGATGGGCGCGTTGGCTCGGGCCTATGCCGAAGACCCGGAAAATGACTGCGCTGATGTGGATAAGGCTGTCGCGATCCTGTTCAAATCCGCCAGCTATACCAAGCGCAGCTATATCCGGTCCTTCGCGAGTTTGCTGATGATGCTGGATAAGGTGCTAATGCACGCCAATGACATTCCGCGCAATCTGGGGGTCGAGCTGAAACGGAAACTCGACGCCAATCCGGGGTTGATCCGTCAGGTCAGCGCCGCGGTGATGAGCGAGCCTGATCGGGACGGGCCGCGCGAAGTGGCAATCCTGCGGACGTTTGTCGAAGCAGCGGAAAGCGCACCCAAGAAACCCGTGAGTGCTTCGGGCGGCAAGACGCGGCGTGCGAAAACCACGTTTCAAGTATCGGGGAGGGCAGGGGTCGCGAAATGCTCGGCCTCAAGCGGGCGGATCGAGCTGCGCTATGATCTAGACTTCACCCGAGTGGACCGCGCCAAGTTGGAGCAGGCCATTGCCACCCTGATCGACGACTTGCAGGAAGAGGATGATCTTACCCACGGGTAAGATTTTTCTGCCAGCCTTTGTGATTAGAAAACGTCGGGTCAAACGCCCGGCGTTTTTTTGTACCGTGCACCCCGGTCATTCGGCTGCCAGACTTTCAGTGACAGTGTCCAAGTAGATTTGAACATGAGCTAGCGGGCGGGCAGGGCGTCACGGGCTCAAAGGGTCAAAAGGGCTCTCGATCTGCTTCCGGCTGGACCGAACCGACTGCAGGGTTAAGCAGGGCAGGGGAGTGCTCGTAGCTATCATTGCAGTCGGGTATGGCGCTGGGTTTTCCTCTGCTGTTTAGGCGCGCAAATGCGATTTCGCACCGCTGGGTCCCGGGCAATGCCGGCCAAGCATGTAATCAGTCAGGTTCAGCCAAAGACAAAGGCGTTTCCAGTTGCGAATTAGAATTGATTTAAATCAAAGAAAATCTCGCTTAACGGGTGTTGATTGCCTCTGCGCGCGACGTTTAGCCAAGGACGAGCTATGATGAACGCAAAACACCTTGCAGTATCCACCCTGACCTTTTGTATCGCCAGCAGTGCATACGCCGATGACCTCAGGGATTTGGCATTGGAAATCTTCAAGCCCTTACCTTCCACCGTCCCTGCCGTGTCCGACAATCCGATTACCGCAGAGAAGATCGAACTCGGCAAGGCGCTGTTTTTTGATCCCCGTATGTCGGCGTCAGGTGTGTTCTCCTGTAATTCCTGCCATAACCTTGCGACCGGTGGGGACGACAACCTGGAAACCTCGATCGGGCATGGCTGGCAGCGGGGTCCGCGCAACGCCCCGACGGCATTGAATTCGGTTTTCAACGAAGCTCAGTTCTGGGATGGTCGCGCGGCTGATCTGGCCGAGCAGGCGAAAGGCCCGGTTCAGGCTGGTGTTGAAATGGCGAACACCCCTGAAAACGTGATCGCCACTTTGAATTCGATGCCGCAATACGTTGATTGGTTCGAGGGTGCCTTTGAAGGAGAAGAAGAACCCGTCACCTTCGACAACTTTGCAAAGGCGATCGAAGCCTTTGAGGCAACCTTGTTGACCCCGTCACCCTTCGACGCCTGGCTGAATGGCGATGACAACGCGATGTCCGACGTCCAATTGGCGGGATTGGTGCAGTTTATCGATCTGGGATGTTCGTCGTGCCATTCGGGGATCAATCTGGGTGGCAGCGGGTATTATCCGTTTGGCCTGATCGAAAAGCCCGGTGCCGATATCCTGCCACCCGATGACAAGGGGCGCTTTGCGGTCACCGAAACAGTTGATGACGAATATGTTTTCCGCGCTGCGCCGCTGCGCAATATCGCGGTAACGGCGCCATATTTCCACTCGGGCAAGGTCTGGGATCTGAAGGTCGCAGTTCAGATAATGGCCGAGTCGCAATTGGGTGAAGAAATCAGTTCGCAAGATACGGATCAGATCGCGGCCTTCCTTGAAAGCCTGACGGGTGTTTTGCCTGAAGTCACCTATCCGGTTCTGCCCGCCGAAACCGCAAAAACACCCCGCCCATCCGGAGAAATCGTTCCGCAATAGGCCCGTTCGGGAGGGCGTGAAAATACCCTCCCGATTTTTCTTTGACCCCCTCACCGAAACGCTGATCCCAAATTGCAAACTGGGACGGTAGGGGAGGGGGCACATATGCGTTGTGACTTTGCGCGATTTGCGGTACGCCTTCCTCACGCAGGGGAGTCCCACCCAGGGGACTGAGAGGCTGACAGGGCATTGCCCGGCGACGCGACCCTTTGAACCTGACCCAGTTGATACTGGCGTAGGAAGCTAGGGCGCGCAGGCCGCAAAATTGGCATGCGTTCTCCGAACAGGGGGTCGTAGGCCCTCTCGTTTCCCCAAGCCAAAACTCATCTGGTGTCTTTTTGAGTTGAACCGCTTGAGGAGCACCAACATGAATATCCCCAATCCCAAGATCACCACGGGTGAACTGCCTGCATCGCGCAAGATCTATGTGAACGGCACGCTGCACTCGGATGTCCGCGTGCCAATGCGTGAGATTTCGGTCCATCCGACGGCGGGTGAGCCGCCGCTGCCGGTTTATGACAGTTCCGGCCCCTATACCGACCCCAACGTAATCACCGATATCCGTCAGGGGCTTGCCCCCCTGCGCCGGGTATGGATCGACGCGCGCGGCGATGTCGAGGAATACGATGGGCGGGCGGTCAAACCCGAGGATAACGGCTTTGTCGAAGGGGACCGGTTGACGCCCGAGTTTCCGGTGCGCCCGCGCCCGTTGCGCGCCAAGGAGGGCAAGGCGGTGACGCAGTTGGCCTATGCCCGTGCCGGGATCGTTACGCCGGAAATGGAATTCATCGCCATCCGCGAAAACCAACTGCGCGAGGCCGTGGCCGAGTCGCGTGAAGGCAATGATTGGGGCGCGAATATCCCAGACTACGTGACCCCGGAATTCGTGAGGGATGAGGTTGCGGCAGGGCGCGCCATCATCCCCGCCAATATCAACCATCCGGAAAGCGAACCGATGATCATCGGGCGCAACTTTCTGGTCAAAATCAACGCCAATATGGGCACCTCGGCGGTGACCTCCAGCATGGAAGAAGAGGTCGACAAGATGGTCTGGTCGATCCGCTGGGGCGCGGACACTGTGATGGACCTGTCCACTGGTCGCAACATTCACAACACCCGCGAATGGATCATCCGCAACAGCCCGGTTCCGATCGGCACGGTACCGCTGTATCAGGCCCTGGAGAAGGTGAACGGCATCGCCGAAGATCTGACTTGGGAAGTATTCCGCGACACGCTGATCGAACAGGCCGAGCAGGGCGTGGATTATTTCACCATTCACGCCGGTGTGCGTCTGCACATGGTGCCAATGACGGTGAACCGAGTGACCGGCATCGTGTCACGCGGCGGCTCGATCATGGCCAAGTGGTGCTTGCATCACCACAAGGAGAGCTTCCTGTATGAGCATTTTGACGAAATCTGCGATATCTGCCGCGCCTATGACGTGTCGTTCAGCCTTGGCGATGGGCTGCGCCCCGGCTCAATCGCCGACGCCAATGATGAGGCGCAGTTTGCCGAGCTGGAAACCTTGGGTGAGCTGACCAAGATTGCCTGGGCCAAGGATTGTCAGGTGATGATCGAAGGGCCGGGCCATGTGGCCATGCACAAGATCAAGGAAAACATGGACAAGCAGTTGGAGTGCTGCCACGAAGCGCCCTTCTATACGCTTGGCCCCCTGACCACCGATATCGCGCCGGGGTATGACCATATCACAAGCGGCATCGGGGCTGCGATGATCGGTTGGTTCGGTTGCGCGATGCTGTGCTATGTGACACCAAAAGAGCATCTGGGCCTGCCCGACCGCGACGATGTGAAAACCGGTGTGATCACGTACAAGATCGCCGCTCATGCCGCCGATCTGGCCAAGGGTTTGCCAGGCGCGCAGCGCCGAGACGATGCGCTGTCACGTGCGCGGTTCGAGTTCCGTTGGGAGGATCAGTTCAACCTATCGCTGGATCCGGAAACAGCGCGCGAATTCCACGACCAAACCCTGCCGAAGCAGGCGCATAAAGTGGCACATTTTTGTTCGATGTGCGGTCCGAAATTCTGTTCCATGCGGATCAGTCATGACATCCGCGCCGAAGCCCAGAAAGAAGGGATGGAGGCCATGGCCGCCAAGTTCCGGGAAGGCGGCGATCTGTACCTGCCGGTCGAGCCCAAGAAGGACTAAAAAAGCATCACTGGATCCGGTTTCCGGGTCCAGTAACGCCTAACGCAAGCAATATCGTTGCAGATGCAACGATATTGGCATAGTCTGACCAAAGTATGCAGCTAGATTCCTTCTTTCCCTACCGATTGGCCGTCGCGTCTGAAGCATTCTCACGGAATCTGACAGACGTTTACGAACGTGAACTGGGTCTGTCGCGCGAGGAATGGCGTTTACTGTTTCTGCTGGCAAATGCGGAAAGTGTTACCTCGCTCGATCTGGCGCGCCGAACAACCCTGGACAAAGTCCAGGTCAGCCGTGCCGCAAAACGGCTTGACGAGAAGGGGCTGATCGAGCGTGAGATTTCGGACACGGACCGCAGAATTAGGGTCTATCGCTGCACCCCGGAAGGGCGCCGCCAGTTTCAGCATCTGGAACCCAAGGTGCGCGAACGAGCCAACAGTATGCTTGATGCGCTGTCACCCGAGGATCGCGAGGCGCTGGAACGGGGCATAACGGCGCTTATGAAGGTGGCCAAAACCGACTGAAAGTTAGGACAGAGGCCAAAGCGACCTCTGCCCGATCTTTGTTACTGAGGATCGTTGGCCGCAAGCAGCGTGCCGGTGCAGGCGCCAAACCCGACACGATAGCCGTTGCCATGCGCGGCCCCGCGCAGGGTCAGCGTATCGCCGTCCTCCAAGAAGCTACGCTCTTCGCCGCTGTCCAGCGTGAGAGGTTCTTTCCCGCCCCAGCTGAGCTCTAGCAGGCTGCCGCGGTTTTCCTTTTCCGGACCGGAAATCGTACCAGACCCGAGCAGATCACCCACGCGCATCGGGCAGCCGCTGGTCGTGTGATGAGCCAGCTGCTGGGGCGCTGAGTAATACATCTCGTCATAGTTGGTGCGCGCGATCACCGTTTCCGTCGCACCATTGGGCGTCAACCCGACCTCAAGCGCGATATCATAGAGCATCGGGCCGGGTTCCTGCAGATATGGAAGCAATTCCTTCTCACGCTCGGGCGTTGAGGTGCGGAAGGGCTCTAGAGCCGCTTTGGTGACGATCCAAGGGCTGATGGATGTCGCAGTGGCCTTGGCCTGAAACGGGCCGAGCGGTTGGTATTCCCACGCCTGAATGTCGCGCGCCGACCAGTCGTTTAGAAGGACATAGCCAAAGATCATGTCGTCGGCTTGTTGGACTGAGACGGGACCGTTCGAAGGTTGCCCAACGATTGCGCCCATCTCAAGCTCCAGATCAAACCGCCGCGACGGCGCAAAGATTGGTGCGTCCGTATCGGGGCCTTTCAGCTGACCCCAAGGCCGGCGCACATCAGTGCCGCTGACCACGACCGAGGACGCACGGCCGTTATAGCCGATCGGGATATGCAGCCAGTTCGGGGGCAGGGCATTTTCGGGGCCACGGAACATGGTGCCGACATTGAAAGCGTGATTGCGGCCGGCATAGAAATCCGTGTACTCGGCGACGTCGAAGGGCATTGCCATCGTGACGGAATGCATCGGAACAAGGTAGGCGGCCAGTTCTTCCTGACGGGTCGAGTCTGCAGCCAGTACATCGGTCAGCATGGTGCGGAACGCATTCCAGACTCCAGCGCCAAGCGCCATGAAACGGTTCCATGACCCGTTCGCAAACACGTTTGCCTCGGGCAGATCAAGCTTACCATCCGCCTCCATCCGCGTGAGGTCGAGGATCATATCCCCGATGGCCACGCCACACTGCAGCGTGCCCGCTTCGGTTCTGAAAACACCATAGGGCAGGTTGTTGAGCGGAAAGTCGGTCGTGGCAGAATTTGCGCTTTCGACCCAGGAGGGCAGGAGGTTGGTCATAGTTACACCTTTAAGCCGCGTCGGGCTGGTTTTCGGGGCGCGCGTCGTTGAACGCCGCAAGGGAGAGGGCGCGTTCCTCGATCTCGAGAAGGCGGGAGAATGGGGCCATATCCACACCCCAGCGACGCGCGTTGTAAAGCTGGGCAACAAGGCAGATATCGGCAAGATCGGGGTTGTCCCCGAAGCTGAACGCTGTGCCCTTTGTCAGCAAGGCCTGATAGGCGGTAAACCCTTCGGTCATCCAATGGCGGAACCAGTCCAACTGACCGTCGGCCGTAAGCCCCATTTGGGTCTTGAGATGGGTCAGAACCTTGAGGTTGTTGACCGGGTGGATATCCATCGCAATGGTCTGCGCGGCGGCCTGAATGCGGGCGCGCTGCAGCGGCTCTGTCGGCAACAGCGGCGGCTCTGGCACCGTGGCGTCCAGATATTCAATGATCGCAAGCGACTGGGTCAGAACGGTGCCGTCGTCAAGAATAAGGGTCGGAACTCCCTTGCCGGGGTTGAGGGCAGTGTAGCCGGGCGCGCGCTGCTCTCCGACCACCAGATTGACCGGGCAGGTTTCATAGCTGAGACCTTTGAGATTCAGCGCAATCCGGACCCTGTATGAGGTCGTCGAACGCCAATAAGAGTAGAGTTTCATCACCTCACCCAGTCATTCTGAATGTATGGTCAAGCCCTGCTGGCAGGCAGGCCCCACGCCGATCGCTCGGCGCGGGACAGTGCATTAGGCGCTTTTGTTAAGCTCTTTGGCGTGCAGCCAATCGGCGTGTTTCGGTGCTTTCTTGGTTTTTGACCAATCTTCAAGCATCAGCCATTTCACCTCGTCCATTCGTGCCAGCATCGCTTCTTCTTCTGGGTCGGGGCAGGCCAGTTCAATCCGGTGGCCGGAAGGATCGAAGAAATAGATCGAGTGGAAGATCGAATGGTCGGTGACTCCAAGAACCTCGACGCCGTTTGCTTCGAGATGGTCCTTGAACTCGATCAGGGTGGCGCGGTCTTTGACCTTGAAGGCGATGTGCTGCACCCAGATCGGCGTGTTCGGGTCGCGACCCATCTCGGGCTTGGTGGGCAATTCGAAGAAGGCCAGTACGTTGCCGTCGCCCGCATCCAGGAACAGATGCATGTAGGGATCAGGCTCATGGGTCGAGGGTACGTGGTCCTCGGCAATGGCCAGAATGAAATCCATGTTCAGCATCTTGCCGTACCACTCGACGGTTTCCTTGGCGTCTTTGCAGCGATAGGCGACGTGGTGAATTTTCTCGATTTTCATCGTGTCCTCCTTTCCGAAGGGGTTAGATCAGCGCGGTTCACATCAGTCCCACAAGCCAGAGCGACAGTGAGGGGATCAGGATCAGAAGGGCTAGCCGCAGGATGTCGGCGATCCAGAAGGGTAGGACGCCCTTGAAGATGGTCGCCAGCGATACGTCCTGAAGAACACCTTTCAGTACGAAGACATTCATGCCGACTGGGGGTGTGATCAGGCTGATCTCGGTCGCGACAACAACCACAATGGCGAACCATATCAGGGCGTTTTCGGGATCGAGCAGCAGTTCGTTGGCAAACTCCAACTCGAACATCAGCGGATAAAAGACCGGCACAGTTAGCAGGATCATCGACAGGCTTTCCAGCACACAGCCGAGCACCATGTAGACCACGATGATGAACACGATCACGGCCCAGACGGGCATTTCGTTGTCGATCACAAAGCTGGACAGCGCGTCGGGCAGGCCAGCGAAGTTGATGAAATTGGTGAACAGTTCGGCGCCGATGATGACGGCAAAGATCATCGCAGTGGCACGGATCGAATCCATGGTGGCGGCGAAGAACCCGCTCCAGGTCATCGACCGCAGGGCCACGGCGATCAGCACTGATGCGCCTGCGCCCATGCCTGCGGCTTCGGTCGGGGTAAAGAACCCGCCGTAAATGCCAGTCATGATGAACAGGAACAGGCCCAGCACACAGAAGACGCCAACCAGATCGGTGCGGCTCATCGGTTCGGTGTTCTCTTCCTCGGGCGCGAGGGCAGGGTTTACACGAACCGCGACCATGACCGCGCCAAGATACAGCACCACGCCGATGATGCCCGGAATGATCCCGGCGATGAAAAGCTTGGCAATGTTGGTTTCGGTCAGCAGGCCATAGATGATCAGGATCACCGAGGGCGGGATCAGGATACCCAGCGTGCCGCCTGCCGCGATCGACCCTGTGGCCAGCCGGTCATCATAGCCAAACTTGCGCATCGACGGCATCGCCACCTTGGACATGGTCGCCGCCGTCGCCAGCGAAGACCCGCACACAGCGGAAAAACCACCGCACGAAAAGACCGAGGCCATGGCTAGGCCACCGCGCAGCTTGCCGAACAGGCGATCAGCGCCTGCAAACAGGCCATGCGCCACGCCTGACCCGGCTAGCACGTTGCCCATGAAGATAAATAGCGGAATGACCGACAGGCTGTAGGACAGCGCGGTGTCGAAGGCCACCTGTCCGGTCATCGCCCAGGCCGGCTCCCAGCCGCGCATATAGGCAAAGCCGAACCCGCCAACCGCGGCCATGGCAAAGGCAATCGGCACCCGCAAAAGGATCAGCCCCAGCAGGACGGCAAAGCCGATCAGCGATTCAATCATGGCAAGGCCTCCGGCGGGGTTTCAGTGTTGTCACGCTGTTTCGGCGGCTGCAGGCCGCGCAAAAAGGCGATGAAGGCCGAGACCATGCAGGACACGCCCGCAAGATAGCCAAAGGGGGCCAGTGGAACTTCCAGCGCGTTACTGACTGCGCCGTCATGGGCCGCCTTGGCCGCATGGGTGAACAGCCGCCACGAGAAGGTGGCCAGAAGCGCCGCTGAAAACAGCCCGGCAAAGGCCGACAGTAGACGTTGAGTATGCTTGCCGAGGACCATGTTCAGCAAGTCGACCTCAATATGTTCGCGGCGCTCTGTCGTCAGGGGCAGCGCCAGAAAGACCAGAGCCGCCAGCAGAATTTCGGTCAGCTCGAACGCGCCAGCCAGCGGCGCGTTCAAAAAGTATCGCCCGATCACATCCACACAGGTGATGAGAATGAGGCAGAACAGGATCAGAGCGGCACCGGCACCAAGCGTCCTGTCAAGCAGCCGCCCGATATCCAGCCCCTCTTCCGGGGGCTGGTCGGGAAAACGATGGCGAAGCCGCTCCATGGATCAGAAGTCCACGCCAGACTGCTTGCGCAGTTCTTGCAGTGCTGCCGCACCGTCATAGCCATCTGCCGAGATTGCCTCGGACCATGCAACTTCGGCGTCCGCCGCCTTGGATTTGATCGCATCAACCACCGCAGCCGGAGCGTCATAGACCGTGATTCCGGCCTTTTCAGCAGCGGCGCTGCCTTTTTCATCGGCTCCGATCCAGGCCTTGCCAACCAGCGTGGCAAACGCCTCGCCCGAGATCGCTTCGATGGCGGCTTGGTCCTCTGGTGAAATCTCGTTCCACTTGTCCTCGTTCATGACCATGAACCAGGTTGTGTTATAGAGGCCGCCCGGCACTTTCATCGTGTACTTGACGTCCTCGGTCAGCTTGAACGCGGCCAACGCATCATAGGGGAAGGTGACCCCGTCGATCACGCCGCGCGACAGCTTTTCATAGACCTCACCCGAAGACATGAAGAGAGTCGTAGAACCCATGCCCGACATCAGATCAGAGATATAGCCGCCGGGAACACGGATCTTCAGACCGGCGAAATCATCGGCGGTTTCAATTTGACGGACGTTGTTGTGCAACATGCCCGGACCATGCACGAACAGACCCAGAAGCTTGGTGCCTTCATGCTCTTTCTGCGCTTCGAGCGGGCCGGCATACACGTTCCAGAACGCCTTGGAACCAGCCACGGCGTCATCGCCGATGAACGAAAACTGGCCGATGCGCGACCGGGTGAAACGGTCGTCGGTGGTGAACGAGTGCAGGCCATAGGTGATGTCGGCAATACCGTCGGCCGCCATGTCGTAATGCGCAGGCGGCGGGCCCAGCGGTTTGGCCAGAACACGGACTGTCACGCGCCCGTCGGTAACCTCTTCGACTTGCTTGGCCCAGGGCTTGATCGCACCTGTCACGATCGGATGGCGCGGCGGCAACCAGCTGGACAGAGCCAGAGTGGTATCGGCTATCGCGCTTGATGCGAACGACAGGGCGATGGCTGTTGCGCCAACGCAGGTGAGGGCGCGGGTTTTCAGATTAAGTTTCATAGTCTCCTCCCTATGAAGTGTCAGATTTCGGCAGCTTTGATGGCTGCGCTCAGAACAGAGCGCTCGCCGATGTGATTGGCCAGGATCAGGATCAGACGGGCGCTGAGGGCGTCGCTTTGCTCTTTTCCCAGCCCGTCATGGGCGGCCAGAAGTTCGGCATAGAAATCATCGACGCCATCAATGTTTGGGGTCAATACCAAGTCGGTCATGGGGCTTACTCCTTGCCGACCGCGCGACGGATCGAAGCGCGGATTGCGTTTTCTTCAAAGTTGGGGCGGCGGGCGGCCACGTGCTGATCCGGGCGGATCAGGTAAACCGCGCTGTCAGCATCCCCGAGATATCGCTTTTTCAGCGCGCCGGTTTTGTCATCTTTGACCGAAAGGGCCAGGCGCGTGACCTGAACTCCGGATTCCTCGATCATGTCGGGGGCATCGGCATCAATGGTCAGCAGGATGAACGTGTCACCCAGTTTGGATAGCAGGAAATCGTCACCTAGCGGGGCATCCGGGCAGACGGATCCGGGGCGTGACTGCGCAGGGCCGTTCAGCGCATCCGCCGAGTTGAGCGGCGAGCCGTCATAAGTGCAGGGCACCGACAGGCGGCCTGAATTCACCATGGGGCGCGCGAATTCATACTTTTCGGACAGCGACAGTACAGCGTCGCGCAGGAGACGGCTGGTTTCGGATTTCGGGGTGATGAAATCGGTCGAACGGGTCGAGTTCAGAATGTTCTCATCCGCACCGTGGATACGTTCGACGTTATACGTGTCCAGCAGGCTTTCGGGCGCTTCACCGCGCATAACCACGCCCAGTTTCCAGCCTAGGTTGTCGATATCCTGCATTCCCGAGTTTGCACCGCGTGCACCAAAGGGTGACACCTGATGCGCCGCATCCCCGGCAAAGAACACACGGCCATGGCGGAAGCTGTCCATGCGCTTGCACTGGAAAGTATAGATCGAGGACCAGACCAGATCGTATTCAACGCCCTCGCCCAGAAACGCGTCGAGTCGGCGTCGGATGTTTTCCTCTTTCATCTCTTCCTTGCGGTCGACATCCCAGCCGATCTGGAAGTCCACACGCCAGACATCGTCGGGCTGCTTATGCAGCAAAGTGGACGCGCCCGATCCGTGGGTTGGCTCGAACCAGAACCAGCGTTCGGTCGGAAAGCTGTCGTTCTTCATTTTGATGTCGGCGATCAGGAAGCTGTCCTGAAACACTTTGCCGGTGAAATCCAAATCCAGCATCGTACGCAGCGGAGACGAGGCGCCGTCGCATCCGATCAGCCAGTCGGCCTCAAGTTTGTAGGGGCCATCCGGCGTCATGATCGACAGAGTGACGTGATCGTCGTGGACTTCGACCGCATCCACGCGGTTCTTGCCGCGGATCTCAATCGGTGCGCCCTGCGCCTGCAGCTCTTCAAAGCGGTCGAGCTGATAGCTTTCGTAATAGGGTTGCTGCATGTTGATGAAGGCGGGGTACTCATGGCCTTCTTCGGGCAGCAGGTTGAACTCGAACACCTTGTCGTCCTTGTGGAAGACCTTGCCAAGCTTCCAGACCACGCCTTTTTCGACCATCGGTTTGCCGCAACCATAGCGGCCAGCAACCTCGAGGCAGCGTTTGGCAAAGCAGATCGCGCGCGAACCCATGCCGACGCCCTCGTGGTCGTCCAGCACCAGCGTCGGAATACCCTGACGCCCAAGATCAAGCGCAGTCGCCACGCCGATCGGGCCACCGCCCATCACCACGACAGGGTGGCGGACCGGTGCAGCGGCGTCCTGATCGGTCGATTTCTTGTAGGGATAGCGCTTGTAGGCAAGCGTATATCGGTCATCGAACATCGGTTTTGTCCTCTGGCTGCGCGCGTTTCGTTTTGCTTGGACACCCGGCCCAAGGGCCGGGTCGGTTGCCTTAACCCTGCAGGGCTTCCCACATCTCCAGATCACGCTGAGCTGTCCAGATGCGGGGGGTGTCGATGCCGCGGGCTTCGTCATAGGCGCGAGCGACGTTGAAGGGCAGGCAGTGTTCATAGATCGCGTAGTCAGCGAATTTGGGGTCGCATTCGGCGCGCACTGCGTCCCATGCCTCTTTCAGCGATCCCCCACGCGCCGCGACCTTCGCAGCGGGACGGTAGGTGCTTTCGACGAAGTCACGGGTGTTTTCGATGGCGGCATTGACCATGTCCTTGCCAACTAGGGCGTCACCGCGACCCGGCGCGATGGCGTCAACGTCGAACCATTTGATCTGGTCCAGCGTGTCGCCCCAGTCGTTGAAATGCCCGTCGCCGCAATAACAGGCCGAGTGGTATTCGACGATGTCGCCGGTGAACATGACGTTCTGGTCAGGCACATGGATGACGATATCACCCGCCGTATGGGCGCGGCCCAGGTGCATTAGGTCGATCCGGCGATTGCCCAGGTAAACGGTCATCGTGTCGCTGAAAGTGGAGGTCGGCCAGGTCAGGCCGGGAATGCTCTCATGCCCTTCGAACAGGCGTGGGAAGCGTTGGAATTCGCTGTCCCAATCTTCCTTGCCGCGTTCCACGACCATTGCACGGGCCATGTCGGACATCAGGATCTGTTGCGCGCCAAAGGCACTGGCACCCAGCACGCGGACCGCGTGGTAATGGGTCAGCGCTACATGGGTGATCGGCTTGTCGGTGACGGACCGAACGCATTCGATCACCTTGTTGGCCAGGCGCGGCGTGGCTTGCGCCTCGACGATCATGACGCTGTCATCGCCGATGATCACGCCCGAGTTCGGATCGCCTTCGGCGGTAAAGGCATACAGGCCCTCGCCGACTTCGGTAAACGAGATTTTCTTTTCTGACATGTCCCCCTGGGACGCGAATGCCTTGGCCATGTGTATCCTCCAAAGACGCGACGCCGCCCGAACTTGGTCAATTTCGCCGAAGTCAGGCATATAGTTGCATTTGCAACAAAGTCGTTTCATTTGAAACGAAAGTCAATGAAAATCCGAACGCTGGGCAAACGAGAATTTTTATTCATTTGTTAACAATAGCTTCCGAGATCCCTTCAAGGGTGATTAGGGCCGTGCTGCGAAAACGGACCGAGGATTCCTGCGAGTCCTGCTGCATGTTTTGGACAGATTGCAGGCCCAGACCTGAGATCAGCCAATCGGTCGAATCGCGATTGCTTGGGGTCTTAACGAAGCTGAATTTGCAGGCGCATCCATGTGTGGCGCGCCGAAGCGCCTGACCGCGCATGCCAGATGCAGGAAATCGTTTCGCTCAGTGAGCCGAAGGGAAGGGGGCAGAACGCAAGCGGGGAACAAGCGCTGCCCCGCAAAATAAAACGTGTAGGGCGTGGTCAGATTGGCGCGTTCTAACCGCGTTTAACAATCCCACTGTCAACCCATGCGTCAAACTGGGCCAAAACTGCATCGCAGAACGCGGTGTCGTTGATGTGGGCGTCCAGTTCGGTCATTGGGACTCGTCCGGGCATGATCTTGCGGGCTTCTTCGACCATGTCCGCAAGGGCTGCTGGATCATGTGCCTCTTCGCCTTCTTTGTCCCACGCCTCAACACCTTGAACCGGCAAGAAGAACTGGACCGGCCCGGTAGCGGCCTCAAGCCGGTTTGCCAGCTCCCGAATCCAGGCGCGGCGTTCGTCACCATTGAAGACTGAGCTTTTGATCAGGCGGTTATGCTCGTGAAAAGGGCGGTCCGCATATTGGTCCGGGATCTCTTGCCATCCGGCAAAGTCCAGCAGGTCCAGCGCGCCCGGTGCAACCATCTGTGGCGTGCCAAAGCGCCCGGCATTAGTAACGCGATCCTCTCCGCTTGAGACAACGGAACCGGCCAACAGATTGCCGAACTCCTGCATGCAGAAATCCATCACGCAGGCAAAGGCGCCCTCGGCGGCCAGTTTTTCGAAGGCCATGCCGCCCATTCCGGTTGAGTGAAACACCGCGACTTCAAAACCACGGTCTTCCAGGGCAGGTTTCAGGGTTTTCATATACCGCAGGCAGGACGACCCAAGGCTGGTCATACCGATCAGGGGTTTGCTGCGATCCGGCGCGATGGCGGCTTTGGTTGCCCCAACCACTGCCCCGGCCGCCTGAGCTAGCGAAGACCGGCAGATCGAATTCATGCCGTACAGGCCCCCCGCCCACAGGATCATCTGAATGTCCGGGGCCAATCGGTGCGGCGGGATCAACGGTGAGAAGCTAACGGTTGAGACAATGTATTTTGGCACCCCCATCGGCAGTGCTTGCGCGCAGTCCAGCGCAAGGTCGGTGCCCATGGTGCCGCCAGTGGCCAGCATCCCATCGAACCGGCCATCGGCATAGGCCTGCGCCACCACTTTGGCGGCCCCTGCAGACATGACACGGAATGCCTTGTTCTCATCCCCTAGCGCGATCACCTCGTCGATAGTCATGCCTTCGGCGGCGGCAACGTCGTGTTTCGAGATATCGGTTGGCGTTTGCGGATCGCCCAGAACGGACACATCCAAGGTCAGGACGTCCGCCCCCTGTGCTCGTATGGCCTCCTCGATGAACCGCATCTCGGGGTCTTTGGTGTCGTATGTCCCAATCAACAGGATCGTTTTGGTGGTCATGGTTTCCTCCCGTCCGTGCGTTCTATCCGAGGTAGCGTGTCAGTAACTCTCGGGCGGTATCTTTGAACCGCATGTTGCGTGCCTCCGATCCATCTTCGCCCAAGCGGGACGAAATCCAGCCCACATACGTCGCTGCGCGCAGGGCCAGGAACAGATCGAGATGCTTAATGTCGAGTGCGCGTTCTGACCGGTAGCCCTCAAGCAGAGCCTGTTGCAGGGCGTCATAGTCAGGCTCGCGCAGGTTTTTCAGCAGCGTTGTGGCGATGTCGAACAGGCGGAACCCGAACCCCGCATCGTCGAAGTCAATCAGCCAGAGCTTGTCGCCCCGGACCATCACGTTTTCGCGCACCAGATCGGCGTGGATCAGGCCGTAATCCAGCTGTTCCTCAATCTGTTGCAAATGGCTGTTTGCCGACTCGCGGAACGCAGTGAACAGAGCGCGATCCTCATTCGAAAGCGTGGGGTTCGCCCAAAACCGATCCCACAGAGGGACGTCGCCCAGCAGCCCGGCACGGTCCCAGGACCAGCGCGCAAACCCATCGGGGCGTTCCCAGGCATCGCTGACCTCATGCAGCTTTGCCATCTCGCACCCGAGGGCTCGGAATACTCCGGTGCGGTCATCATGGTCGATCCCGCCGCCTGTTGACCCCAGCGGGTGACCGGGCAGCCAATCCAGCATATCGACCTGAACGTCGTTCAGCAGATGAAGATAGCAGCCGTCCGTAGCTGATACCGGCGTGGGCACACCGACGCCCCCGGCGCCAAGCTCGGCAATCCACTTCAGCTCGGACCGTAGAGCCGCATTGGAATGCAACCCCTGACGGTGCAGGCGAAGGGCATAGCTGTTCGCGCCGGTCTGAACCTTATAGACATGATTTTCGCGGGCCGCGACCAGCGACCATTCAGCTCCGTCCATGCCCCAAAGGGTCAGGGCCTGCGCAACAATCGGGGTCATAGGGTCAGCGGGGTTTCGGCCAAAACCTCGTCCAATGTGTCAAACAGCAGATCGGCATTTTCTTTCGAGAACGGCATCGGTGGCCGGATTTTGAGCGTGTTCTTGTGACGGCCCAGTTTCGAATGGATGATCCCCCGGTGCCGCATCGCGTTAATCACCCGATCGGTGAATGCGCTGGCCGGTTCCTTAGTTTGACGATCTAGCACCATTTCGGCCCCGAAGATGAGGCCAGAACCACGGACGTCCCCGATGAACTCGTATTTCTGCTGCAACGCTGTCATGCGCGCGCGGGCGTGATCGCCGACCGCCTTGGCATTGGCGACGAGGTTGTTGTCCTCAATCTCTTCCAGCACTGCCATCGCGGCGGCGCAAGAGACCGGATTGCCGCCAAACGTATTGAAGTACCGATAGCCCTTGCGGAAGGTGGCCAGAACTTCGTTTCGAGTCACTGCGCCACCCACCGGATGCCCATTGGCCATCGGTTTGCCCATGGTCATGATGTCCGGCACCACGCCCATCTTCTGGTGTGCCCACATATGTGTGCCGGTGCGGCCAAAACCGGATTGCACCTCATCACAGATCAGCAAGCCACCGGCCTTGCGAACCACCTCGGCCACGGGCTTCAGCCAGCCGTCAGGATGGTCGGGGAAGCCTTCGTTCAGGAAATAGGGGCAGACGACCAAAGCGGCAAAGCCGATGCCAGACTTTTCGTGTTCAGCAATCTGTTCGGCCACGGCATCGGCGAATTTGCGGCCATCCGGGTCCGGATGGCGATAGCTGTCAGGGGCTTCGACAAACCGGAAATACTGATCCAGACCAAAGCCAACCGTCGGCACGTTCGACTTGCTCAGCTGGCTGACCAGAGAGGTGTTGCCGTGATAGGTCGCATCCGTGGCGATGATACCGCGTTTGCCGGTCATCCCCTCGGCCATGCGCAGGGCGATGTCGTTCGCCTCGGACCCGGTGCAGGTCAGGATGGCGGTATCCAGCGAGGCAACCATCGTGCCGGTCAGCTTCTCGACATAGTCCAGGATGCCGTCATGCAGATAGCGGGTATGGGTGTTGAGCGTCGACGCCTGACGGCAGATCGCCTCGACCACGCGTGGGTTGCAGTGGCCGACATGCGGGACGTTGTTGTAGCAATCCAGATATTTGCGCCCGTCCGCATCCCACAACCAGACACCTTCACCCTTCACGATATGAAGCGGGTCGTCGTAGAAGGTCGAAACGTTCGGACCCAACAGTTTGGCCCGGCGCTTAACAAGCTCGGCGGATTTCGGGGGAAGCGTCATGCGGTCGGCCCTTGGTCAGAGTTTTATCCAGGCGGTTTTCAGGTCGAGATATTTCTCGAATGCATGCAATGACTTGTCATGTCCGTTGCCCGACTGGCGCACGCCACCCAGCGGCACCGTCAAGTCAGATCCACCATAGGTATTCACGTGTACGACGCCCGCGCGGATACCCGCGATCATGCGGTGTGCGCGGCTTAGGTTCGATGTCCACACACCCGAGGACAGACCGTAAACCGAGTCGTTGGCCAGCCTGATCGCGTCGTCCTCGTCCTTGAAGGGGGTCACCGCCAGAACAGGGCCAAACACCTCATTCTGGAACAGGTTGTCGGTGGATTTCACGCCTGTCATCACAGTCGGCGCCATATAGTAGCCGCCGGTGTCCTCAAGGATACGCCCGCCACCGGTGCGGCGCTCGGCACCTTCGGCCTCGGCCTTGGCGACGAAGTCCAGGTTGGAGTCCAGCTCGGACATCGAATGAACCGCGCCGATTTGCGTGTCCAGATCCAGCGGGTCGCCGACGCGCATCGCCTCGGCATGTTTGACCAGTTCGGCAACAAAATCGTAGTGGATGTCTTCCTGCACCAGCAGGCGCGATCCGGCGATGCAGATCTGGCCCGCGTTGCGGAAGATGCCGCCCGCCGACACTTTGGCGGCTTCGCTCAGGTCTGGGGCGTCATTGAAGACAATATTGGGGGATTTGCCGCCCAGCTCCAGATAGCAGCGTTTCATATTTGACCGCGCCGAATACTCCAACAGCCGCCGACCTGTTGCGCCCGAACCGGTGAACACCATGATGTCCACATCCATCGACAGCGCCAGCGCCTCACCCACCACCCGGCCCGAGCCGGTGACGACGTTCAGCACGCCATCGGGAACTCCGGCTTCGGCCGCTAGTTCGGCCAGTTTCAACAATGACAAGGATGCGCTTTCTGCTGGCTTCAGAACCACCGAGTTGCCGGTGGCAAGAGCAGGGGCTAGTTTCCAGCTGCCGATCATCAGCGGCATGTTCCACGGTACAATTGCCCCGACAACGCCAACAGGCGCGTGATGAATCAGGCCAAGCACGCTTTCTGCCGTGGGGGCGATCTGGCCATAGACCTTGTCGATCGCCTCGGCGTAATAGCGGAACGTGCCCGCGGCCGACATCGGCTCGGCCTTCATGGCCATGGTGATCTCGGTGCCATTGTCGCGCACACCCAGAACCGCCAGTTCAAGGGCGTGTTTTTCGATCAGATCGGCCAGTTTCAGCAGCACCTTTTTGCGCTCGGCCGGGGACCGGCGCGACCAGCGGCCATCTTCGAAGGCCGCACGCGCAGCGGCAATCGCGGCCTCCATATCCGCTGGTGTGCCTTCAGCAATCTGGGTCAGAACCGCGCCATCAATCGGTGACAACACATCGCGGTGCCCACCTTCTGAGGCGGCGACCCAGCGCCCACCGATGAAGTGTGACCGGGGCGACAGAACCTGAGATCGTAGGGCGTCAATATCGGACTGGTTCATGGCGGGGTTACCCTTGCTGATTGGGGTGATCGGAATCGACCGGTTGCGCTGTTGGCTCGGGCCTCAGCTTGTTGCGGAATTCGAAGTACAGCGTGCGGCAATGCAGCAGTAGGATGAGCACGATCAGCGCCGTTAGGATCGCTGCGATCGGGCGGTCGACGAAATCCAGCGGTGATTTGACCCGTGCCATGGCGCTGCGCAGCTTGACCTCCATGATGCCGCCCAGAACCATGCCTAGGATGATCGGCACAATCGGCAGGTCCAGCCGCTTGAGGATAAGGCCGAACACCCCGAACCCGGCAGCAATGGCGCAGTCGGTGATCGAGTTGCGCAAGCTATAGACGCCGACGAAGGCAAGGATCAGGATCATGATGCCCAAAAACCGGGTCGGGATCTGGATGATCTTCAGCAGCAGGTTGGTTGAAAACAGCAGGAACACCAGAACGATGACGTTTAGCAAGATCAGCGCCATATAAAGCGCCATCACAAAGTCCATCTGGTTTTCGAACAGCTGCGGGCCGGGGATGACGTTGTGCACATAGAACACCGACAGCATCATTGCCGTCAGCGCCTCGCCCGGAATACCCAGCGCCAACAGCGGGATCATGGCGGCACCGGGAACGGCGTTGTTGGCGGCCTCGGAGGCGACCAGCCCCTCGGGCGAGCCATCCCCGAACTTGTCGGGGTCTTTCGAGGTTTTCTGCGCATAGGTGTAGGACAGGAACTGGGAAGTGAATTCGCCCGTGCCCGGCACCATGCCCATGAAGACGCCGATGCTTGAGGACACGGTGGCGACCCGCTTGATGCCCAGCAGCTCTTTGAGACCGGTAAAGATGTTGCCGCTGACATGCGCCTGGCCCGGTGCGTGGTTCTTTTCCAGCAACAATAGCAGCGCCTGACTGATGGCAAACAGGCCCAGAACGACCACGATCAGATCAACGCCAGACGCCAGCCAGCTTTGTTCAAAGGTGAAGCGGCGGGTATATTTGACTGGCTCAAGCCCGACGGTGTTCAGGAAAATCCCAAAAGCGGCCAGCATACCGGCGGCAAAAATCTGTCCGCGGTGGGCGAGGATCACCAGAATGATGCCCAGAAGGGCGGCCAGAAAAATCTCTCGACTGCCGAAATGCGGGGCGATCAACGCCAGCACCGGTGATAGGATCATCAGGCAGATGATGGCGAAAACGCCGCCGAAGAACGACGCGGAATAGGCCAGTGACAGCGCGCGATGACCCTGACCGCGTTTGGTCATGGGATAGCCATCATAGGTGGTCAACGCGTTCACCGCCGTACCGGGTGTGTTGATCAGAATGGCGGGGATGGCGCCGCCATACATGGAGGAGCCATAGATGCCCAGCAACAGCGTCAGGCCGACAATGGGTTCAAAGGCGAAAGTGGCGGGCAAAAGGATGGCAATCGCCACCGCAGCGCCAACACCGGGCAGCGCGCCGATGATGACCCCGCCAATCGAGCCAATCAGAAGGGCGACGATCACCTGCCACTGCGTAAGGATAGAAAGACCGGACAGAAGCGTTTCCATGGCGAACCTCAGAGATAAGTCAGCGCAAAGGCGCGCACGGCTTCAGGCAGGTATTCATAGGCGGCACCTGCGGGGATTTTGACCTGTAGGAAGGCGCGGAAGATGACTGTCACCGCGACCCCGAACGCTGCTGCAAGGCCAATGGCCCCAGCGCTTCGGAAACCTGTCCTTACAGCAAGAAAAACCGCGAACAGAACAGTCGATGGCAGGTATCCTAAAAGCGGGACAACCGCGACATAGACCAAAAAATAAGCGACGTATTCAAGGGACCGAAACCAAAACGCCACTTCAGGCCAGCGACCCGGAATGCGGTCTGACATGGCCGAGCTGAGCCAATGCAGAAAGGCAAATACAGCCATTGCCCAAAGCGACACCATTGGCCAAAAGCCGGGCTGCGCAAACCACTTGGTGCGTTTGACAACCTTGGTCTGTTCTCCCAATTGGGTCAGAAGGAAAACAGCAAAAACCAAAAAGGCCAAAGCGAAAACAACATCGCCGGGACGGCGGTATCGTTTGAACATGTCCTGAAGTGTTTTGGCTATCATAGTCCCCTCCCTGACCGATGAAAAAGTCGCGCGGGGATTGCCCCCGCGCGACCCTGAGACTTGTTTATTCGCCCACGAGGGCCTGAATGGCTCCAATCGTTTCGCTGTCGCTTGCGATCTGGGCGTTCGAGGCGTCCGCATCCAGCCAGTAGATCAGAACACCGGTCTCACCGATCAGGTTCTGAGCTTTCTCGGTCTGCAGCGCCTTTTGCGCAGCGGCCGCGATTTTTTCGCGCACCTCTGCCGGAGTGTCCTTGTGAACGAACAGGCCGTTCCAAAGCGCCACGTTCAGATCAGGGTGCAGTTCGCTGACGGTCGGCGTGTCAGGGGTCAGGCTGATGCGCTCGTTGCCAATGCTGGCCAGAACGTTGACGTCATCCATACAGGGCAGGATCAGCTGCAGCGTGGTGTTGATCACATCGACATCGCCGGAAGCCAGCGTGTTGCAGTCCAGCGCATCGAATGCAGCTTCGCTGGCAAAGTCAAAGCCAGAGCTGATTGCGGCGGCAAATGTCACCTGAGTGGGCGGCAGGAACGAGCCGAAGTGACCCAGCGCCACGTCGTTTTCCTTGCCATAGGCGACCAGTTCTTCCCAGTTGGTGAATGGCGCGTCTTTGCCTGATGCAATCACGAACGGATAGGTCATGAAGATGCCGATCGGCTCGAAGGGGTTGGGGGACAGTTCGGGGATGCCGATCTGAGGACCACCGATGGGAACGTCGGTCACGAAGGACCCGATGGTATAGCCATCTGCCGGGGCAGTTGCGACTTCCACCGCGCCGGGGAACGGGCCGCCGCCGCCGCCGGGCTTGTTCACGACTGCGGCAGGAACACCATACATTGCCTGAAATTCGTCCGCGATGATGCGCGTCAGCACGTCTTCCAGATCACCCGGAGGCCACGGTACGACAAAGGAAACCGGCTTCTCTGGGTATTCGGCGAATGCGGCCGTTGCAGAAGCAACAAACACTGCGGCTGTTAGTATTTTCTTCATTGACACCTCCCGTTAGTGGTTCATTATTTGATCCGTGTTAACAAGAATAATGTTGCTTTGTTAAGTTTGTTCTGTCAAGTATTACCTGAACGGGAGGATGTGAATCATATGGGTACTGCCCTGAACGCCCTGAAAATGCTCAACTACTTTTCAAACGCTCGACCGGAGATTGGGCTGAGTCAGTTTGCGCGGTTGTCCGGGTTGAACAAAGCCACCGCGCTGCGTCACCTGCGGGCGCTAGAAGAATATGGGCTGATCGAACAGAACCCCATGACCAAATCCTACGCCGTAGGACCCGCCGCACTGCGTCTGGCCGCATTGCGCCAGATCGCCCGTCCCGGCATCGAAAGTGCCCGCCAGAGAATGCAGGTTGCCATGCAAGACGTCGGCGAAAGCCTACATCTGTCGCTGTTGGAAAAGGACTCGCTGCAAACAGCGCTGGTGGTCGAAACGACGCGCCACAGCGTGCGGGTCAGTCTCGACCCCAGCGAGGTTCTTCCAATCAACGCGACCGCCTCGGGTCTTTGCATGCTCAGCTTTGGACCTTCCTTCCTGCTGGACCGCCTCGGTCAGGAAGAACAGGCGCGATACACTGACGCCACGCTAACCGACCCGGCGCTGATCAAAGAGCGGGTCGCGGCAATCAGCCAAGCCGGTTGGGCCAATAGCAATGGAAGCTATGAAAATGGCGTCTATGGCTATGCGGCGCCCATATTCGGCATTGATCAGATGGCACTGGGAACCATTGCGATTGCCGTTCCCGAAGGTCGCGCCGGAGACGAACGGCTGCCGGAAATCCTGACAGCCCTGCATGCCCTTTCGACTGACCTTACAGCAAGTTTTGGCGGTCAGCTTCCCGATACATTTCCAACTGAATTCCATCCGTAAGCGGGTGGACGCAAACCCCGGAGACCCCAGACATGAAAGACTCGAACTTTCTGAAAGAAAACAACGCACGCTACTTCTGGCACCCGATGGCGCATCCCGCCGACAGCCAGAAGAACCCGCCGACCATTCTGAACGGCGGCGAAGGTGTCAGCATTATCGATGTCGATGGGCACAAGGCACTGGACGCGGTCGGGGGACTTTGGAACGTCAATCTGGGTTATTCCTGCGATCCGGTGAAGCAGGCCATTGCCGATCAGCTGAACGCGCTGCCCTATTATTCGACCTTCCGGGGCACCAGTAACGACAAGGCAATTGAGCTGTCCTATGAACTGGCGCAGTTTTTCGAACCCGACGGCCTGACCCGTGCTTTCTTTACCTCGGGCGGCTCGGATTCGGTCGAGATCGCGCTGAAAATGGCGCGGCAGTACCACAAGGTGCGCGGCGAGGCCGGGCGCACAAAGTTCGTCAGCCTGAAACAGGGCTATCACGGCACCCATTTCGCCGCTGCTTCGGTCAACGGCAATCAGAAATTCCGTGCGGCCTACGAACCGATGTTGCCCGGCTGCTATCATGTGCCCGCACCGTGGACCTATCGGAACCCGTTTGACGAGACTGACCCAGAACGTTTGGCGCAGCTTTGCGTCAAAGCGCTTGAGGCCGAGATTGCATTCCAAGGCGCGAACACGGTTGCGGCTTTCATCATGGAGCCGGTTCTTGGGGCAGGGGGGGTAATCCCGCCGCATAAGAGTTTCATGCCCATGGTGCGCGAAGTCTGTTCAAAAAATGGTATTCTGCTGATCTCGGATGAGATCATCACCGCCTTTGGCCGTACCGGCAGTGAAAGCGGTGCACGGCATTGGGGTGTTCAGCCCGATATCATGACCACGGCCAAGGCCATCACCAATGGTTACTTCCCGTTTGGCGCGGCGATGATCTCTGGTGCGGTTGCCGAAGTGTTCGAAAAGGACACCACCGGCAAGGCATCGGTCGATCAGGGCTATACCTATTCCGGCCATCCGGTTGGTGCCGCAGCGGCCCTTGCTGCGCTGTCTGAGATCAAGCGCCTGCGCGTCTGGGAAAACGCCGCCGCGCGCGGGGACGAGCTGTTTGCCGGGCTGCAGAAACTGGCCGAGAAATACGACGCCATTGGTGATGTGCGCGGAGGCGAGGGGCTGATGTGCGCGCTCGAGCTGGTTTCAGACCGCGCGACCAAGGCGCCTATCGCAAAACACCTGCCGTTGCAGGTTCAGAAAGCGGCCTACGAGGATGGTGTGATGGTGCGCGTATCCGGAAACAACATCATCCTGTCGCCACCGCTGATCATCACGTCCGAGGATGTGGCTAAGATCCTGTCGGCGCTGGATACCGGTCTGGCAACTCTGTGACCACTCGCTTGGCCCTGCCCAAAGCGGGTGGGGTCAAACCCATCGCCGGCCCCGTCAGACTTTGACCGCCTGCAACTCTTCCAGAAGATCCAGCAGCTGGTCGAGTTTTTCGCGGCCCATCTGCGCCTCGATGTTGTTTGCAATCGCCAGAGAGGTGGCAAGGTTATCTTCCAGGACCGAGCGTCCGGCATCGGTAATGCGTACCATAGTACGGCGCTTGTCCAGGTTGTCCTGGCGTCGGGTAATCTGGCCCTCGGCCTCCATCGTGCGCAGGATGCGGGTAAGGCTGGGCAGCAGTAGGCAGGCTTCGTGCGCGATGGTGCTTTGTTCAACCTCGCCGAGCTCGTCCAAAACCCGGAGGGTGCGCCATTTTTGCTCGGTCAGCTGATTGTCGTGCAGCATATCCCGGATCGGCGCCATGACGGTCTCGCGCGCGCGCAACAGCGCAATGGGAAGAGATCGGGCGGTGCTTTTGGTGTGAGATCGTGAGGCCATGCGGTCTTCTAAAGCCCGATTTCGGGAATTGCAAAGATTAACAAGACAAGTTCTTGACAGCATCAAAGCTAAATAGTAAACATGTTAAATAATAAGGGGAGAACGCATGCCACATTTTCACGTCGAGTATTCCGGGAATCTGGAGGACAAGATCGACATAGCTGGCCTGTGTGAATGCATCCGGGCAACGGCTGCCGAGATCGACACCTTTCCTATGCCGGGCATTCGTGTTCGCGCCACGCGGGTTGATCACTATGCGATTGCAGACGGCAACCCGGCGCATGGCTTCATCGACATCTCGGTCCGCTTGCGCGCGGGTCGAACGGGCGACGTGAAGCAGGACGCCACTCAGCGCATTTTTGAGGCCGTCAAAGCCTATCTGGCCCCCGCCTTTTCGCACCATTCTATCGCGCTTTCGCTTGAGATGCGCGACATCGACCCAAAGCTTTCGCCCAAGACCGGTACGATCCGCGATCACCTTGGCGCGACCACGCAGGAGACCTGAAGCATGAGCGCACTGGACACAAACATCGAGAAATTGGCAGGCTTTTTGGCGCGACTCAAAGAGACAGGCATCAAGAACCGCATTGCGGGTGAGGACGTTGCCGGGTCTGGTGGAGTGTTTCAATCTACTTCGCCGGTCGACAAGTCGGTGATCTGCGATGTTGCCCACGGTACCGCAGATGACATTGACGCCGCAGCCAAAGCAGCCCATGCCGCCTTTGCCGAGTGGCGCGACATGCCCGCCGCCGAGCGCCGCCGCATTCTGCTGAATGTGGCGGATGCCATTGAAGCGCGCGCCGAGGAAATCGCTCTGTGCGAATGCTGGGACACCGGCCAGACCCTGCGCTTTATGTCCAAGGCGGCCCTGCGCGGAGCCGAGAACTTTCGCTATTTCGCGGATCAGGTGGTGCAAGCGCGTGACGGTCAGCATCTGAAATCGCCGACCCTGATGAATGTCACCACCCGCGTTCCAATTGGTCCGGTGGGCGTGATCACCCCGTGGAATACGCCGTTCATGCTGTCGACCTGGAAGATCGCGCCTGCTCTGGCGGCAGGCTGCACCGTGGTTCACAAGCCCGCCGAAGATTCGCCCCTGTCAGCCCGCCTGCTGGTCGAGATCGCTGAAGAGGCCGGTCTGCCCAAGGGAGTGCTGAACACTGTGAACGGCTTTGGCCCCGATGCGGGCAAGGCGCTGACCGAGCATCCGTTGATCAAGGCCATCGCCTTTGTCGGTGAAAGCCGCACCGGTAGCATCATCACCAAGCAGGGTGCGGACACGCTGAAGCGGATGCATCTGGAGCTGGGCGGCAAAAACCCTGTGATCGTGTTCGACGACGCCGATCTGGACCGCGCACTGGATGCGGTGATCTTCATGATCTACTCGATCAATGGTGAGCGCTGTACCTCGTCCTCGCGCCTTCTGGTGCAGGACAGTATCAAGGACGAGTTCGAAGCCAAGTTGATCGAACGCGTGAACAACATCAAAGTTGGTCACCCGCTGGACCCGGCAACCGAAATCGGCCCGCTGGTGACAGAGGAGCATTACAACAAGGTCACAAGTTATTTTGACATCGCCAAAGAAGACGGCGCGACCGTCGCAGCCGGTGGTGTGAAACTGGGTGATGAGGGATACTTCATCCGCCCGACACTGTTCACCAACGCCAGCAACCAGATGCGCATCGCGCGTGAGGAAATCTTCGGCCCGGTTCTGACCTCGATCCCGTTCTCGACCGAGGACGAAGCGCTGCGGATGGCCAATGATACGCCTTACGGTCTTACCGGCTACGTCTGGACCAACGACCTGACGCGGGCGCTGCGCTTTACCGATAAGCTTGAGGCCGGAATGATCTGGGTAAACTCGGAAAACGTGCGGCACCTGCCCACGCCTTTCGGTGGGGTCAAGGCCTCGGGCATCGGTCGCGACGGCGGCGACTGGTCGTTCGAGTTCTACATGGAGCAAAAGCACATCGGCTTTGCCACCGGCCAGCACAAGATCATGCAACTGGGCAAGCTGTAACAGCCCGCCCTGACAGAACCTGGAAACGCGCCCACCTCAACCTCCAGGAGGAGACAATGGGAGAAATCGTTCTCGCAGCCAAAATGACCCATGTGCCGACCATGCTGATGTCGGAACAGGAAGGCCCGGTCAAAGGCGCGCGTCAAACCGCGATTGACGGGCATCGGGAAATTGCACGACGCGCAAAAGAGCTGGGCGCAGACACGGTGGTGATCTGCGACACGCATTGGGTCGTCAACGCCGGTTTTCACATCAATGCCAACAAGCATTTCGAAGGCTTGTTCACCTCGAACGAGTTCCCGCAATTCATCAAGGATCTGCCCTATGCATATGACGGTGACCCGGCGCTTGGGGACGCCATAGCCGACATCGCCACAAAAAAAGGCGTACATACTCTCAGTCATCAGGTGGACAGCCTTGAGCTGGAGTACGGGACCCTTGTTCCGATGCGCTTCATGAGCCGCGAGGCGGACTTCAAGGTGGTCTCGATTGCCGCTTGGTGCACCGTTCACAGCCACGAGGAAAGCCGCCTTGTTGGTGAAGCCATCCGCGAAGCGGTCGAGGCTAGCGACAGCAAGGTTCTGCTGGTCGCGTCCGGATCGCTGAGCCACAAGATCTGGCCGAACAAGGACTATGCCGCAAATAATGGTACATTCACCATCAGTTCCGAGTTCAACCGCCAGGTGGATCTGCATGTTCTGGAAATGTGGCAAGCCGGAGATCACGCCACGTTCCTGAAAATGCTGGGTGAATACGCCAACTTCTGCTGTGGCGAAGGCTCGATGCATGACACGGCCATGCTTTATGGCGCGCTGGGTTGGGACTCGTATGATGCGAAGTGCGAGGTTGTTACCGAGTATTTCCCCTCTTCCGGAACCGGGCAAACCAATGTGATCTTCCCGGTAACCTGAACCGGCTGACAGGCGCGTAACGCATTTTTGGAGAGGAGACGATCATGGGAAAGATTGTACAGGCGGCAAAGATTACGCATGTGCCAAGTATCTGGATGTCCCACACGATGCCGAAATATAAAGGCATCCGCCAACCCGCCATCGATGGCTATGCGCGCCTTCGTCAGGATGCGATCAACCGCAAGGTCGACACATTCATCATTTTTGACACGCACTGGATCACCAATCAGGGCTTTCACCTGAACACGAAAGAACACCACAAGGGCCGTTTTATCAGCCATGAACTGCCGCACATGCTGGCGGACATGGAGTTCGATTATCGCGGCGATCACGAACTGGGTGAAACCATACTTGATGTTCTGCGTGAGCGCGGCGAGCGGGCTCTGGGGCATTCGCATCCCGATATGGGGATGGAATACGGTACCTTGCTGCCGATGCACTTTATCAATGACGGTGTGAACGCGCGGGTTCTGCCCGTGGCGGTCAACCAGTTCTCGTCGATTGCCGAAAATCGGGTCTGGGGTGAGGCCATTGCCGAAGGTATCCGACGCTCGGACCGGAACGTCTCGATCCTGGCCTCGGGATCTTTGAGCCATGATTTCACGCCCAATGAGCGCTCTGTCGATGGATTGAACTCGGTGAACGGCGAGTTCAACCGACAGATGGACATGCGTGTGCTGGACCTGTGGGAACAGGGCCGGTTCGAGGAGTTCCTCGAACTATTGCCCGACTACGCCAAGAAATGTGCGGGCGAATGCGCCATGAACGATACCGCCTTGCTGTTCGGAGCCCTTGGTTGGGGCAGCTACAAGGGCAAGATCGACATCTACACCCCGTATTTCGGAAGTTCCGGAACGGGTCAGGCCAATATCAGCTTCTCGGTCTGAGACCGGAACCACAGGGAAAATCGAATGACTGAACTGCGTCTTAACGATCCCAGCCTGCTTGCCGAAAAGGCGCGGGTCGGGTCCAGATGGGTGGATGTGTCCGAGGTTGCAAGCGCGATTGACGTAACCAACCCGGCGACGGGCGAGGTGATCGGCCGGGTGCCCAATCTGGGCGCTGCAGAAACGGCCGATGCAATTGCGGATGCGCAGCGTGCCCAGAAAGACTGGGCCAAACGCACCGCAAAAGAGCGCAGCAAAGTCTTGCGTCGTTGGTACGACCTGATGATGGAAAATCAGGAAGACCTGGGTGCCATTCTGACCGCCGAACAGGGTAAGCCGCTGGCCGAAGCTAAGGGTGAGATTGCCTATGGCGCCAGTTTCATCGAGTGGTTCGCGGAAGAGGCGCGCCGTGCCTACGGCGATGTCACGCCCGGCCATGCGCCGGATAAGCGGATCATCACTGTCAAACAGCCCATCGGCGTTGTGGCCGCGATTACACCATGGAACTTTCCCAACGCCATGATCACCCGCAAGGCCGGTCCGGCCTTTGCTGCGGGCTGTTCTATGGTGTTGAAACCCGCCAGCCAGACACCGTTTTCGGCCATCGCGCTGGCTGTATTGGCCGAGCGCGCAGGGCTGCCCGCGGGTCTGTTCTCGGTCATCACCGGTTCGGCGCGCGCCATCGGAGGTGAGATGACGTCGAGCCCGATGGTGCAAAAGCTGACCTTTACCGGATCGACCGAAATCGGCGCCATGCTCTATGCCCAATGCGCCCCGACGATCAAGAAACTGGGGCTCGAGCTGGGCGGCAACGCGCCGTTCATCGTGTTCGACGATGCCGATCTTGATGCCGCCGTCGAAGGCGCGGTGATCGCCAAGTTTCGCAACAACGGTCAGACCTGCGTGTGCGCAAACCGCATCTATGTGCAGGCCGGGGTCTATGATGCTTTCGCGGAAAAACTGGCGGCCAAAGTGGCGACCCTGCCGACTGGCAACGGGTTTGACGAAGGCACCATCTTTGGCCCGCTGATCGATCAGGCGGCTGTGGACAAGGTGGCTGAACATGTCGAAGACGCGACCTCGAAAGGCGCCAAGGTGGCGCTTGGGGGAAATCCCCACGCTCTTGGCGGCACCTTCTTCGAACCCACCATCCTGACCGGCGTGACTTCGAACATGGCGGTGGCGACCGAGGAAACCTTTGGCCCTGTCGCGCCTTTGTTCAAATTCGAAACCGAAGCCGAGGTTGTGGCCGCTGCCAATGATACCGAATTTGGGCTTGCCTCATATTTCTATTCCCGTGATCTGGCCCGTGTGTGGCGCGTGTCCGAGGGGCTGGAATACGGCATGGTTGGGGTCAACACCGGCCTGATCTCGACCGCCGAAGCCCCGTTTGGTGGCGTCAAGATGTCGGGTCTGGGGCGCGAAGGGTCCCGCTATGGACTCGATGATTTCATGGAACTCAAATACATCTGCATGGGCGGCATCGAACCCGCCGAGGAGGCCTGATGCGCTTTGCGACTTACTCTGCCGACGGCGAAACCCTTTTTGGCGCAATCACGGATGCCGGTGCGACAGCACTGAACGACGCTTTTCCCTCTTTCGGCAGCCTCTACGAGGTAATTGCCGCAGGGGCGTTTGACGATTTGGTCAAGGCCACAGAGGGCAAAGCAGTAACCCACACCGACTTTATCTATGACATGGTGATGCCGGATGCGCGGCGTATCCTGTGTGTCGGGGTGAACTTTCCGGATCGCAATGCGGAATACAAGGATGGCAGTGCGCAGCCGAAATACATGTCGCTGTTCCCGCGTTTTGCCAGCGGTTTTACCGGCCACGACCGTCCGCTGATCCGTCCGCCGGAAAACCACACGCTGGATTACGAAGGCGAGGTTGCCATTGTCATTGGCAAGACCGGTCGCCGGATTTCGCAAGAGGATGCCTATGACCATATCGCGGCCCTGACCCTGTGCAACGAAGGCACGATCCGCGACTGGGTGCGCCACGCCAAGTTCAACGTCACCCAAGGCAAAAACTGGGACAGCACAGGTGCCATCGGCCCATGGCTTGTACCCTTTACCGATGCGGCGCAACTTGATGACGCCCGCATTCAGACCCATGTGAATGGCGAGCTGCGTCAGGACGACACCCTGAACCGCATGATGTTCCCGATCCGGCGCGAGATCGAGTACATCTCGACCTTCATGACCCTGCAGCCGGGCGATATCATCGTCACTGGCACGCCGACCGGGGCAGGGGCGCGGTTTGATCCCCCGAAGTATCTGGCGCCGGGCGACGTGGTTGAGGTCTCGGTCGAAGGCATCGGCACGCTGCGCAACACGGTTGAGGACGAACAGCCATGACCCCTGAGGATCACACACGCGCCGCCGCCGATCTGTTGCAGGCTGAGCGTACGCGTGAACAGATCGGCCTTCTGACCCTGCGCCACCCCGAGATGGGCATGGACGATGCCTATGAGGTTCAAAATGCCATCTATCGCCAGAAACTGGCCGAGGGGCGCAAGGTGATCGGATGGAAGATCGGCCTGACCTCAAAAGCAATGCAATACGCGCTGAACATCGACATTCCCGACAGTGGTATCCTTTTCGATGACATGGCCTTCGAACACGGCGGAACGGTCCCGGCGGGTCGTTTCATCCAGCCGCGAATTGAAGCGGAGCTTGCATTTGTGATGAAATCCGCGGTCGGCGGCGAAAACGTCACCCGCGACGATGTCATTGCCGCCACGGATTACGTCGCGCCCTCGATCGAAATCCTTGATACCCGTATTCAACGCGTTGACCCGGAAACAGGCAAACCGCGCACGGTATTCGACACGATCAGCGACAATGCTGCGAATGCCGGCATCGTGTTGGGCGCGGAGCGTCACGCGGTGGATGCCTTTGACCTGCGCTGGGTGGGAGCCTTGACCTTCCGCAATGGCGAGATCGAGGAAACCGGTCTGGGCGCGGGAGTTCTGAACGATCCAGTTGAGAGCGTCGTCTGGCTGGCCCGCCGCATGGCGCAATACGGCCAAAGCATTGAGCGCGGTCAGATCATCCTGTCCGGCAGCTTTATCCGTCCGGTCGAATGCCCCTCTGGTACTGAGATCCATGCCGATTTCGGGCCATTCGGCTCGGTCGATATCAATTTTGCCTGAAAGGAACGCCGCACATGCCTGCGCCGAAGAACACCTTCAAAGCCGCTCTTAAGGCGGGGCAGCCGCAGATCGGCTGCTGGGTCGGGATGGCCAACAGCTATACGGCTGAGATTGCAGCAACCGCGCAGTTCGACTGGCTGTTGGTTGACGGGGAACACGCGCCGAACGATCTCCGCTCGATCCTTGAGCAGGTGCAGGTGATAGAGGGATCGGGCAGCACTCCGGTCGCGCGCCTGCCGATTGGCGAGACCTGGATGATCAAGCAATATCTGGACGCAGGCGTACAGAACCTTCTGGTGCCTATGGTCGAAAGCGGCGATCAGGCGCGTGAACTGGTGCGGGCGGTGCATTACCCACCACATGGCGTACGGGGTGTGGGCTCGGCACTGGCGCGGGCCTCGCGGTTTGCAGCGATCCCGGACTACCTGAAAACGGCGGACGAACAGATTTGCCTGCTGGTGCAGGTGGAAAACCAAAAGGGTCTGGCAGCGCTGGACGAAATTCTGGCCACCGATGTGGATGGGGTGTTTATCGGCCCATCCGATCTGGCCGCCGACATGGGCCATATCGGCAATGCCGGTCATCCGGAAGTGGTCGCGGCCGTATTGGACGCGCTCACCCGCATCGTGGCGGCGGGCAAGGCGGCAGGTGTCCTGACCCTTGATCCGGCGATGCAGCGCAAATGCCTAGATCTGGGGGCCACGTTCGTAGCGACCAATATCGACGTTACACTGTTTGCGACGGCGATGCGGAACGCCGCCAAGGCGGGGCTGAGCCTGCTGCCGGATCAGACCGCCTCGGGCGTTGCCCAAACCGCCGTGGCCAGCAAATACCTGCAGCAGCTGTGCAAACACTGGTCGCACAAGGCTGAGGTGTTCTTTGACGAAACGAAGGGCAGCGTGGCCTTTCCGGATGGCGACAGTGTGACCCTGGAAGCGAAGGACGAAAGCCTGACGATTACCGCTGCGACCGGCCCGCGCGGCGACTTGGCGCGCTGGAAAGACGTGATCGAAGCCCATCTGGTGCGGTTTGCCTTTCGGGAAGAGTTCCGCATCGACTGGTCTGAATAAGAGCGCCTGAAAATGCCTGAACCTATCTATGCCATCGGCGACATCCACGGTCAGTTGCACATGCTGGAGGACGCGTTGGCGCGCATTGAAAAAGACGGCGGGGCTGATGCCCAAATCGTCTTTATCGGTGACTACACCGATCGCGGCGCTCACAGCCGCGAGGTTCTGGATCTGTTGGCGAAAGGTCAGTCTGACGGCAGGAACTGGACGTTCCTGCGCGGCAACCACGACCAGATGTGCGCCATGTTTCTTGAAGACTACCCAAGAAACGATGCGCGCCTGCTGGTCGGCTATCATTGGCTGCACCCCCGAATAGGTGGAATCGAGACGTTGAGATCTTATGGAGTTGACGTAGACGGGGGCGACCGAACCTATCAGATCCACGCCAGAGCCAAAGCTGCCGTTCCGCAGGCCCATATTGATTTTCTGGCAGGCCTGTTGCCGTACTATCAGCACGAAGATCTGCTGTTCGTCCACGCAGGCATTCAGCCTGGTGTTCCCTTGCAGCTTCAGGACCCCGACGAACTGATCTGGATCCGGGAAGAGTTCCTAAACTACGCGGACCCTCATCCATGGCTGGTCGTTCACGGCCATACGCATGTCTCCGCCGCGGAACATCATAGTAACCGCGTGAACATCGATACAGGCGCTGGATACGGCAAAGCACTGACCGCCGCTGTTTTTGAGGGATCAGAATGCTGGTTATTGCAGGATGACGGGCGAAAACGCCTGACCCACGCCGGGTCCTGAATACCGGCTGTCACTTCAGCCACCCCACCATGGCGGCCGCATTGGCGTTGGTCGTTCGGACGTTTCACGACACCCCTTCATCCCTATTAGTGTTCCACCGCCGGTTTCGGCTGCGTTATGTCGTTTCTTGCAATGAGATATCGCAATCGGTGAGGTGGCGCATTCGCGAATCCTTCAGTTTTGGGGCCAGGATTGGAGACAGGCCCTATGAACACTCGTACAGCTTCGCGCTCTGGTGGGCGCTCAGCGCGCCGCGCCCTGCGCACTGCGCCAAACTTTCAGATGCTTCCGGGCCTGACCCGCGCGATCCCCGATTGTGAGGTCATGGACGGCAGCCAGGTGGAACGTATCGACGCCGCCGCGATGGACATTCTGGAAAATGTCGGCGTCCAGTTCCGCGACCCGATCGCGCTGGAAGACTGGAAGAAAGCCGGCGCCAAGGTCGTTGGAGAGCTGGTCTATCTGGATCGCAACATGGTGCGCGAGCTGATCTCGACCATCCCGGCGCAGTTCACCTATCACGCCCGCAACCCGGCCAATAACGTCAAGCTGGGCGGCAAGCACTCGGTCTTCGTGCCGATGACCGGCGCGCCGTTCCTGCGCGATCTGGACGATGTGCGCCGCAACCCGTTGCTGGAAGATCTGGCGATGTTCCACAAACTGAGCCACATGATGCCGGCGCTGCACAGCTCGGCCCACCACATTGTCGAGCCCTATGACCACCCGATCAGCCAGCGGCATCTGCGGATTACGTACTCATCGATGAAATACTCGGACAAGATGTTCATGGGCATGACCACCTCGCCCAAGAACGCCGAGGATGTGATGGATATGTGCGATATCCTGTTTGGCGAAGGCTTCATCGACGATCACCCGGTGACCACCGGCAACTGCAACGGCAACAGCCCGCTGGTCTGGGATGAGACCATGCTGGGCGCCATGCGTGCTTTCTGCCGCCGCAACCAGCCGGTGCTGTGCTCGCCCTTCGTTCTGGGCGGTGCCAACACGCCCGCATCCGTTCCGGCCACCGTGGCGCAGCTGACCGCCGAGGCGCTGTCGGCACTGGCCTACACGCAAGTGATCCGCAAAGGCGCGCCGGCGATCTGGGGGCACTATCTGTCGACGGTGTCGATGAAGTCGGGTGCACCGATGGCGGGCACGCCCGAGATCAGCCTGATGAACTTCATGATTGGTCAGATGGCGCGGTTCTATGACGTGCCATGGCGGACCTCGAACACGCTGGGCGGAGCCAAGACCTTTGACGCGCAGGCGGGCTATGAATCGGCAACCACGCTGGGCGCGGTTGTGCATGCGGGTGCCAACTATATCTGGCACTCGGCCGGCTGGAACGAGGCGGGGATGCACTGTTCCGTCGCCAAGTTCATCGTCGATGCCGAGCAATGCGCGATGGCCTACCGCATGGCCGAGGGCCCGAAATGGCATGACTTCGATCAGGCGCTGTCAGCGGTGCCGGATGTGGGCCCCGGCGGCCACTACCTGGGTCATCCGCACACGCAGGAGAACTTCCAGACCGCGTTCTTCATGCCGGAACTGTTCGACAACAACTCGATCGAGCAATGGCAGGCCGAGGGCAGCGTCGAGATCACAGAGCGCGCCCTGAAACACGCCCGCAAACTGCTGGGCGAATATCAGGAGCCGAAGCTGGACGAGGCCAGGAACGAAGAACTGCTGGACTACATCGCCCGCCGCGAACGCGAAATCCCGGCCGCCGATGAACTGAACCAGAGCTTCTAAGCACACAACTCACTCCCCGACTGGCCTGCCCAAAAGATCGGGCAGGCCTTTTTGTCGCTTGATGTCGCCGCTAGGATTGTCTGCGCAGCTGTTCAAGTTTGCCAAAATTGACATCAACGATGTTTCAGCGCAAAACAAGAATACCTCGGATAGCGACGACAGCTCAGACACTATCGACCACCTTGTCGATGGAAGGGTCGCGGCAAAACACGCTGCTTAAGATAGCTGGCTTGACGCTGTACGCTGAGCTGCGCATTAACCTTTCGGGAAATACCCCTGCTCTTGATACTGCGCGGTTTGTTCCGCGCAGTTTTGCTTTTGAAACGAAGGCCGCCATGTCCAAAACACAGCACTTTATCTTCTTGCTCATCGAAGAGTTCTCGCACCTCGCGTTTTCCTGCGCGGTGGAACCCCTTCGGATAGCAAACCTTGTGCAGGGTGAAGAGTTGTACAAATGGTCGATTCTGTCCGAAAACGGGGAAACGGTCACCTGTTCAAATGGCATTAGGACCGTTGTGGATGGCGGGCTGACCGATATCGTCAAATGTGATCGGCTGTTTGTTCTGTCCGGCATAAATATGCAGTCACACGTATCCCGTTCGCTGCTTGCCACACTCAGACGTGAGCGGGCCGGCGGTACGAAGATTGGCGCATTGTGTTCCGGCGCCTGGTTGCTGGCAGAGGCGGGTTTTCTGGATGGAACCGACGCGGCCATACACTGGGAGTACCACGACAGTTTTATGGAGGCCTTTCCCGAGGTCAATCTGGTGCGCAGCGTGTTCAGCGTCGATGGCAAGTTCGTAACTGCATCCGGCGGCACAGCGACTGCGGACCTGATGCTTCATCTGATCGAAGAGGACCACAGCCATGACCTTGCCGTCGCTGTGTCAGACCAGATGGTATACAATGCCGTTCGCAATGCCACGGCAGAACAGCGTGTTTCGATCCAATCCAGAAACGGAATGCGAAACGCCCATTTGGCCAAAGCCATTCAGATCATGGAAAACTCGATCGAGGTGCCAGTTTCGCCATCCAAGATCGCGACAGAAATCGGGATATCGACGCGTCAGCTGGAGCGTTTGTTTGGCAAGTACCTGAATGCGTCGCCGAAGAAGTACTTTATGGAAATGCGGCTGGATCGGGCGCGCAAGCTGTTGTTGCAGACAGAATCCTCGGTTACCGAAGTTGCGTTTGCCTGCGGGTTCGAAAACCCCGGCCATTTCGCGCGGGTGTACCGGGCCCATTTTGGCGTTACCCCGCATCTGCAAAAGAACAAGATCGGGTGATATGGGTCCCTGCCGGAATAGGGTTGGCTAGCGGGGTCTTCGGTTACTCACTTTCCGCCCTATACATCCGCTTGTTCTGTGGGTAAGAGCAGCGCTTCGATTATGATCCGTGTGTTGGACGCTCTGAGGGTGACAGCATCACCTTAGAAAGCCGAACCATGAAACAAACTCTCGCAGATGCGCTGCAGCGCAAAGGATATACCACCCTGACCCCCGTTCAGGAGGCCGTAACCGCAGCTGAACTGCAGGGGCGGGACATGCTGGTTTCAGCACAGACCGGATCGGGGAAAACCATCGGGTTTGGTCTGGCTGTGGCGCCGACCATTCTGGGTGAGGCACAGGTCTTCGATACAGCAGGCGCGCCTTTGGCACTGGTCATCGCGCCGACGCGAGAGCTTGCGATGCAGGTCAAGCGCGAATTGGCGTGGCTTTATGCGGATGCGGGGGCCTTCATCGCCTCATGCGTTGGTGGCATGGATATGCGCGATGAACGCCGGGCGCTGTCGCGGGGGGCGCATATCGTGGTCGCAACACCGGGGCGTTTGCGCGATCATATCATGCGCGGGTCAATCGATCTGACGGAAGTACGCGCCGTCGTTCTGGATGAAGCCGACGAAATGCTCGACCTCGGGTTCCGTGAGGATCTGGAGTTCATACTTGAAGAAACGCCGACGGACCGCCAGACGTTGCTGTTCTCGGCCACGGTTCCCCGCGCGATTGTCAGCCTCGCCGCCCGATATCAACAAGATGCCGAGCGTGTCAGCACTGTCAGTGAACGGGCGCAGCACGCCGATATCGAATACCGAGCGATGAGCGTCGCGCCCCGGGACGGTGAAAACGCGATCATCAACGTGCTGCGGTTTTATGAGGCACCAAACGCCATTGTTTTCTGCAATACGCGTGCCATGGTCAGCCGCCTGACGGCCCGCCTGTCGAACCGTGGGTTCTCGGTTGTGGCGCTGTCCGGTGAGTTGACCCAAAGCGAACGGTCCAACGCCCTTCAGGCCATGCGTGACGGGCGCGCCCGTGTCTGCGTGGCAACCGATGTCGCCGCGCGCGGGATCGACCTGCCGAACCTGGATCTGGTGGTTCATGCCGAGCTGCCCAACAGCCACGAAACCCTTCTGCACCGCTCGGGCCGAACCGGACGGGCAGGGCGCAAAGGGGTCAGTGCTTTGGTCGTTCCCCCGTCTTCGTTCAAAAAGGCGCAGCGTTTGCTGAAATTCGCCAAATTGACAGCCGAATGGGGGTCTGCCCCTTCGGCAGACGAGGTCAATGCGCAGGACCTGCAGCGGATGTTCGGCTCGGACGACTGGCAAGCAGATGTAACCGAGACCGAACGCGCGTCCGTTGACGAATTGGTTGCGCGGTACTCGCCCGAGCAGCTTGCTGCGGCCTATGTCCGTCAATATCAGCAACAGCATTCCGCACCGGAAGAGTTGAGCGACGTCAAAGATGCCGGGCCAAAGCCGTCCGCGCCTTTTGGTCCGAGCGTCTGGTTCTCAGTATCGGAAGGGCGCAACGAAAACGCGTCTCCGCGCTATTTGCTGCCGATGATCTGCAAAGCGGGGAACATCACCAAATCCGATGTCGGTGCGATCCGTATAGCTGACGAAGTGACCTATATCGAAATTCGCGAAAGCAGCGTTCCCGGCTTTTTGGACGCGATCGGGCCCCAGATGAAGGTCGAAGGCACAAAGGACATCGTGAAACTGGACGCAGCCCCCGATGTCTCGAGGCCGCCAAAAGCAGGCCCCAAGCGGGGTGTGAAAGGCAAGAAAACCTGGGAGAAGTCCGGGCAAAAACCCCCACGCCTCGCCGAGCCGCAACCCGCAAAGGCACGAAAAAAGGCGGCGCCCAAGCCTGCGGACAAGGTGAAAGCCGATGCCAAGCCTAAACGTGACCGTGACAGCGTAGGCAAAAAACCGGACCGCCGCCCCAAGGGCCCGCCGCCGCCGAAGGGTAAGCCTAGTAGCAAGAAAAACCGCGCCCGCGCGGCTGCGGCAAAGGGCGGCAACGCCATGCCGAGGCGGTCGAAGTAAGGAAAGCGCTTGCTAATAGTCCAGCTGCGCCCTGATTGGATTTCAACAAGGGCCGCACTGGAAAGCCGCATGCTTTCCGACTAAAAAATGGCCAGTCTGAGGCTTCAAAAAAATCATGCACTTGGGCTTCTGAACTCCAGAGGCCCGAGACCTCGTGGATTTCTGGCTCCACAACCGTATTTCGGTCCTGCGCTCAATGCGCAGACGTGGGCCCGGGCGAGTAGCCCATGCAAGCCGCTGTGAAGACTGGCATTGTGTCGATAAAAGAGTTCCAACGACCAATTAGATCGGCCTAGAAAACTACCCCTCTTTTGTGAGAGGGTTCAGTTAAAGTCTAAGCGAGTGATGCATCTGGATGATTTCGGTCACGCTGGCGATCTGGTTCGGAATTGGAGACGACAGTGAGTGGTGAAGAGAAAAATCCCATCCCAGCACATGTGGAACTAGACCCCGATCACGAGGACTCCATCGTTCGATGGTGTAACCGCATGATCCGTCACGGTGTCAGAGCATTGTCAGTTCTAATGCTGGGTATCATCCTGTTGGCCATAATTGACGCCGGTTTCACGACGTATCTGAAGTTGATGGAGCCGCCTGTTTATATCCTTGAGGTCAGTGACCTTCTCGCTGTATTCAGCGCCGTGTTGGTCGTTCTCATCGCGATAGAGATCTATACAAACATAACTCTCTATCTGACCGCCGATGTCATCCACATTAAGCTTGTTGTCGCAACAGCGTTGATGGCGGTCGCTCGAAAGATCATCACACTCGACGACAAAAACCTGGAGCCTCAGTACTTTCTCGGTTACGCAGCAATCGGTCTGGCGTTGGGCGTAACTTATTGGCTTATAGACAGAAAGCCATAGGTTAAACCGGTTGTTCATTCCCGTCCCTGCTGCGAAATCGTTTTCGGAACTTGGAAGAGCACTCTGTTCCGCGCATGCGATCTGGCCTAAGCCCTCGCGATCCCGCAAGATAATCGGATTCTACCAAAAAAACACCCCAACGCGGGCGACCGCAAAAAAACGGCATTGTAGCGCGTCTGATCGATTTAGAATTTCTGCAGCAAATGATCGAATTCAAATTGGGCCATCCTGATTTTAGGCCCGGGTCGGAAATGAGTGACGCTACTAACACATGTCCCCGGGGTATGAGCTGCAATCCAGGCTGACACTCAGGAACGACCACATGCAAGTAATTAGCGCCCGACCAGTTTGGCCTTTGCGTTTTGACTCGGCCTGATGGTTCCATTGCACTGCAATTAGACGGCCATGAGACAGAGATGCGCGATGCAAGTTGACATAAAGCTAAAGAAACCCACCGGCACCGAGGCCGCTATTGGTTGTGCCGGAAGCCACACTGCCGTCGCCGACAGACCTGAGGGGAAAGCAGGTGGGCAAGGGTTTGGCTTATAGGGCTTGAATTGTTCTGAGGCGCCAATGCTGCAGTCTGAGCGCAGTAGATTGTGCCGGGAATTTCAGTTTGCTAACGTCAAATACGCGCTGGGGAGGGCGTGTACACCTATATGTTGGACTATTCGCACAACGCCTGGCTTGTTGCGGCATCTTTAGCCGTGGCGCTGATGGCCGGATTTACCGGTCTTTACCTGACCCATGGGGCATCCCGGTTGGACAGCCAGCGCCGCAAACTTGTGGTTGCTCTGGCGGCGGTCATTCTGGGTGGCGGTATCTGGTCGATGCATTTCGTTGCCATGCTGGGACTGCAACTGCCGATCCTGTTTTACTACGACGCTCTGATCACGCTGATCTCTGCGCTTGTTGCGATTCTGATGGTTGGGCTGGCGCTTTTGTTGCTGCATTTTCGCCCGCGCACGCCTCAGACGATGATCGGATCCGGTGTAATCGTGGGTCTGGGGATCGTGGTGATGCACTACATCGGTATGGCCGGAATGCAGCTATGCCGCCCCGTGTATAGTGTTCTGGATGTTACTCTGGCGACGTTGGCCTCGGTGGTTCTGTCGGTCGCGGCCATCTGGGTTGCTTATGGCAACCGCACGCAACGCAATATCCTGCTGGGTACAGTTTGCTTTGGACTGGCTGTTTTTACCATGCACTTCGTAGCAACCGGTATGACCGAGTTTGTGGCAAGCGACAGCGCTGGCGGTGCGGGGCCCGCGCTGGACAATCAGGTTCTTGCGATGGGCGTCACCGTTTCGGTTTTCCTGATCTGCGGAGCTTTTCTGTTGACCGGGATCTCGTTCATCGAGCCCAAGGAGAGGCCTGAACCGGAACGCACCCCGGAACCCGCAACAACCCTGCGCGCCGGTGTTCCGTTCGAGCGTGAAGGCCAGACATATTTCACAGAGCCCGCCAGCATTGCCGCCATTCGGGCCGAGGGGCATTACACCGTTCTATACATGGGTGCCGAAAAACTGTTTTGCCCCTGGTCGATCACCGAGGCCGAAAACCGCCTTAAACCAGACGGGTTTTTGCGTGCCCATCGAAGCTATCTGGTGAACCCCAAACACGTCTCGAGCTTTGAGCGTCACAAGGACAATGGCACCTGCTATTTTGACGGGGTCGACGCCTTGACCAAAGTGCCGGTCAGCCGGTCCCGTCTGACGGATATTCGCGAGGCCTTGGGCCTTTGATCGCAGTTCGTGCAGCCTATTCGCATTTCGTGAAACAAGCTGCGCGACCTGTTCCCGACCGCTGGAAGCGTTAGGGCGCACGTTCTTTCCTACTCCACAGGTCCCCCAAGGCACATAGCTCGGACCCAGGGAGGAAAAATATGATACCAGCCGGTTTTGAGTATCACCGGCCAGGCGACATCGCCTCGGCTATTGGCATTCTACAGGAACACGGAGACGAAGCGCGGGTGATAGCAGGCGGGCACAGTCTGATCCCCATGATGAAGCTGCGCATGGCCGAGATGGGCCATTTGGTCGATCTTCAGGCAATTGACGAGTTGAAAGGCATTGAGGTCGGATCCGACACCGTGACGCTTGGCGCGATGGTCACGCAGCATGAGTTAATTACTCATGAAGGACTGGCCACCGCCATCCCACTGATCCGTGAGGCGGCTCTACAGATTGCAGATCCCCAAGTTCGGTACATGGGTACCGTTGGAGGCAATGTCGCTAACGGTGATCCAGGCAATGACATGCCGGGGCTGATGCAGTGTCTGAACGCCACGTTCGAGCTGTCTGGCCCTGACGGCAACCGCAGCGTCGCTGCCCGGGATTTCTACGAGGCGGCTTATTTCACCGCACGTGATGATGAGGAAATCCTGACCCGGATTTCGATCCCCGTGCCGGGTACAGGTATTGGCCAGGCCTATGAAAAGCAAAAACGCAAGATCGGTGACTATGCGACGGCTGCGGCTGCGGTGATGGTCGGCAATGGTCAGGCTTCGGTCGCAATGACCAACCTGGCAGACACACCCATCTGGTCCGAAGACGCAAGCAATGCGCTGGCCAATGGGGACGTCAGCGGCTGTGTCGCAGCGATGCTCGACGCGATCGACCCGGTGGCCGACAACCGCGGCCCCGTCGAATTCAAGAAACACGTGGCGGCTGTGATGCTGCGCCGCGCCATCGACCGTGCGCAAAGCCGCGTGGTCTGAGGGGAGGAACACTCATGTCGAAAATGCACGTCAAACTCACCGTGAACGGCAAAGAGGTCGAAGGACTGGCTGAGCCGCGCACGCTGTTGATCCACTTCCTGCGGGAAGATCTGAAAATCACCGGTCCTCATATCGGATGCGAAACCAGCCATTGCGGTGCCTGCACCGTGGATATCGACGGTAAGTCGGTTAAATCCTGCACCACTTTTGTGGCGCAGGTGAACGGCGCTGATATCACTACCGTCGAGGGCCTCACTAATGACGATGGTAGCCTTGGTGTTCTGCAGGAAATGTTCCGCGAACATCACGGGCTGCAATGCGGCTTCTGCACGCCGGGCATGATTACCCGCGCGCATCGCTTGCTGCAGGAAAACCCGAACCCAACCGAGGAAGATATCCGATTTGGTATGGCCGGTAACCTCTGCCGCTGCACCGGGTATCAGAACATCGTCAAAGCGATTTCGGCTTCGGCTGACATGCTGAACGCTCAGAAGGAGGCCGCGGAATGAACGACCAATCCATGACCCCCGAAGAACGCGCCGCCAATCTCAAAGGGATGGGAAGCTCGCGCAAACGCGTTGAGGATGTGCGCTTCACCCAAGGCAAGGGCAACTATGTCGATGACATTAAGCTGGATGGAATGCTGTTCGGCGCATTTGTCCGCTCGCCTTACGCACATGCGCGCGTTGTCAGTGTAAACAAGGACGCAGCGCTGGCCGTGCCCGGTGTAGTTGCGGTGTTGACGGCCGAGGATTTGGCACCGTTGGGCCTGCATTGGATGCCGACGCTGGCAGGTGACAAGCAAATGGTGCTGGCCGATGGCAAGGTTCTGTTCCAAGGCCAGGAAGTCGCCTATGTCGTCGCCGAAAATCGATACATCGCAGCGGATGCGGCAGAGCTGGTCGAGGTCGAGTACGAAGAGCTGCCCGTCCTGACTGACCCGTTCGAAGCGTTGAAGTCGGACGTTGTCCTGCGTGAAGACCTTGCGGGTCAAACCGAGGGCGCGCATGGCCCGCGCAAACACCACAACCATATCTTCACCTGGGAACAAGGCGACAAAGACGCGACTGAAGCCGTTCTGGGAGAGGCGGATGTCGTGGCGGAAGAGATGGTCTATTACCATCGGACCCACCCATGCCCGCTGGAGACATGCGGCTGTGTTGCCTCGATGGATAAGGTGACCGGCAAGTTGACGCTGTATGGCACCTTCCAGGCCCCGCACGCTATCCGGACCGTCGTGTCGCTGATCTCGGGTCTAGCCGAGCACAATATTCGCGTGATCAGCCCAGATATTGGTGGTGGCTTTGGTAACAAAGTTGGTGCCTACGCGGGCTATGTCTGCTCGGTTGTTGCATCCATCGTCACCGGCCAACCGGTGAAATGGGTCGAGAACCGGATGGAAAACCTGATGTCCACCGCCTTTGCCCGCGACTACTGGATGCAGGGTAAGATCGCCGCGACCAAAGACGGCAAAATCACCGGTCTATGGTGCCATACAACAGCGGATCACGGTGGATTTGACGCCTGTGCCGACCCAACTAAGTTCCCGGCCGGGTTCATGAACATCTGCACCGGGTCCTATGACATCCCGACCGCCTATCTGGCTGTAGACGGCGTCTACACCAACAAGGCGCCGGGCGGTGTGGCCTATCGCTGCTCGTTCCGGGTGACCGAGGCTGCCTATTTCATCGAACGGATGATTGAGGTTCTGGCGATCAAGCTGAATATGGACGCGGCTGAGCTGCGCCGGATCAACTTTATCAAGGCCGATCAGTTCCCGTATCAGTCGGCACTGGGCTGGGAGTATGACTCGGGTGATTATCACACTGCGTGGGATAAGGCGTTGAAGGCCGTGGACTATGAAGGTCTGCGGACGGAACAGGCGCAGCGGATCGAGGATTTCAAGGCCGGAAAGACCCGCAAACTGCTGGGCATCGGCTTGACGCATTTCACCGAAATCGTCGGGGCCGGACCGGTCAAGAACTGCGATATCCTCGGCCTGGGTATGTTCGACTCCTGCGAAATCCGCATCCACCCGACCGGCTCCGCCATCGCGCGGCTGGGGACGATCAGCCAGGGTCAGGGCCATGCCACGACCTTTGCCCAGATCATCGCCAGTGAGATTGGCCTACCTGCCGATGACATCACGCTGGAAGAAGGCGACACTGATACCGCGCCTTATGGTCTTGGCACCTATGGGTCTCGGTCGACACCAGTGGCCGGTGCGGCAACGGCGATGGCCGCCCGCAAAATCCGCGCCAAGGCGCAGATGATCGCAGCCTACTTGCTGGAGGTGCATGACGACGACGTTGAATGGGACGTGGACCGGTTTTCAGTCAAAGGTGCGCCTGAGCGGTTCAAGACCATGAAGGAAATAGCCTTTGCCGCCTACAATCAGGCAATCCCAGGGCTCGAACCCGGTCTTGAGGCGGTCAGCTACTATGACCCGCCGAACATGACTTATCCGTTCGGGGCCTATATCTGCGTGATGGAGATCGACGTGGATACCGGCGAATGGGACGTCCGGCAGTTCTATGCGCTGGACGACTGCGGAACCCGGATCAACCCGATGATCATCGAAGGACAGGTCCATGGGGGCGTGACCGAGGCGCTGGCCATCGCGATGGGCCAGGAAATCGCCTATGATGAGATGGGCAACGTGAAGACCGGTACTTTGATGGACTTCTTCCTGCCCACGGCATGGGAGACGCCCAACTACACCACTGATCATACGGTGACGCCATCTCCGCATCACCCGATCGGTGCCAAGGGCGTGGGCGAGAGCCCGAATGTCGGCGGCGTGCCCGCGTTTTCGAACGCGGTGCATGATGCCTTCCGCCCATTTGGTCTTGTCCAAAGCCACATGCCGCATGACCACTGGCGCATCTGGAAGATCGCCAACGGTCTAGGAATGCACGGCTAACAGGAACGGCCGTCGCGCTGAAATACGGTGCGGCGGCAATCCGGGAGAATGGCATGAGTTTGCTGAAGATACAGCACGGCCTCGCTGAGGTGGGCTATGTTGCCGACGACCGTCTGGCGATGGCGCTGCATCTGGCGCAGACACTCGGGCGCCCGCTGCTGCTGGAAGGCCCGGCAGGCGTCGGCAAAACCGAGGTCGCTAAGGCCTTGGCGGCACAGCGCGCGGCGCGGTTGATCCGGTTGCAGTGCTACGAAGGGCTGGACGCCAGCCACGCGATTTATGAGTGGAACTACCAACGTCAGTTGCTGGCCATCCGTGCAAGCGAGGCGCAGGGCGGCACCAGCGAAGCCCAATTGTTCACCGATGACTACTTGCTCAAGCGACCTCTACTGGAAGCGATCAGCGAAGAAGAACCACCTGTTCTGTTGATCGATGAAATCGACCGGGCGGATGAAGAATTCGAGGCCTATCTGCTGGAAATTCTGTCTGATTTTCAAATCACCATCCCGGAACTCGGCACCATCAAGGCGCGTTCCCGGCCCATCGTGATCCTGACCGCAAATGGAACTCGGGATCTGTCAGACGCTTTGCGACGCCGGTGCTTGTACAGTTTTCTGGACTATCCGTCGCGTGAAACGGAAATGGCAATCTTGAAAGCACGTATGCCCGAGGTCGAGGGACTACTAGCTCGTCAGATCGTTGGCGTCGTGCAGGCGCTGCGTAAGGAAGACCTAGAGAAAACCCCCGGCATCGCCGAGATGCTGGACTGGGCGGCGGCCCTTTCGGGACTGGGCGTCAATGACATGGCGCAATCTCGGGAAGAGGTTCAGGCGACCCTTGTTTGTCTTCTTAAAACTGCTGCTGACTATGACGCTGCCCCGCCCGAAGTGATGGATCGCCTGATCGGGAAAGTAGCGTGATGCAGGTCACTCGGTTCCCCTCTCGCGCAGCAGGTTTATCTGATCGCATGTCCGGCTTCATCGCGCATCTGCGTATGAACGGAATGCGTGTGGGACCGGCCGAGACGGGGGACGCATTGGCGGCACTGGCGGCGGTTGAGGCGACGGATGTCAGGCAGGCGCAGCAGGCCCTTTGCGTTTTATTAGCGGGCGATGCCGACGATTGGCGGCGGTTCGATGAACTGTTTGAGGCTTATTGGTTTAATACCGGGAAGCAACGAGCCGGAACCGCCCAAACGGCTCATGTGCGGGTCCAATCCGCCAAGCCGATGATCTGGCAGCAAGAGAGCCAGGATGCTCAGGAAACCGAGACCGGCACGGATCAGGCCGCCGCACCTGATACCGGCGATGGGGAGGCCGTGGGGAGAGACGGGAAGCTGATTGCAACCCGTACGGTCAACCTGTCGCGCCGGGATTTGCGCGAACTGATGGATGAAGACGCGCTAAGGCAGGCGGAACAGACCGCAACCGCCATCGCACGTGCGATCCGCGACCGTCGCTCGCGCAGGCGAAAGCAAGCGCTGCGGGGCACTGCTCTGGATATGCGCCGGATTCAACGCGCCAGCCTCGCACGAGGAGGAGACCCGATCGATCTGTATCGCCGCGCTCGTCCTCCTCGCCCAATGCGGATTGTTGCCTTGTGTGACGTCAGCGGGTCGATGACGGTTTATTCACGGGTCTTCCTGGCTTTCCTCAAAGGTCTGATTGGCAGTGGAACAGAGGCGGACGCCTATTTGTTCCACACCCGTTTGATGCGCGTTACCGATGCGCTGCGCGACCACGACACGCTACGCGCTGCAGGGCGGCTATCGCTTATGGCCGAAGGGTTTGGCGGTGGGACCGACATCTCGGGCAGCCTTGAGAGGTTTCTGAACGGACACGGTGCCCGCGCATTGAACGGGCGGACGATCGTTTTGATCCTCTCGGACGGCTATTGCAGCGCGTCGCCAGACGCCTTGGGAGAGGTTCTGGCCCGGATCCGGCGCAAGGCACGGCGGATTGTCTGGCTGAATCCTCTTAAAGGATGGAAAGACTATCAGCCCATTGCCGCCGCCATGCAGGCTGCTGAACCGTATTTGGATGCGCACCTGCCGGCCAACACGCTTGAAGCACTGGCGGCATTGGAACCCGAATTCCGAAAACTGTGAAAAGGACATGGCCATGGCAGGTTTCGACATTTTTGACACGATTGAGGAGTTGCGAAAAAAGGGCGACGCCTTTTGCGTGGCAACTGTCCTTCGCACTGCCGACGCAACCTCGGCCAAAGCGGGTAGCAAGGCCGTGATCACGCGGGACGGGCGTATTTTGGGCCATCTGGGCGGAGCTTGTGTGCAGCGTGTTGTGCGAACATCGGCGCAGGAGGCACTGGCTGGTGGAACTCCAAAAATGATCCGCGTGAAACCTTCGGAAAAGGTGGTGGCGATGACAGACCCGGATGGTGTTGAAACCTTCAAGAGCGGTTGTCCTTCGGGTGGAACCGTCGATTTGTTGATCGAGCCCTATCAGCACGCCCCGCGCCTGATCATATTTGGGGATTCTCCGATTGCACATGCGCTTGCCGCGCACGCGGCGTTGGCCGGGTTGCGTGTTTGCTTGCCTGAAGGGTCCGAATGCTCTGTGGACTTCACCGGATTTAATTCGGACGACTTAAGCACTTTGGGGGTTGAAGCGCGCGACTTCGCAGTTGTCGCCTCGCAAGGCAAAGGCGATGGCGCGGCATTGAGAACTGCACTTGAATCACCAGCACGCCGCGTTTCGATGGTCGCGAGCCACCGCAAGGCCAAGGTTTTGTGCGAGAGGTTGGAAGCGCAGGGATTGACCGCCGAACAGACCAGTCGGCTCAAGTCCCCGGCCGGTCTGGATATCCATGCAATCGACCCGCACGAAATCGCCCTGTCGATCCTAGCCGAAATCATCAGTTGGCGAAATTCAGACAAATCCGAGGAGACGTCGCATGATGAAAAAATGGCGTAAGTGGTTGCAGTCCTTTCGGACTGTGAAGCCGGATCAGACTCCGGAAGAAGCGACCGAGACCGCACTTCGCGTTTTCCCAAGATGTTGTTGAGAAAAGGACTCTCAAATGGAACTAAATGACGAAATCCGTATCTCTGCCCCGCGCGATGTTGTGTACCGAGCGCTGAATGATCCGGATGTATTGCGTGAGTGCATTCCCGGGTGTGAGGAACTGATTCAACATTCTCCCGAGCACTTGGAGGCCAAGGTTTTGCTCAAAATCGGCCCCGTCAAGGCGCGGTTTAGCGGTGAGGTGACGTTGGACAACTCCAAGGCTCCGGACGCGTTTTCCCTGAACGGTGAAGGGAAAGGCGGCGCTGCGGGCTTTGCTAAAGGGGGGGCGGACGTCTCTCTTAGCACTGACGGGGAGGAAACGGTTCTATCCTATACTGCCAACGTCACAATCGGTGGAAAAATTGCGCAATTGGGCAGTCGGTTGATTGCGGGGACTGCTAAAAAACTCTCAGCTAAGTTTTTCGACAAGTTTGGGGAAATCGTCGCCGAGCAACACGTCGGTTAGACTGTCGCACAGACCAAATGAGCCTATTTGGAGCGAGCTTTCTGCGCTTGCTCGGGACATCTTGGATGAGACTGTTTGCTGTGCAAATCTAACAACATAAAGGTCACGCAGTTTTATGGTTTGCGTGGTTCATTGTAGCAATGCTGGAGGGCAGGGGCGGAGGTTCAAACCAGCACCGTCGCCTCGGGTCGTTTCTCGGTCAACCTGTGACAATCGCCATTTCATGGCGCGTCTGACACTGGCCGCTTCGGGAAAGCCTCTACCCCTATGAGACCAATGACTCAGTGTAGTTGTCTTAGTTCGGCTTTGGTGAAACAGGAACTTAGCGATACCGGATGTTCCAACGCCACCTAGTCGAAACTACATCCTGTGCCGCCGATACCATCGTCTGTGCCGGGATCGATAGACGGGCATTCTTCGTCGCTGTTTCCGATTGCTTCCTCGACAACAACAGGAGCCTCAACGACAGGTTCTTCCAGATTTTCCGATCCTGCACAGGCCGTCAGGAGGAGCAGGAAAAGGCAGTATCTGGCAGTTTTCATTCGGTATTGTCCCTTTGGCGAAAGAAGTAGGCTCCGGCGCGGAACCTGTAGTCTGCATCAGTCTTCTTTTCTGCTTTCATATCAGCGGCTTTGTCGGCGAGCGATTCAAAAACCGCCATCTGCGCACGTTTATGCTCTTCTTCCAAAAACAGCACCTGTTCCCTGGTCAGGCTTCCATAGTGAACTGCGCGTTCGAAAAACGGGGGTGACTCACCCATGACATTTTCGGTTGCGGCAGACATGTGATCGCCAAGGTTGCGTGTCAGATAAGCCAGTTGATCCTCGGATCCTGCAAGCGGTTGATAAGATGTTTGGAGCAACCGCAACATGTCATTGTTCAAGGCTTCTACTGTGCCCGCATTGAGCAACGTATCGAGCATTGTGCGGGGGTGAACATCTCTTCGAATATCACGAGCGAGCGCCTCAAACGAAGGTTTCTCACCGCTTCTGGGGATGTCATGTGCCAGATAATCCGGGTCTATTCGCCAGCGCTGGATTAGTGTGGCCAAATGATTGGAACGTGTTTGCAAAGGTGGTTCCGACTTTAAACGCGCTATGTCTCGCCGTTGCAGGCCAGTCAGAACCGAGATGCGGCTGTCTGTTGCCTTCCCTTTGGACTGTTTTATCGCTGCAGCAATGTAATGCGTCTTTAGACGCTCCATCAGCTCAGGGAACAGTACACCGCGCGCAACCATGAGGCGCGCGAAGGGTGCAAAGAGTGTGTCCAGCAAATCAGGCATATGTGCTATATGCACATTTTTCTTGACGTCGGCAATACTCCATGAAATGTGTAATTTGCACATTTATGGAGAGTCTTTGATGAGATCTTTCAAATCCAATGAGTTAAAAGCTGCCGGTGCCATCTGTGGCATCGTGTTGACCGGCTTGGGTCTTTCTGGCTGCGCGGACATTGCCGTCACCGGAAATCTGGAAGAGCCCGTCGTGGAAGCCCCGGTAGTCGTTGAGGAAGCGGTGGCGGTCTCAGGACCTTTGCCAGCATCGCAACCCGTCAGGTCAGCTCCGAGTGCAGGCGTGTTAACGGCAGGCGACATTGATGACTCACTCAACCTAGCCTCATTTGTCCCACTGCAATCAGAAGCATCCAAAGCGCTAGGGCTGCCTCGAGCGGATTTGTCCACACCGGTTCTGGCAACTTTTGTAGGAGAGGATAACGAACCCGCTCCGGGTGTTCGTTTCACACTTAGAAAACCAGGCTCCACCAAACCTTTCTATGACGGAATTTCAGGTGTGGATGGGGTCGTCAACGTATTCCCCGCAGCCTTGGGCGCAGGACGGGTTTCTGAAGTCGAACTTCGGGCCTTCACAGATGGATCAGATGTTCCAGTTACCCAAGTCATAAAAAACAATGGAACCCGACAAACAGTAAAAGTTCCGGGGAACCAGACTTGGCAGCCCGGTTTTCTGGATTTGGCTTTTGTCATCGATACCACAGGCAGTATGGGCGACGAAATGGAATGGCTGCTGAAAGACCTGAGTTCCATTCTGCGGCAGGCCAAAAGCAGCGCAAGCGATATCGACATCCGTCTTGGCCTCGTGGTCTATAAGTCGAGGGGAGATCGTTATGTGGTCAAAAGCTACGGATTTACCCGAAATCAAAAGCAGTTCCGTAAATGGCTTAGTGGCGAGCTGCCGACAAGCGGCGGAAGCGGATATCCCGAAGCAGTCGCTGATGCGCTGGAAGCCGGTGTTTCCCTGAACTGGCGCCGCGGGAACGGCGAGCGCCTCTTGTTCCAGATCGGCGACGAGCCACCTCATCGCACCCAAACCCGAACCTATTTGAATGCCGCTGGGAAAGCTGCTCTGGATGGCATCCAGATCTTCAGCGTCGAAGCCAGCAGCCAAGGGCCGCATCTTGAATATCTAATGAGACAGGGCGCGCTGGTGTCCAACGGGCGGTACATCTTCCTGACCGACGACAGCGGTGTCGGATATGCACATAACGAGCCATCGACGACATGCTATCGCGTGACCCCTCTCAACGATCTGATGGTTCGTGTCACTCAAAGCGAACTAAAAGGGCGCCGCATTGAAGCATCAAACCAGGACGTTGTCCGCGAAGTCGGAAGCTACAGGAACGGCGTCTGTCTCAGCTAGAAAGATCGAAACGCGGGTTTGAGTTGTCTCGTGCGACGAAATGAGCAGCTTCGCTTCGATCCATGGAACCTCATGCAGCCCTCGGAATTGGCCAAGACGGCCTAATGCGGAGGCTCTATTCCCGAGACAATGGCAAGCAGGAAGATGCCGGTGGGACGAGTTGTTTAGTGCGCGGGGCTCACCGCATGTAACCGCCAAGTGTTTGGGACGCCTTTCAACTCGTGCTCTCCGCAGTCTTTAAACTGGAACGGAGCACCAAGCATCAGTTGCCGGGTGAGGTCGGAGGCCAGGACCTGTCCGTCCTGGGCTTGGCCCATGACACGCGCCGCTACGACCACGCCAAGGCCGCTGATATCATCGCCTCGAATTTCAATCTCACCCGTATGTGCGCCGAAGCGTGCGTTCAGGTCGATAGCCGACAAAGCTTGTTGTACAGAGCCGGCGCAGGCCAGTGCGCTAGTAGGAGAACTGAATGTTGCCAGCACACCGTCGCCCGTGAACTTTACCAGATGGCCGCCATGTCGGGAGATTTGGGTTGCGCAGATGTCGTCGTGGCGGTTCATCAGGTCACGCCAGCGGTCGTCGCCGATCCGGGCTTGTTGCGAAGTCGACTCGACCAGATCAGAGAACAAAACAGTGGCGAGTGTGCGCGTGGGCTGCATCGTCACAGGCGGCGCGCCGGTGACAAACTCTACGATCGCAGTCGCATAACTTTCCACGTCACCCTCCCACGGCACATGTTCGTGGCCCGGAATGGTTTTGTACTCCGTATTGGGCATCAAACGCAGAAAGTCGTTGGCGCAATCGGCACCGTTTGGTTCTTCGGTCTCACGGTGAATGACCAATGTGGATTGGGAGATAGAAGGCAGCAATTCCCGGATATCGATCCACGCGGCCAGTTCAAACAGATTTGCAACTGTGATGGGGGTCGCACTCATCCTTTGAAAGTGTGCCCACGCGTCTTGGGCCTCAGCATCGTCTGGACTTGGGCCGAATTCAGAAAATGGGTGAGGCTGATAGGGTTTCCCCCAATTTTCGCGGAACTGCGTCAAAGCGATCTCAAGACTTTCAGGGGTCAGATAGCCGCGTGTAAGACGACCTTGAGCGTATCCGCCGCAGAGCGCCAGGCGTTCGACGCGTTTCGGGTGCATAGCTGCATAGACACAGGCAAGTGAAGCGCCTTCAGAGAATGCAATAATCGTGGCCGAGGTCATGTTGGCGGCATTCATCACTGCCTCGATATCCATCATTCGCTCTTCGAGCGTCGGTGTACCTTGAATGCGGTCGGACATACCATTGCCACGCTTGTCGAAGGTAACGAGCCGTCCCGCAGAACTGAGAGCGGTCATCCACTGGAAATACCCCGGGTGTTCCATGGACGCTTCCAGATGCGAGATCATGCCAGGCACCAACACAAGATTTCGCGGTCCATCGCCCCACACCTGATAGGCGATAGAAAGCCCGTCGCTTTCGGTGAAAAGGGTCTCCACGCTGGTCGTCATGTACCCCCCAAATAGCTTTCTCGCCATTCTGCCGCTTGTGATTTCCTTTTGGACCGTAGCGAAGCTGGCGCAGGACCATAATGAAGTTTGAACGGCCATCGGGTCAACGATCGCTTTGGTTGAAGCAATCTGTGGCTACAACCCATGGGCAGGCGCCCAAAAAGAGCCCGCCTTAAGGGTGGTAAGCTGATGCGTCAGTTGGCCAGAAAACCGGGGGATGAACGGGCAACTTCGGTTGAAGTGAAGCACTTACTTGCGGCCCCTCCGATAAATCTAGTTGAAGGGTCTGCTTCGGATTATGATCGCTACACTGCCTGATGCCTGAGCGGCTTTTGCATCGCGGCACAAAGGGCGCCCACCAGCAGGACCGCTGAGGCGACGACCAAGCTGTCGCCTATTTCCCCGGTTATGTCCCCGATGATGCCGGCCCCGATCGGCCCTAATGCCTGTGAGACGGCGAATACCACGGTGAAAAAGCTAATGGTTGCTCCCCAATCTTGTTGCTCCACGTTCTGACGGACAAAGCTGGTTACAGCAGTTGGTGGCATAAAGACCGACAGTCCGAATACGAGTGCAGACAAAATCAGCCCGTATCCGGATGGAACCAAGATCGGCAGGGCTGACCCTAGTGCGACTCCGCTTAGGATCAGCGCCATGGGTAGCCCTGATGAATAACGCGCCAGAACTCCGCGCCAAATAATTGGGGACGCCATAATGCTGAACCCAAGAAGCATCCAAGTTGCGGTGGTCAACAGAACACTGGAATGCTGCTCTTTCATCCAGACAGAGATAAACGTGACATAGACAATGTAACCCATCCCGAACAGCGCGTACCCGCCGAGTTGTCCAAGCATTCTGCGCACCGGGGGGATGGACGGCAGTGCGGCGTCGTGTTCGCTTTCGGTCAACATTGTTGAAGCCCAAATCGAGAATGGGCAAATGATCAGGGCCACCAACCCTAGCCCGATCCAAGCCCAGTCCCAGTATTGTGGTCCGAATACGTCCAACATGCTCGGAAGGGTTGCACCACATAGAGCAATGCCAAATCCACCGCCGCCGCCAAAGTATAAGGCGATGGCCAACGCATTCTTTTGTGCGTTGCTTTGGAACAGCGACGCCGCCAGTACGCCGCCTGACACAAAGGAAAGAGCGCCGAATAGTCCGACCAACGTACGACACACGGTTTGCAAAACGAGGCTCTCACCAAACCCGGTTGCCAAAAGACACAGTGCGGTCGCCACAGTGCCAACAGCAAACAACCGCGACGGCGAATAATGCCGGATAAGTAAAAGTGTTAGAATTGACCCCACTATGTAACCAATCGAATTGGCCGTGTTGAGCCATCCGGATTGGGTGAGACTCCAGCCAAGGCTACTTTTCATTGACGGCAGAATGAGACCGTAGGCAAAGCGACCAAACGCGTTGGATATGCTGACGCCGAGCGCAAGGCCCAACAATATGAGCCACGGGTTCGCCGGTTTTGCCGCGGACATGAATATCCTTTCAGGTTGAACGGTTACCGTGCCCCAATGCGTTTGGTTGCGCAATCCCAGCTGATCTGCCCACGCGGCCTGGGATCAACTGAAAAGCGGCTGTTCGAAGGTTGAGTAGGGCAGAACATGTGCCTCAGTTTGTTCGGTGCCGGTGGCCGTCACATACCATCCAATAGCAGGCAATCCGCAATTGTGTTCCGACTGGCGCGGGCGTCACAACACGTGCGCTGCTCCGCTTTCTTCCGCCGCCAGCCGTTTCAATGCCATCCGGTCAAGCTTGCCGCCCATGGTTAACGGTAGGGTATCAATTTCCCGCACAACGTCCGGTGCCTTGTATCCAATCTGCTTTCGCACAAAATCAATGATCTCTCCGGCGCGCACCGGCGGTGCCCCATCAACCAAGCTCACAAAGGCCCAAACATCCTCGCCATGCAATTCATCACGCACTCCAACTGCCGCGGCTGCCGCGACGGATGGATGCGCTGTCAGAGCGTCTTCCACCTCTGCCGGGCTGATGTTTGAACCGTCATGTACGATGATCTGTTTCCGGCGTCCCCGGAACCAGAAATAGCCATCCTCATCCCGCCGCATCAGATCGCCTGAATCGAGCCAACCATCGCTAAACGCCGCCTCTGTCGCCTCGGGATCCTCCCAGTACCCTGTCATCATGGTTGGGCTCTTAACCCAATGCCGACCGTCCACTCCTACGGGCACCTCTTTACCGGCTTTGTCGCGAAGTACCGAGACATAGCCTGGATTGTTTAATCCAACTGCGCCCATTTTCGCGGCGCCACCATGGGTATTGGAATGCGACGTTCCCATTTCCGTCATCCCATAAAACGCCCCAATTGGCACACCAGCCAATGCGCCGAACGCTTCAACCAGTGTCTGCGAGGGTTTGTCCCCACCAGCCATCATCGTTTTGAGCGAGCGAAAATCATCGCGCACCGCCCCGTGCCCCATGACCAAAGCCGCCAAAGGCGCTGGTAAAATCTGCGCAACCGTTGGTCGCGTCTGCCGCAAGAGCCCCAAAAGCTCGTCTGGGGTGAATTGCCGGGCAATATTTGTCTTGGCACCTGCCCAAAGCCCTGCAAACGTCAGTCGCAACCCGGCGGTGTGCGAAATCCAAGACGCGGGCAACACAACGTCCTCCGGTCCCAGCCCAAGCCCCTGCGCATTGCTTGCCACCATGTATCCCATGCTGGCGTGGCTGTGCGTAACGCCCTTTGGCTTGCCCGTGGTCCCTGAGGTGAAGAATATGAAAGCCGGGGCGTCAGCCCGGACCTTCGGAAGTGTTCCGTTAGGCTCTGCGTTGAGCAGGTCATCGAAAGAGAGTGCTCCGTCCATTTCGCCCGCATAGACAATCACACCTTTGGGCAACTTTGCCACGCCAGGGACCGCGCTTACATCCCTCACCCTCTCGCCATGCATGAACAGAGCCACTGGTGCAGCCAGCTTCAGTGCATAGTTGATATCCGATGCCGTGTAGCGATAGTTGAGCGGCATCGCCACCAGACCAGCTCGCATGCAAGCCAGGTAGTGGATCACCAGCGCCACGCGGTTCGGCATAATGGACGCCACTCGGTCCCCAGGTTTGAGCCCCAGGCTGAGATATCGCAACGCCAGCCGCGTACAGGCGTCATCCAGCTCTTGCCAGGTTAACGCGCCGTCCAATGCGAAAAGTGCAACTGCCTTGGGATCTGCCGCCAACCCACGACCAAACAGATTCGTTAAATCCGCAGGTGCGGTCAGCGGTGGTCCGGATACCGACATGCTTTTTTCCTCAAATTGGGCGATAATAATAGCAAATTTGTATTCAGTGCCGAACGCGGCTGTTTTTTTCAGAGTATCTAACGAAGTCCTAGAAGCGGGGCGCGCTTACTCGCTAATTGTTTTCAGAGGTTTGTGACAAATTCGTCTGCACTGCTCGGATTTCGGCGATGGTCTGCCGCAGAGCTCCGATTTTCTGATCCACATCGCAATCCTCCAATAGTCTTTGGTCCGTGAAAGTCTCTTCCGCTGCCTGCAGCCAACAATCGAAGTATCGGCTCTCGACCCTGTCGGCAGTGTCAGCAAATTCGATCTGTTCCGACTGGGTGATCAGATCGGCCAGACGGGTTTGAAATGCGGTCCACGGGAAATGCCCTTCCTCAACCAGAGTTACGACCAGAGCAAAAATTCGGGTTTGCCAGGGGGCGCGAAACAGCGGGTTCTCATCGCCCAAATCGGGTATTGTGTCTAGAACTTGCTCGGCTATGTCCCCAGGCTGGTCATGCGGATTCAAGATAGCTCTCCCATAAATCCAGACAGACACGACCGTTCGGGTCAGCCGCCTCGCCCCACAGGTCGCTGGCCAAAAACTCGAGCGTATAACAATGCTGCGGGCAGGGTCCCTTTCCAGCCGCCATAGCGTCGGCAAACTGAAACACACCGCAATCAGAGACGATCCGCGCAACGCGATTGCGCACGTAGCGCGGAACTCGGGTATGGCCAACAGGGCTGTTGGCCAGAACCCTCACCGATTGTCCCACCTTGAATAGTGGCTCGGCCGTCGAGGGTGCAAATTTCATCTCAGCTCCTGCTTTGGTCGCTGTCAGAAGCTCGGCCGAACTTACGGCGGGATGGTCCTCTTGCGTGATATCAAATCGTTTATGGCCAGACTCCAGCTCGTGCCGATCAACCAGCCCGGCGTTTTGTGCCAAAGCCGCCGCCGCGATGGCCCATTTCTCAAAGTAATCCAGCCCCAGATAGTCTACCGGAGCAATGCGCTCGATCGCATAGCGGTGTTCGTCGGCGCAGAAAGGAACTGACCATGCCAGTGCTTCGGTCAGGGCGAAAGCGCGTTTCTGCCAGTCATGGTCAAACGCACGGTCCTGATCGCGTGGGACTTTCCCGAACCCGTGCATTCCCCCCATGTCATGAATACCATCCATGCATCCGTTCCTATAACAGCGCCGTGCCAATCATGCCGTCACGGGTGACAAGGTCAGCCAATTCTTCGGCTGACAGGCCGCTGGTGCCTTCAGGACGGCGTGGCAAGATCAGATAGCGGATTTCTGCGGTGCTATCCCAAACCTTGATTTGTACGTCTTCGGACAACGTAACCCCAAATTCAGCCAGAACCACGCGCGGTTCACGCACGACGCGTGACCGATAAGCCGGGCTTTTGTACCAGGTGGGCGGCAAACCAAGAACCGGCCAAGGATAGCACGAGCACAATGTGCAAACGACAACGTTATGCACGGTCTCAGTATTCTCAAGGACGCGGATATGTTCGCCCTGAAAGCCACTGAACCCCAACGCATTGATGGCGGCCGTTCCGTCGCGCAGCAACCACTCTTTGTAGTCAGGGTCGGTCCATGCCTTGGCGACAACCGCCGCGCCATTGCGGGGTCCGGTCTCGCGCTCATAGTATTCAACGATACTGTCCAGTGTTTTGGGGTCCACCAATCCCTTTTCCACCATCAACTCTTCCAACGCGCGTACGCGCAGGGCAGGGCCTTCTTCCAGCGGGTCATGATCGTGTGGCATGGTCTGGTCCTACTCCATCGCCCCCAGAATGCGGGCCAGGTTGGAAAACCGTGCAATCAGGGCGAAAATGACAATGTTGATCACCATGAAGATCACCGCGATTGACGCGATGACCGGCGTATAGCCATAGCGCAGCGCGTTGAAGATCTTGATTGGCAGCGTCTCGATTGAGAAACCAACGGTCATCAACGCAATGATGTACTCATTCAGGCTGAGGACAAAGCAGAACGCAAAGCCTGCAAAGGCAAAAGGCGCGGCAATTGGCAGGATCACCGAGCGGAAGACCACCGCGTTCGATGCCCCCATGGTTTGGCTGGCCTCAATGAGCGAGCGGTCGACGCTTTCCAGTCCCAAAGAGATCGTTACCAACGGCAGCGCCAGCAGGAATACCGCATGTGCGATGATGACGTTGATCATAAGGCCGTTCATTCCGATCCCGGTGAAGAATAACAAGAAGGCCAGCGCCATGATAACCGGGGGAAGGATAAAAGGTGCGACTCCAAGCGCCAGCAGCGCCTTGGCATAGCGCAACCCGTAGCGCCACGCGAAATAGGCCACTGGCGTCGCGATCAAAACGGACAGGCTGGCCGAAGCAAAAGCGATAAACAAAGAGTTCTTCAGAGCAGAGAACCAGTCATTGGCTACGAAAACCTCAGCATACCAGCGGAATGAGAAACCACGTGGGGGGAAGGCCAGAAACTTTTTGGCATTGAACGACACGGCAGCGATCACAAGGATCGGCCCGATCAGATACAGCGCGAACAGCGCCAGATAGATACTGCGCAACGCCCTCATGTCTTTTTCCCCGAGAATTTCGTGACCAGCCAGATGACGGTGGCGCTGATGACCAGTAACACCACCGCAAGAGCCGAGGCAAACGGCATGTTGAAGTTGAAGATCGCCTGATCCGTGATCAGCACCGACAACGTCCAGTGCTCAGGCTTGCCCAGAACCTGTGGCACGATGATAGCGCCCAGTGTCAGGACAAACACCGTCACCCCACCCGAGATAATCGCGGGGCGGGTGACTGGAATGACAACCGTAAAAAAGGTCCGCACTGGCGAGGCGCCCAATGTACGCGCCGCCTCAATTAGGCTTTTGTCCAAGCGGCTGAGCGCGGGAAACAGCAGCAGCACCGAGAACGGGACCGTCAGGTAGACCAGAGCAGCCACAACTGCCCCCGCCGAGGGGGTCATCGCAAAGCTTTTCTCGATCATCCCGACCCAGACTAGAATGTTCGCAACCCCGGCAGTTCGCGACAGAAGGATTTGCCAGCTAAAGGCGATCAGCACTTCGGACAGCGACAGTTGCGCCAAGATGTAGATCAGCCAGAAGGTCTGCGCGCGCGGCGGGAAAGTAGTCAGGAAATAGGTGAAGGGGTAGGCAATCAACAGGCTGAGCATTGCGATCAAGGCGCACAGCCCTGCCGAAAACAAAGCCCGCTCGACATAGAACCAGGTCAGGAAGCGTTCGAAATGCTGCAGATCAAAACTGGTCGCATACCCCCCGTCGTCGGTCGGGGTCGAGACACTGGTCAACAGGATCAGGACAAACGGGATCAAAAAGAACGCCCCGATCATTACCGATGACGGGATCAGTCCAAGATATCGTGAAAGGGCGCTTGTCTGCATCTCGTCCGCCCTCTCAGACCGCCAATATACTGCACGCGGCAGGGGGCATTTCAACATGCACCTGATCACCAACCTTTACGTTGGGCCAGTCCTTGGGTGTTAGGACTGAGATCACCTCATGTCCTGCGCAATCCACCAGAATTTCGATCGTCGCCCCGATATCGCGCACGAAGGTCACCGTGCCTGTCACTGAGTTCGCCACAGCTGTATCCGAGGGGTGATGTACGAATACTTCTTCCGGGCGGGTCATCAACAGGACATCTTCGCCATCGGAGAAGTGGCCCGCGTTGCCTTCAACTTTCAATTCGACACCGTTGACATGGACGCCGTCCGGCCCCGACATTTTGGCCGGCAACAGGTTGCTGGTACCGATGAACCCGGCCACGAATTTGTCGACCGGTGCCTTGTATATTTCCATCGGAGTACCGGTTTGCAGAACCTGCGCCTTGCCCATGACCACGATCTGATCTGCCATCGTCATGGCTTCGGTCTGATCATGGGTGACGACGACCGTGGTGATACCCAGTTCCTGCTGCAGCTTGCGCAGCTCAATCTGCATCACTTCGCGCAGGTTGGCGTCCAGCGCCGACATCGGTTCATCCAGCAGAAAAACCTGAGGATTCAGGGCCAAAGCGCGTGCGATGGCGACGCGCTGACGCTGCCCGCCTGACAATTGCGATACGTTTCGATCCTCCACCCCCGGCAAATGGACCATGTCCAGCAATTGCCGCGCGCGGTCTTCGCATTCTGACCGCGAATGGCCCCGGATACGCATCGCATAACTGATATTTTCACCTACATTGAGGTGCGGAAACAGCGCAAAGGACTGGAACACCATGCCAATATTGCGCTGGTGCACTGGGACGCCGGTCAGGTCCTGATCCTCAAAGCGGATCGTGCCATTGGTGGGTTCGTCCAACCCGGCGATCATCCTTAGCAGAGTGGTTTTTCCACACCCGGATGGCCCCAGAAAACAGATCATTTCGCCGGTATTGAACTGAAGGTTCACATCTTTGACGGCTGTCACGTACCCGAATTTCTTGGTGACGTTTTCGATGCTCAAACCTGGCATATGCGCATTGTCTTTCAAGTTATGGTTCGGCCCGCCCCGTTATCTGGGGCGGGCCATTGCAGTGAGTGGTTAACCTGCGATCATCTGGTTCCAGGTGTCAGAAATCCAATTCGCGTGCTCCTTGTACACGTCATAACGTGGCACGATCGGCGCTATCGGGCTGCTGACGGCGGCCAGTTCTTCCGCGGTCAGATCGGTCAGCGCAGGATCGACGACCGGTGCTGTACCCACATTGCGTGACAACAGGGCCTGTGTTTCAGGTGCCGAAATGAAGTTGATGAACTCATGAATCTCATCTACCGGCTGGGCGTGCTCGGGCACGATCCAATAGCCCGAGTCTACAATTCCGCCTTCTTTCGGGAAGGTGGAGACAACCGGGAAACCCTCGGCGGCGGCCAGGCCAGCCACGTCATGGTAATACTGGCCCATCGGAATTTCACCGTCCTGCAACGCCTGTTGGAACGCGCCCTCATCCTTGTACCAAAGCCGCACATTGGGAACGACCTCGGACAGTTTGTCGAACACTTGCTGGATGCCTTCCTTGGTGTCCAAAATGTCGGTGCCGCCAAAGAACGTCGTCGCAGTCACCTCCAGCATGTAAGAGTTTGAGGCCAGACCCAGCAGACCGATCTGGTCCTTGTAGGCCTCATCCCACAATGCTGCCCAACTGTCAGGGGCTTCGGGAATTTCGTCCGAATTTGTGCAGAGTGTGATATACCAAGACACCGCACCGACCCCGAACAGGCTGCCGTCATCATAGCGATCCTGGAACGTATCCGACATGTTTGACAGGTTCGGGATTTTGGAATCGTCCAGCGTTTTGAACACTTTCTGATCCGCCCCCTGACTGCGCGGAATACCAGCCATCAGCGAGACATCCGCAGGCGCGGTCTTGGCTCTGGCGGCATTCTTGATCTGCACCAGCCAGGTTTCGCCGGTTGGAACAGCAACTGAATTCACCTCAATCCCTGTGGCATTGGTAAACTCGGGAAAGATAAACTGCTTGAAGCTGTCCTCAAAAAAACCGCCATAGGTACCGACTTTCAGCGGTTGCGCCGCTCGAACGATTGCGGGCGCGGCGAGCGCTGCTGCGCCGGTGGCGGCAGCGGTGCCTAGAAATCGGCGGCGAGACAATGTGATTGGCATGGTTATCTCCTGTTGGTTTGTTCAGTTGGCCCGGTTCTTGGGCAGTACGCAAAGCATTTCGTAGGCCAGGTTTGCACCGATCAGTGCCGTGCATCCGCTGACATCATATTGCGGCGAGACCTCAACCAAATCCGTTCCGACCAGATTCAAGCCGGCGCAGCCACGCACGATTTCAAGCGCCTGAATATTGGTCAGCCCGCCCATTTCGACCGTACCGGTCCCGGGCGCATAGGCCGGGTCCAGGCTGTCGATATCAAAGGTCAGATAGGTGGGTGCATCACCGATTTGCGCGCGGATATCTTTCATCAGCGGCGTCAGTGACTTGTGCCAGCACTCTTCTGCCTGAACGACAGTAAAACCTTTCTTCCGGCCCCAGTCAAAGTCATCAGGCGCATAGCCCGTGCCACGCAAACCAATCTGGAACACTTTGTCGTTCTGCAGCAGGCCGTCCTCAACAGCGCGCCTAAATGGTGTGCCGTGCGCAATCTTTTCGCCAAACATTTCATCATTTGTATCGGCGTGGGCGTCCACATGTATCAACGCCACTGGCCCATGTTTGCGCGCGATGGCCCGCAGCACTGGATAGGTCAGGGTGTGATCCCCGCCCAACGTGATCGGGACCACGTCATGTCGCAAAATCTCGTCATAGGCATCGGTGATGATGTCCATCGTCTTTTTGAGATCGAACGTGTTGATTGCCACATCGCCAATGTCAGCCACTTGCATCTTGGCAAAAGGTGCAGCGCCTGTTGCCATGTTGAAGGGCCGCAACATGCAGCTTTCGGCGCGGACCGCCCGTGGACCATGGCGCGTCCCAGTTCGGTTTGAGGTGCCGATATCCATCGGGATGCCCACGAAACATGCATCCAGCCCCTCGGCCGTATCCTGACTCGGCAACCGCATCATTGTTGTGCCACCGCCAAAACGTGGCATCTCGTTCCCACCCAAAGGCTGATTGTATTGCGGCCCGGCTGCGTCTGGCATTGCTGCTCCTCATGTGAATTTCACCGAAGCCTAACCAGCGGCATTTGTACGAAAAATACCGTTGAGCAAACTCTTACATTGTCATTCGGAAATGTATTCCTCGTAGATTTCCTTGAGTATCGAGATGAAAAGGTCGTTTACCTTAGGTGATGTTCCCGATCGCGTGACGATTTGCATGGTACAAGAATAGTCTTGCTGGCTATTGGGCAGGCGTCGAAGACGGCTCTTTTGCTCAAGGGGCGTGGCGAGATGCAGTGGTAACAAACCGATATAGGCGCCGCTCAGCACCAGAATAAGCTGCGCTTCGATCTCTTGCACGAACAGGTCCCGCTCGGATGGGTTCAGGGTTTTCTGTCGTTGCTGGTTCCAATAGCCGCGATGCGCCCAAGCATAGCGCGCGATCACTTCATCTGTAATGGTGTCAGCAGGTTCGGAGAACAACGGATGAGTATCCGCGCAATAGAGGGCGTGGTTCTCCTCGTATAGGTCTGTGAGATTTAACCCATTGCCAACATTGTCGAAACTTCCAAAGCCGATATGGTAAGTGCCGTCCAGAATACCCTGCAAAATCTCTTGCGGTTCCGAGATCGTAAGGTCAATGCGTACCGCTGGTGCTGTCTCTGTTAACCGTTTGATTGCCAATGGCAGTTTGAAGTTGGTGTCCGTGGTGGTGGCATCCACCACCGCAAGCTTCAGGCGCCCTACCAGATTACCATTCAACCCGGCCAGTTGGGTAGAATGCTCATCCAGAGAATCCAGCAGGGACATGCCGATCTGGTGCACCATCCGCCCCTTTTCAGTCAGCAGAAACCCGCGTCGCCCGCGTTGGCACAGGCGCACGCCCAATCGCTCTTCAAGCGCGGTGATGTGGTTCGAGATCGTCGGCTGACTGAGGCCCAATTCCACCTGCGCCGCTGAAAAACCCTGATTGCGTACCACGCTGTCGAAAATTGTCAGAAGATGGATATCTGAGCCGGTGATTTTCATTCTTGCATTGAGCCAGAGAAATGTATCGGTTTGCAACGCGTTATTTGTTAATCACGACATGCTGAATACCGTTGTGAATTGAAGTGCTTAAAACTTAGCCAGACCGTGCAGGATTGGGGGAAACCGAGAAGTGAAGATATCTGCATTTCAGATGAAAGCGGGTGGCAGTCCCGAATACCGATTAGGCCAGTTGGAACAAGCCATGCAGGATGCCATGGCCGCGCAAGTCGATCTGCTGGTCGCGCCCGAGTTGGCCATCACCGGATACGGCTGTGGTGCGGAACTGTGCACGTTGGCGCAACCGCATGACGGGCCGTGGGCAAAAAGGCTGTCGCAGGTCGTTCGGGACACCGGGGTTAGTTTGGTCACGGGCTTTCCCGAGGCTGAGGGCGACGCCCGATTTATCAGCGCAATCGTCATTGACAGTGCAGATCCGGACACTCAGCTGATCTACCGAAAAAACTGCCTCTATGGCGCGTACGAGAAGGGATTGTTTCAGACGCCGGATCGGTCTTTGGTGATGACATCCATGCAAGGCCTGAAACTGGGGTTTTTGATCTGCTACGATGTCGAGTTCCCGGAGAACGTGCGCAGGCTTGCGCATGCTGGCGCTCAGGTGATCATCGTGCCAACGGCCATGGCTGCCGGTCCGGCCGGAGCCTTTATCACGCAACAGGTGATCCCGGTGCGCGCTTTTGAGAACCAGGTTTTCATCGTCTATGTCAACCATGCCGGGCGTGATGAAAGCTATACTTACCAGGGTATGTCTTCCATCGTGGCGCCGGATGGGCAAAGGTTGGCTTTCGCGTCACAGGACGATGCTCAGGTGATCACGGCTGAGATCGATCCGGGTGACTACGAGCAATCCCGCGCGGACAATCCCTACCTCTCAGATACGTTGTCTCTGGGGTTGGCGCTCCCGTAAAACCTGTGCCAACCTTCAGGACGACGAATTGCTGGACGCCCAGAACATGCACTCTTCCATCGCAATCATAAACGCCGCTGTGCGCCCAATGGAGCCCTCAGCTAGCGAATATCATGCCCTGTTTGTCTCGGGTAACCGTATAGAAACCTTGGGCACGAATGCCGAAGTTGAGGCGTTGTGCAACGCTGAAACTCAGGTCATTGACGCCGGCGGCGCCACAGTACTACCGGGGTTTGTCGAAAGCCATATGCACCTGTTTTTTGGTGCCTATTCGTTGAAAGTGCTAAGGCTTGAGAATGTCACAGGGACCCGAGCGCTTACCCGCGCAATTCGTGATTTCGCAGCGCAAAACCGGAATGAAAGCCTGCTGGTTGCGCAAGGGTTGGCCTATGATGCCTTTGATGGAGGGCGCAATGCGGACCGGCACATGCTGGATGAAATATGCCCGGATCGCCCGCTGCTGCTGCAAAGCGCGGACTTTCACAACGGTTGGGCAAATACCGCGGCGCTTGAGGCGGCAGGCGTCCTGAGGGGACGCGACCTGGGTCCGGCTTCTCATGTAGAATTGGATGCTGACGGAGTGGCCACCGGTACGCTCATCGAACCACCCGCCGTCGGTACCATTCAGGCGCTTGGCCAGCACGGCGGGCGCGAGGTTTTGGGCTTGGAAGGGGTTGAGCCGTCGGGCGAGGTCACACGTAATCAGCGTGAGGCCGACAAGGCCCTGCTGCGCGAAGGGCTGCAATACTGCGCGCAACACGGCATCACCACCATCATCAACATGGACGGTAACGTCTATCAGGCCGAGCTGCTGCAAGAGATTGAGGCCGAAGGAGATCTGTGTTGCCGGCTTGAACTGCCGTATCATTTCACACCGGGCGAGCCTGACGCAAACATCGAGATTGCTGAGCAGATGCGGCACGACCTGAACAGCGAAATGTTATGGTGCAACCGGGTTAAGTTTTTCATGGATGGTACGCTGGATGTGCTCACCGGCTACCGTGTGCAGGATTATCCCAGCAAACCCGGCCACAAAAGCGCGCCTCTACATGATCCCGACCGCTTTGCTTTGCTGGCGGTCGAGTTGGACAAGCGTGGGTTTCAGATTGCGGTGCACGCTATCGGGGACGGTGCGGTGCGCGTAGTGCTTGATGGGTATGAGGCGGCACGTGTGGCCAACGGCCCGCAAGACAATCGGCACCGCGTCGAACACATCGAACTGCATGACCCCGCTGATCGAGCGCGGTTTGCTGAATTGCAGGTGGTGGCCTCGTTCATGCCACCGCACCCGCCGGGGTGCGGGGATTTTCCATTGGAACCATTGATCTCGATCATCGGCAAAGACCAATGGCCCGACTCCTATGCTTGGCGAACACTCAGGGAGGCGGGCGCGCGGGTGTGTTTCTCAAGCGACTGGCCAATCGCCGCGCTGCCGCCCCTGACCGGTATCGACATTGCCATGACCCGGCAGGTATGGGCTGAGGACCAAAAGGACGAGCGCCTGACCTTTGACGAAACCTTGGCCGCCTATACCAGCGAAGGAGCCTATGCCTGTCGCCGTGACGGCCAGTTTGGCAGCCTCAAGCCGGGCATGCTGGCCGATATCGTGGTGCTGGATCGGGTGTTATCCCAGGAAAACGCGGGTGAGACCGCTGTGAAAACTACAATCTGCAACGGCGTCGTGACTTACTTGGCTACAGGCTGAAATCGATGCACAGTCTGCCAGTCACATCCCCGGCCTGCAGGCGATCCAACGCATGGTTGACCTGGGCCAAGCTCACCCGTTCCACGTCCACCTGCAGAGGGCGATGCGCGGCAAACGTGAGAAAGTCCACCAAATCCTGACGTGTTCCCACGGACGAGCCAAACACCCGGTGACCTCCGTCAATCAGCCAGAGCATAGAAAGATCAACTGGCTCGTCCACCAACGCAACGGCGATGATGTCGCTCAGAGGGTTTACCGCGTCTTTGATCGTGCCCCAAACTTTGGGCGAGGGCGCAAAATTCAGCGTGACATCCGCACCCCCGGCCTTACGAACCTCCACACCCGCATCGGGTCCGGCAAGTATGCTCAAATCAGCGCCAAGCCCGCGCGCTGTCTGCAATTTGTTACGATCCTGATCCACTACGATCACCCGCGCCCCCCGTGCCTTTGCGATCAGGACCGCATATTGTCCCAAACCACCAGCCCCAATGATCAATACATTTTGTCCTGCTTCCAGCTTGGACCTTTTCAAAGCACTCCATGCTGTCAAGCCGGCGCACAACAAAGGCGCCCCATTGATCGGGTCGATTTCTTCCGGGATTTCGCAGGCAAAGCGGGCTTCAAGCACGGCATATTCGGCAAAGGCACCGTCCTGTTCGACACCTCGTGCCTGTTGAGCGACGCAGTAATTCTCAAGGCCGGACCTGCAGGAACTGCAATCAAGACAGGTCTCATACAGCCACGGCAACCCGACACGGGTGCCAAGCGCTGGCGCAGTTCTTGTCCCCTTGCCAATGGCGACAACACGCCCGATCCCTTCGTGACCGAAAATCCTGGGGTAAGCGCTGTCCGGCAACGTCTCTTCGCGCAGATGCAGATCGCTGTGGCAAATGCCGCAGCTTTCCAGTTTGACCAAGACTTGTTCCCGCGCGACCTGTGGAACAGGTACCTCGGCAATAACCAAAGGAGCCCCCGGTCGCGTGCTAATCGCAGCTTTCATAACCTCTGGCAAATCAACCATCACACTTGGCGCTTTCCGCTCAGCCATCCATGGATGATACGTTGGTAACGATCATAGCCACAGGTTAAAGTCGTCTACGAGTTAATAACCTAGACGATCAATCTCCTCCGAACTCTAGGCCACGGCACCATAGCTGGTAAATAACCTGCGCTGCGAAGGCGATGATATCGGATCACTTTCCTCTCTATGTCTTTCAGCTTGTGGTCGGAGCTTATTTTGTCCGCAGACGGTGAGCTTAACGGGGCCAGGATCAAGCGGCCGCAGCCAAAGACCGGACAGTTGACGCTGCGCCGCAACGCTCGACCGTACCGTGAAGGATCGGAATGGGCCGTAAGCCAGCGCTGCGAAAAGTTGCGGAAATAGTGGGAAAGAACCCGGAGTGACCAATGCTGGACTATCCTTGGATGTCTGAACTTCAATGATCGCTTTCGTTTTATTAACGGAGCCGTTTGGTCCACAAAACAACGCGTTCGATCTCTTGGATCAAGCAGTCCTGAAAATCCCTGTCGATCTGCGAAGCGTTGACGCCAATGGGTTCGACAACAGTAAACCGATAGAGAGGAAGGTCTTTGACGATCCGCGGCTGCCCCTTGTTCCCCTGCAACCAGTGACAAGCCGTAAACGCATCCACGACGGGCAACCCACCACAAGTTTTGCAGAGAGTGAGTGCAGCTAAAGATGTTTCCACAGTCACTGGCGGGTGCTCACCTACTGGTAGTTCGCTAAGGGACAATGCGCTCTCAACTTCGTTGCGCAGCCCGATAATCTGATAGGGTGCCATCTGATCCAGCGTCAGCGCCCCCTGATCTGAAGACAAGGGATGACCTTCGGGAACAAAACAAACATGGGGCAAGCTCCCCTCGTATAAGATGTTCATTTCTTTCAACGAGCGCGAAACATAGGCGAAACCTGTTCTCATCGCGCCAAAACGAGCGTAGTCCAGTATCCAATTTGAAGACCGCACTCGCCAGTCGAGCCTGATGTTCTTTTCCGCTATGTTCAACCGCTTCAAGGCCTGAGGCACGATGTCCAGAGACGCAGCGGTTATTGTAGCGATGGACAAGGAACCGCGATCCTTCCGAGCGATCTGAGTGGCGATTTCGTCCAGGTTTGCGAGCGCCAGAAAGTTGCGTTCAACCTCTTGATAGAATTCCTCGGCTTCTGGGAGCGGTGTCACACCCTTGCTTCGGCGACGAAACAAGGGCACGCCGAATTCCCGTTCGAGATCCGACAAAAGCCGACTGACGCTAGGTTGTGACAAATTCAACCTGCGACCAGCGGCGGAAACAGAGCCGGTTTGCATGATCGCTGAAAAGACTTTGAGTTGATTGTGGGTAAGCATAGGTATTCGGTTAACAAATATCATACGAAACAGATAGTATTATTTCAAATGTAATGCCCGTGGTACCGTCCCGTTGTTTCGGGGGGCAGTGCGAAGAATGAAGAAAAATGTCATTTTGATTATGACGGACCAGCAACGGGCGAACAGTCTGGGTTGCACCGGCAATGAACATGTCCGGACACCGAATATAGATGCGATGGCCCAGCGGGGCGCTCTCTTTACCAAGCATTTCACACCGCATCAAATCTGCTCACCAAGCCGGTCCACGTTGTTCAGTGGTCAATACGCAAGGTCGCACGGTCTGACACGTAACGGAGTTGCGCTGCCAGAGGATCTGCAACTGATCACCCATGATTTTCAGGCCGTGGGGTATAAGACCCATGGGGTCGGAAAATTCCATTTCCAACCCATTCTGGCCGGGCCAGAGCATCTTATGCCGGACTCAAACGCTTTTTGGGACTTGCCAGAAAGCGAGGGATGGCGCGGCCCCTTTTACGGGTTTGACACGGTCGACATGCTGATCGGAGAATCCGTTAGCGCAACTGAAGGTGGGCACTATGCCCGTTGGCTGGAGTCTGTTGCGCCGGGGGCAGCTGACCTCTATCTGCCTGAAAACGCGCTTGAACCGCAATCCGGGGATATCGACGAAGTTTGGAAGTCCGCCATTCCTTTCGATTTGCACTACAATTCCTGGATCACAGATCGGGCTTGCGAATTCCTGACTGAAAGTGATGGGTCAGACCCGTTCTTTCTGTTTGTCTCCTTCCCCGATCCGCACCACCCGTTCTCTCCCCCCGCGCCATGGTGCGACATGTACGATCCAGCAGACATGCCGATGCCCGCGCATATTCCGAATGAGCTAGCAGCGATGCCGTCTTTCCTGCGCGACGGCGACAATGAGGAAAAAAACAAGAGCTATGTAGATTTTCTGCGCGATCCGGGCCCTCCGCGCGAGCAAGGATTTCTGCAAACTACATCGAAATTCTCGGATGACTCCATTCGCCGTGCGATCGCTTATACCAATGGCATGATCTCGATGATTGACGATTGTGTCGGGCGGATCATCACACAGGCCGAGCAACAGGGGCTTCTTGAAGACACGGTCGTCATTTTCACCTCGGATCACGGGGAACTGCTGGGCGACCATGGGCTAATCCGAAAGGGCCCCAGCCCCTACAGATCGCTCTTGCAGGTTCCGCTGATCGTCGCAGGCCCAGGTATCGAACCTGGTGAACGCCACGGGACGACCAGCCATCTGGATTTGCGCGCGACCCTGCAGGATTACTTGGGACTAGAGCGCCATCCGACCGAAGGGACCTCTTTCGCTCACCTGATGACGCAGACAGACGGGCCGGGACGGCGCGAGCTTTTTGCTGAGTATCACCCACGCACACGTATGGACACCTACAATCAGACGGTGATGACAGACGAATGGCGCGTCACGATCTACCCCCAAAACCCGGATTGGGGCGAGATGTTCGACCTGCACAACGATCCGGGTGAACACGTCAACCTCTACTTCAAAGAAGAGTATCGCGGCACGCGTGACGAGATCATTGAAAGACTGTCACAGCGCTTTCCGCCGGCCGCAGATGCAGGCGGAGTGTCACTTGCAACCTACTAACAAATCTACGCTCTCAAACGACAACGGGGAAATCACCATGAACGAACAAATCAAATATCTAGCAAAACAGGCGGCCCTGGGCCAAGTGTCCCGCCGTGAATTTCTTGGGAAAGCGTCTGCCTTGGGTCTGGCAGCGGCAACGGCCAATCTGGCGATGTCATCAGCCGTCAAAGCTGCCGGTCCACAGAAAGGCGGTACCATTCGCGTTGGTATCCAGGGCGGTGGCACGACCGACAGCCTTGATCCTGCGACTGCCGCAAACTCAACCGCAAATATGGTCGCTCGCCTGTGGGGTGAGACACTCTTGGCACTTGCACCTGATGGCGGCCTTGAGCCCAAGGTGGCAGAAAGCTTTGAGGCTTCTGCCGACGCAAAAACATGGACGTTCAAGATCCGCGACGGAATCACCTTCTCAAACGGTCAGCCTGTCACCGCCGAGGATGTTCTGCAGACCATCGACCGACACTCGAACGAAGAGACCAAATCCGGGGCGTTGGGCTTGTTGCGTGGGATCGCGAATATGCGGACAGATGGCGACTTGTTCATCGTCGAGCTGGACGCGCCCAATGCGGACCTTCCATATCTGCTTTCAGATTACCACCTCGTCATTCAGCCCGGTGGCGGAAAAGAAGACCCTGCTGCCGCAATCGGCACTGGCCCCTACGTTTTGAAAGCCGCCGATATGGGTGTGCGTTTCGTGGCTGAACAGAACCCCAACCATTGGGATGACAATATTGGCCATGCCGGCACAATCGAAGTGATTGTCATCAACGACAACACCGCACGCGTCGCGGCCTTGCAATCCGGTCAGGTTGACATGATTGACCGTGTGCCACCCCGTACTGCACGCCTTGTCGACCGCGCGCCCGGTATCACAGTTCGTTCTACCTCAGGTGCAGGGCACTACGTGTTTATCATGCACGTCAACACCGCGCCGTTCGACAACCATGATCTGCGTATGGCCTTGAAATACGCCATCAATCGTCAGGAAATGGTGGACAAGATTCTCTTCGGCTACGGCTCTGTGGGCAATGACACACCCATCAACGGCTCTTATCCCATAGCAACAGAGTTCGAACAGCGGGAATACGACCCGGACAAGGCAGCGTTCCATTTCAAGAAATCGGGTCATAGCGGGCCAGTCACGCTTCGGTCGTCTGAGAACTCGTTCCCCGGCGCATTGGATGCGGCCGCGTTGTTCCAGCAGTCCGCAGCCGCCGCGGGTATCACGCTGGACGTGAAGCGCGAGCCCAATGACGGCTACTGGTCCGAAGTTTGGAACAAGCAACCCTTCTGCACCAGCTACTGGGGTGGCCGTCCGGTTCAGGACCAAATGCTGTCCACAGCCTATTTGTCCACAGCGGATTGGAACGATACCCGGTTCTTTAACGAGCGTTTTGACCAAATTGTAATCGCGGCCCGCGCCGAGCTGGATGACGCGAAGCGCAAGGAAATGTACGCAGAAGCCTCGGCCTTGATCCGTGATGACGGAGGCCTGATCTGCCCGATGTTCAACGACTTTGTCGGTGCAACTTCGGATCGGATCGACGGTTGGGTCGAAGATCACAAAGGCTTTGACCTGATGGATTTCCGTGCGCCCCTGAAAATGTGGGTTGCCGCTTAAACGCGCGGTCATCGATGTTGACCAAAAACAGGCGCAGCTCTTCTCGTGAACTGCGCCTGTTCATTTTCGAACTGAACCCACGTTCCAAATAGAAGTGGTGCGTGTTGAACCGCGTTGGTTCTGGGCCAATTCAAGTCGCACTCGGATCGCCCAGACGTATTTTGGTTTCAATGGTCGCCTCTGTTCGATCCGGCCTTAGTTCCAGGCGGGCAGAGCACGCGAACGGAAGGCAAATTTAGTGTTTCCACAGCTGATCATCCGATCCGCCATGCCCTCCCAAATCGGCAACCGACATCTACTAGAGCTTTTTTGACAAAACGCTGCGCTGCCTTCGCGGCCTAGAAAGGCGCATTCTGTTTACTGCTGCTTCTTGTCCCAATGTCAGCTGTTTGCCAGTTTATAGCTTCCATCTACTGAGTTTCGTGGACGGTTGTCGCGAAGCCAGCGTATCCAACTTCGTCCCATTGAGGCAGAGGAAGCAAACGGGTGCCGACTTGAAGCCTTTTCTCAAAACCTTGACGTGTCAGCGCAATAAATCTGAACCGCAGATTGCCAGTTTGGTCTCACACACAGCGTAACAGACGCGCTCAACCAAAAGGGACCAAGAAATGAAAAAGACACTGATTTCATCCGTCACCGCGTTCGCAATTGTTCTGAGTGCTGGAATGTCTACGGCGGGTCCGCTGCGTGACAACAGCCAGCGCGGTTACAAGCAGGAGGTTTACAAGTCCATTCAGAGAGGTAGCTACATCACTAAAAAGGCGAATGCGATAGTTGACGCCGCCAAACCAGATTACGCCTATGGTTCGGCTGGCACCAATTGGAGCTCGGAGTTCCCCAGTGTTGTATTCGTCCCAATTGAGGAAAATGGTAACTACACTTGGGTTTTTGGTAAGACGTCGGGTTTTAACCTGTCAAATCAACAGATCTGGATGAACTACCGGTAGCAGTGTGTCGATCCAGGTAAGCCAGCCCGGAGAAACAAGACGTAGCGATATCTAGCTCGAGCCCCGGCTGTTAGCTCTGGGGCTCGGCTGCGCTTGTCAACTTCAGCCTATTCAGGTTCGAGGGGGCGCAACTTCCTTTAATCGACAGCGAACGTCCCTCTGCAAAAAAGTGTGAGCGGGCGCTAGATTGAAGCCTTTTCTCAAAGCCTTGACGTGACAGCGCAATCAATCTGAGCCGCAGATTGCCAGATTGATTGCACACACAGCGTAACAAACTCGTTTGGCTGAAAGGCGCAAAAAGATGAAAAAGGTCATGGTTGCACCCACAACAGTTTTCGCACTTTTTTTGAGTGCTGGAACGTCCGTGGCCGGTCCACCAAGTAACGGCCTAAGCGGGTTTAGACCGGGTATTGGTTTATATATTTCAACAGCACGCACTGAGACGCAAAGCAGCGGTTCCAATGCCGTCACCGCAAGCCGGGCGCTGACTGAGTTGACAAAAAACGCAGGACCAGTGTTCTGGGTTGAGGCCGATGGCGAACGCGACAGCTACGACGTCGGTGAAGGAGAGATGACGGCAAACAGCGGCAGTCTGCGTTATGGTGCAAATTTGCCTTTGGGTGACGTCGCAGGCGGACAGGTGTTTGGCGGTCTGGAGTTCGGCATCAGCAGCCTGTCATCGGATGTAGGCAGCAGCCTGGCCAGCGCCAATATCTCGGTCAACTCTTATGATGCTACACTTAGCGCGCTTTGGTTGGCGGACAGTCTGTTCTATGTCGACGGGCAGTTTCGATATGGGTATTTCGACGGCGAGATACGCCCTAACGGCGGCGCCGCGGTCGATGCCGACGGTAACGGGTATGAGATATCTGTTGAAGTGGGCAAGTCGTTCATGCTGCTGAACGAATGGACACTCATCCCGCAAGTGCAAGTTATGTACAGCGATATCGACATGGATGATGTCCCTGATCCGGTTGATGGTGGTCGGACCGGATCCCTAGTGGATGGTGACACGTTGACGGCCCGGGTCGGCCTGCGCGCTGAACATGCTTTTGCGAGCAATTCGAAGCTGTATGGTCAAATAGACTTCTACCATACATTCGACAACGCGGCCTCGGTTGTTTTTGGTCAAAATACAGTGTTCACCGAGCGAGGTCAGAACACAGCGGCCCTGACCTTAGGCGGCAATGTCCCTCTGTCGGATTACGCGCAACTCTATGCTGAGATTACCAGTGAAACCGGATTGGGAAGCAGCTCGGATGACTACAGCATTGGCTGGGACATCGGCTTTGAGATCCAGTTCTAAGGCGTCAGGCGTTTGATCTGAAACCGAGGGGTTTCAGGCGTCAGCTTGATGTCTTTTCTCAAAACCTTGACGTGCCAGCGCAATAAATCTGAGCCGCAGATTGGCAGATTGGTTTCACACACAGCGTTTTGAAAACGCGCAACCGAGAGGGATTAGATAATGAATAAGGCACTGATCGCATCTGTCACCGTTTTCGCCCTTCTTCTGAGTGCTGGAACATCCTTGGCCCGCCCGGCGATAGGCCATGGAGCATTCGCCGGCGGCTTGTCTCATCCCAACCTAGGTGAGCATGTTGAATTTCACCACAACATCGGAAACGAGTTTCCCGTAGCCGGAACGGTCAGTTCAAGCTGGAGCGCAGTTAAGGAAAACCCCGAGGCGGCAATCGACAGAAAGTTTGAACTGGGTGTGAGTTCGGGAGATCAAAAATGCTCCGAAATTCCTCCCCATGACCACCACAGCAAATATTCGCCCTGCTATTGATGCACGGGAAGCTTTTCCGTCGCTTACAAACCGAGTGCGCCGGATGCGCACAATTGAAAGGAGCCAACAAATGAAAAAGGTTATGATCCCATTCGCGACCGCTCTCGCGATTGCCGCAAGTGCTGGAATGTCCATCGCGCACCCGTTGAGTGAAAACACTCAACAAACCGCCAATGCTGCCAGCTCTGGCTTTCATGTGAACGCCGAGCATTCGAACTCCGGCGACTGCGACTCTTGCTCGGACGCCTGGTCCTAGACCTGCAAAAGCTTAACAGGGGTGCCTGAAAGGACCGTTCGCCGACAGGCACATTAACCCGCCCGAGCACTCCCCGGCGATTGACCGGTCCAAGTCTTGTAGGCGTTGGTGAACGCGGCCTGATCCGAATAACCAAGCGCGAATGCAATCTCGGAAAGGCTGAGTTTGGGGTCATCCAGGTATTGCTCGGCCAACCTGTGCCGAGTGTCCTTTAGCAGCTGTTTGTAGGTCGTGCCTTCTTTCGCAAGCTTGCGTCCAAGTGTACTGACGCTCATCCCAAGCGTGTTTGCGATTTCATCTTGCGCTGGCGCACTAAAGGACAGTCGCGATGTTATTTCGCCCTGCACCAGGGAACTTGTTTCACCGATGGTTGGCGCCAGCTCCTTCATCAGATTTTGCACATGCGTTTCTAGGTGCAACAGCAACGCAGGATCCGTATCCTTGATCGGAATGTGCATCACTGCCTTGTCAAACAGGATACCCGGAACGCGTTGGCCCTGTTTGACATTGACCGACAAAGCATCGGATATTTGAGAGCGCTTTTCTTCAGTCAATTCATGCGGAAACCGTATCTCAAGCACTGGCAGGGGCGTTTCGGCTGCAATCTGAAAACTGGTTAGGAATGCGGAAATTCGAAACTCGTTATGAGCTCCATCAGCACGCATCACCTGAGCGATGGAATCTATCTCTAAAAACATGCCACGCTCATCTTCATAGAAGGACAGTTTGGCAAAGCCTCGGGCCAAGCGCGCATAGTTCACTGCTTTCTCGATTGCCTCACCAACGGTCGGCGAGTTCAAGACGACGTAGCTGAGAAGGGTTGTCTTTCTGGGGTTGAAGGTTTTGCCCGCCGATATCGCAAACAGAGGATCTCCGGTCTCCTCAATCGCAAGCTCAAGAAGTCGGAGTTCGTTGCGAACATCAATAAAATTCGGCGGGTTTTCGTGAATATCAACGGGCAGATTGGCGGATCTTAGCAGCGCAATGATATCTGAGCCGCGGTTGTCCAGAAGCTTGGCTATGTGATGCGCCCCGAAACCCGGAACACTCCAGGATTGGCCATCGGAACCAGATTCATTTTCGTTCATGTTGATACGTTGCCCGTGAAATAACCCCCGGTGAACCCGAAGCGTCTTAGGTTTTGTGCGATAATAGACAGGGTTTAAAAACTATGCCAAGCAATCGTTTGGCCGCTGTTCGGCAGTTTCGGCTGCTAGCACTTGTTACCAGTGCCTGAAACGCAGTTGCAATCGCGGGCTATCTAAGCCTGACTGCTAGTCCGGTTTCACTTGTCTCTGGCCGCTCGTGTTACGGAAGGCATCGCGAGCGAGGGATAAGTTGAGGTCTTTTCTCAAAACCCTGGCGTTTCAGCGCAATCAACTTGAGCCGCATATTGCCAGGTTGGTCCCACATACAGCGCATCAAATACGCTCAACAAAAAGGGACCAAGAAATGAAAAAGACATTGATTACATACGTCACCGCATTCGCCATTATCCTGAGTGCCGGAACGTCCACGGCTGGTCCGTTGCGTGAGACTGGCCAACGCGGGTTTGCGCACAAAGTTTACTCTTCAGCGTCGCAAAAATTCAATCACGCTCATGGAATGGCCGATAACCTCCAAACCACTAAATCGTCAGGTATTAACTTTGACCTTCCCTCAAAGCGTAATAAAGGGCTGAACAATCTGTCTGCCACTCCGCAATATCCCGCAATAAGCCCGAGTTGGAGCTGGGATTTTTCTGATCTTGATGTGATCGGAACTGATACTGGTGGATACGCAATGGAGGACGGTATTCGCCTGACTTGGGGAGCAAATCAAGAGGGCCAGCTGCCAGGCCAAGTTGAAGAAGATGGTCGATACCTCATTGGTTCCTTGTTCCTTGTAGCCGTGGGCTATGGGGTTATCGTCGAGGGTTATCTAGAAATTGCATATGATATCTTTTGCCCCCGTGGCAACCTTAGCCCAATTGAATGCTACGCATTCTACAATTGGGTAGGATGAGGCCCGCCTGCGATACATTACCGGTAACTGCTTCACTGCAAAACTGAAAGGCCACCATGTAAAAGAGGTGGCCTAAGTTTAGTTTATGACGAATGCCTGCTAATCGTCCTTGAGAGCTGGGGCAGCACCACGCAGGGCGTGCGAAGATGCTGAGACCATCTTCCTCATCAACTATCGAATTGCATGAGGACCGCCTCTGGTCTCTTCTTACAAGTGAGTTTTCGCAGGTGTCACAAACCTGTCATATTCAAGCGTTAATCAAAGATTGCAGAAAAGAGAAAACATAGGAGGCTCCGATGACCTCTCTCAATACTCAGCTATGGGAGCTGATCAAAACGCACAAAATGCCTGATGATGCTGCAGGCAAGCCATTCATTGAGCAACTTATGGCCGAAAACAGCATCTCTCGCGACACCGCAAGCGTGGCAATCACCGAATATCAGAAGTTTATGTATCTTTGTGCCACACGGCCAGCGCGCAACGTTCCCTCAAAGGCGGTAGATCTGGTGTGGCATCTGCACATGCAGCACAGTCGCGATTATTGGGACGTCTTTTGTAAAAAGCTGGGCAAACAGGTTCACCACAATCCTGGAGGTCAAGGCCCTCAGCACCTGGATGACTACAAAGCCACCATTAACGCGTACAAGGACCTATTTGGCACACCTCCAAAAGGTGTTTGGAAGCTCAAAGACAGAGCTGGAGCTGTCTTGTTGCTGATCTTCTTGTCGGTGTTCATTTGCGTCGGCGCAAGTTCTATCGTTCAAAGTGGTGATCTTTTGTTTGGGGCGCTTTGGCTTAGCGTACCACTCTTCGTTTTCGGAGCCACACTCAAAAGCCTGAGTACCAAGGGTGAACTAACTCTGATTTTTGAAAGTAACGATCCTTTCGCTGACGAGGATGCAGGTGACTGTGGCTCCGGAGATGGCGGCGGTTGCGGCGATTGAACCGCTAAGCACTCAATCTGATGGAATTTGCCCTGTACCGCACCCCAGTCATGGCGTCAGCTACGTGCTCGGTTCTTACCCTCTGCAATCGTGATCTTGTGTCTTTTGATTGCGGATCGCTTTGGAGAAAGCTGCAAGCCGGAAAAGAAGCTCCATTGGATTGAAGACGACGATACCTGCCGCTTCCAAGGTTAAAATTTCTTCGGTGAGCATTCCGAAACGATGATCGAATTTTTCAACAAATACATGGGCTAAACACCGACATGATGGGGGGCGACTTGCCGCACCTTCCGCCAGAACAGCTTTTCGCGCCTCCAAGCGGCCATGTATGCGAATGACCTCAGGGTCTGTTTCGTCCGTACTGTTGGCATTGGTAATGTTTGAACGGATGACGGCACCGAGCCGAATGCGGAAGCTCACTCGCTTACGGCGAACCGATTGGTTTTGAACAATTTTGCATTAGCCTAGTCCCAAGTAGCAGAGATAAACATCCAAACGCCAATCCCATTGCGAGAGCATTTGCAACGAAGACACCGCCAAACAGGGATATCGCTGTTCTACCCGCCTGCTCCATAGACGTGTCTGCTATGATCGATACCCAGTCTTGCAGGTATAGTGCGAACAGGATCGAGAGCCCCAAGGGCGAAATGATTAGCGCTGTACCGACAGAGGCCAATCCTCGCCCGAGGACGGCCTGCAGGGTTGGCCCTTTCAGCACTATTGCGGCTGTGGAAGAGAAAAAGGCAAGTGTAGAGAGTAGGGCTAGAAACTTGTCCACTATAGGGGACAGATCTTTCGTGACAACCCCGGTGAGGGCCAGGGTGAAGGGCAACAGAACGAATGTTGCAAGCCCTGCAGCAAGGAGCCCTGTGAACAGTTTTGGCAACTTGTCGGATGAGCGGCTGCCGCCCCGGTATTTTCGCTTAGGTGGATTGGGCAGAGCCGGATCAATCTGATCCATCTGCATGGACATTGGTTTTGGATTAGAAAGCATTGCAGCCCCCTTGAATTGTTAAATCTGAAACGACACAGCCAGCCGTTTTTTGGGAATCTGGCGGTCCGGATCGTGGCTTTTTTCAGCGCTTGGACCAGTGTTTGCGCGACAGGGACATGCCGACGGGCAAGCATTGGTGTCCTTCCCATTTCAGGTGATGAACAACCTGATTACGTAAGCGACAGTGGCGAGGCACAAAACGCTGCTGAACCAGATCGCACCGAACCAGAAAACTTGCTTTAGCAGTTTCAATGGTAGCTCTCCTCTGGGTCGATCTTCCCGCGGAAAACCCAGTACGTGTAGGCGGTGTAACCCAGGATCACAGGCAGCAGAATGACGGCCCCAACCAGTGCGAAAGCCAAACTGCTGTCCGGTGCGGCGGCTTCAGCAATCGTGAGGCTTGGGGGTAGCATATAGGGATAGAAGCTGATCCCTATGCCGATGAAGCAGACGACGAACAAAGCAATGGCGCAGAAGAAGGGTTGATCGTCTCGCTGTTCCCTCAGGCCGCGATCAAGCATCCATGCAATGACAGTTACTATAGCCGGCACCAGTACAGAGAAGACGACACCGGGCCACGAAAACCATCTGATCAGATAGATCGGGTCTTGGAATGGGGTCAAAAGACTAACAAGGCCGATCAAAGCAAGCGTCATAAGCATCAGCGGTCGGGCGTAAGAACGCATCCGGCGCTGTATCTCGCCCTTGGTTTTCATATTGAGCCAGGTCGCTCCCAGCAAGGCATACCCGATCACCAAGGCCACACCCGTCAGAACAGAAAACGGGGTCAGCCAATCCCACTGTGCACCTGCGTACAGCCGATCTTCGATCGGGATGCCCTGGACCAGCGCGCCAAGCGTGATGCCTTGGCAGAAGGCAGCTACGGTTGAGCCTCCGTGAAACGCGATATCCCACAGCCATCGCCCGCGCACCGTTCGCCACCGGTATTCGAAGGCAACACCACGGAAAACAAGCGCAAGCAGCATAATGATGACGGGCATGTAGATCGCGGGCATAACCACAGAATAGGCCAGCGGGAAAACAGCGAACAAACCTCCGCCCCCCATGACCAGCCAGGTCTCGTTCCCGTCCCATACCGGTGTGACCGAATTCATCATAACATCGCGATCTTTGTCAGTTTTTGCGAATGGAAAGAGGATGCCAATTCCAAGATCGAAACCGTCCAGGACCACATAGGTCAGAACGGCAAAGGCAATGATGCCCGCCCAGATTGTCGAGAGTTCAAGCATTACGCTGCCTCCGCCAAGGTAGAGATTTCAATAGGTTTGTGATTTTCCTGGAGACCTTCCGCGGGAGGCATGCCCATGAGGCGCAACATGTAAAAGGTGCCTGCTCCGAACACAGCGAAATACACAACGATGAAGGCGATCAGAGACGCCGCAACTGCAGACGCATCCACTTGTGAAAGGGAGTCGGATGTCCGCATCAGCCCGTACACCGTGTACGGCTGGCGCCCCACTTCGGTGGTGATCCAACCGGCCAACACCGCTACAAACCCACTGGGCGCCAACAGAACAGATGTCCGGTGCAACCAACGATCTTCGTCGATGCGACCGCGAACCCTCTGAACAAGCGACCACAGGCCGATGCCCAGCATGGCAAATCCGATAGCGAGCATGATGCGGAAGCTGTAGAAAACGATCGCGACAGGGGGTTCATCGTCGTCGGGAATAGTGTCCAGCCCGTCAATCGGAGCGTTCAGGTCATGTTTCAGTATCAGCGATGATAGTTTCGGAATCGCGATGGCGTAGTCCACGCGCTTGTCATCCTCGTTTGGAAGGCCGAACAGGATCAATGGTGCACCTTCGGGGTGGCTGTCGAAGTGACCCTCCATCGCCATAACTTTCTGCGGCTGATGCTCCAGCGTGTTCAAACCATGTAGGTCGCCCGCAACGATCTGCAGAGGCGTGACCAGAACGGCTATCCACATCGCCATCGAGAACATGCGGGTCACCTCGGCCGTGCGATTGCGACGTAGCAAGTGCCATGCCGCAACCCCGGCCACTACGAAGGCAGTGGTGAGATAGGCGGCAAGGACCATGTGTGTCAGGCGGTAGGGAAAGGACGGATTGAAGATAATCGACAACCAATCCACGGGGATGAATTGCCCCAACTCGTTGATGTCAAACCCGGCTGGGGTCTGCATCCAGGAATTGACGGACAGGATCCACGTAGCTGATATCAGCGTACCTAGCGCAACCATCGCCGTAGCCGCCATGTGCAAACCGGGACCGACGCGTTCACGACCAAAGAGCATGATGCCAAGGAAACCTGCTTCAAGGAAGAAGGCGGTCATGACCTCATAGGCCATCAAGGGCCCGATTACAGGGCCTGCGGTATCCGAGAACGTGCTCCAGTTCGTGCCGAATTGGTAAGACATCACAATGCCGGACACGACACCCATCGCAAAACCAACGGCGAAGATCTTTTTCCAGTAGTTGAAAAGGTTGAGGTAAACCTTGTCCTTACGCCACAGCCAAAGGCCATTGAGAAAGGCCAGGAAGCTTGCCAAGCCGATAGAAAATGCCGGGAAGATGATGTGAAAAGACACAGTAAAGGCAAACTGTATGCGTGCCAGGGTCTCTGCGTCAAAGTTTGCTAGTAGGTTCATTGCCGTCCTCTCTGGCGTTGGATTGCAAAGCGCGGCAGTCACCAGAGATACGTCTGTTGCCGGCCCGTCGATGTCATTCGGATGAGCCAGATTTGGGATTGGTGCCTATTCCTGTCGTTTGGGTTCTGGACGGTTGTTTTTGGGTTTTGGACAATTCCCGGCTCGTGTTGGGCAGGGCTGAGACTGAAATTTGGAACCGCGCCTTCATGAAACAGTTGCGTTCAAGGGCTCAAAACAAAGGTGCCACCCGGCTCGTTTGAGAGCTGGATGGCAACCTATCAGAAACTGTGCGAGTTCTGTGCGGGGGACGGTCAGTCAAGTTGCGTCTGGATGCTAGCAGCGCAGGGCCAATGGGCCTTTTGCTGACCGGTCAGGTTTGTTTGGCTACGTTTCCTCCTTCTTCTGTTTCTCTGGCGGTCAATTTTTAGTCGTTCCAGTCCTTGTGCTCTTCCTTGAAGTCGTCGCGACGCTCTTGTGCTTCGTCCTGCGCATCTTCGAAATTGTCCTTCTGGATTGCACCGCCGACGGCTCCAACTGCGGCACCAGCGGCAGCGCCACCTACGATGCTTTCGCCAGCAATGCCCGCGACAGTTGCGCCGACGACTGCGCCTTTAATCGCTTTGTCGGTGACGTAATCAGCCTGAGCTGTGGCTGCCATGGTGATCAGAAGTGCGCCGGAGATCGGGGCGATAAAGATTTTTTTTGAGGTCTTCATAGGGTTCATCCTTGTTCTGGGTTAGCAACCACTGCGGCTGCTGTGTGCCATTGAACTAGGTGACCCGAAGGCCTGGTTTCTTTTGGAGACGGGACAAGGTTTTGTTGATCTTGGACATCTTCCGCCCCCGCACGCTGCACGTGGAAGGTCTCCTAGCGGCCAGCTTTACGAAACTTGGCGGGAGTTTCACCTGTCCATCGCTTGAACGCCACTGAAAAGGCGGCCTGATCTGCAAACCCAAGCATGAAGGCAACGCGCGCAACACCCTCGCCACTACGAAGCATCCGCTTGGACAGGTCGCACAACACCCCTTCCAACAGTGCTTTAAAGCTTGTTCCCTCGGCCGACAGGTGCCGGGTCATAGTGCGTCGGGTCAGTCCAAGCTCTTCGGCTATATCGTCGCCGTTTGGTATCGGTCCGGGAAGACGGTCCCCGAGCATATCCACAATACGGTCGGACAGGCTTCGGACTGCATCAGGTTGAGCCTTCAGTTGCTCTTCTCCGTGCCTACGTAAATGCCCCAGCAAAGTGGGGTCTGCCGTTGGTATACGAAAACTCATGCCGTTTGGGGGCAGAGCCAAGGCGTATCCGGACTTGAAGCCTGCGACTTCACATCCCGCCAAATCTCCCAGCAATTGGCAATGATCGGCATCGTCTGTTTCCAAGTCGATAGAGATCGGGGCAAGCCCGCCAGAGGTGATTTGTTGAACTCGTTTATAAAGACCGAATATCAGCATTTCGCGATGGCGAGGATATTGATGCGCCGGGATTACGCTGCTCTCCAGAGTGATCTTTGGCTGGTCGGGTGCCCCCACTACATCCAGACGCAGGTCGGGGTCTTGCATTGCGTAAAACCGCTGAGTCAATGTCAGCGCGTCCTCGACCGTTTCAGCCGCCCGCACGATGTAAGCCAGAAGCGTTCCGGGACCTTGCGCTGAAAGCCCAACCCGAGCAGCAAAGGTTTTGTCGTCCAAAACGCGACAGGCGGTTTCAACTGCGCCTGCTTCATGCAGCAGCTCGACAGTTGCGTCGGGGCTGTCGACGATATCAGAGGGTGCTCCCGCCATTTCCAGGACCTCAGGAAACGGAACGCGCGCTCCGGGTTCTTGCCCATAACGCAGCCCGACATTTTGCAGCCTGTAAGCGCTGATGCGTGGCACTTTTGCGTCCTCCTCTGACTAGCACGCAACCTCCTGCAGTCACCGCAATTGTCCAGAAGGCAATAACAAATGTCCAGAACCCTCAGGATCGCTGAGCCGATGACGGTTAAGTCCGGGTCATCAGAAAGGACAACGCAATGATCTACTTCGCAAGGTACTACCGCGTTTTTAAAGCAATCCACGACTCCGCCAGACAGGAATGGTCCGGCGGCAGTGTTCAAGGCCTGCACGCATCGTCGCTTGGCGAGAATTCACCGAACGGGCGTCGCTGGGACCCTCCTTACGGGCCGTCGAAGCAGCCCTCAGAGCCATCGCAACAACCAACCGAGAACTGACGTTCTCAAAGTCATCAATCTTCTTCCGCAGCGTGGCTGCGAACCAAAGGACCAAAAACATGAAACCACCCGCGTTCCTGATGGCGCCCTTGCTTGGCGTCATCTCAACTCCTGCCTTCGCCGCTGGCGGCGACCCCAGATGGTGGGTCGCGCCCAATCAGACCGATACCTATGCCTGGGTCGGCCTGGTTGTTCTCTTCCTTGCGATCCTACTGGTCGTACACCTCTATGCGCGTTTTGAGCGTTACACCGAGCACAAATCAAAAGGCACCCCGCTGCGTACAACCATCCCGGTGATGCTAACCGTAGCGCTGGCTTATGAACTGATGCCTGCACTCAGCCACTTCAGCATTCTGCTGCCAGGCGCCCTGATCCTAACCGCAATCGCCCGCGACTTCATGTTGTGGTGGCGCCCTTCGCAAGAGGAGTTGGTAAAATGATTGAGCTTCTAGTCACATCTTTTCCGTTTGTCCTGCGCGTGATCTATCTGAAATGGCGCGGGCTACCGGTTACCCTATACAACGTTCACCGGGCGCTGTTCATGTGGTTCGTCTTGGCACTGATCGTGTTCTTTGCGGTATTTTATTACTATCCCAAGTCCTACACTGGCCTTGTGCCCTTCAGAACTGTTCCAGTCGTCGCCGAGAATGGTGGAACGGTGACCGATATTTATGTCAAAGGCGGTGATCATGTGGAACCGGGCGATCCGCTGTTTGCTGTCGAGAATGCGTCTGAACAAGCCGCAGTAGATTTCGCGACGCGCAAAGTCGAGGAAATTGAAAGCGCGAAACTGGCAGCTGAGTTGCAAGTCCAGACTGCGCAGGCCGTGCTGGATGCCGCGACTACTGCCAGAGAACAGGCCGAACTGGTGCTTATGGATCACGAGGCACTTCAAGCAAAGGGTTCCGCTGCATTTCAAGTGAGCCAGCTCGAACGTGCCCAGGCAACCTTGAGCACTCGGGAAGCAGAGGTTGAGGCAGCTGAAACGCAACTTGGTGTGGCACAAGTCCAAGCGACTGCTGTTCTGCCAGCCCAACTTGCATCGGCGCGCGCGTCGTTGAAGCAAGCTCAGGTGGAACTTTCAAAGACGCTGACGACCAGCTCTGTCGACGGCGTGGTTGAACAAGTCACTCTGAACGTCGGTTCGCGCGCAGCACAAGCCGCGATGAGCCCCGCCATGCTAATTGTACCGGATCGGAAAGATGCAGAGCGTGGACGTATCGTTGCTGGTTTTTCACAAGTTTCTCGCACTGAACTGTACGAAGGTATGGCGGCAGAAGTGGCTTGCGAAAGTAACTTCAACATCTCGATGCGCAATACCGTTCTTCCGGCAAGGATCGTCCGTATTCAGGAGTCGATTTCTTCCGGGCAGCTTGCGCCCAGCGGTCGACTGATCGAGCCTAGTGAAAAGGCGAAACGGGGTCAGATCGTCGTCCATCTTGACCTCGTACACCCAGAGCACCGCGATCTTCTGGTGCCAGGAAGTGGCTGCATCGTCCAATCCTACACCACCAGTTTTGAAGGTGAAATGGAAGGCACACTTGTCGCCCACGGGATCCAGGCAATGGGTATCATCAAGGCGGTTGGTCTGCGGGTCAAAGCCTGGTTCGGTCTGACTTCGGGCATCGGTTTGATCGGTGGTGGACACGCCTGACTTCCCAAAGGTCCAGCTATTCAATAAACACGGCTCCCAATGATTTTTGGGAGCCGTTTCTGCTAAATGTCCTGATGAAATCAATCCAGCTCGGCTGCGCGCCTTTGGGCGTCTTTTCTAGTGTCGCATTTACGGCGCAACCAAACCCTCGCAGCATCACGCCAATGGAACGGCCTTACCGCGCTTCTTCGATCGCAGTACGCCGAAAACTCACGATCTGACCAAAAACACTCTAAAAAGCCGAACGGTTCTGCTTTCAATCAAAGGCGTACATTAGAAGCGTTGGGGCAGGGCGCTTTCGGTGCAAGAACTTAGATTCGAGCTCGAGCCGGAGCAAACAATGAACTTAGCCGGCTATTACTACGATTCCCGACAAAGTGGTGTTGAATGCAAGGCAGGGGGCCAAGGTTCGCCGCAAATGCGAAGCGATTACGCAGATGAATCGAAGGCAGACCTCTGCAACAGACTGTTTTTCAGAACGAATTAGTTCGCCGATTCTGGCAAGTCCGGAGTCAAATAGTGAGCATTTCAAACAGCTTAGTAAATGGAAGAGGCCCTAGGCCACAGACTAAAACTCGAAGGATTTTGGGGCGATCTACTTTTAAACAAGTCAAAGACTGCACTTTGAGAATAATCACCGGCCGATTGCACGGGGTTGGCAATTCCTAATGGAGTGTTAACGTATTCAAGTTGAGTAGTACGTTTTCGGTTAGGAAAAAGCAGTGGCAAGAGATACGATTGACCAAGTGCACCGTTTTCCTGATGCAGTAACGCCTGGGCAATTGGCCTCTGCACTGGCCAATACACCTGAGCTGTTTCAACTAGTGATCGACACGGACGGGCTGTCCGCAGTCAACCTGCCTAATGACTTCGCCCCCAATCGCTACGCGGTTGTTGACGGTGATCTGTTTCTGATCGCACCTGACGGTCAGATCGTAGTTTTGCTGGCAGGTGCCGAGAACACCTATGTTGTTCAATTTGATGACGTCCCGGTTTCTGCCAAGGCACTGACCGCTTCAGTTGAGGCACTGGGCGAGTGGGATCAAATAGGTGATATCCCTCAGCTAACCCTCGATCAGATGCTGGATTTGGGGGATGCACGGCCCGGCACAGGAGAGCAGGAGCCTGTACGTGTCGGCGACCCACTTACTGGTCTGGAATACAACCCACTGCTGCCGCCCACCGAGTATCCTTCGGAACTGAGGCTGGATAGACGCTTATTTGGCGAAAACCTTCTGGAAGATGACGACGATGGCGTTCCCGAACCCGGCGACAACACCATAGAGTTGACAGGGTTACCAATCGCTTTTGAAACGGACGCGCCTGTAGACCTGCGCCCCGCTTCGTTTATCGAGTTTAACCTAGAGCAAGCCGACATCGGTGAATCTGTCAGCCAAGTTACATTGCAAATCACAGGTTTGCCGTCTGGAACAACGACTAATTTCGGCCAGATAATCAATGCCGGAGGCGTGGCGACGTTAAGCTTTTCGGGCAGCGAAGCAGATTTTAATGCGCTGGTTCTGACTTTCCCGACGGACTTTTCGACAACAAGCCGAAACGACGCACCCACAGGTCCGTTGCAGGCAACGATTGCGATCGAGACGACGTTCCTCGGGACGTCGCAATTGGAATTTCCGATCGTGGTGTTTGCCGAGGGAGATGCCGTCATTGATGATACTGGGCCAGACACCGTCGTGGACGAAACGGACGCTCCTACTACAGTCAGGCCGTCTGATTTATTGGCACCTCAGGTAACCGATATAGACGGCTCTGAGGACTATGAGGCGTTGGAATTGATCATCGAGGGACTGCCGGCCGGGTCGACGATTGCCAGCCTCGGTTTGGTTGTACCCGTCGGGGCAGTCGCGATGGTGACGCCATCGCCAAATGGTTCAACGACTCTGACGATCTCGATGACTGCAGATCAGGTGGCTGATATTCAAGCCGCATATGATGGGCTGGAATTGACCCTGCCCACCGATTTTTCAACGGAAAACCGCACGGATCTCGGCGTTGCACAAGACCTGCCGCTTACCCTGACGCTGAGTATTCAGACTGACGAGGACGTTTCAGCGGCAATTGATACACCGAATGACGGAACGGTTACGGCGACGCGGGTTGTTGATATCGGTGCCGAAGGTGATTTGCAGCTTTCCGGTCCGGGTACGATTACCCTCGATGAAAACGATGCCCCGGGCGATACGGATGAAGACAGTACACCATCGACGCCTCTGGATGTGCGCCTGGCTGATGCAGTAACAGGGCAGGCGACGGATATTGACGGGTCTGAAACCATTGCATCTGTAGATGTGGCGATTAACGGACTGCCTGCTGGCGTGGAATATTCCACGGACGGCGGCGCGACTTTCCAGACCGCTCCGGTTGGTCCGGTATTTACCCTGAACGGGCTGACTTTTGCGCAATATCAGGGCCTTGTCATCCGGCTCCCCGATGACTTTTCGACATCCACGCCGCTGACCGGCAGCGCAACTTTCACGACCGACGAAGCAATTTTGGCGGGCGAAATGGATACCGGCCCAGATGACGGTATTGAAACCGGCACATTCACGATCACCGTGAATTCCGAACAGGATGTCGAAATTACCTCGGAGGATATCACGGTAATTGAAGATCTGGGGGATCCAATCCCGCTGAATCTGGATGTGACCATCACCGATATCGACGGATCAGAATCAATAACGTCGATCACGCTGGATTTCGCCAACCTGCCAGCCGGTGATACCGTCTTGAGCGATGGGACCGTGCTGAACGCAGGTAGTGCACAGTGGACGGGCGATCTGGCAACCTTGCAGTCTTTGGCAGTCACAAGCTTGCCTACGCATTATTCCGGGGTGATTTCCATCACCATCACCGTGGACACCGATGAAGGTGACCCAACAGTTGCAACCGAAAGCTTTGATCTGAACGTCACGCCCGTTGCTGAACCAACAATTTTTCTATCGGTAGACGACAGTACCCCAAATGTGGATGAGCGCGGCCCGGACAACTATCTGGTGGACGAAGATACGTCTTTCCTTCTGCTCATCGACGCCGGCACGCCGGATCAGGATGGATCTGAAGCGCTGACGCAGATCGTGATTGAAAACATCCCGATGGGTTGGGTTGCCGATGCAGGCGGTATTGTTGATCCGGCTTTGTTCGAACAGGGTGCGGATCAAATCGCTTCGGCAACGATTGCGGGTACGACCCTGACGATCATTTTGATCAACGGCGTTACTGAGTTCGATGGGGCCATTCGATTGACACCGCTGCCCAATGACGACCGAGACGTCGAAACAATAGTAGGCGACGAACTGACGGCCATTGTGACCTCTTTGGATCAGGCGCCACCATTACCGTCAGACACACAAACCGCAACAGACAGTGTGGATGTCGATGTCGATGCGATCGTGGATGGGTTGGACGTGGCCACGAACGACATCAGTGTTAACGAAAACCGGAACGGCAGGCGTCGGATTGAGGTCGATATCTCAGGCACCGCCTTAGAAGACAACGATGGGTCCGAGACGATCTCGGCGATGGATTTGACCATCAGCGTTGCCACCGCAAGTGATGTTTTTGATCCGTCGGATACAAATCAGCTTGAACTACGCGTCAGTGACCCGGCCTTGGCAGGCTTTGTGATCATTACGCAAACAGGATCAACGGCGAACAGCGTATCATACAGCCTGACCCCGGCTGCTGGTGCGACACAAGCGCAGTTCTCGGCAGCATTGGAGTCTTTGGAAACTGTCGTTCCCCAGCATTTCAGTGGCGTTCTGACATTGGATGGCACACTGGCTTGGAACGAAACAACAACCGGCGATGTTGAAGACGATCTGACGGACAATTTCAACACCGGCGCGTTCCAGATCACCCAAACCGTTAATCCTCTTGCTGAGGCGGATCTGACTGCTTCCGTTTTTGTACTGACCGCTGACGAAGTTGCAGCGGACAGCCCGACTTCGGTTTCCGCCAGTGTCGAGGATGGTTCGATCAGTGGGGCTGAGATACTCACGCTGCTGGAAAGCACTGACGATGGCTCGGGTCCCGGGCAGGTCAGCCTGTTTGTAGGGCTAAATGCAGAAACTCCGGATACTGATGGCTCTGAAGAAATAAGCACGTTGGTTGTCGCCAATGTGCCAACCGACTGGATCGCGGATTTTCTGACCGGTGATACAGTGGACGCGTCTGCCTTTTTCTCGGCTGATGGTACGTCACCTCTGAACCCGGCGGAGCTGGCCAAGATTGAAACCGCGACTTACGATTCCGGTACTGGTGAAATTACAATCACCTTTGTACCGGATGTGACCAGTTTCGAAGGCTCCATTCAGCTCACCCCGACTCTTTACGAAGACTATGACGTTGATCGCGAAAACACAGACCCGTTTTCTTCGGCTGGAGACTTCTTTGGAAATGATCTGACAGTCACCCTAACCACACAGGACGAAAATACGGTCACCACTGACGATCAGGTGTCGGACGCAACATTTGATGTCGACGTCGACCCAGTCAACAACATAGCTGTCATCCTGACTTTACCTGAAGGTAATGAAGCTGAAATCGACGCCGCCGGCGGTGTCTGGCAAATCCCATTCGAGCCGATCATTCAAGACCAGGATGGCAGCGAAGAAGTCACTGCGGTCGTGCTTAGAAGTGTACCGGCCGGAGTCACAATCTATGTACCGGACCCTGACAATCCGGGCGGACCTAAAGTTCTTGCACTGCTGACCGAGGTGAATACACCGCCGGGGTTCAACACTTGGAGCCTCGAGAATGGCGGCTGGGAGGGGGCCGAGGTACGCGGCATCCCATTGCACTTTGCCGGGCCCGTAAGCGCGACCATCGAGGTAGTCACAACCGAGGCGGACGGCGGAGGCACGCGTGTCACCCCGCTTGCCAACCAGCTCTATATCGATCCCGTTGTTGATGGCGGAGATCCGAGTGAAAGCTACACGACTGCTGAAGATACAGCAGTGTTTTTTCCGATTGACGGGAACCTGATCGACAATCCAACGAACTCGCCGGAGTCACCTGAGGCTATTCTCGACATCGTTGTGGTAAGCAATATCATTCCGGATTCTGGAGGACGCGTACCGCAATTCTTTGACGGCCCTCCCGGTGATCCTGCTTCGATCGAACTGTTCCCGGTGTTTGCTGGACCAACTGGTAGTCTGGAGCTGACCGTTGCACAGGCATCCAATCTGTGGGTCCTGCCGGGTCCCGACAGCAACGAAGATTTTGTGTTCGACGTTTCGCTGGTTTACTTCGAAACGCTTGATCCGACACAAGTCCAACTTGCAACAGGAACCGCGACTCTGACGGTAACCGGTGTTGCGGATGACCCAATTATCACCACGCAGGATGAAACGGCTTATTCTGGCGTGATCGATGGCGAGTTTAACCCCGGAGGAACGACGGACGAGCGCCCGAATTCCGAACTGATTTACGGCTATGCCGGTTTTTCAAGCGGTCCGTTTCTGCTGGACAGCCGCCTGCAAGACACTGTCATTCAAACCGGCGTCATCAGCGACCAGCAAGATGAGACATTTACCACCGACGTCACCCCGCTGACTGGTGTGATGACAGAAATTTTGGTGCCGGAAGGTGACCCCGGAGCGGATTTTGATGGATCGGAAACGATCTACTACCTGATTACGGGTGTCGATCCCGCGACAAGCTTCGCCAATGCGACGCCGCTCGATGCTACCGGTGAAAGCTATTTGGTAACCGAAAGCCAATTGGCAAATCTGCAATTTGTTCCAACCGGTGTAACCGAAGTCACTTATTATAACCTAACGTTCACGGCCATCGTCACTGAAGATGACGCTGACTTGTCTGGTTTGACAGGTTTGACGGCCGCTGAGATCATCCAGGAAATCGATGACTTGCCCGGAGGCGCCGCGGTTTCTGAAGAGATCAGCATTGTCGTTATACCCGATGGCGGCAGTGGCGGTGATTGTGAGGATGACCAAAAGCTACCATTACCCACGCTCGAGTTGGTCGGAAGTGGTGATGAAGACACTGAAATCGCCTTTCAGATTCAAATAACCCCGGTCCCGGGTTTCTATGACAGTATCGACGATCTGGTGAACTTGCCCAATGGGGTGACAGGCAGCTTTGGTCTGGGAATTGATCTGCCAGAGGGCTCGACTCTCAGCAGTGACCCGCCCGGAGCTGTGTTGTTCGATCCGGTCACTGGCCAATACGCAATTGACCTGAGTGTGTTGGGTGTTGATCCGGATGATCCTACCCTGACAGCTGGCTCAATCTTGTTCACCCCGCCCGAACACGAGTCCAGTCCTGATCCGTTCCCGGCCGACGAAACCTTTGGAACGGATGACCCTTATGATGGGCTGAATTCGCTCGATTATTCTATGATTCTGGTCAATTCCACCTGCGGCACGACCACCGACGCCACCGGATCATTTGCGATTACCATCAACCCGGTTGTTGATGGCCCCGAAATTGTTGTTCTTGGGTCAGATTCCGTTCTAGAAGACACGGCCTTTACACCGAATATCGAAATCCGCGGAATTGATCCGGGCGAACGGCCTGTAGGCAATATCACCATCCAGGTGGATGGCACGAATGGTGGCCAGTTGCTTGATGGGGATGGTAACCCGCTAATAGGCACACCGGTTGGCGGCGGGCTAATTGAATATACGGTCACCGCAGACCAGTTGCCGACGCTGCAGATCACAGCAAACGAGCACTATAGCGGTCCGCTCGAATATACCGTGAGTGCAACTTCAGAAGATCTCGATGGCTCGACATTGTCCAGCACGATCACGCAGACCCTGACGATCATTCCGGTCGCAGATGACCCGATATTCGATTTTGATCAGACACCAACGGACCCCGACACCGGGGATCCATATGTTGATCTGAGTGGCCCGACCCCGGTTATCACAATCATCGAGGACATTCCCTTTACACTCGGCAGTGTTGTGGATGCGGGTTCTCCTGATCAAGATGGTTCTGAAGTGGTCACGTTGGTTTTGTCCGGCGTTCCAGACTACCTAATCGTCACGGGGCCGCCCAGCGGATTCATCAACAATGGTGACGGGACCTACACGATATCGGAAGAGGCGTTCGAACAAGTGCAGTTTGTGCTTCGGGATGAGCATGGCCGCACACCTGATAGTTTGGATTCCACTATTCCGGACGAAATCCCGCTGACCCTGACCGTCAATACACTTGAGGTGGCGAATTCTGACAGTAACACTGGATCGGTGGATTTTATTGTGAAGGTTCGTCCTGACGCGGATGTGCCGACAGTAACCGCCTCGATCACACCAGATACCGGGGTCGAGGACGATGCGACGGTCTATACGCTCGATATCTCAGGCACTACGCCGGATCCGCATGAGACGATGACGTTCGAGATCACCGTACCTCCCGGCGGAATAATTCTTCTGGATGGTGTGGCCCAACCTGCAGTTGGTGGTGTGGTGACACTGGCTGGGGTTGCAGATGCATCTGGTGGCGGCACACCGACCTTCGTTCCAAATGGCGTTGTAACCTTTGAACCGCAAGAAGACTTTGCGGGCGACCTTACGCTGGAAGTTGCTGCGGTCACCACTGATACAGCCTTGATCGGAGGGTTCTCGGATAGCGAGACCTCAGCCCCGGCAGAACTGGATCTGACGATCACACCGTCGCTTGATCTGGACCTGACCGTCGACCCAGACCCTGACGCCGTTGCGCAGACTGGTACGCCAATTGAGATAGAGCTTGGTATTGATGCAGAAGTGACAGGAACGCTGGGTCTGGAGACTTTGGATGAGGTTGTGGTTACCTTCGACGCTCCGTTGCCCGACGGCACTACTGCGTCAGATGGGGTGCTTTCCTCTGATCGGCAGACGTTGACGTTGACTCGTGGCGCACTGACGTCGGCAGAATTTGCGGCTCTTGTTGCGGCGGTGACGATCCTTCTGCCGGGCGACTTTGCTGGCGCCGTCGAAGGTTCAGTTGTCGCCACGACAAACCATGGATCGTCTTCGCCTGTGCCGTTCAGTATTGATGTGAATGACCAGCCTGATGTGTCGGGGCCAGTGGACATCTCCTCCACCGAGTCGTCGTTTTTCATCACCAACGTTGAGTTGCTGGCAAACGCAAGTGATATGGACGCCCTGAGCATCGCGAATGTCACATCGGATGATCCAACCAACGTGACGATAGATGTGCAGGCTGGTGGTGTGCAGATCACTGTTCCGGACGGCTATGTCGGAACGCCCGTGCTAAACTACGATATCGTGGATGACGGAACACCTCCTGCCAGTGCCGAAGCGACGGCTAATTTGGATATCGACACGCTACAAATGGAGGTGACAGGTGCCACCATCACGGACCCGAGCGGCGCATCTCGCGACCTGCTGGACGATGTGACCGGATCAGTGGGCGGTAACGATATTGCAACGGGCACCTCCGGGAACGACGGCGTCGTTTGGTCGGCTACGTCACCCTATGCCGAGATTGAAGGCTTTAACCTGTTGGGCGGGGACGATTTTATTAATCTCTCCGGGTCGACAGAAGGATACAGCGTCGATCTTGGGGAAGGAAACGACTGGGCCATAGGCAGCGCCGGGAATGACACGCTGACCGGCGGGGCAGGGGCAGATACACTTGAAGGCGGGGCAGGGGCAGACATTTTTGTGATGACCGACTTGACCCTATCCGACGTCATTACCGATTACGAAGGTCCGGTTGGAGGTGACCAGATCGACCTTACGGCTTTGGTGAACGTTGATGAGGCCGATCTTGGCTCTGTAGTCACTTACGACAACGCCAGCGGAGAATTGGATGTATCTGGCACATTGGTGGCCACGGTCAATGCGGCCGGGGGTGGTTTTTCGGCCGAGGTCGAGGTGATTTTCAACGATGCAGATGGTGCACAGCAAACAGCGGTGATCTGATACAGATTATCGTTCGCGCAGTGCTTCGAACCTGGCCTTGCGGAAGGGTTTCAGGATGTAGTCAAGTACGGTTCGCTCTCCGGTCAGGATATCGACTGAGGCGACCATACCGGGGCGAATTTCCAGCCGTTGACCATTCTTTTCAAGGGCGTTGCTTTTGGTTTCTACTATGATCGGGAAGTAGACCTCGCCGGTGGCTTCATCCTGTTCAGCATCGGCCCCGACGCGGGTCACCTGACCGTCCAAGGAACCGTATACAGTGAAATCAAAAGAAGTCAGTTTGACGCTTGCGGGCAAGCCCGGACGCAGAAAGGCGACGTCTTCTGGTTTCGCGCGCGCCTCGATCAGCAGCGAGTCATCAGCCGGGACGATGCGAAGCACTTCTTCGCCGGGGGCAATCACAGCGCCAATTGTGTGAACATTCAGGGTCGATACGATCCCGTTTACCGGCGCGCGCAAGGCGGCGCGGTTTACCAAATCGGTCGCGCTTTTTATGCTCTCCTCAATGACGCTGAGTTGGTTGAGCGTATCAGATCGCTCGATATTGATCTCGGCCCGTCGCTGCAATTCGGCTTCGGTCAGGCGGGCATTGGCTTCTGTCAATGCTGCGCCCGCTTGTTCACGCTGGCTGCTCAACGCGTCACGTTCCTGACGTCTTGCGGTGCGCTCGCGTTCCACCGGCAGGATCTGAGCCCGTGGGACGATGCCACTCTCGGTCTTGATCTGAATTTCTTCGTCAAGTAGCGCGATGTTCTCAGCCACCCGATCCAGTGCAGCGCTAAGCTCGGCGATTTCTTGTTCGCGTTGCTGAACCTGCGCATCCAGAACAGCCCTCTGACCCAGATATGAGGCGGTTCGACTGTCAAACAGGGCACTTTCCCGAACCGCCAGTGAACTGTCTGGATCAATGGCCGCCGTTGTAAAGTTTGGTTGAGCTGCTCCATCCAATTCCGCCTCAAGTCGCAGGGCGCGGGCACGCAGCGCCTGCTGCTGCGCCCGTAATTCGCCCAGACTGGCAGCAGAGCTTGTGTCATCCAGGCGGACCAACACCTGCCCGGCCTCAACCACATCACCTTCTCGCACCAGAATTTGCTGGACGATGCCACCCTCAAGACTTTCGACAACCCGCGCTTGACCTGACGGGACGACCCGACCGGTTGCACGAGCCAGTTCTTCAATCCGCGCCAGCGAGGCCCACAGTACCGCGCAGCCGAGGATCAGCAGTAGTCCCAGTAATACGGCAAATATCCACCCAGAAGACCGGCGCAGGCTTGCGGCCTTGGGACCGCTCGCGAAATCGACCAGCTCCCAATCCCGATTGCTCATGACGGTCCTTCACCGGTGTTTTTCGCCAATTGCCGCAGGATGTCCTCTTTTGGTCCATCTACCGCAATTTTGCCCTGGTCCAACACGATCAGCCGGTCAACCAAACTCAGCAGGCTGCTGCGGTGGGTCGAGACGATCAGGGTCATCGGCCAATGTGCCAGTACCCGCGAAAGGTTTCGAACAAAAATTTGTTCCGTTTGCGTATCCATCGAAGAGGTTGGTTCATCTAGGATCAATACTCTTGGACGTGGCAACAAGGCACGGGCCAGCGCCACAAGCTGTCGCTGACCTCCCGACAGGTTGCGACCCCGCTCGGTGATTGGCATTCCAAAGCCTTGCGGGTGCGCGGCTGCAATGCGGTCGACCCCAGCCAATCGCGCCACGCGCAGAATATCCTCGTTTGTGGCTTGCGGTACCCCAAAGGCAATATTCTCAGCCAAGGTGCCGGAGAACAGAACCGCTTCTTGTGGGACCAGTTGGATGTCCTTGCGCAGTCGGGCCGGAGCCAGTTGCGCTATGTTCAAACCATCCAGTAGAACCATGCCATCGGTGGGTGCGTATAGCCCCGACAAGATGCGCACGAGACTTGTTTTGCCAGCCCCGACAGGTCCGATGATCCCGATCCGCGCCATCGGATCGCTTGAGAAAGACGCCTCAGCCAAAGCCGGGACTTTGGTTCCTAGATACTGCAGCGAGAGGTTCTGAACCTCATACGCACCTTCTTTGGCAGGCGCGCTGAGGGCAGCACCCGTCGACCCCTTGTCCGAAGGCTGGGACATAAGAGTATTGAGGCCGCGCAGCGTTTCGATTGCGAAACTTGCGCGAACAAAAAGGCCAGATAGGGCCGCTGTGGGTGCCATCGCTCTGCCAGACAAAATCATCGCCGCGATTACGGCACCCATTGTCAGGTTGCCTTCCAACGCCAAGTATACTCCGATCACCACAATCCCGATGGAAGACAATTGTTGGGCAAATCCTGTGATCGTGGTTGCAAATGTCGCCAATCGGCGACTGCGCTCTTGCGTTGTTGCTGACTCGGCGACCATTCTCTCCCATCGCGCCTGCATTCGGCTTTGGCCCGAGACAGCCTTGAGTGTTTCCAGATCGCTTACGGCCTCGACTGCCACAGCATTTTTAACCCCAGTGACCTGCCTGTCAGAGTTGGACGCCCTTCGCAACGGGACGAGAATCAATACACCCAAGATGAGAACAACGCTGAGCGCTATGGTTGGGGGCCATGCCAGCGGACCACCGATGTAAGCGATGACACCAATGAACAATGCAGCAAACACCAAATCTGTTAGTGAGGCCAAAGTTTGCGACGAGAAGAAATCCCGCACCTGTTCATAATCTTTCAAGTTGTTAATTAACCCGCCGGTCGGTTGCGCCTGCGCGTCCAGACGAAGATCGGCAATATGACGGAAAATCTCGGAAGAAACTGCCAGATCGACGCGACGAGCAACCTTGTCCACGACGCGTGCCCGTACCCATTTAAGGATGGCATCGACCAACAACGCCAGGCCAACGCCGGCAACCAGCGACCAGAGCGTTATCAAGGCTGCGTTCGGAAAGACCCGGTCATAGACGTTCATGGTGAATAAGGGCATCGCCAACGCCAGAAGGTTGATCATGGCCGAAGCCATGATCACCTGCATGTAGTCTGGCCAGAACCGGTTCACGACCTTCCAATACCAATGACCCGGTTTTTCGGTAGCCCCGTGATCAACGTCGGCGCTTTCATCGGCTTGCAGCAGCAACGCGTGGCCTGCGTAAAGCTCGGACAGCTCGGCCAAGGGTACTGTCAGCGGATCGTTGGACCGTGTCGGCCAGATCACCGTCGCCTGTTCGCCAGTGATACGTTGCAATACGCAGGCATCCCGTCCTGACAGGAACAATACGGCAGGCAAAACAGGCTCGGGAATGTCCTTCAACTCGCGGCGCGTCAGATAGGCCCGAAATCCTTGTGCCTCAACGGCTTTGACCGCTTCGGTCGGCGTTAAACTTCCGTTGGCATCTAGCAGTCGCCCAGAGCACAGAACCTCGACCCCGATATCGTGTCCACACAGGCGCATGCATGTGGCGATCGCGTCGGCGAGCGTATCTTGTGGCTTACCTTCGAACCGCCATTCCGGTTTGCCCTCTGCGGTCAAACGGTCGCCAGAAACCACACGCGGAGATATGTTTACACGCGCAGTGGCAGGGCGTTTTGGCGGATTCTCTGCGGCGATGAGCGCAACTCCAACTAAAGCAGGGTCCTGTCAGTCAAGCGATTTCCTCCAGTCCCGAAAGGTACTTGCATCCAGTCGCTGCTCGCCTCCGGTCTGGTTGCGTGGTGTCACGTTCAACTCGTCGCGGGCATAGACTCGACTATCCTCGGGCGGTTCAATGCCCATGGTCCGCAATAGCACGCCAACAGACGCCAAAATGCGATACCGAACATAGTTTTCGGCCGATTTGGCGTTCACCAAATTGGCTTCGGCCTGGAACAGTGCGTTCTGTGTATTCAGAACATCCAGCAATGACCTCTGTCCGACAGTGAACTCTTGTTCATACGTATCCCGCAGCTTTTGCGCGATCTTGACCTGAGCGGTGATTTTCTTTGTCCGTCGCTGCGCCGTCCTATAGATAGAATAGCTTTGGCGAACCTCGTTTTCGACGTTTCGTGTTTGGGCCAACAACCGGGCGCGGCTTTCGCTGACACGGCGCACTTCTTCCTGACGAGCAGCCCTTTTCGAACTGCCTTGGAACTGATAGCGCATTACCAGCCCGATCCGCGCATCGGCAACATCTCCTTCGAACCCGCCCACATCTTCGCCTACGCGCCCGTCAGCTTCGAGAAATAGCTTGGGAAGAGCATTTGCGTCAGTGCGTCGTGATTGTGCTTCGGCCGAGCCGACGTCGGCCTGAAGGAACCGTATGGTGGGGTTCGCTCGACGCGCAATCTCGAGCGCGGAATCCAAATCTGCAGGCAAAGCACGGCGAATGTCCGGAACCGTCGAGAGCCCTTCTGCGTCGACACCAACCACGGCGATGAACAGGTTCTTGACATCTTCCAAGTCAAACTCGAACGAGATGATTGTATCTTCGGCCAAGATCAGGCGTTCCTCGGCCTGCTGAAGATCTCCGATTCCGACAACGCCACTGTCATAGGCTCGCTGTATCCGACGCAGGACTTCGACGTGATAGTCCCGGTTGTTTTGGGCCAGTTTTACCAGGGATTGAACGCGTAAAACATCCGCATAAAGGCGGATGGCCTCCAACGACAGAACTTCCGAACGCTCAAGTACACGCAGTGCGGCAGCATCGATCCGATAAGCCTGACGTTCTATTTCGGAGCGGGTCTCGCCAGCGTCGAACAACAATTGCGACATGCGGGCGCCAACCTCGTACCCGCCGATCCATCCATCAGCGGCGGACAGGTCAGGAGTAGTGGTGCCATCGTTGATGCTGCCCCCGGCAAATGCGTCCAGTTCGAAGCGTGGGGCCCAGAAACTGCGCGCCTGTTGCAGTTCAAACTCAATAGCCTGTTTGTTGGATTCTGCGGCAGTAATCTCAGGGTTGGTCTCAAGAACGAATAAAATAGCGTCTTCCAGAGACAACGCGTTGGCAAATTTCGGCAGTGACATCGCAGCGAGACAGATCATTGCCGTGCCGCAAATGAATTGACGCATGGATTCCCTCAAAGACTTTCCTGTTAAGGAACGCAGATAGGCAGATTTGATTAGAAAGATTGCCCAACAATGGGCAATTGGCAACATTTTATTGCGATACGTGCAATTGACTCGCCCGCTGCGGGCAGCAAACTTGTCAAAGCACTTTTGTCCTGACATCTTTTTGGTGACCAGCAAATGAATGAGGTCGGAATGGTTCGATTTTTGGGGCTCGCTCGCCTGGCTGTTTTTCTGGTTCTTTCTGCGGCGCCGGCCAGTGTCCTGGCCGAGGTGTTCGGGACCGTTAACTTCAATTTCGACTCTGATCAGTTGGACGCGGAAGGTCAGCGACAAGTCGCCGAAATTGCTGAACGGCTAAAGGCAACCGACAGTTACAAGCCAACCGTGGTCATAGGCTTCACAGACGCGGTTGGATCAACGGGATACAATCAGGATTTGGGGCAAAGACGAGCAAACACTGTTGCGCGGGCACTCGTCGCTGCGGGCGTTTCGGTTGACCAAATCGGAGATATTTCTAGCCGAGGCAAATCCGACCTTTTAATCGCTGTGTCCACGGCCGAGCGTCGAAATCGCCGTGTTACAGTGGGGCTGGCAGACATTTTGGCCGCCTGTCGCAGCTACCGTGACGTACCATTATCGCAAACAGCTGTTGGCGACGAACTGCAAAACGATCTTGTGGCCCGCCTACAGGTTGCAGTGGCCCAATATGACCAACTCACCAGCTCCGGCCGCAACGGCCCGGCGTTTCAAATGGCAGGTGCTGCACGCGAAGACTGCGGTAAGGCAATCGGATTGAATGCTGAATCCGTTCGTAAGGTTGAGTATGCCAAACGCTGTTTTTGTAGCTCGGCCCGGTTGGAAGCCGCTTTGGCGCAGTAGCTTGACTGCTGTTGGGCGCAAATGACAAGTTTTGCCAACCTTCGGTCTATTTGCGCAGCGATTGTCAGTAAAGCGGGTTGCGATCGCAGGGACCAAACAACCAGAAAAAGTCAGCTTTGAGACGTCCGGCTCCGCATCCAATGACTGAAAATAGCCCAAATTTGCAGCTGAGACGTATTCTGACTGGGTTTAGAAACCAGTGATGATCGGCCAAGTTTATGAGTGGAACATTAAAGGCGCTCAATTCAGGACTTGCAAAGAATCCTGATCTGCTTTTGACGTCAAAATGGAAAACACGCGAGGACAAAATGATTATCCGTTGGTGGCGAGCAGTGGCGGGAACTGATGAGGTCTTGGAGCAATACGCTGATCACCTAAGACGAACGACATTCGTTGAAATGGCACAGCTTCCCGGGCATTTGGGGGCCGCTCTTGCAGTCAAAGTCAAAGGTCAACATAACGAGCTGGTGGTTACGAGCCTTTGGTCTGACCTCGCTTCTGCGGGGCACTTCGAGAAAGGTGACTTTGATGATGCGGTGGTTAAACCAAGCACGCAGGAACTCCTCAAGTCGTTCGACCTGAAGGTCGAGTATTTCCAAACCGTTGTTGCGACAGGTAATCTGGCTGACGAGAACTAAAGTCCGAATTTGGAAAGTCTGCTTTAGTTCGCCGAACTGGCATTAATGTGCCTTGCGACTGTTAGTTACCCGCTGTGAGACCACTTTGACCGACGCTGCGCGATGCCCGAATGACCGCAATTGCGCAGATCGCGACGTTTTAAAACTCTTAGCAACGAAGCCGCAGCAATGAGTGGCATTTGCTGTCGCAAAAATTATACGTACGATCGCATTTAAAGGCGTTCGTATCTTTACGTGCTCGAATGGGTCACGAACCCTTTCAAAACACGAAAAAACGTTGAAGCAAACGATTGAGCAAGAGAAAAACGGCTCTGACAAATTCAACGAAGGACGTTGGAAATTTTTAGAAAGCTCTCTGCCATTTGCAGCCGCTGCAGCAGGGATTGCCGCACTGCCAACCGCGGTGGTACCGCCGATTCATCCAACGGCTCAATCGATCTTTTTGTGATCGAGCCGCTGCCATGGCAGGCAGTACTGCCGCTGGAATGTCGAGACTTCGGCTCGCGGTACTGACTCTGGGGTCTCTGATGCGAGGCATTTGGCATCTGTCACGTTAGGGTAGGGGTAGTGTACGAACAGTCACATAATTGGTTGAGACACGTTTGCGAGTTGTGGCTTTGCCGACTAGATGTTTGTCCACGTGTACTGGCCACGTTTTCTTCGCGTCTCATTGCCAAATAGCAGAACGCGCCACAATTCCACTGCGGCCCCCCAACTGTGAGAATTCGAGACTCTGCACATTACTTAGGTTGTGCGCGGGGAAGTACGTCTGTTCAACAACGCCAATCTGACGGAACACACCGTGGCGGGACATCCCTTGGGAAGTGCCCCCTTTGATTGAATCCATCTTTTCTGCGCCCCCAAGTTGGAACTCAGGTTGCCGAAAACGATGGGGTTTCAATTCAAACAGAGAGCTTAAGAGTTTTCGAACAGAACCGACTATGCTTCCTGACCCTAAGGGAACTTCTCCGATAGTGCTTCCTACCTTTGTAAAAGGAGGAACACACAATCAAACCGAGGGATCATACACCTTTCCCTCGCTTGTCGAGTCAGGTTCCCGCTCTTATCAAATCGCTAGCCTTTTCACCGATCATGATGGCCGGTGCATTAGTATTCCCGCTGACGATTTCCGGCATGATCGAGCAGTCGGCCACCCGTAGGTTGTCTATGCCATGTACCTTTAGTTTTGCATCTACGACTGATGTTTCAGTGCTTCCCATCGCACAAGTGCCGGTAGGGTGATAGATTGATGCAGTGTTTGATCTGACCCAGTCCAACGTGCCTTCGTAGTCGTTGCAACTCAGTTGAGCCGTTGGTCGAAACTCCTCTGAAATCTTCGAGGCGAGAGGGTTCTGTTTGGCAATGTTACGCGCGATATTCACCCCATCGACGATGGTTCGGCAATCTGTTTCAGTGGACAGATAGTTCGGAATTATTTTGATGTGTTTAGCCGGATCTGGGCCGTTCAAACGTAGCTCTCCCCGGCTTTCCGGGCGCAGTTGGCAAACTGACATGGTGAAGGCTGAAAACGGATGAACACCCTCGCCAGGGCTGTCAGCGGACCAAGGCTGGACGTGAAACTGGATATCTGGTGTTTCTACATCCTGGCGTGTTTTCATGAAGCCGGTGGCAAGGCTGGCGGCCATTGTCATAGGGCCTGCACGGAACAGTGCATATTTCAGGGCGATACGTGCCTGATTGAACAGGCTGCGGACTTCATCATTCAGCGTCGGCTCATTGCATTTGAACACCAGCCGGGCCTGCAAGTGATCCTGTAGCCCTTTGCCGACACCTGTCAGGGCGTGCAGCGGTGCGATGCCATTTTCCTTTAGGTGTTCGGGGTCTCCGATCCCTGAAAGCATCAGGATTTGTGGTGAGTTTATGGCTCCGCCGGACAGGATGATTTCGCGCCGCACTATCAGTTTTTTCTCGACGCCGGAACGATCCCGGTAGACCAGACCGGTTGCCTTTTTCCCTTCCAGAACCACGCGCGTGACCAGAGCGTTCGTGATGATGTTCAGGTTTTGTCGATCCCGGATGGGTTTCAGATAGGCAACGGCAGCGCTGCACCGGCGGCCATTGCGGGTGGTCAATTGGAAGTACCCCACACCCTCTTGTTCCGCACCATTGTAATCCGGGTTGAACGGATAGCCCGCCGCTTGCGCTGCGGCCACCCATGCGTCGCAGATCGGACGTTGAATACGCATATTGGATACGGACAAGGGCCCGCCAACGCCATGGAATTCATCTTCACCCCGCTCCTGATCCTCGCAGCGCTTGAACAGGGGCAGGACATCGTCCCAACCCCAGCCCTCATTGCCCATTTGCCGCCAGCGGTCGTAGTCTTCTTTCTGTCCGCGCACGTAGAGCAACCCGTTCAATGAGGATGACCCACCCAGTACCTTGCCGCGCGGCCAGTCAATGGACCGACCGTTCAGCCCAGGATCAGGTTCTGTGCGATAACACCAATCGACCGAGGGGTTGTGCATAGTTTTGAAGTAACCGACAGGGATGTGAATCCATGGGTTAGTATCGCGGCCACCTGCCTCTAGCAGTGCAACAGTCGTGTTAGGATTGGCGCTCAGCCGGTTGGCAATGACGCAGCCCGAAGACCCCGCGCCCACAACCGCATAATCCACTTCCATGACTGCCTCCTCCTAGCGCCGTTGAAAAAACTCTATGCAAGATGCAAGAATTATACTAGCATTTTTTGATACAAAACGTCTCAATAATTGCGATCAGGGAGGTAAGCAATGGAGATCGGTAAGAAACTAAGTGGGATTTCGCGGCGGGATTTCTTCCGCGTGGCTGGCCGTTATGGAATGAGTTCCACGTTGCTGGCAGCAGGTGGGTTTGGTGGAGCGATGAGCTTGGCCAATCTGGCGCAAGCAGCTGAATCCACGTATGAAAAACGTTTCTCAAAAGAGCCGAAACACACGCTGAAATTCGGTGCTTCGGGCTTCAATACCCGCAACCTTCTGATCGAGCGCGCTGGGGCGATCGAGTTCGCGCGTGATCTGGAAGAACGCACAGACGGTGAGATTCGGATCGAGTTCATCGGCGACAACCAGATATGTGGTCAGCTCAGCTGCGTTGAAAAAACTCAGCAGGGAATCGTCGATATCTACGCTGCTTCGACGCAGAACTCGGCCGGTGGCGCGCCTTATCTGAACGTGCTGGACTATGCCTATATGTTCCCCAGCCGCGCGGCGCAGTACCATTTCTTCTATAGTCCTGCGAGCCAGCGCATTCTCCGCGACCCCCTGGAGAAACGGCATGGGCTGAAGTTCCTGTTTACCCATTGTGAACTGCGCGGTCTGCAAATGGGCTCGACCTTTGCGGACAAGCCCACAGTGACCAAACTGGAAGAGCTGTTCGGAACCAAGAACCGTGTGACAGGCACACAGCTGGGCCGGATTGCAATGCAGTTGCTGAACCTGAACCCGGTTCCGGTGGCCTGGGAAGAGACGCTGGACGCACTGAAAACAGGTCTGATTGATGGGGCTGAAACTTGGGCCTCAGCCGTGGCTTACGCCAATATGGCACCAGTGGTATCGCAATCGGTGAACCTGAAGTTCTTCTGTGGCACCGAGCATACCTCGATGTCAGCCAAGGTCTTTGACGGCCTCGGAGGTGAGTTGCAGGACGCAGTGATGGAGTCATCCTATTTCACTCAGGCGTTGATCCAAGGTGCGAATGAGGCCGCTTTGCTGAACACCGTTGGCTTCTCGGAACCGCAGCTTCCCAATACGATCTTTGCCGAAAACGGTGTCCGCCCCGCTTTCTTGCCGGACGATCAGATCAAACTGGCTGAAGAGATGTGCGCGCCGAATTATAACCCCGAGCCATGGGCGCAGTGGCGTGAACGCCTGAACAAATGGTCTGGCGGCATCGATACGTATCAGGAAATCTACGACATCGCGCGTGAGATACCCGCAGACACACTGCCGGAAAATGTAGAGCCGCGCCGTTGGTGGATGGGTCAGGCCTGATAAGCTGATGTGAACCGGCCCCAAACGGGCCGGTTCGAAAAACACACCGACTGGGAGGACGGGGTACATGTCGTTATGGGCAGACATAGGCGCGATCTTCAGCGCCTTTCTCAGCCAGGATTCGTTCGAGATTCAATCAGCTCTGGAATCTGACGCTGCTTGGGTTCTGGGTGCAGTGGCTTCCGCATTTGGCGGGCTTCTGGTCATGCTGGTCTATCGGACAGTGCCCTTCATAGAGCGCCATCTAGAACGATCTGTGATGGTTTATTCGTATCTTGCCATTGCATTAATCATCTTCTGGGGTGTGATCGACCGTTTTGTGTTTAATGATCAAGAGCCATGGTCAACGACCATTCCGCCACTTTTGTTCATGGTAATGGCTTGGTTCGGGGCGTCTTACAACGTACGCCTGCGTACGCACTTGAGCTTTAGCGAATTCCGCACCGCGATGCCGAGGGCAGGTCAGCTGGCTTGCCTGATCCTTGATGCGGTTCTGTGGTTTATTTTCGCGGTGATCGTCATCGTCACCACTTCCCGGCTGGTGGCGCTGTCTGCGTCTAACTTCCAGATCGTACTTGGTACCGACAATATCATGCAGTGGTGGTTCCTTCTGGCCGCACCGCTGTCTTTCTTTCTAATGGTCGGACGCGTGTTCCAGAACCTCGCTGACGATCTGCACAACTGGACAACAGGCAAGCCGCTGATTCAGCAGGCCGTGATCGGAGCAGACTGATGACAGACGGAACCATGGTCACATTGATTTCGCTTGGTGTTACGTTTCTGTTCATGCTGGGCGTGCCGGTTTTGCTGGTGATTGGCTACTGGGTCATCGGCTGTTCCTTTGTTCTCGGCCTGACCCTAGACAACATGGGTGCCGAACTTCTGAACGTTTTCAACAAAGGTTTTGCACTGCTGGCGATGCCATTGTTCATTTTGACTGGAGACCTGATCAACAAATCAGGTATTGCGCGGCGCCTCAGCGACTTCGCCTACGCCTGTCTGGGCTGGATACGTGGTGGGTTGGCAATGGCATCTCTCGGCGCTTGCGGATTGTTCGCCGCGATTTCGGGTTCCAACTCGGCGACAACAGCAACAATCGGGTCGATGCTGCACCCCGAGATGGTAAAAGGCGGCTATGACGAACGCTTTAGCGCGGCCACCGCAGCGGCGGGTGGAACGGTAGGGATCATCATTCCTCCGTCCATTATCTTTATCGTCTACGGCTTCTTGATGAACCTGCCGATATCTGAGTTGTTTGTGGCTGGTATAATTCCAGGTGCACTGATGGTTATGGGGATGCAGTTCGCCTGCTGGATCATCTGCCGCATGAATGGCTGGGGGCATCTGATCCCGCTGCAATTGAACCGAGTATTGAAAACCGCGTTCGGCGCTTGGCTTGGCTTCTTCGCCATCGGTTTGGTTCTGTGGGGCATCTACACCGGTAAATTCTCACCCACCGAAGCGGCGGGTGTGACCGTAGGCTTCTGTGTGATTGCCGGGTTGGTCAGCTATCCGATCAACCGGATCATGGGCGCACGGAACGATATTCCACCGACCGAAAAAAGCTATGCCGAGATGTTCGTGGTCGAAGGTTTTACGATCCCCGAGATCCCCTCAATTGTGATCCGGTCAGCCCAGATCACAGGCATTCTTGCACCGTTGATCGCGATTTCAGTGGTGATGCAGCAAATCCTGTCGCTGCTGGGGGCACAAGAAACCATTGGGAACTTTGTAACCTCAATGGGCGGCTACCACGCGGTTCTGTTCACCTCGATGGTGATCGTCTTCTTTTCCGGCATGGTGCTGGAAAGCTTGCCAGTGACAATCATCCTTGCGCCGATACTCGCGCCAATAGCTGCCTCGGTTGGGGTAGATCCGATCCATTTCTCGGTGATCTTCCTGGTGGGCGCGTCTATCGGCTTCATCACTCCGCCCTACGGCTTGAACCTCTATGTGGCGTCAGGGGTGACTGGTGTGCCCTACTTCCGGCTTCTGCGATACACGGTGCCCTATCTGGTAGCTTTGCTGTCGGTATGGATCCTGGTGTCGCTTGTGCCTGATCTGGCCTTGATCCTGCTGCCAAATAACTAGAATGTTGCGGGATGGCCGAGACGGAAACACAAGACAAAGAAACTCAGATCCCGACCAACCTGCGTCTCCTTCTTATACTTGAGGAGGTGGCGCGGCGCGGGGTCGCCATCAAACCAGCGGACCTGATCGAGACTTTGGGACTGGCAAAGCCCACTGTCCACCGTCTGCTACAAACCGCAGAGGCCGAAGGTTTCCTGCAGCGAGATCTGGATGGCCGCTCATATGGTCCTGGGCACCGGCTGCGGCTACTTTCAGTCAATATCATGTCTTCCGAACATCTGCGCACAGCGCGTTTGGCTATCTTGCGCAGCGTCGCCGAAGACGTTGGTGAGACCTGTAACTTAGCCATCCCGGACCGGGAAGGGATGATCTACCTCGACCGGGTTGAAACGAAATGGCCGCTACGCATACAATTGCCAATCGGAACTCAGGTGCCCTTCCATTGCACGGCTAGCGGCAAGATGTACCTGTCTACTCTGCGTCAGAAAACGTTGGATGGGTTTCTCTCGGCAGGCAATTTAAAACCGCAGACCGAACAATCCCTAACTAACCCTAGAGCATTACGCGAGGAAATCCGCGGAATCGCTGAGAAGGGTTACGCGACAGATGATGAGGAATTCATGGCCGGAATGACGGCCATCGCTGTACCCATTCGTGATGGACAAGGCAGATTAGTAGGCACACTTTCGGTACATGCTCCAACCCAACGTCACGACGTCAACAGCCTGCTGTCCTTTCTGAACATCCTGCAAAAAGGAGCAGGTGAGCTTTCGGAAATGCTAACTGACTGAAGCCTGCTTGTGGCCATCATCAAAGCTCTCGCCCATTGAGACAAAAATGATCTTTCTAAGCTGGCTGAAGAGTTCAGTTGCTAGGTCATTCCCGTTCACTGTCTGCAATGTCCATGACTTTTATCCGCGACAGCGACCAGATCGATGCGGTGCAGATCTGCCGTATGGCAGGCGACACGCCGATAAACTCGTGATGTGCCGGTTCCGAACTGATCGCCTCTTGCAGACAACATCCAAGGGTCGCAAATGACCGCCACTATCTGACGTCACCTAACGAACTCACATGCGGCCAAGTATTAACGTATTCTTGGCCGCGCTCATTTCGGTCTTCCAGTGTAGTCGCGTTGCTTTAGCCCAACTCGGTCCCTATGCCCAAAGGACCTTTTTGCGATTAGAATCTCAGTGACAGGCATGACATGCCGCCATCCAACTTGGCGCAGTCGGCGTTGTCGATCTGGACGACCTCATACCCGGCCTTGTCCAAAACATCTGCGGTGCGCGGGAAACCGGCCGCCATCAGGACCAGATTGTTGAAGCGAATTGCATTGGCGGCCGCTTCTTCACCGTCGGCAACATGCAAAACCCGGTAGCCTTCAAAGCACCCGGACGCGTCCAGGCGCTTGGTCGCAAGGATGGTCTCTGCATCCATCAGCGAGCAATCAGTCTTGAAATGCAATACGCCTTCAGGCGTAAACACCTCACGCAACGCATGACCCCACACATTAGCGATTTCTGTCAGTTCGGCCACTCCTGCAGCGTCCGTTCGATCCGAGCGGCCGACGAGGATTTCCTTTCCGGTCACCAGTATGTCGCCGCCTTCAACATGGCCAGGGCCTTTGATCTCGCGGACGTCATCGTAACAGGCACGGATCGTCGACGATATTTCTGCCACCTCACCCAGACGGGAAGGCGCGCCAGGTCGCATCAGGATAGCACCTTGCGGCAGGCACAGCGCGGTGTCCTCAACGAACTGAGCGTCCGGATACGCTTCAAGCGGGTCAAGCTCGATCACTTCTGCTCCGGTACTGCACAACGCGCTGATATAGGCCGAATGCGCTGCCAGCATACCCTCGAGGCTGGGATTGCCGATATCCTCGGCACGCAGTCCGTCTACAATGGTCGAGGCAGGCTTGCGAGTGATGGCGCGGGTAAATTCAAAGGTTGGATTTCGCATGAGTCACTCCTGATCCGGACGGTGCCCGGCAATATTAATTTCCAGAATAGAGGGGCCGTTTTGCGCATTGGCTGCTTTCAGTGCAGCGGCAACAGCTGTCGCGTCTTGCGGAACGCGTTTGAAAGGAATGCCAAACGAGGCAGCAGTGGCGGCAAAATCGGGCGGGGTAGGGTCGCAACCGATCACCTCAACACCTACGTCCTCCATGGAAGTAGCGATTTCGCCATAGCCATGATTGTTCCAAAGAACAAAGGTGATGCGCAGGTTTTGGTCCACTGCGGCCATGATCTCGGGCAGTGAGAACTGGGCACCCCCGTCACCAGCGATGCAAATCACGGGCGCTTTCGGATCGGCGATCGCAGCGCCGATAGCGGCCGGAATGCCATAGCCAAGCGCCCCGTATCCAGTGGCGGCATTGAACCAACCACCGGGACGGTCGTGGTCGTAGTAGAGGTTGCCTGCATAAATCGGCTGAGTAGAGTCTCCGATCATAAGCGCATTCGGGACTGCAGCGCGCATTGCCGTCAGAATCCTGACTTGGGCGCGGTAGTCCGGGCCTATCTCTTCGAAGGCTGCGACGCGGGTTTTTTCAGCGCGGTCTATGCCATCTCGTTGGTTGGATTTTCCGGGTAGCGCTGCAAGCAATGAGGATATGACCTCATCAGTTCTACCCTTTATGGCGATTGCGGCGTCGTGACGGGCCAGTTGATCCGCGCAAATATCCACTCGTATGAGCCCTTGCATAGAGGCCGTTTCTCCGGTGGCATACATGTCGTAGTCGGTTGGGCCCAACTCGGTCCCCAAAGCGAGGACGCAATCGGCTGCCTCTATCAACGCCCGGACAGCCTTTAAACTGGGGCTGGCGGCAACAGTCAGTGGGTGCCCATGCATCAGCCCGCGTGCATTTACGGTTTGCACGACAGGTGCATCGAGGCGCTCGGCTAGAGATTGCAGCTCCTCGTCTGTCATCTTTGCTCCGCCGCCCGCCAGGATGACGACTCGCCGTGCAGCCGACAGCCGGTTTACCGCCTGTTGGACCAAGCCTCTGTCGAGTGTCTGGCCGGAAGGGTTGTTCGGGGTTAGGGCGCTTTCCGCGGCCAATCCTGCTACATCCAGCGGGATCTGGATATGGTTGGGGCCTGGTCGTCCAGAGGAATAGGTTGCAAACGTGCGATCCAACGCAGCGCTCAGGTCACCGGGTTGGTTCACATGTTCTGAAACCAGCGCAATAGTCTTGGCAAGCGAATGCTGGTCGGGCAGCTCATGCAAATGGCCGAGCCCCTTGTTTAACGTGTTCTTTTCGTTGACGCCGGACACCACCAGCATCGGAACGGAATCCGCTCGGGCCTGCGCCATCGGCGTCAGCGTGTTTGTCAGGCCAGGCCCTGTAATCACAAAGGCCACGCCCGGCTTGCCCGAGACACGCGCATAGCCGTCAGCCATGAAACCTGCGCCTTGTTCATGCCTTGGAGTCACATGCTGGATACCTGAGGCGGCCAGCCCGCGGTAGAGTTCGACCGTATGAACGCCAGGAATGCCGAACACACAAGACACGCCCCGTTGTTTCAACTCGGCGACCAGTGCTTCGCCCACTGTTTGGTTGGTCATGCAACGCTCCGTTTGCTGAGGTTTGCGTGGGTGACGATGCGGTCTAACGCTGTCGCAAAGCGGGTGTCGTCAATCGTGAGGGCGACCCGAACCCAGTTCTTAAGGCTTTCGCCAAAGGCAGAGCCGGGCATCACAGAAACGCCGTGTTCCAACAGATCCCAGGCATATGCGTCACCATCCATTCCGATGCCCGACACGTTGACCAGTGCGAACATGCCGGCATCCGGTTGGTGGACGGTCAACGGCGTTTCACTATGAAGGCGGCGTTCCAGAACAGAGGCACGGGCGGCAAAACGGGACGCCATGCCCGCGGCGACCGAAGACCCGTCTCGTACGGCTTTCTCAGTCATGTCTGCGATGAAGGGCTGGTTGCCAAACAGCATCGTTTCCGAGACCGGTAGCAAGGCCGTACAGAACGTGGTTGGACCTACACACCAGCCGCTGCGAAACCCAGGGGCCGCGTGAGATTTGGAAATCGACGAGACCGCGATGACCCTATCAGCCAGTTCCGGCTCCGAGAGCGGGGAAACAAATTCAGCTCCTTCAAACACCAGATGCTCATACACTTCGTCTGAGATGATCCAGAGGTCGTGCTTGATCGCGAGTTCGCCGATTTGCCGCACATCTTCTGCGGTCAGGATCGCGCCTGTAGGGTTGTGCGGAGTCGTCAAAAGTATGGCGCGGCTGTGTGGCGTGATGCGCGCGGCGATGTCTTCGGCTTGCAGCCGAAATCCGTTTTCCGGGCGGAGCGGCACCGGTACAGGCTTGGCTCCGGATGCGCGTATTACGCCCTCATAGGTGGCATACATCGGGTCACCGACAAGCACTTCGGAACCTGCTTCGGCAACACCCTGCATCACCGTATAAAGCGCGGTCTGCGTGCCGGGAAAACAGAGAATGTTCTCAGGCAAGAACTGCCGCCCGCGGCGTTTGGTGTAAGAGTCTGCCAAGGCTGCGCAGAGGCCAGCCTCTCCGCGGCCGTTGGAATATCCTGTACGACCCGATTGCAACGCCAAAGCAGCAGCCTCGCAGAGTTCTGGCGGCGTTGGTACGTCTGGTTCGCCGATTGTCATTTCCACCAGATCTGCGCCGGCCTCGACCATCGCGCGCGCCTTCAGGTGTACTTCCCATTTGCCGCCGCCCAATCCGGCCAGCCGTTCGGTAATTGCTGTCAGCCTCATTGGGGCTCGCTCTCCTGCGTTAGATCCAAATCGATAATGGCGGAAACGGATTTCAGCCCGATTTCCACCAATTCACCTTGCTCAAAAGCATCGGGCAATGCGCCGCCCTCCAGCCAAAGGCCGTCGATTACCGCGTTGCAAGCAATAGCCAGTTGCCGCAACTGGACAGGGGATACCGAGCGGTTCGCTTCTTTTAGCGAGGCAGCGATCAGCCCTTCAAGCTGGTCCCGGAAGTAGGCGTATGTCCGTTCGTGCGTCGCCTTCATTTGTTGGTCTTGCTGCACCTTGTTCAAAAAGCTCGCCCAGAGAGCAATAGCGCGGGGGTCGACAACCGGAGGTGTTAATGACGCCTTCACAAAGGCTGCCAACCTAGCCTGGGCGCTGGCTGCGACTTCGTTCGCGGGTGCGAATGTCTGATCTGTCATCGAGTTCATGTGGTGCTCATACGCGGCGACGATCAGCTCTTCCTTGGAGTTGAAATAATGACGGATCAGCCCCTGCGTAACATCTGCGCGGTCAGCGATTCCCCGCACCGTGGCGCCACGGACGCCCTGCTCGGCCACCAAATCAAGCGTCGCGAGAATCAGTGCATGCTGCCGGGATTCGGCCGACTCACGCTTAAATTTCTTGCGGTCCTCGCTCACGATCGGTCCTTTTTTGCGGGTGCCAAAATTATACACTTGCATAATTACTATGCTCGCGGCTTACTGCAATCAGAAAGTTGGGGTCAAAGAAAAATGGACACAGCCGCCGCTGACGCAGTTGCTCAACAACCGGATACGCGCCGTGAGGCGATCCGTGTTGAGGACTTGCATAAGTCTTTTGGAAATCTCGAGGTGCTGAAAGGCGTGGACCTCACCGCGCATCAAGGTGATGTCGTCGCGATCATTGGCGGCTCGGGTTCTGGCAAGTCGACGATGCTACGGTGCATCAATTTCCTTGAAACGCCGACCTCCGGCAAAATCGTAATCGGCGGCGAGGAAGTGGCAATGCGGGCAGATGGTAGCCCGGCGAGCCAGAAGCAGATCGAGCGTATTCGGACCAAATTGGCGATGGTGTTCCAACAGTTCAACCTATGGACCCATCGAACGCTGTTGGAGAATGTGATCGAGGTTCCGGTACATGTATTGAAGGTGCCAAAATCCGAGGCGATCGAACGTGCGCGCGAATTGCTGGTCAGAGTAGGTTTGGGCGGCAAGGAGGACACCTTTCCAGCATATCTGTCCGGTGGTCAGCAGCAGAGGGCGGCTATCGCTCGGGCGCTGGCGGTCGATCCGTCTGCGATGCTCTTTGACGAACCAACCTCCGCCTTGGACCCTGAACTTGTCGGCGAAGTTCTGACAGTGATCCGTGATCTGGCTGCCGAAGGGCGTACTATGCTATTGGTCACACATGAGATGAAGTTCGCGCGCGAAGTGGCGAACCACGTCGTCTACCTCTACCAGGGGCGCATTGAAGAGCAGGGACCACCTGCCGCCCTCTTTGGAAATCCGCAATCGGAACGACTGAAGCAATTCCTCAGATCAGTCGGATAACACGAAACAAACCAAATAAAACCAACAGGGAGAAACCTAATGAAATTCAAAGCACTTCTGACTGCAGCGTCAGCCGTAGCCGCTCTAACCGCTGGTGTGGCCGCAGCTGAACAAGTCAAGATCGGTATTGCCGCCGAGCCCTATCCTCCTTTTGCGTCACCTGACAGCTCGGGCAATTGGGTCGGTTGGGAGATCGAGGTGATCAATGCCGTTTGTGCCGCCGCCGAGCTCGACTGCGTGATCACCCCTGTTGCCTGGGACGGCATCATTCCGTCGTTAACCGGCCAACAGATCGACGCGATCATGGCCTCGATGTCGATCACTGAAGAGCGGCTAAAAACCATCGACTTCAGCGATGCGTATTACAACACGCCAGCAGTCATCGTGGCGGACAAGTCGATGGAGATTGAGCCGACCCCAGAGTCGCTTGCAGGTAAGATCATTGGGATCCAAGCCTCTACGATCCATCAGGCTTATGCTCAGGAATATTTCAAGGATGCAGAGCTAAAAGTCTATCAGACGCAGGATGAAGCCAACCAAGACCTCTTCGCGGGCCGTATCGACGCCACGCAGGCGGACAGTATTGCCATGGCGGATTTTGTGAATTCGGACAATGGCAGCTGCTGCGAAATCAAAGGTGCTGTCGCGGATGATCCAGCAATCTTGGGTCGTGGCGTAGGTGCCGGTGTGCGTAAAGGCGACACCGAGCTTCTAGAAGCGCTTAACAAAGGGATCGCGGCGATCCTTGCAGATGGGACCCACGAGAAAATCACCGAGGGTTACTTCACCACCAGCATCTACTAAGGCGCTGTTGTGACCGGACTGTTAGAGACACTGGGCCTTGGCACCAGCATGGAGTTGCTGTCGCTGTCAAGCTGGGGCGGCAACTTGCTACGCGGGCTTGCCAATTCCCTGCAAATCGCTTTTGGCGCATTTGGAATGGGGCTGGTTATCGGGCTGTTCGGTGCCTACGGAAAACTCTACGGCGGGAAGGTCACGCGTGACCTTCTTGCCATCTACACAACAGTGATAAGGGCAGTGCCTGAATTGGTGCTGATCCTGATCCTGTATTATGTCGGCAGCGATATCATCAACAAGATCTCTGAGGCTATCGGAGGAGGTCGGGTTGAGATCAACGGTGTTGCCGCCGGGATTTGGGTGCTGGGGGTAGTGCAGGGGGCCTATGCCACCGAGGTGCTGCGTGGTGCTATCAAGGCGGTGCCGGTGGGGCAGATCGAAGCGGCGAAGTCCTATGGAATGCCCGCTTTCATGATTATGCGCCGGGTAACAATCCCAGCGATGATGGGATTTGCAGTGCCGGGGCTGGCCAATCTGTGGCTTATCGCGACCAAAGACACAGCCTTGCTTGCTGTCGTCGGGTTTAGTGAGTTGACGCTGGAAACGCGACAAGCGGCGAGCAGTACTCGAGCCTACTTCACCTTCTTTTTGGCTGCAGGTTTCTTGTACCTGATGGTCACCCTTTTCTCGGGGGTCGTTTTTGCTCGCATCGAGAAATGGGCGCGGCGTGGTCAACCATCGTTGAAGGGAAGCTCAGCATGATCACTGTAAAGGCCCTTATGCAACCGCACCGTATCGTCATGATGCTGCTGTTTGCTGCCTTGGTGATCTGGTGTGCCTTCTCGCTGCGTTGGGATTGGATTCCAAAGTATGCCCCTTTGGCGCTGCAGGGTCTCTGGACCACAATCTGGCTCTTGGTTGTCACAACCGTTTTAGGCTTTCTGATGGCTGTACCGCTGGGATTGGCGCAGGCGGTCGGCCCTTGGTACTTGGCCACGCCCGCCCGAGTGTTCTGCACGATAATTCGGGGCACACCGCTGCTGTTGCAGATCTGGTTGCTATACTATGGGCTTGGTTCGTTGTTTCCACAGTTTCCCTGGATACGGTCGTCAGAACTTTGGCCTTACTTGCGTCAGGCTTGGCCTTACGCTGTCCTTGCACTGACATTGTCTTTTGCGGGGTATGAGGGCGAGGTCATGAGGGGTGCATTCTCTGGTGTCGCAAAAGGGCAGCTTGAGGCTGCAAAATCCTTCGGTATGCCGCGCTTCACCATGTTCCGCCGGATCTGGTTACCCCAAGCCGTACGCAACGTTTTGCCTACGTTGGGCGGAGAAACCATCTTACAACTCAAAGCAACGCCGCTTGTAGCAACTATCACGGTGGTCGAGATTTATGCGGTTTCGTCCCGGGTTCGAGCAGACACCTTTGTTGTCTATGAACCCCTGCTGTTGCTGGCATTGGTGTACATGGCAATCGCCGGTTTGATTGCATTGGCCTTCCAGCGATTTGAGAGAGCGTGAGGCATTGGTTTCAGTACTTACGAATAGTCGACAGGTGTATCGGGTCAAAATTGAGTGACGCGCTTGACTGATTTTATGGAGGCTGTGGCTGTCGATTGAGTCAAAGACCAGAGAGTCACAAATTGGAGAAACCGGCGCTATCCTGCGTTGCATAAGGATTTATTGAGATCTGACGGAATGGACATCATCGCCAACCTCGTTGAGCCCACGGTGGACACACTGGACATCGGTTTTCATGAAAACCTGCGCTGCAGTAAGTCAGCGTTGCACCTATTCGGGCAAGCCGGCCAAACGCAGAGACGCGCAGTCTTTCTCTAGTCGTTTTACATCAGAAAAAAGCTGAGTTTTCGCCCACTCCGATATGGAGAACTGAGGACGGTACTTCATCACATTCCGTGCTTCGTCGCGTGCGGCATCGAGGTTGTCCATCTCCACATGAACGATCACCAGGTCGAGGTGTCCAAAGCCTTCAACCCTTTGGCCATATTCGGCGAATGCCTCCTTGGCTTCCTCGTATCGACTATCGAGTCTAAGGGCCAAACCCAAAACGCCAGCATACCAGCCCGGATAATGAGGGTTGAGAGTAATGGCTTGCCGTGCCACGCGGATAGCTTCTTTTGCCTGGCCATTGAATGCCAGTGTAATCGACAACCTTGCGGCCACATCAGCATGGTTTGGATTTAGTTGTAGCGCTGCGTTGAACTTCTCGATCGCCGATGCCAGCTTGCCATCAATTGCATCCGCGAAACCAGCAATTGCGTGAGCCTCCGGGTTGTAGCTGTCTATTTCAAGAGCACGTCGAGCGCAGTCACGTGCCTCTGCCAGCGCAGCTCTTCGGTCTTCTACAAAGCCGTGCCTTGCTTCGACAGTGCAGATGAACCCCAAAGTACAATATGGCGCGGAGTAACCAGGATCGAGTGAAATTGCCTGTTGTGCAAACCGGCGAGCGTCGGCCTGTGCTTCTTTTGTTATTCTGCGCGAAGCCTCTACGGCTTGCAATTGAGCAGCCCAGGCATCCAGATTTTTAGTCCCCGAACCCCTGAAACGGGCCATCTCGCCTGCAAGTAATTCGACTTGAAGCTCAGTCGCAATTCTGAGGGCAATTTCATCCTGAACCTCGAACACGTCTTCTATGAGGCGATCAAACCTGTCTGCCCAAATGTGCATTCCGGACTTTGCATCGATTAGCTGCGCAGTAATCCGCACACGACTACCACTCTGGCGAACACTTCCCTCGAGAACCAGATCGACGCCCTGTTCCAGACCGACCTGTTTCACATCCACCGAGCGCCCTTTGTAGACGAAAGTAGAGTTGCGCGCGACGACCAGTAGGTTCGGAAGTTTCGACAGGGTAGTAATAATCTCCTCGGTAATGCCATCGGCAAAATACTCCTGATCGGGGTCAGAAGAAAGATTGTCAAAGGGTAGGACGCCGATCAGCAGTGACTTTGAGTGACTGGCCGGCGTCACTCGCGGTGGAGCGGAGCCTCGTGGCGACCATTGGAATACTTCGACTGGTGACGGGGCGTTCTTGAACTGCCGTTCTCCAGCGCGATGAAACTGCTCGGCGAGCCTCTCGTCAAGGCTGCGATGAACGACATCGGAGATTAACACAGCCCCTTCGTTGGAAGCCTCTTGTAGCCGCGAGGAAATATTGATCCCATCGCCGAAGATATCATCTTCGTCGAATACGACGTCCCCCAGATGCACGCCCACTCGCAGTTTCAGTGAGGACTTAGCTGAAACTTGGCTTTGTAGATCAAGTGCGCATCTCACAGCGTCTGAAACCGAGTTAAACTCGACAATCCATCCGTCGCCCAGCCTCTTTACGATTTTGCCGAGATGATCACTAACCAATGGATCGAAAATCTCTCGACGTAAGACACGGAGTTCGCGGAGAGTTCTGTGCTCATCCGCCTTTATCTGGCCCGAGTAATTTACTACATCGGCCGAGAGAACTGCGGAAAGTCTACGGTTTCCGTTCATGTCACTTCGTAGCGCAAAATACGCTGCTTGGAAAAGACATCTTATTTTTTGCAATTTCGTACGAATTTAATTCGGCCGCATTATCTGCAGAGCAGACTGTAAAGGACTTGAACCGATCGTCCAGGAATGGCAACCCAAAAGGAGACCAGCGTCACGTGGGAAATGTCAGATGAAAAGCCTTGTTCTAACGTGCTGCATTGGAATTGTTTCCTTAGGGTTCACGGCTTTTCCGTCGGCTGCACAGCCCCGGCTAGGCTGGGCGTATCAGGTAGATGGGCTAGCCGCATTTCAAGGGGATGCGGATTTGAGTGAGGGTGGCAAGTTCTCTGCAAGCCGAGCATTTCTGCGTACTACCGCACTTTACAACCTAGAAGGAGGAAACTCCGTTGGGCTTTCCACAAGTTTTGGCAAGCTGGACTATAGCTTCAGCCAATCGAACAACCAGCCCTGGGAAGACATCCGTGACCTTCGCGTCGCTATTCCTGTTCGGTTTCGATTGAACGATAGAGCAACAGTTTTTGTTTCGCCGCAGATCAGGTGGGACTATCAAAGTGGGGCGTCCTCATCTGACGGAAGAACCCACGGTGTTTTTGCAGGTATTGCCTGGCAACTGAGCGAGCGCCTGACAGTCGGACCAGCCTTTGGGGCGTTTTCTCAACTTGATGAAGGCGGTACGGATTTTTTTCCAGCACTGTTGGTCGATTGGGACATAAATGATCGCTGGAACTTGAACACTGGCTCTGGTGTTGGAGCGACGCAAGGTCCCGGGTTGACGCTGAGCTACGCGTTAAATGAGGCCATAAACCTTTCGTTGACCGCGCGATCAGAGAGGATCCGATTCAGGTTAGACGGGGATGGCCTCGCCCCGGGTGGAGTGGGCGAAGATAAGAGTATCCCCGTAGTTCTTTCTGTTGGGTACAACCCGAATCCTGGGGTTTCATTGAGTGTATTTGCAGGCGCAGAATTTAACGGCCGCTTGACGCTAGACGATGCGAGTGGAGCAGAAATTAGCAGTCAGAGCTATGAAACTGCGCCATTGGTTGGGCTGGCGTTTAGGGTCAGGTTCTGATCACAGTATTGAGCCAGCCTGCCATTGGGGTACGGAGTTTTTTTGAGGCTGAGTTTGATCGTCCACTTTTTACGCAGAGCTAACTTCTGGCCCGCTGGGAGACCTTTGTTGGCTGATAGAATTTATCAGATAACCGCTCCACGCCCAAATCTACGTCGTCTTGCTCGCAAGCTAATGCACTGATACCGTGCTTGGACGCTTGGCACGGAAGCTGGGCGATGGAGAATTTATGTTTACGATTGCGGGAAACCGCTAAGTCCTGAACAGCAGGACGACCAAGCCGAATAGAGCCTGCGCAAATAAAATGCAGGCTTCACTTTTGCATGGCTCGTGAGCTCTCAACCATCATCACTAATGCTCGAGCCAAGCGCCTGTCACATCAAGCGGCCTTGTTTGTGTGGCAACACGAGGAAAGACGGAAGACCTATGAAAATACGACCGACAAAGCACGACGATATCACCGCTTTGCAGGAAGTGCTTAACGGCACGAAGCTGTTCCCCTGCGAAATGCTTCCTGACATGGTGAGAGGGTTTTTGTCCGATGGTGACAGCTCTGACATTTGGCTGACATGCGAAGCAAACGGTAGGGCCGTGGGCTTCTGCTACGTAGTCCCAGAGGAGCTTGCTGAAGGTGCATGGAACATGCTCGCCATAGCAATTCTGCCAACCGAGCAGGGTAACGGTTTTGGCGGTGCCATCGTTCAGCATCTGGAAGCAGAGCTCAAGGAGCGTGGACAGCGCATCTTGATAGCTGAAACTTCAGGCACGGCCCAGTTCGCACAAACACGCGAATTCTATCGCAAGAACGGCTACAGCGAGGAAGCCCGTATCAGGGACTTCTGGGCGGCTGGGGATGATAAAGTCGTCTTCTGGAAGTCGCTAGGCTAACAGGAAAAAGCAATGCTGGCTTGTCCTCGGGCAGGCAAGTTTCACTTGTTTGCTCGGTGTGGCAATGGCAGCTTCGTCCGCATTGCGTGAGTTCAGCCAGCCGATTGCTTTGCGCTCTCAGAGAGCGGCAGGTGTGACGGCCCTCGTTGCATCATCGCTGGTGTCGGCTTTGGGCCGTTCTCCAATTGGTGCGGCGATTCAAGCGTCTACATACTGCATTTGCTTCGAGGTCGGCAGAGAGCCTAACCTACTAACTTCCGCACATGGATCGTGTGACCGCTATCGCGCCGTTGCCTTTCTAGCTCATGCAGTTTTCTTGCAAAACTTTGAACGTCCTATTGATCACACTGCGCACCTCAGGAAGAAATCTGTCCTCATGATGTGTTACGAGCCATTGATCGTGCGTTAGATCGGTAATTGGTGGTGATATCCTCTCAAGCTGTGGGAACTTTGCAGCGATGAAGGTGGGGAGAACTGCACGGCAAGAACCGGCAAGGGCTAAGTCAAGCGCGTTGCGTGGTTGCGTAATCTCAACGTCCTCTTTCGTTCGCGGCTTGGCCTGAACCCATTGTGCGGAGGGCGTGGTTCCCAGAACACGCGCCCAGCCTGAAACGCTTTTGTCTTGAGCATAGACCGCAAATCGAATCTCACCAATTCTGCGACCAGCAAGCCTCGAGTCAGTAGGGCGGTGATTGCGAATTCCAATAACAGCTTCACGATGCCCGATTTCTAATGTCGCATCGTCCGCAATGAACCGAAGTCTCGCAGGCTCGCGGCCTGCAATGTAGGAAACCCTTTCGCAAAGCACATGCGTGACCCAACTCCCCGCGGAAACCTTCACCAACGGTCCCGCCCACTCGTTCTTGTCGTTCACCAGGGGCAGGATACGGTTCTCCAACCCGGCGACGCTGGCCAGCAGGTCCTCTCCGTCGGGAGTGAGCGCGTAGCCACGGGCAGTTCGTTCAAACAACTCTTGGCCCAACCGCCTTTCCAACGCCAACATGCGCCGGCCAAGGGTCGGTGCACTTTTTCCCGTTGCGGTCGCCGCTGCAGACAGGCCGCCAAGCCGGGCCACTGCAAGAAACAGACGCAGATCATCCCAGTCCAACATCATTTCATTCATGAAATGATCATTGCAGAGTGTTTCGTTCATGGGAAGCCGTGGATGTGTTCTGGTGCAGGAAACGATAACTGGAGGTATAAGATGCGCTTTCTAGACCAAGATATTTCTCCTATTGGCATGGGGTGCTGGCCAATCGGTGGTCCAATGTTCGCCGGGAATGAGACGGTGGGCTACGCAAATTCTGACGATGCGGAATCCGTCCGAACCATCCATGCGGCGTTGGCATCGGGAATCACGCTTTTTGATACCGCTCCCGCCTATGGCGCTGGACATGCGGAACGGCTTCTAGCCCACGCTCTCAAAGATCGTCCGGATGCGCTGATCGCGACCAAGATCGGTGTCGCCATTGACGAGGAAAGCAAACAGCTTTTGGGGAACGAGGAAGACCCAAGCACTGTGGGTGCTGCAATCGAAGCATCGCTTACAAGGCTCGGGCGAGACCGGATTGATCTGCTTCTGCTGCACCTCAACAGCCTTTCGGTCGCAAAGGCAAAAGCGATTTTCGACGAGGTGGAGCGGGCGCGGATAGCGGGCAAGGTGCGTGCCTACGGTTGGAGTACTGATTTCTCCGTCAATCTGTCGTGCGTGGCGGAAAGACCAGGGTTTGCGACTGTCGAACACGCGATGAATGTTTTGCTGGATGCGCCGAAAATGCAAGGCATTGTCGATGAACATAACCTCAGTGCATTGATTAGGTCGCCGCTTGCAATGGGTCTTCTGTCAGGAAAATACAATGCCAAGTCGACAATGCCTGACACGGACATACGTTCAACCTCCAATCCCAGAACGGACTATTTCAAAGATGCTGCCGGAAACCCCAAATATTTGCAGAAACTTGATGCTGTACGGGATTTGCTGACAACGGGGGGCCGCAGTCTGGTTCAAGGCGCAATCGGTTGGCTTTGGGCAAGGGGTCAGACGAATATCCCAATTCCTGGTATACGAACAGTGGAACAACTCGAAGGTATTGCAGGGGCGTTGCCATTTGGCCCTTTGCCTGAAACTGTCATGAACGAAATCGAAACTGTGATCGAACGCAGTCCTGCTGACGCGATAGACCGAGCCCGCTAGAAAATCTAACCGACTTTCTTAAGCGATGAGGTTTTGAAAACTGCGATCCACAAGACCACTGCACATTGTTGCCAAACAGACGTTGGCGCAGTCGCAGCGAAAGCTCTCGCTGACCCGCTACCTGGTCATTGCCATTGGGAGAGTGCTGCTCGTCGTACCACAGTCTGCTTAGGTGCAGCTGTACTGCTGTGACGATCAATCATAGCTACGGTGGCTCTAGAAAAGCGTCGCCTCACCGGAGGCTTAGACGATGCCCAATTCGGGCTGTAGTCACCTATTCGATGTTGTGCAAGGAACGGTCCTTAGGTGAATTGCAGTTCTTGACAGAGCTAGTTTCAACGTGTCCTCACTATGTTTGAAGATATCAGGCCCAAACCCGCCACTCAGACGGTCGGGGACTCAAGGAGGTTGAAGGCATCAGCCAGAGATCACCATTCTTCGCTTTAGTCGACGTTTTCTGCCACTGCGAACCGGCGGAACGCGTATTGCATCGCGGCCAACGTCAAAAGCCCGATCAATGTCAATGTGATCCAACTGGACAGCCCCGATAGGACCAAGGAGGGTCTTATGGTTGTGAAAGTGATTAGCCCCACGGCAGCCGATGCCGCCGCAGCAACCAAAATGGCGATCGTCTTCGCAATGAACTCGACAAGTGAACGACCAAGAAACTCGAAGTCTGCTCGTCCCATCGGGAGGAGTTTTGTCGGAAACAAAAGATGTATCGTGTTCTCAACGGTATATTGAAGCACGGTCAACGGGAGCACAAAAGCCGCAAGGGTCAGTGCGTCGGATATGCCGACTCCATCTTCAAAGACGGCGATGCTGACGATCATTGTAACAGCCACGAAACAGGCCAGAACCACCTGAGTCACGAGCTGACCTGCGCAGATGCGCCATGGTGTGATGGGCAAGGTCTTGTAGACTTCCATTCGGCTCAGGTCGCCGCGAAAGTCGCAGACCAGTGTCCGTGGCAAGATGAATACAAAAAAGATAAAGAAAAACAACACGGCCCGCGAGTCCGTGGCCGATATACCGGTCGCCGAAAGGATAGGCCCGACGCAGGCCGCCATACCAACAAATACTGCCACGACTCTGAATGAACTGCGGGCAACGTTGAGGGCCTGCCGCCAGGCAATCGGCCCCAAGCCACTTACAATCGGCGCACGACGGATCGACGGTATCTCGGTCCGTTCAGTTGCCCAGAACGATCCTCCTTGCTTTATGCGCTCCCATCGGTCGCTCTGTCGGGCGTTTTCCTTTAAGGCACGGTCGGTCGTGCGCGCGTCGAGCTTAATTGCAAGGTGCAGCAGTGCAGCGTTTATGAGGACCGCGATTGAGGCCCAAACGAATAGATGCGGAAAAAGTGATGGCGCTGCGAAGAGTTCGGCAAACACGATGTAGGGTGACAGGATAATGGTACCGATCCACGAGTGGCGAAATTCGAACAGAAGGTCGAGTAGGCTGCGATCGGGCGTTGCCCAAGCGTAGACCGCAGTTGCGATTGCAGCGGCGGATAACAGCGCAATTGCGGGCCATCGAAACCGTGCAAGCCTGCTGCCTTCCAGTGCTTGCCCAGCCATGCCGATGACGGCGCTGTTCAACTGAACGAAGACGAGCGTCAGGAGCGAGGCGATGAACGCAGTCAGGGCGGACCCCGTTTGCGCCTGCGCAAAGATGGTGATGAGCGCACTGCTTAAGGTGGCACCAGCAACGTAGGCACCGAATTTGTAGAGGATCAGATCGCGCCGACGGAACGGCCCGGTGAAAAGAAAATTGATCTCTGTCGGCGAAAAATGAAACGTAGGACCAGTGGACAACACGACCGTCAGCAGGGACATCGCAAGCATACCGAGTGGCATGTAAGTGTTGATCTGCGTGCTTAGAGCTTGCCGATCCAAGGCTGCGTCTGCCAAGAACCCCGTTTCCAGAGAGGAGCTGTTTGCAACCAGCAGCAGCCAAATGATCCCGCAAAAAGCAATAGAAAAGAGCAGGCCGCGCAAAGTTGTCAATTGGATCAGACGCAGGCGAATACCGCCACGCAGGCGCATCAAAAGAAGACGAAAAAGCGCGGAGTCCATTTTTAAACTTCAGCCATTTCTTTGTTTTGGGTGATGCTGAAATACGCCTCTTCTAGGGCCGAGTTACTGTCTGTCTCTCCGACCTCGCTCAGCACCTCGCTCATCGTGCCGAACCTGCGGCACTCACCAAGGTTCAACACCATAATATGCGTGCACAAGTTCTCGAACAGGCTCAGGAGATGCGAGCTGATGATGATGGCGGCGCCGGACTGCGCACGTTCGCGGATCGCCTGTTGGATTCCCCGGATCCCCTGCGGATCGAGCCCCGTCAGGGGCTCATCGAACAGGATCACCTTGGGATCGTGCAGAAAGGCACAGGCGATCGCCACCTTCTGGCGCATTCCGCGGGACAAGTTATGGACGAGCGTATCGCGCTTGTGGGCAAGCTCGAAGGACACAAGAAGCGCTTCGGCGGTTTCCTCAAAATCCGCGAGTTGGTAAGCCGCCGCAGTGAAGGCGAGATGCTCCCAGACCGTCATGGTATCAAAAAGTCGCGGATCATCAGGAATATAGCCGATGTTCTTTTTGGCTTCGATTGGCTCCCTCACAATGTCATGGCCCGCAACCAGGAGGCTCCCAGAGGTCGGAGGAACAATCCCGCACAAGGCGCGCAGGGTCGTCGTCTTACCTGCACCATTCGCCCCGACCAGCCCTAGGATTTGGCCGGGTTCGACCGAAAAGCTGAGATTTTTCACGGCCGTGAAGCCTTTATACTGCTTGCTGAAGTTTGTGACTCTGATCATGTGCTTTTTTGCTCGAGATTTTTTGGTTTGTCGCCAGCTTAGCGGGCTGACATGGGCCCCAACACCAATCAAGTCATCGAAATTTTGGACCAATTCATGTCAATTCTAAGTCCAAAATTGTTTTTCAATTCACTTTTTATGCCCATAGCTGAATGAAACATTGGAAATACGCGGGTGACGCACTGGGATTTGCTAAAGGTTACGTCGACTTGCTGTACCGGAAGAAGTGGTGAGTTCTGACCACTGATCTTCCAAAGCCGACGTTCGGATGTCACACCTGAATGCCTGCGAAGTCCGCATTTTGTGAGCTCGCAAGTATTCCGATGTTGCGGATGCAGCGAAGGTCCGGTCTTGGGGGGCAGCGCCACAGCAAAGAGGTCATGCGGTGAAGGTCCGGTATGGGCCGATTGTTGGGTAGGACATTCTGCTGATCAGCTAAGCCCGAAAAATACACTGCGCCGGTTTCTGGGTTGCGAAGAAGCTCACTGGCTTTCTGTTTAACGTTGTCTTGGAACGCTTGAACCGTCGAAAAACTCAAGAAGCAGTCCTTAATTAAGCTCGCAGAGAACGGCAGCTTGGAGCCCAAAGTAGCCCGAGAGCAGCGACTAAGCATTCGGCGCGAAGGCTGAGTGACTACTTTTTTTTGTCGCCATAAACTTAGTCGCACAAGTCCGAAGCCTTTTTGAATCCGGGGGTATCCACATAAACTGGGCACATCTTAGATAATAGATCAGGATTTTTCGGTTTGCTTCAGTGCTGGAAGGCTTCGATACGTGTTGAGTCAAAAATTCAGCCCTACAATTTTCTTGCTTCGCCATGGTGAGACCGAATGGAATTTGCAAAAACGACGTCAAGGTCGGCGGAACTCGCCCTTGACCAAGCGAGGGGTCGCTCAGGCAGTGGCGAGCGCAGAAAGACTGCAGCACCGCCTGTCTGGTCGTCACCCTCTGACGGTTATCTCAAGCCCACTTGGTCGAGCGGCACAGACGGCCCACATCGTCATTGAGCAACTTGGCCTACCGCCCGAAACCATCGAATATGAGAACAGTTTGATGGAATGCAGTTTTGGACATTGGGAGGGCTTGACGGAAAAAGAGATCACAACGCGGTTTCCACAGGAATGGGATGCACGCTGTTCTGACCGTTGGAACTATCCGGTGCCCGGCGGAGAGTCCTATGCTGACGTACATAACCGGGTTTCTGCTTGGTATACCGGCAAGTCGTTTGAAGGGGCTGTCATAATTGTTGGTCACGGCTTAACCCTGCGCGTGTTTAGAGGGATTTACTTGAACTTGTCCGCTGAAGAAATTTTTGAATTGAACGAACCTCAAGATGGTTTCATCGAATTGCGATGCGGTCATTCAACCTTTGTTGAACACTAGGGCGTCGATGCTTGGTACTTCTCCCAATTGATCGACTTTTAGGTGGTTTCGAGCCTACTAAACAACTTCTGAATTAAAGGGTTGGGTCGGCTTTTTCAGAGCAAGATCGCTATCGATTTGAGCCTGGGTAAACTGCGACGCAAAAAGTCAAGGTAGCAACTCGCGGATTGATTTGTTCTTTCTTGGATTGTTTTTTAGGTCTATGAGCAAGTTTTCTAGCTCTGGCTGCTTGAGTGCTTTCGCAGCCCCTTTAGGCGAGAACCAATGTCTTTTTCTTTCGTGCCTTTCCTTCCACCGGCGTTTTACCTTATAGACGTAAAGCGGGTAGACGGTGGCTTTCACTTGGACACTGGTCCCGTCGTTAAAAATCTTAGAGTACTCAAACTCACCAATCGGCTTGCGAGAAATTGTACCTTCGACTCCAGCCTCTTCCAACGCTTCAATCTCTGCCGCGCGCCAGTCTTTCTCACCGTCCATCGGCCAGCCCTTAGGCATGATCCAGCGCCCCGTATCACGCGACGTGATAAGGAGCACTTTGAGGCGGTCACCGAACAATTGCAGAGGTAATGCTGCGACTTGTTTAGTACGCTGAGCCATTATGTATTTCGCCCAATACAGCAGGTTAAAGTGATGATGTGACTGATCCTTTCCGATGATGACAGGAAGAAACCTAAAAAACGTCACGAATTAGCGATGCAGAATTCACTGGTTGCCGACATGCCACCCCATGTTTAGATCCGACAGATGCCTTTGAACCCGCCCAGGGTAATCAGATACGATTGCATCTACGTGCAGGTCGATCATCCTGCCTATATCTTCGTGCTCATTAACCGTCCAAACGGCGACACATAGACCTATCTCTTTTGCGAGGGCCACGTTTTCTGCGGTTACATCCGCGTAGTATGGGCACCAAAGCGAACCACCGGCTTGCTTGACCAAAAGTGGGATTTCGTCGCGGCGACCGCGGAAGTCGGGGCAAACCGCTTTCGATGAATCCTCGCCTACATCGTCCTCGTTTTCCGGAAGCTGCGTAAGGTAAGACGACGGCATATCCGGAGCCTGTCGCCGGCATTCTTCTAAAAGGTTCCAGTCGAAACTGTGCAAAACTGCGCGTGAAGATAGACCTTTGGCGCGAACTTCTTGAAGAACTCGCCAAACAAATTTCTCTCGATAAAGCGCATCGTCAGCCAGGTCAGGATCCGACTTCAATTCGAGCATCAGATAGGCATCGCCGTATTTCGGTTCGGTTACCAAATCGAGCAAGTCTGTTAGCCTTGGGACACGAACGCCATCCAGTTGCGCCTGATCCGGGAAGCGTTGGCCATAGGCAGAATGCCCGTCTAAACGTCCAATATCGAATTGCTGGATCTGTTCGAAAGTCAGAGAAGAGACTTTCGGCTCTTCGCCGGAAAGAAACAGGCCGTTGGTGTCGCGAAAGCTAGATGCGTGCAGACGATGATTGTGGGTTATGACCGGAACTTCATCGGCGGTCAGAACAACATCAAATTCCAGAAGCGGTACGCCGATGGACAGCGAGAAGTCAAAGCCAATCATGCTGTTTTCAGGCAAAACGCCTCTTGCCCCTCGATGTCCCACAACACGGATAAGGTTGTTACCACCACGAAAAGCTTCGACCTGCGGAAAGTCCATTAGCTTTCCAGCCTTTCACCGGTTGATTGGTCAAAAAGATGCATGTGCTCGGAGGCGATCGAGAACCGCATATTCGGATGCCGGCCTTCGATCGGATGGACGCCTGGAAGGCTTATCGTGATCGCTTCACCGACTCCCGTGAGTTGCCCGTGCAACAGAGTGTTTGCCCCTAACGGTTCTGCAATCTGGATCGCTGCTTCCAGTGGACCATTATCATCCAAGAACAGATGCTCTGGGCGGATCCCCATCTTCAACGCGGTATCGGGACCCGCAGATGGGGCAACTTCTATTTCGCCGATTTTGACTGTCCCGTTTTCACGCCGGGCATCAATCACATTCATCGCGGGGCTGCCAATGAACTGTGCCGCGAACAGCGTTCTAGGCGTTTCGTAAACCTCCAATGGCGTTCCAATCTGTTCGGCGATACCGCCGTTCATGACGATCATCCTGTCAGCCATCGTCATCGCTTCGACCTGATCGTGGGTTACGTAAAGCGAGGTGATGCCCAGCTTCTCCTGAAGTTCACGAATTTCCAGACGCATCTGTACACGCAGTTTAGCGTCTAGGTTCGACAGCGGTTCATCAAACAAGAATACTGCTGGTTCGCGGACAATAGCCCGACCCATCGCCACCCTCTGACGCTGGCCGCCGGAAAGTTGTCTTGGTTTGCGATCCAGTAAGGGTTCCAGTTGCAACAGCTTGGCAGCCTCGGTCACCTTCTCGTCGATCTGGCTCTTGGGTAGACCGGCGATCTTAAGGCCGTATCCCATATTCTGGCGCACAGACATATGTGGATAGAGTGCATAGTTCTGGAAAACCATCGCGATGTCGCGATCCATCGGCTCTTTGTCGTTAGCCCGTTCCTCTCCAATCCGGATTTCGCCCGCCGTCACGGTTTCAAGTCCGGCAACCATCCGCAACAACGTGGACTTGCCGCAGCCTGAAGGGCCAACGATCACGATGAACTCACCGTCTGCAATATCTATGTCGATACCATGGATGACGTCCGTCGGGCCAAAGCTCTTTTTGACGTTCTCTAGAGTTATTGTTGCCATTTCTTACTTCTCGCTATCGACAAGGCCGCGGACAAAGAGCTTTTGCATCGACACCACGACGATAACCGGCGGGATCATCGCCAGAATGGACGTCGCCATGATGACAGGCCATTCAGCCACATCATCGCCGGACGGGAACATTTGTTTGATACCCATCACGATGGTGTTCATTTCAGGGTCGGTGGTGATCAAAAGCGGCCAGAGATATTGGTTCCACCCATAGATAAATAGGATCACGAACAGCGCTGCGATGTTGGTTCGACTCATGGGCACAACGATGTCAATGAAGAACCGCATCGGGCGGGCACCGTCGACCCGAGCAGCCTCGGCCAGTTCATCCGGGATTGTCAAAAAAAACTGCCGGAACAGGAACGTTGCCGTGGCCGACGCGATTAGAGGGAAGATCAATCCATAGTAGCTGTTGAGCATACCGAACCCGGCAACAACTTCGAACGTTGGAACGATACGGACCTCGACCGGTAGCATAAGGGTCAGGAAGATCAGCCAAAAGAACGTCGTTCGTCCGGGAAAGCGGAAATAGACAATCGCAAAGGCCGAGAGCAACGAGATGACGATCTTGCCCACCGCAATTCCGATGGCCATCACAAGGCTGTTGAACAGCATCGTGGCGACCGGAACATTCACGCCTGAAAACAGCGCGGCCTTGTAGTTTTCCCAGAACTGATCGCCAGGCACCAACGGCATAGGTGGTGACACGATTTCCGGCTGCGTCACGGTCGAGGCGACAAATGCCAACCAGATCGGAAAGAAGATGATCAGAACGCCAAGGATCATCAGCGCATGGGTTAGCCAGATTCCCATCCCGCGTTTTTCGACCATTCCATGTTTTTGGGCGGCCATCAGTAGTGCACCCTTTTTTCCACGTACTTGAATTGGATGACGGTCAGCAGGCCCACGACGATAAGCAGAATGACTGATTGCGCCGAGGATGACCCAAGATCCTGCCCAACGAATCCGTCCGAGAAGACCTTGTAAACCAAAATGGTCGTCGCCTGCTGCGGCCCGCCGCCTGTGATCGTATGGATCACGCCGAAGGTTTCAAAGAAGGCATAGACCACATTCACCACCAGCAGGAAGAACGCCGTGGGAGACAGAAGCGGCAGTACGATCGTGAAGAACCGGCGCCAAAAGCGCGCGCCGTCAATTGCCGCAGCCTCGATCACCGACCGTGGGACCGATTGCAGCGCGGCGAAAAAGAACAGGAAGTTATAGCTGATGCGCCCCCAGGCCGAGGCTACAACCACCAGCCCCATGGCCTCGGTGCCGTTCAGAACGTGGTTCCAATCATAGCCAAGTTGGCCGAGATACCACGATACGACGCCAACGCGCGTGTTGAACATGAACAGCCACAGGACACCGGCCACGGCGGGGGCAACAGCGTATGGCCAGATCAGCAATGTCCGATAGACGCCCGACCCTTTGATCAGACGATCTGCGATAACCGCCAGAAACAAGGCGGGGATCATCGAGCACAGTGTGACGAGCGTTGAAAACACTGCGGTTGTCACGAAAGAGGCACGGTAGAATTTATCGCTCAGCAGGAATTCAAAGTTGCCGAGCCCTACGAACTGGGAAGACAGCCCAAAGGGATCAGGTATGAACAGAGACTGCCAAACGGCTTGGCCGGCAGGATAGAAAAAGAAAACAGCAGAGATGATGACTTGAGGGGCGATCAGTGCCAATGGCAAAAGCCAGCCGCGGAAAGTGACGCGTTTTTCCATCCTGATAGTCCACCGAAGAAAGAAAATGCGGGCCCAGAACAGGCCCGCATCGAGTTACGACTTATTGATTGGCAGATTCGAAACGGCGCAACAGCGCATCACCGCGCTCTTTCGCGCTGTCCATCGCTTCCTGAGCGGTTTTCTCACCGGACCAGACGGCCTCAAGCTCTTCGTCGATGATGCCGCGGATCTGGTCGAACGATCCAAGACGCAGACCCTTCGAATTTGCGGTTGGTTCCTTCGCGGTCATTTGGATCACCGCGATATCGGTGCCTGGGTTTGCGTCATAGAAACCTGCGGCACGCGTGGCTTCACCAGCTTCGGCAGTAATAGGGAGGTAGCCGGTGTTCTGGTGCCAGGCTGCCTGAACGTCCGAAGAAGAAAGGAAGCTCAGGAACTCGCCAACGCCCTTGTATTCTTCGGGGTCATGACCTTCCATCACCCACAAGGATGCACCGCCGATAATGGTGTTCTGCGGCTCGGTGGTGACAGCCTCCCAATAGGGCAGCGGGCGCACGTCGAACTCGAATTCGGCCTCGGAACTGATACCGGCGTAACCGGCCGAACTTTCTGTAAACAACGCGCATTCACCAGCCCGGAAATTTGCGCCACCTTCGTTTCTACGCCCTGTGTAGATAAACTTGCCATCCTTGGCCCAATCACCCATTGCCGTCAGGTGCGCGACCTGCGCTGGTCCGTTCAGCATCAGTTCGGTATCTAAACCAGCAAAACCGTTGTCCTGCGATGCGAATGGAACATCGTGATAGGCTGAAAGATTCTCTAGGTGAATCCAGCTTTGCCATGCGGTGACCAGCGGGCAGTCCTCACCGCCAGCCTTTAGCTGCTCAAGTACGTCGCCAACCTTTTCCCAGGTGGACAGATCAGTGTCCGGATCAACTCCTGCCGCTTCCATGGCGTCGCGGTTGACCCACAAGACGGGCGTGGAGGAGTTGAAAGGCAGAGACAACATATCTCCGTCAGTGGTCGTATAATAACCTTTGACGGCCCCGATATAGGCATCCGGGTCAAAGGATGCGCCGCTCTCGGCCATCACTTCATAGACTGGTTTGATCGCACCTTCGGCCGACATCATCGTTGCCGTACCCACTTCGAATACCATAAGGATGTGCGGCTGCTCACCAGCACGGAATGCAGCAATACCTGCATTCAAGGTTTCCGAGTAGTTGCCTTTGTGGCTTTCGACCACGACGAACTCATTCTGGCTGGCGTTGAACTCTTCAACCTGCGCTTTAACAAGCTCACCCAGTCGGCCGGTGAAAGCGTGCCAGAACTGAACTTCAGTTTGGGCCATCGCCGCCACGGGGGACAACGCAGTAGTTACGGCGAGAGCGCCGAGAAATTGCTTATTCATGATTCCTCCCATGCATCAAACTGATGCGGTCACTAACACCAAGCGCATCGCGCATCTGGTGAGATTATTATCCCACCGACGTTACATTGGGCCAAATATAATTCAAGACCTTATTATTGGCAAAAAACATAACACTGTATTATGCAATTAGGGCGGTCAGTAGAAAGCAGGACTAATAATGAGCCAAACCCTAAGGATCAGACAGTTAGAAGCACTCATGGCGGTAACAACCAATGGCTCGGTTACGGGGGCCGCTTCTGATCTGGGAGTCAGCCAACCAGCTGTGAGCAGGCTGCTTTCCGATCTTGAAAAATCGCTTGGGTTTCAACTTTTTGATCGCCGCGGAGGCAGGTTGGTGCCGACACAGGAGGTGCGTTACCTACAACCCAGCATAGAGCGTGTTCTTGAACTCATGAAGCAGATCTCGGACGTCAGTCAAGACATAACCGAACGCAAAGCAGGGCATATCCGAGTCGCATGTTTGCCTGGGTTCGCCACCAGCCACCTGCCCAATGTAGTAGCCAAGTTTTTGGGTGATCGGCCTGGTGTAACTATGACCATCGAGCCCGACAGACCGGAACGTATTCTCGAGTGGATGATTGGTGAGCAATATGATTTCGGAATCACAGACAGTTTTAACGGGCATCCAGCCGTCGAGAGCAGAGACATTGATGTCCGTACCGTTTGCGTGTTCCCCACCGGACATGAATTGGAAAGCCTCTCCGAGGTGACACCTGCGGATCTTGCAAATACCAAGATTATTCACACACGGCGCGACAGCGATTTTTTCGGACAGCTTTCAAAAGCGTTTCAAAATTCTAACGTCAAACTGAATTCCCACATCGAAGTCAGGCAGTTCACGGCGGCTTGTGAGTTGGCTGTAAAAGGTGTCGGGGTTTCCGTGGTCAGCGAGTTGGACGCCGTCCAATATGCAGACGACGGATTGAGCTACCGACCGTTCAAACCGCTCTTGTCACATACGCTTTCCCTTGTGCGCCCGATATTGAAGCAACCGTCACTGGTGACGCTTGAGTTCATCGAACAGTTCCGCGAGAGTTTAGCCCCTTACAAGGTGGATAAACCCCGCCACTGATTGTAGGGCTGCTAACGCTAACGTTCGCTGCCAGTATACCTTACGTTTCTATCTTGATAGCTTGAAACCAAGTCTTGAGCACTTGGAATAGCCGCCAAGATTGACCTCGCTTTCAAAGCCAAAACGGCGAAAAAGCGAGTGGTTTTGCAATTGAATTAGGATGATTTAGTGCCTAATCCCATGACGCTTTAGTGCCCATTTTGTCTGCATGGCGGCCTTTCCAATCAAGTCTGGCATAAGACCGGATAGCTCCACCGAACAGCGTTTAGTCTAACCAAGCAGGCTTCCAAGGGGGCGACCTGGCTTAGACGTTGAAGTAGAGGACAGGTATCCTTCGTGTTCTGACAGAGGAACTGTTCGAGCAAATTTGGCATGATGCACAGCGGGCGCGGAGCGCTTGAGGTTTGGCTTTCTCATGCCTCTAAAGAATAGCGCACTAAACGAAAAAGCGTGAGGGTAGGGTGGCCGGGAAACCCAAAAAACTGACCACTCAATCGAGTCAGAGAGGCCTGCCTCGGTTGCGTTAAACTGTAATCTAGTGACCCTTACGTCCTCTAAAACAGATATGCACAACTAGGTATGTTATCTGTTCTGAACAAACAGTTGGCAGGAACGATTACAGATATTGGCGATAGCCTCATTAGAGCTGCAAAAGAAGCACTAGAAATGGCCAATCAGTCTGAGGCCTGGGGAACTTTTATAACCTCGATCCTGGTTTCACCATCATCATGAATAAAACTGGAGTATTCGGGCCATTCCTTTTGACTGTCTATGATCGTTGCAGTCTGCTTTGATATGCAAACAGGGCGCATTCCATCGGCTTCCTCATCCAGTGTTTTTATCCAACCCTCCAGTCTTGCAGTTACATTTATTGTGTCCCCGATGACGTTGTAGCGCATTGAACCGCTTACGCCCAAGGTTCCCCCAAAAGCTTCGCCGCTATTCAAAGCAATTCGTAGTCTGTAATTTTGGTGTCCGTCTGTACTGCGGTTCAGTTCCAACGCAGCGGCACGCATTTCCCGGGCGCATCGCAGGGCCGAAAGGGCGTCGTCTTGTCTTTGTTTTCGTGTGTCACTGGGTATAGGCGCTCCGAAGATCACGAGGATACCATCTCCGGTATATTTCTCGACAAATCCTCCATGTCGCCGGGCAATCTCACCCAACTTATCCAGAATGCGCGACACCCAAGCCATGAAGCTTTCAGCATCCATTGACTTACCAATACTCGTCGAGCCTTCAATGTCGGCAAGCAGCGCTGTGACAAACAATTGGCGGGATTTCGGCTTACCGCCAGAAAGCAGGCTTTTTCTTTGCTTCCAAATCTCTGCAGACAACTCGTCTGAAAGGTGAGACGAAAAGACCTGCACGATTGCACGCCGTTGGTTACGCGAAACACCCGAGATGATTGCAAATGCAGACGAAAATCCCAAAAACCAGCCCAACGCGGATGGAGCAACTGGCATCAACAGAGCACTTTTTTGGAAAAACGACATCGCAAGTATCAATGCCACACATCCACCTACGGCTAGCCCAATAGATTTCGCCGTGACCCTAACAAAGACTGCGATGCACGCCCCAGCAAAGACCGAGGCAAAAATTACGATTGAGGAAAGAGAACTTTCTAAAGGGCGTAACGGCAACAGGCTACCGTATGTGTAGTCAACCAGCTGCTGGAAAATGGCCGCATGAATTTCAGCCCCGTATGTAAAACTTGCTCCGGTCGAACGATTCAGCGGCGTCCCGAAATAGTCCTTAACCGATTGACTGGTTACGCCGATGATAGCCACCTTATTCCGTATATGATCCAGCCCTCGTCCTGCCAGCACGTCTTCAGCTGGAATCTTGTTCGCAATCGGCAGCGCATTCTTATAGTCGATGATTATTTGATAGCCGGACGTATCGACATTGCGAAACAGATTGGACCCATCATTCAATGGGGGCACCACAGTGTTGCCAAACATCAGATTGCTGGGATTGCTCGGATCACTTTGCAGCGCTGACCGGCGTGTAAACTCGGCTGCCAGTTGCATCGAAAAAGACAATGAAATTCCTTGTGGATCGCTTACCAGCAGCAATGCGCGTCGGGCGACACCGTCAGTATCTATAGGTATATCGGAAAATCCTGTCCGTACGCCCGGCGGGGCGGCAATTCCCGAGCCGTCTTCACCGGGCAACTTCGAAATCACTACTACTTTGGGATCATTGAGAGCTTCAAGCAGGCTCTCGCGACCAGCACCAGCCGGAACATCTCTATAGATATCCACTCCAACTGCGGCCGCGCCAGCTTCAAGCAGGTTTTCAACGATTTGTGCAAGCTGAGCGTCCGGAATGGGCCAACCCCATTGGCCAAGATCGTGATCGGATATGGCAACAAGAATGACATCCTCTGCCTGCGTCCTTTGCGATATGGCGGATGTCGTCCAGTCGTAGTGAGCAAGTTCGAAAGGCTCTAATGTCCCTTTGTTTCGTAGGACGACAAGCAGACTTCCGACGATCAATGTGATCAATACTGCTAGAGCCCATCGCTGCCATTTTGGTAATAGCGATGAGGCCATTGAGCCTGCTTGCTTTCGGCCCTTTGATATCAATAAACTACTCCGGCTGACCGTAAGAGTTGCTCAAATTGCTCGGAGTTGATTGGTCTAACACGGCCACTCAGACTGATATCGACCAGCGGCGACAACGCATCAAACCACAACCCTTCGGCTAACGGCTCTCCGGAACCCACTTCTTCCGAAACGCGTTCGATAAGGCGCGTTGATCGCGCAATCACCGTGTCTGAGTTCCTGTCGAGAAGCAAAACCTCCCATTCGTATATTCTGCCAGTTTCCAGTTGTTGCTCAAGCCGAACCAGATCCAGACCGTAATAACCTGGCGGGAAAGGCCCGCTAATCAGCACCTGATCGCCCGGTAAGCCAACCGGACCCAGAGCGAAGGCCAGATCGCCCCGGTGACCGATTTCTAGATGCCAAACCAGCGGTGGCGATGCCAGTGTAGTCAAACCGCCATCTTCAGGCGCCAGCAACAACAGAGCGCCGTTTTCACCATCCGCATCATAATCCCGCGTACCCGCTCCCATTCTCTCTTTGGGTGCACCAATTTTCGGAGGCACGAATACAACTTCGTCGTCCTTTTCAGAGGAATTTTTTTCATTGGCAGTCGCGAGTTTGCCGCTTTGCATTAGAGTAGCGATCAAAAGAGCAACTAGTGCGATTTTTGAAAAACTAATGCACGACACTCAACGCCTCGCGAAACAAATTTAACGACAAAATATCCCTTATTCTTACAATGTAATTTTGATTCTAAACTGTGTCCAGTTTTCGCTGTAAGACGCTCAATCATCGAAAAATGCCCCATAGTATTGTAGTATGGCGATGCTCAACGGAATTGGTTCAGGTTTTGCAGTATGACATTTGTCGTTCACCACATCAGGTTTCTTCTGCAGTTTCTTGTCCTGACATGTCTTTTCTGTATTCCGGCGCTGTCAAACGCCAAAGACGGGCGCGTCGCCCTTGTGATTGGTAATTCTGAGTACGAGAGTGCTTCAAGCCTGCCAAACACTTATAATGACTCTCGCGATTTGGCTGACGCACTCGAGCGCATAGGGTTCGATGTGACCCGAGGATTGAATCTGAGTTACCGAGATATGCGCATCGCGATCCGCGATTTCGCTGAAGCCGCAGAGAAAGCCAAAGTGGTGGTAATCTACTTCGCTGGTCACGGCATTGAGATTGACAATACGAATTACCTGATACCTGTTGACGCCGAACTGCAAAGTGACCGGGATATAGATCTCGAGGCCATCCGATTGGACACTCTGATAGGCTCTGTTTCCGGCAGCAAAGGTTTGAAAATAATTCTGATCGATGCCTGCCGAAATAACCCCTTTGTCCCCAATATGGCGCGCACGTCTACCACACGATCAATTGGGCATGGATTGGCGCGCATAGATCCGAGTGGTGTTTTAGTAGGCTACGCAGCGCGCAGCGGTACGCTGGCGCTGGACGGCAGCGGTCGAAACAGCCCCTATGCACAAGCTCTTCTGCGCCACATAGAAGAACCCGGTTTGGAGTTGGGAAAGATGTTCCGCAAGGTGCGGGACACAGTATTCGATTTGACAGACGGGTATCAGGAGCCATTTACCTATGGATCGTTGCCTGGCCATGACATTTTCTTGGTCCCGCCCCTTAAAGTTTCTGCGCCACCTCCTTCGCCCAAGTCTTCTGTCCACCCTAATGAAATTATCGGAGTACCGGCTAATCCTGAAGTTCCAGCTCTGTGCCGAAGCCCCCAGGAACCGGCCCATATTCAAGTTTGCGCGACACCTGGCTTGTTGGCCCAGCAGCAGCAGGTTCAAAACCTGTTTGAAAAGCGCCTCGAAGAGCTTGGCGGTGGCGACGCTTGGGGGCAGTTGTTGCTGAACCATTTGGAGCACGAGCAGAGTAGAGACGCGTGCGGTGACGACGTGGAATGTTTGTCGCGTAACTACCGAGGTTGGTTCATCAGTTTGACGGGAATCCCGGAAGGGCTGTCCGAGGACGAGCAAGTTGTATACTCCATTCAGGTGGAGCTAAACAGGCTGAGTTGTGGTGCAGGCCAGCCTGATGGAAAGCTTGGGAACAAAACGAGAGGCGCGTTGTTGGAGTTGTCAAATCAGTTTAGCTCCATGTTACCGCTCTCGACGACTTTCTCGATTAATACATTAAGCGCATTGCGAGAGCTTCCCAGCTTTGCTTGTTCGGGCATTGTGCGCGGAGCAGAAGACCCGGAAATTCTGAACGGCGCATGGCGACTGGTCGAGCATTGCCCCGAAGAAAGCCCATATCCCAACATGATCATTGTGCATTCGCTGACACTGCGGAACACATCAGAAAGTAACTTTTCAGCACGGCTTGTACGAACAGGAGGATGGGTTCGTGAATTGAGCGGAGGGATTGTCGGTTACGAACTGAGGTTGACTACTCCAGACGTTCAAGGCTTTAGCTATTACTACTATTTAACCCCAACCATGGAACCGTTTGAGTTTCACGCGACATCACGGGACAAATGTCATGTTGTCGTATCAAGAGGCTGATTTCCGTTCTCCTTATTGTTTTGATTGGTTGCAGGAGGGCGGTCCACCACTTGCGCCGTAAAACACTCGCGGAGATAGTCAAAGTAGTCTTTCTAACTACAAGTCTCTGAACGCGATGCGTTTTTTGTTATCAAGTCGTGATTAGGTTGCCAGATCAGTGATTTGACGAAACGGGCAGATTTCAGGCGTTTGTTGCCCCTTTCTTTCACACGAACAGAATGACGAGTCGAAAAAAGTGAATGCGGTTCTGTCGCAGACTGCATGGCTTGCGGAACAAAGGCGGTTTTGTTCCTGCCATTGCTGGTAGTATTACGGTTGCAAAGTCCATTTTCTGAATTGGGTGCGGCTAGAACTGGATTGGCCTAAGCGACGAACGATCGTTTTTCAGTTATAACCGTAGCATTGGGCCTAATTCTACCTTGCCTTTACGCAATAAATCATACGCCTTCCAAAGCAACGGAAAGAGGCGAAACTGTAACTTCACAGTAAAGCGGATGATCTGGGTACAAGAGTAGAAGTAATTAACTTAGATATCATGCTCTTGGACCGACGCCACGAATGTTGTTTACCCACCCCATTACATGTTCTTGTGCCAAATCTAACAAAATGTCAGGCAGGGCCATTGCGCTTTTAATTCAGTGCGAAAATAGTTTTGAAAAGTCTTTTGAACGCGGGCTGGCCGCACATTCACACACGCGTTGCATTGCATTTATTGAGTCCTTGCCTATCAGCCCGTCTATTGGACCGGCATAACGTGCTTCCCAATAAAAACTCAGAAGTCTCTGCATCTCTTTGGCAGTATCTTTGTCCCAGTCTGAAGCGGAGCGTTCAAGGGGTAGGCTTTCGCCGTTACGCAATGCAGCGTAGTAGTATTTTGCTGCCTGTTCAGGGTTTTTTTTAACACCGCGACCTACTTCGTAGTTCCATCCGGCTTCGACATTGAAGCGGCTCTCGCCGCTATCTGCAAGTGCGAGAACCCAAAAAGCATAACGCTCTGCGTTTTCTGAAAAACCACTCTTGCCGGAATAAATCTGAATTAAACGGCGTTGGGCATGCGTATCACCTGCACTAGCAGCTGCTTCAAAAAGCACTGTAGCTTTTTGTCTGGTGTTCGGGTTTTCATGAGCGAAGTATTCATTTGCAAGACGGTTTTGGGCTGGAATATTCCCTGCTTTTGCAGCACGGTTAAGAAATTTTAAACCTAATGCTCTTTGCTCTTTTGTGGACCGTGTATTGGACACCAAACGTTGGCCAATCTGGAACATCGAATCCGGGTCACCAGCGCTAGCCGCGATTTCATAATAAAACATTGCCTTATCATATTTTGGAACGGATGACCCAGTCGCCCCACTGAAGTGGTCGCCAAGTATTTTCGCAAATTCTGCATTCCCACCGCGCGCTTCCGTTTCGAAAAACAAAATGCCTTCCTCAACAAGCGCATTGTTATCACTCTGCAATAGCAATTTTCCCAGTTTTACCCTGGCCAAAGAATGACCGAGTCTGGTTGCTTCTCTGAAGTGATTAACGCTAGCCTCAGTGTTTCCACCGAGCAGTTCTACCCGCGCAAGATTATAAAAACTGCGGGCATGCTGTGGATGTCCTTCAGTTGCGATTTTACAGGCAGGTATCGCTACTTCGAGTTCAATATTTTCGTCAATTACTCCAGGCGGCCCGTTTGGCTTTGATAAGTCGTCTGGGTCCGATGCCAACCTATCGCATGCCAATACCAACGGACTCTCGGTCAAAAGAGGATCTGGTGCCTTTGTTTCTTCTTGTTGAGTGGTTTGGGTGGCTGGAACCAAGTAAATTTCTCGATCTGGTAATGAGCCGTAGGTGAACGGCTCTTGGTAACCATCCGTCAGTGACAATACAGTGGATCGAACCTTTCGAAAGAGTCGCCCAATTTCGAGGCCAGGCTCTTCAATGTGTTCAAGCAACGCCTGAGCGTAAGGACTATTTCTACCGTCGCCGTCCAGCGCCAACGTACCTGCACGAGCGGCGTATCCGACCAAAACGCCACCAGGATCAACCCGGCCAAGCCCCCGACCGATCGAACGTGTGGTGGAAGTCCGTGTCATGTTTGTTAGGAATGGATTATTTCGGCATGCATCCACAAGAACCACTTTCAAACCGTTGGCAACTGCCACGGAGTTCACAACTGTATCAAGGCGAATGGCCTCAAGTTCAACGTCGACGTCACTTTTCAGCTCTGCGTTGACCGGAACAAGGAAGTTAGTGTTGTCGATCTCGATCCCGTGCCCGGCAAAGTAAATAAGTACTGTTTCGGCATCTCGTGCGACTAGGGCAAAGTCGCGTACCGCCAGGCGCATCGAGCGGTAGTCCAAATCAATACCTTCGGTTACCTCAAAACCAACGCGGCCAAGCGCCAAAGAAATGTCTCTTGCGTCATTGGCAGAGTTAGGGAGATTGGAGACGTGCTGATAATGGGAATTTCCTATCACCAAAGCAACTCGCTTACCCTCAGCTGCGCTTGCGCTTGGCATGAAAATAGAGCCCATTGCAAATACTATGGCGCAAAACAATTTAACAAATACCGGCATCGTAGTACTCACACAAAGTTAAGTTAGGCGGTCAGGAAAGATCAAACTGAGGTCTGGACCAGAAAACCATTCTTGAATTTCTTCCAAATGCCGGAACGATCTCCATTGAACCAAAAACCAGCAAACCAATTGTACCGAAGATGATGAAACTATCAAAGTGCTTGGGATCAGGACACATGGCCAATAAATGGCGACTGAGGCTAGTGTGGGGGTAGTAGTGAAATCTGTCGTATCTGGTTGCCACATTGCACTTATTTTTCAGTCGGCCAAACATGATCTCTAGACGCACAATGGACCTCTTGAGTACATGCGCTCTTCAACACCGCTAACCTGAGCGACTTGACCAAAGTTGCGCGGAGATGCTGTGCATCCGAGTCCCGCTCTCGCTTCGGAATGTCGAAGACCTGTTGGACGAGCGAGGCGTCGACGTGAGCCACGAAACTGTTCAATATTGGTGGAATAGGTTTGGCCTGATGTTTGCTGCTGAGATCAGATGGAAACGTGTTCAGCAGCTGCGAGTTCTCCAAATGGAAGTAGAACGTGGACGAGGTTTTCGTGCAGGTATTTAGCAAGCAGCAATATTTTTGGCGCGCTTTTGATCACGAAGGCTGGGTGCTGGGAACAATTGTTATCAAACGCCGAAACAAGGCAGCGCTCACAAAAAAGGACAGGCAAGTGGCTCAATGATCGGGCGGAGAATTTGTGCCTCCCGTTTCGACGAGTAGAACGGGTCATGCAACGTTTCAGGCGCATGCGAAGTTTGCAGAAATTCGCCTCCTTCCAGTCCTATGCCGACAACCATTCCAATCAAGAAAGATCGGTCACCAGCGGAGACACCTTCAAACTGATACGCACCGCCGCTCTTGCCGAGTGGCTTCAACTTTGTTTCGGATAGGTTCGTGGTTTCCTCGGCAAACTGAGACTGGTGCGAATTTGTCTGATAGCCTCCTTTAGATCGCAGCAAGAGGGCCACTTTATCGTCCAATACGCTCGCTGATGATAAAAGACTGCGCCTGCGGCGAAGGGCGGCTATTCGGGTTTCACCAGCAGTATTGGCATGGCGTGTCTGAGGTCCGAAATGGACCGTCCTCGACACCCGAAAGTCTTGCTGTACATGCGAGGTTCCGCGTCTGATGGACGGTCGCAATGCGCAGTCTAAGGTTGCTCGCGGCGATCGCTTGATAGTTGGCAAAGTCACCATTGCTACCCTTGCTGGGGACTATGCTGAACGATCGGTTTCACACGCGACGAACGTTCGAACGTCAACAGGTGAGAACTTTGGCCTCAGAACGTAGAAACAACCTTCGCCAATTCTCGTGCCGCGGCAGCATCTTGAAGCGGTGGCAATCCGAATAATCGTCGATACTCGCGGCTGAATTGGGACGTGCTTTCATAGCCTACACGGTAAGCCACCGAAGCAGCGTTGCCTTCACGGGCAACCAGGTAACGCTTGGCTTCATGCAGCCGGATCTGCTTTTGGTATTGGAGTGGGCTGATACCAGTGAATTTCTTAAAGCGACGGTGGAAGGTCGTAAGGCTCATGCCCGCCAATTCGGCCATTTCACGGACCTCTAAGCGTTCGGCATGATTTTGACGTATGAATTCCATCGTCTGACGAATGCGGGATAGATCGGAATCTGCTGTGCCAATCTGACGTAAGAAGGGACCCATTGGCCCAACGAGAAACCTGTACAGAAGTTCCTGCTCATAGAGAGGTCCAAGTGCCGCTATTTCATCCGGGCGGTCAAGCACGCCTAAAAGTCTGCCCCAAGTTTCAATCAGCAATTCAGAAGCTGACTGCAAACCAAAACTTTGATCGCCTGAGTGCTCAGATATAGGGGCTTTTCGCATCGCGTCAGCGAGTTTTGTTGTATTGATCGTTAAAGCAAGCGCCAAAAAAGGTTCGCTGACAGATGCGCGGGTGACTTGTCCGAGTGCAGACAATTCTGCGGCTATCACTAGACACGAGCCACCCGAATAATCCAGCGCCCTATCCCCTATGATGGTGCGCTTTTCACCCTGTAAAATCAGGCAAACGCTTGGCTCATATATGAGTGGGATCAGCTCCGTAGGCTGGTCCAGCTTATGTACTTCCAATTCGGGAATCGCAGATGAGCCTGCATGTTTCAACGCCAGCTCTTTGAGATTGGATAGTTGTTTCATGCAAGGAAATAGGCGGTTTATCTGCGGATAGTCAACAATGTGATAGAAATAGGCAATGATTGCACATAATCAGGCAGCCCCCCCCTTTCTCCATGCCCATATGCTCATCAACGATCATGCAAGAATGGAGTATTGATATGAAAAAGCGACAACTGGGCAGCCAAGAACTTGAAGTATCCGCCCTCGGCTATGGTGCAATGGGGGTGACGTCTTTCTATGGAGCAAGTGATGAGGCGTCCGCGCTTGCCGCTGTCCAAAAAGCCTATGATTTAGGGGTCACCTTCTTCGACACAGCAGAGCTGTACGGCTGGGGCGAAAATGAAAAGTTCATTGGTCGCGCGGTCAAAGATTTTCGAGATGACATCGTGATCGCAACCAAGTTCGGATTCTCGCCCGATCCCGACGGCGGATTGAGTATCGGATTAAACAGCACACCCGAAAACATCCGTAGGGTGGCCGAAAACAGCCTGCGTTATCTGAAAACCGACCGAATTGATCTTCTCTATCAGCACCGGCCAGACCCAAATGTTCCGATTGAGGACGTTGCAGGCACCGTCGCTGATCTAATCAAAGAAGGCAAAGTGCTGCATTTCGGGCTAAGTGAAGCGGGTGAGAAAACACTCCGACGCGCCCATGCTGTGCAACCCGTCGCAGCACTGCAAACAGAGTATTCGCTCTTTGCTCGGGATGTAGAAGTGCTGTTTCCGGTGCTGCGCGAACTTGGGATCGGTTTTGTTCCCTATTCACCACTAGGGCGCGGGTTCCTGACAGGTCACGCAAAACCCGCAGACGAATATGAAGAGACCGACTTCCGGAAGTTCGACCCACGTTGGCAGCCCGGCAACTATGAAAAGAACGTTTATGCGGTCGAAAAACTCAAAGTGCTCGCCGAAACAAAGAACGCATCAGTCTCGCAACTAGCGTTGGCGTGGCTTTTGGCGCAGGGCGACGACATCGTTCCAATCCCAGGTACACGTAGCCAAGAACGCCTCGCGGAGAATGTCGGAGCATCAGCACTGGATCTGAATGCTGATGACTTGAGTGCTATCGCGGAAATCCTGCCGAAGGGTGGGTTTGGTGCGCGATACGCCGATGCGTTCATGCCGCAATGGGACTAGTCTCGCACTCATCGAGCGGCATTGTCTGACTTGAATTCGATGCAGAAGTTTCAGCAAGCGGTCATCGGCTTAAAAAGCCCGATGGCCGCTTCGTCCGTGATCCGGTGCTGTACGCATGCCTTGAAGTGCACTTTAGCTGCATCCGCAAGAGCAGCTCGCTCGATCATGAAAGGCGGCCATTTGCAGCCGGGGAAGCAAGGCAAACTATGTAGGGTGGCATCCCCCTTTGGAATGCGGAAAAGTAGACTCGCACAGTTGCTATATTTGGCCCTTTGCCAACTCGAGTGGCGGTATCTGTCTTAAGTTCACGCAATATGGGGTCTTTTAGCGGTTGCAATATTCACGAGCGTTTTTGATCCCATTCACTCGACCATGTATACTGTTTCGCTGGTGTCTATTGCCTGTTGCGCCGCTTGCCCCATTCTGACGGCCCAGAGTCCGTCATTCAAACTCACATCCGGTTTTGTTTTTTCGCCACGAAGCACGGCCAAGAATCCTTTGTGCTGATAGTAGGTCGATCCATTGTGATCCCCAGCCGCCAACAGGTTCGGGTCTACTGGGACGTCCGTTGATACCGGACCTTTGGGATTGCGCGGACTAATGATTACTCGCGGCGGGGGGGGTGCGCCCAAGTGATCCTGCCAAAAGCGCCCGGGTCCTGGAACCAACGCCTCGATTTTAGCATCTGGTCCGATGGCCGAAATTTCTTCCTGATAGCGAGAGCCTTCGGCAAACATGCAAAGTTCCAACATCGCGCGCGCACCCGACGCAAAGTCGACAAGAACATAGCCGTGATCCAGAATATCTGGGGTCTGGCCGTCGTAACTCTCGTCCAAATGGTTCACCGCCTGCCCACCACTTGCCGTTATACGCACCGGGTCGGATTGCAATATCAGACGCATTAGGTCGAAGAAGTGGCAGCATTTTTCAACAAAAGTACCGCCAGTATTGCGGTTGAAACGGTTCCAGTGACCGACCTTGTCCAGGAAAGGAAAACGATGCTCGCGGATCGATAACATTTTTATACCACCTGTCACCTGTGCCTCCTCGATCAGAGCCGCAACAGGGGGCATGTACCGGTATTCCATCGCGACCCAAATCGGGCAGGGGTAGTCGCGCTGCAGCTGCTCGACCCGGGCCACGTCTTGTGTGTCGGTGAACAATGGCTTTTCCACCAAAAGCGGTAACGGACGTGTTTCAGCGATTTCGCAGATTTGGTCCACATGAAGATGGTTTGGGCTAACAATGACGACGCAGTCCAGTTCTTCAACTGCCAGAAGCTCTTGCACGGAACCCACCATCGCTGCAGTTGGAGCAATTGACTTGGCGACTTTTGCCATCTCTGGATCGGGCTCAAAGATCGCTGCCACATTCGTACCGTCCAGCAATCCGATATTGTGCAGGTGCTCTTGCCCCATCATTCCGCATCCAATCAGCCCGTAATTGATGGTCCGGGTCATGTGCGATTCCTTTTACTTCAAACGTTGTACGTAGTTGGCCCGATCTGGGTCGAACCATGTTTTTGAGAATTCAACGGGTTCGGCGATTTCCGACCAGCTGAACCGCTCGATATAACCTACCGTTTGACCCGCTGGTTTGGTGAAGTCAGGAGGAGTCCAGTCCGGTAGAGGCTGGACCGAGACTCTGTCTTCGGCTCTTGCGATCCAAAAGCCCAACTGGTGCTGATAATAGCGATAGAGTGAGTCAGACAGGAGGTTCTGGTCGACAAGGCCCGCTGATTCGTCCAGCCAAATTTCTTCAACAGCGATGATTGTATCATTCAGGTAGCGCATCCGCCGTACGCGCGAACCGGCATAAGAAACACCGAATTTTGGCAGATCGACTGGCTTCTTCAGATGGTCAACTGACAGGATATCCGCACGTGGAAGGCCACCCCCTTCAGGTAGTTCCAGCCTGAACATTGCATAGACGCTATTTTGTGTACCGGTCTCTCGTATGTAGTTGCCTGAGCCTTGGATACGCTCCAACATCCCCTTTTTCTCTAACTCAGAGAGCGATTTTCGTAGCGTTCCAACCGAGACATTCAGCTCCGCCGCCATCTCGCGCTCGGGCGGCAAACGCTCACCATCAATAAGGCGCCCGGCGGCGACGTCGCGGATCAGAAGTTCCGCGATCTGAATATATACCGGCAGGGCATTTGGGTTTCGGTTGGATGCAGGCACGGTAGACGCTTCACTCGGTCGCAGCAAAAATTGATACACTATTGATCTACATCAAAGCGATTGCTACGCAAGAGGAAAGTCAAAGATGTACGGAGCGTGAATCAAATGAGCATCGTCCCCATCACATCCCCCGATCTGAATGCGGCCGAAGTTTCGTGGTTTGCTGCGCTGTGTTCCGATGATTACCAGTTCCTTGGCATTCCCGATGGCAACCTGCGGTCGAGTTGGGAACACTGCTCAAGCATTGTGAAGGAGGCCGAAGCGCAGGGGTTTCGAAACATCCTATGCCCGTCTTCCTATCAGGTGGGTCAGGACACACTGAGCTTTGTCGCGGGCTGCGCACCCATCACCGACCGGATCAACCTGCTGGCCGCCGTACGCTGTGGTGAGATGCAACCGATCATGCTGGCCCGCACCATTGCAACGCTGGATCACATGCTGAAGGGGAGGTTGACGGTCAACATCATCTCATCGGATTTTCCCGGTGAGAAAGCCGACAGCGCGTTCCGCTATCAGCGCTCGCGCGAAGTAGTAGAAATCCTGAAACAGGCTTGGACGCAGGATGAGATCAATCATACAGGCGAGGTCTATAACTTCTCAGGCCTGACCACCGACCCGGCCAAGCCATACCAGACTGGAGGGCCGCTACTTTATTTCGGCGGCTATTCTCCCTCTGCGCTGGACCTATGTGGCGAGCATTGTGACGTCTACCTGATGTGGCCCGAAACCAAAGACCAACTGGCCGAACGCATGAAGGCCGTCCACGCAGTCGCCGAGAATTACAACCGCACACTGGACTATGGCCTGCGCGTCCACATGATCGTTCGCGATACCGAAGCCGAGGCGCAAGAATACGCCGATTACATCGTCTCGAAACTGGACGACGAGTATGGCCGCGCGATACGGGAACGGGCGCTGGATTCGACCTCGCTGGGCGTGGCGCATCAGGCCAAGAACCGCGATCTGGCCGATGAGTATGGCTATGTTGAACCCGGCCTGTGGACCGGCGTCGGACGTGCGCGTTCGGGCTGCGGAGCCGCGCTGGTCGGGTCGACCGATCAGGTTATGTCGAAGATAGAAGAATACCAAAAAATGGGCATTCGTGCCTTCATCTTCTCGGGCTACCCTCACATGGACGAAGCCCGCCATTTCGGCAGCCGTGTTCTGCCGAACTTGAAAACCTGCTCCCTTCCCGAAGCTTACGGAAGGGTTCCTTCAAATACCCCGGCAACTCCGCTGGGCAACGGAGTTCGTCGCTGATGCAACGTGTGAAACTTTCTGACTCGCTGGAGATGAGCCGCCTTGTCTATGGCATGTGGCGCTTGGGCGACGACACAGACACATCGGCGGCTCATGTCGAAGCCAAAATCCAGGCCTGTCTGGATCAGGGTATCACCACCTTCGATCAGGCTGACATCTATGGGGGCTACGAGGCTGAGGCTGTTCTGGGTACGGCCCTGCGCATCAACCCAAACCTGCGCCATAAGATGGAGATCGTCACCAAATGTGACATCATCGCGCCGGTTGGCCGTTACGCGGATGCGAAAGTAAAATACTACGACACCTCGCGCGCTCACATTCTGAAATCGGTCGACACGTCGCTGTCCGAAATGGCGATTGACCATATCGATCTGCTTCTGATCCACCGTCCCGATCCCATGATGGACCATCATGAAACTGGCGCCGCTTTGGACGAGGTCGTCGCCAGCGGCAAGGTCGGCGCGGTAGGCGTGTCGAATTTCCGGCCTTGGGATTGGTCCCTGCTGCAATCGGCGATGAAAACCCAATTGGTCACCAACCAGATCGAGATTTCTCTGGGCGAGATCAGCCCCTTCACCAACGGTGATCTGGCATTTCACCAGCAACACGGCCATCCGCTGATGGCATGGTCGCCGTTGGGTGGTGGGTTGCTGATGGCCGGAAACCCGCCTGTGGGCGTTGTCGCGGATGAAATTGCGGCCGAGTTCGGCGTGGATCGCGCCGCCGTTGCCGTAGCGTTCCTGCTGGCACATCCGGCCAACATTCTGCCGGTTCTGGGCACCAACAATCTGGACCGGATCAAACGCGCCTCGGACGCGCTGAAAGTCAAACTGGATCGTGAAAGCTGGTACCGCCTCTATGAGGCGGCGCTGGGGCATGAGGTGCCATGATGAACGCAATCTCAAAGGACATAACCCACACCTTCGTTCCGCATAAGGACGACACCCGCACCTTACGCGACGCCTTTGGCCGCTTTGCCACCGGTGTCACCATCGTCACTTGCGACAGCGCGGATGGCCCGGTCTGCATCACGGCCAATAGCTTTTCGTCCCTGTCATTGGACCCGCCCTTGATAATGTGGGCGGGCGACCGCAACTCGCGCCGCTTCCCCTATTTCCACAAAGCCCGCCATTTCAGCGTCCATGTGCTGTCTGCGGAACAGGCCGAGCTGTGCTTTGGTTGCTCGAAGGACGCCTTCGCCCTGCGCGACATTGCGCATGAGCAGTGCGAAAACGGAACGCCGATCTTGCCGAACTGCCTAGCGCGGTTCGAGTGTGAACAGCACGCGTATCACGATGCGGGCGACCACGTTATTGTCATTGGAAAGGTTCTTAAGGCCAGCATGGCGGATGGAGACGCGCTGACCTTTTACGCCGGGAAACTTGGCCAATTTGCGCAGCACTAAGCGCGATTTGACGACCGTGGGACATACCCGCGGCTGAACAAGGGAGGATCCGCATGGGCGGACTGGCATCGGTGCTTGCGCCGATTGCATTCGTGAACGAAACCGCGCTGCGTCTGGGCCGCGCGGTTGGTGTCGTTGCGATTGCACTCATGGTGATCGCAATCCTGATTCAAGTGTTCTTCCGGTATGTACTGGGCAATGCTCTGCCATGGCCGGATGAGGCCGCGCGGTTTTGCATGCTTTGGATGACCGGCCTGATGGCACCCACCGCCTTTCGCCGCGGCGGCTTTGTGGCCATCGACATGCTGGAGCGCTTATTGCCACGCTTAATCGGCCAATCGCTGAACCTGTTGCTGCTGCTGATCTCGCTCGCTGTCTTGCTGATTGCGGTCAATATCGGCTGGTCCGAGGTCACTGGCTTTGGCGGCAAATTCGCCACCGCAGCGCTATATCTTCCCACCTCATTCGGGTTCGACGAATGGTACCGCATCCCGCGCAGTTGGATGATGGCCTCGTTGTTGGTGGGGATCATTCTGCTGATTTCGGTGAATATCGAACTGATCCTGCGATCCTTCATAACACTGCTGGGCGGGGGTCACCTGTTGCCCGAAATTCCTGACGCGGCAGTGGGGGCCGAATAAATGCTGATCTGGTTCCTGCCCACCTTCCTGATATTCCTGCTGATCGGCCTGCCGGTCTTTTTCGCCCTTCTGGCCGCGCCCGGTATCCTGCTGTGGCTCAACGGTCAGACCAACGACATCACGCTGCTCTATCGCAATGTCTACAACGGCATGGACAGCTTCCCGCTGATGGCGATCCCTTTCTTCATGCTGGCCGGAGAGTTGATGAATCGCGGTGGTATTACTATCCGGTTGGTCGAGTTCAGTCAGGCCCTGATGGGCCATCTGCGCGGCGGCCTGGCGCATGTGAACGTGCTGAGCTCGATCCTCTTCGCGGGCCTCTCGGGGTCCGCCGTGGCAGATACTTCGGCGCTTGGGTCGATGCTGATCCCGGCGATGGAGAAACAGGGCTATACCCGCAAATTCGCCGCCGCGATCACAGCAGCCAGTTCGGTGATCGGACCGATCATTCCGCCTTCGGGCATCATGATCATTTACGCCTATGTGATGGGCGAAAGCGTCGCCGCACTCTTCCTCGCGGGTATCGTCCCCGGCGTTATGGTGGGCGTTGGTTTAATGCTGATGATCAAGCTGATGGCCGACCGCTACGACTTCCCCGTCGCAAGCCGCAAATATACCTGGCCCGAGCGGCGTCAGGCCAGCCTTAAAGCCTTTTTCCCATTGATGACCCCGGTGATCATTCTGGGCGGCATTCTGGGCGGCATCTTCACACCAACTGAGGCCGCCGCCGTCGCCGTGGGGTACGCCTTCATCATCGGCTTCTTCGTTCTGCGCACGCTGACATGGAAAGAAGTGCCAGAGGTGCTCAGCAACGCCGGCATGACCTCCGCCGTTGTCCTGTTGCTGGTAGGTGCGGCGATGGCGTTCAAGACGGTTGTCAGCCTCAGCCATGCGCCTGAACAACTGGCCTCGCTGATCCTCAGCCTGTCGGAAAATCCGCTTATCCTGCTGTTCCTGATCAACCTGCTGCTTTTCATCGTCGGCATGTTTCTGGACGCAGGTCCCGCGATCATCATACTTGGTCCGATCCTGGGACCCATCTTCACCAGCCTTGGTGTAGACCCGATCCATTTCGCCATCATCATGAGCGTCAACCTGACCGTCGGCCTCGCCACCCCGCCAATGGGCTTGGTCTTGTTCGTCGCCGCCGCCGTATCGCGCGAGCGGGTCGAAACCATCGCCAAGGCGATCCTGCCGTTCCTGGCTGTCGAAATCATAGTGATCTTCCTGATCACCTATATCCCCGCACTATCCATGACGATCCCGAGGATAACGGGATTTGCCAACTGAGTATCACAGGGAGGAAACGCATGCTCAGAGACTTCATCAAATCCGCAGCGGTGGCCACATCGCTTGTGGCCGTGTCCGCCATGGCTGCGACGGCCGCCGATTACACATTGCGCGCCACCGCGAACTCAAACGAAAATGACGAAGACTATGACGGTCTGATCGTCTTCAAAAACTATGTCGAAGCCGCCTCGAACGGCGCAATCGAGGTCGAGCTGTTCATCGGTACCCAACTGTGTTCGAACGGCGCGGAATGCCTGCAAGGCGTGGCCGATGGCACCATTGACATCTATATCTCAACTTCGGGCGGGGCCTCTGGCATCTTTCCTTATGTGCAGGTTCTGGACCTGCCCTACCTGATGGCCGATGACCGCATTGCCGAGCATGTTCTGTCCGGTGATTTCACCCGCACCATGCGCGACATGGCACTGGAGGACTCTGGCGGCGCGATCCGTCTGATGACCATTGGCAATACCGGTGGCTGGCGCAACTTCGCCAACACCCAGCGCCGTATTGCCGAGCCTGCCGACATGGAAGGTCTGAAAATCCGCACCGTGGTCGCCGACTTGCCGCAGGAACTGGTCAAAGCTTTGGGAGCTTCGCCGACACCGATCCCATGGCCGGAACTGTTCACCAGCTTCCAGACCGGCGTGGTCGAGGGATCCAAGAACGGCATCACCGACATTATGGGCATGAAATTCCCTGACGCGGGTCTGCAATATGTCACGCTGGACGGCCATGCCTATATGGGCGCGCTGTGGTGGATGAACAACGCCAAGTTCCAGGAGATGCCCGAGGATATGCGCCGCGTCGTCGTCGACGGTTTCTATGCGCTGCAACAGGCCACCTTTGCCTCGCCCAAGCGAAAATCGATTCAGGCCTATGAGGATTTTGTCGCCGGTGGTGGAGACCTCTATGTCTTGACGCCCGATCAGAAGGCCGCGTTCAAAGATGCCGCAACTCCGGTTTATGACTGGTTCCAGTCCAACGTCGCCCGCGGGGACGAAATCTTTGGTGCGTTGACCGAAGCGGTTGCTGCGGCGGAGGCCGATGTGAACGCCTCACGCGATGCGGACCTGAACTAAATGCATGGGCCGGGCTTTGCAGCCCGGCCATCACCGAAACGGGTACATCCACCCTTTGTAGTCGTTGACCAGCACATGCGCCCTTTCGATCTGCTCCGGAGACATTTTCTTAACCACTTCCTCAAGGCTGATCGCCGCGTCGGGGTCGCCGCCAATGGCGCTGAGCGTGTACCACATATAAGCTCGCACCAAATCGGGCGCGGGCATGCCCAGACCCAATTCGTAATACCAGCCAACGCCCGACTGAGCCCCAGGATGTCCCTTCATCGAGGCGCGCAGATACCATTCAAAGGCCCGCTCGTAATCCTGCTCGACCCCGAGACCCAACCCGTACATCACGCCGATCAACTCCTCAGCCTCGGCGTTGCCCGAGCGTGCGGCTGGAAGAAGTTCCTCGCGCGCGGCTTCAAACTGACCGGCTTCCATCAAATCGCGCGCTTGCTCCAGTTCCGCCAGAGCTGGGGACGCAATTGTGCAAAGGGCGAAAACAAGCTGACGCATGGGATAGTTGCTCTCTTGTGGGTTGGGGCCGCTGCAGCACAGGATTTACCGCGCCCGCTAACCGATGATGACTTTGTTTCCTTTGATATGGAACAGGCCGCCGTCGGTCATCAACTGTTTTACGACCCGATCCTGTCAGGTAACCGCAACATCACCTGCGCCCATTGTCACCACCCGGATTTCGGCACCTCGGACGGGTTGTCACTGGGCATAGGAGAAGGCGGGCAGGGGTTGGGGCTGGACCGCACACCCGGCACTGGGGCAGACAGAATACGCAAACGCATCCCTCGCAACTCTCCGGGCTTGTGGAACCTTGGGGCCAAGGAAATTCACACCGTCTTTCACGACGGCAGGCTGAGCATTTCCAACGTCTATGGTAACAGCTTCAATTCCCCAGCGCAGGAGTGGCTGCCCGAGGGCCTGAATTCCCTGCTGGCGGCGCAGGCTTTGTTTCCCTTGACCTCACAATTCGAGATGGCGGGCAATGTGGCCGAGAATGAGGTCACAGGCGCGGTGCATGATCGAATAGACAAAGGCTGGCCGATTCTGGCGAAACGCGTCCGCACCGATCCACGCTATGGTCCGGCCATTGTCGCCGCCTTTGATGAGGTCGAGACGATCGAAGACATCACGATCACGCAAGTCGCCAACGCTCTGGCCGCTTTCATGGCGATCGAGTGGCGGAGCACCGACAGCCCGTTTGATCAGTACCTCGCAGGTGATTCAAATGCCCTTTCATCGGCCCAATTGGATGGGATGAAGCTTTTCTACGGCAAAGCCCGTTGCTTCACCTGCCACACCGGACCGCTCATGTCAGATCAGAAGTTCCATGCCTTGGGTTTACCGCCCTTTGGACCGGGTCGCACCCGGCAGTGGGATCCCTTCGTTCGGGATGTAGGCCGCATGGGTGAAAGCAACCGCCTTGAGGATGCTTATAGGTTCCGCACCCCTATGTTGCGCAACGTTGCCCTGACCGCGCCCTACGGTCACAATGGCGCCTTCCCCGATCTTGAAAGCGTCATTCGCCATCATTTAGATCCGCAGGCAAGCCTAGAAAAGTGGAGTCCTGAAATGGCTGCATTGCCCGAGGTGCCATGGTTGCAAAAAACGGATTTCTTAGTTTGGGAGGACGGCTATGAAATGGAGCGACAACGCAAAAAGAATGACATTGTTCCAATCCAGCTCACGGAGTTAGAAATTCAAAACCTGATTGCTTTTCTGCATTCATTGACAGGTATTAGCGTAGGTTCATTGAAGTTCGGGGTGCCGAAAGGGTTCATTCCTTAGCCATCCATCAGGAAAACATTCTGGCGGGATGCTCTAGGCGCACTTCGCCTATGTCTCAATCTTATACACCATTTGCAGCGGGGCAGATCTCGGCAATTAGATGTTTTGGGGCCAACGCATCGGTTGGGGCGGTCGCGTCCGAATGGGCCTCTGCCGCGTAGAATTTCACCTTGCTGTGCGCAGGTTTCAAATGTCGGTTTTGTTTGAGTTCATCTACGTTCAGGCTTTAAGGCTGCGACTAAAGTCCGGTTTGCCGAACCACATCGCAGCACCGATGGTTGCTGCAGGAGATCGGCTTTGGACTGTCCTAATCTGCGCCAGGTGGGTCTTTCAATGAAATGCCGCGCTCGCTCCGAGAGCTGCATTGAGCCTTTGCTAACTGATCCTGTGCGATGGACAGATGGCTGATTTCCGAAATTTGGTAGCTCTTACACGTTAATAAGTCTGCTTGCTTCTGCGACCTTAGTAGTATACCCCCCTATACTATATTTGGAGTATCTGCATGGGCCACCTCAACCGTGACAACTCAAAACTCATTGCCCGCCTCCGTAGGATCAAAGGTCAAGTCGAAGGCGTTGAGCGCGCGTTGGAAGCAGATGCCGATTGCAACGAGGTGTTGCGCCAGATTGCATCAATCAGAGGTGCGATGGCCGGGCTGACAAACGAAATGCTCGAAGAACACCTGCGCAGCCATGTAGTCGATGCTCCTACCGCGTCCGACCGCGAGAGCGGGGCGGAAGAAATGATCCAGATTCTGAAGTCGTATCTGAAGTAGCGAACACGGCTACGTCGAAAGGGCCTGCAATGAGCAATCAAGATGTATCCGCGTTCACCCACGAGCATGTTTTTCTTGGCGCAAATCAGGAACGCAACGAACGTAAGGTTTGGCTGGTGATTGCACTGACGGCTACGATGATGATCATCGAGATCACAGCCGGGCATTGGTTTGGGTCGATGGCGCTTGTCGCTGATGGGTGGCACATGTCCACGCACGCTGGAGCGATGCTGATCGCGGTTCTAGCCTACCGCTATGCACGGAAGAACGCCAACAACCGCAACTTCAGTTTTGGTACAGGCAAGGTTGGTGATCTGGCTGGCTTTGCGAGCGCCGTAGTGCTGGTGCTGATTGCTCTCCTAATTGGTTGGGAAAGCGCGCTGCGATTGGTAGAACCCGTACCGATCAGCTTCAATCAGGCCATCATGGTCGCAGTCGTAGGATTGATCGTCAACTTGGCCAGCGCATGGCTTCTGCGCGATGACCACCATCATCACCATCACGGGCATGGGCACCATCACCACGATCATGGCCACGAACAAGACAACAACTTGCGTGCCGCCTATCTGCACGTATTGGCGGATGCGCTGACTTCCGTCCTCGCGATTGTCGCGCTTTTGCTGGGAAGGGCGTACGGGTGGTTCTGGGCTGACCCGGTGATGGGCATTGTCGGCGCGATAGTGATCTCGCGCTGGTCATGGGGGCTTATCAGAGACACGGGCGGTGTCTTGCTGGACCGCACCCCAGACGGCGGGCATCTTGCGTCGGAGGTGCGCAGTGCAATCGAAAGCGACACCGACGAGATTACTGACCTTCACATCTGGCAGGTTGGTCCAGGTTATTACTCGGTTATCGTATCCGTCGCTTCAACCGCTCCAAGATCAACAGACGAATACAAGAGCCTGTTAGGTGGAATTGACCACGTGGCACACACTACGGTAGAGGTGAACAAAATCGTGGCAGCCGCATAAAGGCTCCAACCATTGGGCAGACGGATGTGATGAAACAGGCTTACGCGCACTTTCAGAGAGTTGGCTTGGCTGCCCTCTGTCTCGCGTTGTTCGTTTGGTCCGTAACGCCATCATTCTCGCACGTACCGGCGGTATTTGAGACGATCCACGACCATCTTGAAATGGTCGAGGATCACGGCCATTCGCACGGGTTCAAAGAAGACCTCTTTTGGGCGATGCACGGTCACAACCACGATGTAGCTGATCACGATCACAACCAAGCGTTTCTTTCCAGCGGTCCTGGCACCGCTCCTGATTTGCACGCAGGTGAAGCTTGGCGAAAGCTGACCTCTGCCGACGGCCCCACCCGACAGTTCCGAATAGACCGACCTCCGCGCGCTTGATCGGCTCTGCGCGGCTCACGCGCGTCACCGATCAATCCAAATACACAGCGGAGTTACTCCATGAGAACCTTCAATGAAGGCGTCAGACGCGATTCTAAGCGTCTTGCGTTCTTCGTCCTATCCATGTGGCTGCTATCGACCAGCGCAGCCATAGCGCATGATGTTACGCCCGGCGATGCTGGCTACATCCAAGAAATCTGGGGCGTGCATATGATCCCCTTCATGTATCTCGGGGCCAAACACATGGTCACGGGCTACGACCATATCCTGTTCCTCCTTGGCGTCGTCTTCTTCCTCTATCGGTCGAAAGACATTGCAGTCTACGTGAGCCTTTTTGCCGTGGGGCATTCCATCACGATGCTCGCAGGCGTCTGGTTTGGCTGGGGCATCAGTTCATACATTGTGGATGCCATCATCGGGCTGTCGGTTGTCTACAAGGCGCTCGACAACCTTGGGGCGTTTCAACGGTGGTTTGGTTTTCAGCCGAACACCAAGGCGGCGACTTTCATCTTTGGCCTGTTTCACGGCACTGGCTTGGCCACGAAGATACTGGACTACCAGATCGCACCCGATGGGCTGCTACCCAATCTCCTGGCCTTCAATGTTGGCGTCGAAATCGGGCAACTTCTGGCACTCGCAGCCATCCTCGTCGTCATGGGGTATTGGCGAAAGAGCGCCAAGTTTTTCGAGCAAGCCTACACCGTCAACGTCGTCATGATGACCATCGGCTTTGCGCTGATGGGATATCAACTCACCGGCTATCTCGTGGCCGCATAAGGAAAACCTCAAAATGTTTAATGCAAAGAAACCGAGCCTCGAAGAATTGCCCAGCTCAGCCCAGCTTCTACGATCCACCATCATTGCGGTTGCCAGCGCCGCCGCGATACTCGTTGCGGTCGTGTTGCCAGCTGAATACGGGATCGACCCGACAGGTGCAGGCCGCGTGCTTGGTCTGACTGAGATGGGGGAAATCAAGCAGGAGCTGGTCGATGAGGCGGAACAGGATCAACAACTCCACGGGGCTGATCAGTCGTCCAGCCTGCTGGATGACATCTTTGGTCTGTTTGTAAGCACGGCACACGCTCAGCAAGCGTGGCAGGATACAATCACGTTCACGCTTGAACCCGGTGCATACGCCGAAATCAAGGCGACCATGGATGCAGGAGCTACTCTTTTCTACGCGTGGGTGGCCGAAGGTGGTCGGGTCAACTTCGACCTCCATGCACACGCGGGCGACCAAAACGTGACCTACGAGAAAGGGCGCGGTCAAACCGAAGGCGAGGGCAGCTTTGAGACGCCCTTCGCCGGTGATCATGGCTGGTTCTGGCGCAACAGGGACGATGAGGCGGTCACCGTCACACTCAACCTGAATGGTGCTTACTCGGAAATTGTTAGAAGCGAGTGAGGCCTCAAGCCGCGCATCAAAACGATGGTGCGCGGCAACAAACCTGCCACTCGATGCTTCGCCGTCAGCGGTCACTGTGGCGGGATTCGAACCCGACCTATCCCCTCACGCCTAAGGCCAATGATGTCGCAGCCCTATAATCTGGCAGGTCACATCACTCCACTGCGAAGAGGCTCGCGGTTAGGTTTCTCCAATCGATCTACCCCAAATTCAAGCTCGAGTTAGCGCCCAGAACCGCAGGGGCAGGGCGATCGCCGCTGCCACCAGACCCAGAGTATAGCCGATCCAGATGCCGACCGCTCCGAGATCGAAAACGAACCCCAGTGCATAGCTTGCCGGCAAGGCAAGTGGCCAATAGGCCGTCAGGGTAATGATCGTCGGCAGGTTCATGTCCGACATTCCCCTTAGCGCACCCAGCGCAGTGCCCTGAACGCCGTCGGCAATCTGCAGCAATGCCACGATGAAAAACAACGTGACCGCGAGATCAATGACGGCCGGGTCGTCTGACATCGTTTCCGCCAGCATTCGGCCCGCAGCAATGAAGACGATTGCGGCGACCGCCTGCCAGAGCGTTACCATCACAAAGGACGCCTTCAGGATTGGTCTTAGCCTTTCTTGACTTCCCGCGCCGACTGCAAGACCCACACGGATCGAGGCTGCACCCGCCATGCCAAGCGGGATCATATAGGCCAACCCCGCAAGCGCGTTAACGATCTGATGGGCAGCCAGCGCCTCGGCACCCAACCAGCCCATCATCAGACCCACCACTGCGTAAGCCCCGCCCTCACCTGCGTATCCAAGACAGAGCGGCAGGGCGTCTTTGGCCTGTGACCAGATATCCGCCCATGCAACGGTCACCCGCTGGCGAAAGGGGGCCAGCCCGGGCGCGCGTATCAGCACATAAATCCCTGCAACTAACGAAATACATTGTGACAGTATGCTGGCCAGACCCGCGCCAAGAATTCCAAGATCAAAGATGTGAATAAAGGCATAGTTTGCGGGTACGTTGAACAGGACGCCCAGATAAGACAGCGCCACGGCTGTCCAGGGCCGCCCAACGGCGTCGAACAGTGCTTTCAGTCCGAAAAAAAGTGTAAATGGTACGATCCAGATCGCCATCGACATCCAGTACGGCAGCAGGATCGCCAGAACCTCTTTGGGTTGTCCCAGAGGCCCCAGCAGTGGATAAAGTACCATCATCACCAATGCCGCGCCGCCGCCGCCCAGAAAGCACAGCAACAGCCCGCTGCGTAATGCTAGGGCAACCCGTGCGGCATCGCGTGCCCCCTCGGCTTGGCTGATCTGGACGGAAATTGCGGTGACTACACCCCAAAGAGCAGAGATAAGAATGATCAGAACGGCGGTGGTCACGCCTGCCGCTGCCAGCGGGACCGTGCCAAGCGGAGAAATCATCGCCGTATCTACGACACCGATCAAAAGTGCGGCGGCCAGCCCGACCATCAGCGGCACGGCCAGCCGGATCAACGGCGTGAATTCGGCGCGGGTGGGCGCCTGCGAAATCAGGATTTGGTCTGTCATGGGGCACCTGCCGGACAATGTCCGGCGAAAGAGTCGCGGTAAGGAGCTTTATGCTCGGAATGAAGAGGGGCTGCTCAGCCCTGCGACGGGAACACCATGAAATTGGTCCTTTAGGGACAAGTTAACAGGTAAGGTTCTAGGGGAATAATTCTTCGGCGTCCAGATCACTTTTGCCGCGCTGTTTGCCGAACCCTGCCAAGGGCAGGAATAAGCAGGGTTCACCGGAACGTGGTGGGGCTCTGATCAAACCATCATCTAATTGGTAGCCAACTGTGCAAGTTCACGCAGAAAATTGGCACTTTGGTTGTCGGCCGGAAAAAACAGCTCAATCTTCATATCGTCTAGCGTGACGTCCGTGACTGTGCTGAATTGCGCAATGGTCCCAAACAGGGAAAGCCGCTGACCACTGAAGCGGTAGATTGTAGAAATTGTCGGTCCGATCACCGCGTCACCGCGGGCGTGCCCCTGTTGCGACAACGTACGCGCCGCGGCATCCAGTGCGGGTATGCCGCCTGCGTTGGCGCTTTCAGCGCGCAGCCGCAACATCGTGTGGTGCGCGACTTCGGGCCAGTTTTCGACAAGATCTGGCATCAGCGGACTGGTCAGCAGGTCCAACAGGCTTTGCCCCTCGCCGATCCCCAGTGGCTTAAAAAGCCTTTGCGCTCCGCTGTTGAGCATCACAACATTCCATAGCCGGTCCAGTACCATACCTGGGTAAGGGGCATGCTGCCGAAGTGTCCATTCGACCGCATCCCTGATGGGCGACATCGCTGTGTCATCAATCGGCGTTGCCGCAAAACGCGGCGCGAACCCTTCGGCGCGCATCATCTGATTTCGGGTTTCGACCGGAAGGTTCATGACCTCGGACAGATGAAGGATCATGTCCGGGCTGGGCCGCGACCGCCCGGTTTCAAGAAATGAGATATGGCGAGCGCTGACCTCGGCTTCGACCGCAAGGTCCAGCTGGCTCAACCTGCGTCGCTTTCGCCACTCTTTCAGCATGCCGGGATAGGGTGTCATGACCTGAGTTTAGCAAGGGTCCGAACAGAATTCACTTACCTCTGAGGTAATTGATTTGCACCCGCCGCAAGTCGCATGAAGAAAGCATATCGAAAGGAGAAGTTCATGACCCAACAACAGTCTGCAATGCGAATTTCAGGCGGTGTTCTGGTTGCAACCGGGGTGCTTTTTGCGCTGGCCGCGTTTCAGTTTCTTCATCCCGTTGCGCATATCTTTCTGCAGATCGCGTATTGGCCAATTTACGATGTTCCCGCGGAACTGATGGTTCCGTCGCCTTTACTGCTGGTGATCACCGGTGGCCTGACCGTTGGCTTGGGGGGAATGCAGTGGGCACTGGGGACCTATGTTGCTCCGGTGTCGGCGGCAGCCGCGACCAAGACCGCTCAGATTACGGCATGGTCCTGGTTTTGCGTAGACAGCTCAGGCTCCGTTCTGGTGGGTGCGCCCTTCAACGTCGTACTAAACCTGTCCTTTCTGGTCCTTATCCTGTTGTCTTGCCGCCCCGACGCGACAAGCAAACACGCAACATCCTGACGTGAAGTGGAATTCAATGGGTTTGAAAAGAAGAACTGGCTATTCCTGAAATCCTTCATTGGTCGAGGCGACGTCAACGGCAGTATTTTTCATCGGACATGCTGGCGCTATCAAAGGCGCTGCCGCTTTCGACACTTGGCTTGAGTCGTTCATGAATGCACAGGACTTCCTATTCCAGTTTGGTCAGCTTTTCTTCGGACCAGCCGACCTTGGCCTTCACAGGTTGCAGGACGAGTGCGAAACGATCTCTCCGGACACGGAACGATTGTTAAGAGCAAGGGCAGCTTAGTGCCCTTGCTCGGTCGTTTCCCTAAAAGGGGAACCGATAATGCGAAGGAGGTGGGTGTTCAACCTCCGGTGGAAGGCCGACGTCCTTCCTCAAATGAGCCGGCAACTCGGCTCTTTTACGCGGAATAGGCTTTTCCTCACTCGGTCGACGGGCAAAGAAAGCCGCCAGCCGCAGTGAGAGGCCACGCGACCGGCCGATTGGTATGTAAAGTGATAAACTTGGCATTGTTCTCTCCATGAAATGATGGAAAGCCGCCGCATGAGAAAAACACAAAAAAGGCCGCTCACGAGGCGGCCTTCAGATCGGAAACCTGTCAGACCGCTTTAACGGGCTACTGCGCCTGCCGCGCGAAGCATTGAGGTCTGACAATTCAGCATATCTGATCACTCCAGTATCAGGGTTTCCGGTTCGTCTTGTTACCAGACGATTGATCTCAATTCAACAACCTACACATGTATTGGTCGAATTCCGCCGGATAGCCAACTCACAAGCGTTGGAAATAAACCAACGTTTTGTTCTATTTGCAAACAGTGGTGACGGCGGCGGGATTTGTCATTTCTCAAACTCTGCCTTCGCAGCGAATGGCGGCTGTGCGGGCTGCAAGCGCAGCATATTGACTAATAATTGATGGGCAGGTTTGGGGCCGTCGAACAACACTAAAACAAAGCATTGGCTTTCAAGGCACATAGTTACGTCTTGATGGATTAACTAAATGATTATTCATCTGACCACTGTTTGCTACTGTTCGCCATGGTTTCTTCTAGTCGTTACACCTTTCGCAAAATGACATCGGCAGATTTTAAGATGGTGTCGACATGGCGATCTCACCAGCATGTTCGCGAATGGTGGGATTCCGACGAGCCAAGCACGAATAGAGAACTGGAAGACGAGCGGGTTGAACGATGGATTGTATCGCTCGCAGAGCGCCCGTTTGCCTATATCCAGGACTACACAGTTCATGGCTGGGACAATCATCATTTCTTTGCCCTTCCACCCGGCTCTCGGGGGATTGACCAGTTCATAGGCGAATTGGACATGATAGGGCATGGGCACGGCCCAGCCTTCATTTCAGAGCATCTGAAAAGGCTCTTTTCTAACGGAGTTCCTGTTGTCGCTACTGATCCGCACCCTGAGAACGCGCGAGCTGTTGCTGCTTACAAAAAGGCTGGTTTCAAAGTGTTTGGACTAGTCCAGCAAACACCATGGGGCCCAATATTGCCGATGAAGATCAAAAAATAGATAACCTAGTTGCGCCAGACCTTCGATCTGGCGCGAAATTTGAACTCAAACCACGCCATGCTCTGCGACTTGATCAGGATGCGCGTCAGCCCAATCATCAAGAAAAGCTGAAATCTCGGGGACCGTTGCAAATTGTGAGGCTTTTCGTGGAAGTGCCACACCGCTCTCTAGAGCCATGCGCGCGCATTCGATGTGATTGCGGTGCGCCCTCTGAGGGCAGTTTTCCGAACCATGGATGATCGTCGACAACAGGGTGCCTCTATAGGCGTTTGTGTGGTCGAGATCGGGGTTTAGCGTAAGAAAATAAGACATTACGTCGGACATCCCTTCCCAGCCAGCAAGATGCAGCGGAGGCATTCCCATTTCATCTGGAAGATTTGGGTCAATTCCCATCTCAACCAAGCGCTGCATGTGAGGCAGTGTGCCTTCGCGCCAGACAAGGCGGCAAAGAAGATACCTCATTTCTTCCGACAATTCACTCATGTCAATCCGGTCATCCGGATTTGCTTTTCCGTCCGCGGCCCTCGCCAGCTGCTCTTCCGTCAGTGAAAGCTGTGTAGACGCGCCCGCCTGTTCCAGGATTTTTGCTACATCTCGGTTCCCGAAGATCCGAGCAAAAGCATAGGGTGTGTGGCTGCGACTGACGGTATTGGGATCCGCGCCATGATCCAGCAAAAGCTGAGCGATTTCGCCCGAAGCTAAACGCCGGGCCGCTTGATGAAGGGCTGGGATCACCAATGAAGGCTCACTCGACGGGTGAGGATTGATGCCTTCATTGGGGTCAGCACCGTGTTCCAGCAACAGTCGAACAGCATCGGCGTTGTTGAAGTCAATCGCTCTTGGCAGCGCATTTGTGCCCTTCGGATTTGCTCCATGTTCTAATAACAAACGAAGGCCGCCCGTATGGCCGAGTTCGGTGGAATGGTAGAGGGACTCATTGTCGTCAGGATTTGCCCCATGTTCCAACAGCCACCTGGCCAAAGGCATGTTGTCTGCATGTCCTATGGCTCCGTAGAGTGCGGACAAGCGGTGCTCTGTGTCCGGTTCGAATGCAAAACCGTCGTTCACATCTGCCCCATGCGCCACAAGCAACTCCGCCATGGCGAGCATATCAGCTTCTTTCTCGGGCGCTGCCTTGATGTGTTTTGAAAATGCCAGATGGCAGATTGGTCGTCGCGGAGGATAATCGCGCGTCGCAGCTTCGGCATCTCGCGAAAGGATCTCGCGCATCGCAGTCACCTCGTACAGCGCGATGAGGAGAGGAACTTGCCCGTCGGCGAGGTCCGGCTCATCTGCAAGCAAATGGGCAACGGTCTCATTCGAGCCATTGTAAAGCGCCCAACGAAGCCGCCCCTGTTTTTGTGCGCGATCCATCCCCTGCGTATCAACTGCGAGTTTCAATGCTGGCCACGAAGCGTATCCGGTCTCTCGCGCGATGACATGCAGACAGTCCGCGTGCTTGTAGACCCCGTCCTTGGGCATTGGAACAATGCCATGGATGCGCAGCATTGCACCTTTGTCGCCCTCAGCAAGGGCCTTGCCCAAGGCCTTTGCGTCACGGCGCAGTTGTTCGAGTGATTTTGTCATCGGTCATCCCTCCGCTGCCCGACGATCCGCTAATTCGGGCTGAGAAACCGATGTGGTTTTCATACATTCTCTTGGAGGTGCCGATGACAGCTTTCCGCGGACCGGGTGGCCACCTCAAAACGGCCTGAGGTCAGATTAACGTTTACCATCATGTCTCGCAAGCTGGATGCCGAACAGAAAACGACACAGGCGGCTATACTACGCAGCGAATGGCTGCAAATTAGGCTGAGGCTGCAGCATTTGGTTGGCTACTGGCTTTGGGCCGGGCACTTCGTCGATTTTGAGCAACAATCAATGTATACTATCGGCACTAGCTGCCGACCCAACTGCACGTGAGAGGATTGAATGGACGATAGGAATAGTCCAACTGAGGGCATGATAGACTATGCAGGAAATTCTCGCCCGCAGAAGCACTCTATCCAATCCCGCGCAGACGATGTTCGGGAGATGGCCGACAATGTTCTAGCTTCATCAGACGAGATACATATTGCTGACTATGGCTGTGGGACTGGATTAAACGCGATATTGTCGGTCAAGCCTGCCGTACAGTCTTTTACTGACCGTTATCCGGGTCGCTCCATCTTTGTCCACCATGTCGACCAAGCAGAGAACGACTGGAATACCCTATTCGATTGTGCTGCTGGCCCGGACGGTTACGCCAACCTCTCTGCCAGTATTCGCCCTGTTGCAAGTGTCGGTAGTTTTTTCTCAATGGCGGCACCAGCATCGTCCATGGACCTTGGAACTTCGTTTGGTGCGAGCCATTGGCTCAGCACACAGCCCGTTATCTCTTCAAAGGGTACGCTGTGGTTCGCAGACTTGCAGGGAGACGCTCGTTTGAAGCTAAGAAGACAAGCGCAGCGAGATTGGGAAACCTTCCTGTCCATGCGGCTTCGGGAGCTGCGTAGCGGTGGTAGGCTTATGGTCTCAACACTGGGTGCCATCCCGGACGCTAGCGAAGTCAACGGAGTTTGCAGCTCTGGCCGACATACCTATCGTGCGATGTACAGCGTTGCCGAAACGATGGTGAGCGACGGATTGATATCTGAACACGCGCTTCGGGACTTCGTTATGCCAATCTGGTTTATGTCCGGCGAAGAAGCCCTTGAACCATTTCAAAGAAATAAGGAATTGGCAGACGGCTTTTTGGTTGAAAGAGCGGAGGTAGTTCCCGCTCTGCAAAACCCAGAAGATATCTTCGCAGACCAGATCAATAAGCCCCAAGACTACGCCGCAAGCTACAAAGGTTTTGTTCGTTCCTTTACCGAGTCCACATTCAAGCAGTCTCTGTTCCGCAGTGAATCTGCCCATAACACCGATATTCTTCTGAACGAGTTTTACGACCGTTTTGAAACGTTCATCAAAGAAGGAGGGGGCAAATACGCCTTTGAAATCTGGTTGCTGACAATTGAGCTTAGAAGGCAATGAGCGGATATCTGTGCGTACCTTTCGCGACGCTTGTCTAACGAGTTCCTAAGCACTTTCTTACTCTAAATAGGAGTGTCAAAATGCGGTTTCTTGCAGTAATGGTTCTTCTCGCCCATACCCTTCCGGCTTACGCCGACAACGCTCCGGAATGCGGCCAGTTTACTGCCTACTTGGAAGATCTAAAGATCACGTCTGGTGGCGACAGTATCGGGGATATTTCGGTTGGGCACGTTACGGTATTCAGTGAAGATGGCCAGGTTATCGGTCTCCAGAACGTTACGACGCTGATAGCGCATGGCCCGAGTGAGGGTGAAGTCCAGCTAGTCGTGAATGCTTACCTGACAATCGACAGCAGCCAGTTGATCTACTCTGGTTCTTACCCCGCCCCAACTAGTCCCGACACCGTGCCCCAATTCGAAACCCAATTGGCGGTACTCGGCGGCACTGGAGTGTTCAAAGGCGCAAGCGGTCAGGTGAAGTTCTTCGAAAAGGACGCCAGGCGAGCTGCCGAGTTTGATATCAAGTGTTCAGGGTAGCCAAAGTCTTCAAGTGCTGAGGGTCGTCAGAAGTAAACAAGTTACTGGCTAATTAGGCCTTGATGCAAACCGGCAGCGACTCTGCCCGCATTCTTCGCAATCCGCGCTAGTTAGCGTGGAGCACCTGCAGCGAATGTCTCCTCTAACGGGCCGCATCGCAGCACGAGGCCCAAACAACAAATGACCGCTGCGGGCCAGAGTATATTGCTGTTCAACCAAGCCCAGGTAAGACGCACAGCGTAGGTTTCCTGGTTGCGAACAGGCTCTGGCTTTTTTTGTTTGACGTGGACTTGAAGCGCTTAAACCGTCCAAATACTCAAAAAGCGCACAAATTTTAAGGTGTTGTGTCCAATGGTAGGTGAGGCTCAAAAATTCAGTCCCATTATTTACGTACTCCGACAAAATCTGTCGGATCACCTCAATGGTGAGACTACGGTTCCAACAAAATCAGCTACTTAGATTTTTGAATTATTGAGAATCCAGAATCCGTAGTTTTCTTGCTGATCTATCGAAAGGCAGCGTTCGCTTGACGCGCTGAGACTCTCGGAATTGAGGCCTGAACGGAAATGGAAAAACTATCAGACTGGAAGACCCGATCTATCTGATCAGACATTGATTTCGCTCGAACCAATGTCTGATCTGTGTCTTCAGAACTTGCTGATAGAGTTGCCCCCATCGGTTAGCATCGCACTTCCGGTCATGAATGAGGCGTCGTCCGACAGAAGAAATTGGGCTGCTGCGGCGATTTCGGAGGGTTCAGCCATGCGTTTAAGCGCATGAAGCCCCCTGACAACCTCATGGAAAGAGGCGTCTTCACCTGCCATAGGGGTCATTGTTCCACCGGGAAGAAGTGCATTAACTCTGATGCCCTCCGGGCCATGTTCAGCCGCCAGCACTTGTGTCATGCCGATCAAGCCTGCCTTCGCAGCAGCGTAGGCTCCCATTCCTGGAAGACCAACAGTGTGCCCGACAAATGAAGACGTAAATACAATAGAGCCGCCACCTCTCTTGCGCAGCGCGGGAACCTGAAACTTAGCAGCAAAAAAACCACTGTTCAGGTTAACAGCTATCACTTTGTGCCAGTTGTCACTTCCCATATCTGGAATGGTACCCAATTCGCCAGTGGTGCCGGCGTTGTTGAATGCTCCGTCTAAGCCACCAAAACTCTTTTCCGACAATTCAACGAGGGCGCAAGCGTAATCCTCGTCCGTGACATCGCCGGCAAGTGAAACGGCGTTACCGTTATCTTGCCGTATCCGCCCAACAATCTCATCCAGTTGAGCTTTACGACGGGCGCCAAGGACAACGTTTGCTCCGCTTTTGGCAAAGAGAAAAGCGGCAGCAGCGCCGATCCCGCTGCTAGCACCAGTAATGATGATGGTTTTGTTTTCGAGTTTCATTGCCATGCCTTTCCCTTTTTGAATGACACTCCACTAAGGTGGCGACCAGCTGTTCTTCGACCCGATTCATGCGCATGCCCGACTAGCAGAAATGAAAGCGCATGATCCGGGTCAACATGATGACAGAAAGAAAGTCGCTAAATTGACACAAGCAAGTTGTGGGCAAAAACATTTTTAAAACAGCACTCTAAGTAAATTTACCAATGGGCGCGTCACAAAACCTGACCGACAATCGTCACTAGTGCATAGGATAGTCAAACAAAGGAATGTGACGATGAGTACTTCAACCGCAACTCAATATGAACAAACGATCCCCGACGTACTCCGGGCGATGGCCAGTGTGCATCAGGTACTCGACAACAATGGCCTTGACCTGAAAATCCGCCACCTCGTTCAACTTCGGGCATCTCAGATAAATCGCTGCGGTTTCTGTATCAAAATGCACACGAAAGAGGCTCGGCAAAACGGCGAGACCAGCGAGCGTCTGGACAGGGTGATTGTCTGGGACCAGGTGAGTGACTTCACCGACGCAGAGAAAGCGGCGCTGGAATGGACTGAGGCTTTGACGAGCCTGCACTTGAAAGCAGACCTTGCTGCCATGCGCGCACGTTTGAGCAGACATTTTTCTGACTCTGAAATTGGCGCTCTGTCTGCAGAAATTGCCATGATCAATCTGTGGAACCGGATCAATGTATCAAAGCACTGAACTCACAAAGTCGGAACTTGAAGCTTTCGAAAGCATGCGTCCAAGGTTGTCGGGCCTCGCTTACAGAATTCTGGGGTCTCTAAGCGATGCTCAGGATGCAGTACAAGACACGTTTCTCAAATGGGCGGGCACGAACCGTGCAACGATCGAGAATCCAAGTGGTTGGCTTGTCACCGCTTGCACTCGGCGCTGTCTCGACATGCGACGCTCGGGCGACCGGGCACGCATGGACTACGTGGGTGCCTGGCTGCCGGAACCGATACAGATTTCCAGCGAGAATGATGCAGAGAAGGAGTTGGAATTGACATCCAGTCTTTCGATGGCATTCCTGATGATGCTTGAACGATTGACCCCGAAAGAACGGGCTGCCTTCCTGCTTCACGACATTTTTGAGATGTCTCATGCTGCTGTCGCGGAAACGCTCGACACCTCAGAAGCCAGCAGCAGAAAGCTGGTATCTCGGGCGCGGGGGAATGTCGGTCGTGCGGTCACTCGTCACAAAGCTTCCCCAGAGCGGCAGATGGCTTTCCTGTCGGCGTTTAAAGCGGCCGTGACGGAGGGTCGGATCGATGATCTGTCGCGGATGCTGGCGGCAGATGCTCGTTTGAGTGCAGATGGCGGAGGCAAGGTCCCGGCAATCCTCGAAGCGATCGAAGGTGCCGTCCCACTCTGCAACTTTGTCTCCTGCAACCTGCACCGATACTGGGTCGATCACGAATGGGTGCTCGTCAATCTAAACGGCATGCACGGTGCCTTGATAAAGTTCGGGGAAACGACGACGGCGGCGCTCTCCTTTGCGTTCGACGATACGGAGAAGGTTCAGGAAATCTACATCGTCCGAAACCCAGACAAACTCACACATCTCGACGCGGTTCATATCCACTGATCCGCACAAACGGAGAATATTCATGCGACACATTATCCAAGCCATTGGAGCCATTGCGATGTTCACACTTTCGACCAACTCGGTTCTGGCCGGTGAAATTCAAACCATCAATCCGTCGGAGCTCTACGATCCTGCGCCAAACGGATACAGTCACGCGATGGTCGCAAACGACCTAGTTTTCATTGCAGGTCAAGGCGGTGAGAACGAGAAAGGCAACCTCGCACCTGATTTCGAGGCGCAGGTCGCCCAAGCCTACCAGAACCTTGCCACAGCGCTTGCGGCTGCTAAGGCAGGTCCCGAGCAAGTGGTCAAACTCACCACCTACGTCGTTGACCACGATCAGACGAAATTGGCGGTGTTAACACGTGAACTCAAAGCGGTTTTCGGACATCACCTGCCTACGCAGACGCTAGTGCCGGTACCAAGGCTTGCCCTCGACGGAATGCTCTTCGAGGTCGATGCCATTGCCGTTCTGGATTCTGGCAACGCGCAGCGCTGACTTGTCCAGTCACAACTGAAATCGCTGGGAGGCACTGTGCAGGTGCCTCCCTATCAAGCGAAGGGTTCGCGCCTTAGTTCTCATTTGTCCTCAGGGGCATGCTGATGCCACATGTCCGCAATGATTTCCCAACCATCGTCTTCCGGACGTAAGACAAACAGGTACGTACCTGTGGCATCCATACCGACGGTTTCGATTTTTGCCTCAACGAAACCGATCATGACCGCCAAGGTCTCATCGTCCGAAACGTAAAGGTGGTCAATCGTATGAGTAACATCGCCTTTGTTGGTAGTGACAAATTCGAACAGCTCCCGTGGACCTTCCAGTCCCTGACGTACAGGTTTGCCTTGTTCGATCCAAAGCGTGTCTTTGGAATATAGCGAGACCAGCCCGACCGCATTGTGATTGGCAGCAAAGGTGTTGAATTGGTCGTTGATAGCGTTCAGGCTGGTTGCCGCGTCATCCGCAACGGCTATGCCCGCCGACAGCAAGACGGCTGCGATAGTGGTCATCATTCGCATAGTGCGTTCCTTTTTGTGGATAGGTGTCAGGAAATCGGATCTGGGTCAGGGCGCGCGAAGATCACCTCTCGCGTGACCTGCCAGCGGCCGTCTTCGAAAATCAGGTCTATGCTGAGCTCGAGCACTTTGCGGGTGTCACCGATTGGCACGCGTCGGGTGATCAGGACATGTCCTTGGTCTCCATTGGCTTCAACAGCGTTGAACCGAGCCCATTTGTGATCATCCGGATTGGTGTCTTTGACTGATTTGGCCATCAGAGCCATGAAGCCGGTTTTGTCAAAGCGTGCCAATTCGCCACTGATGTCCAGCATCAGTATTTGCATATCGTTGTGATAGATGCGGTCCAGTCCCTTGGCTTCTCCGAGGATTGCGACATTCATCAGATCTTCAATCGCGGCGCGCACGCCTGTTTCTGTTCTGTCTGTCATAGCTGATCTCCTTCAGGCTTGGGTGCCGTTTACGGGGAAGTCACCTGACAACCCGCGTAGAAACCGGATACCCGTCACAAGGCTTGTCAGACTGGGACGAGCAAACGGGACGTTCGAAATATCGACGATCTGCAGTACGCCTTGTTCGTTGATGACGAACAGGCCGGGTTCGGCAAACGGGCCTTCGACATCCATCCCATTGCGTGGTCCGGAGATGTACAGGCCGAGGGTCTGCATCTGCTTAACGCTCAGACCATAACCAACGTCGAAGGCTGGCGAGACATCTTGCATCTGTGCTGCGGCACGCTCTGCGCTATCGGCCGAGACCGCCAACACATCGACGCCTAAAGCGTTTAAGTCAGGGAGCGCGCTGTTAAGATCTTTCAAGTAGGTCGTGCAAAGCGGGCAGTGTTTGCCTCGATAGACGACGGTCAACATCCACTCGTACCCGTCGCGAGGTGTGGACAGGCTTCGGGTGTTTCCACCAAGCACAGGAGTATCGATCGTCGGAAATACCTTTCCGACGGCAGGTTTAGGGCTGGTCATGGGGAGCCTTTCTAGTTATATAATGAACGATACATAACTATCGTGACAACACGAGAGTCAAGGATTTATATATTGACCGATACAAAAAAATTGGGCCGCCCAAGAAGCTTTGATTACGACGAAGCCCTTTTGCAGGCGATGTCGGTATTCTGGACCAAAGGGTATGACGGCGCGTCACTGCGTGATCTGACACAAGCGATGGGGATTACCGGTCCAAGCCTTTACGCGGCCTTTGGGGACAAGCGAGAGCTGTATCTCAAAACCATCGACCTTTATGCTGACGTTGATGGTTGTGCACCCGTGGTGGCCTTTGAAACCGAGGAGGACATCACCAAAGCCATCAAAGGGTTTCTGTCCGAGGTCGTGCACTATGCGACCGAACATGAAAGCGGGGCAAAAGGGTGTTTTTTGGCCTCAAGCGTGGTCACGACGGTCGGCCAGGTTGAAGGTGTGGCCGAACGTGTAGAAGCAGCGATTGATGACACCGAAAAACGCCTTGCCTCTCGTTTCGGCCGGGAAATCGAAAAGGGAACGTTGCCCGCAGATTTCCCGTCCCGAGAACGGGCTGCACTTCTCTATGATCTAAGGCAGGGCTACATGTTCAGAGGGCGCGCTGGTTGGAGCGGCGAACGCATGCAGCAAGACCTGGACTCCAGAGTTCAGATGCTGCTGTCTTAGTGCCGATCATCCTAAACCCTCCTCCGCAGAAATACTGACCTATTGAGACCTGGACTGTACAAGTGATGGCTTTTAGGCAGGTTTTTGCGGACCGAGAACGACACAAAAAGTGTTCTGCACATTCGCAAATTCAGCTCAGTATCGCTCCCACTTAAATCGACAGCCATTTTAGATTAAGCAATAACTGCAACTTCGCCCCACCGTAGTCTGTCGAGCCGCCGACTAAATTGGGGTATATCAGCAACGAAGTACCTCGGCCAATGGCTGGTTTGGGTCGCGAGGCATCAGATTCACGCCCGCCACCGGTGTAATTTGGTGGCGGGCGAATTTCGCACTGATATTGGGTCAGAGCTTGATACGGAAAGCTGCGAAACCGTCTGTGCCTTCTCCGGCGTCCTCGATTGTGACGCCCTTGACGTCGCCAATATAGTCTCTTGCTTTAGGGCCTGTCTCGAACAACACAGTCGTGTCCGCAAGCGGAGCAAAAGACCAGTTGGCATCTGCCTTTGGATCAATCGTACCCTGCTCGACAATGTAGCGAACGATAACGTCGCGGTTGGTATCCGGGGCTTCGAAAACGACAGTGTTGCCTAATGCTCCAGGGAACGACCCACCACCTGATGCACGATAGTTGTTGGTGGCGATAATGAACTCCATGTCATCCGCAACCGGTTCACCGTTGTAGGAAAGGTTTATAATCCGCGCTGCATCGGGGTTTACCTCTTCGCCTTTGGGACCAAAGCGCGAGGGCTGGGACAGGTCGATCTGGTAGGTCACGCCATCCATCACGTCGAAGTTGTAGGATGGAAATTCCGGGTTCAGCAGGATTGCATCTTTTGAGCCCGCTTCCACCTGATTGAACATTCCGGCCGAACGTTCCAACCAGCCTCTGACCTGCGCACCGTTGACGCGGACCGCTCGTACCGTATTCGGATAGAGATAGAGATCCGCGACGTTCTTGATGGCAACGTCACCCACGGGTACATCGGTGTAATACTCTGGACCACCGCGGCCACCAGCTTTGAAAGGTGCTGCCGCGGACAGGATCGGCAAGCCTTCATGGTCGGTGCCTTTCAGCATTTCTTCGACATACCACTTTTGTGCAATTGAGACGATCTGAACTGAGGGATCATCTGCGACCAGCGCGAAGTAGCTGTGCAGCGGGGCCGAAGTCTTTCCAACAGCGCGGCGAACATAGGCAAGTGTTTCGTCGTGATCTGTCGCAACCGAGTCGAGGACTCGCTGATCATCTCCGACCAACGCGGTGATTGATCGGTCTTCGTTCCTTTGGGAAACTGGACGCGCTTCGGATGTGGTCGTCACCACCCGCCATTCATTTCCATCCCGTTCCAACAGCAGATCAAGCAGACCAAGATGCGATCCCCAGAATCCGCCCATGACGGCGGGCTTGCCCATAAGCGTGCCTTTATCAACATCAATTCCGGGGCGGTCTGAAAATGTTGGCGACGGAAAGACCAAGTGGTTGTGACCTGTGACCAGCGCGTCGATCCCTTTAACACCTGCAAGCACCACCGACGCGTTTTCCATGCCATCTGCATGGTTAGCGTCACCAATTCCGGAATGCGACAAAGCGATGATCAGGTCGCAGCCCTGTTCCTGCATCTCAGGCACATAGGCCTTTGCTGTCTCAACTATGTCCCGCGCTTCGACGTAGCCCTCGAGATGCTTGCGATCCCAGTTCATGATCTGCGGCGGGGTAAATCCGATCACGCCGATCTTGATCGGATGCTTCGTGCCGTCACCCATTTCAATCTCTCGGTCGAGAATAGCGTAAGGCTGGACGAGCGTCTTGTCATCGCGCGGGCCCGCGCCTTTCTCCTTTGCTACGTTGGCAAGCACTACAGGGAAATCCGCACCTGCCAAAGAGGTCTCAAGAAAGCTCAACCCATAGTTAAATTCGTGATTGCCCAGTGTGGCTGCATCATAACCAACAGTGTTGAATGCAGTGATAATTGGATGGCTGTCCCCTTCTTTCATACCGCGTTCATAGGCGATGTAATCACCCATCGGATTGCCTTGCAGAAAGTCTCCGTTATCAACCAGGAGTGAGTTCGTCGCCTCGGAGCGGATTTCATTTATGATCGAAGCCGTACGGGACAACCCCACCGTGTCGCGGGGCTTGTCGGCGTAGTAATCATAGGGGAACACATGGACATGGATGTCTGTTGTTTCCATGATCCGAAGATGCGCCTGATTGTCGGCCGCAGCAGCCGAATAGGGGTGAAGCGTAACGGCAGCGGCACTTGCAGCTGTCGTGTAAAGAAACTGGCGACGCGAAAATAGCGGACGGTTAGAGAACAACATCGGACACCTCTCAAGTTGGTTGGTCAACGCGTGTTTTGTAGGTTATCCGCAACATCCATATGACACAGGTTGCGAGAACATCTGTTGCGTTATTCACAGGCGGTAGTATTCAGAACCATACGCAAATATCAGGAGTTTGCTAGGGTGTCGCAGGTGGTGAACCTGAACTCCCAGTTGCTTGATCGAACTAGTCCATAAGTTTCCTGGAGATGAGAGCCTGAATGAGACAAACACAATGCTGAGAAAGGTCTACTGTGTTGGCAATGGACTCATACCTGAAACTTTGCTCCGCAGTGGTGCCACAGATGGTTGCTCTCGTCTGCAGACTATTAGATTGGCAAGCATCCGAGTTTATTAGCTGCAGCGAATGGCGGTTCTTAGTAAACGGCTGACATTGGCCGTGTTCAGGGCAGGGAATTCTGCCGATCAACCAAGTGCTTTTAAGACACACTGCGTTGGTTTTCAGGTTGCGAAGTGGCTCATTGGCTTTCCGCTTGACGTAGACTTGAAGCGCTTGAACCGTCGAAACATTCAGAAAACGCAAAATCACATGGTGTTGAATTCAATGGGAAGCGAAGTCTCAATATTTCGGTCCCATTATTTACGTACTCCGACAAAACCTGTCGGATCACCTCAATGGTGAGACTACGGTTCCAACAAAATCAGCTACTTAGAGTTTTGAATTTTTGAGACTCCAGTATCCGTGACTTTCTGACCGAACACTTAATAAGCAGTCCTTCATTTACCACACAAAGAACGGCTGCAATGTGCCCACACCTACCACGCTAAAAATAAGGCAGCACTTGCATTCGGTAGGTCGCAGCCCAAAGCGGACGTTAAACTGGTGCCTTTTTTCTAGCAGTTTAAGGATAAAGTAGGCATCTGAGTTTTGCCTCAGTCATTTGGCAAATATCGATCCAACAGTGCATCAACCAACCCTTCCTGAAGTAGGTAACCAGTTGCTTCTTCCACACGCAAAATATCTTCAAGAATGATAAGTTGCTCCATGCCCGTCGTCATAGATAATCGCTTCGCCAGGTCGTCAATTTCCTTCGGTTTCATTAATGAGTGAACTGGCGCAAGTGCTTCCGAAAAAGCCGCCACTCTTCTGGCGCCACGCATTTTGACAGTTCCATCCTCAAGTGATGCCTTGAGTGATTCAGCCAGAAACTGCCGGAAGTGCGCCTCATGAACCCGAGAAAAATCCAGATAGTAGCGGGCGACGACATGTACACGGCTCCTGGCGTCATCCAATCCCTCAAGAAGTTCTGACGTCGGAATGACGTCAAGATCAAGCGTCGCATCCAAAGCCAAGACACTTGGATCAGAAAAGTAACGATAGACTGTCGCACGGCTGGTTTTGGCCCGTTCAGCGACTCTTGCCAGCGTGACTTCCTTGCCTTCCGACATCAGGTCACGAGCAGCGGAAAGAAGTGCTTCGCGCGTTCGGTTGATTTGATTTGTTCGAGGCGCCAATTCCAAGCCTTTTGTGATACACTTGTCTCATAAGTGGATATATGTATCATAAGAGTAGTGTGTTTCAAGTAAAGGGAGTCGCAGCAATGACTGAACCTCGCCCGCGAGTTTATCATCTTCTTGGGAACCTTTTGACCTTTCACGCCTTTCCTAGTGAGACCGGAGATCGTTGCACAATCGTTGAGATAAAAACGGCGCCGGGTGCCGGTGCGCCGCCCAATCATCATGCCGGCGAAGACGAGAGTTTTTATGTGCTCGATGGTGAATTCGAGTTCTTTTTGAATGGGGAGACGGTCAATGTCAAAGGTGGTGACTTCGTCAAAGTCCCGGACGGCGCAGTGCACGCTTTTACTTGTACCGGGGAACAGCCTGGCCGGTTACTATGCATCAATGCCCCCGGGGCGATGCATGACATATTCTTTACTGAAGCCGGAGAGGCGATGCCTGACGGAACGACAGACATCCCGGCGCCAGATGGCCCACCAGACATTCCGTCGATCATGGCCGTGGCAGGTCGAGTGGGCATGACTATCCTGGCGCCAGCGGATGCATAACTCCGGGTTGCGAAACGGAGGCTTTGGACTAAAGATTCTGCTTAAAACCCGCCTGGTACTGCTAGCTCAATCTGAAGCCGACATTCACGACGAGACCTTGCGGCGCTGGTTAGCGGACATTTGCTGCGCTTTCCGTGAGTGCCCTTTGCTTGAACCAAAGCAGTCGTATGGGCGTAGGCGATTTACTGCTTTAGCTTGTCAGCCATCAAAGGTCAGCCGCGTTTGTTTTGGCTCGAGAACGATCATCTGAGCATTCTTTCTGAAACGTCCTCGAGAAGGGTACGTAAGTCGAACTCTCCTCCTTTGTCCGCAAGTCCTTTGTCATGCAGAATAAACGACAACCCGTGCACGAAACTCCATAACAAAAAACCGCGGCGGCGAACTTCGTCTGTGATTCCCGGTTCACCGAGACATTTTGCAACCTCAGCTAGCAGAATCGCAAAGCTTTGCTGGCCGCCTTCCTCCAGCAGGGGATCCGCGATGCGGTCTGTGAAGCCGCCAAATTTCAGTCTGAAGATCCCGGGCTCATTTAAGGCGAAGTCAACATATTCCATCCCGATGGCAGTAATGCGTTCAGGAGATCCTTCAGGTACGCCCTGCAGCGCAGTAAGCATTTTGTTTCGGTGCCGATCCATTCCTTCCAGAACAGTCGCGACCAACATTTCTGTCTTGTCTTTGAAGTGTTTGTAAGGTGCCGCAGTCGAGACGCCAGCCCGCCTGCAAGCCTCGGATACGGAAAAACTGTCCGGTCCTTTCTCTTCAACCAACTGTCGGGTTGCTTCGATCAGCGCAGCGCGGAGATCGCCGTGATGGTAGGCTTTCCTGCTCACTGAATGACCGGTCGCCTGGCTTGTTGTTGAAAGACTTTTTTCAGTGCTGCTCATGATCCAACATGTGCCAGATCACGTATCCCTTGTCAAAGTAAGAACTTCTAACATATGTTAGAGACGCTAACTTGATGAGGCCCCCAAATGTCGAGTCCCGCGAATTTATCAAATGAAGCAACCAAGCCTAACCTATTCACGCGTATGCTGCGCGGTACCTTGCGTCTTGGGGTGACCGTCAGCTTTATAGCCGCCGCAGTGACTGCAGTTTACTTCGGCACGTCCGAGCTAACTCGCAGGGCAGATGCTGTTCCCTCGCCGGAAGCGGCCGCAGTGACACCGGTCTCCGCTACACCAATCACATCGGAGGACGCCTACACAGTCGACCGTGTGTTCATAGGTCAGGTCGAACCTCAGCGTTCGGCAGATATCTCTTTCGAATTGAATGGGACGCTTGATCAAATTCTGGTGGATGAGGGTGACGAGGTTGCTAAGGGCCAACTTCTCGCAACGTTGGACGTAGCTCTGTTTGAAGTCGAACGCGACCGTTTGACAGCATCACGTGATGCCATTGCAGCCCAGCTTTCATTTGCCAAGAAAACGGTCGAGCGAAACGCTAAACTCATCGAACAGGGCTTTACCAGTCAAGCCCGTCTGGATGAGGCAGTTTCCCGACAAGATGAATTGCTGTCCAGAATTGGGGAGCTGGATGCAGCGCTGCGGGACGTAACCGTTCGGATCAAGAAATCTAGCATCTTGGCTCCTTTTTCTGGTCAAGTAACCGCTCGTCACGTGGACGGCGGGGAAACTCTGCGTTCGGGCGAATTGGTGCTCGGCATGGTCGAAGTTGTGTCACCGCAAGTTCGGATTGGTATCCCGCTCGACGTTGACCCGGCGCTGCTGTCCAATGTTGAAATCGAGATCGGGGGTCAAGGCTATTGGGCTGACATTGTAACCTTGCGGCCCGATATTGACCCGGTAACCCGCACCAGAACCGCACTTTTCGATCTAAGGAACGGACCCAACGTTACCTTCGGACAAACCGCTCGTGTGCATGTAATTGATCCTGTCCATAGTGCGGGAACCTGGGTGCCCACGACATCCTTGAAGGAAGGTACGCGTGGGCAATGGACACTGCTGGTAGCCGACGCACAGAAGATTGTGCGCTTAGCAACGGTCGAAGTGCTGCATGCCGAAGATGACCGGGTTTTCGTACGTGGTGCGTTTCCAGAGGGTACTGTTCTGATCGACCAAGGACCGCAGCGCGTTACTGTCGGACAGCGCGTCGCATTCAATACTGGCGAGTAACGGAGCGATCTGATGGAAACTCTTACCTTTCGCCATCCCCGGCTGGTTGCACTCATCATTTTGGTGCTTGTATCTGCTGGTCTGTCTTCGTTCCTATCGCTGGGGCGGCAGGAAGACCCAACGATCACCAACCTCTTCGCCACTGTGACGACGCAGTTCCCGGGTGCAGACCCGGAACGGGTGGAAGCGCTGGTTACTGCAGAAATCGAAGAAGAGCTGCGAAAAATCGCCGAAGTGGATGAGATCAGTTCAGTATCTCGCTCGGGCGTGTCGGTCGTTTCGGTAGAATTGCTGGAAACGCTGGACAAAGCCACCATTGAGCAGGTTTGGGCCGAGGCTCGGGATGCCGTTGAAGATGCTCGGCAGAATTTTCCGACTGGAGTGTCGCCGCCGGAATTCGATGCTGAGGGGATTTCTGCCTATTCCGCTGTCATTGCAGTTGCGGCCGAGGATCCAGACTTTCCGTTAACTCTGCTGTCGCGTCATGCCGAAGCATTGGGTGACAGATTGCGCGCGATACCTGTGACGCGAGCAGTGGACTACTTCGGTCAGCCGGAAGAAGAGGTGCTCGTAAGTGTCGATATGGACAAGGCCGCTGCGCTTGGGCTTGGCGCTGCCGAGATTTCCCAGCGGATCGCCGAAGCAGATGGAAAGGTTCAGTCTGGGCGGCTGCAATCCGATGTCGACCTGACCATAGGCATCAGCGGTGAAATTCAGACTTTGGACCGCATTCGGAACATCGTCCTGCGTGAAAACGCAGAAGGTGCCGTGGTGCAGCTCGGAGATATTGCTAGCGTAGACCGCGGCGGGCGCGAACCGCAGTCGTCAATCGCGTTTGCAAACGGACGGCCCGCCGTTTTGGTAGGGGTACTGGCGCAGGACGGCGTACAGATCGACCGCTGGACAGGCTTTCTTCGGGATGAGCTTGACGCCGGCGCTGCATCAGTACCTTTGGGCATGCAGGAAATACTGCTGTTTGATCAAAGCCAGTACACGACAGATCGTTTGTCAGAGGTTGGGATCAACATGGCCATTGGTGTCGTTCTGGTCGTGGCAGTTTTGTTTGTTACGTTGGGGGTTCGGGCAGCTGCGATTGTGGCTTTGGTGTTACCGGTTGTCTCATTGGCAACTCTGGCGACGATGAACATGATTGGATTGCCAATTCATCAGATGTCCGTGACTGGCCTGATTGTTGCCCTCGGTCTGCTCGTTGACGCAGCCATCGTGATGACCGATGAAATTCGGCGCCGTTTGCAGGATGGGATGGAGCGGCTTGTAGCGGTGCGGGATGCTGTTCGTCGGTTGGCAGCCCCTTTGCTGGCGTCGACCGTCACAACGGCGCTTGCCTTCACACCGATGATCTTGCTGCCGGGACCCGCCGGCGACTTCGTCGGTGCCATCGCGATCGCCGTCGTGCTTATGCTTGTTTGGTCGCTTGTTGTGGCCTTGACGGTGACTCCGGCGGTTGCTGGCTGGTTACTGTCTGATCGCCCAGACGCAGGAATGCTGAGCCGCGGTATCAGCATCCCGCCGCTTGCCCGGTTGTTTGAAGCCTCAATTCGGTTGTCAGTCGTTAATCCGGTGCGATCCATCGCGCTGGCATTGGTCTTGCCCGTGCTTGGCTTTGCTGCCTTTCCAACGCTGACCGCGCAATTCTTCCCGGGCGTCGACCGAAACCAATTCTATATCGAGGTCGACATGCCGGGTGGAACTTCAATTGCCACCACCGAAGCAACGGCCCGCCAGATTGACGAAATGCTGCTGGCCGATGACGGCGTTAAGAGTGTCTATTGGACAGTCGGAGAGTCCGGTCCTGCATTCTACTACAACATCGTTGGCAACCGTTCTCGCGAGCCCGGTTTTGCACAGGCCATGATCACGACCGACACGGCTGACGACGCTGGCCGCCTTGTCGGAGCGCTGCAGAGCCGTCTGGATATCGATTTTCCAGACGCGCAAATCATCGTTCGCAATCTTGTTCAGGGCCCTCCGGTCGCCGCACCGGTTGAAGTCAAAATTCAGGGGCAGGACATCACGGTTTTGCGCAATCTGGGCGACGAGGTACGTTCAGTTATGGCCAATCTCGACCTAGTGACGCAGGCGCGCGCCAGCGTGAACGGCGGCAACCCTCAAATCCGGTTTGAGATTGATGAGGTAAAAGCCCGTCTGCTGGGGCTGGACGTAGCGGACATAGCTGGTCAGCTGGATACGGCGCTTGTTGGCATCACTGGTGGATCACTGATCGAAGGGACCGAACAGTTGCCAGTTCGCGTTCGCTTAGGTGACGAGGTGCGATCAGATCTAAGCGCCATTGTAAGTATGCCCATTCTGCTGCCGAACGCTGCCGCCATATCCGCCACTGGTGTTTTCCCTGCTGTGCCGTTGTCGGAACTAGCCAGACCGGTAATCGAACCTGCGGAGAGCGTAATAACCCGAACGGATGGCGTGCGCGAAAACACTATCCAAGCGTTTATCGTACCCGGTGTTTTACCCGAAGAAGCGTTGCAGGACGTACTAGAAGCGCTTGATGCGTCCGGGTTTGTGTTGCCGCAAGGCTATGCGATGTCCCTGGGCGGCGACAGTGATGCGCGATCTAATACCGTGGGAAATTTGCTCGCCTCAGTCGGGTTGATCGTCACACTCTCCATTGCGACCATCGTGCTGACCTTTAACTCGTTCCGGCTGACCCTTGTGACCTTGGCCGTTTGCGTGTTGTCCGCAGGCCTTTCAATGCTGTCGCTGGCCGTCATGCAATTCCCGTTTGGAATAACGGCAATCATCGGGGTCATCGGCTCAATCGGGGTTTCGATCAACGCGGCGATCATAATTCTAACCGGGTTGCAACAAGACCCTGACGCAAGCCAAGGCGACCGAGCGGCCATGGCGCGTGTTGTAACTGGTTCAAGTCGACACATCATCTCGACAACGTTAACAACCTTTGGCGGCTTCCTACCCCTGATTATTGGCGGCGGTGCGTTTTGGCCGCCATTCGCCGTTGCAATCGCCGGAGGCGTACTGTTGTCGACTGTCGTATCCTTTTATTTCACTCCGCCAGTGTTCGCTTTGGTACATCGTGGAAAGCTCGGCAGATCGCTCGAGGCAAACAACCAACATTCCCAGCCTCCGGAAGCGACTGTCGCGCTTGTGGCGGAATGAGAGTTGAGACTACTTCTCCTTGCGAGTTGATTTGTTTCAAAGTCCTCGTTGTTCGAAACAAGGTTCAGGTTCTGCTTTGGGAGGCACGCCGGACTTTGCAATGTCTGGATTCTGCGCATCTCTGACATCCCAAAGTCAGAATGCTGCCTGGCAGCGAATTGGAGTTAGGTCCGCACAGCAGTCGTTGGTGAGAGTTGCAGCGAACGACCGCTTCGAAGCCAAAGCTAACAAATAGTAAAAAAGGCTCCCTTGCCCGTGGGCATCCAGTGTCTGAGAATGTCTAGTGTCAAATTGGAACAGAAAATGCTGGTTTACACTTGCGAATTAACCTCAGTGTCTGCCCACAAAAGCGGACGATACCATTCACACAAAAGTATTAAGGTCAGCGTTTTGCATTTAACTATATGGAATATGAAGAATTAATACTTCAAGGCCGCAGAATATTTACACAAACTGACACGAATGGTGAAAGAGTTTACAAAATTTTATTTCAAATCCAGTAATTTGTTGTGAAATTTTCTATCGGCTTTCCATTATTGATTTGCACATAAGTGCGCTTTCGTCTGCTGGAAGAGGAGCCAAACGACGAAAGAAAAAGAAATGGGAGGAATTAATGACCAATAAATCTGTCACACGCCGCGGCGTGTTGAAGTCTGGTGCCGTTGCAGGTACCGGTCTGGCCCTGCCTACGATCTTTACGGCTTCGTCGGCTGCTGCTTTTACCAACGAACCAACCGGAGGGTCTGTAACCCTAGGTTTCAACGTTCCGCAGACTGGCCCGTATGCCGAAGAAGGCAATGATGAGCTACTGGCGCAACAGTTGGCGGTTGAGCATCTCAACGGCGAGGGCGATGGCGGTTGTTTGAACACCTTCACGTCGAAGGCGCTGAAGGGTAACGGTATTCTCGGCAAGAAGGTCGAGTTCGTTACCGGCGACACCCAGACCAAATCGGACGCCGCGCGGGCATCGGCCAAGTCGATGATCGAAAAAGACGGTGCGATCATGATCAACGGTGGGTCGTCTTCGGGCGTTGCCGTTGCGGTTCAGGGTCTGTGCCAAGAGGCCGGCGTGATCTTTATGGCGGGTCTGACCCACGCCAACGACACCACCGGTAAGGACAAGAAAGCCAACGGGTTCCGCCATTTCTTCAACGCTTACATGTCGGGTGCCGCGCTAGCGCCTGTGTTGGCAGCCGAGATGGGCAAAGAACGTCGCGCGTATCACCTGACCGCCGACTACAACTGGGGCTGGACTCAGGAAGAGTCGATCGTCGCCTCGACCGAAGCCTTGGGATGGGAAACGGTCAACACGGTCAAGACACCGCTGGCGTCGACGGACTTTTCATCCTACATCGCTCCGGTCCTAAACTCGGGCGCGGACGTGCTGGTTCTGAACCACTATGGCGGCAACATGGTAAACTCGCTGACGAACGCGATCCAGTTCGGCCTGCTCGACAAAGTGGCCAACGGCAAGGACTTCAAGATCGTCGTGCCGCTGTACTCCGAACTAATGGCCGCGGGCGCGGGCGAAAACATCAAGGGCGTGCTGGGTTCGATGAATTGGAACTGGCAGTTGCAGGACGAGGGCACCAAAGCTTTCGTTAAGTCCTTTGGTGAGAAGTATGGTAAACCACCGTCAAACTCGGCTCAGACCTGCTATGCGCAAGTGCTGTTGTATGCAGATGCGGTTGAGCGTGCGGGCACCTTTAACCCCTGCGGTGTTGTCGAAGCTCTGGAAGACTTCGAGTTCGACGGTTTGGGCAACGGTCCGACCTGGTATCGTGGTGCAGATCACCAGTGCTTTAAGGATGTACTGGTTGTTAGGGGCAATGAGAACCCGACTAACGCTTATGACACATTGGAAATCGTCGAGATCACTCCGCGCGCACAAGTGGAATATGATCCGGAGCATCCGATGTTTGCTGGCGGTAGCCTTGGTGAGTGCAACCCGGGCGCATAAGGCTTTGTGCCTTAGTCTGGCCGCTGAGTAGGCTGCCAGACCCTCGCGGCAGGGTTGTTCCTGCCGCGCTTCAAAAACAAGCTGAATAGACCTGAGGTGGGCCCAATGGACGCCATCCTATTGCAAATTCTGAACGGTCTGGACAAAGGATCGGCCTATGCCCTGATTGCCCTGGGGCTGACACTAATTTTCGGAACCCTGGGCGTCGTGAATTTTGCCCATGGGGCTTTGTTCATGATTGGGGCATTCTGCGCCGTAACGTTGCAGAAACTCATGAATCTGAGTTTCGAAACCGTTGATGAATCCCAGACCGATTTTCTTGGCAATCCGTTGAAGGTGGAAACACCTTACATCGAAGCCTGGTTCGGGCCGGAGGTTGGAGCAACAATCATCGATTGGTCTGTACCGCTGGCCATTCTGTTCGCAATCCCGATCATGCTGCTGGTCGGATATGTGATGGAGCGAGGGCTGATCAAGCATTTCTACAAGCGCCCGCACGCGGACCAGATCCTTGTGACATTTGGCCTGGCGATCGTTCTGCAGGAAATCGTTAAGTACTTCTTCGGCGCGAACCCGATCCAGACCCCGCCGCCGGATGCGCTGAGCGGATCGGTCGACCTTGGCACCATGATAGGTTTTGATCCGAACGCAATTATCTACCCGATCTGGCGGTTGGTCTATTTTGGGTTTGCCGTGGCTATTATCGGGGCTGTATTCTCGTTCCTGCAATTCACCACCTTTGGAATGGTCGTGCGGGCAGGGATGGCGGACCGCGAAACCGTAGGATTGCTGGGCATCAACATCGATCGCCGCTTTACTATCATGTTCGGCATCGCTGCAGCGGTGGCAGGTTTGGCCGGTGTAATGTACGGGCCGCTCAATCCGCCCAACTACCACATGGGCATGGATTTCCTTGTGCTGAGTTTTGTTGTTGTCGTCGTCGGGGGCATGGGTTCATTGCCTGGTGCGGTTTTGGCCGGGTTCCTTCTTGGTATTCTCGAAAGCTTTGCCTCGACCACTTGGGCTACGACAACGATCCCGGGCATCAACCAGATCATCATCTACCTTGTCGCCATCATCGTGCTGCTGACGCGCCCACGCGGGCTGATGGGGCGTAAAGGCGTGATGGAGGAATAATCAATGTTGGGACTGAACAAAAAAGACACCAGCCTGCTGATCATCGTCGCGCTTCTGACTTTGCTGGCCCCTTTCATCCTGAACCCGTTCCCCGAGGGTAGCGCCATGGCGCAGTTCAACGCGGGCTATCCGGATCTGATGCAGCGTTTCGTGATCTTTGGCATCTTTGCCATCGGGTTCAACATCCTGTTCGGTTTGACCGGATACTTGTCCTTTGGCCACGCGGCCTTTCTTGGGGTTGGGTCCTATTCGGCCGTGTGGATGTTCAAGCTGCTCAGCTATAACGTCATTCCGGCCATTGCGCTAAGTGTGGTTGTCGCTGGACTGTTCTCGCTGCTGATCGGTTTTGTGAGCCTGCGCCGGTCGGGCATCTATTTCTCGATCCTGACGCTGGCCTTCGCGCAGATGAGTTTCGCGCTGGCCTATTCGGTGCTCTCGAACCCCAAGTTTAACCTGACCAACGGGGAAACCGGTCTGCAGGTCTATGCGGACGATCCACAAATCCTGCAGGGCGCGAATTCACCGGACCTGCCGCACCTGTTTGGATTACCCATGCGCGCGACCTATACGATGGATCTGGGCGCTTGGAGCTTTGACTTTAATGCGGGCTACTACCTATGCGCAGTGATAATGATGGTGGTCTTTTATCTGGCGATCCGCATCTTCCGTTCGCCGTTTGGCATGATGCTGCGCGCGGTGAAGTCGAACCAGCAACGGATGAACTACACGGGCCTGAACTCAAAGCCGTATACGTTAGCTGCCTTTGTTATCTCTGGAATGTATGCCGGTCTCGCCGGTGGCCTGATGGCAGCTATGGACCCCTTGGCAGGGGCCGAACGCATGCAATGGACAGCTTCGGGTGAGGTTGTTTTGATGACCATCCTGGGCGGCACCGGCACATTGATCGGTCCGGTTCTGGGCGCTGGTTTCATCAAGTATTTCGAGAACATCTTCTCGAAAATCAACGACAACGTTCTGCATAGTTGGTTTGCATTCCTACCCGACGGGTTGGAGGACGCGGTCGTGTTTCTGATCCACCCCTTCATAGGCAAAGGCTGGCATCTGACGCTGGGCATCCTGTTCATGCTTGTCGTTATCTATCTGCCGGGCGGTCTAGTTGAAGGCGGCCAACGCTTGCTGAATAGAATCAAGAAAAAGAAAACAGGCTCCGATGACGCACCATCGGGAAAAACGGAACCGGCGGAGTAAGGGGCGAACCATGGCAATTCTCAGAGTCAAAGACATAAGCAAACGCTTCGGTGGCCTCAAAGCGTTGACGGATGTGAACCTCAACGTGGAGGAAAACTCAGTTCACGCAATTATTGGACCTAATGGGGCAGGCAAATCGACCTTACTGAATTGTCTGGTGGGTAAGCTCATGCCAGACACCGGGTCTGTCTTATTCGACAATGCCTCGGTTTTGGGACTTGAACCTTACCAAATCAATCAGATGGGTATTAGTCGTGTTTTCCAAACCCCAGAGATTTTCGGCGAACTGACAGTAATGGAGAATATGCTGATCCCGATTTTCGCAATGCGGGATGGGGCATTCAGAATGCACGCCTATGAGACCATCGCAAATGAACGCCAAATTGTAGAGCAGGCCGAAGCGATGTTGGAAGAAATGAACATGGCCGACAAGCGCGAGATGCACGCAGCTTCATTGTCTCGTGGGGATAAACGGCGACTGGAGATCGGTATGTGCCTAAGCCAAAATCCGCGCCTGTTGCTTTTGGATGAGCCCACGGCCGGTATGGCGCGTGCCGATACCAACAACACGATCGACCTGCTAAAACAGATTAAAGATGAGCGCGACATCACCATCGCAATCATCGAGCATGACATGCATGTAGTTTTCAGCCTTGCCGAACGCATCACTGTTTTGGCACAGGGGACACCCTTGGTTGAAGACACTCCGGAAAATATTCGCGGAAACCCCAAAGTCCGCGAAGCCTATTTGGGCGAGGCTGCGTAAGGAAAAGCTATGAACGAGAAACCTGACTTTTCGAAGAACGCCAATTTGGCCAGCACTGCGCCAGCATTTCTTTCGGTTTGGGACATGCACTCCTACTATGGCGAAAGCTATATTGTACAAGGGATCAGCTTTAATGTGCATGAAGGCGAAATTCTCGCCCTTCTCGGGCGCAACGGTGCGGGTAAAACCTCAACACTTCGTTCGATAGCGAGAGTTGGAGAGCCTGAAGTAAGACATGGCGAAATCTGGCTAGACCATAAGCCACTACACAACATGACAAGCTACGAAGCTGCGGCAGTAGGCCTGGGTCTCGTACCGGAAGATAGGCGTATTATTCCCGGCCTGACTGTTGAAGAAAACCTACAGCTTGCTCAGATTGCCCCGCCAATCGGATGGTCACTGGAACGGCTCTATGAGTTGTTCCCAAGGTTAGGGGAGCGTAGAAAACAAGAGGGAATTACACTTTCAGGAGGCGAACAGCAAATGCTGTCAATCGCCAGAGCCTTGGCGAGGGACATCAAGGTCTTACTTTTGGATGAACCATATGAGGGATTGGCTCCTGTCATTGTTGATGAAATCGAAAAGACCCTCATTCACGTTAAACAACAGGGTATGACCACGATAATTGTTGAGCAGAACGCCGTACGCGCTTTGGAGTTGGCAGATCGTGCGATCATTCTAGATACCGGGACTATTGTATTTGATGGCACTGCGAAAGAGGTGCTTGAGGACACCAACCTTCGAGAGGAATATCTGGCGATCTAGTTGGCGTATTCCGTACCAACCAAGCTAAATAAGGCAGGCTTAAATCGTGTCCAGAGCACATGTTTGCTTCAGATTTAGTCTACTGATTTGCGTGAAATGGAAAAGCTGGAACCATGGGGCGAGAAAGCAGCCTTGCAGTTGAGGCCGGACGGATATTCCAGTTTTTCAAGGTCTCTTTGTTCACTGTGTCCGCTGAGCGACGCTTAGAAGGTATTTGAACGCTGCTGTGCGGCTACCGGCGGCTTTGTCCGCACAACAGTCGTTAGTGAGAGTTACAGCGAACGACCGCTTCGAGCCCTTACCTAACACGCTAAGTTAAAGGCATGCAGCACTTGCATGCGGTAGTTCGCAGCCCGAAGCGTGCAATCTCTGAGATACTTAACAATGCTGTCGTTTGAATCTGCGCTCAACAAGGTGAAAATCTACGCTTTCGCGGCCCATTCGGACACAACTGCCCACCCCAAAGCGTAGGTCCCGCAACAGCTGACTGCCGAGACTTGTCCCGCCACAGATGGTGTGCACGACTGTGATACAGGCGAAGCGCAACATGAGCATCCGGCCAGCATGCCTTTTTTTGCGATGCCCGATACGTCAGCAAGCGCGTATAGCGGCTTCGTCGGTGGAGTTATGGTATCCCTAGGCGGCGATAATGACGCGCGGTCGAGATCGAAGTCGGCTGATACGGGAAAAACGTCACCTTCCAGCACGGTCCCCCAGACACCGATGTCTTTTATCTTGCCCGCCTCGACCTCAAACGGGTCTTCTTCAAGGATGGTGAAGTTCGCAAACTTACCAGGAGCGATAGAGCCAATCTCATCCTCCAATCGCAAGGATTGGGCCGCATCAATTGTCACGGCCCGCAAAGCGTCTTCGACCGACAAGCGGTGTTCGGGACCCGCGATGCGGCCAGAGAAGGTCGTCCGGTTTACACCAGCCCATACGAGGAATAGCGGTTCGCCAGGGGCCATCGGCACGTCAGAGTGAAAAGAGATAGGAGTACCGTTGGCCTTGATTGGGCCAAGGGGCACAATGTCATCTGCACGTTCTGGACCCAATCCAAGCTCGCTGTATCGATCTGATAATGCGGTAACGTAGTAAGGATTTCCGCTGACAATGCAGCCTAGTTCGGCAATCCGATCCGCCTGATCTTCACGAGCATACCCAAAATGGACCAGTGTGGTTCGATGGTCTGCGCGTGGCGTCTGACGCATGTTCCGTTCAACGGCGTTCAAAATCAAATCTACGGCAAGGTCGCCGGTCTGGTGAACATGTATCTGATAGCCCGCCTCCCAATATGCATCAAACACCGGGTTGAATTCGTCTGGTTGCATAATCCACTCACCATGGAAATCGCCTCCTATGTAAGGCTCCGACACCTGCATGGCCAAACTGTAAACGGCACCATCGGCGAAGAGTTTAACCTGCTTTGGCATGAAAGCAGTCTTGCCCTCTCCCCAACCGAGCAGCTTTTCGGTCTCCTCGATCAAGGAGCCACTTTGGAAGTGCGCGGCAGCAAGTGATTTACCATCAGCTATGAAATACGTTCGAAGCGGTGCGTCGGGCCCCGAAAAGACAGCGTTAGTCACCTCTTGAAGAGGCCGGGACAGCACCCCTCCCGGCTCCGCGGCAACCGTTACGCCAGAGCGATGCATATATTCGCGCGCCAGCCTGAGACCAGCCCCCAAACGCTCTGGCGTTGCAAGAACCGGTGCGACCGCCGGAAGAACGGCGAACATTCCTGCCTCAAAGAAATATCCATCTTCGAAACTCGATTGCTCAAGCGCGAGCCCCTCAAAGCTATCGACGAACTCTTGGGTGATGCCCAGAAGTTCCAACGCCGGTGTGTTAAAGATCAACTCGTGCGCCGATCGGTGCACGATGATGATTGGGCGCGTGCTGCTTATCTCGTCGAGTTGCGTTCGTCTGATCTCCCCATGAAAGAAATGGTGGTAACCCCATGTCAGCAACAGGGCGTCAGGATCATCCATAGCCGCTTCGGCTGCCTTCAAACGGGATCGATAGTCCGCCTCGCTCTTAGCAGCGTCTGAAAATCCGGTCGGAATATTCCAATCTTCTATCGATATGATCTCGGACGTTAGGGTCAATCCAGCGAGGAATGGATGTACGTGCTGGTCGATCAAACCGGCAATGATGACTTTTTCAGAGAACCGCTCGTCCAGTCGATAGGGCTGCGAACCGATCCTATCAACAATTTCTTTTTGCGGACCCGCAGCCAGAACACGGTCTCCGACGACAGCTACCGCGTTGATGGCAGGGGCATTGTCCACCATAGTGATGACCCGCCGCGCTGTGTAAACCGTGATTTCCGGCAGTGTTTGGAGCTGGCTCCCAAAGTCCTGCAAAGATGAGGCCGCATGACTGGAACTGGCCTTAGCAATCGCGATCATCGACACGCTGCCAAGGATGGTCATTGCCGTGCGGCGGGTTACAGTCAGTGTGGTCATAATTATAAATACTCAATAAGATGCAGCTGGTCTGAGCCTAGCATCAGGATGTTCGAACCAGGAATGGAAAATTCCAATCGACCTTGGAATACGCGCCAAGGTTTCCCGATCATAGTAGGGCGGGCTTTGTGGCAAGTGCCAAATACCGCTTGGGACTCAGATTTTTCATTCTCCGCAGCGAGCACTATTGCTTAGTCGTAGCTCAAACCGGGCCTTCATCGTTGGGCTTTGCAAACCCCGAAATGCGGGACAAACCAGCCTTTTGACACTTGGCGCCCAATACCCGGTTTCTGCTTTTTGCGATGCCGCCAAAAAAATACAGTATCAAATCTCTCCTTCGACGAGAGAAAACAATTCGATTGGACGAGTAAGACCACGAACTTCGTGAAACCCACAAGGGGAAAACAGATCAGGGGAGGCGTCTGCAATCGCAGATGTTGCCAGCACTCTTCGGCCAATAGATTTAGTCAAACCCTCAATCCGACTGGCAACATTCACTGCGCCCCCGAGAACCGTGAAATCAAGTCTTCCAGGACTGCCGATGTTACCATAACTGACTTGCCCAACATTGATCCCGATCCCAACATCCAATGATGGTTTTTTGGCATCAAAGCGGTGACGGTTGAGAGCCGTCAAACCCGCCAATACACTTTGTGCAGCTTGCGCAGCCATTCGGCATCGGCCGGCGTAACCAGCCTGAGTTGCGATGGTGAAAATCGAAAGAATACCGTCACCCATAAATTTGAGAACATCGCCGTCGTTATCTTCCACAGATTGAACAACCAGATCAAAGTAGACGCTAAGCGCGTCAAAAACATCTGCCTCTGGTGCGGCTTCTGAAAGTGCCGTGAATCCTCGTAAATCAGAAAACATGACGACTGCATCTAGGGTCGTTCGCTCGCCTCGCTTGATCCGCCCGTTCCATACGGCGTCGGAGGGCCCATCGCCAAGATATGTTCGTAATAGCCCCTTGGCAGACTTGCGCATCGTGACAGGTTCCAAAGCGGAAGACAGAGCAGGCAGTGCTGCCTCAATCAATTCCAGATGTTGCGGTGAAAAGCCGTCTGGTTCCTGCGTGACAAATGTGCAGCCGTGCAGAGATTCATCGCCATAGTACATCAGAGTCGCATAGTAATCTGTGCCACCTAACTCAGCGAATTCAAGATACGATGAATGCTCAGTCTTTGGATCCAGCTGTAGCAGACTTTTGTGCAGAGGTTTTCTGCGCTCCAGAATGTACTCAAATGAGCTGCCAACATAACCTTCTGTCAACATCGTTTCATGAGTTACGTCGTAACTTTCTGTCCCATCAGGTGTCCAAACGACCCCCCATGCAATCAGTAGCGGATTGGCGAACCGCTGACCGATATTCACCCGCCAGAGTGGCACACCTTCGTCAATTAAGGACGAGCAGAAATGTGAAACTACTTTCACCGGATCGCCTGAGCGGCGTCCTTCAGTTATCATCCAGTCGGTTAGTTGTCGTACGGAGGCCATGTCCTCAAACTAGTCGCTTGTACATGATGGTCAAAGAACCTTGACTCTACCCCTCTGTTGACGGGTCGCTTGGGGACAAGATCATCTGCGATAGTGAGGTAAGCTCAAATGTGCAGCGATGGAGCCTCTGAATGCCGACAGGAAAACGACCGAATGTGATATTGATCTTGGCCGATGATCTGGGTTTTGCAGATTTGGGTGCCACCGGATCGGAAATACGCACACCAAATATCGATGGCCTTGCAAGGGATGGTGTGCTGCTTACGGCAATGTATAACTGTGCCCGCTGTTGTCCTACGCGGGCGTCTCTTTTGACAGGATTGTACCCGCACAACGCCGGCGTGGGCCACATGGGGGCAGATCTGGGAACGCCCGCGTACCAGGGTTTTTTGCGTAATGACAGCGCCACCATAGCAGAGCACCTACGTGCAGGTGGCTATAGGACCTTGATGTCCGGCAAATGGCATGTCGCCGGAGATTTCATGGCGCGTGAAGTTGATAGCTGGAGAGTTGGAGATGTTGAGCATCCGACGCCGAGACAGCGCGGGTTTGATCGCTTCTACGGGATCGTCGATGGCGTCACCCACTTCTTCTCGCCGCACTACATGCTCGAAGATGACAGCCGTGTCATGACATTCCCTGATGATTTCTATTTCACCGACGCGATCACGGACAAGGCGATTGGAATGATCGAAGAAACACCCGACGACCAGCCTTTTTTTCTTTATCTCGCGCATACCGCTCCGCATTGGCCGCTACACGCCCATCCCGAGGACATCGCTCGCTATGACGGAGTGTATTCAGGCGGTTGGGACACAATCCGTACCGCACGACACGAAACCATGAACAGCATGAACCTGTTTCAGAGGAACTGGGAAATATCTCCGCGTGATGTTGCTGTTCATCCTTGGGAGACCGAACAGAATACCGATTGGGAGGCACGAAAGATGGCCACCTATGCTGCGATGGTAGACCGGATGGATCAATCTACAGGCAGGCTCATCGCCTCGTTAAAACGTTTAGGTCAGTTTGAAGACACCTTGATTTTGTTCCTGTCCGACAATGGTGGCTGCGCGGAATTCATGGCGGAAGACGGGTGGGCAAAATTCTTCCCGGACACCACAAATGACGGTCGCCCAATCGAAATGGGAAACCGCCCCGACGTGATGCCGGGTGGTGCTCAGACATATCAGAGCTATGACAAACCGTGGGCAAATGTCTCGAATGCGCCATTTCGGTTGTTCAAGCACTACGTCCATGAAGGTGGGATATCGACGCCGCTTATAGCGCATTGGCCCAAAGAGTTTGTCTCTGGGGCAAACGCGCACGCCGCCTGCCATGTCGTTGATGTTTTACCTACTATTTTGGAGGCAACCGGATGCCAGTACCAAAGTGAGGTTGGTGGTCACGAAATTCAGCCGATGCAAGGGCAGTCATTGATGGACTTGTTCCACGGCAAAGATTGGGCGCGAGAAGAGCCCATCTTTTTCGAACATGAAGGAAATTCGGCGGTGCGGCTACGTCAGTTCAAACTTGTCAGACAGCATGGAAAAGATTGGGAACTCTATGACATCGAAGCAGACCGCACGGAGTTGACTGATTTGAGAGGGAGCAACGCCGAACTGGAGGCAGACTTGATTGGCCAATACTATAATTGGGCCAAACGGACAGGTGTTATGGATTGGGACGTTGCGCTTCCGAGGCTGCTGGAGGCGTGGAAAATTGAAACAGCAGAGGGATAGTTGGTTTCACCTAGGGTTCCCACCTCCGTACTCAAAGTAAATGACCGCCCCCAGCCCAAAGCGGTCGTTTCACGCTAAAGTCAGACAGTTTGTCAAATTGAGAAGACTCTCATTTAGTTTTAGTTCCCGAAACACTGCCTTGCTACTCAGCCGTTCAAGGTCTGATCTAGGTCATCCCGCTTCAGTCAAGTGAAAGCCCACTAAAGAGTTGGTTGCCCTGTAGACCTCCAATCAAAAAGAAACTGTTCAATATCGGCGTTGGTCAGAGAATACGTGACTAGTTTGCGGATGACGGGCGGAAGTATCGTAGCAACGTCTGACCGGCCAAAGCAGCCTCAGTTATGTGATTGGGACTTCTGATGGATGCTGCAGTGATTTCAGTTTCAATGTCAAAGTTGTTGAAGATGCTCCGGATATCACTGATGAGATCGACCCCATCCAGATTGATGTCGTCCAATCTGCCAATGAAAGGCTATACATTGGTTGCGCTAGCTTTTGCGGCCAAGAGTGCCTGATTGGCTGCGAAACAGAGTGTGACGTTCGTGCTGCTCCTTTGCTTTTTGAAATGTTAACAGGCTCTGAGCCCATCCAGTGTAAGCAGCAATTTGATAGCAACGTTTTCAGCGACTGCTAGATGCACTCCCTCTGTAGTCATTCCCGAAGTGTCCAAAACTGCAACTTCCGCCTAAACCCGCGCATTCGTCAGAGTGCAAGTTTCAGCAGCGACCTCTTTGAAATCGCGGCCGGACTCGGCAACCAGGCTTGGATTGATGCTGGCGCGATCCAGTAGTCCGAAGCCTATCGGGTCGTTGATCTAGTTTACTTCTGCTGTGTCCACAAAAAAACTTCAGGACGTTTCCTCATCGCGTATGGAGTGACATTGGGTGCACCTGAATTCGCCTAGAGGTGCTGTATTAATAGCTGGCTGAAGCCAGTGCGCAGGTTCAGAACGCGTAGCTGATCCCGAATTCAGTGTAGTTCTGGTTCAGCGTAAGATCGGCTTTTCGGCTATCACAAATGACACGTTTAGCGTTGGGCAGATCGTTCATTTTTGCGCGTTGCAACGCGGTTTGCGGGTCAAAGCCATGCTCGATCCAGCGTTGTTGCAGCCGATTTTCGAGCTCTTTTAAAGTTGGGCTGACAAAAACCGTTACGGTATAGACATCCGCCAGTATTCTCCACGGCTCGCTATCCATTAGAAGGTAGTTCCCCTCAACAACTACAATCTGAGTTTCCGGGTGAACCGCAATCGCGTTGGCAATGGCTAAATCCATTTGACGGTCAAATTTGGGGTGAAAGGACGCATGTTGTGAGGATCTCAACCCTTTGACTGCATTGCAAAACCCAATTGCATCGAAGGTTTCTGGTGCGCCTTTTCTCGCCAGCAATCCTCGCGCTTCAAGTATACGATTGTCCAAATGGTAGCCATCCATAGGCACCAGCGCGGCTAACGGAACCGCCGAACTCTGTTGTGCATTCAGCGATTGCACAACGGTTTCTGCCAGGGTCGACTTTCCGGATGCAGGGGGGCCGGCGATTGCGACAATCGTCCGAACCCCAACCTGCCTCCGAGAGGAGATCAGTTCGCACACGCGCGTTGCATCCTGCTCGATCACGCGGCGTCTTCTTTTGGCGGTTCTTTGGCGCCGGTCATAAACGCTACGGCGTCGGACATCGTGTAATCCTTGGGATCAATCGTGCAGAGCCTTTTACCGAGCCGATGCACATGGATTCGGTCAGCGACTTCGAAGACATGTGGCATGTCGTGGCTGATCAGGATGATCGGAATACCGCGTGCGCGTACGTCTTGGATGAGTTCAAGCACCTTGCGGCTCTCTTTCACGCCCAAAGCTGCTGTGGGTTCGTCCATGATGATGAACTTGGTCGCAAAGGCGGCTGCGCGCGCAACGGCAACGCCTTGACGCTGGCCACCAGACAAGGTTTCAACCGCCTGATTGATCGACTGTACGGTCATTAACCCAAGCTCAGTTAGCTTTTCACGGGCGAACTTTTCCATAGCTGGCCGGTCTAGCTGACGCATGTACTTGCCCATGAAGCCCTTTTTGCGGATCTCGCGCCCCATGAACATGTTGTCTGCAATCGAAAGGGCAGGGGACATGGCCAACTGCTGATAGACGATTTCGATACCCATATTCCGTGCGTCGATTGGAGAGGTAAAGTTTACCTTCCTTCCTTCGATCAGAATCTCACCTTCATCCGGGATTGTAGCACCGCATATCGCCTTGACGATGGACGATTTGCCTGCGCCGTTGTCTCCGATTACTGCAAGGATTTCTCCTTTCCGCAGTTCAAAGTCGGAATGGTCAATGGCGGTAACGTGGCCATAGCGCTTTACAATCCCGCGGCCTTGGACGACTGGAGTTGCGTCTGACATTAGCCCGATACCTTTCTGATCCATTGGTCGACTGCGACCGCTGCGATGATGAGAAGACCGATGAGTAAGAAGGTCCACTGCGCATCCGCGCCGAGCAACCTCAGTCCAAGTGTGAATACGCCAACGATCAATGCACCGAACAGTGATCCCAGAATGGAGCCTCGCCCGCCGAATAGAGAGATGCCGCCGATCACGACAGCGGTGATACTTTCAATGTTGGCCAATTGGCCGGACGTTGGCGAGACTGATCCGATGCGCCCAATCAGAGCCCATCCCGCGAAGGCACAGATCAGGCCAGACAACATATAGACGGACATGAGTGTACGATGGACGTTTACACCTGACAGTTCGGCCGCCTCAGGATCGTCACCCACGGCATAGACATGCCTTCCCCAAGCTGTGTGTTTAAGTGCATAGGCCAACACAAAAATCAGGGCGAGCATGAAAATGACGCCAACAGTAAAGGTCGCTCCACCGACGCTGAACTTGGTTCCGAAGAACTGAAGGAAGGGCGCGTTGGCTTCTATGTCCTGACTGCGAATAGTCTCATTCGCGGAATACAGGAAGTTTGTCGCAAGAACGATCTGCCACATCCCGAGTGTGACAATAAACGGAGGAAGCTTAACACGGCTGACGAGCCAGCCGTTGAGCGCTCCGATCATGGTTCCAACTGCAAGTCCGCACATAACGGCAATAGGTACTGGAATGCCGTATCGAAAGGTGAACTGCCCCATGATCACAGAAGAAAAAACCATGATCGCACCGACACTCAGATCAATACCTGCTGTCAGAATAACAAGGCTTTGCGCCGCCGCCACGATGCCGACAATTTGAACCTGCTGAAGGATCAGAGTCATAGCAAATGGCGAGAAGAATTTTGAGCCCAAAAGCAGGCCGAAAATCAACATTGCACCTACTAAAACGATAAGTGGCACAAAGGACGGGTTGACGTGGAGAAGATGCTGTAGCTTCCCCAATATGCCACGCCGATGGTCCTCAAACTCCGCGACAGTTTCTGTCCTGTTAGCAGCGGATTCAAATTCCTGGGCTCTTTGGTTTGCTTCGGACATATCTCCCCCTATTCGCGGGCGGCGTAACGCCTACGAGATGAGTGTACAGGAAGTTTCGGTTTACAGGTGAACGGAGTGATGAGGCGCATGAGAGCGCCTCATACATTAGGTCTCCTTTAGCCCCAGCAGAGCTCCAAACCTTCGGCGACCGAAATCGATTCCACGCCTTCGACAGGCTGGTCCGTGATCAGCGCGACTCCGGTATCGTAGAAGTCTTTTCCGGGCGTATTTTCAGGCTTTACGCCCTCTTCAGCCCATTTCTTGACAGCCTCGACACCAAGCGAAGCCATCAATAGCGGATACTGCTGGCTTGTGGCTCCAATAACTCCGGCCTGCACATTTTGTACACCGGGGCAGCCGCCGTCGACCGAAACGATCAGCACATCGTTTTCACGTCCAATGGATTTCAGAGCTTCATAGGCACCTGCTGCTGCCGGTTCGTTGATCGTGTGAACAACGTTGATCGTCGCGTCCTTGGCCAGAAGGTTCTCCATGGCGCGGCGCCCACCTTCTTCGTTACCGTCGGTCACGTCACTGCCGACTAATCGTGCATCAGATTCATCGCCAATGACATTGGGGTCTGCAAGGTCTACACCGAAGCCGTCGAGGAAGCCCTGATTGCGGAGAACGTCCACGGTTGGTTGACTGACGTTAAGATCAAGCGTCGCAATCTTGGCGTCAGCCGCTGCGTCGCCCATCTTTGCCTTCGCCCATTGCCCGATTAACAGGCCAGCTTTGTAGTTGTCTGTCGCAAAGGTTGCGTCAGCGGAATCAATCGGGCTCAGCGGCGTGTCCAAAGCAATAACTAGAAGGCCAGCATCGCGCGCCTGCTGAACAGCGGGGACAATCGAGCTTGTGTCCGAGGCCGTCAGGAGAATTCCCTTTGCGCCGTCGAGAATACAAGTTTCAATGGCCTGAACTTGAGTTTCGTGGTCGCCGTCGATTTTACCGGCAAAGGCCTTCAGTGTCATGCCAAGCTCTTCGGCCTTGGCCGTCGCGCCTTCCTTCATCTTTACAAAAAATGGATTGGTATCTGTCTTCGTGATCAGACAAACGGTTTCTCCGGCCGCATGAGCAGATGCAGCAGCCATCGTAAGTGCTGTAGCAGATGCGGCAATCTTGAATAGATTTTTCATGTAGTCCTCCCAGAAAATTGTTGATGCCTCGCATGGCACGCCAACAAGACTCGCCCTCATCCTCCAATGAAGGTCTAGTTCAAGAAACTGTGATTCTGGTCTTCCTGTCAATAAATAAATAAAGTTTATTTATTAATTTGCTTGGACACCTTTTCATAAGAAAACAAGGTGTTTATGTTCGGGCTTATGGAGAGAGAGGCGCTCAACACACTGACCGGTGGGGTAAGTCAAAGCGGGGTTCGCGATCACAACGAACGTCTAATTTTAACCGTTTTACAACGGCATGGGCCCGCCGCAGGCGCCGATGTCGCGCGATTGACGGGTCTGTCTCCTCAGACTGTATCAATCATTCTGCGCAAACTTGAAAAGGACGCGATTCTCAAGCGTGGAACCCCACTGCGCGGGAAGGTTGGAAAGCCCTCAATCCCTATGGAATTAAACCCGGAAGGCATCTTGTCGGTTGGGATGAAGATAGGGCGGCGAAGCGCCGATCTGCTCTTGATTGACTTTACAGGCACGCCGCGCCGCCAACTTTCCACGACTTATGACTATCCGCTTCCAGAGGTCATTTTCGGTTTTTTGGAGTCTGGTTTGGAAACGCTTCTGTCCCAGGAGCCTCAGAGGCTTCGTGATCGTATTTGTGGGATCGGGATCGGAACCCCATTCGAACTCTGGAAATGGCACGATCTGTCTGGGCTTGCCGCTAAAAAATTCCGGTCTTGGAGAAACGTGAACTTCTTTTCCGAGGTCGCCAAGTTTAGTGATTTGCCGGTTTTTGTGGTCAACGACGCGACAGCCGCATGCCACGCAGAGCATCTCTATGGGCGTGGGGCTGAATACCGTGACTACTTCTACTTCTTTATTGGCTCAATGATCGGCGGCGGTGTTGCACTGAACGGCACCGTGTTCGAAGGCAACCAAGGCAATGCTGGTGCATTGGGTGCCATGCGCACGACGGGTCCTTTGGGTGAAAGCCAACAATTGATCGACACTGCGTCGCTGTTTCTGCTCGAGGACCGATTGATCGAAGCGGGTGTCGACCCGGGAGTTCTATGGAGCAAGCCGCAGGATTGGAGTAGCATTTCTCGCTATGTCGAGCCGTGGATTGGCACCACGGCGCAAGAATTAGCCAAGGCCGCTCTTTCAATTTGCGCTGTTATCGACTTTGAGGCCATTTTCATCGATGGCGCGTTCCCGCCTGACGTTAGGGAAGAGCTAGTGGCAAGGGTTCGCCGTTACTTAATCAACCAAGATAAACGAGGTTTGATTCCTCCGGTCGTGGAAGCCGCAGCGGTTGGGGAAAACGCCCGTGGCATTGGGGCGGCTAGCAGCCCAATATTCCGCCAATTTCTATTGAATACCAATGCTGGGCTTTCGGGGATGTAGGCAAAACACATTGCAGTCAAGTTTTCTCAGCAGGAAGAAACCGGTGGTCACGCTTTAGGTCGCGACCTTTGGACGTCGCTTTGAAATGCTGCGTCGAAAGCTTATCACCTACTGCCGAACGGCGGTTATGAGCTGTTCGTTAAACTCTGCAGAATGGGCTTTTTGCGCATCTCTGACGTCCCAAAGTTAGCATACTGCGCGGCAGCGAATTGGAGTTAGCTCCGCTTTTCAGGAATTGCAAAGTTCAGTTGGAAGTGTCTTGTTAAGGTTGCCATCAGCCAACCAGGCGTACCGCAGAGAATGACTGTTTCGTGCCCCGAATACCGGGTGCTCCATTGCGCACTAAAGCCCGGGTTATTCGAAGTCAGCAATAAACGTGACGCAATGGAGGATGGTCTTTGCGGAAGTCAATCTGCGTTACTCAGTTTGCGCCCATAGCGCGCCATAAACATAGAGACACACTCATCCAACGTGTTGTCAGCTGCCTGAGGCTCACCGAACAGCAGTACTGGCCATGAGTAGTAGTTTCGGACCAAAGCCAGCAACTGACCAGTGGCGAACTGCGCATCGCTTTTTTCCAGTGCACCAGCATCCATCGCTTCTCTGATCATTTCGACCACGGGATAGTCGTATGAACCAAGCTGCGTGAAGAACGCGCGGGACTTTTCCAGGTCACGCAAGTACTCCGAAACGATGAGACGCATAGCTCCCATGGCCTCTGGGTCAGTGACCATCTCAATGTAGACCTTTAGAGCGTCCACAAGTTGTTCTGTGAGGTCACGATCAGGATCATAGGCGACAGGTGCGGTTGTCGCTTTCCGTGAGACGATAATCTCTGTGATCGCCTCGAACAGAACGTCCTTGCTTTCAAAATGCTTGTAAAGTGTGCGAATCGCGACGTTCGCCCGTTTGGCGATCTGGTTCATTGTTGTCCCAGAATATCCCTTCTCACTGAACTCGACGATGGCTGCGTCGATAATATCTTTTCGTTTTTTTTCAGTTAGTTTCATGGCGCTCACAGGCTCTTGTTCAAGAAAGTATAATCTGCACTATACTTTTTAGTAGAATGTAAGTTATACCTTTTTGTAGAACATAGATTCTACCGTAGCAAGACGCTTCAAGGATGGTGCAGGACAGATGAAACATGGACTCTCAAAGTTCTCCGCTTTGCTGGTGGCAGCCGTGATTGCAACCGGTGCAGCACAGGCAAACGAAACCGAACAATCAGGCACGCCCATCACGGCGGAAAACCTCGTCGACGTCCTGAACATCCAACGCATCATCGATGCTCAGGTCGATGCCTATGATCGACAGGACTGGGAACTGGCGCGGTTCTATATGACCGAGGAATTCGAAACGACGGTCGGTCAGGACGGTTCAGGCATGATGCGTGCTGATGACTTTCTTGGCCGGGCAAAAGGCTACGTCGCAAACGCGGATCACTTCCTAACGCAGCACACGAACTCCGGCTACCGCATCTTCTTTCATGACAAGGACAATGCGACTGCCTATGCGCGTGGTTCCATTATTGTCATGAACTCCCCGGCCGGTGAATTCGCCGAAGACGGCGGAACCCTCCGGATCGAACGCTGGAACAACTATGAATATGGCGTTGTTCGGGCTGACGACGGCTGGCGGATCAACAAAATCCTGATCACCTACAACGCCGACAACTTTACGTCTCTGCCTCCGGCTAACTGACCCGAACCCTCATCCCAAAGAACCTACGGGATGCAGGACTGGTGCCTCCAGTCCGCCTCCACCTTTGTTCTCTCAGATTAGGAAGGACGAAACCATGACGACACTCATGACACGACGTAGCGTGCTCGCTTGCACGACCGCAGCCCTAACGCTGCCTATGATGGGTTTCCGCGCGCAGGCCTCGACACCGGTTCAAATCACAAACCACGGACAAACCAAAATGCTTGATCTCGCTTCCGGCATAAACGCCGTCACGTTCAAATCACAAGGTGTAAACCTTGTCGGCAACCTCTACTTGCCAGATAGATTCGATCCTGAAGAGAAGTACCCGACAATTGTATTCTCAGGTCCATTGGGTCAGGTGAAAGAACAGATGGCCGCCAACTACGGCGATGCCATGGTTGAGCGTGGCTATGTCTATTTGGCATTTGATCACATCGGCTTTGGCGATAGCGACGGTGATCTCCGTCAGGACGAAAACCCATACAAAAAGATGGAAGGCATCCGGGATGCCGTCAGTTATCTTGGAACGTTGCCCTTTGTGGATCGTGATCGGCTGTTCGGCATAGCTGGGTGCGCTAGCGCGAGCTATATGCCCGTCGTCGCTGTAACCGACAAACGGATCAAGGCGCTGGCAGCCGTCAGCGGGCTTCTGGATGGCCACTCTCGCTTCTTCGGTGGAGGAATGCCCAAAGAGATGTTGCTGACGCTGATTAAAGCATCCAACGCAGCGCGTCAGAGCCTCTATGAGCAGGGCGCGCTCGATCCGGTTGATCTGATCGGCTTTGAGAAGAATGATCCCGCAACCCTCGATCCGGATTCGATCAACGGCCAAGGTTACGACTACTACCAGACCGCACGGGCGGGTTCGCAAACCTTCCCCAACTATGACTACCGTGTTCAAGCGACCATGTTCGAAACACAGCCTCTCGTCAGTGCCCGGCAGTGGGCTCCGTATCTCAACACACCATTCCTTGGCATCTATGGATCAGCGGCCATGGACAACACGGCTCAGGCAACGCTGGACTTCTACAACGAGGCCACCGAGCCCAAGGAGCTATATGAGGTCAAAGGCGCGCGGCATGTCGATCTATATGATTACCCGCACTTTGTCGCTGAGGTCGCCGACAAGATCGACGATTTCTTCCAGAAGCACGGCGGGTCTGAACTCTAAGCGTACGCAAATCGACTTGAGCGGTGGTTCAGTTCGCCGCTCTTTTTCCCGACTAAACGAAAGCCAACATTGATGAAGGCGCAGCGAATATCGGGTATGTCCGCTCATCCGCCTTTCGCGATCCAGTTCTGAATGCCTGGAGTTATGCGGTTCGGGACCTACCGCACATGCGAAAGACCGAAGCTTGCCCGACGGCGGCAACGGGCTCTTACCGCCAGTACAAGCGCACCGCAGTGAATGGCAACAGCGAGCTCCGCTATTACCTTCTCGCTGGTCAAATTCCTGCGGGTACGCCTCCTGTCACAGGCAAATTAATACCAGTGACATAGTTTGCCTGCGGTCCTGCAAGATAGGCCACAGCGTTCGCCACATCGGTTGGCAAACCCGCATTTCGTAGCGCAACATTGGCGTAGCGTTTTGCCTTTATTTCGTCGAGGGAAATGCCGCTTTCTGCGGCGAGCCGAACGTTAGCAGCCATATGCATATCTGTCGCGATATAGCCCGGGCAAACCGTATTGCAGAGAATACCATCAATACCAAATTCGGCAGCCAACGTCTTGGAGAAGCCGGCAAGCCCATGCTTCATCGCCGTGTAGGCACCGAACCCCGGTTCCGCACCAAGACTTCCTGTAGAACCGATGTTAATGATCCGTCCACCACCAATCTTTCTCATTTCGGGGATCACCGCCTGAGCCATCATCATTGGGCCCAACATGTTGACACGAAAGCTGGTTTCCCACTGGTCGGGTGTTGTCGAAAGGAAATTGTCTGATCCGGCCAGCGAACCTGCATTATTGACTAAAATGTCTATTCGGTTGAACGCTGATTTGGTCTGAGCGATGCACGCCTCGACATCCGATGGACACGTCACATCCAGCCTCACGGCAATCGCCCGACTCGGGCCTAGGTTGATCTCCGCAACAAGGTCGTCAAGCAGGATCGCTCTGGAGCGAGTCTTGCCTTGCACTTCCAGTTCACCATCAACGTCCGTGACGACGATATTAGCTCCGTCCATCGCCAACCTTAACGCGATTGCTCGACCGATCCCCTGAGGAGCCGACGCACCTGTGATAATAGCTGTCTTTCCTAAAAGTGCTGCCATTTTTTGACCCCAATAAGTGGCGGATTGTAACGCAACAGCGCTACATGAATGTTTAGGTATATCAAGTAGATTGCGAGCGGCAGAAAAGTCGGTAGTGCTGTTGGATCGCATCACGGGACCGGACACTATGTCCCAAACCCGGCAATTCGTTCAGGATGCAGATAATGTCCGCAATGAGCCCTAATCAGACATTCGACATCGCCCAAGTGTTCGGTAGTGCAGGAATGCCGCTAAAAAATGCTGATCATCGACACGCGGTCTGCTGTGGCATTTCAGAAGATAAGGCTCAAAACGCGACATCCGCGCATACGTTAGCTAAAAAACTTCAGGCATATCACCGCTCGTTTTCGAACCGTGAATCACGCCACCCTGCGGAAATCAAAGGGTCCTGACCCTAACCAGCTGGCTTGAAGTAATTCTCAATAGCCAGAAACGGACAGGTGCGTGAGCTTTGCCTATGGTGCTTGGACGCATCTTCCAAACTAAAGTCAGTCAGACTCCTTCTATTTCTCAGTTTCATCTAATTACTGCTATATGTGAATTCTTTAATCGACGAGGATACGATGAACTCACTGACCAGAATAACAAGAGGGATAAGCGTCGCCTTCAAGGACGGTAGAGTGAAAGGCATTCTTGCTTTCACAATTGGAATGATTTTATGGGCCTCGATCTTTTACCGCTTTGTCGAAGGTTGGAGTTGGCTCGACTCAATCTACTTTTCTGTGGTGACAATTTCGACCGTGGGGTTTGGTGACTTCTCACCTGAGACTGCGGCAGGAAAGATTTTCACAATGGTATATATCATCGTGGGTCTCGGTGTCTTCGTAACGGCAGCGACCACAGTGGCAGATACAATCCTGTCCCAAGACGACAAAAAAGCGGACTAACATATCGCACTCAATTGAGCCAAGCCGAGTTCGTGTTCGGGCATTTGTCTGCCTGTGCACCTCAAGCCGTGATCCAGATTTATTTGCGTCTTCAAGCTGATAGATGGCCATCAAAACTCGAAAAAATATACATATTATGTTTTTTGAGTATAATATTCAAAAAAATACACGGAGGGATGGAATGGAAAAGACACAGGACGCAAAGATTGTCGATCTAGCGATACGATTGCTCTTTCTCGGACTATTCCTTTACAGCGCCCTGGTCATGGTGGCCCCGCTTGCGAGCGTGGTTATCTGGGCAACGATCCTCTGTGTGGCGCTTTACCCGGCATTTGATTGGCTTCAGTCCAAGCTGGGAGGGCGGAAAAAACTTGCCACGACGATCTTGGTTTTGTTGGGCCTCGTTCTGACCCTCGGACCAGTCGCTACCGCAGTATCTGGAGCCGCAGAACTTGGGTCTGAATTCGCGGAACAAGCAGACAAGGGTGAGTTGAAAGTCCCACCTGCGCCCGAGGGCCTCAAGGAATTGCCCTTGGTGGGAGACAAAATTGCCGATGTCTGGGGAATGTTCGAACGCAATCTTGACGGCGCGCTTGCAAAATATGGAACGCAAATCCTAGAGATCACCAAATCGCTCTTCGGAAAGGTGCTGGGCATCGGTATAGGGCTGCTTGGCTTAGCTCTGTCAGTATTGATAATGGGGGCTTTGTTCAGCCCCGGGCCAAGTTTGGTCCAGGGTCTTCAGCGCTTCGCCAACCGCGTCTTCGCACCACGCGGCGGTGAGTTCGTAACACTGGCAGGCGCAACGATCCGGAACGTGACAAAAGGCGTGATCGGCGTAGCAGCCATTCAGGCGGTCTTCGTTTGGATACTGTTGGCTTTGTTCGGGATTTCTTCGGCCGCCACTTTGGCATTTATCTGCCTGATACTCTCGATTATCCAAATCGGGCCCGGATTGGTTCTTATACCGGTAATTATCTACGCATGGAGTTCCATGTCCGGCGGAACTGCTTTGATTTTCACCATATTGGCCGTTCCCGTCATGATAATGGACAGCTTCCTAAGACCCGTGTTCATTTCAAAAGGCCTTGAGACCCCTATGTTGGTCATCCTCATCGGTGTTCTCGGAGGTATGATGGCGTATGGTTTGATCGGCGTCTTTATGGGACCGGTTCTCTTTGCTGTTTTCTATGAACTATTCAAAGTTTGGATTGATACTTCGCCCGAAGCCGAGGGCGCTGCTGAAGGTGCGGCGAAATGAGGAAGACGATATGGACAACCTTGGCTGTCATTCTAATTTTCCTTGTCTGGTACCTGGTCGCTGATCGGAAAACGCCATTTACCGGGAATGCCAGAGTAAAAGCCGTGGCGACTCAGATCGTGCCGCAGGTGACTGGCACTGTGACTGAAGTTTTGGTCGAAAATGGTGAGATTGTTTCGGCAGGAGATGTCCTTGTCCGGATCGATGCGCGACCCTATGAGATTCAGCGCGACAAGGCGGAAGCTGATCTCGAAGCCGCCACTCAAGAAGTGGGTGCATCTTCGGCAGAAGTAAGAGCGGCGCAGGCCAAACTAGCAAGGGCGCAAAGCGATCTGGATACGATGCGCATTCAGACGGAACGCGTATTTGCGCTCGAAAAGAAAGGACTGATTGCTGTCTCAAAGGCTGACGACGCACGAGGGCAATTGGCAGAGTCCGAGGCAAACTATGAGAACGCAAAAGCGGATTTGGAAAAAGCAAAGCAGAGGCTTGGTGAAGATGGGATTGAAAACCCAAAAATCCAGCGCGCCTTGGCGGCCTTGGCGGATGCGGAACTGAACCTTGAATGGACCGAATTGCGTGCTCCGGCGACAGGTGTGATCTCTAATCTGTTGATAGCGCCTGGAACGTATGCGCGATCCGGTCAGGATCTGTTGACATTTCTGGACGCAACTGACGTCTGGATCGAGGCGTATTTTACCGAGAATAACCTAGGAAGAGCTTCGGTAGGTTCTCCAGTTGATGTGGTGCTGGATATGCATCCCGGTCAGATTGTTCCTGGCGTCATTGAGAGCTTTAGCGCGGCCGTTTCCCTAAGTGGCGGTGATGAGCCGGGGCAACTGGCGAGTCCGCCCAGTACCAAAGGTTTCTTGCGGGAGCCGGAAAGGTTCCCAGTCAGGATCGTATTGCCAGGCTATGAAGCTGGAAGTGCCGAAGATGATCTTCGCTTTCAGCTGAACGGGCAGGCCGATGTGATCATGTATCTAAGTGACAACTCGTTGCTGAACCTGGTAGGCCGCACCTACATCCGCGTGGTTTCAATACTGTCCTATGCGTACTGAGGACCAACGCTCTGTCGCCCGGCTTGCGGTGGGTGTTACCGGCGTCTTTTCCTTGGGCTTGTTTCTTGGCTGGCCACTCGCCGTCGTTGGGGCGGTGTTCACCGCACTTTTTTTGCAGGCGCCCGCCGCATTGCCTCTGGCAGCATTTGCTAAGCTGTTTGTTTTTTCGATTGGATTGATGTTTGTTTCTTTTCTGGTGTCGTCAATCCTCTCACCATATCCTCTTGTTTTTCTCATTCTGGTGGCCATTGGAATAATCCTGTCTTTCATGTGGTCGGTTTCCGGAGCCGGAGTTTTACCGGGTGTCATTGCCCTGATGGGAGCATTGATGATCCCGAACTTGGTTCTGCAATCACAGGATCTGGCCTTGGTGCTCGTGTATTGGATACCGTTGAACCTGCTGTTTGCAGGCTTCGTGTCGACGCTAATGTTCGTGTTGATACCCGCTGAACCTCAAACGCCCGCTCAAAAGAAGGCCGCATCACCGCCGAACTTCGATCCATATCGCCGAATAGTCAGGATGTCGCTTGTAACAGTGCCGTTTGCCTTGGCTTTTTTTGTTTCTGGCGCATCTGCACTACTAGTTCTGTTTTTTGTCGCCCTGCTGAGCCAGCAACTTGCGGCAATCCCCGCTGCAGGCAAAACAGTTGCAAAAGCTATGCTCACAGCAAACCTTCTTGGGGCAGGGGTATCCATCATTTGCTATGAAATAAACGTAATAGCTCCGGTTATTGTCACCCCCATTCTGCTGTGTTTTTTCTTTTGCCTAACACTCGGAGCACTCGGGAAATCTCAAGCCCCGCTCGCCGCCGCCGCCGGCTCAGCTATTACGACAGCGTTGATCGTATATGGCGGGTCGGTTGCACCGTTTTCAGACGAGGCTGACGTCAAGAGCATCACTCGAGTTTTGCAGGTTGCCAGCGCCGCCTTTTTTGTGATCATCGCGTATGTCGTGGTGGATGAATTCTGGCCGGAAAAAGAGCGCCAGACATCTCAATGAAGTTAGTTACGATGTGCGTGGGTCTGAAAGAAGTATAATTTCCAGTGTTACGTAAGCCGTGCGCCTCGACACGGTGCTGAGTTCGCTTGAAGTTGATCATTGAATCTTCGAAGTCGCGGCGCATGAAAACCATCGTGTTCCGTGTCGGCGTGAACTCCGGAAGTGGAAAGACAATTTTAGACTTCCAGTTTGTTGCCGACAAAACCAGGTTTTGCTAACAGTCTGTTTTGACAACTAAACAATCAAACGTGAGCGAGGGGACAACCTGCCTGAAAATCTTGTCCTATCGAGTGAACTGATTACATCCACTCCCGTTACTTTCCGACACAAATTGTTGGAGCATGTGGTACGTGCGTTTGCACGCGTGCCAATGCCGATACTAAAGATAATTGCGGGGAAGCCGGTAGAAATAGAAGGCAAACGCCTTGACCCGATAATGCAGATTGTTTGCCAGAAATTTGCGCCAGATCCACAAAATCCTCCACCTCTGAAAGCCAAACGACAGGATCTGGATATCCGCGGAGCATGGCTGGCTCATCGAATAGATCCGGATGTACCAATCAAAACCCTGACCATTCCTGGGCCGGGTGGCGACATCAAGTGTGAGCTACATTGTCCTACAGGGCTGCCTTTTCCGGCGTGTAGCATAATTCACTTTCACGGAGGGGGGCATGTTATGGGATCACCTCAAAGCCATCGCAGAACCAGCAATCGAATGGCCAAGGATACGCAAAGTGTGGTGGTTGTGCCTGACTATCGTCTAGCTCCGGAAAACCCCTTTCCCGCAGCGATCGAGGACTGTCTCGCGGTATTTGATTTTGTGGCCGAAAACCATAAGGAGTTAGGCGTCGATCCAAACAAGATCGCTTTAGCAGGCGGCAGCGCTGGTGGTAATTTGGCGGCCGTGGTTGCCAATCATCGCCGATCAGCCCACGTCTCACCATGCCTGCAAATTCTTTGGTATCCAAATACCGAGCGATCAACGGCACGGCGGTCTTTTGAAACTCTCGGTTCCGGGTTCCTTTTAGACTTGAACGAGATTCAGGAATTCAACGATGCCTACTCGTCAGATCCGAAGAACTTAGTAAATCCGCTTGCAACACCCGCATCCGACGATTTGACTGGCGTGTGCCCAGTCATCCTTTTGGCAGCGGGATTCGACCCGTATCTAGACGACAATCTGGCCTATGCTGAGCGTCTGCGACAGGCCGGCGCCAAAGTAGAAATGCGGGTCTACGAGAGTCTCATCCACGGGTTCACCGGCATGTCCGAGTTATCACGGGGCGCCCGCGAAGCCTGGGTTGATACGATGGCGCTGATAAACAAAGCACTCAACTGAGCATGTGGCATATTGTTCAGTTGGTCGTTTGACAGGGTTGTCTAGCACACCGCCATTTATGACAAAGACTACTTTCTTGGCGTCACATACAGCTTTACCCCTCCTGCCGGGCGAAGCACGATACGAGATGTCGGATAAGGTGTCTGATCTTCGACAGGTTTAATCTCATTAGACCTGACTATCGAGGCCAGGATAGAGACAGCCTCCAGCATCGAAAGCCCCATTCCAATACAAATCCTCGGTCCGCCCGAGAACGGAATAAACTGAAAGCGATGATGACCTTTGGCTCGGTCCGGTGCAAACCGCTCAGGGTCGAACCTGTTGGGATTGTCCCAGAGCTTTTCGTGCCGGTGCATCGGATATGTAGCCAGAACCACGGTGTCGCCGCGGCGAACAGTGGTGCCATCCGGGAACGTCACGTCCTCCAACGCGAACCTTTCCTGCGCATAGACCGGCGGGAATAGTCGCATCGCCTCTTTCACGACCATTTCGTGTTTTTTCAGTCTGCCGATATGACCCGGTTGCAGTGGGGCATCGCCGCAGATTTCGTTCACTTCCTCAAGCAGCTTCTCCTGCCACTCCGGAGTGTTGGCTAACAGATACATTGCCCAAGAAAGGGTCAACGCTACCGTTTCATGGCCAGCACTAATGAAAGTAATAAGGTTGTCTCTGACTTCGATGTCGGACAAACCAGTCCCTGTGTCTTGGTCGCTTGCTGAAATCAGCATGCTCAGCAAGTCATCACTTTCCACGCCGGAACGGCGGCGGCGCCCGATGATCCTTGAGCACTCCTCCCGAAGTCGCTCAACCGCGTGCCGACCTTTTCGGGCCCAGGGTTTAGGCAAGTCGCGCGTAGCCTTGAAGAGATCAAAGAAATCAATTCGGCCGTTATACTCAAGATACAGGTCGATATCTTTGGATATCGCTTCGGTGTTCAAATCAGACCCTTCACCCGACAGCAGCGTTTGCACGATAACCTTGAGCGATGCCCTGTCCATCTTTTCGAATACATCGACTGGACCTTGTTCCAATGAAAGCAATTCGGCTGTCTCGTCCGCGATGCGGATAATGCCGGGCAAGAGCTTGTTCAGATGAATCGAGCGGAAAATCGGAGACGTGGCCTTGCGCTGAAACTTCCATCGTTCCCCTTCGATTGTAAGCAACCCCTCGCCACCCGCACGTTTGAGAATTGACTGCCAGATTTCCGAACGTGGGAATAGGGTGTAGTTCTTTAATAGCACATCCTGAACAATGTCTGGATCGGTTACGTGCACATAGCGCTTGCCGAAGAAGTTAACTTCATGCGTGAAGTCTTCGTAGAGCTTGCGAGGCCATATCTCGACAGGATTTCTGAACATTCTCCTGAGAAGGGCAAAGTTCGACGCGCCTTCAGGCAGGGTGTCTACTGTGACTGGTTCAAAAGGCTTGTGATCGTTTTTCATAACGTGTCCTGATCTGATCGCTTTCGAGCCCAAAGCGTCAATAGCGTGGCGAAACGCGCAGTTTCATACCACCTTCTGCGTGAAGGGTTATGCGTGAATTGGGATATGGGACAAAGCCTTCGACCGGAGCCAGCCTTACCGCGCGGATGACGCTGGCGAGGATGGCTGTGGCTTCGAACATCGCATATTTTAAGCCACTGCAAATACGCGGCCCAGCCGAAAACGGGATATACTGAAATCGATGGTATGACGACATTCTTTTCACATCAAACCGGCACGGTTCAAAGTGGTTGGGTCGTTCCCAGAGCTTTTTGTGTCTGTGCATCGGATATGTGGCCAGAAAGACCATATCACCTTTTCTGAGTTTCAACCCATTGATCTCGACATCTGCTGCGGCAACGCGGTGCATGCCCTGGCACGGAGGATACAATCGCATCGCCTCTTTCAGAACCATCTCATGTTTTTTTAGTCGCCCTAAGTTATCTGCAGTCAATGGGGCTTCACCCAAGACCTCTGAAAGTTCATCCACCAATTGCTCTTGCCAATAGGGGCTGTTCGCCAACAGATAGAATGTCCATGCGATTGCGTGTGAGGTCGTCTCCCGGCCTGCGCCGATAAACGTCACGATATTATCCCTCAACTCAGCTTCAGACAGTTTCTTTCCGGTTTCCGGATCTTGCGCAGCCAACAAAAGAGTCAGAAGATCATCGGCTGCGTTGTTGGACTTTCTACGGTTGGACAGTGCCTTCATGGCATCGCCTCTAAGCCGTTCTGCCGCTTTCATCCCCGCGCGCGCCCACGGTTTGGGAAGATTTCTTGTCGCTTCGAACAAATCCAATGGGTCGACTTTTGCAACAAAAGCCAGAAGCTTATGCACATCGTCAGAGATGCGTGCATAGTCCAGATTACCTTCTTCTCCTGAGAGTAACGTGTTTGCAATCGTTTCAAAAGTCGCCTTTGAAATAGAAGGCAATACATCAGTTTCGCCGGGTTTGGATCTAAACTGCTGTGCAACCTCTTCGCCCACCGCAATCATATGCGGAAGCAGGTTTGATAGGCTCTTGTGTTGAAAGACCGGGGCCGTCGCCTTGCGTAGAAACTTCCACTCTGCGCCCTCTGCCGTCAGCAAGCCCCGTCCTATGGATCGCGACATTATCGATTGTGCGATTTCCGGTTTTGGAAAAATCGGCTGCTGACTAAGCAATACACCCTTTACGATTTCTGGATCGCTAGTCAGGACAACACGGTTACCCAGGATCTGTTTTTCGAAGATGAAATCTTCGTACAAGGATTCCGGCCAGCCCTCGACGGGGTTTTGCATTACCTTCCTGAGTACTGAAAAGGCTGATGCATTTCTTTGTATCGGTTTTACGGTGACCGGTTCAAAACTCTCAGTTTCCGCCAACATTCTTTCAATTCTTGTCAGACGTCCTTTGAACCCAACTGTGTGAATATGCCCAGGTTGCAAGAACTTACATTGTACCACCCTGGGTCGTGCTAGCTTACTTCGTCTGAGTTGACAAGATTTTACGTTTACACCTTAAGCGCGATTTCCAATTCACCCACTTTCCGGGACCTGCCCCTGCAGCCTAGTAGTGGGGCAAATTGACAGTGGGCTGCATCCGCGGGGCCAACCCTTTCGAACTGGAAACGAGCAGCCTTTCACGCTCGAGAGGAAAAAGCTGCCAAATCCGCAAGATGCACCAGCATCAACAGCAACCAAGTTCCTTATGATTGGTGAGGCGGCTTTGCCAAAGAGTTACGGTTAACAACTCTGATATTAATACAGATCGACCGGCCTTCCGATTTGCCTTCCACCATTGCTGTCAGTTCACAGGCTGCCTTGCGTCCCATTTCACGGTGCGGAACATGAACGGTAGTCAGGGTGGGGCTGACGATTTCTGCCAGTTCGATGTCATCGAACCCTGTTATTGAAACCTGCTCAGGCACCTGGATTTCCAGTCTGCGCGCCTCGCGCAGAGCACCGGCGGCCAGAACATCGTTGCCGCACATGACCACCGTCGGGCGTGGTGCCAGAGCCATCAACCGCTGGAAGGCTTCAGCGCCCTTGTCAATCTCGTAAGCGGTCTCGATCAGTGTCAAGGTGCTGGTATCAAGCCCGAATTCGGCCATCGCCTGCTGTACGCCCTCCACCCGGCCTTGCGCCCGGTCGTTGCCCTGAGTGATACCCGAGATCATGGCAATCCGTCGGTGGCCGGCGGAAATCACACTGCGCGCCAGTTCGCGCATGGCATCCGCGTTGCTGAAACCGACAGACGGTCGCTGCGCATCCGGGTCATAAGACCAAGCAACCACTGACGGAACCTGATGTCGCTCCAGATAGGTGTAGATTTCCGCGTCGCGTGCGTACCCGATCAGCAGCAGACCGTCTGCGCCACGCGCAACCAGCGCGCGGATCTGCTCCCATTCCACTTCGGGGTCGTAGGCCGAACTGGACACCAGGAGTGTGTAGCCGCTCTCGCGAAGTTGGTCCTGAAACTCCTGCAACCCGCGGGCAAAGATAGCGTTGTCCATAGTGGGAATAATGGCGCCAATAGTGTAGCTGCGCTTCGCCGCCATAACCCGGGCCGCGAAGTTTGGCGTGTAGCCCAGCGATTCGACTGCCTGCATGACACGCTGTCGGGTGGCTTCAATGACCTGATCCGGTGAATTCAGGCATCGAGAAACCGTGGCGGTTGATACGCCCGCCGCCTTGGCGACATCGTTAAGTGTCGGAACTGAACGGTTTTTTCCCATGTGTTGCCCGCTGTGATTTTGAACCTTTTCATAACATAAAAACCTGGGCCTGCCATCCATATATGTAAGCGCTTGCATTATCAATGTAAGCGCTTACAAATAGATTTGAGATACGATTCCGGAGTTCTAAGATGATCCTTTGGGCTGCTGCTGCCGTCTTTGCGGTGTTTTTTGCCAATGTCGCGTTGGGCGCCTTTGGCGGCGGTGCTTTCTTAGGGGACGTTGGAGAAATGCTGGTTCTGTTTGCCGCCTCGATATTGTTCGTTGCGGCCATTCTCAAACGCGAAGCTGACCAAAAGAACAAAAACGGCAGCTGACGGATCAATAGGGAGGAAGACAATGACGAATGCCAAGGATGGCCTCAAATCTGCTGAGCGCCGGAATTTTCTGAAACTGGCCTCAACCGGTTCATTCACTGCGGCTGTGGTGGCCGGTGCTGGCGGTGTGCTGTGGTCCTCAGAAGCCGCTGCTCAAACCGCCAAGGAAGAGAAAGAACGCGAGAGTGCAGCAGATCATGTTATGACCGTTGCCACTGCCTATGTATTGGGGGCATCGCGCAGCTATCCGATCATGCAGTTGGATCTGAAGGAAAACATCCAGAACGCAACCAACGGCAAAATTTATGTCAAACTGGCACCGGGCGGCCAGTTGGGCGCCGGTGGTGCGTTGGTGCAAAAGGTCCAGGGTGGCACCATCCAGGCGGCGCAGCATTCGCTGTCGAATTTCGCGCCCTTTGCTTCCACCGTTGACCTGATCAACATGCCTTATCTTTGCGGCTCCAACCAGCGGTTCACCAACCTAGTGAATTCAGACTTCTGGAAGTCTGAGGTACACCCCAACGTGGAAGCCAACGGATTCAAAGCTCTGTTCTATGTGAACATCGATCCCCGTGTTGTCGCGGTGCGCAAAGGTGGCAATGCCGTGATGTCACCCGGTGACATGGCCGGAGTGAAGTTCCGAGTGCCGGGTTCGAAAATGCTGCAGCAGTATTACCGCATGGTCGGCGCCAATCCGACACCTGTGGCCTGGGGTGAGACGCCTTCGGCTATCAAACAGGGCGTCGCGGATGCGCTCGATCCATCTGTCGGGGCACTCTATGTCTTTGGCTTCAAAGACATCCTGAGCCACGTGACATTCACTCAGGCAGTGCCGGACAGCCAAGTCTATTCCTGTAACCTCGAGTGGTTTAACTCGTTGCCTGCCGATGTTCAGGAAGGTGTGATGTGGGGATCTGAGCTGACGGCGCATCAGAACCTGGCCAAAGTGCCTTCGGCCCGTGCCTATGCAATGGCGGAACTGGCCAAGGCCGGTGTCGAATTCCATGCCCTTAGCGATGACCAACTGGGTGAGTGGAAAGAGGCTGGCGGTTATCAGCTGAGCGAATGGGATTCCTTCAAGACTGAACTTGCAGGCTCAATGGACAATTTCGCCAAGCTCGAGGAGGCCGCAGGCACGCAAGGAAAATACTACGTGCACGACGCCTGAGCATTACCGGGCCCGGGCGCAAAAGCGCCCGCCCTATTCTTCAACAGCCACCTTCGCTGCAGTCCGCCGAGTTGGATTCGAGGGTGTGCCTGAACACCGGGAATGGCAATGAACATCCTGCGAACCATCGACCAGAACGCAGAACGTTGGCTGCTTCTGGTGTTCTACACAATGCTGGTCGTCACAATGGCGATTGAAGTGATACGACGCGAGTTGTTTGCCTATTCCTCAATCTGGGGCGAGGAAATCGTCCGCTATTCATTCATTTATCTGGCCTGGATCGGCGCTGCGGCGGCAGTCAAAGAGCGCGCCCATATCCGTATCGATGTGATCCTGCATTATCTCGGCCCGCGAACCAAGGCGCTGATCTACATCTTCGGTGATCTGGTGATGTTCGTAGTCGCGCTAGTGGCGCTTTATTGGTCCTTCGAAACGGTGCATGTCTCAGCCAAGTTCGGATCCGTAAGCCATGGCCTCCGGATTTCGATGGTCTGGTTCCTGGCGGCAGTACCGCTGGGATTCACCTTGATGGTCTGGCGATTGCTCCAGTCTTTCCGGCGAGACTTGCGCAGCCTTCGTGACGGTACGCCCGTCTTCGAAGGTGACAAGCTGTTTGATTGAGAGGCCTGAGCGATGCTGTGGAATTCACTTAATCAAACGGTCGAGCTCGGCTGGGATTTCTATGTTCCGGTGATCATGTTCGTTGCTCTGATCGCGCTCGCGGTTCCGGTCTGGGCCGCGATTGGAGCCGCAGCAATCACCATGCTGGTCATGTCCGGAGACCTGCCACTGAGCGCTATCGGCGAAAGCCTGTTCACTGGCATTGACGCCTTTGCGCTGACCGCGGTGCCGCTTTTCATTCTGACCGGAGACGTGCTTGTGCGAACCGGTCTCAGCAAGAAATTCCTGGATGTCGCGGAGGCGCTGACCTGCTGGACGCGGGGCGGCTTCGGCTCCGCCACGGTGCTAGTCTGCGGCATGTTCGCTGCGATCTCCGGCTCTGACGCGGCCGGTGCCGCAGCGGTCGGGCGGATGACAATCAACCGGCTGGTCGAAAGCGGCTATCCGCGCCCCTATGCCTGCGCGCTGGTGGCGGCGGGCGCCTGTACCGGCATCCTGATCCCGCCCTCGATCGCCTATATCATCATTGGCCTGGTGCTGGGCATTTCCGCCTCCACCTTGTTCCTTGCGGCGCTGATCCCGGGCCTGGCGATCCTGGTGTCGATCCTGATCACTAATATCATCATGAACCGGCTCTATACCTACGAGACAGGCGGCAACATGGGCTTGCTGGAGTGGCTGGGCAACCTGGGCCACGCGCTGAAGTCCGGCTGGTATGCCTTCATAGTGCCGGGGATCATCTTCTACGGTATCTTTTCCGGCCGTCTGACCCCGACCGAAGCCGGTGCTACGGCGGTTGTCGTCACTATCATGATGGGCTTCATCCTGGGCACGCTGAAACTGTCGGACTTTCCGGCCATGCTTGTCAGTTCTGCCAAGGTGAATGGGGTGATCCTGCCGATCATCGCCTTCTCGGCTCCGCTGGCTGAGGCACTGGCAATCATGGGCGTGCCGCAGGGCTTTGTAACCGCCGTAACTGGGTTGACCGATGATCCGTCCCTGCTGATCCTGTTGATGATCTGCATACTGATCGCAGCGGGCTGCGTCATGGAGACAACGCCCAACATCGTGATCCTGGCACCAATCCTGAAGCCCCTGGCCGACAACATTGGCATGAACGAGATCCAGTTCTGCATCATGATGATCACCGCGCTGGGCGTTGGCTTCATCACACCACCTTTGGGGCTGAACCTCTTTGTCGTCTCCGGCATTACCGGCGAGTCCATCCTGAAGATCGCCGCCCGTGCCGTGCCTTTTGTTCTGACAATGCTGATCGTCGTGCTGCTAATCGCCTACATTCCGGCGATCTCGACCACGCTGCTTCCTGATATCTATAAATAGGACTTTCTGGAAATGACCCGCGAATATCTGAAAAAAGCTGCTCTGACCCCCAAGTCGGACGCGTCTGAAACTCATAAGATCGTGCAGGGCATCCTCGACGACATTGAGTCAGGAGGCGATGCCAAGGCTTTAGAGTACGCCGCCAAATTCGACCAATATGAAGGCAACGTTCTGCTGACCCCAGTAGAGATCAAGGCAGCCTGCGACTTGGTGCCGGAAAAGCTGAAGGCCGATATTCGGTTTTCGCACGACAATGTTCGCCGCTTTGCTCAGTTGCAGAAGGGCACGGTGCATGACGTGGAGATGGAAATCTCGCCCGGTTTCATCACCGGACAAAAGGCGATCCCGGTGGATGCGGCCGGATGCTATGTGCCGGGCGGGCGCTACAGCCATATCGCCAGCGCCATCATGACTGTGACCACCGCCAAGGTTGCAGGCTGCAAGCATATCACCGCATGTTCTCCGCCGCGCCCCGGCGTGGGCGTGGCACCGGCTATCATCTATGCCGCCCATATCTGCGGTGCCGACAAAATCATGGCAATGGGTGGCGTGCAGGGGGTAGCGGCAATGACCTTCGGATTGTTTGGCTTGCCCAAGGCAAACATCCTGGTGGGTCCAGGAAACCAGTTTGTCGCCGAGGCCAAGCGTATTCTGTTTGGCCGCGTGGGCATCGACATGATCGCAGGCCCGACAGACAGCCTGATCCTTGCCGACGCAACGGCGGATTCCCACATCGTAGCCACCGATCTGGTGAGTCAGGCAGAGCACGGCTACAACTCTCCGGTCTGGCTGGTTACCGACAACCGCGCCCTGGCGGAAGACGTGATGCGACTGGTGCCGGATTACATCAACGACCTGCCCGAAGTGAACTGTGAGAACGCCGCAGCCGCCTGGCGCGATTATGCCGAGGTGATCCTGTGTGCGAACCGCGAGGACATGGCGGCCTGTTCCGACGAATACGCGCCCGAGCACCTGACCGTGCAGGCAGGGGATCTGGACTGGTGGCTGGAGCGGCTTACCTGCTACGGCTCGCTGTTCCTGGGTGAAGAGACTACAGTTTCTTACGGCGACAAGGCAGCCGGCACCAACCATGTGCTGCCGACCTCGCGCGCGGCAAGCTACACTGGTGGGTTGTCGGTTCACAAATACATGAAGATCGTCACCTGGCAGCGCGCTACCCGCGAGGGCTCCAAACCGGTGGCAGAGGCCACTGCGCGGATCGCCCGGCTGGAGGGAATGGAGGGCCACGCCCGCGCCGCCGACGTGCGGCTGGCCAAGTATTTCCCGGACGAAACCTTCGATCTCACCGCAAATGGCTGATCCACGCGCCCTTTTCAGCCTGGCAGGCCGAACCGCCTGCATCACCGGCGCCAGTTCCGGCTTGGGACGGCGGGCGGCGATCGCGCTGGCCGCTGCGGGGGCGCAGGTGGTCGCAGTGGCCCGTCGGACGGAAGCTTTGGAAAGCCTCTGTGCGGAGATCGGCTCCGGTGCGGCTCATGTGGCGGCGGATGTGACAGACCGCGCCGCGCTGGATGCGCTGCGTGAGGTTGTTGCGGCTTCCTTCGGAGCGCCGGACATCTTGATCCACGCAGCGGGCGTCAACACGCGGCAACCTGCAGATGAAGTCACGGCGGAGGGCTGGGACCAGACCCTGGCGCTGAACCTCTCGGTGCCTTTCTTCCTAAGCCAGGCGCTGGTGCCTGCGATGAAGGAGCGGGGCTGGGGGCGGATCGTCAATTTCGCCTCCCTCCAGACCACCCGCGCCTTTCCCGGCGGCATCGCCTATGGCGCCAGCAAGGGCGGCATCGGCCAGCTGACCCGTGCCATGGCTGAGGCTTGGTCGCCCTTCGGCATCACCGCCAATGCGATTGGACCGGGGTTCTTCCCGACCGAGCTGACTCAGGCGGTGTTCGTCGATGAGGCCCGCGCCAGCCGCAACGCGGCGCAGACTTGCATCGGCCGCAACGGCCGACTGGAGGATATTGATGGGCCGCTACTGTTCCTGTGCTCAGACGCCTCTTCCTATGTAACCGGGCAAGTCCTGATGGTCGACGGAGGGTTCACTGCAAAATGAAAGCCTTGGTTTATGAAGGGGTTGAGAGTCTTGCGTTCCGCGATGTGCCGATGGCGTCTGTCCGGGCAGGCGAATATCTTATCCGCATCCAAGCCTCCGGCATCTGCGGTTCGGACATGCACGCCTATCTGGGCCATGACAATCGCAGGCCCGCGCCGCTGATCCTGGGGCATGAAGCCGCGGGAGTGATCGAGGATGGACCGCAGGCGGGCCGCCGGATCACGATCAACCCGTTGGTGACCTGCGGCAGTTGCGTCGCTTGCACCGCCGGGCGCGAGAACCTCTGCTCCAGCCGCCAGATCATCTCGATGCCGCCGCGCGAGGGGGCGTTTGCCCAGTTCGTGGCAATGCCAGAGAGCAACCTGGTGAACGTACCGGACGAGGTGCCGCTGGAAAAAGCCGCACTGGCAGAACCGCTGGCCGTAAGCTGGCACGCCGCCCGGTTGGCACTAGAGGCGCTGCGGCCGGAAATGGAACGCTCCGCGCTGGTAATTGGCGGCGGCGCTATCGGGTTGGCGGCTGCGTTGGCGCTGCGAGCGATGGGGATAGAGGACGTGAGCATCCAGGAACCCAACGACGCGCGCAGGGCCTTTCTGGCGGATTGTTGCAACCAGCAAGTCGTTCCCGACTTCCAGGGTATGGTGCCGCTGGTAGTCGATGCCGTCGGCTATGCCGCCACCCGCGCGGCCGCTTCGTTGGCCGCGGCGCCCGGTGGGGTGATTGCCCATGTCGGTCTGGGCGAGGACGCCGGCGGCCTGGATATCAGGCGCATGACCCTGCAGGAAATCACCTTCATCGGCACCTACACCTATACCGCGCAGGACTTCCGCGACACCGCGCAGGCAATCTTTGACGGCCGCCTCGGTCCGTTGGACTGGCCAGAACAGCGGCCACTGTCGGAAGGCGCCGCCGCCTTTCGCGACCTGCGGTCCGGAGCGGTAGCCGCGCCTAAGATCATCCTCGACCCCTGGGCCTGAGCCCACGCGCCAATCAAAACGGAGAGCAACCATGTATGACAAAATCCTGGTTCCCATGGCCCTGGATCACGGGGTTTCCAGCACAACGCTCAAGGCTGCTGCCACTCTATGCAATTCAGGCGGACAGATCACTGCGCTGCATGTCTACGAAGCACCGCACAGTTCAGTCACCGCGTATCTGGACGAAGACACCGTGCGCGAAGGCCTCGACCAGGCCCGCCAGTTGCTTGCCAAGAAGACCGCAGACCATCGCAATGTGACCGCAGAGATCGTCAAGGGCCGTTCTTACCGCGCCATTGTCGAATACGCTGAGAAACACGGCATAGACTGCATCGTCGTCGGCTCTCACAAACCCGGCCTAAGCGACTTTTTCCTCGGCTCGACAGCTGCCCGCGTGGTCCGCCATGCCCCGTGCGCAGTCCACGTCTGCCGAACCGCATGACAACGAAACACGACACCCGAAGCAAAGGCCACCGACCATGAACATAGACAAGAGGATCGCTGACGATCTGGCCGCCAATGGCGTCTCCTTCGTCACGACCGTGCCCTGCAAGCAGCTAGCCGGCGTGATCGAAGAGATCGACCAGCGCGACGACATCTTTCACATCCCCTCCAACAAGGAGGATGAGGGTATGGGGCTCTGTGCCGGCGCCTGGATGGGCGGCAAGCGCCCGGCAATCATCATGCAGAACACCGCCATCGGGGTCACCATCAACACGCTGGCGACGCTGATCCAATATTACCGGATGCCGCTGCCCATGTTGATTTCGTACCGTGGAGAGCTGCGTGAGCCGGTGGCCTGCCAGGTGGAAATGGCGGTGCATACCAAGGCGCTCCTGGCCCAGCTCAACATCCCGACCTACCACTTCCACTGGCAGAAGGACGCTGAAGAGCTGGACAACATCCTGAAATACACCTTCATGTGCAACAAGCCCGTTGCCATCCTGACCGACGCCAATTTCTGGGGAGGCTATGGCGACCAATGATCCGTTCCGAAATCCTGAAAGAGATCGCGCCCATCCTGCGCGAACAGCTGGTGGTCTGCAATATCGGCATTCCGTCACAAGAATTGCACGCGATCGACGACCAGCCCACCAATTTTTACATGCTGGGCACCATGGGGCTTGCCTCCTCCATCGGGCTGGGTCTGGCGCTGGCGCAGCCGAAATCAGTTGTCGTGATCGACGGCGACGGCTCGATCCTCACCAACCTCGGCACGCTGCCCACCATCGGCAACAACGCACCCGGGAATTACATCCTTATGATCATCGACAACGGCTCCTATGGCTCCACCGGTGATCAGCCGACCTATACCAGCCAACGCACCGATCTGGCCGGCATGGCCCGCGCCGCCGGCTGTGCCCGGGTGGTGGAGGTGCAGGACAAGGAGACCGGGCCTGCCTTGGAGGAGGCGCTGTCCAGCGGGGAGGCAACGGTGCTGGTGGTCAAATGCGACAGCGGTAATGCCAAGATGCCGGTGATCACCATGGACCCGGTGGTGATCTGCGACCGCTTCATGAAGGCCGTGGCCGGCTGATGGGCGCAGGTGTCATCCATTCGGCAGAGGACGCCCGCCGCCTGGCGCGGCGGCGGCTGCCCTGGATGGTGTTTGACTACATCGACGGGGCCGCCGGGCAGGAAACCGGGGCGGCGCTCAACCGCGCTGCGCTGGATGCCATCACCCTGCGGCCCCGTATCCTGCGCGATGTCAGCGAGCGTTCGCTGGCCGTAAGGCTCTTTGGCGCCGAGGCCGGGCGGCCCTTTGGCATCGCGCCGATGGGCATGTGCAACCTAGCAGCCCCCGGCGCCGACCTGATGCTGGCCCGGCTGGCGGCGCGCTACAGCGTGCCGCACGGGGTCTCCACCGTCGCCTCAACTCCGCTGGAGACCATTCTCGAGGCGGCGGAGGGCCACGCCTGGTTCCAGCTCTATTTCAGCGGCGACGGCAGCGGCACCTTCAAGCTGGCTGAGCGCGCCCGCGCAGCCGGTTACCAGACGTTGGTGCTGACGGTTGATGTGCCCGAGGTCGGCCGCCGCCCGCGCGAACTGCGCCACGGCTTCAAAATGCCGTTCCGCATCGGACCGCGGCAGTTCATCGACTTTGCCCTGCACCCGCGCTGGTCGCTGGCGGCCCTGATTAAGGGCAAGCCAGTGATGGCGAATTTTGAGATGGAGGGCTATGACTTCAACCGCACCGAAAGCCGGGCACGGGCGACTTGGGACACGCTTGCCCGGCTGCGCGATTTCTGGCCCGGCAAACTCGTAGTGAAGGGAGTGCTGGATATCGAAGACGCCCGCGCGCTGGTGTCTGCGGGCGTTGATGCCATCCAGGTCTCCAGCCACGGTGCGCGGCAGCTGGAGGCTGCGCCAGCCCCGATTGAGATTCTTGCAAAAATCCGCGACGATCTTGGGCCGGATTTTCCTATCTTCTACGATAGTGGAATCCGATCGGGCGAAGACGTTCTCAAAGCTCTTTCACTTGGCGCAAACTTCGTTTTCATCGGAAGAATTCTGCAATATGCGATCGCGGCTGCTGGAGAGCAAGGCCTGGAACAACTGTGGGACGCTCTTAGTGAAGAGTTAAGTGTCGCCATGGCACTAACCGGGCGAACTTCACTGACTGGCGGCAGTTTGCAAGGGTAGCACTGGCACAGTACAGTTGAATTCCCTGACAAATTCTCACTGCATCAGGTAGGGATAGCGGCTAATAACGCCGCGTTGCTGCGCACTCAGAGTCTGGTCTGGGCCGTGTGCTGGGTCAGGGCATTCTGCTGATCAACCAAACTCAAGTAAGACACACTGCGCCGGTTTCCAGGTTGCGAAGAAGCTCACTGGCGTTCGTTTGACGTAGACTTGAAGCGCTTGAACCATCGAAACATCAAATAAGCGCAAAAACCCTAAGATGTTGAATTCAATGGGAGGCGACTCTCAATAATTCAGCCCTATTTTTTACGTATCCCGACGAAATCACGGCCCTGGAAATGATAACCCGATAATCTGTCTTATGTTAATAACTAAATCCTTACGAACCGGGGTTTTGATCGTTTAAGGGGTAACACACTTCTCACACCCAACAGCAACTCGAACGTTTTGTTCAGCCGCTATCTCCAAGCATTTTAACGGCAGCCAGAAGACGGCTGATTTCCTGCTCGGTGTTGTAGTGGCAGAACGAGATGCGGATACAATCCGGAAGGCCCAGTGGCGCCAGCACGTTGCCGGAATAATGATCCGCCTTGCGCGTATGAGTGCGGATACCCTGTTGGTTCAAGGTTTCAACCACGTCTTCAGAGGCCTTGCCCTCGACCACGATGGACACCAACCCTTCGCGCGCGGCATTGTCTGCCCCGGCTAGAATGGTGACGTGGTCCATGTCCCGTAGGCCCGGCAGGTTGCCGGTGCCGTTGATGGCTGTGTTGGTCAGATGGGTTTCATACGCGTGGATGGCGCGGCCTGCAGCCTCGATGCGCGCGCGAGGGTCGGTTTCGTCTGAAACCTCACCACCCAGCCAGTCGAAATAGGCTACCACGTCGGAAACAGTCGCATAAGAACCGGTGTCACGGGTGCCGAATTCCCAACCATTAGCGGGGGCATCAATCAGCATATCATGGGGTGTAGCGCCGAGCCGGTCTGAGATCCAGGCGATGCCGTAACCGTGCCGCGAAAACACCTTGTAGGGCGAAATCACATATCCATCGATGTCATAAGCATCGAGATCCACCTGCCCATGCGCCGCGTGCTGAATACCGTCAACGATGATCATACAGTCCGGCGCCACCTCACGAATCGCGGCTGAAATCGCCGCCACATCCATACCTATTCCGGTCACAGGCGATGCGTGCAGGATCGTCGCCACTGCCACATCCGGTGTCATCAGCGCGGTATAGTCCGCGGCTGTGACCAGGCCGGTTTCGTCGTTATGGGGCACGTTCACATAATCCAGCCCGGCAATCCCTGCCCAGCGGCGCGCGGCGCTGCGGGTGGCGGGATGTTCGATGGACGAGCCGATCACTTTGCCCCCTTTCGGTGCCGCCAAACAGGCGGTGCGGATCAGGCGGAACAACAATTCAGTACCGCTCTCACCCGCGAAAAACTGGCCGGATGAGGCGTTCATAAACACGGCCAGATCACCCTTGGCCTTGTTGATCACCTGCTGGGTGCCCTGCCCTGCCTGATTGATGCGGCCCGGGTTGTCGGGAATGGCTGCATAAAATGCCGACGTCTCAGCCACCGATTTCAACGTCAACGCCCCGCCTGCGTTTTCAAAGAAAACACGCTCACCCTGAAACGGGCAGCTTTCGACATGCGCAAACCGGTCGCGGATGGCGTTGATCAGGGCGGGGTTGTTCTGAATCATAGGTCGGTCCTGTTGTTTTGCGTGGCGCGCGGTGCAAAGTCTTTGGCAATCATCGTCACTGTCAGAGAGGATGCAATCTTTCGCGTTGCCGACATCAGATGGTCTGCCACCGTCATCAACCCCTTGGAGCTCGGGTCGGCAAAAGGGTGCCGCCAGGGCAATCAAAGCCCCAATTTGGGCCCTGATTTGATATAGTCGCGGTAGAATTGCAGCGGAACCGAACCAGTCAGCACTATTTTAGCCGGAATTGCGCGTTTCATCCGAGTTCGACACAGTGGTGGGGATGCCGCGCGACGAGCATTGAACAACGGTTTGTCCCGGACGGCTCATGCGCTTTAGGAGTTTACTATGTTTAACGATTTTTTTCCCGCAACCATCTTGGCAACCGCATTGCTGACAGGCTCCGTTGCTGCGGCGGACGAAAATGTGATGGTGGTGTTTGATGGCTCGAATTCCATGTGGGGCCAGATTGACGGTACGGCAAAAATCGAAATCGCCCGGGGCGTCATGGAAAACCTACTGGGGGAATGGGTCGAAGACCGCAAGGTCGGGCTGATGGCCTATGGCCACCGCCGTCGAGGCGATTGTGGGGATATCGAGGTTCTGGTCGAACCCGGCCAACAGGCGCGCGGGGTCATTCTGGATCAGATCAATGCAATTTCACCAATCGGAAAAACGCCTCTGACCGACGCTGTCGAGGCTGCGGCCAAGGCCCTGTCTTACACGGATCAGCCTGCAACTGTGGTGCTGATTTCCGACGGGCTGGAAAGCTGTGAGCGTGATCCCTGTGCCTTGGCGCAGGCGCTGGAACAAGGGGGTGTGGGGTTCACCGCGCATGTTGTGGGGTTTGGTCTGGGCGCGGATGAGGACGCAAGCTCGCTGGCCTGTATAGCCGAAAACACCGGCGGCCAGTACATTACCGCCGCCAATTCCCAGGAACTAGGCGCTGCGCTCAGCGCCGTGGGCACCGCCGTGGCACAGGCAGAGCCTGACCCCGAGCCCGAGCCTGCGCTACAGAATGTTGTGATTGAGACAGCGGAAACAGCCGTGGGCGGGTCTGACCTGGTGGTCCGCTGGACGCCGACGGTCGAGGAAAGCGACTATATCAACATCGTCCCGGTCGGTTCCGATCCCGGCGTCTTTGGCAGCTATGTACGTATTGGGGCGGAAAAAGAGGTTTCGGTCACAGTTCCCGGTGGTGAAGGCCTGTACGAGGTCCGGTACTTGCACAACCAAAGTAAAGAGGTGCTGGGACAAACAACGCTTGAAGTGATCAGGCCAGAGGTGGAGTTGACCGCAGCCGAAACTGTACAGACCGGCGCAAAATTCAAGGTCGCTTGGTCACCGGTGATCAATCGCCGGGACTATGTGGCGATTGTTCCGGCCGGGTCTGATCCGGGTACCTTCGGGAATTATCAGGCGGTCGGCAGCATGACGGAAACGTCGCTGACCGCTCCGGCCGATCCGGGTCTTTACGAGCTGCGCTATATCCTGAACATCGATAAGCAAACTGTGGCTGCGCAGCAGATTGAAGTGACCGATCCGCAGGTCGTTCTGCAGATCCCGGAAAGTGCTTTGACCGGGTCCGTGTTCGAGGTTGCCTGGGGCGGGGCTGTCGGCCCGCAGGACTATATCAACATCGTCCCGGTCGGAACGGGTGAAGGTAAGTTTGGCAATTACTTCACTGTTGGCGATGCTTCGAAAGGCAAGCTAAAGGCGCCTGCCGAACCCGGCATGTACGAAGTGCGTTACGTTCTGCGCGAGGGCAGCAAAACGCTGGCAAGCGAAGCGATGGAAATCACCGCCCCCGAGGTTACGGTTTCGGGCCCTGAACAGGTTGTGACCGGATCAAAGTTCGAGGTGTCCTGGACCGGGCGGGTCAACACTCAGGACTATGCCGCCATCGTGCCCGCTGGATCTGATGACGGGGTTTTTGGGAATTACGCCGTGGTGCGGGATGGCGATGCCGCGGTGCTGACCGCTCCGGCTGAACCGGGCTTGTATGAGTTGCGCTATATCTTACGTGAGGGGTCGAAAACACTGGCGACCGCAACGATCGAGGTTGTATCTCCGCAAGTCACAATCGATGCTCCAGACAAGGTCATCGCGGGATCAAAGTTCAAGGTTGCCTGGACCGGTGCCGCAAACGCCCAAGACTATATCAACATCGTCCCGGCGGGCACTGAAGAGGGGAAATACGGCAATTACATCGTGGTCCGTGACAACAGCAGCGACGACGTTCAAGCCCCGGCCGAGACGGGTTTGTATGAAATCCGCTACGTTTTGCGCGAAGGCTCAAAAACCATTGCAACGGTCATGGTTGAAGTGACCGAGCCCGAGGTGACGGTCACCACAGTAAGCGAAGTGCGGGCGGGCGATACGTTGCGGGTGTCCTGGACCGGAACTGTCAGCACAAATGACTATATCAATCTGGTGCCGATGGGCACGCCCGATGGCGATTACGGTGTCTATGCGCAAGTGCGCGCTCAGACCGAACTTGATCTGAAAGCACCGGCTGAAACCGGTCTATACGAAGTCCGCTATCAACTGCGCGAAGGCAACCGGGTGCTGGCTCGTCAAGCGGTCGAGGTACTGGACGCAGACGCGGCTCTCGATACCGGTGCATCGCTTGACGCTCCCGACAGTGCGCCAGCTGGCAGTAGCATTTCGGTCGGTTGGCAATCCGACAGTCGAAGCGCCGATCAGCGCATCACGTTGGCGCGTGGCGAACAAGCCACCTTTACCTGGATTTCAGCCCAGAAGATCAACGGCGAGTCGCCGGTCGAAATGACCTTGCCAGATGAGCCCGGCGTTTATGAGATCCGGCTACTGGACCTTGCGAACAAGGCCGTCTTGTCCCGTAAAGTGATCAAGGTGGAATAACGTCAGACCGTTCGCCTAGCTGCCGGACATCTGCGAGGAGTAATAGTAGGCAATGGCCTGAGCCCGGTTTTTGACCGCCAGCTTCTCGTAGATGTTGGACAGGTGAAACTTGACCGTGTTGGTCGATATCTGCAGCTCTTTCGACAAGTCCCGGTTCGACATGCCCTTTGCCAACGCCTCAAGTATAGTGCGTTCTTTTCGGGACAGGCTTTGGATCGGGTCCTGTTGCATTTTGCGGACATCGATGAATGGGAATACCATTTTTCCTGCTGCAACGTCGGCACAGGTTTCCAGCAGGACCTCAACCTCGCCGGACCGAGCGGCAAATCCTGCGGCCCCGGCCTGCATCGCCAATCGCGGGATTTCTCCGGACATTTCCCCGTAGACGACAAAGCGTGGCGCGTTGGCCTGTTCGCGCAAAACTTCGATCAATTTTGCCGCTCCCAGCACCGGCAGGTTCCAATCCACCACCCCAACCTGAACTGGCACCCTCATTACGGTGCCCAGAAACCCCTCGGCCGTGGCCGAGGTCGCCACGAGTGAGAATCGCGGGTCGCGTTCGAAGATTTCTGACATGGCGGACAAGACTAGCGGGTTGCTGTCCGCCAGCATGACATCGATCGGAGCGTTAGCGGTAGCAGCCATCTGATTTACCCTGCCTTTGTCAAAAACCATCCATTTGGGTAGGTGCTAAATTGGTATACAGTAGTATTTTTACCTAAATGGGTAGGTAAACCCCCATACATTTAGCCATCCTAAAGCAGTAGTAAGTTACGTTGCGTTGTTGGGCAAGTCCGCGTTTTCTATTCGGCAACGTAACACAACCGGCCGCAGGGCCCGAATAACCGCCAAGGATGTCTAACGATGACCTTTCAGATTTTTCCACCGCTCGAAATTCCGGAAACGCTTGCTGCGGGTCCGGGGCCGGGCAACACTGACGCCCGCGTTCTGCAGGCCTTTGCTAATGCAGGGGTTGCGGATCACATGCAGGGCGACGTCCTGCGCGGCATGGTCGAGTGCAAGCATATGCTGCGCAAGATCTGGGGCACCGAAAATGCCTATACCTTCGCCGTGGCCGGCACCGGTTGGAGCGCGCTGGACAGCATGTTCTCGGCCGTGATGCCCGGCGACAAGGTGGTTGCTTTCACCAATGGCACCTTCTCGGGCATTGATGCGCTGACCTTGCGGATCAAGGCCGCAACACCCGACGAACACGCCGCCAACCCGCTGGACCCACAGGCATCCAGCGTCACCGTGATCGAGGTTCCGCATGGCCAGCCGGTGACGGGTGAGCTGGTCGAATCCGCCTTGGTCGAGCATCAGCCAAAATGGGCTTTCATGGCGCATTGGGAAACAGGTTCGGGCCGTATCAACGACCTGCGCGGGTTCTCTGATGCCTGCGCGCGTCATGGCGCAATGGGCCTGATCGATGCTGTCTCGTCGCTGGGCGTCGATGACTTTTCGATTGATGACTTCCCAGGCATCGCCGGTTGGGCCTCCTGCCCGCAGAAAGGCCTTTGCTGCCTGCCACTGACCTATGCGCCCGTCAGCTTTACCGATGCCTATATCGAGACCCTGAAGACAAGCGGTGCTTATACTTATGTGCATAACCCGATTTTCGAAGCCCGCCATTGGGGCGTCGTTGACGGGCAAGACGTGGAAAAAGGCACCTATCACCGCACCCATTCGGGGTACGCGGTCGCGGCCTTCCATGAATCCCTGCGCCTGACCCTGCAAGAGGGTCTGGCCAAACGCTCAATGTCCTATCGGACGCATGAAAAAGTTCTGCGCGACTCCGTTATCGAGATGGGATGCGAGGTCACCTCGGACATGCCCAGCCTCGTTGTGCTGAATCTGCCGCCGGAACTGGCGGGCCGTGAGATGGAGCTGGTGCAAAACTGCCGCGCTCGCGGGTTCGGCATCTGGCCAACGCTCAGCGCACCGGTTCAGGTCCGCATCGGAATTCTCAACCAGTTGAACCGGGACTCTGTCAGCCGGATCGTTCGCCTCTTCGCCGAGGCCCTGCGTGAGTTGGGTGCCGAGGTCGATCATGACGCAATCGAGGCTTTGCTGGAAAGCCGCTATGGCACGTCGATCGCCGCATAATCACACTGCATGAACGGGAGGATTGCAGATGGATATCCATGAATACCAAGCGAAAGAGATTCTTTCGAATTTCGGTGTCGACGTGCCGTCAGGCGCGTTGGCCTACAGCCCCGAGCAAGCCGCCTATCGCGCGCGCGAACTGGGCGGCGACAAGTGGATCGTCAAGGCACAGGTCCATGCAGGTGGGCGCGGCAAGGCCGGAGGGGTTAAGCTGTGCAACACCGAGAACGAAATCCATCAGGCCTGTGATGATCTATTCGGCCGCAAGCTAGTGACGCATCAGACCGGTCCCGAGGGCAAGGGCATCTACCGCGTTTATGTCGAATCCGCGGTGCCAATTGACCGCGAGATTTATCTGGGTTTCGTTCTCGATCGGTCCAGCCAGCGGGTGATGATCGTGGCCTCGTCCGAGGGCGGGATGGAGATTGAGGATATCTCCGCCGACCGTCCCGAAAGCATCGTCCGTTCGATCGTGGAACCAGCGGTAGGCTTGCAGGAGTTCCAGGCACGCGAGATTGCATTCAAACTGGGGCTGGAGCCGAAGCTGGTGCAGCAGATGGTACGCACACTGCAGGGCTGTTACGCTGCGTTCAGCGATCTGGACGCCACCATGGTCGAGATCAACCCGCTGGTCATCACGGGCGACGACCGCGTGCTGGCGCTGGACGCCAAGATGAGCTTTGACGACAACGCCCTGTTCCGTCACCCGCAGATCGCCGAACTACGCGACAAAAGCCAGGAAGACCCGCGCGAAAGTCGCGCGGCGGACCGTGGCCTTTCTTACGTAGGTCTGGACGGTAATATCGGCTGCATCGTCAACGGTGCCGGTCTGGCGATGGCGACGATGGACACGATCAAGCTGGCCGGGGGTGAGCCTGCCAACTTCCTCGACATCGGTGGCGGCGCTTCACCGGAACGTGTGGCCAAAGCCTTCCGGTTGGTTCTGTCCGACGACAACGTGCAGGCGATCCTTGTCAACATCTTCGCTGGCATCAACCGCTGTGATTGGGTGGCCGAGGGTGTCGTACAGGCGCTGAAGGAACTCGACCTTGATATCCCTGTGGTCGTGCGCCTGGCCGGAACCAATGTCGAGGAAGGCCAGAAAATCCTTGCCAAATCCGGCCTGCCGATCATTCGCGCCACAACACTGATGGAAGCCGCAGAACGCGCCGTGGGCGCATGGAAAAACGACCTTACTCAAGGCACTAAGATGAGGGCTGTGTAATGAGCATTCTTCTCGATCGTGACTCGCGTGTCATCGTACAGGGCATCACCGGCCGTATGGCGCGGTTCCATACCAAGGACATGCTGAACTATGGCACCAACGTTGTGGGCGGTGTCGTGCCAGGCAAGGGTGGAGAAACCGTTGAAGGCGTTCCGGTCTTCGACACCGTCAAACAAGCCGTTGAGGCAACCGGTGCCGATGCCAGCCTCGTCTTCGTGCCGCCGCCATTCGCTGCCGACTCGATCATGGAAGCCGCAGACGCCGGTATCCGCTATTGCGTCTGCATCACCGATGGTATTCCGGCACAGGACATGATCCGGGTGAAACGGTACATGTACCGCTACCCCAAAGAGAAACGCATGGTTCTGACCGGGCCGAACTGCGCGGGCACGATCTCGCCCGGCAAAGCCCTGTTGGGGATCATGCCGGGGCACATTTATCTGCCGGGCAATGTTGGTATCATCGGTCGCTCGGGCACGCTGGGATATGAAGCTGCGGCGCAGCTGAAAGAGCGCGGGATCGGTGTCTCGACCAGCGTCGGCATCGGGGGCGACCCGATCAACGGTTCGTCCTTCAAGGACATCCTGCAGCGGTTCGAAGAGGACGAAGACACCTATATCATCGCTATGATCGGTGAAATCGGCGGCCCGCAGGAAGCCGAAGCGGCCGAATACATCCGTGATCACATCAGCAAGCCGGTGGTGGCTTACGTTGCGGGTCTTACCGCCCCCAAAGGTCGTACAATGGGCCACGCGGGTGCGATCATCTCGGCCTTCGGCGAAAGCGCCAGCGAAAAGGTCGAGATTCTGTCGGCGGCCGGTGTGACTGTTGCGGAGAACCCTGCCGTGATCGGTGAAACAATTGCCCGAGTGATGGAGGCCGCGTGATGGTCAAACCCTCGGTTCTTGTTACCCGTCGTTGGCCTGCTGCCGTCGAGGCGCAGCTGGCCGAGAACTATAACACCGTGCTGAACACCGGGGACAAGCCAATGTCCCCGGCCGAAATCCGGCAGGCGCTGAAATCCTATGACGCAGTGCTGCCCACCGTCACCGATACGTTAAGCGCCGAGGCGCTGGACGTGCCCGGCGCGCAGACAAAGATCCTCGCCAACTATGGCGTCGGCTACAGCCATATCTGCGAGCCCTCGGCGCGTGGGCTGGGCATGACCGTGACAAACACGCCCGACGTGCTGTCCGAATGCACCGCCGATATCGCCATGACACTGCTGTTGATGGTGGCCCGCCGTGCCGGTGAAGGTGAGCGTGAACTGCGCGCTGGCAATTGGACCGGCTGGCGTCCCACGCATCTGATCGGTACCAAGGTCAGTGGCAAGACGCTGGGTATCATCGGCTATGGTCGCATCGGTCAGGAAATGGCCCGACGTGCCCATCACGGGTTCGGCATGGATATCGTTGTCTACAACCGCAGCCCGATTGCGCCGGACGTATTGGCCAAGTGCAACGCGACGCAGGTGGACACGGTTGATGAGCTATTGCCGCAATGCGATTTCGTCTCGCTGCATTGCCCCGGAGGTGCCGCAAACCGTCATATGATCAACGCACGCAGGCTGGACTTGATGAAACCCGACGCGTTCCTGATAAACACGGCACGCGGCGAGGTCATAGACGAGCGCGCTCTGATTCAGTCGCTGTCCTTCGACATGATCGGAGGGGCTGCGCTGGACGTGTTCGACGGTGAACCGCGCATCAATCCGGATCTTCTACAATGCGACAACCTCGTAATGCTGCCGCATCTGGGCAGCGCCACGCGTGAAGCACGCGAGGCGATGGGGTTCCGAGTTCTGGATAACCTCAACGACTTTTTCCAAGGCTTTGAACCACGCGACCGGGTGATCTGAAAACTCACTTAAGCACCAGCCAATAACCACCGATGCGGCCTAAGCGGCGGCATCGGCCCCTCTTCTATAGGAGAATTGCCCCGTGAATGCCCCGCACCGTACCGACGGTTTTTTCACCCAATCCCTTGCCGACCGTGATCCTGAGCTTTTTGGCTCGATCACATCCGAGCTGGGCCGTCAGCGCGACGAGATCGAGCTGATCGCATCCGAGAACATTGTCTCTGCCGCCGTGATGGAGGCGCAGGGCTCGGTGATGACCAACAAATACGCCGAGGGCTATCCCGGTCGTCGTTACTATGGCGGCTGCCAGTTCGTCGACATCGCCGAAAACCTCGCCATCGACCGCGCCAAGCAGCTGTTCGGCTGTGAATTCGCCAACGTGCAGCCGAACTCGGGCTCGCAGGCTAACCAGGGCGTGTTTCAGGCGCTGATCCAGCCCGGCGACACCATCCTGGGGATGAGCCTGGATGCAGGTGGTCACCTGACTCACGGCGCCGCGCCCAACCAGTCGGGCAAGTGGTTCAAGGCTGTCCAGTATGGTGTGCGCAAAGAAGACAACATGCTGGATTACGACCAGGTCGAAGCGCTGGCGAAAGAGCACCAGCCCAAGCTGATCATCGCTGGTGGTTCCGCCATCCCGCGTCAGATCGACTTTGCCCGCATGCGCGAGATCGCCGATATGGTTGGCGCCTATCTGCACGTGGACATGGCGCATTTCGCCGGTCTGGTTGCGGCGGGTGAGCACCCCTCGCCCTTCCCGCACGCCCATGTTGCGACCACCACCACGCACAAGACCCTGCGCGGCCCGCGCGGCGGCATGATCCTGACCAATGACGAGGCGATCGCCAAGAAAGTAAACTCGGCCATCTTCCCCGGCATTCAGGGCGGCCCGCTGATGCACGTCATCGCTGGTAAAGCGGTTGCGTTTGGTGAAGCTCTGCGCCCCGAGTTCAAAAGCTATATCCAGCAGGTTGTGACCAACGCGCAAGCGCTGTCGGATCAGTTGATCAAAGGCGGTCTGGACACGGTGACCCAGGGCACTGACACCCATGTGGTGCTGGTCGACCTGCGCCCCAAAGGCGTCAAAGGCAACGCGACCGAGAAGGCTCTGGGCCGAGCGCATATCACCTGCAACAAGAACGGCGTGCCGTTTGACCCGGAAAAACCGACCATCACGTCGGGCATCCGTCTGGGCTCGCCCGCCGGCACCACCCGTGGGTTTGGTGAGGTTGAATTCCGCCAGATCGCCGACTGGATCATCGAAGTGGTCGACGGTCTGGCCGCCAATGGCGAAGACGGCAACTCCGCCGTCGAAGCCAAGGTCAAAGCCGAGGTCGCAGACCTCTGCGCCAAATTCCCAATCTATCCTAACCTGTAATTTGAAGGACCCGAACCATGAGCTTTCATTCCATTGAACAAGCCCCTGCCCGCCTGAACCGCAGCGAACTAGCCGTTCCGGGCAGCCAGCCCGGTATGTTCGAAAAGGCCGCCGCGTCTGATGTGGACGTCATCTTCCTTGATCTGGAAGATGCTGTTGCACCCGACGAAAAAGAACAGGCGCGCAAGAACATCGTCGAAGCGCTGAACGACATCGACTGGGGCAACAAGACCATGTCGGTGCGCATCAACGGCCTGGATACCCATTACATGTACCGTGATGTTGTGGATGTGGTCGAACAGGCCGGTGAGCGGCTGGACCTGATCATGATCCCCAAAGTCGGTACAGCCGCTGACGTCTACGCCGTCGATATGCTGGTTACTCAGATCGAGGACGCCAAAGGATACAAGAAACGCATCGGGTTCGAGCACATCATCGAAACGGCGCTGGGGATGCAGAATGTCAGCGAGATCGCAGCGGCCTCAAAACGCAACGAAAGCCTGCATTTTGGTGTTGCCGATTATGCGGCTTCGACCCGCGCGCGGACCACAATAATCGGTGGCGTTAACCCGGATTATTCAGTTCTGACCGACGCAGTTGCAGATGGTGGTCGCATGACCCATTGGGGCGACATGTGGCACTATGCGTTGGCGCGAATGGTGGTTGCGGCACGCGCCAATGGCCTGCGCCCAATTGATGGTCCGTTCGGTGACTTCCAGGACCCGGACGGCTACCGCGCCGCGGCAAAACGTGCGGCGGTTCTGGGTTGCGAAGGCAAATGGGCGATCCACCCAAGCCAGATCGCACTGGCGAACGAGGTAATGTCTCCATCTGACGCCGAGGTCAACAAAGCACAGCGCATTCTGGTGGCCATGGCTGAAGCTGAGGCTGCAGGAAAAGGCGCAGTGTCGTTGGACGGTCGCCTGATCGACTATGCCTCAATCCGTCAGGCCGAAGTGCTGGTTGAAAAAGCAGGCCAGATCGCCGCAGCCTGATCTGTTCAAGCCCGAAAAAGAAAAACTGCGAGGGCGTGTTTCCCTCGCAGTTTTATTCATGCGGTTGATCGCGTTGAATTGGCCAGCCCGCTGGGGCTGGCCTTGTTTCGTTAGTTGACTTCCTCGGTCTCGGCAAAGGTACTCTGTACACCATGCGAGGACCTGATGCTGTCGCGCCAGATTGCCTTGATCAGGGCAATGCACATCAAAACCATCACCAGCGAGAACGGCAGTGCACCGATCACCATCGCGGTCTGAATTGCCTTCAGGCCGCCGACCAGCAGCAGAGCAGCCACAACCATTCCCAGGGCTACACCCCAGAAAATGATGTGAGGCCGCGCCTTCGGACCCTCGTCGCCTGCCGCATTGATGGTGTTGACGATCAGCACCGCCGAGTCCGCCGAGGTCACCAGATAGGTCATCAGCAGCACAACGATCACGATTGCCATCATCCAGCCCATCAGCTCGCCTAGCATGAAGCCGGTCATCGCAAAGATCTTGTCGCCGTCAGAAGCGCTGAAGATGACGTCATTGGCGCCGCCGTTCAGTTCCAGATCAATTGCAGTGCCGCCCGCAAAGGAGAACCAGACAAAACACATGATCGCAGGTACGATCACAGCGCCCAGTACAAATTCGCGGATGGTGCGGCCGCGCGAGATACGCGCCAGGAACAGGCCGACAAACGGTGCGAAGGCAACCCACCAGGCCCAGTAGAACACCGACCAGCCACCCTGCCAGCCTTCCAGACTGTCTGCGACGCCTCCGGCACCGTCACCGCGGAAGACTGTAAACAGCATACCCGGCAGTGCCAGCAGATATTCCCAAACTCCAACAAACAACGCGTGCAGACCAAAGAATGTCGAGCCGAAAATCAGGAAGAACGACAGGAGGAAGATGGACAGGACCATGTTCAGGTTAGACAGCCATTTGATGCCCTTGCCAACGCCGGACAGGGCCGACAAGGTGGACGCCCCCATGATGACGACAATGGCAAAGATGATGCCGACCGACGAGGCGGTGCCTTGGTCATTCAACAGCCAGTCGCCAATCCCGATCCGCGCCATGCCAGCCACGAATTGTTCGACGCCAAAGCCCAGCGTTTGTGCAACGCCCAGAATGGTCGCGATCACGGCAACGATGTCGATGGCGTGACCCAGCCAACCCGAAAGGCTGGAGCCGAACAGCGGCGTCAACGAGGATCGGATGGTCAGCGGCAAGCCGCGGCGGTAGGCAAAGTAGCCCAGGCCCAGACCGGCAATCGCATAGGATGCCCAGGCTGAGAAGCCCCAGTGCAGGTACGACCATTTATAGGCGTTCAACACGTTGTCCGCCCCTGCCCCGGTTGCAAGACCCTGAATCACATCCGGGTTATTCTTGAAGTGATAGACCGGCTCGGCCACGGCCCAGGTCAACATCCCCACGCCGATACCAGCCCCGAACATCATGGAAAACCAAGAGAAATTCGAGAATTCGGGCACGTCATCATCCATGCCGATTTTCAACCGGCCTGCGGCAGGCCAGATCGCCAGCCCAATGCAGACCAGCACGAACAGAGCCATCACATAGATGTACCAGCTGGCAAAGTTGGACAGGATAAAGCTGTTGAACCCGGACAGGACCGTTCCGGCCTGCTCGGGGAAGGCGACCGCCCAGATCACAAGGCCGCCTACCGCGAGCTTTGCCGATACGGTCACGTCAACGCTGAACCCCGAATAAAACCCAGTATCTGCGGTTTTAATCGGAAGGTCCGTCAACGGCTCCGCGATTTTAGTGTCGTCGTTTGACATCCTAAGTTCTCCCTTTGGATAGTCCGTTTTCTGAGGAAGCGGTTCCTCCGCTTTCTTTTGTTTTTGTTGTGGTTTTTGCCGGTCAAGCGTCGATCGCGACCGGCCCTTTCGGCCAGCTGCAACAGGCCAGCACGTAGCCTTGTTCGGTATCGCCGGGCTGCAGCCCGCCCATGTCCTGCATTTCGACATCGCCTTGTGTCAGGCGCACTTTGCAGTTGCCGCAGACACCCTGCTGACAAGCGGAATCGATCCAGACCCCGGCATTCAGCGCGGCCTCAAGCAGGGTTTGGCCTTCGGCGGCGTGACCATGCAGCCCGCTGAACGAGAAATAGACCTCGCCTCCGGTGCCGGTGCTTTCTTCGATGGTGATCTTTTCGCCAAAGCTTTCCTCGTGCACCGCAGCAAACGAGATGACCGAGGCCACATCGCGGGCTGCTTTCATGAAACCTTCGGGCCCACACATGAAAATGCTGCGTTCGGCGTGATCGGGGACAAGACGCCGAAGCAGGTCAGCCGATATCTGACCGGTTTCACCCTCGAACCCGTCTTCCGCTTCATCCACGACCATATGGACGGTCACATTGGCAAAACGACGGTCCAGAAACTCCAACTGGTCGCGGAAAATGATGTCTTTCGGCGAACGTGCGAAATGCACAAAAACGATGTCTTTGGGCAGGGTCACGTCGGTGACATATTGCAGCATCGACATGACCGGCGTGACGCCCGAGCCACCAGACAGAAACAGAGGTTTTTCGCTGGGAATATCCACCCAGTTGAAACCGCCGGTGATGTCGGCGATCTCAAGTTCCATCCCAGGTTTCATCTGATCGTTTAGATAGTTGGACACTACCCCGCCGGGTACGCGCTTGACGGTGACCTGAATGTTGTGGGGTCGGGTCGGCGTGGATGAGATCGAATAGGCGCGCACATGCGGATTGCCCTCAATCTCGAAACAGAAGGTCACGTATTGGCCGGGTTTGAAGTCGAAACTGCGGCTTTGCGTGTCTTCGAAGACGAAGGTCTTACTATCATGCGTTTCGTCGATCACCGCTTTGCAGGTCAAAGTGGCAGGCCCACCCGCGTAGCACGGTTGGTTATTGGCTGAACTCAGGGAAAACGGACTGTCCGTTGCAACGAGCATCTTGCGGAAACCTCCAGAATAGGGTTCGCGCGAGGATAGTGATGCGTTGGATCTAAAAAACGGCGCAGAATTGCGGTATCAATCGGTTAAAACGATTGATCGCTGCTGGATAAGCTCCTTGAACACAGAGACGGCCTGCGCAACCAGCGGGTCATGGCGTTTTCGTACATGCGCGATCGAATAGATGGGTTGTGGGATCACCGGTGCATCCGTTACCCGTTGCAGCGACGGGTGCTCAGAACACAGTGCCGTGGCAGCAAAGCCGGGGAAGTAGGCCGTTCCGCCGTTGGATTTCAGAAAATCCAGCGCAAGGTCATTGCTGCCCACCAATGTCGAGCTTTGTGGGTAATCCGAAAACGCTTCGTCATGCTGGCGGTCAAAATAGGATGTGTAGGCGACCTGAATGTAGCGTGACCATTGGACATCCTCGAACTGTTCGCAATCGGTGGACAGCATCACATAGCTTTCGCTGCCCAATTCGCTGACAAACATGTCCGGCGCCTGCTGCAGGACAAAAACAATCCCGATATCGGTTTCGCCAGTCAGCACATCACGCTGTATCTGTTGTGAGAAGTTAGCCTCGAGATACAGGTCCAGATGCGGATTCTTTTCCCGGACCGCCTTCGTCCAGTCAATTAGCACGGAACGGGCCAGACTGAACTGAACCGATATCCGCAGACGCTGCCTGTTGCCGCCGCCGCCAACCCCAACATCGCGACGCGCAAGGCTCCAGGCAGCCAGCAGCGACCGGCAATGGGTTTCAAAGCGTCGTCCGGCGGCCGTGGGTTCAGCCCCGCCGCGCCCACGTTCGAACAGGCGCGTGTCCAACTCCTGCTCCAACTGGCGGATGCGGGCGCTGACCGTAGATTGGGTCACATTCAGACGTTCGGCGGTGCGATTGAAGTTCCGCGTTTCCAGAACATCCATGTAGGTCACTAAAAGCTGGCGGTTCATTTAATCGAAAATCTCGATTGATAGATGCGTTTCAATTGCATTTATTTGCCAAAGTTTCGCAGATATCAAGCGTTGTTGAACAAGATAAAAGCCCGCCCTTTTGGCGCCAGCAACAGGAGAAGTTCATGTTCATCGTCGATTGCGACTGCCACAACTATTGGTGCAGCGCCACGGTTCTGGAACCCTACATGGAAGGTCTTTTCAAGGACATGTTTGTCCGCGGTGAGCGGACCGGCCCGCGCGGTGCCTTTCCCCATGGCCACCGACCCTGGTTCCATCCCGAAGGTTTCGCCCGCCATGATGTCAACCCAATTGAGGAAGACGATAACTATTTGATCATGAGGGAAAAGCACCTCGACAAATACAATATCGACGTTGCGATCCTTACCGGCGACGAACCGATCGAAGCCTCGACACTGGCCAACCCCTACTACGCTAACGCGCTTTGCAAGGCCTATAACGACTACATGATCGACTACTGGCTACCCAAGGACGAGCGGTTCTGGGGGTCGATTGTCGTCGCACCGCAGGATCCGCATCTGGCCGCTGCTGAAATCCGCCGGGTTGGCGGGCATCCCCGCGTCGTCCAGGTATTGGTAAGCCACGGCGCGGCGCGCCCCTATGGTGATCCGTTCTATCACCCGATCTACGAGGCTTGTGCCGAAATGGGCCTGCCATTCGCCATGCACCTTGGCGGACAGGGCGGCATCAACTCAAACCCTGTCGGGGCCGGGCCTTCTACCTTCTTTTGGGAAACCCACGCGATCCTGCCGCAGACGGCCATGACCCATATGGCCAGCCTGATCGCCCACGGCGTTTTTGAAAAATGGCCCGAGTTGAAAGTGGTAATCATCGAATGTGGCGTTGCCTGGGTGCCGTCGGTCCTCTGGCGTCTGGACGCGAACTACAAGGCGCTGCGCAAAGAAACCCCATGGCTCAAGCGTTTGCCGTCCGAATACTTCAAGTCGAACATCCGCATGTCGACCCAACCACTGGAGCAGCCCGAGAACATCCAGCACCTGTGGGCCACGCTCGAGGCGATGGATGGCGAGAACACCCTCATGTTCGCGTCGGACTATCCGCACTGGGATTACGACGACGTCAACAAGCTGCACGTTCCGCCCGCATGGCGCGAAAAGATCTTCGGCCTCAATGCGCTGGACGTATACACCCGCCTACCGCGCCCGATGGCGCACGCCGCTGAATAAAGAAGGAGCCTTCGACAATGGCAAACAAGCATTTCGCCTGCAAAACCGACGAAGTTCCCGCCGATGCGGCTAAGATCGTCACCGTGTCGAACATGCCAATCGGTGTGTTCAAGCTGGATGACGGCTATCACGCCCTGCTGAACATCTGCCCCCACAAAGGAGCGGCCCTTTGCGAAGGGCCAGTTTGCGGCACCACCCGCGAAACCGATGCGACCGAGTTTGTCTATGATCGCGCCGGTGAGATTGTCCGCTGCGCCTGGCACGGCTGGGAATTCGACATCCGCAGCGGCGAGTTTCTAGTGGATTCGTCCATCAAGACGCGCCGCTTTGACGTCTCGCAAGAAGGGGACAAGCTTTACGTCCACTTCTGAAGACCCGCACAACTGCCTTCCGTCAGTTGTGACCACCTGGCGCCACCCGACTTTGGGTGGCGCTTTTTTATTCGGTGGCGACGCGCCGAACCACGCGGTAGATCATCACGAAGAAGACCGGCACAAAGACCACGCCCAGCACGGTTGCCGAGATGACGCCGCCCATAACGCCCGATCCCATCGCCGTACGCCCCCCGGCGCCCGCACCCGAGGACAGGACAAGCGGCAGAACGCCCAATGAGAACGCCATTGACGTCATCAGGATCGGCCTGAACCGCTGATGCGCGGCGTCTTTGACGGCCTGCAGCAAGGGCTCACCAGCTACGACCTTATCGCGAGCGAACTCGACGATCAGGATCGCGTTTTTGCCGGTCAAACCGATCACCGTCAGCAGTGCAACCTGAAAATACACGCCGTTTTCAAACCCGCCCAGCCAGGCCCCAACCAGCGATCCGGTGACACCGATTGGCATCGCCAGCATCACCGCGAAAGGAATGGTCCAGCTTTCGTAGAGCGCCGCAAGACACAGGAATACGGCTGCCAGAGACAGGGCGTAGAGCATCCCCGCCTGATCCCCGGATTCTCGCTCTTCCAGCGACAGGCCTGTCCACGCGATCTGGTATCCCGGCGGCAATTGTTGGGCCAGTGCCTCGATCTCGGCCATGGCTTCACCGGTGGTGAACCCAGGCGCGGGGCTGCCCTGCAACTGAATGGCCGACACACCGTTATAGCGATACAGGCCTTGAGGACCGAATTGCCAGTTCGCGGACGAGAAGTTCGACAGGGGCACAAGTCCACCAGAGTCGTTGCGAACCCTCCAGGCTTCGATATCTTCGGGGACCATGCGATAGGGCGCGTCGCCCTGAACGTAGACGCGTTTAATCCGGCCCCGGTCGAGGAAGTCGTTCACGTAACGACCGGCCCAGGCCACCGACAAAAGCTCACCCACTTCCTGAGCGGACAGCCCCATCGCACCGGCGGCGCGCCAGTCCAAATTGATGTTGAACTGGGCAGCATCCTCAAGCCCGTTCGGACGGATCGAGCCGATGGTCTCGCTTTGGGCTGAAAGCCCCATCAGCTGATTTCGCGCCTGCATCAACTCTTCATGGCTTTGGCCATCGCGCGCCTGCAGATAGAAGTCGAAACCGCTGACATTGCCAAGTTCAATCACTGCAGGTGGCACGATCGGGAAAACAAAGGCTTCCTGAATCTGCGAGAAGGCGCCGAAGGCCCGGCCTGCGATGGCCTGAACGCTGCGATCCGGTGTTTTGCGTTCGTCCCAATCTTTCAGGCTGATAAACGCCAGACCCATGTTCTGACCCAGCCCGGCAAAGCTGAAACCACGGACGGTAAAGACCGACTCGACGTTTTCTGCCTCGTTTTCCATGTAATATTGCTCGATCTGCTCAAGCACGCCCTCGGTGGCCTCGGCTGTGGACCCGGTTGGGCCCTGCACCAGAGTGAACAGGATGCCCTGATCCTCTTCGGGCAAAAAGCCGGTAGGCGTACGGGCGAACAGGAACACCATCGCGGCACCGATCAGCAAATAGATCAAACCCACGCGAAGCGGCCGCCGGATTGAGAACCCGACCAGCGACGAATAGCTCTCGGTCAGCCGATCAAAGCCGCGGTTGAACCACCCGAACAGGCCACGTTTACGCTTGTCATGATCGGGATTGCGCAAAAGCGTCGCGCACAAGGCAGGCGTCAGTGTCAGAGCCACCACGACCGACAACATCATGGCCGAGACGATGGTGATCGAGAACTGCTGGTAAATGACCCCGGTCGAGCCGCCAAAGAATGCCATCGGGATGAACACGGCAGACAGCACAAGGGCGATCCCGACCAACGCTCCGGTGATCTGTCCCATGGATTTCTTGGTGGCCTCATAGGGGGAAAGTCCTTCTTCCTCCATAATCCGTTCGACGTTTTCAACCACGACGATGGCGTCATCCACCAACAGACCAATGGCCAGAACCATCGCCAGCATGGTCAGCGTGTTGATCGTGAAGCCAAAGGCCGAGATGATCGCGAATGTCCCCAATAGCACGACCGGCACCGCGAGGGTCGGAATGATCGTCGCGCGCAAGCTCTGCAGGAACAGGAACATGACGAGGAAGACCAGAACGATCGCCTCGATCAGCGTGTGGACTACTTCCTCGATCGAGATCTCGACAAAAGGCGTGGTGTCGTAGGGCACGACATATTCCACACCGTCCGGGAAAAAGGCGGACACTTCCTCCAGCTTGTGCTTCACCCTCTCGGCCGTATCCAGCGCATTAGCGCCCGAGGCCAGCCGGATGGCCATGCCCGCGGTGGGCTTGCCGTTAAACCAGGCGGAAGTGGTATAGCTTTCGGCTCCGATCTCGACCCGCGCCACGTCGCGCAGCAAGACAAGGCCGCCGTCAGTTTCGGCACGCACCACGATCTGCTCAAAGTCTTCGGGCGTAGACAGCAGCGATTGCGCGGTGATCGTGGCGTTCAGGGCCTGCCCCTCGACCGCAGGCAAGGCACCGAAGGAGCCCGCCGAGACCTGGGCGTTTTCTTCCGAGACAGCCCGTACGATGTCCGTAGGTGTCAGCTCGAATGCGGCCAGCTGTTCGGGGTTCAGCCAAATCCGCATGGCGTATTGCGCGCCAAAGACCTGTACGTTGCCGACCCCTTCCAATCGGCTGAATTCGTCGACCATGTTCGACACCATGTAGTCCGACAAATCCACCGCATCGAGGCGGTCATCGGTGGATACAAGCGCAGCCACCAGCAGGAACCCGCCCGAGGATTTCTCGACGATAACCCCCTGCCGTTGCACGGTTTCCGGCAGCAGCGGGGTAGCCTGGCTCAACTTGTTTTGGACCTGCACCTGCGCAATGTCCGGGTCGGTGCCGGTTTCAAAGGTCAGCGTCACCGTGGATGACCCGGTCGATGTCGAGGAAGAGTTGATGTATCGCAGCCCATCAAGGCCGGTCATCTGTTCCTCAATCACCTGGGTCACGGTGTTGTTCACAGTCTGGGCCGAGGCACCGGAATAAGACGCGCTGACCTCAACCGTCGGGGGTGCGATTTGTGGGTATTGAGCGACCGGCAAGTTGAAAACCGCCAATGCGCCGATGCCCATCAGCAGGATGGAAATGACCCATGCAAAAACAGGTCGGTCGATAAAGAAACGTGCCATGGGGAACTTTCACATCTGGTTGCGAGAGACTGAGCGCTTTAGTCCGTAAGCGCGGTTCAGGACTCTGGTTCCTCGGTAGGCGCAACCGTCGCGCCGACCCCTATTTTTTGCAGCCCCATAACGATCAGGCGGTCGCCGGCCTTCAGGCCATCCGTTACGATCCACTTATTGCCCTCGGTGCCCCGGACCGTGAGGATCCGTTCGGCTACGGTATTGTTGTCATCGACCACCATCGCTGTCGGTTGACCGCGCCGATTGCGTGCAACGCCCTGTTGCGGTGCCAGCACTGCGCCCCGCAGCACTTCGACCGGAAGATGCGCGGTGACATACATGCCGGGCAGGACAATCTGATTTGGGTTCGGGAATTCGATCCGAAGAACAGAAACACCTGTCTGCGGGTCCACCTGCGGTTCTGCAGCCAAGACCGTTCCGGTCTGGTCAAAGGTCGACCCATCCGCCAGCGACACTGTCACTGTTGGATCAATTGATTGCAGTGCGCCTGATTGCGAGGCGACGGCCCGATTGAAACGCAACACATCTTGGGTTGATACCGCAACGTCTACATAAACACGGTCAATCTGTCTGATCACGGCCAGCGGTTCAGCCTGCTGGGCGGTAACGAGCGCACCTTGCGTGGCCAGTGCCCGGCCGACACGGCCCGACAGGGGCGCGCGGATTGTGGTATGCTGTAGGTCGATCTTGGCAGTCTGCAGTTGCGCCTTCGCCACCAGCAACGCGGCCTTGGCCGCATCCCGTTCTGCCACAGCGCTGTCGACCGCCTGCTGGCTGGCAACGTTGCGCGCCAACAACTCCGCTACGCGTTTTTCTTCTTTTTCCGCAGCGGTCAGACGAGCTTCGGCCTGAGCAACGCTTGCAGAGGCTTGCTGGACTTGCGCGTCATAGACGTCGTCGTCAATGCGATACATCGCATCGCCTTCCTGGACGGTGCCGCCTTCTTGAAACAGACGTTCGACGACGATTCCAGAGACCTGCGGTCTGACCTCTGCGACACCAAGCGCGGCGACGCGCCCCGGCAGCTCTGAAAACAGGGTCACGTCCTCCGCTTCCAGCGTTACCACGGTCACCGGTACAGGATTCTCGGATTGCGCGGCAGCCAATGAAGACAAACCGGAAAGCAATACAGTCAATGACGTAAGCAGGAAGGCTCGGGTTCTGAGCATGTTTTGCGTCTCCGTTCGGTGTTGTAGTTCCAAAATGGTCGTAAATTGAGCGGCGTTTGGCGGCACTCAGGGTGTCAGGTATTTCTTCAGGCAAGGCGGTGCAGGCGGGAAATCTTTCAGCCAGAATTCTGCAGCGCTCTTATCTCCCATAAATTCCTGTTTGAGAATTGCAATAAACTTTTTACCCTGCGCCCGTCCACTCCCCTTGCTTAACAGACCCTTGTGCATTTTCGAACAGCTGAACAGGAGCGCGTTACGTTATGGGGTCGCTATTTGAACATTCGAGGCAGAACGCATATCGCAGAATTCCTGTGATGTTTCGGCTCATGGAAATTGAGAAATACCTCTACACCGGCATCGAAGCAGGCTTTGCCGGTCATGTCTCTGATCGCAAGCGGGCAGCAAGGGCCAGAATCTGATCCCGCAGCGCGCCAAGCTCGCCCTCATCCTGACCTGTTGCACGTGTGATGCACAGGCCGATCTCATAGGCCTTGCCTTCTAAGGCCCGTCCCTTTTCGGTCAAGGAAACCGTCACGCTGCGTTCATCTTGCGGGTTACGCAGCCGTTGCACCAAATCAGCGCCCTCCATCCGCTTGAGGAGCGGGGTCAACGTATTGCTTTCCAGTGTGAGCGCCTCACCCAACGCGCCAACGGTGCGGTTGTCGGTCTCCCAAAGTGCTAGCAAAACAAGGTATTGCGGGTAGGTCAGCCCAAGCTCGGCCAGCATTGGGCGATAGAGCCGCCCCATCGCGTTATTGGCGGCATAAAGTGCAAAGCAAAGTTGCTGGTTCAGAGGGAAAGCCTTTTGGGTCATACCAAACATTTAAATCGTGAGCGATTTAATCGCAAGAGATTGACTTATGAGAATCCAATCCTTATTAAATCGTGCACGATTAAATCGCCAACGATTAAGGAGAGCACTATGCCCGTATCACCCGTTTACACAGCACATGGCACCGCAACCGGCGGCCGTGATGGCAAAGGCACAATTTCCGGCTCTGATGTGGTTCTGAACCTCGCCGTGCCCACGGAAATGGGCGGCAGTGGCAAGGGTAATAACCCGGAGCAGCTTTTCGCGGTTGGGTACTCGGCCTGTTATATCGGCGCTATGCAATTTGCGGCGTCGCAGGACAGCAGCCTGCCGAAAGTTCCCGCTGACGTTACGGTCGAAGCCGCTGTTGGCATTGGCCCGCGTGAGGCGGGCGGTTTCGGTCTGACCGTATCTCTGACTGTGACGCTGCCAGGTGTCGATCAGTCCGAAGCTGAACGCCTGACCGAGGCGGCCCACAAAATCTGCCCCTATTCGAATGCCGTTCGTGGCAACGTAGAGGTTCAGACCGTGCTGGCCTGATCAATGACAAAAACACTGCGCAAGTTCCAAGACGGACGTTGCGCAGTGTTGTTGAACGCGCCTCGATACCCCTGCACGTTCGTTGCCGAAGTGAGGTTCTCCGTGGCGAGTCGTCGTTTTTAACTCAAAAAGTAAAAAACAACATTTACTATCCGTAAAGTCGAGCCTAAATGTAAACAGAGAAATTTATCTTAAGCTCAAGACACGTGAAGCCCAAATGACCGAACGCGCAGACGCTGAGACCTCCGCAAACAATTCGCACCTGTCGCACTCCTTCATGATGGAGGCACCAATGATGGACGATGAAATGAGCTATGCGCCCTTTGTCTACGCGCCGTTCATCGGCTTCGCCGGCAAGAAGGCTATGACCTTTGCCAATGGGCTGCTGGCAGCAGGCCCTTTGACCAAAGCTATTTGCGAAAAGACGTCCTGATCTTCGGTGATCGGAACTCGGTACAGGTACCCCGTAGTTCGTGGTGCCTGCAGGTGCCGTCAGTCAGACCCCCCGCTGATGTCACCAAACTGAACGTCCCGCGACCTTCAATGTGATGAACAAGCAGGTCGCGGGGCGTTCAATGTTCAGATAGGCGCCTGTCGAAAGTGCTACTGTTACAGTGCCAGCACCAAACGGTCGGATTTGGCGCGTGACACACAGGTGCAGAGATAGCCGTTTGTGGCCTGTTCCTCGGGCGTCAGAATGCCATCGCGATGATCTACTTCGCCCTCAACAACATCAACCATACACGAGCCGCATAGCCCCTCAGAACAACCGAAATCCACGTGAACGCCATTGCTTTTGAGAACGTCGAGGATGGTTTCGTCCTTTGACACCGGGTAGACGGCGCCGGTGGACTGAACCTCAATCTCAAAACTGTCATTGGGCGCATGTTCGATGTCGGATACAGGAGCGAACCGTTCAAAATGGATCGCACCGCCACGTAGGCCGGTGCCAGCTTCTAACACAGCGTTCAACATTGGTTCTGGGCCGCAAGTATAAACATCTGCACCCATAGGCATGGACTGCATCACCGACGACAGATCGAACTGTCCATCAGTATCGTCGCAATGCAAGTTGTACCATTCGTCCAAACCCAGCGCGCGGAACTGTTTGTCCATGGCTGCGTATTCCTTGGACCGTACCAGGTAATAGACCCGGAAATCCTGTCCCCGGTTCAGCAACTCGCGCGCCATCGCCACCAGCGGGGTCGCCCCAATGCCACCCGCGATCAGGGTGACGTGGCGATCATGGCTTTCCAGCGGGAAGTGATTTCGGGGCCCGCCAATGGCAAGCTCGGTGCCTTCTTCCAGATCGTGCATGCTCCGCGACCCGCCGCGCCCATCGTCCTCGCGTTTGACGGCAACACTAATCATGCGTCCGTCCTGACTCCAACTCCACAGTGAGTACTGGCGCACCAGATCCTCATTAAGGTGAATATCCACATGGGCGCCAGGCTCGAGGCCAGTGAACCGTCCGCCGAGGATTTCGAAACAGAAATCCGACGTGTCCGGGCTCAGTTCGGATTTACGGACAAGGCGTGCAGCTTGTGTATTCATCTGGCTATCCATCATGTGTTTATCGATATGCCCCGAATGTTGCCGGATTCTTGGCCAGTGCCTGGCAGTTTTGGACGTAAAAACGGGCCGCACCAAAGCTGCAGAAAAAAACATGGTTTTCAATTGCAAAATTTCTCATTTTCGGTTGAAACAAGCTCAAGCCAACCTTCATAGCCATGTAGAACGTATGTCACGCCGCCACTATAACTTGCCCCCACTCGCCACGCTGTCCGCCTTTGAAGCCGCGGCCCGCCACTTGAGCTTTAAAGAAGCCGCAAGCGAGTTGTCCGTCACTCCGGGGGCTGTGAGTCATCAGATCAAGGCGCTGGAGGCCGATCTGAGTGCAGCTCTTTTCGTCCGCAAACACCGCGGAGTGGAGCTGACCGAAGATGGCGCCGCGCTCTATGAGGTTCTGGGTGCATCCTTTCTAAATATGTCCAAAGTGCTGGAGCAGATCCGTAGCGGGGATTCGGAAAACCATGCCACTGTGGGATCGACCACTGCCGTTGCTGCCCTGTGGTTGTCCCCGTCGGTCATCCGGTTCTGGCAGGAGTTTCCGCACGTCAAAGTGAACCAAATGGCGCAGGATACGACCTTTGCTGATCGCCCCGATCTGGACTTCTTTATCCGCTACGGGCAGGACCCGAAGTCTTCGTTGCCGCATACAAAGCTGTATCGGGATACCCTGACGCCCGTGTGCAGCCCTGAGCTTGCTGCTGATTTGAAAGGCGCCAGCCTCAGCGACCTGACTCAGCACCGCCTTATTCATCTGGAAACCAGAGACAGTACCTGGACCACCTGGCCAGAGTGGTTTCACGAACTTGGGTTTAGCGGCAATATACCGGCGCAATCGCGGGTCAACAGCTACGCGCTGGCCCTGCAAGTTGCCCGCAAGGGGGCTGGCCTGGCGTTGGGTTGGCAGCGCTTGATTCAACCGATGCTCAGCTCGGGCAAGCTGGTAGCCCTTGAAGAGTTCAGCATTCCGGCCCCAAGCAATTTCTATCTGGTCGGGCGTGAGGATGAACATCTTTCCGAGGGAGCCTTGGCCCTAAAGAACTGGCTGCTGGACGAAGTTCACGGCGGATCGGTTTAGGCAGGTTAACTCATCGGTTAGATTTTTTGGTATTGAAGGCGTACCGGTTGCGCTGCCAATGGTGAGGAAATCCAAAAAGACACAGACACACTCAGGAGAGACCGATGAACAAGCATGCTTCGCTTTCGTCCGTTCTGACCCCGGTAAATACAGCCAAGGGACTGCCGAACGAGCATTATATCGACCCCGCCGTTTTTGCCGAGGAACGGGAGTCCGTCTTGTTTGCCAACTGGTCCGGTATCGGGTTTGGCAAGGACATCCCCGAAACGGGCGACGCAAAACCGGTCGACTTTCTGGGTATGCCCATCCTGATGGTCCGTGACCGCAATGGCGAGATCGGCGTGTTCCAGAACACCTGCCGTCACCGTGGCATGATCCTGGTCGACAAGCCTCAGAAAATCCGCGGTGCAATCCGCTGCCCCTACCACAGCTGGTGCTATGGCCTTAACGGCGAGCTGCGCACTGCCCCGCATGTTGGCGGCCCCGGCCAAAACACCCATGAAGATCTGGACTTCGCTCAACTGGGCTTGTTTCGCATCCGGTCCTATGTCTGGCGCGACGTTGTCTTCGTGAACGTAGACGGCAACGCCTCGGAATTCGAAGAGGTTCACGGCGAGTTGATGGAACGCTGGAAAGAGTTCGAACAGCCGATGTACCACGGCGGCGCCGGTGCATCCGTACGTCTTGATCTGGACTCGAACTGGAAACTGGCCGTCGAAAACTTCTGCGAAAGCTACCACCTTCCTTGGGTCCACCCCGGCCTGAACAGCTATTCGCGTCTGGAAGACCACTACAACATCAACGAGCTTGGTAAATATTCGGGTCAGGGCACGCTGGTTTATCGCCAGTTTGAAGGTCAGGACGGCGAAAAGCTGGACGATTTCGAAGGCCTTAGCGACAAGTGGAACGAAGGCGCGGAGTACATCGTTGTCTACCCGAACGTGATGCTGGGTGTTCAGCGGGACCACGGCTTTGCCTTTATTCTGGAACCCGTGACCCACGAAAAAACCATCGAGCATATCGAGCTGTACTACGCGAAAAAGCCCGAAGACGCGCCCGAGCATGAACCCCTGCGCGCCGAGAACTCGCAGCTGTGGAAAACCGTATTCGAAGAAGACGTGTTCGTTGTGGAAGGTATGCAGAAAGGCCGTCATGGTGTGCTATTCGACGGTGGTCGCTTCTCGCCCGCGATGGACGGGCCGACGCACTGCTTCCACCATTGGATTGCGACCCAGATCGAAAAAGGTCGCGCGGAAGCATGAGCGAATTTCTGAAGGGCGGTCTGGCCAGAAACTTTCTGGCCGGGTCGTGGGTCGACGGCGAAAAAGGTGCGTCCATTGCTGTCGAAGACCCCGGCAACGAGGATCACGTCGCAGATTGCGCCCGAGCTGGTGAAGAATCGGTTGGCAAGGCGCTGGACGCCGCCCGTGCTTCGTTCGAACGGGGCGATCTGGCCGATATGAAACCGGCGGAACGCGGTCGGTTGATGATCCGTATAGCAGAAGAAATCCGTAGCATTGCGGATGAAGGCGCGGAGTTGCTTTGCCGCGAAAGCGGCAAGACATTGGAAGCCGCAAAGGATGAGTTCATCGAGGCGGCCCAGTACTTCGAATACTACGGCGGTGTTGCCGACAAGATAGAAGGCAAGTCGATCCCGCTAGGCCCGGATTACGCCGACTATACCGTTTTTGAACCCTTTGGGGTTTCGGCGCAGATCGTTCCGTGGAACTTCCCTGTTTCGATCGCGGGCCGGTCGCTGGCCCCGTCCATGGCCGCTGGCAACTCGACCATCATCAAGTCGCCCGAACTGGACCCACTTGGCTTGGCCATGCTGGGTGTTGCGCTGGAACGCGCGGACGTTCCCAAAGGTGCGGTGTCGATCCTGAACGGCATAGGTCCCGATATTGGCGCCAAGCTGGTGGCAAGCTCGCAGGTTGATCAGATTGTATTCACCGGTTCGGTGCCCACAGGGCAACGCATCCTTCGGTCCGCGGCGAACAATGTGATTCCCTCACTGATGGAGCTGGGCGGCAAGTCCGCGGCGGTGGCCTTTGACGATGCAGATCTGGATACGCTGATGTCCAGCCTGCAAAGCGGAATTTTCTACAATGCGGGTCAAGTTTGCTCGGCCATGGCGCGGGTGCTGGTACATCGGTCAATTTATGATCAGGCGGTGGAACGTGCCGCAGACCTGGCCAACGGCCTGAGCGTTGGCCACGGTCTGGAAAACCCCGATCACACGCCGGTCATCTCTGCCCGCCAATTGCAAAGCGTCGAAGAGATCACCTCGACCGCTCGTCAGGACGGTGCCCGCGTTGCTGCGGGGGGTGCACGATTGGACCGCAAGGGCTATTTCATGGCGCCGACCATTCTGGCCGATGTCGACCCCGCAAGCCGGGTAGCGCAGGAAGAGGTCTTTGGCCCCGTCACCTGCTTCACTCCCTTCGATACCGAGGCAGAAGCTGTAGCAATGGCCAATGGCACCGAATTCGGGCTGGTCGCCGGCATCTTCACCCGCGATCTGGCGCGGGCGCATCGGGTGTCGCGCAAACTGCGGGCCGGTCAGGTCTTTGTGAACGAATGGTTCGCTGGTGGCGTCTCGACCCCGTTTGGGGGCGTCGGCAAATCGGGGTTCGGGCGTGAAAAAGGGCTTGAGGCGCTGTATAACTATGTTCGCACCAAAAACATTGCGATCTCGCTGAAAGGCTGACCGTGGATCTGGTCGAACTGGATAAGCAACTGCTGCAGGCACATGCGGACTACGATGTGCCTGCCCTGATCCGCCTCTATCACGAGGCGTCAAAGCAGGCCGAACTGCGTCAGGATCACGACGCGGCCTGTTTCTATCTGACCCATGCCTTCGTCTTTGCGCTAGAATACGGCGCACCCGAAGCGGATGAGTTGAATCAAAAACTATTTGAACGCGGTCGGGCACATCGTCTGGAGTTTTGAAACAGCGGTGGGACACTGCGCTTCAGGCAGTGTCCCTGACTGCTTTCCACCTAATGGGTTTAACTAATCTCACCTTAGCTTGAATTTTGTGGACGTTGTCGTTGGACCACCGTTTGTGAAAGAAAACCAACGACACGAAAACGCGCGAGATAGCAAAATGCGAACAGAAGCTCAGGCCGTAGTCATCGGCGGCGGTGTAATTGGGTGCTCGATCCTGTATCATTTGACTAAACTAGGATGGTCGGATGTTGTTCTGTTGGAACGGGATGAGTTGACCTCTGGCTCAACCTGGCATGCGGCGGCGAACATTCACGGGCTGCATGACAGCACCAATATCAGCCGTATCCAGCACTATACGATGAACCTGTACAACTCTCTTGAGGAGGAAACAGGCCAAAGCTGCGGCGTGTTCCAACCCGGCTCGCTGTATTTGGCCCAGACCGAAGAGCGCGAGCATCAGCTCAAGCTGCAGGCGGCCAAGGCCAAGCTTTATGGCATGAACTTCTATGAAATCAGCATCGAGGAAGCGCAAAAGCTGAACCCGCTGGTCAACTACGAAGGCATCCGCTGCGTGATGTTCGAACCCGATGGCGGCAATGTCGACCCCTCGGGTGTGACCAACGCTTATGCGGTCGGTGCGCGCCAGCGCGGTGCCGAAATCCACCGCTTTACCCCAGTTACCGCGACCGAACAGCAGGCCGATGGCACCTGGATCGTCAAAACGCCCAAAGGCGATATCAAGACGCCTTGGGTGGTGAACGCTGCTGGCCTGTGGGGCCGTGAAGTTGCCAAACTGGCCGGGATCGATCTGCCGCTGCAGCCGACCGAACATCAGTATTTCGTGACCGAAACCATGACCGATGTGGAGTCGCACGGCACTCGCCTGCCTTCGGTCTCGGATCGCGATGGCGAATACTATCTGCGTCAAGAAGGTCAGGGCCTGTTGGTCGGCGCCTATGAGAAGGACATGAAGTTCTGGGCCGAAGAAGGCACTCCGCTGGACTTCGCGCACGACCTGTTCCCCGATGACCTTGAGCGCATCGAAGAAAACATGATGAACGCGATTGAGCGTCTGCCCGCCGTGGGTGAGGCCGGGATCAAGCGGGTCATCAACGGCCCGATGATCTGGTCGCCGGATTCGAACGTTCTGATGGGCCCAGTCCCCGAAGTGGACGGCTATTTCTGCTGTAACGGCATCATCCCCGGCTTTTCGCAATCCGGTGGTATGGGCCTGATGGCGGCACAGTGGATCATCGAGGGCGAGACCGAATACGACATGTTCGCCTGGGACATGGCGCGGTTCGACACCTGGGCCACCAAGGAATTCACCAAGGCCAAAGTGCAAGACCAGTACGCGCACCGCTTTGCTATCCACTTCCCGAACGAAGAACGCAGTGCAGGTCGTCCCGCACGCGTGCGCCCGATCTACGAGACCCAGAAAGCCATGGGCGCGGTCTTTGGCCTGAACGTCGGCTGGGAACATCCGCTGTGGTTCGCAGATGCGCCGGGCACCGTAGATGCCAACGGCTTCACCCGTCAGAACTGGTGGGGGCCGGTGGGCGAAGAATGCAAGATGCTGCGTGAGCGCGCGGGAGTCATCGATATCTCGAACTTTGCCAAATACATCTGCAAAGGTCCGGGTGCCGCAGACTGGCTGAATGCTGTTTTCGCCAACAATATGCCCAAGGCGGTTGGCCGCTCCTGCCTGACACCGCTGATTTCCAAGCGGGGCGGTATCGCAGGTGACTTCACCGTCACGTGTGTGGCCGAGGACGAGTTCTGGATCATCGGCTCGGGCATGGCAGAACGCTACCACAAGCGGTTCTTTAAGCAGGTCCCGCTGCCCGAAGGCACCAGCTTCGAAAGCAAGACCGAAGCGATGTGCGGCTTCAACGTCGCTGGCCCGAAATCGCGCGAAATCCTGCAGCGCCTGACCAACGCTTCACTGGCGACCGAGAATTTCCCGTTCATGCGATCGGCCAAGATCGAACTGGCTGGCGTCGAGGTTCTGGCCCTTCGTGTGTCCTTCACTGGTGACCTGGGTTGGGAACTGCATTGCCCCACCGAAGATCAGGCCCGTTTGTATGACGCGCTGATCGAGGCCGGCAAAGAGTTCGGTGCTGGCCCAGTCGGCAGCCGTGCACTGATGTCGATGCGGGTCGAAAAGGGCTATGGCTCGTGGAGCCGCGAATACAGCCCCGAATACTGGCCGCATGAGGTTGGTCTGGAGCGTCTCTGCAAGTTTGAGAAAGACTTCCTAAACAAAGAGGCCGCACAAAAGGTTCTGGAAAACCCAGCGCGCGAACAGTTGGTCCTGCTGCATCTGGACGAGGCCGACGTCACTGCCTCGAACGCGGACGCAACCGGTGGCGAGCCGATCTTCATGGATGGCGCAGGCATCGGGCGCGTGACGTCCGGCACCTATGGCTACACCGTCGGCATGTCGCTGGCCTTAGGTTACGTCAAGAACGCCCAGCCGGGGGATGAGGTTGAGGTTATGGTCCTCGGGCGCTCGCACAAGGCGGTAATCCTGCACGAGCCACCCTTTGACGCAGCGGGTAAAGTCCTGCGGGGCTAAGCTAACCCATTTTGAGTACAGAGCCAGCTGCGCCGGCTGGCTCCTTCTCTTTCAGGCGTTAACCCGTGGCGCGGCTAAAGGCCTGATCCAGACCATCCGCCACGTGATCGACATCCTCCATCGACAGGCACATCGGCGGCACCATGCGCAAGCAGGATTGGAACGCGCCCGATTTCGACAGGATGATCCCGGTTTCGCGCGTGGCCTCGAAAACGGCGGCAGTAGTCTGCGGGTCAGGCTCTTTGGTCTTGCGGTCCTTGACCATCTCAACAGCCAGCATCAGGCCGCGACCGCGCACATCGCCGATGACTGGGTACTTGTCCTTCAACGCGTGCAGGCGCTTCAGTAAGGCGGCCCCAACGTCGCGGGCATTTTCGCGTACCTTGTCCTCTTTGATCACCTGCAGAACGGCACGGCCCGCCGCGCAAGAGGTCGGATTGGCGCCGTAAGTGTGGAACATGAACTTGTCGGCCATAGGGGCTGCGATTTCCTTGCGCGCGACAACCGCGCCCAGTGGGAAACCGTTACCGATGCCCTTAGCCATGACCACGATATCCGGGATAACGCCATCGGCCTCAAAACCCCACATGTGATCCCCGGTGCGCCCGAACCCGGATTGCACCTCATCCGCAATATAGAGACCACCGGCCGCCCGCACCCGTTCGGCGGCACCTGTCATATACCCCTTAGGCATTTCGACGATGCCGCCATAACCCTGCACGCTTTCTACGAAAATCCCGGCGACGCTTCCGGTTGTGGCGGCGTGTATGGTGCGCTCGATCTCGTCCAGATAGGGCTGCGCACCAGCGTTTTCGCCAAAGATGCCTCGATATTGATGCGGGTCAGGCACAAAGGCGACGTTGCCCGGCATCCCCGGATGGCGCCAGCCCGAAATACCGGTGATCGACTGAGCCGCAGCCGTCGGTCCATGGTAGGCCGAACGCAACGCCAGCAGGTCCAGATTACCGGTATAGCTGCGCGCCATGGTCATGGCGAGGTCAACCGCCTCGGAACCGGAATTGGTAAAATGCACCACCCATTCGATGTCACCGCTTGGGTTGGGCATGGTTGCAGCCAGCTCCTCGGCGAAATGCGCGGGCACCGGGTGGTAGAACATTGTGGTGCAATGGGTCAGCTCCTGCGCCTGCTCCATCGCCGCGGCGACCACCTTGGGGTGGCTATGCCCGACCGAGATGCAGACATTCATGCCCAGTAGGTCGGTATATTTGCGCCCCTCAACGTCCCAGAGGTACTGCATGGAGCCCTTCTTGAAGACCATCGGCTCTTTGAACGGAACGAATTTGCGTTGGCTTGCGGCGTAATAGCTATCGCGCCGCCGGGCGGTGTCGTTCAGGGTCCAGTCGGTTTGCATGTTCATGGCTGTTCTCCTTCGATTTCCCGGCTGCGGCGGGCGACGAATTCATCAAGGGCTTCGCGGATATCGGCGTCCAGGGCCGGGGCTTCGTAGTCTTCGATCAACTGCTTTACCCGGGCAGTGGCGCGGTCATGCTGCCAATGGGCACCCTCGGCAGCCCATTGCTCGTAGGTGCCATTGTCGGACATGTCGCCCATCCAGAAAGCGGTTTCGAAATTGTCCTGCGTATGCTGCGCACCAAGGAAATGGCCACCCGGTTCCACCTCTGAAAAGGCTTCCATCGCCTGCGCGCTTTCCGAGAAATCGACGCCCTGAACAAAGCGCTGCATCGCCGCGCAGCGATCGGCGTCCATGACGATTTTTTCGTAGCCAGTGGTCAGCAACCCTTCGAGGCAACCCGTGGCGTGGATGATGAAATTCACTCCGGCCAGCGCGGCACCCATCAACTGCGCCTGGCTTTCGTATCCCGCCTGAGCGTCCGGCACTTTGGCGGCAGTCAACCCCCCGACCGAATGGAAGGGCAGACCCAAACGATCCGCCAGCGCTTTGGCACACATCTGGAACTGAGTGCCTTCGGGCGTGCCGAATGTCGGCGCTCCGGTCTTGAGTGATATGGGTGAAAAGAATGTCCCAAAAGCAGCCGGGGCACCGGGACGGATGAGCTGGATCAACGCGACCGAGGCCATCACCTCGGCCAAGACCTGCGCAAGCGTCGCAGCCACCGAAACCGGCGACATCGCTCCGCCCAGCACGAACGGAGAAACCACCGTGCACTGCCCGGCCCGCGCATATTCCTTCAGCGCCCACAGCATGGTCTCATCCATCACCAAGGGCGCGTTGGTGTTGACCACCGAATAGAGCACGCAGTTTTGGTCGACGAAGTCAGCGCCCATGACAATCTTGCACATTTCGATCGTGTCGCGGGCGCGCTCAGGCGCAGTCACGGCCCCCATAAAGGGCTTGTCGTTCATGGTCAGATGGGTGTGGGCCATGTGCAGGTGTCGTATCGGCACGGAAACATCGACCGGTTCCACCACCACGCCGCCGGAATGGTTAACAGCGCCCAGTTGATGGTGCAGTTTCGTGATGTTCTTAAAGTCTTCCAGCGTGGCGTAGCGCCGCCCGTTTTCCATGTCATGCACGAAGGGCGGACCAAAACTGGGCGCATAGACCTGCGCTTGCCCGCCAATCTGAATGGACCGGGCCGGGTTGCGGGCGTGTTGGGTAAAAACAGATGGCGCGGTTTTGATCTTGTCGCGGCACCAGCCGGGATCGAACCGCACCCGCTCACCCTCGACCCGCGCGCCATGGGTCTTGAACACGTCAAGTGTATCCGGGTCACCGCGGAATTCCATGCCGATCTCGTCCAGAATCCGGTCGGCATTGCGTTCAATAATGGCAATAGCTTCGTCGTCGATCAGGCTGACCAGCCCAATGCGGCGCGTCACGTAGGGAGAGGACAGCGCCCCTTTGGCAGCCCGCGCCTGAACGCGCGATTTGCGGCCTGAACGACGTGACATCTGGTGCCTCCCCAATTCCTGTTGGATACGGCGCGAAAGTTCGTGCCGGTCCCCTGACTATGCATCGGAAACGGGTCGCGAACAGGGGGAGAGGCGTTTGATCGGAAATCCTAATGATTGGGATTAGTGCCGGTGAAGTATGTGATCTGATCTGCGATGTCCGGAAAGCGGTGTTTGAAATGCGTGCAAAGAATATCGGCACATTGATGGGCCAGACGCGCCGGGATATCGCCCAGATCTTCCTTGCGAGACACCACCTGCACGCCGCGTTTGAAGCTGGAAAACGGCAACGGCACAATGCGCAGCGGCATGCCTTCGGCCACGCCGTCGATCAACAGTGAGGGCGTCAGGATCGCGAAACATTTACCAGTCACCACACCGGCCACCACCATCGAGGACCGGTCCGCCTCAATCGCGCGGGGCAGGTTCAGGCGGCAGCGTTGCAGATGCTGATCTGTGCGTCGGCCCACCGGGGTAAGCGCCCCGAACCGCACCAACGACAGACGTTCGGAAATGGCGTGTATATCGTCCTCAGGGCCGTCGTAACCTTCGGGCAATACCAGAAAAAACGGTTCTTCCATAACGGGATAGGTGTCGTAGTCGTCGCTCATCACGAACAGTTCCGAGGTTACCGCAATGTCGATCTTCCGCGCGGTCAGCGCGCTTTGGTGGTCGCTGGCCAAGCCAGCCGACAGGATCAGTTCCGGTACCCTCAACTCGTGTTCGACAAAGGCGAATAATCCCGGGGTGAGGGTTGTGGCGGTCGAAGCAAGAAGCCCCACACGCAGCACCGGCAACGTGGCAGCCTTCAGGTGGCGCAGGTCCGATTTCAGGTCTTCGATTTCGTTGAGGATGCGATACCCGTGCCGCTGCATCGCCTCACCCGCATGGGTCAGCCCCAGCGGTCTATGAGAACGATCAATCAGGGTTACGCCAAAGGCGCTTTCAAGATTTTTCAGATGCTGCGATGCCGCCGACTGAGTGATCCCCAAAGCACGGGCCGCCGCTGTCACATGCCGCATTTCTGCGACGGCCATGAACACCTCAATAGCCCGGAACAGATTGATTTCAGCCTCATTGCGCGTCATTTTTTTCTTTTTCCTCAATATTCGCAGCCGATTGCGGTAAAGGGCTTGGGCAGGAACGGTGCAAGCTCTGCTTATCATTAGTTGTAGTTATGATGATAGGTGGCACTTGATCCCATTCATGTCGCGAAGAACATGGGCGACAAGACTGAGGAGTGCCATTCATGGCGGGAACCATCATCATCGGCGGCGGCGCGATCGGGCTGAGCCTGGCCTACCATCTGGTCTCGGCCGGGGCGACGGATGTGCAGGTTCTTGAGCGTAATCAGCTGACCTCGGGCACCAGTTGGCACGCGGCCGGAATTGTCGGCCCGCTGCGCGCGACACCGAACATGACCCACTTAGCGATGTATGCCGGAACGCTTTTTCCCAAGCTGGAAGAGGAATGCGGCCTGTCCACCGGGTATCGTCAGACCGGCGGGTACTGGCTGGCGCGTGATCCCAACCGAATGGACGAACTGCATCGCATTGCGTCGCTGGGCCAGCATCTTGGGTTGACGCCATCCATCATTCTCCCCGACAAGATCGACATCCCCGACCTCAATCTGGATGGTCTTGTCGGCGCGTTGCGGGTTGAAGAGGACGCCAATGTAAATCCAGTGGATCTGTGCATGGCCTACGCCAAGGCCGCACGTGCCAAGGGGGCGAACATCCGCGAAGGCGTGCTGGTTGACCAATTGCTGGTCGAGGGTGGCCGGATCAAAGGCGTCGCTCTGGCTGACGGGACAGAGCTGTTAGCGGATCGCGTAGCACTGTGCGCTGGGGCCTGGTCCAAGAAACTGGCTGACGCAGCGGGCGTGGCCCTGCCCTTGCAGGCTGTAGAACATATGTATGTGGTTACCGAACCGATGGTGGGGCTACCCAATCCGTACCCGGTTTTGCGCGATCTGGATCGCGGTTTTTACGTCAAAGGCGACGCAGGCAAGCTGGTGATTGGTGGCTTTGAGCCGAACGCAAAATGCTGGGATGCCTTCGGCGTCGAGGGCGACCGCCCGTTTTTGGAATTGCCCGAGGATTGGGATCAGTTCATGCCCTTCATGGAAGGTGCCCTGGAATTGATCCCCGCGCTGGCTGAGACGGGAATCCAGCATTTCATGAACGGCCCCGAGAGCTTTACCCACGACACCCGACCGCTGATCGGCCAGACCCCCGAGGTGGATGGGTTGTATGTGGCGGCGGGTATGAACTCGGTGGGTGTCATGTCGTCGGCCGGTGTTGGTCGGGTGTTGGCTGATTGGATGATCGCAGGCGAGGCGCCGATGGACCTGTGGGAGGTTGATGTGGCGCGCGTCGACCCGCTGACCGCCGCCGCCAGCCATATCGAAACCCGGATGCTAGAATCGGTCAGCGACGCCTTTGCACTGCACTGGCCGTTCAAACAATCCAAAGCCGGGCGGGGCCTGCGCAAATCAGCCCTGCACGACCGATGGGCGACTGCAGGGGCTGAATTTGGCCTCACTGCAGGCTGGGAACGTGGGCTTTGGTATGCACAGGACGACAGCGAACGGGCGCTGCCGTATTCCACCGGTGAACAATCCTGGCAGGAGATCGCCCACCGCGAAGCCGCGATCATGCAGCACGGCACGGCTCTGATCGACCTTTCCCCGTTCGGCAAGTTTGACATTATCGGTCCGGATGCGCTGGTGTTGATGCAATATCTGGTGACTGCCGATCTGGACGTTGCCCCCGGACGCGCGGTCTATACGCCTCTTCTGAACGCTCGCGGAGGGGTTGAGGCCGACGTCACCGTGCTGCGTATTGGGTCGGATCATTTCCGCATGGTGTCCGGGGCCGCAACCCGGCAGAAAGATTTCGCGTGGCTCCGGCGCCGTGGCGCAGGTTTGGACGTGACGGTCCGGGATGTCACCGAAGACGAAGTGGTGATCGGCGTGATGGGCGCCGGGTCGCGGGATGTTCTGGCAGCCGTTTCTGACGCCGACTGGCAGACGTTTTCGTTCTCCACCGCCCGCGAAGTTGTAGTGGCGGGTATTCCCTGTCGTGCACTGCGGGTAAGTTACGTAGGGGAATTGGGTTGGGAGCTTTACATACCCGCTCAACAAGGCGGGCGGGTATTTGATGCGCTTTACGCGCATGGTGCACGGCCGATGGGCCATTTCGCACTGGATGGATGCCGGATCGAAAAAGGGTTCAAACATTGGGGTCATGATCTTGGCCCTGATATTTCTCCGCTGGAGGCCGGGCTGGGCTTCGCCATTGCGTGGGACACTGAGTTTTTAGGCAAAGAGGCATTGGCGCGACAAAAGGCCGAGGGTCTGCGTCGCCGCGCGGTGATTTTTGAACTGCCGGACAAACCGCTGATCCTGCACGACGAATTGATCCTTGAAGGTGATCGCGTGGTCGGTGCCACCACTTCGGGCGCGCGGGGTGCCCGAACCCGCAAGACTTACGCGCTTGGGTTGGTTGAAATCACGCCGGGCGAAACCCTGCGACAGACCTGCGCCCGCAGCTTCACCATCGAAGTGGCTGGTAAACACTTTCCGGCGGTCCCGCTAATGCGCCCGCCTTTTGACCCAAAGAACGAACGGATGAAGTCATGACGGTCACGCAAGCTCAGGTCCTGATCATCGGAGGCGGCGCCATGGGGGTGTCGCTGATGTACCATCTGACCAAGGCGGGTTGGTCGGATGTGGTGCTGACAGAAAAGAACGATCTGACCCACGGATCAACCTGGCATGCGGCAGGGCTGTGCACGCATTTTGCCCACAACCCGACCATTCAAGAACTGCGCGCCACCTCGGTCCGGCTGTATCGCGATATTCTGCCGGAGGAGACCGGCGGCACCTGCGGTTTTCACCGCTCGGGCGCGATGCGGATTACCTCGAACCCGGATCGGATGGATGAGTTCGCCCATGTGGCTGGGCTGAGCCGTTTCACCGGCTACGATCTGCAGATGCTGACACCTGACGATGTGGAGCGTCTGCATCCTCTAGCGCGGACCGAAGGCCTGCTGGGCGGGATTTACGAACCCGATGACGGCCATGTGGACCCTACACTGGCAACCAATGCAATGGCGCAAGTGGCGCGCCGGAACGGGGCCACGATCCTGCGTTACAACCCGGTGACTTCAATCCGACGCGAGGGCGCGTTCTGGGTGGTCGAGACCGAAAAGACCACCATTCAAGCCCGCCATCTGGTCAATGCAGCCGGCACATGGGGTTGGGAAATTGGGCAAATGATGGGGCTGAACATCCCCTCGGTCCCAGTGCTGCACCAGTATCTCGTGACCGATACTGTGGGCGCGGTTGCGGACCGGATCGCAGCAGGCCTGCCCGAACTGCCGATGATCCGCGACCCGGAAGAAAGCTGGTACGTGCGGCAAGAGCGTGATGGATTGATCTTAGGCCCGTATGAAAAGAACGCCGAGGCCTGGTCAATAGACGGCTGCCCGCCAGACTTCGGCGCCGATCTGATGCCGCCCGATCTGGACCGGGTTGAAGACATCATCATGATGGCGATGGCGCGCATTCCAGCGCTGGAAACAGGTGGAGTAAAATCGGTCGTCAATGGACCCATCACTTTCACGCCCGACGCCAACCCGCTGATCGGTCCCGCCCATGGGTTGCCCAACGCCTGGCTGCTGACAGGATCCTCAATGGGCGTGATGGAAGGTGGTGGTGCGGGCTGGTTCCTGTCCCATTGTATGACGCACGGGGCGCCTCCGATGGACGCGCTGGCCGTGGACAGCCGCCGCTTCGGCAGTTGGGCCGACCGCGACTATCGCGTGCAGAAAGCCATCGAATGTTTCGGCCTGCAATTCGGCGTGCATTACCCGCACGAAGAACGCCCCGCAGCGCGCGGTAAAAGGTTGTCGCCGATCCACGACCGGATGGTTGCCCGAGGCGCTGTGATGGGCGCGGCCTATGGCTGGGAACGGCCCAATTGGTTCTCGGCAAAACAAGGCGACGAAACCGTACCAAGCTTCCGCCGGTCAAACTGGTTCAACCGTGTGGCGCTGGAATGTGACACTGTCGCCAATCGCGTTGGTCTGGCGGATATGTCGATCTTTGCCAAATTCGACATCACCGGCCCTGATGCCTGTGCTTTTGTGGATAGTATCGGCGCGAACCGGACGCCCAAACCCGGACGGATCGGCCTGACCCATGCCCTGACTCCTGCAGGCGGCACGCAGTCCGAATTCACCGTCTCAGTGCTGGCAGAAGATCACGTCTACCTGACTTCGGCCGCAGCGGCGGAAGAGATGGACGAAGACCTGCTGCGCGCCCGCGCCGAAGGCTTTGACGTCACCATCAACCGCGTGACCGACGATTTCGGCGTGCTCGGCTTGATGGGGCCAAAATCGCGAAACGTGCTGGCGGCGCTTACCGATGCTGACCTGGGTGTCGGTTTCCCATGGCTATCCGTGCGTGAAATTGACGTGGCCGGAATTCCGGTTCGGGCACTGAGAGTGTCATATGTTGGCGAACTTGGCTGGGAATTGCATGTAAAAGCCGACGACATGCCTGCCCTGTTTGACGCCGTGGAACACGCCGGAAAGCCACATGGTCTGGGCTTTTTTGGGGCCTATGCGATGAATGCAATGCGACTGGAAAAAGGCTATCGCGCCTGGGGTGCGGACTTCACTACCGAACGCACTCCGGTAGAGACCGGCGCTGGCAGCATGGTCAAAATGGATCATGAGTTCGTCGGCAAGGACGCCTTGGCCAAACGGATGCAGGCCGAGGATCGCTGGAACATGGTACTGCTGGAGGTGGCAACCGCAAACGTCGATCCGTACTACGCCCATGGTGTGTATCAGGGTGACCGGGTTGTCGGCATCGTCACCTCAGCCGCGTTCGGGCATCGTACTGGCAAGACACTGGCGCTGGCCTATCTACGCGAACGGGCCGCGCGGACCGATCTGAGCGTCGAGGTCCTCGGCCAGCGGCGCATTGCACAAATCCTTGACCGCCCGCCTTACGATCCGGACAATAACTGTATGAAAACCTGAGGACTTCCCATGGTGTCACATCCGATATTTGTGCTTTGGTCTCATCCCCGCTCGATGTCCACGGCGACGGAACGGATCATGCGGGAACGCGGCGATGTGGACTGTGCCCACGAGCCTTTCATGTATGACTATTACGTGCATCGCAAAAAGCGTGTCATGCCGCACTTCGATGTGCAGGACGGTCACCCCACGCGGTATGAGGACATTCGTGACATGCTCCTGTCCCGCGCCGAAGCCCGCCCGGTGTTCTTCAAGGATATGGCTTATTACGTTTTGCCTCGGATTCTTGAGGACACGGCGTTCCTCAATCGCTTGACCCACGGGTTTCTGGTGCGTGATCCGGTGGCCTCGATCGCGTCGTTTCACCGGCTGGACCCCGAGGTGACGGACGAGGAAATCGGCCTGGAAGCGCAGCGGTTGCTGTATGACGGTATCACAGCAGCCACAGGTCAGGCGGCGCCAGTCATTTCGGCCGAGGACATGCGGGACAACCCTACTGGCGTGATGGGCGGGCTGTGGCGCGCGTGGGATCTGGGGCCTGCGGATCACGCCTTTGACTGGCAAAGCGATGTGCCACGCGACTGGGGCCAGGTCGAAGGATGGCACGGTGACGTAAGCCAAGCGTCCGGCATCCGCCCGATCGAAGAAGGTGAACGCCAACGCCAGATCAACAAATTCGAAGCACAAGCCGCAACTGCACCACAGTTGCGCGAATATCTCGCTCATCACCTGCCGCACTATCAGGAACTGAAATCGAAAAGACTGACGGCCTGACGGTTGGGATGTGACGTGACCCGTTTGAAATAGGCGTTGTCAGGCGGGTGCCCCACCTAGTGTTAGGCCGCAAATTCAGCCTCGGCAGTGTCGCTGCGATTTCTCGAACAATCATAATTGTTTAAGCAGTTACCGCATCACGGACACACTGCAAGAGTCTTGGTGGCAAGCTGATGCCAAACGGTGTATCAAAAGCTTTGCGCATTGTATGCCGGATGCGCGATGACAGATAACGCGCAGTTGCACCCCGTGGACCGCCTTATGAAACTGACTGAAATAAAAAGACAAAATATCATCGAAGCCGCGGTAGAAGAGTTCCGCGAATACGGGTTTCATGGCGCCAACACGACAAGAATCGCCAAACGCGCAGGTGTTTCAAGCCGAACGCTATACAACCACTTCGAAAGCAAGGACGCGCTGTTCGAGGCAATCGCCCAGATCATGATCGAGCGAAACAGCGTCATGGCACCGGTCCCCTATGACTCGGATCGTGACCTGAAAGAACAGTTAATAGACGCGCTTGAACAATATGTCGTGGTGATCACTGACAAAGAGACACTGGGATTGAACCGCATGGTCAACGCGGAACTTTTGCGGGATCTTGACCGCGCACGAGCGTTTTATGCCGAGTTGACGACGCATGACTACCCGATCACGCAGCTCATCGCAGGGGCGATGGAGGCCGGAACCATGCGCAAGTCCGACCCCGCCTATGCGGCCAGCCAACTTCTTGGTCTAGTTAAGACGTTCTTCTTCTGGCCGGTCTACCTGCTGGGAGAGCGTCAGGATACTTCGGGCATAATGGAAGACTGCGTGAACATGTTCCTTTCGCACTATGTTTTAGACAAGAATGCAACTGCACAGTGACAGTGGGCGCAAGTCCCGTGTGTTGTCACTTTGCGCGACCTTCAGCCCCTTTTTTTGGGCACCGGCGAAAACAACGCTCAGAAGTCTATCGCAAGATCGCCGATCGTCTCGACCAGTGGTTTAAGCTGGTCCTCATATTTCAGCCATTTCGCCTTGGATGAGGTATAAAGCGGCTGGCGCACCTGCTGAACGCTGGCAGTCCGCACCCGCCGTTTCCGGGCATGAAAGTCAAGGCAATTGCTGTCCCAGTCCAGTCCGCAATAGTCCAACAGGCGTTTGGTCTGGGCCTCGATGTCATCGACCAACGCTTCGTAGTGAACCGTCAGAAACGCGCCCTCGGGCAACGTGTTGTGCCAGTGGTTAATGAGGCGCACGTAATTCTTGTAATAGCGGCCCAGTTCGACCAGATCATAGCTGTGCAACTGGCTGCGTTCGAACAGGCGCGTATAGCAGGACAGGCAGGTGTCAAACGGATTCCGCGCCACGTGAATAATCTTAGCATTCGGGAACAGGCCGTGGATCAGGCCCAGCAACTGAAAATTCGCAGGCATCTTGTCCACAATGCGAGGCATTGCACGCGCGTGCCCAGTCAGCGTTTCGATATAGTCTTCGGCCCGTTGGTTCAGCCGGTCGTTCGAAAGCGCCCTGACGGTTTCCGGCACCGTAGCCGTGTTGCCATCCATACGGCTGAACAGGTTTTGCAGGTCGTTCAGTTCACCTGCACCAAAGACTTTGCTATGCGCGTCCAGAATGGACTCGGTCAGAGTTGTGCCCGAACGCGGCATGCCCAGCACAAAAATCGGCCGGTCACTGTCCACGGCGCAACCGCGCAGCCGGTCGATCATCGCGCCGTCGAAAGTGGCGATCAGGTCATCCGTCAACTGATCCGTTTCTGCCGCATCATAGTCCACAAGGCTCCGCTTTAGCCGGGCGCCGGTGTCGAACTGCCCGAACGCCTCATCGTGCCTTTTCAACTGCTCGTAACATTCGCCCATTGCATAGTGATAGGCTGCTGCTTTCTGGGGCAGCATTTTGGCGGCATTGGGCAAAGCGGCTTCCATCTGGTGAAAGACCGGGTTGTCTGGGGTGATTTTGTCGATCTTTGACAGCGCAAGCAGCGCACCCAGCTTGTCCTCGGCGGTTTCAGCCGCCTGTTCGAACCGGGCGCGGGCGCTATCGGCATCCCCTTGTTCCAGCGCGAGATGCCCCAGCGCCAGCAGACTTGCTGCCATGTCCGGCTTCAGATCCAGCCCTTTTTCATAGTTCGCAATGGCGCCAGACAGATCACCAAGATGCGCCTTGGCCATTGCCAAATGATGGAAGGCCACGGCACAATCCGGGTCAATTCGCACAGCGTTTTCGGCCTCGATCAAGGCCAGTTTCGGGTGGTTCTTTTCAAACAGAACCTGTGCCAGCCCCACGTAGCTTTCGGCCTTTTGTCCGTTGATCGCAATCGCATTGCGAAAGGCGGCCTCGGCTTTGTCCAGATCGTTTTCCAGCAGGAAAATCCTGCCAAAGTTCCGGTGCAATTCCGCATCCTGCGGGGTGCGCTGCATCTGCGCCTCGGCCACTTTGCGTGCGTCAGAGGGGGTCTCGGCCTCAACCAAAACGGAAATCAGGTTGTTGGCAGTCTCGGTCGAGGCTGGATTGATCCGCAGCGCCTTGCGGTACAATTCTGCAGCCCTTGCGCGGTCACCGTTATCTCGAGCGATGCTGCCAAGGTTATTGATGGCGCGATCAAAATCGGGGTCCAGCGCCAGTGCGCGTTGTTGCGATGCTTCGGCCTCGGTCAGGTTTTTCTGGTCATAGTAGACAAGGCCAAGGTTCGAATGCGCCGCGGCATTGCCCGGGGCCAAACGGATCGCGCGTTGACCGATTTCGACGGCTTCGTCCAACTCACCTGCCGAGCGTAGGATTTCCACGAAGTTCGCCAAAAACACGGCGTCGTTCGGCTGCAGCCGGACCGCTTCGCGCATGGCCTTGACGGCAACACCCCCCTGCCCAGCCAGAAAAGCTGTGAGGCCGACCATCTGATGCGCGTGCGCATGGGCCGGGGCGGCTTTGACAATCTCAGAGAACAACGTGGCCGCCGGTTTCAACTCGCCCTTCTGATAGTGCGACATCGCCAGTTTGAAGGCATCCTGAATAGAAATCGTTTGGCCTTGGGCCATATTGGTAGCTCCGGTCTCTGATACCCCTGCACAAGCAATAAGCGTGTGCTTTTGATATTCCAATGATTGGTAAAGAGTACGCTGGGCACCGTCCATCCTAAGTTGACCATTTCCAGAGTGTTTGCGCATCAAATGCGCACCGTTCGACATCGTGGCCGGATGGATAAGGCCTTTGCCTTGACCACTGGGCGCAACCGCCCAGTGGAGCTTTCTATACCGCAAGCAGTTACGCGTGCAGATCCTGTTTCAGCCTTGTGCCATCAGGCGCAACACTCTGCGTCTGAATCGGAGCTGCCGAGGGATCCTCATTCAGCGACTTCATCAGCCCCCATACCATCGCGATCAACACGAACGAGATCGGGAAGGCCGCGGCGATCGAGGCTGTTTGCAATGCGGCCAGACCGCCCGCCAGCATCAATGCGATCGCAGTGGCCCCGATCCCGACACCCCAGATGATGCGGAACTTTTTCGGCGGGTTGTCGTCACCCATGGAAAGCATCGTGGTGATGACCAGTGTGCCCGAGTCCGCCGATGTGACGAACCACGAGAACAGCAGGATGGTTGCCAGTGCCGACATCGGCCACGCCATCCATTCCATGTCGCCCATCCACGAGGTGGCACCTAGGTTGCCGATGGTGCCGTACAGCGCGGCGGGTAGATCCCAGTTCCGCACGGTTGCAATCACACCTGCCCCGTTTTCCGAGGCCGGGCCCGCGCCCATGTGCAGCTCTTGCCAAATGGCATTGCCGCCAAACATGCACAACCAGAAGAACACCATGACTGTCGGTACGAACAGCACGCCTACCATGAATTCGCGGATGGTGCGCCCGCGCGAGATGCGCGCGATGAACATGCCGACCATCGGTGCCCATGCAATCCACCAGCCCCAGTAGAAGATGGTCCAGCCGCCTTGCCAGGCGATATGTTCGTCAGAGGACGCCGCCCAGAAGCCCATTGGAACGAAGTTCCACAGGTAGTCACCCATGGACGTCACAAAAAAGCCCATCAGCCATTGGAACGGCCCTATGATAACGAACAGCGCCAACAGCAGGATCGACAGCCAGATATTCCATTCCGAGATTATCCGGATGCCTTTACCGACGCCCGAAACGGTTGAAACGATGGCAATGATGCTGACCAGAACGATCAAACCGATCTGCAGCGCCGTTGATCCTTCGATGCCAAACAGCACGTTGAGGCCCGTCACCATCTGACTTGACCCAAGGCCAAGCGAGGTGGCGATCCCGAAGACCGAACCAAACACCGCCAGCAGGTCCACCGCGTGACCCCAGGGGCCATAGATGCGTTCACCGATAAGCGGGTACAGAGCCGAGCGCATGGTCAGCGGCAGTTTCTTGCGAAACCCGAAATAGGCCAGGCTCAAACCAACCAGAACGTACAGCGCCCAACCATGCAGACCCCAGTGGAAATATGTAACTCGCATAGCGTCAATGGCGCGCTGCATGTTCATTTCCGTGTGGCCCGCCAGATCGGCATGGGGGTTGTTCGGATAGCCCCAGACCTGAGAGTTGTCGAAATAGAAGATCGGTTCCGCTACCCCAAAAAACAGGATGCCGATACCGATACCGGCCGAGAACAGCATGGCGACCCAGCTGAAATTCCCAAACTCTGGGCGCGAGTCATCATCACCCAGACGCAGTGAGCCGAACTTCGAGAACATCAGCCAGAGGCAAAAGAAGAACGCGATGGCGAACAGCGTGATGTAGTAAAAGCTCAGGCCGTTTTCGATCCAGCTGCGAATGGATTTGTATAGACCGCCAGCAAATTCCACGTTCATGACCGTGAAAATGACAAAGGCTGCGATCATACCTTTCGCCGCAATGCCCATTCCTGGGTGAAGGCCGGTAAAGAAACCCTCCTTCGCCACAAGATGTGAGTTTTGATGTTGCTCGTCCATTGAGCCCTCCCTTTCTGACCAAGCTATGCCGTGGTGAATAGGTTCTCCTAAAAAACGGATCGGGTTCTGTTGACCCGATCCGCCAGTGAATGCCGTCCCTAAATCGGGGAGAGGAAGAGGCGGCACATGCGTTTCTTAGCCCCGCAGTCCCACGTGACGGCCAACGCCCTGAGGCGCAGGCAGTTTTGCGTGATCCTGTGCGTAGGTTGCGAGATTTGCAGCCACGGCCGCGGACGGCAGAGACGTTTTGCGCGCGTTCAGATCCATGTGGATCAGCAAGGTTTCGACCGTGGCGGCCAGTTGGCCGTTCTCGCCATAGAGGCAGTGGAACAGCTGCATTTTCTTGCCGTCACCCTGCAGCACATGCGTGGTGATCTTTAGTCGGTCGCCTGCGTGCAGTTCGTCCAGGAACTGCATATGGTTTTCGACGGTGAAATAGCTGCTGCCTGCCGCGACATAGTCCGCATCCGCACCGATCATCTCCATGAACCGGTCAGTCGCCTGCGCCGAAGCTTCAAGGTAGTGGGCCTCGTTCATGTGACCGTTGTAATCCGTCCAGCTTTGCGGGATGGTGCGGTCCACGGTGATGGGCAAATCATCAATCACCGGCTCGGGCATGGTGGCTTCGTGCGTATTTAGTACACCGCCTGCGCCACTATTTGTCTTCTTCAGCGCGCGCATCATGCCGATCAGGTTGTCGTCGCGCAGACGCTCCAATTCTCGGATCGACATATGGCCAGATTGCGCATCTGATTGACCGGCGATCAGATCGACCAATTCGTCGGTGAATTCGGGTACGTCCATCAGTTTGGTCCAGGGCCACTGCAGAGCCGGCCCGAACTGCGCCATGAAGTGTTTCATACCGGCTTCGCCACCAGCGATCCGGTAGGTCTCGAACAGACCCATCTGCGCCCAACGCAGACCAAAGCCCATGCGGATGACTTCGTCCAGCTCTTCGGTGGTGCAGATGCCGTCCTTGATCAGCCAAAGGCCTTCGCGCCAGACGGCTTCCAGCAGACGGTCGCCGATATGGGCGTCGATTTCTTTACGGACGGTCAGCGGGTACATCCCGACAGATCGCAGAATGTTCGATGCCTTGGCGCAGGTGTCCACGTCGCCCACCAGTTCCGCCAGCGGCAACAGGTAGACCGGGTTGAACGGGTGCGCAACGACGACGCGTCCACCGTGTTCGTTCAGTTCAGAGGGCTTGAACCCCGATGTCGAGGACCCAATCACCGCGTCCGCAGGTGACAGTTCGTCGATCTGTGCGTGGATCTTGTGCTTGAGGTCCAGACGTTCGGGCACGCTTTCCTGAACCCATGCAGCACCGGCCAGCGCCTCGCCCATATCATCATGAAAGGTCAGTGTACCTTCGGCAGGCATCGCCTTGTCATAGAGCGCAGGCAGGGCGCGGCGGGCGTTGGCCAGCACTTCGCCGATCTTGCGCTCTGCTTCGGGGTCCGGGTCAAAAACCGATACATTCCAGCCGTTCAGCAGGAACCGGGCAACCCAGCCCCCGCCGATCACACCGCCACCGACGATGGTTGCTTTTTGCTGGGCGCTCATGCTGCGACGCCTTTTGCAACGGGTGCGCGTTTGGTCAGACCCAGCTTTTCACGTACAGCATCGGGGCCGATGATCCTGGCGCCCATGTTTTCGATCACGCTCACGGCACGCTCGACCAGTTGCGCGTTGGTGGCAAGAACGCCCTTGTCCAGGAACAGGTTGTCTTCCAGACCGACGCGGACGTTGCCGCCCGCCAGAACCGACTGCGCGGCATAGGGCATCTGATCGCGGCCCAGCGAGAAAGCCGACCAAGTCCAGTCGGACGGCACGTTGTTGACCATCGCCATGAAGGTGTTGATGTCGTTCGGGGCACCCCACGGAACACCCATACACAGCTGAACCAGAGCGTTGGACTCCAGGATGCCCTCTTTCACCAGTTGCTTGGCGAACCAAAGGTGGCCGGTGTCAAAGGCTTCGATTTCCGGCTTCACGCCCAGATCGGTCATCATCTGACCCATCGCCCGCAACATGCCGGGGGTGTTGGTCATCACATAGTCGGCCTCGGCAAAGTTCATGGTGCCGCAGTCGAGGGTGCAGATCTCTGGCAGACATTCGGCGATATGCGCCATCCGCTCGGTCGCGCCGATCATGTCGGTGGCCGCTTCGTTGACCGGGAACGGGCTTTCGGTCGAGCCAAACACGATGTCACCGCCCATGCCGGCAGTCAGGTTCAGAACCACGTCGACCTCTGCGTCGCGGACACGGTCGGTCAACTCACGATACAGGCCCAGATCACGCGATGGCGCACCGGTTTCAGGGTCGCGCACATGGCAGTGCACAACGGCGGCACCCGCCTTGGCCGCATCGATGGCCGAGTTGGCGATCTGCTCGGGCGAGCGCGGTACATGGGGGGATTTGTCCTGCGTACCGCCCGAACCGGTCACGGCGCAGGTGATGAAAACGTCACGATTCATTGCGAGAGGCATGATTGGTATCCTTCGATCAGCATTTAAGGTCTGGGTGGTCCGAGAACTGTGCCAGCGCGCCGGGATTGATCAGGCCGGTCAGGTCACGGATGGGTTGATTGTTGACGGCATCCCGAACGGCAAGTTCGGCGGTTTTGCCCGATTTCGTACGCGGGATATCCACGACTTTGATGATCTTTGCCGGAACATGCCGGGGCGAGGCGTTGGTGCGAATCTCGGATTTGATCCGCGAGACCAACTCGCAATCCAGCGTCACATTTTCGGGTGTGGTCACGAACAGAACGACACGCACATCGTTGTTGATGTTCTGACCAACAACGACCGAGTCCTCGACCTGCTCGATCTTGTCCAGCTGCCGGTAAATCTCGGCGGTGCCGATCCGGATGCCTCCGGGGTTCAGCGTTGCATCAGAACGACCAAGAACGACATAGCCGCCGTGATCCGTCTGAATCGTAAAGTCGCCCTGCCGCCAAATATTCGGGTAGGTCTCGAAATAGCTGGAACGGTATCGCGCTTGCCCCGGATCGTTCAAGAAACGGGTCGGCATTGATGGGTGCGCATTGCGGCAGACCAGCTCTCCTGCAACGCCCGCCACCGGATTCCCGTCAGTGTCCAGCGTCGCCACATCCAGCCCCAGCATCGGGGTCTGAATTTCACCCTTGTGCACCGGCAGTGCCGGGCAGCCACCGATGAAGCACCCCAGAATGTCCGTGCCGCCGCAGATCGAGGCCAACTGCACGTCCGCCTTCCAGTCTCGATACACATGGTCAAACCCATCCGGAGACAAAGGCGAACCGGTCGACAGCACTACACGGAGGTAAAGCAGAGAGTGACTGTCGACCGGCCGTACACCGCGTTTGAGCGCGGCATCAATAAACTTCGCCGAGATTCCGAAATGCGTGACCTTCTCTGCTTCGACCAGATCAAACAGGCGGGTGATGCCCGGATAGGCCGGGTTTCCGTCAAACAAGATGATCGCGGCCTCGGAGGCCAGCGCGGCAACCTGCCAGTTCCACATCATCCAGTTGCAGGTGGTGTAATAGAACATCCGGTCGCCCGCACGCAGATCGCAATGCAGCTGTTGCTCAACCAGCATACGCAGCAGTGTGCCGCCTCCCGAATGCTCGATGCATTTCGGTTTACCGGTCGTGCCGGATGAGAACATGACGTAAAGCGGATCGCGAAACGCCATCGGGCGGCAGTCCAGCGTTGGCGCTTTGGCTGGTTTAAAGCTGTCATAGGCAATCATGCTGTCGGGCAGGTCTGCACCGTCCTGCGCGTAGGGCCAGACAATAACCCGTTCGATAGTCGGCACGCGGGCTGCAACGGTGGCGATGGCCTCGCGCGTGTCAAAGACTTTGCCGTTGTAGAAATAGCCATCCGCCGCGAACATCAGTTTCGGCGCGATCTGGCCGAAACGATCCACGACCACGTCCGGTCCGCTTTCCGGCGCGCAAGATGACCACACGGCCCCCAGCGACGCAGTCGCCAGCATAGCCGCCACGGTTTGCGGCATATTCGGGACATATCCAACGACGTGGTCGCCCGCGACGATGCCCGCGTCTTGCAGGGCGGCGGCCAAACGCTCGACTTCCCGCTTCAGCTCAGCGCGGCTCCACCGCAGACGGCGGCCGTCTTCGCCGTAAAAAATGATGGCATCGCGGTCGTCGGGGTTTTTCAGGAAAGTCGCGACAATGTTCAGGCGTGCCTCTGGAAAGAAGCGGACATTCAGAGGATCGGCATCGGGGACCAGCGCCCTGTCTCCTGCATCACCAACTACATCGCAGAACTCCCACGCCAGACGCCAGAATGCTTCGGGCTGGTCCACCGACCACCGGTGCAAATCCGCGTGCGCGTCAAACGGCAGCCCCGCCCGCTGACTTGCAAGATCACGGAACGCGGCAAGTCGGGTCTGCGAGATGTGTTCGGCACTGGGTGTCCAGAGAAGGTCAGCATCCAGCATGGTGAAACGAGCCTCCGGGTCGGCAGAAAGTTTGAGTCGTCTGGTGACGAATTGCGGCGAAGCTACTTTCAACTTTCCAACCGAAACGATACAATTTTCGTCAGGAGGAATACTTTTGTCGTCAAACCCGCATGAAAAATTCGAATTCCTGCTGTTGGACGGGTTTTCGAACATGGTTCTGGCCAGCGCGCTGGAACCTCTGCGCGACGTCAAAATGCGCGCGGTGTTCGCCAGTCTGGATTGGGAGGTCACCACGCTTAACGGCCTCACCGTAACCAGTTCAAGCAAGCTGAAGCTGTCGCCGGACAGACGGTTTGACCCCGAGCGGACCAGAGGAACGTTTGTCATCGTGGCCGGCTACAGCGTGCGCGAACAGGTCACCAAAGAACTTGTTTCAATGATCCGGACTGCGTCCCGCAACGCGCGGCGGGTGCTGGCGCTAGACACCGCGTCGTGGCTGCTGGCCGAAGCCGGGGTTTTGGACGGTCTTAGCGCGACCATCCACTGGCAAGAACTGGATGCGTTCGACGAGGCCTTTCCAAACGTAGATGTTTCCAATGCGCGATTTGTGCGGTCGGGGTCCTTCATGACGTGCGGAGGGGCCAGCACCGCGTTGGAGATGGTTCTGGAGCTCATTCAGGACACCTTTGGCCCGGCAGCGGCTTTCGATGCGTCGAGCATGTTCCTCTTCGATCCGGCCCGCCAGAAGGATCAACAGCGTGGCGCGGCGGGTTTACGTGACCGCGGGTCGCCGAAACTGCTAAATGCTCTGAACATCATTGCGGAGAATGTCGAACACCCACTGACCACTTTTGAACTGGCCGAGCGCGTTTCCTTGTCGGAAAGAACCCTCAATCGGGCGTTCGCACAAGAACTAGGGATGACGACCGGGAAGTACTACAAGCTCTATCGCTTACAGCACGCGCGATATCTGGCGCAGGAAACGCGACTGAGTACCGAGCAAATTGCCTTGCGGTGCGGTTTTTCCTGCGCGTCGGCACTGGGGCGCTCGTTCACTAAAGAGTTTGGGAGGCCAATCAGCGCATTTCGCGCGTGATGCGTCATCGTTCAGGCAATCGCCTGCGGTTGCAGGTACTGGCGTCAATGTTCTCCGACGTCAGCCCTACAAACTGTTGACCTGAATGAAAAACTGTCATTTTAGTATTAAATTGAGAACATAAAATTCGAATGTTTGAAGAATCCGCATAGCTCCCATACAGCGAGAGTCTATTATGTCGAAGTTCAAATTCCCCACCGCCTTTACAATCCTATTCATCTTGATTGCCGTTGTGGCCGCCCTGACATGGGTCATTCCTGCCGGTGAATACGAACGTCAAATGAACGAAGCGCTTGGCAGCGAAGCACCGGTCCCAGGCACCTATCACGAGGTCGAAGCAAACCCGCAAGGGATCACCTCGGTCATTCTTGCACCCATCGCAGGGATGTATGACCCGGGCCTTCTTGGCAGCTCGTCCAGCGCGGCAATCGATGTTGCGTTCTTTGTGCTGATTATCGGCGGGTTCCTCATGGTTGTGACCAAAACGGGCGCAATCGATGCGGGGATCGGGTGGTTGCTGCACCGACTTGCGGGACGGGAGATCCTGATGATCCCGATCCTAATGACCGCCTTTGCCTTTGGCGGAACAAGTTACGGCATGGCTGAAGAGTCGCTGGCCTTCTACGCGCTGATCATTCCGGTTTTTATCCGGGCGGGGTACGATTCACTGACCGGTGTCGCGGTGATCATGCTGGGCGCGGGCATCGGCACACTGGGATCGACCTTCAATGCTTTCGCCACCGTCGTAGCCTCGCAAGGGGCCGGGATTCCGTTCACCAACGGAATCGTACTACGGTTCATCATCCTTGCCTTGTGTCTGGGTGCCGGGATCGCATTCGTCATGCGCTATGCCTCACGGGTCAAGGCCGATCCTTCACGGTCCGTTGTTGCGGATCAGGCTGAATCAAACCGGGCCCATTTCCTTAAAGGGTCTCAAGGCGATGACGCCTTCCCCGAGATGACCCGCATCCGGTCGGTCATCCTGATGCTGTTTGGCCTTACATTCGCCATCATGATCTATGGCGTTGTCGCGCTGGGATGGTGGATGGCCGAGATGTCGGGTCTGTTTCTCGTCATGGCGATCATCGTCTGGTGGGTCGGCAAGCTGGACGAAGGGTCGCGGATGGATGAGGCGACATTTGTCGACACGTTCGTTGATGGCGCCCGCGATCTGCTGGCCGTTGCACTAATCATCGGTGTGGCTCGTGGGGTGGTTGTGATCATGGATGCGGGTAAGATCACCGATACGATACTTGCCAGCGCCGAAGGGTTCGTCGCCGGGCTAAGCGAGTTTGCCTTTATCAATGCGATGTTCGGCATTCAGATCTTGATGTCGTTCCTCGTGCCTTCGTCCTCTGGACTGGCTACTTTGTCCATGCCGATCATGGCACCGCTGGCCGATTTCGCGGGCGTCGGGCGTGATCTGGTCGTAACTGCGTATCAGTCCGCAAACGGATGGGTGAACCTGTTCAACCCAACTTTTGCGGTTGTGATGGGCGGGTTGGCGATTGGGCGCGTGTCTTATGACCGCTGGCTGCGCTTCGTGTTTCCGCTGTTGCTTGTATTGGCCGTAATCATCTGCGCAGCGCTGACGGTCGGCGCAATGGTGGACCCGGGCATAGACGGACCTGCGACCGAGACTTCGGACAGCACCGCGAACTGAGGTTTCGCCATGACCGATCAATCCTCAGCCAAGACGACATCGGGCGCCCTCGGGCTGACCGCATGTATCGCTTTGGTCGTGGGGAACATGATCGGGTCCGGAGTGTTTTTGCTGCCGGCCTCGCTGGCCCCGCTTGGCCCGATTGCAATCGGCGGATGGGTCTTGACCTCGGCGGGTGCTCTTGTGCTGGCGATCATTTTCGGGCGGTTGTCCCGTATCGTCTCGAAACCCGGCGGGCCTTATGCCTATTCGCAGGAAGCCTTCGGGGATTTCGCCGGGTTCATTATTGCCTGGGGGTATTGGATCGCCCTCTGGACTGGAAACGCGGCTGTGGCAGTCGCGCTGGTTGGTTATCTTGGGTTCATTTTCCCCATCATCGTTGAGGTGCCGATGTACGGGCTGGCCACCGCATTGGTCGCGATCTGGTCTCTCACTCTGATCAACATTCGCGGCGTTGAAGGCGCCGGAGCAGTGCAAATTGTGACCACTGTTCTGAAGCTCGCGCCCTTGCTTCTGATCGGCATTCTGGGTGTTTTCTGGATCGAACCCGCAAACTACGTTCCTATCAACCACAGCGGAACAACCGCTTTTTCGGCCATCTCGGCAGCGGCGGCGCTGACGCTTTGGGCTTATCTGGGTCTGGAATCCGCTACGGTGCCCTCTGGCGATGTGATCGAGCCCGAAAAAACCATCCCGCGGGCGACCGTCATCGGCGTGATCATCGCCGCGGCGGTCTATATCTCGGTCACCGCAGTTTCGATGGGGGTTCTGCCTCCCCATCTCCTTGCGGAATCGGCCGCCCCTCTGGCTGCGGTAGCTGAGGTCATGTTCGGCCCGTTCGGAGCCGTTCTCATTGCATGCGGCGCGGTGATCTCTACGTTCGGCACCCTCAACGGGTTCACATTGCTCAGCGGCCAAGTCCCGTACGGCGCGGCGCTGGATCGGGTCTTCCCCGCCACGTTTGCGCAGAAGTCAAAGTTTGGAACACCGGCGAACGCGCTGATCCTGTCAAACGTGCTGGCCTCGGTGCTGATCATTCTGAACTATGCCCAGGGTCTGGTCGCTGCGTTCAATTTCGTCATCCTGCTGGCAGTGGTGGCAAGCCTTCTTCCCTATGCCATCTGTTCTGTTGCCGAGATCATGATCCGCCTGAAGGGCGGAGAACTGCTGCGAGGCCCCGAACTAGTCAAAGTGATCATCCTTGGTGCGCTGGGATTCATCTATTCCGTCTGGGCCTTCATCGGATCTGGCGCCGAAACCGTATTGATCGGCACGGTCCTGTTACTGGCGGGTGTGCCCATCCATGTCTGGGTCCGATGGAACCAGGCCAGGGAAGCAGAAGACATTCAGAAAAATGATGCCTCGAAAGGAGATTAGCCATGAAATTCGGCGTTCATTCCGAGATCGGAAAGCTGAACAAGGTGATCGTTTCGCGCCCGTCGTTGGCGCATGATCGTCTGACGCCGCGCAATTGCGAAGAGCTTTTGTTCGACGACGTCATCTGGGTTGAACAGGCCCGCAAGGATCACGCCGAGTTCTGTTCGTTGATGCGCGAACGCGGAGTCGAGGTGTATGACATTCAGGACTTGCTTGCGGATGCGATTGCCACGGACCCGGCAGCGCGCGCCTTCCTGCTGGACCGCCTGATCACGCCAAACATGGTCGGGCTTGGCTTTTCGGTCGAAATGCGCGCGTGGCTGGATGAAATGGACGCCAAACTTCTGGCGCGCCATATGCTGGGCGGGATCATCTTTGCGGACCTGCCCAAGGGCATGATCGACGAGCAGTTCGGCGATCTGGTGACGCTTGGCGACTTCATCCTGCCCGCCATTCCGAACGCCCAGTTCCAGCGCGACCCATCCTGCTGGATTTTCAATGGCGTCACAACGAACCCGATGTACTGGCCCGCACGCAAGCCAGAAACCCTAATCATGCGAACCGTCTATCGGTACCACAAAATGTTCAAGGACGCCGAGTTCGAGTTCTGGTGGGGCGACAATGACGGGGATTTTGGAATGGCCTCAGTCGAAGGCGGCGATGTGCAGCCGGTTGGCAATGGCACGGTCTTTATCGGCATGGGCGAGCGCACCACGCGGCAGGCCGTGGCTCAATTGGCCGAAGCCTTGTTCCGCAAAGGCGGGGCCGAGCGCGTAGTGGCCTGTGCAATGCCCAAAAGCCGCGCGGCAATGCATCTGGATACGGTCTTTACCTGCCTCGACCACGACAAGGTAACCGCATTCAAAGAGGTCGCCGATCAGATCACCTGCATCTCGATCCGCCCCGGCGACCGCGGGGATTTGGATATCCGTGTGGAAAAAGGGCATCTGTTCGATGTCTACCAAGAAGCCTTGGGTCTGAACTCGTTGGATGTCATCTCGACCGGTGGCAACGAGTTCCAAGCCGAACGTGAGCAATGGGACGATGGCAACAACGTCGTCGCCCTCTCACCCGGGGTGGTGGTGGGCTATGCGCGCAACACCTTTACCAACGGCAAGATGCGGGCCGCTGGGATCGAAGTGATCGAGATTTCGGGGCAAGAGCTGGGCCGTGGCCGTGGTGGCGGGCACTGTATGACCTGCCCGATCGACCGTGACCCCGCCTATTGATTTTACAATGAGCGCAGCCCCCTGCGCCCAAGGACTTTTTGTTAGGGAGAAACAAAAATGGCATTCAATCTTAAAGGCCGCAGCTATCTGAAGATCGCCGATTTCAGCCAGCGTGAAATGCTGTATCTGCTGGATCTGGCCCGCGACCTGAAACGCGCTAAATACGCCCGAGCGGAACAGCAATCGCTGAAGGGCAAGAACATCTGTCTAATCTTCGAGAAAACCTCGACCCGTACCCGCTGCGCCTTTGAAGTGGCAGCATACGATCAAGGTGCGAACATCACTTATCTCGATCCGTCGGGCTCGCAAATCGGTCACAAGGAATCCATGAAGGACACGGCCCGCGTGTTGGGCCGCATGTTCGACGGGATCGAGTTTCGCGGCGCCGGTCAGGACATGGTTGAAACCCTGTCCGACTATGCCGGTGTTCCGGTCTACAACGGCCTGACCGATGATTGGCACCCGACCCAAATGCTGGCCGACATGCAGACCATGATCGAGCACGCCGACAAACCCCGCAAGGACATCGTCTATGCCTATTCTGGCGATTGCCGCTCGAACATGGGCAACTCGCTGCTGATGCTGGGCGCGATCATGGGCTGCGATGTGCGAATGATCTCACCCAAGGAAACCCAGCCCCATGACGATGTGCGGGAACTGGCAATGGAGCGCGCTGCAAGATCGGGCGCGCGGGTGACGATCACCGACGACACCTCGGCCGTCGAGGGCGCGGACTTCATCCACACCGACGTCTGGGTCTCGATGGGTGAACCGAAAGAGGTATGGGCCGAGCGTATCAAGCTGCTGAGCCCCTATCAGGTCAACATGGACATGATGAAGAAAACCGGCAACCCCGGCGTCAAGTTCATGCACTGCCTGCCTGCTTTCCACAATCTGGAAACCAAGGTCGGTCAGGACATCCACGAACAGTTCGGCATCACCGAGATGGAAGTGACCGAGGAGGTGTTCGAAAGCGATATGAACATCGCCTTCGAGCAAGCCGAAAACCGGATGCATACCATCAAGGCGATCCTTGTCGCCACGCTGGGGTCCTGAACCATGGGACGCGTTGTTGTAGCCCTCGGCGGCAACGCGCTTCTCAAACGGGGTGAGGCAATGACGGCGGACAATCAGCGTAAGAACGCCAAGATTGCCGCCAAAGCCCTCGCCCCGCTGTGCGAAGCGCATGAAACCGTCATCACCCATGGCAATGGCCCGCAGGTCGGAATGTTGGCCCTGCAAGAGATCATGTACACCGATGTCGAAGAATATCCGCTGGACGTTCTGGTCGGCGAAACGATGGGCATGATCGGCTATATGATTGAGCAGGAGCTGGGAAATATCCTGCCCTTCGAACACCACATCGCCACCCTGCTGACGATGATTGAAGTCGACCCCAATGATCCGGCCTTCGACAATCCGACCAAGTTCATCGGTCAGGTCTATTCCGAGGCTGACGCCAAAAAAGAGGCCGCAGACAAAGGCTGGACGGTGAAACCAGACGGCGACTATTGGCGGCGGGTTGTGCCCTCTCCCAAGCCCAAACGCATCTTTCAGGTCGAGCCGATCCGCTGGATACTGGAAAAGGGCGCTACGGTAATTGCAGCCGGCGGCGGTGGCATTCCGACGATGTACGACAAGGAAGCCGATCGGAAACTGATCGGTGTCGAAGCGGTCATCGACAAGGATTTCGCGTCCTGTCTGCTGGCCCAGAACCTCGACGCAGATTTCTTTGTCGTCGCAACCGATGCCGAGGCCGTGTTCCTGAACTGGGGATCGGCAGACCAGAAAGGTATCCGTTCTATTACGCCAGACGCTTTGGATGCATATGATTTTCCAGCCGGATCAATGGGCCCGAAAGTACAGGCCGCGCAGGATTTCGTGCGTACGACCGGTGGCCGGGCCGTCATATGCGCTCTGGCCGACGTTCCCGCCGCTGTGAAAGGGGAAAAAGGCACGACCATTTCAACGGACGCCGGGGATACGCTGTTCCACTAGCTAACACGCAACTGACCCCCATCTTACAGGGCAGAAGATGGTGGCCTGCTCGTTCCGCAGAGGTCATGTTTAAACTCGGATTAAACAAGTCCATGCGCCCCATCTCGCCCCCCGCCGAGATGGGGCATAGCATCAGGGTGGTAAATTCATTCTAACATGCGAATAATAAAGAGCTCAGATGGTGCAGTGTCGGTGCAAAACCGCGCCCATATCCCGCCAATCTGTGACACAACAAGTTAACCCTAGTGGGCAGGTCTTTAGCATCCGCCCCCGCTGCCCTTCAATACGTGGTTCCGCATGTCCATTCTCAAAGAACCCTTGTTTCATTTCTTCCTGCTGGGTGTCGCGATCTTTGGCTGGTTCAGCTATCTCAACCCGTCATCTGCTGAGCCCGAAAGTGCGGATCAGATTGTTGTTGATATGCAGGACATCAACCGTCTGATCGATCAGTTTCAGACCACATGGCAACGCCCGCCCACACCCGAAGAGCTGGCCGAGGTTCAAGACGCCTTTTTGCGCCAAGAAGTTCTGGTTCGCGAGGCCCGCGCGCTTGGCCTTGATTGGGGCGACAGCATTATCCGCAATCGGCTGGCCCAAAAGATGGAGTTTCTGACCCTGTCGCTGGCTCAGGCCTCGGAACCGGACGATGCCACCCTAGAGGCCCATCTGGCCGACAACAGTGCGCGTTTCCTGCGCCCTGAGCGGGTAGCCTTTCAGCAACTCGCGCTGGGATCAACGCCCGACACCGCCCGAACAAGACAGATCCTGGACGCCTTGAACGCGGGCACGGACCCGACACAGTTTGCCGGGCCAAGCCTGCTGCCCGCTACCGTGCCGCTCAGTCCGCCGCAGACGGTTGATGCCACAATGGGGCGCGGATTTCATACTGAACTGAGCGAGTTACCTTTGGGCCAGTGGGTCGGCCCGATCCCATCGGGTTTTGGCTATCACCTTGTGCGGATCGACGCGCGTGAACCGGCCCAGCTTCCCGCCTTTGACGAGATTCGCGAAGATGTTCTGTTCGATTGGCGCCGGAGTCTGAAGTCCGACCTGTCCGAGGCCCAATTTGAGGCGTTGAAGCAGAAATACGATCTGATCACCCCCTCACCGGATGACATCGCCCGGAGGCTGAACCCGTGACGAAACGCCTGCTACTGGCCTTTTTGCTGGTTCTGCTGCCTGCCTTTCAGGCCTTTGGCCACGCGTTAGAGCCCGGCTTTGCGGATATCCGGCAACTGACCCCGCAAACCTGGCAAGTGTTCTGGCGCAAGCCAGACGTCACGGGCCAGCCCATGGCCATCACGCTGCAGCTGCCCGACGCTTGCACGCCACAAACCGGGCCCGAGCCTTTGTTCGACGGGTCCGCGTGGATTTCGGTCTGGGTCGCGGACTGTCCCGAGGGACTGACCGACGGCAAGCTGTTTATCGACGGCCTCTCCAGCCAGCGTACCGACGTTCTGGTGCGTGTTCAGATGCAAGACGGAGCGACGGATACCATTCGATTGACACCAGACCAGCCCGACTACCTGATCCCGGCGCAGGCAGGAAATTGGAGCATTTTCGGCAGCTATCTGGCATTGGGTTTTGAACATATCCTCGAAGGGTGGGATCACCTTCTGTTCGTCTTTGCCCTGTTGGTGCTGATCCGAGATTTCTGGCGTCTGGTCGGGGCGGTCACGGCCTTTACCCTTGCGCATTCCATCACGCTAGCGCTTGCAGCGTTGGGACATCTCTCGGTGCCCGGCCCGCCAGTCGAGGCGATAATAGCGCTATCCATCGTGTTTCTGGCGGTTGAGGCGCTCAAGTCCAATGCCGGGGAACTGCGTCTGTCGGAACGCTACCCATGGCTGATCGCGTTCGCTTTTGGGCTGTTGCATGGGCTGGGCTTTGCCGGTGCCCTGCGTGAAATCGGCTTACCGGAACAGGACATCGCCACTGCCCTGCTGGCCTTCAATCTGGGGGTCGAGGCCGGTCAGCTTGCCTTTGTTGGCGTTGTCCTAGTGACCGCGATGGCCCTGCGCTTTGCTCTGCCGCGTGTCGCCGCGCATTGGCGCAGTCCTGGCGATATGATCGCAACCACCGTCAGCTATGGGATCGGCGCAGTAGCAACCTTTTGGTTTGTCGAGCGTGTGATGTCCTTCTGATCCGCTGACAAGGTCAAGCGACGCGCAAGGTCGAGACGTCAAACCAATGCGCCAAAGCTGCCGATAACCTCCGCTGCTTTGTCTGCAGCCAAACGCACAGATTGCTCCAGGGGCTCACCATTTGCCCGCGACGCCAGAAACGCCCCGTTAAAGCTGTCGCCGGCGGCGGTCGTATCGCGAACTTTCTGCACTTGAAACACAGGAACGCGGACAACGGTGGAACCCGGCTCAAGACAAGTGACGTCGCCCTTGCCATTCTTGACGATGACGAGGCCACCGCTGAGAGCGCTGTACCGTTTTGCCGTAACTTCGGGATCCGCATCTCCGAACGCCGCCTGCTCATCTTCGAAGGATGGAAGAACCACATCCGCAACCCGCGCTCCAGCCTCGGTCCAGTGGCGCATTTCCTCCTCGTCTTGCCAAAGCCTTGGTCGGATATTGGGATCGAAGGCTACCTGCCGCCCCTGTTCTCGTGCAGTTTCCAGCGCACCCGTCAGTGTTTTTCGATCCGGCTCAGGCAGAATGGCAAGCGTGATCCCGGAAAAGTAGATCAGGTCGCTGCCCATTACCGCCTGTTCCAGCTGCTGCGGATCAGATGCCAACTTCCGGGCCGCGCTTTGATCGCGCCAATAGATGAAGCTCCTCTCGCCCTCGTTCAGTTCAATCAGATAGAGGCCCATGGTCCGGTCCGGGTCGCGCCCAATCATTCCGGGGTCGATACTATGGGTCTTGGTGAACTCCACGAAGCGGTCAGACAAGGCGTCGTTGCCGACCCGCGAATAGAATGCAACGCGCCAGTCCTGGCCCATCAGTTTGCGGGCGTACCAAGCCGTATTGAAGACGTCTCCGGCGAACCCCTGATGAAACGCATCATCGCCCCGTGGCGACATCTCGACCATGCATTCCCCAATGCACAAAAGCGTTTTGGACGGGGGCACCATGTCAGATGCCGACAGCATTCAGGGTATGCATGACTCCGCGCAGCTCTGCCAGCCCGCGCAGTCGCCCGATTGCCGGATAGCCGGGGACTGAGTCCCGCTCCTGATCGTGCAAGATACGATGCCCGTGATCCGGCCGCATTGGGATTTCAACGCCGCTGTCGCGCTCCACGCGCATCATTTCGCGCACAACACCGATCATGTCCAGATCACCGGCCAGATGAATGTCTTCGTGGAAACTCCGGGAGTCGTCTTCCCGTTTCACCGCACGTAGATGGGCAAAATGGATGCGCGGTCCAAGCAGTCGCGCAATGGCCACCAGATCGTTTTCGGAATGTGCCCCCAACGATCCGGTACACAACGTAAATCCTAATGCCGGTGACGCAGAGATCGCGGCAATGGCCTCCAGGTCCGCCTGGGTCGAGACAATCCGCGGCAGGCCGAACAGGTCCAAGGGCGGATCGTCGGGATGGATCGACAGCTTTGCACCTTCGGCCTCGGCCACGGGCAGAACGATCTCCAGAAACGCGGTAAGCTGTTGCCTGAGCGACGCGTGATCGCAACTATCATAGGCTGCAAGGCGTGCCCGGAACGTATCCAACGTATAGCTTTCCTCAGAGCCCGGCAGCCCAGCGATGATCGTTCGCGTCAACTGGTCTAGCTTCTGCTGATCGGCCCGCGCAAACCAATCTTCAGCAGCGGCTAAATCCTTTGGGGTATAACTGTCGCGCGCCCTGTCGCGTTTCAAAACAAACAAATCAAAAGCGGCGTAGGCTGCGAAATCGAACCTCAGCGCCAGCGCCCCGTCAGGCAGTGCATAGTTCAGATCGGTGCGCGTCCAGTCCAGCACCGGCATGAAGTTGTAACAGATGTTGCGGATGCCCTGACGGGCCAGACGACGCAGGTTTTCTGCCCAGATATGCGCGTAACGCTCCCAGCCCGACGCGCCGGTCTTGATGTCCTCGTGCACCGGAATGCTTTCGGTCACGACCCAGCGCAACCCCGCCGCCTCAATCATCTCGCGCCGGGTTTGGATCTCGACTTCCGACCATTCCTGCCCGTTGGGCACTTCATGCAGGGCAGTGACGATTCCCGTTGCACCGGTCTGACGAACATGGGCCAGCGGAATGGGGTCTTTCGGCCCGAACCAACGCCAACTTTCCAGCATGTCTGCCCCCTGTTCCCCGCGCTTAGCCCGAAACTGTTTTGGAATACAGAAACCCGTCAAATTCGGGATCTTCTACATCCGACAGGTCCAGAAGCGTCAGCCGGACGTTCTCAAGATGCTGCCACATCGCCTGTCGCGCACCTTCCGCATCACGGCGGCGCAGCGCCTCAAGGACAGCTGCGTGATCGTCCAGCCACTGACTGCGATAGCTGATGTCGAAAATCCTCGAATGCAGTCTGTCCCACATCGGGCTGGATTCCCGCAAATGCCAGAGCGTATCGATTTGGTTGACCAAAACCGAATTCTGTGTCGCTTCGGCAATCTGCAAGTGGAATTGTCGATCCGCGCTATAGTCGTCTTGACCGGTTTCAATCGAGCGTTTCTCCAACTCAAGCGTTTCACGCAGAGACAGAATATCGGCCTTGGTCACCGTAGTGGCCGCGAACCCGGCGATGCTGCTTTCCAGCAGCTGCCGCGCCTGTAACAATTCGAACGGGCCGTAGTCGCCGCCGGTCAGGCCCGAACGGCCAGGCTGACGATCCCGCACATAGCTGCCCGAGCCCTTGCGGACGTCCAGATAGCCCTCGATCTCAAGCATGATGAACGCCTCGCGCACCAGCGACCGGCCAATCCCCATCTCTTTCGAGATCTGGCGCTCGGTCGGGAATTTGTCGCCCGGTTTGAAGCCGCCCTGCGCGATCCGTTCGACCAGCTGCGCGGCAACTTCCTGATAGGGGCGTTTAGAGGCGTCGTTCATGCGGTCTCCGTATTGTGGTCGTCGGTCGTGTTGGCGATCTGGTGGTAATACTCGGCCAAAATGTGAAACGCCTGCTTTTTCGTCTGCTTGTCGGCGGCGATCAGGCCTTTGTGATTATAGCCGTTCTGGAACTTGTTCTGGCGGCGTTCTACGCGGAAATCATACAGAATCCACGGCGACATCCCCTTGATATAGTCCAGACGGCGCAGCGTATCGATCTGGCGGCGATAGACCTCGGCCATATAGTCCTCGCTGAACAGCCCAGTCTTGGGGCCGTTTGAGCCGATCACCCCGTCCGCGCCTGTTTCCGAGATCACCACGGGTTTTTCCGGCGCTGAGTTGGCTCCGATCCGGGCCAGATCCTCGAAATCTTCTTCGTACCAGCCGTAATACTCATTCAGCCCGATCACGTCGATATGGTCGGCAAGACGATCTTCGATCCGGTTCCGGCTGTGGTTGACCAGGCATGCCGCTGAGGTCAGGCGCGTGGGATCAAGCGCCTTGGCGGTTTCGGCAAGACGGCGCATGAACTCCAAACGCGCGTCAGTGTCGGGGTTTTCGTTTCCGACCGACCAGATGATGACCGAGGCACGGTTGCGGTCGCGCAAGATCAACTCGCGCAGTTGGTTTTCTGCGTCGCGATAGGTGGCGGGGTTGGCAAAATCGATGGCCCAGTAGACCGGAATTTCTTCCCACAGCAGAAAGCCCAGCTCATCCGCAATTTCCGCTGCCCGTTCATGATGCGGATAATGCGCCAAGCGCAGAAAGTTGCAGCCAAGCTCGCGCGCGTGGTCGAACCGACGGCGTAGGTCGGCCTCATTCGTGACTTTGCCCAATGTGGCATCGTCTTCGTGAACGGAAATACCGCGCAGGAAGATAGGTTCTCCGTTCAGCAGGATATCCGTGCCTCGCCGTTCGATCTGTCGGAAGCCGACCCTATCGGTCACTTGATCCGCGTCCAAAGTGACGCTCACATCATAGAGCTTCGGGTTTTCGGGCGACCACAGCGCCGGACGGGCGGAAAGCTCAGCTTCACCCTTTCCATTCCGGATCGTGATGTCCTGCGACAGGTCAAGCTCAGGAATGTCTACACGTGCCAGACCAGCGTCGGGGCCGTTTACCTCCAGTTCGACCTTGATGCGGGAATAGCTGCCATCAGGCACCAGATGAATGGCGAACCTCTGGATCACGGTGGCAGGCGTTTCATATAGCGCAACTTCTCGATAAAGACCGCCATAGTTGAACCAGTCAGTGTTGCGCATCGGAACGCGGTCCAGCGTCCGGGTGTTGTTGACGCATGCCATCAACCAGTTGCGCCCTTGCCGCAGCTTACCGGTCAGTTCTACGCAAAACGGCGTCGAGGCACCGTAGTGATTACCGAGAAACTCTCCATTCAGGAAAATCTTACAGGCATAGGCCGCAGCCCCCACCCGTAGGAATTGTCGCCGTTTGGGGTCGATCTCTTCGATATCCAGCGCCCGCGTGTACCAGGCGCTGCCTTCGAAGAAATACCATTTTTCTTTCAGCATGGCCCAGTTCGATGGAACTCGCACGGTTTCACCATCAAACGGGTCGTAATCCCAGGGCTCGGTCCGGTCTTCGGGGGCCGAGGGCTGCATTTCATACCATTTCTGGCGCAGCCCGGTGTCCAGCAGATCGACACAGAAATTCCAGAACCCATCAAGGGGGCGCGATGCCCGACCGCCAGCAAACAACAGCGTGTCAGCGTTCAGGTTCTGCGGGTTCAGAGGCACGTCATAAGCCTCGTCATGCAGCGCCTGAAGCGCGTTTTCCGCCAATTCCGACCGTTCAAGCATCGCGCCGATCCTGTCTTAAGGGGCCATTGCCTTGATGCGCTGGATCAGGTCAGCCACCACCGGAGATTTGGCTGCAGCCTCTTCATGCATCGGCAGAACCGCTTCGATGAACGGGCCTTTTTCGACCTCGATGAACTTAACGCCCAGCTCGTTTTTGGCCTGCTCTACAGCCGCTGCGCTCATGGCGTCCCATTGCTCGCGGTGGAACAGCATCGATTCCTTGGCCGCCTGACGCAGAGCCGCTTGCTGATCTTCGGTCAGATCATTCCAGCTTTGGGTCGAGATCATGACCACCGACGGGATCATCGTGTGGCCGTCATCCGAATAGACCTTGGACACTTCGCCATGCCGCGCGCTGGTCAGCGCCATCGGGTTGTTTTCGGCGCCATCGACCACGCCCTGCTGCAGCGCGCTGTAAAGCTCGCCCCAAGCGATCGGTGTCGGGTTGCCGCCCAGTAGTTCCACCATCCGAATGGCAGAGGGGCTTGGTTGCACCCGGATTTTCATGCCTTCCAGATCGGCAGGCGAATGGATTTCCTTGTTAGCGTAAAAAGAGCGCGCGCCTTCGATGTAATAGGTCAAACCAATAAAGCCGTTGTCTTCAGAAGCGGCTAGAATATCGTCGCCCACATCACTGCTGAGCACGTTGAAATAGTGATCGGCGCTGGTGAAAATATAGGGCAGGTTCAGCGCGCCATAGGATTCCTCGAACGCTTCCAACTCGCTGGCGTTCGACCGCGCCATATCCAGCGAACCGTTCTGCATCAGCTCCATCGACTCACGCTGGGTGCCAAGCTGTGCGTTGGCGAAAATGCGGATCTTGAGGTCGCCATCGGTCAGCTCTTCAACCCGGTCTGCCATGAACTCCATCGATCTATGCAGTGGATGGTCTTCGGGGTTGTTGTGGTTCAGCCGCAGCGTCTTGGCCTCGGCCGCAACCGACAAAGCCATGAAACTGACAGCCATGGCAGCGGTGATCTTCGAGAATTTGGACATAGTCTCCTCCCAATCGCGGGCCGGTGCGGCAGGCTGTTCGGAACCTGCATCAATAAGGTCGGATTCGGTGCCACGGACCGCCCGCCGACCCGCAACGCCCAAAGTGATCGCCCAATATCCAAAATTAGTCAACCAAAAATAATAAATTGGTTGACCAATTAGCTTCCATGAGGCAAGAGCAGTGGTGGAGCGATCTGGCTAATGACCTTCGCACCGTTGGGAGGACATAGATGAAACAAGTGACTGCGGCTGTGGATGCCGTGCTGCGCCTTATCATCGTGATTGCATTTGCGGTTCTGGTGGCCTGCGTGATCTGGCAGGTCTTTTCGCGATACGTGCTGGGCACCCCTAGTACGGTCACCGATGAAATGGCGCGCTTTCTGTTCATCTGGGTGGCGCTTCTGGGCGGAGCCTACACGTTGGGGCAGCGCCGACATCTTGCAATTGATCTGCTGCCGGCAATAACACACGGGACACCGCGCCTGTTGGTCAATGGGGCCATCATCGGGGCAATCGCGCTGTTTGCCTGTGTGGTCATGATCTATGGCGGTTGGAACCTTGTCTCGCGCACGCTTGAGACTGGTCAGGTCTCACCCGCGTTGCGGCTGCCGATGGGGACGGTCTACATCGCTATCCCGGTCTCGGGACTGGCCATCCTGTTCTATTGCATGGGGTTTGTGGTTGATCTGGCGCAGACGGGCCAGGGCCCGAATGAACGGATGGAACCAAGCGCCCCCGGCGGACCTTTGGACTAGGGGCCCGTTATGGACATTCAATCTGTCGCCACGCTTTTCGGAACCTTCGCCCTGCTCATGGCATTGGGAGTGCCGATTGCGTTCTCCATTGGCCTTGCTGCGCTGGCCACGTTCCTGCTGTTCATGTCCTTCGACCAGTCGGTTTACATCGTGGCGCAGCAAGTAGCGTCGGGTCTGGACAGTTTCACCCTACTGGCGATCCCCTTCTTTATCCTTGCTGGCAACATCATGAACCGCGGCGGCATCGCTCTGCGCCTGATCGAGTTCGCCAAGGTCCTTGGCGGACGTCTGCCCGGGGCGCTGGCCCATTGCAATGTCATCGCCAACATGATGTTCGGATCGATCTCGGGCTCGGCCGTTGCCTCGGCAGCAGCGGTTGGCGGTGTCATGTCTCCGCTTCAGCGCAAGGAAGGGTATGATCCGGCCTATTCCACTGCAGTGAACGTCGCCTCGTGCCCCACGGGCCTTTTAATCCCGCCCAGCTCTACCTTCATTGTCTATTCGCTGATTACCAACGGCACCTCGGTCGCGGCACTGTTTGTGGCAGGATATCTGCCCGGCATCCTGATGGGGGTCTGCCTGATGGTGGTTGCGGGGATCATCGCAAAACGGCGCGGATACCCGGTGGCCGAACGACCTTCGCTGCGCGAAACCTCCGAGAAAGCCCTGAACGCGATGCTGCCGCTGGGCCTGATCGTAATCGTGATGGGCGGCATCGTCGGCGGCATCTTTACTGCCACCGAAGCCTCGGCCGTGGCGGTGGTTTACACGTTGTTCCTGGCATTGGTCTGGTATCGCGAAATCACGGTGAAAGAGCTTCCCGGTATCATTCTGGAAAGCGCGGTGACGACCTCAATCGTTTTGCTGATGATCGGGTGCTCGATTGCGATGTCCAAGGCGATGGCCTTTGCCGATATTCCCTATTCGATCTCGGATGCGCTGCTAGGCCTGTCTGAAAACCCGCTGGTGCTCTTGTTGATCATCAACATCGCCCTGCTGGTGGTCGGCACCTTCATGGACATGACCCCTGCCCTGCTGATTTTCACGCCCATCTTCCTGCCGGTGGTCAGCGATCTGGGCATGGATCCGGTGCATTTCGGCGTGGTGATGACCTTCAACCTGTGTATCGGGATCTGTACGCCTCCGGTTGGGTCAGCCCTGTTTGTGGGTTGCTCGGTCGGCGGGGTTAAGATCGGCGAGGTCATCCGCCCTATGCTGCCGTTCTACGCGGTTCTGGTGGTGCTGTTGCTGATCGTAACCTACTTTCCGCAGATCAGCTTGTTCCTGCCGCGATTGCTGCTTGGGTATTGAGGTGGCGCCATGAAAACACTGCGTCACTGGACCCTGCATCATCACGACCGGGATGGCCTGACCTTGTTGGTCGAGGATCAGCATCTGATGAAGATTGTGGTGCTGGACAACAATCTGATCCGCGTGCAGCTATTGCGGGATGGGCAGTGGCAATTGGATAAAAGCTGGTCAGTCGCGCCTGATGGCGATGTCCCTTGGCATGGGCGGCACCGCGAAGAACGTAGCGGGTTTACTTGCCCCGGCTGTAAGGTCGATCGGAACAACGATCTGGTTCTGGAAACCGAGCAACTGCGCATGACCGTTCTGGAACCGCTGGCACTGCGATGGGAGTGTCGGGCCGATCCGTCACAGCCTTGGCAGCCTCTGGCCGAGGATCGCACCACCGGGGCCTATCAGATCGCTCGAAACGGCAGTCAGGTGGCCCATTTCATGCACCGCTTCCCGAATGAGCGGTATTTCGGGCTTGGCGAAAAAGCCGGACCACTGGAGCGTAGTGGGCACCGGTACGAGATGCGCAACCTCGACGCGCTGGGATATGATGCACACAGCACGGACCCTCTGTACAAGCACATCCCGTTCACCATCACCGAACGCCCCGGGTCAGGCGCGTTGGGCTTGTTCTATGACAACCTTTCGACCAGCTGGTTCGATCTGGGAAATGAGCTGGACAACTACCACGCCCCCTATCGGCTCTGGAGGGCCGAGGCCGGTGACCTGGACCTTTATGTCAGTTGGGCGCCGGACCTGCGCGATGTGATCAAGCAGCAGGCGGCGCTGACCGGAGGCACCGCTTTTTTGCCGCGCTGGAGCCTGGGGTATTCAGCCTCTTCGATGGCTTACACCGATGCCGAAAACGCGCAGGATATGATGCTGGGGTTTTTGGACCAGCTGCGTGAACACGACATCCCTTGTGACAGTTTTCAGATGTCCTCCGGCTACACGTCGATCGGAAACCGCCGCTATGTATTCAACTGGAACACCGACAAGTTCCCCAGTTTTCACACGGTTGCCGACGAGTTTGGCGAGAAAGGCATCCACCTGATTGCAAATATCAAACCTGTGCTTCTGGACGATCACCCGCAATATGACGCAGCCGCCCGAGACAGTCTGTTTGTGCGGGATGCGGATACGGATGCGCCCGAGGCATCGCAATTCTGGGACGGGCAAGGCAGCCATCTGGACTTTACCAATCCCAGCACCATCCGTTGGTGGCAAGCGAATGTCACAGACGCGCTGTTAATGCACGGGATCGGCTCGACTTGGAATGACAATAACGAATATGAAATCTGGGACGGCGCCGCCCGCTGTAATGGTTTTGGTTCCGAACACGGTATCGCACCAATCCGCCCTCTGATGGGCCAACTCATGACCCGTGCCTCAGCCGAAGCCCAACGGGCGTTTGCCCCCAACAGGCGGCCCTACGTGATTTCCCGCTGCGCGGCACCCGGCACGCAGCGCTATGCACAGACCTGGACCGGAGATAACCGCACCAATTGGGAAACGCTGAAATGGAATATCCCGATGGGGCTGGGGCTCAGTATGTCGGGGTTTTTCAACATCGGCCATGATGTCGGCGGGTTTGCCGGACCGAAACCCGATCCAGAACTGTTCCTGCGCTGGGTCCAGAACGGAATTTTCCACCCGCGATTCACCATCCATTCCTGGAATGACGACGGCACGGTAAATGAACCTTGGATGCACCCCGAGGTTATTGACCTCGTGCGCCACGCGATCCGGCTGCGCTATCGCCTGTTACCCTATCTCTATACCCAACTTTACCGCGCAGTGACCGCGCATGAACCGATCCTCAGACCTCTGTTTCTGGACTTTCCCAACGACCCCACCTGCCGGGACCGTCAATTCGACTTCATGCTAGGGCCAGACTTGCTGGTGGCCTCGGTCATCGAACAGGACGCGACGCATCGGGCCGTTGTTCTGCCCGATTGGCCCTGTGGCTGGTGGCATCTGGAGACCGAAACCTGGCACCCGGGCGGAACCCGCATCAATCTGCCGGTCACCTTGTCCAGCATCCCGGCTTTTGTGAGAGGCGGCGCGGTGCTGCCTCTTTCAGAAGACACCAAACGGGCCACGCCCGAGCATGAGGGCCGAAGGGTTTTGATGGCCTTTCCCGGCCCGGAAGATGCCGCGCCTTATACCTCATGGATGTATGACGATGACGGCCAAAGCACCGACGCTCTGGATGGGCAATTTTGCCTGACCCGGATTGAGCTTTCTGGTGATGCTGACGGGGCAGCCCTGTCATGGTCGACATCAGGCGAAAGATCACCCCATTTCGATCATGTGGAAATCCGCACCCCGCTGGGGCAGGCTCTGACCGTGCAAGGGCAACGCCATGAGTCCGGCGCCCTGCATCGTTTTCATATGCAGGAATAAGCGCACAGGAGGACGTTTTGCAAAGCTTAGACATCCCGGTGGTTCGGGCCGAATATGACCGCGCCGCCTTGCGCCCGCGCATTCTGCATCTTGGGTTTGGCGCCTTCGCCCGGGCGCATCCACTGCTCTATACCGATCTTGCGTTGGCGGAAACACAAGCCGATTGGGGTGTGGTTGCGGCGCGGTTGAATACTGGGGCCGAAGAGCTGAGTGCTCTGGATCAGGCGGATGGCTGGTACACTGTTGTTACAACATCCGATCAGGGTATCTCCGCCCGCCGGGTCGGCTGCATCACGCAGACCCTGCATCCCTGTCGGGACGGAGCGAATGCGATACCGGAACTGATGGCCAGCCCGGCCTTGGGCATTGTCACGCTGACCATCACCGAAAAAGGATACTGCCTTTCAGGGGATCAGCTCGACCTGTCATCGCCGGGTATCCGCTATGATCTTGAGAGCCCCCAATCACCGAAAACGGCAATCGGAACCATTGTCGAAGGACTGAACCGGCGTAGATTGGCTGGGCTCGGCGGCCTAACCATCCTGTCATGCGACAACCTTCCTGCTAATGGTCATGCCTGCCACACGGCGGTTCTGGCGCTGGCCCGACTTCGGGACGCCGCACTTGCGGATTGGATCGCAGACACCTGCACTTTTCCCTGCTCGATGGTCGACCGGATTGTGCCCGCGATGTCCGATGAGAGCCACGCTCTGCTGACGCGGATATTGGGCCACCCGGACCCCAACGGTATTTTGTGCGAACCGTTCCGCCAATGGGTGATCGAAGATGATTTCGCCGCCGGTCGCCCCAACTGGCATCTGGCCGGGGCCGAGTTCGTCGACGACGTCGCCCCGTTTGAAGAGATGAAGCTGCGGATGCTGAACGGTGCGCATTCTTGTCTGGCCTATCTGGGGGCGCTTGCAGGGCATGAAACCGTGGCAGATTGCATGCAGGACCCGTTATTCCGAGCAGCCGCCCGTCGCCTGATGCTAAGCGAACAGGCCCCGACCCTGCGCGTTCCGGATCATATCGACCTGACCGCCTATGCCGATCGCCTGATCAAGAGGTTCAGCAACAGCCACCTACATCACCGGACGATCCAGATTGCAGCAGATGGCAGCCAGAAGCTGCCGCAGCGCCTGCTGGCCCCGATTGCCTACCACCTGCGCAACGGTACGCCCTGGCCGATTTCTGCGTTGGCGATTGCGGGTTGGATGCGATTTCTACGCGGACAGGCCGAGGATGGCGCACCCCTGACCGTTCAGGATCCACTGGCCGACACCTTGACCCTCTGCGCCAAGGAAGCTGACGGAAACACCTATGTCGACGCGCTGTTGGACCTCGAACAGGTTTTTCCCACCGGTCTGGTGGCCAATTCCGAGTTTCGCGCCCTGCTTCACAACGCCTATCGAACACTCGCAACCCAGGGCGCGCAGGCCTCTCTGACCCAAACCATGCAGCCGGAGAAACAGAAGCCTTGACCGGATTCCTCAACGAAAACTTCCTGCTAAGTACCCCGCAGGCCGAACGGCTTTATCATGAGGTCGCGGCCCCCCTGCCGATTGTCGATTTCCACAACCACCTCGATCCGAAAGCAATCTTGCAGGACCGGGTCTGGTCCGATCTGGGCGAGATCTGGCTGGAGGGTGATCACTATAAATGGCGGGCGATGCGCTGGAACGGGATCGCCGAGGCCCGCGTTACCGGCAGTGCAAGCTATCGCGACAAATTCAATGCTTTTGCCGACACGCTGCCCCACTGTCTGGGCAACCCCCTGTATCACTGGAGCCATCTGGAACTGTCCCGCTATTTCGGCTGGCGAGGGGTGTTGAGCCCTCAAACCGCCGACGAAGTCTGGCACCTTGCCAATTCCAAACTATCGCAATCAGATTTTTCAGCGCGCGGATTGCTGCAGCAGATGAATGTGCGTTTTATCGGGACCACCGATGACCCCTGCGACGACTTAAACGCACACCAGGCATTGGCCGCCATTCCCGATCTGGGCTTCACCGTGGCCCCCAGTTTCCGTCCCGACGCGGCCTTCAAGATCGAGAAGCCCGGCTATGGGGCCTATCTTGACAGGCTGTCGGAAATCTCCGGCATTCAAATCCGAGGGTTCGACGATCTGATCGCAGCACTGCTTGTTCGTCTGGACGCTTTCATCGAGGCCGGGTGCAAGGCGACGGATCACGGGTTGGACCGGCTGGCTGCTATCGAAGCTCTTACCGGTGCGGATCGCGACGCAATTCTGGACCGCGCCCGCAGAGGCGGGCCAACAACCGCGCGGGAGCAGGCGGATTTTCAGGCGGCGACCCTGATCGAACTGGGCCGCGCCTACGCGCAGCGCGGGCTTGTCATGCAACTCCATATCGGGGCCCTACGCAACACGAAAACGCGCCTGTTCAACCAGCTTGGGCCGGATATCGGCTGCGACTCGATCAACGATGCTGCGATTGCGGCACCGCTGAACGCACTGTTGAACGCGATCGAAAGCCAAGGCGGTCTGCCACGAACCATTCTTTACGGACTTGACCCTTCGCAAAACGAAATTCTGGTGACCACGGCCGGGAACTTTCAGGACGGCAGCCACCCGGGCAAAATACAGGCGGGTACTGCGTGGTGGTTCAACGATCAACTCGACGGGATGGAGCGTCAGATGACGCAGCTGGCACAGATGGGTCTGCTGTCACGGTTTATCGGAATGCTGACTGACTCCCGCTCATTTTTGTCCTTCCCGCGGCATGAGTATTTCAGACGGCTGCTCTGTCAGATGATCGGTCGATGGATGGCAGAGGGGCATATGCCCAACGACATGACGCTGGCGGAAGGTCTGGTTTCGCGCGTTTGTTACGACAATCCTGCACACTGGTTCCTGCGCTGAGGGTGCCTGACGTCCTAGTCCGGCGCCTTGTCCAGTTCCGGCAGCGCTTGCCCGCAGGTTTTACACCGGCCTGATGCTGATAGCGTTTCGGAATGGATTTGTTCGCGGATGTGATTTGCAGCGCGGTGCGACAGACCCAACTGCTTTCTCAGGATTTCGATTTCCTTTTCTTCATCCTCGCAGATACCACCGTCCTCCAGTGCCGCGCGGAATTCCCGCTCCATCCGGGCGCGGCGCCGGTGTAGCTGATCGTTTAGGCCGCTGGCCAAGATGCCTGCGGGCAACGCCGCCATACCGATGCCGATCACCGTAATCAAAGCCCCAAATAGCTTTCCAGCCACAGTGACTGGCGTCACGTCACCGTAGCCTACGGTCGTCAACGTCGCCATGGCCCACCACATGGCCGCAGGGATTGAGCCAAACGCTTCCGGCTGGGCATCATGCTCAGCGATCCAGGCGCCGCTGGCGGCGAAAACCAGCATGACCATCAGAATGAAGAACCCGGCGAAGAACGATCCGGCCTCTTCTTCAAACACGGCAAACAGCATCCCAAGTGCCGGAGAATACCGAGTCAGTTTGAGCAGCCGCAACATCCGGAACGTCCGCAGGATGCGCAGATCCATGGGAAAAAGCAGATAAAGCAGAGCCGGCAATATCGCGAGCAGGTCGATCACGGCCAGCGGCGACTTGATCCAATCCCAACGGGACTTGTAATTTGGATCCTCGGGCGCAACCCAGAGTCGCGCGGCGTATTCGACCACAAAAACAACCAGCGACACTGTCTCGAACAGGTCCAGCGTTACGTGCCAGCGCGTGTAAATCGAGGCGACCGTTTCAAGGATGACGGCGGTGACATTGAGTGAAATGAGTAGGATCAGCGCGATCTCAAGCAGCCACGGCCCGGTCGCACTGCGGTCTGGCCTCTCCAGCCACCAGTATAGTTTCGCCCGCAGGCTTTTATGCTCCAGTGTCGTGTCACTCATTACGATATGTCATCCAGGCCCGGGTCATGGGGGGCGGTGCTCTCCCCAAGATCAAGTAGCCGACCCAAGAAGGCACATGCAGTACCATAATGAAACAGGCAATGGTTGTAACGGTGCGAACAAACCTGTGTCGCGCCGCCCGACGGTGCATGGCCAGATAGAACCGTTCGGGCGGCTTTCGACCCCGATCACAGGATCAATTGAGGATTGAGTGTCAGTCTTTCCTGACATCCCCGGCAAACCGGGCCGCGTTTTCCTTGGCAAAGGCGGTGGCATCGGCCTCTGTGTCCCAGAAATGTGGGTTTGCCTTGGGAATGGTCAGGGCCTTTTGCACTGCTGGGCGGGCATCGATCCGGTCGAACCAAGCCTGAAGGTGTGGTAGGCCTTCGACGCTGGCACGGGCCCAGACATACGCGCGAGCCCAGGGATAGATCATCATATCCGCGATGGTGTATTCCCCTGCCGCAAGCCATTCGCGACCCTCAAGATGGCTGTCGAGAACCTCAAGCAACCGCCGGGACTCGTCGACATAGCGTTTGATGGAAAACGGTTCCTCATGGCCGTTGGGGGCAGCGATATGCTGAAAGTACATCGCCTGTCCCATCATCGGACCGACATGGCCAACTTGAAAGAACATCCACTGCATCACCTCAGACCGTTTGACCGGGTCGGCGGGCAGGAACTTTCCGTATTTCTCAGCCAGATGCCAAAGGATCGCCCCGCTTTCGAAAATCGCCCGCCCTTCGGCCCGATCCTCAATCGTTGGTATCTTGCCGTTGGGGTTGAGTTTCAGGAAGTCCGGCGTTTTCTGTTCCTGTTTCGCGAAATCGATCGCGGTGAGGTCATAGGGAACACCCGCTTCTTCCAGAAAGATTACCGGTTTGTAGCCGTTCATAGTGGCTGCGGTGTAAAGATGGATATCAGGCTGGGACATGATCGGCCTCGGCGAAAACAGTGGTCAGGTGGGCAGTATAGCGTGTGAAGTCCGCCTCAATTGCAGGATTTTTCATCACGTCAAAGGCTGCGAAGGTCGGCATCTGCTCCATACCAAGGAATTTTGCGGTCAGATGAATCGGGCGCAGCAGATCATCGACGCTATCACCTGCAAAAAAGGGCTCTGACGGATCGTTGAACGCCTCCTGCGGGGCATTGAAGGTCACGGACAGCATATATTTCGTATTCCGTAGCCCGCCGCCCATACCATAGTTGGCTTTCGGCGCTTCGGTGGTGCGGCCATCGCCGGTGCTCAGACGTCCGTCCATCCCGGCGGTGTACACCTCGTCCATGTATTTCTTGAATACCCACGGCGTTCCCATCCAGTTCACCGGAAATTGCATGATGACTACATCAGCCCAGACATGGGCATCGACCTCGGCGTTCACATCGTAACCGTCCGCAATGGTCGTCAGGCGCACCGAATGACCTTTGCGCGCCAACGCCTCCTGTGCCTTTTGCGCCAGACTTGCGTTCAGTCGGCCCGGGGCAAACTCATAGGGTTGCGTGCCGTTGATGATAAGGATGTTGCTCATGTCTGGTTCCTTGTTCGTTGGCTCTGATGCCGCTTGACTTTGTGCGACGTGGTGATGAAGTTGTGTTCCCAATGAAGAAAATGCAACTAGTATACTTTTGGTAACCTAGTTTGTAGGCGACGGAGATGTAGGATGCGGGCACGGATCGAAGACAATGGAACCGGGCGGCGGCAAGTTTATGAAGCCTGTTCAGAGCCTTGCCCGATAGAGCGCGGCATGCGGATCATCGGAGGGAAATGGACGGGGTCCATCCTATGGCACCTGAAAGACGGCCCCGTGCGCTTTAACGATCTGTCCCGTCTAATTGGCGGCGCCAGTAAAAAGATGATTACTGAACGGCTGCGTCAGCTTGAGGCCCATGGTCTGGTTCAGCGCGAAGTGATGGATACTGCGCCAGTCTCGGTCCAGTACGAAATCACCGAATTTGGTCGCACCGCGTTGGGGTTTCTGGATGCATTGCGAAAGTGGAGCGAAGACCTGCCCGAGGAGGCTGCGAATAGCTGAGCACCTAGGGGCCGTCTGCCGGACCGTCCGACGCCGCCATCTTGAACCAGTCCACAAGACGCGCCAGCGCGCCATCTTTGTCGCGGAACGGTCGGTGTTGCAGAAAATATGAATAATCACGGTCAGAAATGGTCGGCCCCAGCCGAAGGATCTCCCCCTTGGCAAGCGCCTGATCGACCAGCCCATGCCACCCCAGACCCACCCCTTCTCCGCGCCGGACGGATTGCAGCAGAAAAGGATAGGCGTCGAATTCGGATGTGCGAGCGAATGACGGCGCCTGCAGGCCGATACGCTCGAACCATCCTTGCCAGGTTAGAAAACCGGACTCTCTAACGTCGAAATGCAGGAAGAGTGATGGCGACAGCCGAGAGATATTGCCCCCAGCTTCCGGGTGCGCGGCCAGAAAGTCGGGGCTGCAGATCGGAAAGACTTCGGATTTGATTAGCGGGATGAACGGTCGGTCCGGCAATCCGGCGGTGTCCCAGACCACAGCTGCGTCCAGTCGGCTGAGGTCAATGTCGCCCAGTTGATCCGTGGTGACCACCCTCACCTTTGATCCGCCCAAAAACTCTCGCAGATCCGAAAAGCGCGGCATCAACCATTGATCAGCAAAGCCGAATGAGCAGGCCAGTGTTACCTCTTGCCGGTCCGTCGGTGCCGAAATCTCGGTCCAGACCTGATCCAAATGGCCGAACCCCAAGGCAACAGCATCGGCCAGCCGCACAGCAGCAGCTGAAGGAATGACTTGGTTATTGTTGCGTTCAAACAGCGCCTGTCCCAACCGGCTTTCCAGCGTTGAAATATGTCTTGAAACAGCAGGTTGGCTCAACCCCAGCTCCTCAGCGGCGCGGGACAGGCTGGAATGGCGCACAGCGACCTCAAGAACCAGCAAGGCATTCAGCGAACCTGAGATGGGGCGTATAATTCTCTCCATAACAATTTGTTATCGGCTGCATCATGTTTTGGCCAGTGTACTTCCTCTATTTTTGCGGCTCATCTGTGTTGGAATCGCAAGCCCCTAACGAAAAGTCTGTGTGAAGCTATCATGACCCATCGCCCCTTATCCCACATTCGCGTCCTTGATTTCGGGCAATATCTGGCCGCCCCTCTTGTCGGCATGATGCTGGCCGACATGGGGGCCGAGGTCATCCGGATCGATCCGCCAAATGGCCCAACCTTTGACGATCCGGCGTTTCAGATGATCTCGCGCGGCAAGAAAACCCTGACTCTGGATCTGAAGACGGATCAGGGGCGGGAAACCGCAATCGAACTGGCAAAACGCGCCGATGTGGTGATCGAGAACTTCCGCCCGGGTGTCATGGACCGCCTTGGGCTGGGGCCGGATGTGCTTCGGGCCGCCAATGATCAATTGGTTTACCTGTCCATGCCCGGCTTTGCGTCGACCGATCCGGAACTGGCCCAGCTGCCCGCGTGGGAGGCCGTGATCGCTGCCTATACCGGACAATTCACCGATATGGGCCTGAACCGCCGGCTTATGGGGATCAACCCGTCCTTCACGCCGCTGACCCTGGCCTCGGCCTACGGCGCAAGCTTTGGGGCCATGGCGGTTCTATTTGCCCTGAACGCGCGCGATCGCAATGGCGGCGATCATATCGAGGTCCCTCTGGCCGCCGCATTGCTGGAAGGCCTGATCTACAATTGCGAGCAGATCGAGGACTACCCGGAGCGCTACAAATCCCCGCGCGAGGTTGAACTGGATAGGCGCGCCGCCGAAGGCCTGCCAATGAACCTAAAGTTCGATGAGCTGTCCGAATTCCTCGACCCGTTCTATCGCACATATACCTGTGCCGACGGGCGGGGGTTCTATGTTGTCTCGGGCTCAGTTGCCACCCATCCGCGCCGCGTGCTGGAGACGCTGGGGCTCAAGGATCTGGCAGACGAGATGCCTGATTTTTCGGCCTATCTGGACACCAAGGATTGGCCAGCGGAATGGTCAATGCGCAACTACCCGGTCGGGGCGTCTGATCGCGCGCGCGTGTCCGCGGCGATGAAGGAAGCGTTCCTGACCCGCCCCGCGCATGAATGGGAAGAGCTGTTCGGAACCGCCAAAGCCCCGGCCACGGCACAGCGGTTCAGCAAGGAATGGCTGGCTGATCCCCATGCTCTGGCCTCAGGATTGGTGCTGCAGGTCGACGATGCCCGCCACGGCGAAATGCGTCAGATGGGCAATGTTGCTTGGCTGTCCGGGGATGAGGCGTCGTCGGACAAGACCGGCCCTGCGGCGGCTGACTTGGACGCCTTGCTGGCCGCTGCACCGCGCGCCAGCGGCACCACCGGCAGCGGTGGTTGGCTGGATGGCCTCAAGGTTCTAGACCTGACCAATGTCATTGCGGGGCCGACCATCGGCTCGACTCTGACGCGTTATGGGGCCGATGTGACGCTTGTGCAACCGGTTGAACCCTCGGTCGATCCCTGGAACACGGTTGTTTTTGGCGTTCACGCGCAACGAGGCAAGGAAAGCATCCTTCTGAACCTGCGAAGTGACGACGGGCGCCAGGTTCTGGCCAAGCTCATAGCCGAAGCCGACGTGATCACGATTAACGGCACGGATGAACAGCGCGACAAGCTGGGGCTTACGCCCGAACGCCTTAGCGAGATCAATCCGCGTCTCATTCTGGTTCAGCTGGACGCGTTCGGTGGGCCGATGCGCGGGCCGAAATCCGACCACCTTGGTTACGATGATCTGGCGCAAGCAGCGACCGGAGTCATGGTGCGCTTTGGTGGCGGCATGGAAACCCCAGAAGAACATGCGCATTTCGGAACCATTGACGTTCTGACCGGTTTCTGTGCCTGTGTGGCGCTGGGTGGCGCTTTATTGCGTCTGCGCGAGACCGGAAAGGGTGGCATTGCACGCGCGTCTTTGGCAGGGGCGGGCAACCTCATTCAGGCGCAATTCATGTATGACTATGACGACCGCGCGCCGTTTGACGAACCATCTGGTCGCGAGGCACTGGGATGGGGTCCGTTCTATCATTGCTATGAGGCCGCAGATCAGTGGCTGTTCTTCGCGGCCCCGACCGAGCGGCAGGCTGCGCTTGCCCGTGTCCCGGAGTTGGCTGACCTTGTAGAGGTGCCATTGGATGGTCTGCATGACGCCTTGGCAGAGCGGTTCCGAACGCAGCCGCTCTCGTTCTGGCAACAGACATTATCGGCGGGTCAGAGCACGGTTGTCCCGCTCGCATCCCTGCATGACACGCGCGACAAAGCTCTGCAGCATGAAAGCGCGGGTGACATTGATTTGGCCGATGCAACTTTCCGCGTCATTCGCCATGATCAGCACCCTATGGGACGCTGGTGTGATCTGGTCGCCCCGAACGCAGTGCGGCCTAAATCCGGCCGGATCAGTATTCCAGGGCCGATGCCGAAATACGGGCAGCACACGCGGTCTATTCTGACGCGGCTGGGCTATGAGGACCAGCAGATCGACGAGCTAATCGCTGCAGGCACCGCCGGCACAAGCTGGTCGGAAAGATACTTGCCCGAGTAAGCGAGATAAGGCGGCGGGCCCTGGCTGGCCTGCCGGCCGATTTAAGGGCAATGCCCGGTCATCGATACGTTGTGCCACCCACTAGCCTGCGTTCGTCAGCAAAGAGCGCGCCGGTATCCTTGCCGCTCAGATCCAGATCAATTTCACCCGATCGCTGACAGCTCTGCCAGTTGGCATCCACCATCACCGGCGCTGGATCGGCCGCGGGCAAGCTGGTCCCCCGGATCAGATCAGCAGCGCGTTCCGCCAGCATCAGCGTCGGTACGTTGAGGTCTCCGGCCGTTGCCTGCGGCATGACCGAGGCATCTACGACGCGCAACCCCTCTGTCCCGTGAACGCGCATCGTGTTGGGATCGACGACGGAGTGCGGATCCACACCCATCCGACAGGTACCACAGGGATGATAGGCGCTTTCCACCTTGTCCTTGATGAACTGATCGATCTGCGTGTCGCTTTCGCAACGCGGTCCCGGAGCCAATTCGCGCCCGGCGAAAGAAGCCAAAGCGGGTTGCTGAAAAATCTCGCGCGTCAAGCGGACGCAGGCGCGCATCTCCTGCCAGTCATCCTCATGGCTCATATAGTTGAACCGAACGCGGGGAGCGCCCAGCGGGTCTGATGCGTTCATCCTCACCCTGCCCCGGCTTTTCGATCGTTTCGTACCCACATGCACCTGAAATCCGTGGCCTTTGGCCAGCGATTTCCCGTCATAGGAAATGGCCAGCGGCAAGAAATGAAACTGAATGTCCGGGTAAAGGACACCGGCACGACTGCGGATATGAGCCCCCGCCTCGAAGTGATTGGTGGCCCCAAGGCCATCGCGGCGCAGAAGCCAGCGCAACCCGATCCGGGCTTTGCCCATCAGGCTCATATGCGGGTAGAGCGATACCGGCTGCGTGCATTCCTGCTGCACGTACAGCTCAAGATGATCCATCAAATTGCCACCGACGCCCGGCAGATCATGGACAACATCGATCCCGGCCTGTTGCAGGTCACCCCCAGGCCCAATGCCCGACCGCTGTAGAATGACAGGCGACATGATCGCGCCTGCGGATAAGATCACTTCCGCGCCGCGCACCTGAACCCGGTTTCCATTATGCTCGTATTCAACGCCGACCGCTTTGCGTCCCTCTATCAGGATGCGCGTTGTGTGGGCATGGGTTACGACCAGGACGTTGCCCCGTGCCATGGCCGGGCGCAGATAAGCAACGGCGGCGCTGCAGCGCTCACCCCCACCCACGTTCATTTCCATCGGACCAAAACCCTCATGCTGAAGGTCGTTCATGTTGGCGCTGCGGGCGTACCCGGCCTGAACACCCGCCTCGATGAACGCCTGATACAGCGGGTTGGTTTCCGCCCCTCGGGTCACCTTGATCGGGCCACTGCGCCCCCGAAACGTGCCTGCGTCCGAGGCGTTTTCAAGCCGCTTGAAATAGGGCAGCACGTTAGCCCAGTTCCATCCCGTGGCCCCGTGATCCGCCCAAAGCTCATAGTCCATTGGGTTGCCGCGCACATAACACATACCATTGATCGAGCTTGATCCCCCCAGCCCCTTGCCCCGCGGCAGGTTCATAACACGCCCGTCCAGATGCGGCTCGGGTTCGGTCACAAAGCCCCAGTTGAAGCGCTTGGTGTTCATAGGGATCGACAGGGCCGACGGCATCCGCACGATCAACGTGTTGTCACTGCCTCCGGCCTCAAGCACCAGAATACGTTTGCGTGTGTCTTCGCCCAACCGGTTCGCCAACACACATCCCGCAGACCCAGCGCCCACAATGATATAGTCGTAGTGTTCCATCCGGTTCAGCGGATCATTGCCATGAATTTGACAACCGTTTCGGGCTGTTTCCACGTGCCGGTGAACCCTTTGGGAAGCAGGAAAGCCTGGCCGGGCCCAAACCTGTCTGAGCTGCCATCGGGGTAAATCAACTCGACCGTTCCGACGATCATGTACATGAACTCGTCATAGTCATAGTCGACGATCTCATCCGTGTAGGGCTCGCATTTCCAGGTTCCGACACGCACCTCGTCCGAGGCGCGATCGATCACTAGGTTTTCCCATTCCTGCGGCGCGGCCACTTCGGGCGAGCTCATGACCATCTGGCGAGGGTCAGCCATCAGGGCATGTGCCCCGGCATCGGTCAGGTTGATTGCGCGGATCATTTGAGCCTCCGGTCACGTGTTTCGGAACGGCTAACATTGATTGAACGACCGTTCAACGATTCATTGAACCGTTGTTCAATGAATTCTCTGGCCTTCAACCCAAGCGCCGTCTACAACGGCTCGAAGTCAGAGGATGTCAGCCCAGTGCCCCGTTTGTCAGACGTTGAAACCCGCAAGCTTCAGATCATTGAAGCCACTATGGACGTGCTGAATGATCAGGGGTTCTGTGCGCTGAAGATCAGAGATGTGGCCCGACAGGCGGGTGTCTCTGCTGGGCTGGTCTGCCACTATTACGACACCAAACAGGGGCTGCTGCTGGCAGCGATCCGTCATGCGGTGACCTCTTACAGAGAACAGCTAGACCTGATCTCGACGCAAGACACCCCGCCCCGGGACAAAGTTCTGGCACTGGTACGCATGGCGCTGGCACCCGAGCAGTCGAACAAGCGGCTGTCGTCGGTCTGGCTGACACTCTATTGTCTGGCCGGATCGGACGCTGAGTATCACCAGGAACTGCTGCGCTATCAGCAGCAGAACCTAAACGTCGTTCGTTTGGCAATCGCGCCGCTTTATCCAGTAGAAGAGGCCGGGCAAGTTGCGCGCATGATCGTCGCGCTCATTGACGGTGTGTGGCTGCAACACGCAACCCGTGTTGAGCCCGTCGACCTGAAAGCCGCGCAAAATCTAGTGGCCACCCTGACAGAACAGGCGTTGTCCGCTCACCACTCGGACGGGCCGTAGACTGCCCGCGCGACGCGATCGAAGACCCCGCAGCGGGAGTTAGCCGCCAACCGAGGACAAGCTCGTCGCGCCACCCGCGCTGAGGTCGCTTTGGGCAAGACTTGTCCAGGCATCGTATTGCGACAGAAACACCTGACCGTTCAACATTTCGGGGAAATACGTGCGGTTCAGCCTGTCCATGACCGGCCCCTTGACCTCGGACAGGTGTAGACCAACCCCCATTTCGGTCAGCTGGTGGTTTATCACCTCAAGGCTTTCCAGGGCGGAAAAGTCTACCTCATTCACCGCCGAGAACATCAGCACCACATTCTGAACCGCGCATCCTTCGGTCATGCGGTTTTGGATCAGCGTCTCAAGGAACCGCGCATTCACGAAGTATAGACTCTCATCCACGCGTAGTGTCACCAGTGACGGCACGGTTTCAACCTCATGACGTAGGATGTTACGGAAATGCTGGGTTCCGGGGACTAGGCCAACCTCGGCCACATGCGGGCGCGAGGTCTTGTAGAGGTGCAACAGAACCGAGATCGCCACACCGGAGGCCACTCCAACCTCAACACCCAGTCCCAGCGTCAGCAGGATGGTCGCCGCCACGGCGATAAAATCGGCACGGGAGTAGTTCCAGGTTTTTTTCAGGATGGACAGGTCCACAAGGCTGAGCACGGCAACGATGATGGTTGCAGCCAACGTAGCCTTGGGCAGGTAGAAGACCAAAGGTGTCAGAGCGATCGCTGCTATGGCCAGACCAATGGCGGTAAAGGCCCCCGCCGCTGGCGTTTCCGCCCCGGCGTCGAAGTTGACGACCGAGCGGGCAAAGCCGCCAGTCACCGGATACCCCCCGGTAAAAGCGGCACCGAGATTTGCAGCCCCCAGCCCGATCAATTCCTGATCCGGGTCAATCCGCTGACGCTTTTTGGCGGCCAGAGTTTGCGCCACCGAGACGCTTTCGACAAAACCAATAATCGAAATCAGGATGGCGGGCACAGCAAGCGCACTGACCAATTCCGTCGAAAACCCCGGCAAGGTCAGGGGCGGCAAGCTTTGAGGGACGCTCCCAACAATCTGCACCCCCTCTGCAGCCAGACCGAGCCGCCAGACGGCAACGGTCGTGGCGACCACGGCTGCGACGGGACCGGCCTTAGTCAGAATATCGGCAAGCACCGGCGGCACTCCCAACCGGTTCAGAAATGGTCTGAGGTTCTTTCGCACCCAGAACAGGAACCCGGTCGCCAAGGTTCCGATTGTCACCGTGACCCAGTTGATTTCGGGCAGGTGCTGAAAGATCGAGCCCAGCATTTCCGGCAGCGTATGCCCATGCGCGCTGACCCCCAGTATATGCTTGACCTGACTGGTCGCAATCAGGATGCCCGAGGCCGTGATGAACCCCGCAATAACCGGATGGCTGAGGAAATTGGCCAGGAACCCAAGGCGCAAGACACCCATCAGCACAAGGAACCCGCCAGAAAGAAAGGCCAGCGTCAACGCCGCGATTGCATAGCCCGCAGTGCCTTGTTCGGCCACTTGCCCGATGGCTGTTGCGGTCAGCAGCGAAACCACTGCCACGGGCCCAACCGCCAACGCTCGGCTGGTGCCGAAGATTGAATAAAGCACAATGGGCACGATGGATGCGTAGATCCCTGCCTCTGGAGGCAACCCGGCCAGCAAAGCATAGGCCAGCGATTGCGGGATCAGCATGATCGTCACTATCAGGGCCGCAATAAGGTCGTTTGAAAAGGCGCCGCGTGTGTAGGTTCGGCCCCAGTCCAGAACAGGGACATAGTGGCGGAGTCGTTCGATCATCTAGACTTTCCGATGTTCAGAGCGAGCAGTGCAGTCGGCACCCCCCGCAAGTCGCGCGCAAAACACGCAGACCCAATCCCTATTCAGGCGCGACATTCAGCTTTTCAGGCCGCGCCATCCATTCCTTGCCACGCAACATGGCCTTCCAATAGATTGGCGGCAGCAGGCTTTCCTTCAGGAACCACGCCATGCGGCTTGGTTGCGTGCCGTCGATCAGGAAACGCGGGAAACTGGGTTTCAGCGCACCGCCATAACCAAATTCGGCCAGCACGATCTTGCCGCGTTCAACCGTCAGCGGGCAGGATCCATAACCGTCATACTGCGCCACGGCCGAGCGTCCGGCGATGTCAGCCACGATATTCCCCGCAACCGTTGGCGCCTGTTTACGTGCCGCAGCAGCGGTTTTTGCATTCGGCGCGTTCATCACGTCACCCAGTGACCAGATATTGTCATAGCTTTTGTGGCGCAGGGTCGACTGATCCACATCGACCCAACCCGCCGCATCTGCCAGCGGTGAGACGCGTACAAAATCGGGCGCCGTCTGCGGCGGGCAGACATGGATCATTTCAAAATCGACCTCCACCGTATCCCGTTCACTGTCCGGTTTGTTCACTTCGAATACCGCCCTTTTGGCTGGCCCGTCGATCGACACCAGATTGTGGAAGAAGTTCAGGGAGGCGTCATATTTCTCGACATAGCGCTCCAACGCCGGGACATAGTCCTTGACCCCGAACAGCACGCCGCCCGCGTTCATGAACTGGATGTCGATATCTTTCAAAACACCGCTCCGAAACCATGCATCGCCTGAGAGGTACATGGCCTTTTGCGGCGCGCCGGCACATTTGATCGGCATTGGCGGCTGAGTGAACAGCGCCCTGCCCTCTTTCATCTCTTGCACCAGTTGCCAGGTGTAGGGCGCAAGGTCATAGCGATAGTTCGACGTTACACCATTGCGGCCCAAGGTCTCTTCCAGCCCTTCGACCTTGCCCCAATCCAGCTTCAGCCCGGGGCAAACGACAAGGCGGTCATATTTCACCACCCGGCACCCGTCCAGAACGACGGCGTTGTTCTGCGGCTCGAACGAGGCGACTGCTGCCTTGATCCAGTGAACGCCTTTCGGGATCAGGCTGCCCATGGTTTTCGCAGTGGTCTGAGCGTCAAAGATGCCGCCGCCCACCATGGTCCAGCCGGGCTGATAATAGTGAATGTCGGCGGGGTCGATCACCGCGATGTCCAAATCAGGTTGCCGCGATTTGAGGCTGGCGGCGACCGAAATGCCGCCCGCACCCGCACCGACAATCACGATCTGGAAGTGCGCATCGCCCGACTCGGTCGGGGTTTTGCCGCCATTGGCAATCCGGCGGGCAACGCCGTTCATGTCATAGCCTGCTGCCTTGGTGGCCATCAGTATCTCGGAAATCGGGCGTTTCTTGGCCTCGTGAAACGACCATAGCGTGGCCGAGCGTGTGCCGGTCCGGCAATAGGCCAGCACCGGGCGCTGGAGGTCCTCCAACGCCTCTCCAAACGCAGCAACGTCCTGATCCTTCACAATGCCGGACTGCACCGGGACATAACGTGCCTCAATCCCTGCAGCCTCGGCAGCTTTGGCGATCTCTTTGAACGAAGGCTGGTCGGCGCCTTCGCCATCCGGCCGGTTGCAGATTATCGCGCGGTATCCCTGTGCCGCAACAGTCTGGACGTCCTCAACCGAGATCTGCGGACTGACCGTGAACTTGGGTGATATGGTACGAAGTTCCATGACTCTCCTCCCTTTTGCGGCTTACAGCCCGTTGACCGGTACTTTGAGCATCGGGTTCCCATCCGCGTCGGTCGGCACTTCTCCGGCCCGCATGTTGACCTGCAGGGATGGGATGATGAGGTTGGGCATAGCAAGCGTTGCATCCCGTTCAGTGCGGAACCTGACAAACTCTTCCTTCGTCTTGTCACCGCCGACATGGATGTTGTTGGCCTTTTCCTCGGCCACGCTGGTTTCCCAAGCGATATCGCGCCCGTTTGGCCCATAATCGTGGCACATGAACAGCCGGGTTTCATCTGGCAGCGCCAGAACCTTCTGGATCGAGTCGTAAAGAACGCCGGCATCCCCTCCCGGGAAATCGGCGCGGGCCGAGCCTCCGTCCGGCATGAACAAGGTGTCGCCGACAAAGGCCGCATCGCCCATCACATGCACCATGCAGGCGGGAGTGTGACCGGGCGTATACATGGCAAAGGCCTGCATCGTGCCAATCATGTAGGTATCACCGTCTTCGAACAGCGCATCGAATTGCGACCCATCACGCTGAAACTCGGTGCCTTCGTTGAAGACCTTTCCGAACGTGTCCTGCACCACGGTGATCTTTGCGCCGACCCCGATCTTACCCCCCAGTTTTTCCTGAATATACGGCGCGGCGGACAGGTGATCGGCGTGGACATGGGTTTCGATGATCCATTCCAGCTTCAGCCCCTTTTCCCTGATCACGCGGATCAGTTCATCCGCATGATCAAAAGTGATGCGTCCCGCCGCGTAGTCGATATCCATAACGCTGTCGACGATGGCGCAGGCGTTCGAACCCGGGTCCTTGACGATATAGCTGATGGTATTCGTGGCCTCGTCAAAAAACGCAAAAACGTCGGGTTTTACGGCCATATTTACGGGATAGGTCGTCATTTGGTGTCTCCTCCGGGTCGTATTCAGCGTTTGGGTCAGCCGCAGTCGCTGCAGGTTTTCAGGCCGATGATACGGTAGAGCGGGCAGTTCCCTACAAAAGCCGTCAGCGTGAAGACCGCCGCGACGATCAACGCCAGCCAGAACAGGGCACCGGTGCCCAGAAGGGCTGTTCCAAAGGCGGCATAAGCCAGGGCTGTAGCAATCACGATGCGCAGGGTGCGGTCTATTTTTCCCATATTGGTGGTCATGTCTCACTCCATCGAGAATCGATGGGTGTTCAATCGCACAGGCGGGACCAGAGCTTTGGTGACTTGGTCACCAAAGCCGCAAATTTTCGAGAATTGAAAGACGTCAGGCGGCGCTGGCCGCTTTCACCATATGCTCCAGCCCTTCGCGTTCGGTCAGGTGGACCTCACCTCGGGCTTGCTCGACCCATCCACGACGCTGGAATTCGGAGAGGGTGCGCGAGACCACCTCGCGCGCGGTGCCCAACTCGGTTCCCAGAATGGCGTGGGTTGCGTGAACGATGTTGTCTTCGTCCGCAAGTTCCAGCAACCGTGCGGCCAGACGGACATCCATGCGTTGAAAAACGATGTCGTCGATCAATGTGAACAGATCGGTGATCCGCCGGGAATAGGCGGTAAAGACAAACTCGCGGAACACCGTCGATTTCGCCACCAGCCCGTCAAAGGTGTATCGCGGAATGGCGACGGCGGTAATGTCGGTTTCGGCGATCCCGTCGGCCGAGTAATCCTCGAACGCCAACATGCAGGCGGTGGTCAAAACGCAGCTTTCACCGGCATGAACCCGATACAGAAAGACCTCTCGGCCGGTGTCCGATTTCTGCTGCACCCGCACGGTGCCGTCCAGCAACAGCAAAAGGTTGTCTGCCGTCTGACCCGGAGCAAAAACCTGCGTGCCCGCGGGTAGGGAGACGACCTGACTGCCTGCAACAAGCTCTGCCCGAATGTCATCGGGCAGGCGGCTTAGGCCTTTGAATTTATCGATCCACGCGTGATCCATGACTTCCTGCTCGGCTAATGCGGGTTCGAAGGTTCCCGACTGTACGTATTCACCAATTTGAAATCGTATCTGCAGCCTGTTGTAAACCGTTCAGAAAATATTCAGGGGCAACGGGACCAGAAGGTCTGGCCCCGCTGACGAGTCTAAAACGTCATGTATTTGTCGAAGAACGCGACCATGGTTTCGGGGTTTTCGCCGAAATAGTTGTAGCCGTCGAACCGCACCGTTGTGCCTTCGATCCACATGAGTTTTTTGTCCTCTTCCGGCAGGGTCAGGCGGTCGAACGTGCCCTGTACGTCTTCGGGGCGGGTCCAGATGTCGTCCCGCACCTGAATGATGTAGGTCGGTATTTTGACGTTGGCGGCAAAGTTGTGCGGTGTCATCTTTTCCATCGGAAATGCGCCAAGGTGCTGCTGTTCCTGATCGAGAATGTCAATGAAATCTCCAATACCCTGCAGTTTGCCAATCTCTTCGGACGCTGTGCGCGACGAACAGGGTTGCGGGCAGACAAAGGCCCTGACGTCCTTGAACAGGTCGGGCCGTTTGGTCATGGCGACCATAGCCGAGTTGCCGCCGTTGCACGGGTTGAACAGGCCCACGGTCATGTGTCTCAGCGTCTCGTGGTTCTGCACATATTCCTGCGCTCCGGCCACATCGCGCCACTCGAACAGGCCATAGGCGGCTAGACCGCCATTGGCAGCACCGCTGTGGCCATGATTGCGCATGTCATAGGTCAGCACGTTGTAACCGGCATCTTGCAGCGCCTTGTAAACCTTGTTGAATTCAACCTCGACCGGCGCGAATTGTGACCACGGCTCCAGATGGCCGGGAAAGCCATAGCGGCTGAAGGTCAGGGGGTGGTTGCAGACGATCAGCTTGTCGCTGCCTTCACAAGGAATAAACCAGGCCTCCAGCGGGACACCGTCCAACGCGGGAAAGAAGACATCTTCATAATCCATGCCATAATCAGCCGGTGTTTTCAGAACTGGGGTACGGTTGATGATCATGTTGCCTTGGGCCATGCCCTGAATGATGGCCATTTGCTCTGCGGTTGGTTGCGCGGTCATGGCATTTCTCCCTGAAATTCCGTTCGTTGTTTACTGGTTGACCTCAAGTTGCGCCTGGCGCCATTCGGCGGGCGTTCTGCCCTCCCATTTGTGGAAGGCACGGTAGAAGGATCCCTGATCCTCGTAGCCCAGCAGATAGACGATTTCGGTGACGTCGAACTCGGGTTCCGAGAGGTATTCGCAGGCCAGCCTGTGGCGTGTGTCCGACAGCAGGGCCTGAAAACTCTGCCCTTCTTCTTTGAGGCGGCGTTGTAGAGACCTTTCGCTGATGGCCATCTGGCGGGCGATACTACGCAGTTCCGGGCGCCCAGCAGTCAGGCAGCGACGCAGGTGCCAGCGAACCTGATCGGATAGCGAACCCTTTGTCTGATGTCGGCCCAGCTCCTGATCCAGCGCCGCATCCAGCATTTCCAGCAGCTCTCGATTATAGCTGGCAAACGGGATGTCCAGTTCGGATTTGCGAAAGACCAGCCGCGCAGTGGGTGCGTACCAATTCACGGGGCAACCGAACCATGTCTCGATCTTTTCGCTGCGCGCTCGGCACAGGTCCATGCGATCGGGCATGATCTCATTTTCCGTTCCCGCCCGGGCCATACTGACCAGAAAGGCGAAACTTGCATCGATCAAGGCATCCGGCTGCGGTTCGTTTGCATAAGGCCAAGCGGTGGTGATGACACATTCTTGGGCGGTTGTCGTGATCTGGAACTCTTCCGGCGCGGTCAACGCCTTGAACCGCGCGACCCGGTGCAACGCTTCACCCAGATTTTTGGCGTGAAAGGCAACCATGAGCGATGGCGGCATGGTCGCCCCCTGCATTTGGGTAGACAGATCAAAGCCGACATCCGGACCACCCAGCGCCTCAAGCGCGCGCCACAATGCAAACAACTGTGCCGTGGACATCCGCGCATCGCGCTGGACGACGCTAGGATGCAGTTGCGCCTTGTGAACAAGGGCTGAACGCCGTATCGAAAGGCGCTCGGCGGCCTGCCAGAAGGCGTGAGGGGTTTTTATGCGGTCGGGTGATATCATGCGGGCAAACGCCCTTTGTCGGCATCGAAGGCCCTTACGGTCCCATATGAACCGGCTAAATTCGGGTATGTCATGATATTCGTCCTTGTCAGCCTGCAGCCAACATAGGGTAACAAAGACCCAAGTTAATTAGCAGAGCCCGCCATTATCGTGGCAGAGTGCGCCAATCGATCTTTCCAAGAAACTCGGCAACAACCTCTTCCCAAAGATTCGGCAGGTAGAGCGCCCAATGTCCATTGCCATACCCCGGAACCCTGACCACGTGCAGCTGATTGTCGACGCCAAGCGCCTCCATTTCAGCAAGGTTCGCACTGGAATGTTCAATACTGTAATGCGAGTCCTGCTCACCATAGATCGAAAGGACTGGACCGTCGAATGATCCAATCCGCCGGAAAAGGGTCGGATTGATCGAGGGATCTCCGTACTTTTCGTTCACCCAACCCCCGACAAAGTTGATCACGCCCGCAAATTCCTGTGGGGTATGACCGGCCTGCATGACCGCGACAACACCGCCACGCGACATCCCCGCCAGCAAGGCTTTGCCGCTGTCCACGTCCGGACGTTGTCTCAAGGCTGACAATGCGGCGTTTGCATCCTCCAGCGCCCTATCGGCCCCCGGAAGGGACAAGTCAGGTTCTGGTGAATATCCAAGCGACCTGTCCTCGGCGAACCCTTCGTCATACAGCCCATCCGACCCGCCACGGCCACGTCTTTGTGGATAGGCAGCCAACCAGCCATCCGCGTTCAAAACGTCTGCAAACCAATCATAAGCCCACACTCGCCCGAAATCATTCGGGTTTGTGCCCCGGCCGGTTGATCCGTGATGAACGATCGCCAGCGGGAATGGCCCCTCACCCTTCGGGCGGTAAACGACAACGGCAAGCCTGATGTTGCTGCCGCCTTCAACCAGGTCTGTTTGCAGGAACTCAAGCTCTCCAATCGAAAACCAATCATCCGCCGGAGAGGCCAGCAGAGCCGCCAGTTCCCTGCGTTCGAGGATTGCAAAACTCTTGTTGTTCGCAAACACTCCACGCATTCGCCCCGTAGGTGACAATGAATAGCGTGCAGGAAAGCCACCATCCGCAAAGACCAGCGTATCGCCTTCGATCATTGCCTTGCGTCTGATCCACCGACCGCGGTTTTTGAGGTCATTTCCGACCGCATAAATGACGTCCGCAAGACCGTCGCGTCCAAGGCTTTCGACGATCATGATGTGGTTTTTCCGATTGTCGAACTGTCCTACCCAAGTTCCCAGAAAAGGCGCATCTGGCTGCTCGGCAGAAACCGCGTCCTCAGGCAATGGAACATCACCCACGAACACGGCTTCCTGCGCGTTCGAAAGCCCGGTAAGCAAAACTGAAGCTAAGAAAACACGACAAATAAGACGTAGCATTCCTAAACCCTACGCCGCGTCGTAGCGCCATTCCAGAGCTGGGTTAAAATGCGCGGGTGAACCCGAAACCTAAGACAAACTGGTTGGCATCACCACGCTCCGAAACGATGGGGCTATCTGCGGCATCCCCCAGTAGCCGGCTGTAAAGAAAACCGGTTCCAACTTGCCATTCTCGGCTCAGCGGTTGGATGAACACGGCCCCGAAACGCAGATCACGCATACCGGACCCTGCGCCAAAGACGGGCAGCCCGCTCGCAGTAGCGCCCGCAGGTGTCACCGAGAAATAGGTACTCATATAGTCTGACGACCCAAACGAAGCCGCCGTGTACAGACCCAAGGCCGCATAGCGCCCGACCGGGATCCATCTGTTGAAATTGACGGAAACCGTGTAGCCGTCATTGTCGCCTGCAATACCGTGCAAGAAGCTGGCGCCCACCACCCACCTGTTCCGGGGGTCGTTGCCTACCTCTTCATATGCCCCAAAAGCACCCAGCTCGAACGAGCCATCGATTTCGGGCAGTTTGTCAACGACATCGTCTTTGACATCCTCTCTGCCAAATCGGTACATACCGGCCGGACCAAAACGCCAATTGCGATCTTCGAGCAGGTTTAGCCGCGCGTAGTTGACCTCAAGCGCAATGTATCGCTGTTCACCAAAGGTATAGCGGGCGATTGGGGCGGCACCGATGACATTTTCGTCTGCCCCGTAGTATTCCGGATAGGACCCTATCCCAAGCCCGACATAAGACGGTAGATAGGTTGGAGCCAGCGAAAGAAACTGCGAGTCCGCTGCCACCGCACCGGCCGATAGGCAAAAGCAATACAGACTGCGGCTGAGCACTGAGGACAGCAAGGTGCACCTTTTATTGTTACGGCTTTGTTGGGTGCTTGCTGTGATTGACACCTTTGAATGTGTCAATATCCAAAACCTTACCTTTTCGTTTAGGCCCGGTGCCGTGTCGGCCAGCCAACCAGGCTTAGGCACCCAAACAGGATCGCGGCGACGCAGACAATCGACGGGCCTGCAGGCGTATCAAACACGTAAGCGGCCCTCAGCCCTGCGACGGCGGAAAACGCGCCGATCGCGGCGGCAATCAAAGCCATGGTTTCCGGAGATTTCGCCAAGCTTCGCGCTGCTGCTGCTGGGATGATCAACATCGCGGCAATCAGAAGAACACCCACGACCTTAATCGCCACCGCAACGGTCACAGCCAGCGAAAGCGTCAGGATCAGCTGCTCCCGTTTAGGGTCAAACCCGCTGGCATAGGCCAGTTCTTCATTCAGCGTCGCCGTCAGCAGTTGGGACCAACGCCACGCGATTAGCGCGACGACCAGTGCAGCCCCACCCCAGATCACCATCAGGTCAGAGCGTGACACCGCAAGTATATCGCCAAAAAGATACGCCATCAGGTCGATACGTACACCCGACAGGAACGAGACCGCCACAAGGCCGAAGGCAAGCGCTGAGTGCGCCAACACCCCCAGCAAAGTATCCATCGCGTAACCACGCCCAGCCAACAGGGTGACGGTCAGCGCCATCACCAGCGCAACGGCCAGCGCACCGGTGAAAACTGACATCTGGAAAGTCAGCGACAGCGCGACGCCAAGGATGGCTGCGTGTGCCGTTGCATCGCCGAAATACGCCATCCGGCGCCAGACGACGAAACACCCCAGGGGGGCTGCAGCAAAGGCAACACCAACGCCCGCAAGCGTGGCGCGGGTCATGAAATCATCAAGCATTATTCAGCTGCTTCCTGAGAGTGGTCACAATGGTCGTGATCGTGGTCATGATCATGTCGATACAACGCCAGCGCACCGCCTGTGCCGGTTCCGAACAGCGCACGGTATTCCGGGGCCGAGGCCACAACGGCGGGCGACCCTTCGCAGCACACGTGCCCGTTCAAACAGATCACCCGGTCCGAGGCGCTCATGACCACATGCAATTCGTGGCTGATCATCAGAATGGCACAACCGGTTTCACGGCGCACATCTTCGATCTGGCGATAGAATGCCGCCGATCCAGGCTGGTCGAGCCCCTGTGTCGCCTCGTCCAAAAGCAAGACGTCAGGGCGGTTGATCAGGGCTCGCGCCAGCAAAACCCTTTGAAACTGCCCGCCCGACAGTTGCGACATCTGGCGTCGCAGAAGATCAGGAACACCTGCAGCCTCCAGCGCTTCCATGCATTGTTTGCGCGAAACGCGGTTGGTCAGACGCATGAACCGTTCGACCGCGATCGGCAAGGTCGGATCAATATGCAGTTTTTGCGGGACATATCCGATCTTCAGGCCGGGCTTGAGGGAAACCTTGCCCACAGAGGGTTTGGTCGCGCCGATGACGGCCCTCAACAGGCTGGTCTTGCCCGAGCCGTTCGGCCCGACAATAGTAACGATCTCACCGGGCTCGATTGCCATGTCTACATGACGCAGTACTGTATTTGCGCCATAGCGCACGCTGAGGTTCTCAACGGTGATCAGGGTCATCTCTACGCCTTTTTGGTGCAGTCGGGGCAGATTCCCTCGGCTTCTACAACCGTTCGTTCGATCTCGAAACCCGCCGCGCGCGCCGCTGCACCCAAAACGCCCTTGGCCGGAGCGGACTGAGCCTCGGCCACCGCATCGCATTTTCTGCAGATCATAAAGGCAGGGGAATGCGCAGCACCAGGATGCGAGCATGCGACAAATGCGTTCAAACGCTCGATCTTGTGCACGAACCCGTTCTGTACAAGGAAATCGAGCGCGCGATAGGCAACCGGAGGCTGCGACCCGAACCCCTCATCCCGCAAACGGTCAAGAATGGCATAGGCGCCTAGTGCACGGTGTTCCTGCAGCAACATCTCCAGAACCTTGCGCCGAACCGGGGTGAGACGCAGCCCACCCTCTTTGCACCGCGCTTCGGCAGAGGCCAGTGCAGTTTCGACGCAACTTTCGTGGTCGTGCTTCTGAAACCCAACCGGGGCTGTCTCGTCTGCAGGGATGTGATGCGTGTCACTTGTCATGTTATTCCATATCATGTATGCCGCTCGCAACGTTATAAAATCACATAGAGGGTCTGATGTCCAGAAAGCTTCTCCCAGTATCGATCACGGCTGCACTTATGGGCGGAACGGCCATGGCGGATGTTCCGAATGTCGCGGTTGATATCGCACCTGTGCATTCACTGGTAGCGCGGGTCATGGACGGTGTTGGTACGCCTGATCTGATTGTTCCGGCCGGCGCGTCGCCACATGAATACAACCTGCGCCCCTCCGAAGCATCCGCGCTGCAAGAAGCCGACCTGGTGTTCTGGATCGGCGAAGACCTGACGCCGTGGATGGAAGGTGCGGTGGAAACGTTGGCCGATGGTGCCACCGTCACGACTTTGCTGGACTCGGACGGCACGGTTCTTCTGGAGTTTCGCGAGAATGCCCTGTTCGAGGCGCATGATCATGGCGATCACGACGGGCATGATGATCACGACGATCATGATCATGAAGAAGAACACGCGCATGAAGACGAGCATGTGCACGACGACCACGACCATGACGATCATGCCGAAGACAAGGATCATGATGACCACGGTCATGACGAAGAACACGCTCATGAGGACGAGCAAGGTCATGAGGATCATGACGGGCACGACGATCATGACCATGAAGATCATGCCGATCACGAAGGGCATGATGATCACGACGGCCACGCCCACGGCGACCATGACCCACATGCCTGGCTGTCCCCGGCAAATGCCGAAACTTGGCTGAACGTGATTGCGGCACAACTCTCGGCCGCCGACCCGGACAATGCTGGCGCTTACTTTGCAAATGCGGCCGCCGCACGCGAAGAAATGGCAGCGCTGTCCGCCGAAGTCGCTGAAACACTTGAACCGGTCCGTGGTGGCAGCTTTATCGTGTTCCACGACGCCTACCAGTATTTCGAGGACGCGTTTGACTTTCCGGCTTCGGGTGCAATTTCTCTTAGCGATGCGACCGACCCAAGCCCGGCACGCATCGCCGAAATTCAAGGCCGTATCCGTGAAGAAGGCGTCAACTGCGTGTTGACCGAACCGCAATTCAATCCGGGCATTGTCGAAACCGTTCTGGACGGGACCGAGGCCAATACCGGCGTGATGGATCCGCTTGGGTCCGACCTTGAACCCGGAGCAGCCCTGTATCCGAACGTCATCCGCAATCTGGCAAAAACTCTGGCCGATTGCCTCTGACTAAAATGACCGGTCCGGTCGGGTTTTAAACTCCGGCCTGGCCGAACACTGTCAGGGGCAACGCAGGTAACCAGTTTTTCCGTTTCATGTGACTGCGATGCTCCTGTCCCTACCGGCCAGAGCGCTTTGGTCCACGAGTTCCCGGCCAACTTTCGAATACTTGATCCCGATGAATAGGAACCTTGTGTTCGTCTTTTCGTTAATGTTATGATATCACATATCTATCAGAGGAGAGAACAGTGATTTCCCACGCGGCATACGGCACGGATCCCACCAAAGACCGCCGAATCCCTGTCACTGTTCTGACCGGCTTTTTGGGTGCTGGCAAAACAACACTGCTAAATGCAGTACTATCAGAGTCTTCTGCAGGCAAAATCGCCGTTATCGTGAACGAATTCGGCGAGGCCGGCCTGGATCACGATCTGATCGAGTCGGTTGAGGATGAGATCATCCTGATGCAATCCGGCTGCCTTTGCTGTTCCATTCGGGGGGATTTGGCAGGGACGATTGCGGATTTGGTCGAACGGCGAGACGACGGGCTTTTGCAATTCGAGCGGATCGTCATTGAAACCACCGGGCTTGCTGACCCCGGCCCCATTCTGCAAACGCTACTGGTCGATCCTGAATTGGCACGTACGACCCGCATGGATGGCCTGGTGACCGTCGTCGATGCGGCCAATGGCGCGCAAACACTGGACGCACAGTTCGAAGCCGTCTCACAGGTCGCAATGGCCGACCTGATCCTCCTCAGCAAAACCGATCTTGTTTCCAAGGCAAGTGCAGAGACCCTTTCCGTGCGGCTAACAGCGCTAAACCCCACAGCCCGGATCGAGCGGCCCGTTGGAGGCAAGTTTGATCCTCAAAAGTTGTGGGGCTTGAGCGGTTTGCGCAAAGGTGTGGCTCAGGAAGACGCGATCTTGTGGACGACACCGACCACCGCACCTGATCCCTTGGCCAACCTGTCCGGGTTTTCCGCACCCAAACCAGTGGCACTTGCCCTAACGCCTCATGACACCCGGATCAGCTCTGCCTCGATCATTCTGGATGCGCCGATCAAGGATTCAACCTTTGACTATTGGCTGGACACGCTGATCGCGCTCAAGGGTCCCGATATTCTGCGCGTCAAAGGCATTGTGTTCCTCGACGGGTTCGACGTGCCCTTCGTGTTTCACGGCGTGCAACACATCTTTGACCCACCCGTCCCGCTGAAAAACTGGATCGGGGACGACCGCCGCTCGCGCATTGTGGTCATCGCCCGCGATCTGGGCAGTCCTGAACTGCAGCGGAGCCTAGACATGCTGCGCGCCCACCAACCCAACACAGCCACGAAAGAAGAACTTCTGAGCCATGACTGATACCCGTCTTCCCGTCACCGTTCTGTCCGGCTTCCTAGGGGCTGGCAAAACCACCTTGCTGAATCGCGTGCTGAACAATCGCGAAGGTCGCCGCGTTGCCGTGATCGTAAACGATATGTCAGAAGTGAATATCGACGCCGATCTGGTGCGCGCCGAAACCGAATTGAGCCGCACCGATGAGACCCTGGTAGAAATGTCGAACGGCTGCATCTGCTGCACATTGCGCGACGACCTGCTGGACGAAGTGCGACGGCTGGCAGCGGAGGGCCGGTTTGACTATCTGCTGATCGAGTCCACCGGGATCTCGGAACCGTTACCTGTCGCGGCGACTTTTGATTTTCGCGACGAAGACGGGCAGAGCCTGTCGGATGTCGCCCGTCTCGACACAATGGTCACAGTCGTAGATGCGGTGAACCTGCTCAAGGACTTCTCAAGCCATGATTTCTTGCACGACCGTGGCGAAACGATGGGGGAAGGTGATGAGCGTACGCTGGTTCATCTGCTGACGGACCAGATCGAGTTCGCCGACGTCGTCATTCTGAACAAGATTAACGATGCGGGACCGGACCGCACCGATGCTGCGCGGAAAATCATCCGCAGCCTGAACGCGGACGCCAAGATCATCGAAACAAACCACTCCGATGTTGACGCCGACGCCATTCTGGACACCGGGATGTTCGATTTCGAAGCCGCCCATCAGCATCCGATGTGGGCGAAAGAGCTGTACGGCTTCGCCGATCACGTACCGGAAACCGAGGAATATGGCGTATCCTCGTTTGTTTACCGTGCCCGTCAGCCGTTTGAGCCCGAGAAGATTTTGGACCTTCTGAACGGCGACTTGCCCGGAGTCATCCGGGCAAAGGGGCATTTCTGGATTGCAACACGACCCCAATGGGTGGCCGAGTTCTCTCTGGCAGGTGCATTGTCCAGCGTGCAACCGATCGGCACGTGGTGGGCGTCGGTCCCGGAAAGCCGGTGGCCTGAACACCCCTCGGTGCTGGATTACATCAAGCAGCACTGGTCAGAGCCCTGGGGCGACCGGCGGCAAGAGCTGGTCTTTATCGGTGCAGGTATCGACTGGCCAATGCTGAAATCCCGGCTTGATGGCTGTTTGCTGCCTAAGGCACTGGCGTCCGGGCCGGATGCCTTGCCCACAGACTTGCCCGACCCGTTCCCGCTTTGGCGCCGGGTGGAGGATGCCGCGTGACTTTTGTCCGAACAGAATTGAAGCATGCAGCGGTGGGTGTTGGTGTGGCCGACACCCCCGACGGGTTGGCACAAATCGAAATGCCGGGATGCGCTGCCACGATCTGGCGACGTCAGCCGGGTGCCGAATTCCAGACATGGATCAACGCGCTTGACCCGTCGCAGCTGCCAACTGCGCGGCTTGTTCTGCGACCGGCGGCAATTCCCAGTGCCGTTGAACACCTGTGTGATATCGCGGGATTGGAAGACACCGCGGAACGCAGCTGGCTGGAAAGCGATATCGCTGATTTAGCCGCACGCTTTGCTAAGCTGATGCGCGCGCCCTATCTGCGCCTTCGGTTGGACGCGATCAGCACAAACGCCTGCCGCAAATTCCACGTCGACGCCATCTATGCGCGCCTGATCTGCACCTATCGGGGCACCGGTACGCAATACGGAATCTCGACAGATGGAGACGACCCAAGGCGGGTTTTCACCGTTCCGACCGGCGCACCGATGATCATGCGCGGCACGCTTTGGCCGCAAAGCCCGCCAGTTGGGCTTCTGCACCGCTCGCCACCAATTGCAGGGACGGGCGAAACGCGTCTGGTTCTTGTGTTGGACCCGATTTTTGACATCGATGAGGCCGATTGATGGGCCGTAACCTTGGTCAGACTAGCCTTCGGAAACGGCGCCGTCGCGAGGACCCGATGCGCGAGTTCGACCGCCTTCCCCCGGTTCTGCGCGCCTGGGTGGCACAAGCCGCCCTGCCCTGGCGCCCGCGCTCGGTTCTTCGGGCCTACAACAACGCATTGGCTCGGACGGGTGATCAAAGCCACGCTCTGAACGAACTGAAGCGTCTGGAAACTGTGCAATTGGCGAAAGATACAGCGTCAGTCAGGTAATCTCGCCTGATGTTGGGGTGTATTGTCAGATCAGATCGACGACACCGATCCCAAGCGGATGTCGTTTCGAAACGACTGCGGGAACGGGATCATTCTGTTGGCATCTTCATCCCACAGCCGCCACTGCAGGCACTCCAAAGCGTCCCTGATGCCTATGGCGGCACTGTTCCAATCTTCGGCGATGACCGCATTGCATTCCTTCAGGCGATAGCACGGAATTTTCGCGTTGAAGTGATGCAGGTCGTGAAACCCAAAGTTCAAAAGCACAAAGTCTACAAGAACGCCCAGCCGGAGTGAGCTTGCCCCATTCAAAGCCGCGGCTTGCGCGTTCTTTTCGCCGGTATCCCGCCAGTAGGTTTCCTCGAAATTGTGACCGACATAGACGACGAAAATCCCAAAGCTGCCCGCAACAACGCTCCCTAGGATCAGGGCAAAAAACGACCACCACCCTAGAACCGTGATCACCAGAAACCAAAACCCAAACATGGCGATGTTCTGAAGCAATACGTCCCGAACACTGACTTTCAGTGTGTTTCTGGGCCAACGGTATTGCACGAAATAGACCAGCAGCGGCCCCACAAGGAACAGCGTGATCGGATGCCTGTAAATCCGATAGAATAGCTTTTTGGAAACGGGCGCAGCTTCATATTCGCGCCGTGTCATTACGTAGACCTCGTGGACATCCCGGTGCTCCAGATCACCAAGATGCTTGTGGTGCAGATTGTGATTATACCGCAGGACACTGTGCGCAATTCCCGAAAAAACGGATAGGCAATTGCCAAGAAGGTCGTTCAGCTTTCGGTTGGAGAAATAGCTGTAATGTCCACAATCATGCTGGATCGAATAAAGCCTCAGAATCCCCGCGCCAAAAAGCAACGCACCGCCAAACAACGCCAACAAGGATCGGGGAAAGACGGCGGGAACGCCCAGTCCCAGCGCCACAATAATCGCACTGATCGCCAGGGCTTTGCAGGCCGACCAATTGTCTGCTCGTGCAAACTCGCGCGGAACTTTGATCGGATTCATTCGTGATCGCTGGGCAAAATTAACTAATATGAACGCACTCTGCCATCAACGACCTGAGCTAAGCAAGACTTGGTCATCGTAATCTTGGCAACACACCCAGTGTTTATGTCATGACCGCCGGGCTTGCCCAATTGTCACTCAGACACACGGGAAAACTCCAAAAACATATAAGGCTGAATGTTCTCGCAAGGCCCAAGCCGAAACACTTTGGTCATGCCAAGGGCCTTTGCTGAACGCCCAACCTTGTTGAACACCCCGATATGTTCCTGAAACACGGGATCGGTGTTGAATCGGTCGATCATCCGATCCGTAATCTCGTGCCGGACACGCAATTTTAGTTGAGACCCCGAAAGATGCCGCTTGATCTGAGACAGGCGAACAAAGTTTAGGCTGTTCCACAGACCGTGCACCCCATAGGTATCTTCAACCCAGCTAATGCGCCGCTGAAAAAGGCGCCCGGTGGTCGCCTTTGACCCAACGACAGGAATGTTGAAATGCGGCTCGTAAGGGAACCCGTAGTTCGGACACAACACGATACAGCGACCTTTAGGATTCAGGAACCTTGGTAAAGTGTCCAGAAAGTGCCGCCAGTCCGGAAGATGTTCCAGCACATTGACCAGATACACCAGATCATAAGCCTGCGGGGCTTCATACTCTTCATAGGTTGACCGGTGTATCTTTGCCCCCAGCCCTTGAGCGTGTTGCAGCACGCCTTCCATCGCCTCGAACCCTTCGGCAAAGGGTTCGATCCCTTCCAGGCGGATGTCAGGGTTCTTTTGCCCCAAAAGTGTCATCAGGATTCCGGCGCCGCAACCGATCTCAAGCGCGCAGGCCCCAGTCGGCAGGGCTGAAATCTCAGGATCAAGGTTCTGAAAATGGAACCGTGCTGCACTAAGCCAGATCTCTTTCAGCGGAAAGTCGAACCTCGCGAAATCGTCCAGAACCTCATCGATCAAAAAAGGCCTTTCTCGGTGGTTCAACGAATGCATACTGATCCCGACATGGTAAGTTTCGGAAATTGATAGAACAATGTGTTGGAGTGGACCAGCTTCTTATACGATCGCCGCCGTCGGTGTCGTCGCCACAGTGAAAGCAATCCGTCAGGGCGACAGCGCGTTGCTCTGGTCGCCGCTGGTGTATTTTACGGCCATCGAAGTGTTGCAGGGCTACTCCTACTCAGTCGAGGGGCAATGTGCATTGCCGCAGAACCAGGTCGCGACCTTGCTGGCCTATGTACACATCGCGTTCCAACCATTGTTTACCTGCATCCTCGCGCTTTACTTCATCCCCAGCGACGTGCGCCGAATGATCATGCCGGTCGTTCTGATCATCGGGGCGCTGACCGGGGCGTATCTGTTGATACAAATCTACCCCTTCGAATGGGCCGGCGCTTGCAGGCCCGGACGACTGCTTTGCAGCGACCATATGTGCGTGAAAAAGGAAAGCTGGCATATCGGTTGGCACTTGCCGCTGAATGATCTGGGCGAACGTCTGCCCGCCACAGTATTCGGACGACAATATGATCTGAACTTCCCGGTCTATTTCACCGTGATGTTCATACTTCCCGCCCTGTTCGGCGCATGGAAAGTGGCGGGTTTTCAGCTGTTGGTCGGACCAACCCTTGCCTGGGCAACAGCATCAAGCCCCACGGAAATGCCCGCGATCTGGTGTCTGTTCTCGCTGGGTATTGTCATGACTATTGTCTTCACACCTTTGCGGGATTTCCTGTTTGTGAAGTCCTGGCCAATGTGGGATGTGCTGCGCAGGGTGAACGGTAGAAATAAAAGAGCACTCTAGAAACCGTACAATCCGTTCACCCGCGCATCACCATTTCTCCTCTCTTCACACTTGCGATCTGAATGCTTTCAACTTTGAACACTCAGACCCCCCTCGAGCATTTGAGAGTCGAAAACCCAATCCAACGCGGCCCTAGGCCGCGTCTTCCTCATCCAGTTGATACAGAATCCACTCTTCCGGCAGACCTTTGAGTGTCTTTGACCCCAGCTTTGAAAACTCCAGACCTGATCCAAGAACCAGATCGCGCACAGTGCTGGACACCCAAACGTGCCCGCCTGGCGTGAGGCTCAGAACACGGGCCGTAATTGCAATCGCAATCCCGGTCACGTCATTCACGGTGCGAAGGCACTCGCCCGCGTGGATCCCGGTGCGGATCTTCAGGCCGGATTTGCTTGCCTCGACCTGAAATTCGCGGGCACATGCAATCGCCGCGCTGGGTCTTGGGAAAGCTGCCAGCAAACCATCGCCCATCAACTTGATCAGCGAGCCCTCGTGTCGGGCGACGGTTCGGATCGCAGCCGCATCAAGACAATCCATGATGTCGCGCCATTTTGCGTCGCCCAGACGCGAGATGATTTCGGTCGAGTTCACGACGTCTGTCATCATAATCGTGATCAGCAGACTGTCGTTTTCGCTGTCGCCCGAGCGAAGCGAAATATTCTCTTCAAATGTCTGGTCAATAAGGTTGCCCTGATCCAGCTGTACTTTACTGGGCCGGGTTGGGAACCTCTTAATAACCGCCGGCTCATCTCGGGTCATGTCAAGGACGCCCATAGAACCAAGGTTCTTCCAAGGGCTCAGCGGTTCGGGCATTTCGGGGTAATCAACAGGCTCAATGATTGAAAACGATGTGTTCAGCATTTGTGCACCACCAAATAGCGTATTTGCACCGCAGGCTAACCGCATATTGTCAACAAGCCGCGACGCAAATGTTAATGAGATGTTAACAGCGGCTGGTTTAACGCACGCTAGGCTTGTGCCTTGTGGGGTACATATTCCAAAAAGGGGTCAGAGCACAGCGAAGCGCGATATCCACCCTTGTGAAATCGCGTATCGAAACTCAGTGTCGGGGACCGAATTTTGAAAAAGCTGAATGTACTATTGGTAGAAGATGATCCGTCACTGCTTGCATTGACGTCGGCGCTTCTCAGACCCCATTTCAGCGTCCTGCAGGCCTCCAATGTTGCAGAGGCTCGCGCAATTCTTGCCTCGAAACCCGTAGACATCGCCCTGCTTGATCTTGGATTGCCGGACGAGGACGGCCTGGTACTGGCACGATCCATGCGGGCGAAATCGGCGCAACCCCCGATTATTTTCGTATCCTCCAGAGACAGCGCCAGCGACAAGATCAGCGGGCTGGACATCGGGGGCGACGACTACCTTACCAAACCCTTTGACCCTGATGAGCTTTTGTCACGCATTAACGCGGTTCTGCGGCGCACGAACGCCCATGCGGCAGCTCCGCGCCGCGAAACACGGGTGCATCTGGGCGAAGTGGAAATTGACCTGGACACAAGGCAAGTCTGGAACGAACGGTTGGAGACTACACCGTTCACCCGCGCCGAGTTTGATGTGCTGATGGCGATCGTCAACGCAAACGGGCGGGTACTGTCCCGTGCAGTCTTGTTGGACGCAGTCGCCCTGTCGCCGGATCATGACGCCGGTGAGCGCACAATCGACGCATTAGTGGCGAAAATCCGGAAAAAGCTGTCCAGCGGGAGCGATGGGCCCAAAATCATCTCAACGGTTCATGGCGTCGGCTATCGGCTGGGACTGGTGCGAAGTTGAAAGCCCGCGCTTACATATATGACGAGCCTATCAATGCGGTTACCCAAAACTTCACTGATCGGACAGTCGAGGGCAAATACCGCGAGTGGTATTTCGAGTCCACGCGCGGTCAGTTTCGAACGGCCTTACTGTTTGGGGCATCGTTCTATGTTGTGTACGCCATTCTTGAAGTCTTCGTACTGAACGGGCGCTCCTTCTCGGGGCAGGACTTAGCCGTCTGGGGGGCCAGACTGTTCATTATTTCGTTTATCTTTGGGCTTTTCTTTTTCTCTCACAGGCTTCCGGCTCGCACATTGCCCATCATCATTTCGGTTGGCTGGACTGCAATGTATCTGGCGATTTGGGCGGCGTTTGCGTTTTCGGGCGATCATGCGTCTAAAGACTTCTTGTACCGCTTTGCTTTGATCAGCTTGGCTGGAACAGTCTTTCTGCCCTTTGTCTTTTCGCACTCGGCAGCACTGCAACTTATGCTCTTTATCCCGGTCTCCTACTTTCTGGTGTTTGATGCCTCCGGCAGTGGTATCGATACCTGGATCGGGCCTTCATTTGTTCTTTGCTCAACTGTTCTGATCGGCCTGTATGCCAAGTTTTTCTCGGAAAGGACGTTGCGGGCAAACTTTGTGCAAAGTGTCTATCTGGAAAAAGCACGCAATGACGCGGAAAAGGCGAATGAAGCGAAATCGCAGTTTCTGGCTACTGCCAGTCATGAACTGCGCACGCCGCTGAACGGCATCGTCGGGAATATCCGGCTGATCAAACTGATGCCACAGGACCGCGAGTCATTGGACCAGCGGTTGGATGAAATCGAACGCTCAAGCCTGGCGATGAGAAACCTCATCGATGATGTTCTGAACATCGCGCGGCTTGAAGAAAAGGCTGAAGATCACGAGTTTCAGACCTTCAACCTGTCTGAAATCCTGCAGGATCTTGAGGCCGTTTTGCGCCCGCTGGCGCGTTCAAAAAATCTGCAGTTGATCATCCCTCAATTTGACAGTGGCGTTTACTTGAGTGGCAATAGTGGCCACCTGAGGCATATCTTGCTGAACTTGCTGGGTAATGCGGTGAAATTCACCCAAGAAGGATCGGTGACACTGTCGTTTGAACAATCGAAACAATCCGTGGCCTTCACGGTCAGCGACACCGGGATCGGTGTGCCCGAGGATCAGATTGCCAGCATCTTTGAACCCTTCACGCAGGCTTCGAACATCGATTCCCGCAAAACAGGGGGAACCGGGCTGGGGCTTTCGATTGTGCGCGGGCTTGTGACCTCGCTTGAAGGACAGGTTTCCGTCAAAAGCAGCCTGGGTGAAGGAACGGTTTTCCGGGTGGAAGTCCCATTCCATGCCGCTCCGGCCCCATCGCCTCAATCCGAGGCAGCGGGGATGGCCGTTACTGTGGGAACCCGGCAGAATGTTCTAATTGTCGAAGACGACCCCACCAGCATGGAAATCCTCAAAAGCTTGTTGGAGCGGGATGGCCATGCGGTCACCGCCGCCGCAAATGGCCGCGATGCAAAAGAACTGTTCCGGCCAGACGATGTTGATTGCATCCTGACCGATATCCGCCTTCCTGACACGACCGGCGTTCAACTGGCGCGCGACCTTAAGAGAATTGCCAAGGCCCAGCAGCCCGAAAGAACCATCGCAACCATAGCCGTCACCGCAAACGTGATGCCCGAGGACCTGGATGAATACACGGCAGCAGGGTTCGACGCGGTTGTCTCCAAACCGCTGGACGAACGGGTTCTATACGGTGCGATCCGGGCGTCGATCGACAAACCTCCCTCGGACAAGCCATTCGTGTCCAAAGGCTCCGAAGCCACCAAGGCGCGCCTCAGCAAGTTCCTGAGCAGTGAAGAAATGGAACAGGTGTTTCTGGCGTTCAGAGACTCGCTGGAAGATTGCCACGCGCAGCTTAAGACCGCAGAGAAACAGGGGGACCGGGATCGGATCGAGTTCCTCGTGCACCGCGTTTCCGGCAGCGTGTCGAGCTTTGGTGAAACTGAACTTGCCAACATGGCAAAATCAGTTGAGGCGCTTTTGCAAAGCGGCACGGAAAACTACGGCGCTGAGCTGAAACAGCTGATCGATTCCTGTGGGGTCGTTTTGAAAAGCCTCAAAAAGCGAGCCGTTTGATCGCTCATCCCGTTCGCGGAACAAGCACCGTCAACTTACCTGATCAAAGTCCGGGTGACATCACGATTGCGGTGCCGGATTCTATTCAGGTTGGTCGCGCACCAAGTCATTATGCGCACCCAAAGTCAAAGACCGAAGAGAGTGAATACCGACTATTTCGGGCGTTCGGTCATAGCTTTTGGGTGTTGCATACTAAAGCGTACAGAAATTTGGACCGCTCTCCACGATGGGAAAATTCCTCAAACACTGCCATGAAAATCATATATTATTGGCTTCTCTCACCTCTTTCTAGCCTCCCAAAGACCATGACGAAAGTAGAGACACACAGTCTTGCATGAATTCTGCTCATCCGTAGTCGAATTTTTGAAATATTGAAAAAGGGTCACCCCCTGTCAGTGTGCGCGTGCAATCAGGCCGCTCTCAGGATGGAAAAGAGAACCCCAATGGCACAAGATCTCGTTGCTCAACTGGATGACAAACTGCGTGCAAAGCGTGAATCTTTCGACAAACTCCCCGTGATCGATATCGCTCCGCTGCTGGATGGTAGCGGCAAACAGAAAGTGGCGAAAGAAATTCGCTGGGCGCTGTCGAATGCCGGTTTCATGTACGTGAAAAACCACGGCATCGCGCAGGATTTCGTCGATCAGGTCTTCGACGTCACCCGCCGCTTTTTTGACCTGCCGATGGAAGACAAGATGAAGCTGCACGTCAGCAACTCGGACGTAGCGCTGCGCGGGTATATCGAGCCCTACGGAGAAAACACTGATCCGACCAAAACCAAGGACCTGAAAGAGTGTTTCGACATCGGACCCGAGCGTGATGCATTGGAAGGCCCGTTCTTTGGCCCCAACCAATGGACCGCCGCGCTGCCTGAATTTCAAGAGCTGGTCTACGGCTATCACCAGAAAATGGTCAATCTGTCCAAGCAGCTGCTGGGTGGCATCGCGCTAAGCCTGGACCTGCCGGAAAACCACTTCGAAAGCCTGATGCAGAACCCGATCAGCATCCAGCGCCTGCTGCACTACCCACCGCAAAACGGCATGATCGACGAAAAGATCATCGGCATCGGCGCTCATACGGACTACGGAAACCTGACCATTCTGGCTCAGGACGATGTTGGCGGCCTTCAGGTGATGAACCGCGAAGGCAACTGGGTCGAAGGATCGCCAATCCCCGGAACCTTCGTGATCAATATCGGCGATCTGGTCCAGCGTCTGACCAATGACGTCTATCTGGCCAACATGCACCGCGTCATCAATACGTCCGGTCGCGAACGCTATTCCATCCCCTTCTTCATCGATGCCGACTATGATGCGGAATTCAAGCCTCTGGACTCGTGCGTCACTGCAGACAATCCGCGTCGATATGAGGGCGTCACTTGCGGAGCCCACAAATTCGGTCGCTTCGCAGCCAGCTACGCCCACCTGAAAGAAGCTGTTTAAGCAATAGATTTCACATCGCGTTCGTCCACTAGCCTGTCGAAACGGGATCGATTTGCCAAATCGCTTTAACTCAGTTGTCTGCTCAGGATGAAGGCGCTGCACTCGTCCGTCAGTTCCTGGAACCGCGGCTTTTCCTTTACGTACAGATAGACCTGTCGCTTGTCCGGCAGGTCCGAGAGCGTGCGGAAAGCTGTGGTTTCGGGAATAAATCGCGCAACAGTTTGCGGAAGCACGGTCACCCATTTGCCTGTTCTGACCATGGTGACAAGCGAATGCGTATTGTGAATGGTAACGTCGGCATCCGCGATCGCGTCCACAAATTTCGGCGTCTGGATGAGGTCGCACAAAGCGTTTCGAACAAACGCGGAGGCCATCACATCATCCAAAGTCGGCGGTGTGGGCCTTGTAATAAGCGGATGATCTGACGAGCACACAAGCCCGAACTGATCCTCGAACAGGGGAATGGCCTTGATGCCTTTCAACGGGTGGAAGCCGGACGCGATTCCGATATCCGCCTTGCCGTCCACAAGCGAATCCAGCACCTGCTGCGTATCTGTATCCCGCAATTCGACTTTCAAACCGGGAAAACGGCGGGTCATATGGTCCAGAACCGCAGGAAAAAGCAAAGCGGCGACCGACGGGACAGATACAATACGCATCAGGCCGTGGCTGGCGTCCGCAGCCGCCTCAATAGACTGCACCGTCTGATCAAACTGACGAACCTGTTTCAGTGAGATTTCAAAAACCTGCTCACCAAGGGCTGAGAGATGAGTCTTTCGCTCTCCTGCGAACAGTTTCTTGCCCAGATGGCTCTCGAACTGTTTCAGCGTCATAGAAACGGCCGATTGCGTGCGACCCAAGCGGTCGGCAGCTTCGGTCAGGTTACCGGTTTGCACAACTGTACAGAAACAACGCAGCATTTCGATCTTAATGGCCATACTTCAATTTTTCTGAAGTTTCTTTAAGTTGTTTGAATTTGACTGATACGGGCAGCAAAGTCCATTCTTTGCCGGACAATTTTTGACATGGGGCCTGTTGTGACCAACCTGAACCTGATTGCCGGCGAATGGCTGGCTGGCGAAACCGAAATCGAGAACCGCAATCCGTCCGACCTGAGCGACCTGATCGGTCACTTCGCGCAGGCCAGCGCGGATCAGCTTGACGCAACGCTGGATCAGGCGCGCGTGGCGCAGGCCGAATGGTCCGCCTATGGGCTTGAGCGTAAGCAGTCCGTCCTGATGAACATTGGCAATGAGCTGATGGCCCGTGCCGAGGAACTTGGAACCCTGCTCAGCCGGGAAGAGGGCAAACCGCTGGCGGAAGGCAAAGGCGAAGTCTACCGCGCCGGGCAGTTTTTCACCTATTACGCGGCCGAGTGCCTGCGCCAGATCGGTGAGAATGCCGATTCCGTGCGCCCTGACATTGAGGTCGATGTCCGCCGCGAGGCAGTTGGCGTTGTTGCCGTCATCAGCCCTTGGAACTTTCCGACGGCGACGGCCTCGTGGAAGATCGCCCCGGCGCTGTGCTACGGCAATGCGGTGGTTTGGAAGCCTGCCAACATCACACCGGCCTCGGCCGTCGCCCTTACCGAGATCATCAGCCGTCAGGACATCCCCAAGGGCCTGTTCAGCCTTGTCATGGGGTCTGGTCGCTCTATCGGACAACGGCTTGTCGAAAGCCCAAAGGTCAACGCCATCTCGTTCACCGGATCGGTGCCGGTCGGCAAGGGCATCGCTGCGGCCGCCATTCAGAACCTGACTAAGGTGCAGATGGAAATGGGGTCGAAAAACGCGCTGGCGGTGATGGATGACGCCGATCTAGACCTTGCTGTTTCGCTGGCACTGGGTGGCGCGTTCGGCGGCACCGGTCAGAAATGTACCGCGTCGTCGCGGTTGGTAGTTCATGCCGCTGTTCACGAAGCCTTTGTCGAAAAACTGGTGGCCGGGGCGCAGGCGATGAAGGTCGGCAACGCGCTGACAGAGGGCACCCAGATGGGGCCGGTGGTCAGCGCACAGCAGCTGGCCGAAAACCTGGCTTATGTCGATCTGGGCAAGTCCGAAGGGGCTGAACTGGCCTGCGGCGGTCAGCGCTTGGACATGCCCGATGACGGCTATTACATGAGCCCCGGCGTGTTCCTGAACACCACCAATGACATGCGCATCAACCGCGAAGAGATGTTCGCGCCGCTGACTTCGGTCATCAAGGTCGGCAGCTATGATGAGGCGCTGGCCACCGTCAACGACACCAATTTCGGCCTGACTTCGGGTATCGTTACGCAAAACCTGGCGCGCGCCACGCATTTCCGCCGCAACGCAGGCACCGGGGTTGTGACGGTGAACCTGCCAACTGCAGGAACCGACTATCACGTGCCCTTCGGCGGACGCGGAGACAGCTCATACGGCCCGCGGGAGCAGGGCAAAGCCGCGGCCGAGTTCTATACGACGGTCAAAACCGCTTACATCTCTGCCGGAAAGCCGATGTGATGCGGATCGACGGGCTGCAATATGCCAATTGGTCCGAGAAGATCTTTCGGCAATTGCGCGACGGCGGCGTGGACGCAATCCACGTCACTATCGCCTATCATGAGAATTTCCGTGAGACCGTTCTGAACTTTGAGAAGTGGAACCGGTGGTTCGAACAATACCCCGATCTAATTATGAAAGGGTTGTGGGCCAGCGACATCGACAAAGCGCGCGAAACCGGGCGCACGGCTGTGTTCTTCGGCTTCCAGAACCCCTCGCCCATCGAGGACGATATCGGGTTAGTCGAAATCGTGCACACATTGGGCGCGCGGTTCATGCAGCTGACTTACAACAACCAATCCCTGCTGGCGACGGGCTGTTATGAGGCCGAAGACACCGGCATCACCCGCATGGGCCGTCAAGTGATCAAGGAAATGAACCGGGTTGGTCTGGTTGTGGACATGAGCCATTCGGCCGACCGGTCCACCATCGAAGCGGCCGAACTGTCCGAACGCCCGATCGCCATCACCCACGCAAACCCGCATGAATGGTCACCTGCGCTGCGCAACAAGCGGGACGCGGTGATCCAGGCGGTGACCGAAAACGGTGGGATGTTGGGATTTTCGGTCTATCCTCATCACCTCAAAGACAAGTCAGACTGCACACTGGAAAGCTTTTGCGAAATGATTGCGCGAACGGCTGAGAAATACGGCGCAGAACATCTCGGGATCGGCACGGATCTATGTCAGGACCAGCCCGATAGCGTGGTCGAATGGATGCGGGTTGGTCGTTGGACCAAGCAGATCGACTATGGCGAAGGATCGGCCAGCAACCCTGGCTTTCCGCCGATGCCAACTTGGTTCCGGGACAACCGGGACTTTGGGAACATTGAACAAGGGTTGCGTGCAACCGGTCTGAGCAATGACGATGTGGCCGGGATCATGGGGGAAAACTGGTACAGGTTCTTTGCCGAGAACTTTGTTGCGCAGGAGTAGCCGAATGGAAACGCAGACGCAGACACGGATTGAAAGACGAGACCCCGCCACCGTCATGCGACTGTCTCGGCTGGGATCCTTACATCAATGTCGGCTAAGCTTCATGCGACAACTGACCCGCCGCATGGCACGCGAGAGCTGGTCTTTCTCACGCCCAGTGTTTGACGTTGACGCCAAGGGCGTCGGAACAGCGGTCTACACCGCGCACGGTCCGGAAAGAGCGTATTCTCTGGTCGCCTTTGCCCATGACCTGCCCCCCGAGAAACGCTCGGATAGGGTGATTGCCGATGCCTGGGATGCGACCTTTTGCTTGTTCGATGGCATCCCGACTGAGGCTGATATCAAGCGCCTTTCCAAGAACGTTCCGCTACAGGAAGCCGGGCGCGTCAGTGAATCCGAGCTGTCCCTGTCCCGCGCCAACCGTTCGGTCAGGTTGTGGGAACATGTTGTTGATGCGCTGGCCGCAGGGCAGCAACCGGATGTGCAGCAAATCTATCAGGTTGGCTATCTGATGCGCACGACCGCCGTTTACGGGTCGGGCAAGTTTGGAGCGGCAGATCGCGAGAACACTGCAAACCGCCCCGAAACCAGCGCCCCCTTTCAGACCGAGATGCTTTCGGTTTTTCTGACCCGCGCCTTCGTTCGGGATTTGGTGCAGCACATGGCTGACGCCAAAGGCGGCGATCAGGCCGTAAACCTGGACCCTGACATCGCCCATTGGCTGGGCATCGGCAATTCCACCGGCCTCGGCATGGCGCCGTTCATCGTCAACCATCCCGTCCTGTTCAACAACTGGATCATAGCACGGGAAGAGGCGATTGCGCGTGTCCGGTCCGTGGAAACCGCATCTGCGGCTGAGGTTGAGCTCTTCCGGCGAGTTTTCGAAAGCAGCCAGCTTTCGATGACATGGTGGCGGTCTGAACATCCCATTCAAATCGAAAAACTGGCAGCGCTGAAAGCTGATATTCAAGCGATCTCGGACTATGTGGAACAAGACGGCCTGATCGGCAGCCACCCCTGGAACCGACTGGTGATCTGGTCGCAAACCGCGCTCAGCGATGAGGGGCAGGAATACCTCGCCTCGCTGATCCTTGAGCCCTACGCTGAACTTGTGGACGGGCTGGCTTCGTGCATGGCCGACAGCAATGCCGAGGCCTTTATGATCGACGGAGCGATGCAAATCAGCGATGTCCGCAACCTGATCCGGGGCGCATTTGAATGGGCCTTGGATCTGGACTGGACGTCCCGTGAAAACTGCGCCCGCGCATGGTATGTGTCTGAAGAGAAACTGGAACCTCGCATGGGCGAACGGTTCGAAGAACCCATCGCCGATTATGAGCAGCCACTGGCCCCGGCACGGGATGCCGCTTCGGCCCACGCGATGTTGAGCGGATGGGACGGCACCAAACCTATTGCAGAATTCTTACTACAACACCCTGAGCACCGCCACACCGTCCGGCGCGCACAGATGGCCCGCACCGCGCCTTATGGCGAAATCCGGGACAACACGATTGGCGCCACGGTTTTACCCCTCGACATGTTGCGGGCAAAGCTGTCGTTCTTCGGCGCCACGCATTTCGATCCGCGCTCAGATCGCTGGGTCCGTATCTGCATGTATGCGGGTGCGCCCTACCCCGAGGAGCTGAACATTCAGAACGCCGATCTTTGGGTCTATCCAGAGGTACCCACATGAGCTTCTCATTGAACGAGATGGAGGCAACCGCCAAACGCGCCACCCGCGGGGCCGGATATTCCTGGGGACAGGCGGAAGAGGCATCTAAAGCGGCCCGCTGGCTGTGTGCGCAAGGTCTGGATGGCGCCGGCGTTCTGGCACGGTTGTTGACGCTTGGGCTGGCCTCGGACCTTGCCGCCCACCGCCCCCGAAAGGTTGATCATTCGTGGCGAGGCGACGGCGAGTTGTGCCCCTTGTCGGCAGGGCCTCTCTTGTCCGACAGCGCAGATCTGCTGAAGATCAACCCGATCGAGATGTGGGACGTCTGCGCCCCTGAACTGTTGTTGCCCTTTGCCGCCAATGCGGCGCGCGTTCTGCAATGCTGGGTCAGCATCGAATTCGACGGCACGCTGGCAGTTACTGATGGCGATCACCTCGCCGTCCACGGTGTTTTCCCAGTCACGGCCCGACGGGTCACTGTTTCTCAGGGTGATGCGCCCGAAACCCTGCTCAATCGGCACTCGCGCGCACAGCCCACGCCGGGCGATTGGGATATTCTGAACCGTTTTGCCCACCGCACCTACGCCCCCGCAACCGAGGAATCCCGCCTGCTGGGCGCAGGGGCCGGGCTTTCCGACAACGACTGAAAAGAGACCCAAGTGACCGAAACACGGATCCTGACCCTCGCCGAAATAGAAGACCTATCCTTCCGCGCCCTTGTCGCGGCGGGCACATCCGAAGACAACGCCCGACCGCTGGCGCAAGCAACCGCCGCGACCGAGGCAGACGGCGTCGCAAGCCACGGTCTGGCTTATATCCCCATCTATTGTGAGCATGTGCAATGTGGCAAGGTCGACGGGTTGGCGAAACCTGTTCTGTCACGCCCCAAACCGGGCGTTTTGACCGTCGATGCAGCAACGGGTTTCGCTCATTCTGCCATTGATCTGGGTTTTGACGCCCTGACCACCGCCGCGCGGGAACAAGGCGTTGCGGTCCTGGCCATCAAGAACAGCTATAATTGCGGCGTTCTTGGCTATCACACGTTCAGACTAGCCCAAGCCGGTTTTGTCGCGCTGGGGTTCACCAACGCACCGGCCTCGATTGCCCCATCCGGCGGTTCGAAACCTGTCGTCGGCACCAATCCGTTTTCTGTTGCCGTTCCCGGAACCGATGGACAGCCCGCGTTGCTGATCGACCAAAGCGCCAGCACGATTGCCAAAAGCGAAGTCATGAAACACGCACGCGAAGGCAAGCCGATCCCGGTTGGCTGGGCGCTGGACCCCGAAGGCCACCCGACCACAGATCCCGAAGTAGGCCTCAAAGGGTCAATGGCACCTTCGGGCGGCTACAAAGGCGTCGGCGTCGCGCTGATGGTCGAGGTTTTGGCCGCCGCCCTGACCGGGGCCACGCTGGGCATCAATGCTTCACCGTTTTCCGGCACTGTCGGTGGCCCGCCGAAAACCGGTCAGTTCTTCATCGCCATCGATCCGGGCTCCACGGCCGAGGGTAGGTTCGAGGCCGGTGTCGCCGGTCTGGTCGAAGCAATCCGCTTTCAGGATGGCGCCCATCTGCCCGGTGACGGCCGAACGGCCAAACGTCTGGTGGCCCACAAAAAGGGTGTGGCGGTGAACACGGCAACGCTCGCCAGGATTGAAGCGATCTTGGGCTAGATGATCGGCACCGCGTGGCTTCTGTCGCCAAAAGGTCATCCTCTGGCAGCAGAAGCCCACTTGTCGGATTGGTGCAGGATCAGGGACCCAAGCCCGGAAAACGCGATCAGCACGAGGCCCAACAGCGAATAGGCGTCCGGCCAATCTCCGAACACGAGAATTCCCAGCACCGTCGCGGACACCAGTTGGCTGTAGACCAACGGGGCGATCAGACTGGCCTCGGCGGATTTGTTTGCAATCACCAGCAGGTAGTTGCCAACGGCGGAGGCAAAAGCGCTCAGCAATATCAACGACACGACTGACAAGTCAGGCGCAGGAAACTCTGCTGACAAACCAAGCGGCGTCAAAAGCACCGATCCGATCAAAAGTTGCGACATCAGTAGGAAACGGGGCCGGTAAGCGCCCGCAAGCGTTCGCGTCATAACCAGATACGCGCCATAGAATCCTCCCGCTGCAAGAGCGAAGATCATGCCGGACGACACGCCAAAACCCGGTTTCACAACCAGCATGACCCCACCAAAACCAATCGCCAGAAGGACGCCGCGACGGCGCGACGGTTTCTCGCCCAGAAACAGGATGGCAAGGACATAGGACACCACCGGCCCGACGAAGAATGCACCAAAGACATTGGCAATCGGCTCGGTTCGCAGTGCCGTCAGGATGCAGCATATCCCTCCGGCGATAAAACACGCCCGCAACAGGACGCGCCAGTCACGGAAGCTTGGGAACTCGCTTCCCGTAAGCCCGCTGAATGGCAGTAGCAGGATTGCGGCCAGAGCAAAGCGTGACCAAGCCACGATGATTGGATCGACACCGCCGCCGGTCAATAGCTTGCCCGCTGTGTCCCCGATCACAACGCAGGTCACCGCAGTGAAAACAAGCGCGGCAAGTTGAAAAAGGTTGGGCGATGTCATTGCCGGTGCGCCTCTGAAAATTGTCGGGCTCGTAATGTGAAACCGCGCGCAGGGGCACTGCCCGCAAGCCCTGAACGATTGGAAAGCTCCCCTCAGGATGCGGGCATATCTACTGGTCAGAGCACGCTCTGAGTCAAGTCGAAGACGGGTGTTTTCCCAAGCCAATGGCGCACCCCAGTCATAAGCCTGCAACAGATCACGAATAGGCTGTTGAAAAACGGAGCTTTACCTTGTCTTTGAACGTTGACGTCACCCCCTTCGCAGCCGGTAGAAATTCGGGCGCTCCGCGGCGCATTGGCCGGCGATACAACACCAAAGAATTCCTGCCCGAGGCGGGCAATACCGTTGTCTGCCATCTTGATTTCGACGCCCCAGCCCACAAGGCCGTGTTGGATGCACGCGAAAGACTGATGGCGTTACCGGAGGCCGAACGTTTTTTGTTCACACCCATCGAAAGCCTGCACATGACCGTGTTCGAAGGCGTTGTCGAAACCCGTCGCACGCCGGACACATGGCCCCGCGATATGGACCGCGACGCATCTGTGAACAGCGTCACCGACGCCATGATTGATCGGCTCGCAGCGTTTTCGGCGCCACCGGGTTTTAGCGTCCGCGTGACAGGCTTGAGCCCCACAGGGCTTGCGCTCAAAGGTGCCACCGAAGAAGACGAGGCGAATATGCGGGCTTGGCGCGATGCGCTGACCGACCCATTCGCCTATCGTCACCACAACCATGATGCGTACCGGCATCACATGACCTTAGCCTACCCAATAAACTGGCTGCCCGATAGCGTTCTACCTCTCTGGGAAGCTGAACTTGCCGCAATCCTTGAAGATCTTGCAGAAGCCGCGCCCGTCATACCCCTCACCGCCCCTGCCTTTTGTCAGTTTGCCGACATGACGCGGTTCGAAGAACTCCGAGTTCTTAGCACCTAAGCGGCTGCACGCCATCGACATCGCAAAGGGCGCAACATTGCGCAAATGTGACTTGGCACGCCCGGTTCCCGGGTATAACAGGGCGCATCCCGGTCGCAGCCTACCCGGGTAACAAAACAAGGGTTCAAAACATGAAAACGATCGTAATCTGCTCGGGCGGGCTGGATTCGGTGTCGCTGGCACATATTGTTGCACGCGATCACCAGCTTACGGGCTTGATTTCCTTTGACTATGGCCAGCGCCATCGAAAAGAGCTGGACTATGCCGCACTTTGCGCACAGCGGCTGGGTGTGCCGCATGACATCATCGACCTGCGCTCGGTCGGGACGGTTCTTACAGGGTCAGCGCTGACCGATGATGTGGATGTGCCTGACGGGCACTATGCCGAGGACAGCATGCGCGTGACCGTAGTACCCAACCGCAACGCGATCATGCTGACCGTGGCCTTTGGCGCGGCCGCGGCGCGTGGGGCGGATGCGGTTGCAACGGCGGTGCATGGCGGGGATCACTTTATCTATCCCGATTGCCGTCCGGCCTTCACCGAAGCCTTCGAAACAATGCAGAAACACGCGCTGGACGGTTATGCAGACGTGTCCCTGTTCACTCCGTTCGTCCATCGCAGCAAGGCCGACATTGTAACCGAAGGCGCACGTGTGGACACGCCGTTTGCGCAGACATGGTCCTGCTACAAGGGCGGCGACCATCACTGCGGGCGCTGTGGCACCTGCGTTGAACGGCGCGAGGCATTCCATCTGGCTGGTGTCGCCGACCCGACCACGTACGAAGACCCCGATTTCTGGGTCGCGGCCACGGCACAGAAGGAAACCGCCTGATGTATCGGATCACCAAGGAATTCCACTTTTCCGCCTCGCACCAGTTGACCCACCTGCCCGACGATCACCAATGCGCCCGGATGCATGGGCACAACTATATTGTCGAGATCGAGCTGGCCGCGCCAAAGCTGAACGCCGACGGGTTCGTGCGGGACTATGGCGAGTTGAAGCCGTTCAAGACCTATATCGACGAGACGTTCGATCACCGCCACCTGAACGACGTGATGAATTTCCTGACCACGGCCGAAAACATGGCGCGTCACTTCTATGACTGGTGCGCGACGCGCTGGCCGGAAACCGCCGCTGTACGGGTCAGCGAAACGCCAAAGACCTGGGCCGAGTACCGCCCATGACTCGCCTGCGCATTGCCGAGATTTTCGGCCCCACGATTCAGGGCGAAGGCGCGCTGATCGGGGAGCCCACTGTGTTCGTGCGCACCGGTGGCTGCGATTACCGCTGCAACTGGTGCGACAGCCTGCACGCGGTCGATACCGCATATCGCCACGATTGGGCGGCGATGGATACGGATGCGGTCTGGGACCGGGTGCGCACCTTGTCGGGTGGGCGGCCTCTGACCGTATCGCTGTCGGGCGGCAACCCGGCCATTCAGGACTTTGCCCCCTTGATCGCGCGAGGCCGGGTCGAGGGGTATCGGTTCGCCTGCGAGACCCAAGGCTCGATCGCAAAACCGTGGTTTGGTGATCTGGACACGCTGGTTCTCAGCCCAAAGCCGCCGTCTAGCGGTGAAAGTGTGGACTGGGTCGCCTTCGCGGCCTGTATCGAAGCAGCGAAAGATGGCCCGAAGGTGGTGATGAAAATCGTGATCTTCGATGAGGCTGACTATGACTGGGCACGCGCCGTAGCGGACCGCTATCCGGCACTGCCCCTTTACCTGCAACCGGGCAATGCCGAGGTCGACCCCGACCTGCCCGTCGATCCGCAAACCCTTTCGGACCGGTTGCTGTGGCTGGTGGAGAAGGTAACCGCTGATGGCTGGTTCACCCCACGGGTCCTGCCGCAACTGCACGTCCTGCTATGGGGCAACAAACGCGGGGTCTGACCCCGAAAGGAGCATATGATGGAAACCATTTACAGCGATCTGACCCAATTGGGCGGAAAAACCGAACTGCCGACCTCGCCCGAGGCGGCCGAGCTTGAGCGGGTGCAGAACCCGCAGGCCGATATCGATTATTGCGTGCGCTTTACTGCGCCCGAGTTCACCTCGCTCTGCCCAATGACCGGGCAGCCGGACTTTGCCCATCTTGTAATCGACTATGTGCCGGGTGACTGGCTGGTGGAATCGAAATCCCTGAAACTGTTCCTGGGATCGTTCCGAAACCACGGAGCGTTTCACGAGGACTGCACCGTGTCCATCGCCCGTCGTCTGGTCGAGTTTCTAGACCCGCGCTGGCTGCGGATCGGCGGCTATTGGTATCCGCGTGGAGGTATTCCCATCGACGTATTCTGGCAGACCGGAGCCACACCAGAACATGTCTGGATACCCGATCAGGGCGTGCCGCCCTATCGGGGGCGCGGCTAAGCCGTCGCGAAAACCCAAAAGCGGTGCTGCGCGTGCGACGTAGCACCGCGCGGCCATCAGGACCCCTCTACCCGGACTTTGATTTGACTTTGAGCCAAGTGCTGGTTGAATGAATAGCATGGCGTTGTACCGCAGCAATAGACTGCCGTGCAACGACAGAGCCATCCGGCTCTGCGACAAAGGGGAGGAGAACATGTGCCAGATTTTTGCTGGGCAGGACCCGGACCGGTACGCGAGTACGACCCGCAGTTTACGGTTGAACGGCCAAAGCACCAGCATCCGGCTGGAAAACGCCTTTTGGACGGTCATAGACCACATCTCGGAAGGTGAAGGGACGACCACGCCGGTTTTCATTTCCAAACTGCATTCTGAGGTGCTGGAGCTGCAGGGAGAGCCCGAAAATTTTACCTCGCTCCTGCGCTGTGCGTGTCTGAAGTTTCTTGAGATGCAGGACGCGGACAAACCCGCGGATATCGCCGCCGAGTAGCCTCGGCTGAAGAAACTCCCGATCAACGGGTAGTAGATCAATACTACCCGCACCCGGCCTTGGCCCTTGTAACCTGTCAGGACACACATGACGGGAGAAAAGGCTTGGCCAAAAAAATTCATTCCATGATCCGCGTTCTGGATGAGGCGCGATCCATCGGGTTTTACAGGAGAGCTTTCGGTCTGGAGGTTGCCGACCGGCTTGATTTTCCTGACTTCACCCTTGTGTACCTCGGCAATGACGAAAGCGATTTCGAACTTGAACTAACGATCAACAAGGATCGGACGGAACCTTACGACCTTGGCGACGGCTACGGTCATCTGGCCGTGTCCGTTGATGACCTGGCATCCGAGCATGCCCGGTTCGAGGCCGAAGGCCTGCAACCCCGCAAAATCGTTGAATTCGCCCCGGACGGAAACCTGATCGCGCGGTTCTTTTTCGTCGCCGATCCGGACGGGTACCAGATCGAGGTTCTCGAGCGCGGTGGGCGGTTCAAGTGACACGAACAAAGGGAGGAAAAACGAAATGCACAACGCAAACCTGAAGGGGCTAACACGGCGTCAGCTGTTGTCCCGCGCAACGGCAACCGGGGCATCCTTTGTTGTCGGCGCGGGTTTTCTCGCCTCGAGCACCGCAGCCTGGGCGACCCAGACCCAGGCCCTGAAACCGGAAACCTTTGCAACCCTGGTCCAGATGGCCCGGGACATCTATCCACACGACAAGGTTGGAGACGAATACTACGTCATTGCAGTCAAGGGCTACGACACTGCCGAAGCCGCCGAGGGAATCGAGGCCGGCATTGCCGCACTGAATGCAGCGGCTCAGGGAAAAGGGCACGCCAGTTATCTGGACGTCGGCTGGGAACGTGATCGGGTCGATATTCTGCGAGGGATGGAAAACAGCCCATTCTTCCAACAGATCCGGGGTGGTCTTGTCACCGGGCTTTATAACCAGAAGGCCGTCTGGCCGATCTTTGGCTACGAAGGCTCTTCATACGAATTCGGCGGTTACATCGACCGCGGCTTCGACGACATCAACTGGCTTTAATCGGAGGTAGGCACCATGACGGCACCTTTTGACCTCACCGACGACAGTGTTGTTGTCGTAATCGGAACCGGCGCCGGGGGCGGCGTTCTGGCAAATGAACTGGCGCAGAAAGGTATCAGCGTCGTCGCGTTGGAGGCGGGCGGCAGATACCTGCCCGAAGACTATGTCAACGACGAATGGGAAAGCTTTGGTCAACTCGCATGGCTAGACCCGCGCACCACATCCGGGGACTGGCGCGTGGCCAGGGACTTCTCGGGCCTTCCGGCCTGGATCGTGAAGGCTGTTGGCGGCACGACGACCCATTGGGCGGGCGCATCGCTGCGGTTTCAGGATCACGAATGGAAGGCCGCAACTACCTATGGCAACGTTCAGGGTGCAAGCCTGCTGGACTGGCCCATCGACGCCGCAGAGATGGACCCTTGGTACACCCTGGCCGAGGACAAGCTGGGCGTGACCCGCACCGGCGACCGCCCCGGTCTGCCGGGCAACAACAACTACAAAGTGTTCGAGGCAGGCGCCAAGGCGCTGGGTTACGAGCAGGTTCATACAGGTCGGATGGCCATCAACTCTGACGAAAACCGCGATCGTCAGATGTGTCAGCAAACCGGCTTCTGTTTTCAGGGCTGCAAATGGGGCGCCAAATGGTCGGCCGCCTATACCGACATCCCCCAAGGCGAGGCGACGGGTAATCTGGAAGTCCGCGAAAAGGCCCATGTCGCCCGCATCCTGCACGATGACACCGGCAAGGTTACGGGGGTCGAGTATTTTGACGCTGACGGCAATCTGCAATTGCAAAAGGCGCGGGTTGTTTGCGTGGCGGGCAATTCCTTCGAAAGCCCCCGCTTGCTGCTGAATTCCACGTCGTCCATGTTCCCGGACGGATTGGCCAACAGTTCCGGTCAGGTCGGGCGCAACTATATGCGGCACATGACCGGATCAGTATACGCGGTGTTCGACAAGCCCGTGCGGATGTGGCGCGGGACCACCATGGCCGGCATCATTCAGGATGAATCCCGACATGACCCGTCGCGCGGCTTTGTTGGCGGCTATGAACTGGAAACCCTGGCGCTCGGCCTGCCGTTCATGGCGGCGTTCCTTGACCCCGGCGCTTGGGGGCGTGAGTTCACGACCGCTCTGGACGGCTATGAAAACATGGCCGGGATGTGGATTGTAGGCGAGGATATGCCGCAGGAAACGAACCGTGTGACGTTGAACATGGATGTGACCGATCAATACGGCTTGCCCGTCCCGAATGTGCATTTCGACGACCATCCCAACGATATCGCCATGCGCAACCACGCCTATCAGCAAGGTCAGGCGGTCTATGAGGCGGCAGGCGCAACCCGGACCTTCCCGACACCGCCTTATCCGTCGACGCATAATCTGGGCACCAACCGCATGTCCGAGAACCCGCGCGATGGGGTCGTCAACAAATGGGGGCAGACCCATGACATCCCGAACCTGTTCATTTCGGATGGGTCTCAGTTCACAACGGGGGCGGCGGAAAACCCGACATTGACCATTGTCGCACTGGCCATTCGTCAGGCCGATCATCTGGCCAATGCCCTGAATGCTGGGGACTTGTAGGGCCAGCATGTGAAGCATGTGTGGCCTGTCGTTCAGTGGGCAGGCCATACAGCGCGTTTTTCGGCCGCGTCGAGCCACCCAAAACGGCTCCTGCGTGGCGATTGGGACTTCGAAAACTCATACGGCAGTTGATTTTCAACCGCGCAACATATCCCCTTTGGTTGTGTTTTTTTGTCACAGAACGAGACTTAGCCAAGGTCCAGCCCGAACTGAGATTGACGATAAGGAACAGTATATTAGACAGAGCCCAATAGTTTGAGTTTTGGGGCTTTGGTTTTTTATGGACGGCACTTCGTCTTCGCTGGGCATTCACCTTATAGCAGATTTCTTCGACTCCAGCGCACTTTATGATCCCCTACCCGCCATAGATGTCCTTACACGCGCCGCAATTGCCGCCAAAGCGCATGTTCTTGATGTGAACACCCATGATTTCGGGCAACGGGCGGGGTTCACCGGGGTCGCGTTGCTGGCCGAGTCGCATATCTCGGTCCATACTTGGCCCGAACACGGATATGCAGCCATCGATATCTTCATGTGTGGCGACGCCGAACCACAGCTCAGCCTGGACGTTCTGAAGGCCTATTTCTGTCCGAAACGCGTCACCGTGCAGTCCATACGCCGCGGCCTGATCGGCCACGCCGCGCCACGGCTTGTTGCGGCGGGTTTCTGAAAGGCGAATGGACGAGCTGCGCAGATGCCCTGTTACGATAGGCCTCATACTAAGCGCGATCGCGGTTTATGCCCTGCTGGGTCCGGTCCGGTATTCCGGGCCTATCGTGGATTTTCCCGACCATCTCCTGTTCATGTTTCGGCATGGCAATCTGAGTCACCTGACGCTCAATTGCCTGCTGATCCTTTTCGGTGGCAGCTTTACCGAACCCGTTCTGGGCTGGCTCCGCACCCTCGGTCTGGTCGCCCTGTTCGCTCTGACCGGAACAGCCGCAGAACTGTTGCTGGCCGGGCCCGGCTTTGTCGGCCTGTCCGGTATTGCCTACGGTCTGGTTTCCTATGGGATGATCATCGCCAGCACGCCCCAAAGGCGCAGTTGGACGTTGGCCCTGATCTGCATTCTTCTGGCGGCCGAATGGGTGTTCCTACGCCCTCAGATCGCCGTTTTCACCCACATCACAAGCGCCCTGATCGGCGGAGGACTGGCCATGTTTAGCGCCCTTTTCGGCTCCAGCGGACCCAAGCTCAAACCCATGGAATGGCAGCATGTATCTGACGCCATCCAGATCATCGCTCAGACCGATGAGGACGACGCGGCCGAGGCAGAAAGCACCTTCGTGGACGGTGGGACAGAAAACATGTTCGTCCTGCAGGAAAAGGGCAAGGTGCTTGGACTGATCGGCTACAGCCTGGACGAAGACGTGCCGGATGTCGCGTGGCTGTCCTGGACCTATCTGGATCAGGCGCATACCGGTAAGGGGTTGGGGGGACTGATGCTGAACGACCTGCTGGGAAAGCTGGCACAGCTGCAGGTCCGCAAGATTTTCATCGAAACCAGTGATTACGAAGAGTTCGGCAAAAAAATCTATGCCGCCGCGCATAAACTCTATGAAGAGTTCGGCGCCGCCGTCGAAATGACCGTGCCCGGATATCACAGCCCGAACGAGGCCAAGATCGTTTATGGGCTGGACAACCCCGAAGCACCCGAAACCCCGCGCGCAGAGCCTTCAGTAAGTACAGGCCTGTCGATCTTTGAAGTTCACAAGGCCCCCGAAACCGACAATGTGGCGGGCCTGCGCTGGCGCGAAACCAGCGCCGGTCTCAGTGGGCTGGATCAACAGCTTTCGCTGGCGCGCAGTCAGAGATATCGCATGGCCGTGTTGGCCATTCCATCCGACCTGTCCAACCCCAACGCGGCAGATCTGCAGGAGCAGGGCCTGACAAAATGCGGTGAACTCAAAGAGTTCTACGGCAAGGACCTGCATCAGGTCTGGTGGTGCTGCGAAATTTAAAAAACACAGTCCGAAAATCCATAGGAGTATTCAATGTTTGGTAATCTTAAAACGATCGTCATTGTGGGCGTTCTTGGCTTTGCAGCCTATTCCCTTTTCCTAGCCCCGGAATCGGAACAGACCGCTGATCTGGGGCAGGTTCTGGACCGCACCGAATTTGCCATCATCCAGTATCAGGAATATCTGGAAGCCAACAGCATCGCCGAGGCTTCGGACGAGCAGGTCGATGAATTCACCGGCTATCTGACCGAGGTGATGAATACGGAACCGCGTTTTTATGACCAGCCTCTGGGTCTGGAAATTCTGTCCGACGCCAAATTCTCGGGCTACGTCGATCCCAACGAAAACGGCGTCCGCGACTCGGGTGAGGGCGAGATTTTCACCATCGAGATCGACGAGGCCAACAACCGTCTGATCGCCACTGACACCACCGGTCAATCCGCTGGCCTGCGGTTCTCGGGCGCAGGGTTCTTGGCCGGTGCGCTGATTGGCAACCTGATCGGCCGCCAGCGTTCGGCCGGCATCACCGCCGCCAGCTTCAACAACCGCACAGTGACCCCGCGAACCAGCTACTCGGCGCCGCGCAGCTCGCGCTCGGGCGGTTTGCGCGCAGGCAAATAAGTACTGCGCTGACTTAACACCCTATCAGGGCCCGGCGCATTACTCGCGCCGGGCTTTCCATTTTCTCGGATATTTGCATGACCGACACTCTGACACCGCGCTACTCGGACCTGCCCCGCCGGCAGGCCATGGTTCTGCTGGGCGCAATCCTTGTTGTTGCCCTGTGTGGCATTGTCTACGAACTGATCATCGGGACGGTGTCCAGCTACCTGCTGGGCAATTCGGTCTATCAGTTCTCGCTAACCATCGGGTTCTTCATGTTCGCCATGGGTGTCGGGTCCTACGTATCCCGCTTTTTCCTCGGCAATCTGATCCAGACATTTATCTGGGTTGAGCTGATCCTGGCGCTGATCGGCGGTCTGTGCAGCGTGTCGCTGTTCATGCTGTTTCCCTATGCGCCGTGGTTTTACACGGTGGGCATGTTCACCTTCATCTCGTCCATCGGGTTTCTGGTCGGGCTGGAAATTCCCCTGTTGATGCGGGTTCTGTCAGAAAGCAGCACCACGCGGGAATCCATCGCGGATGTGCTTTCGCTGGACTATATCGGTGCACTCGGTGGGTCGGTTCTGTTTCCCATCCTGCTGCTGCCGTCCCTTGGGTTGATCTCATCCTCGTTCGCAATCGGTCTGACCAACGCCATGGTCGCGCTGTTGAGCGTTCTGTGTCTCCGCGATCAGCTGGACGCGCCCAAACGGATGTTGGCCTGTGCGATCGGCACCATTGTTCTGTTGTTTGCACTGACCTTGCTGGCCGGGCGGATCACCGCATTCGCGCAAGACCATCTGTATTTCGACCGCATCGTCTGGCGCAAACAGTCGCAATACCAGTCACTTGTGGTCACCAATACCTGGCAGAAGAACGACGTGCGACTCTATATCGACGGCCATCTGCAATTCGCCGAAGCGGACGAGTATCGGTATCACGAAGCGTTGGTGCATCCCGTCCTGTCCTGGGGCGCTAATGACCCGAAATCCGTTCTGGTGCTGGGCGGAGGTGACGGGCTTGCTGTGCGCGAGGTCCTGAAACATCCCAGCGTCTCACGCATCGATCTGGTCGATCTTGATCCTGCGATGACCGACCTTGGGCGCAATCTGGCCCCCATTGCCCGCCTGAACGAACACAGCATGGAGGCGTCGTCGCTGAACATCCACAACACCGACGCGTTCAACTATGTGAAATCCACCGACCAAACCTATGACCGGATCATTATCGACTTCCCCGATCCGCATAACGAGGCTCTGTCAAAACTCTATTCGATCGAGTTCTACGCTATGGTCCAGAGCATCCTGACCGAGGATGGTGTACTGGTCACCCAAAGCAGCTCACCCTTCTTCTCACCCCACACATACTGGACCATTTCCGAGACCTTGTCCGAAATCTTCCCGCAGGTCGTGAATTATCAGATGTCGATCCCCTCGTTCGGAGTCTGGGGGTATAACCTTGCAGCCAATGACCCAACCTCAACGCTGGGCGACCTGCCCGAAGGTCTGAGGTTCGTGACCCCTGAGGTTTTCGCCGCTGCGCAAGTGTTTTCAGAGGACCTGCTGCCCAAGCGTGAATTGACCGTCAACTCGATCTTCGATCCGGGCATTTATCACGAATACTCGCGCGACGTATCGGGGTACTAAGGTAAAACCGCGCCGCGCGTCACCCGGCCAGACCGATTGCCTGCAACCCAGCATCGGCACAAAGAATGTCGTCAGGACCGACGGCGCCTGACACTCCAATCGCGCCAATCATCTGCCCGTCTTCCAGTATGGGCATGCCGCCGTCCCACGCACACAGATTGGGGCGGTTAGACAGGCCCAGCTGCAACGCAGGCTCCGACAACATACGTTCGCCAAAGGCGCGTGTGGTTTTGCCCAAAACAGCGGTTCTGGCCTTGTCCATTGCGAACTCGGCCACCGCCGCCGGTGTGCCATCCATGCGCCCTGCTGCAACCATGTGACCACCGGGATCGACAACAACGGTTGCAACTTGCCAACCGTTTTCAGCGGCGAGCGCCAGGGCCGCCTGCACCGCCAAATTTGCAGCGCCTTGCGAGATGAAGCGTTTGGTGAATGAAACAGACATGTCTTTCCCTTGATCCTAAAGTGTTGCGGCCTTGGTCACAGGTCGAAGATCAACTCATTCGTGCCTTGCTGAACCCGCTGGCCTGCCTGATTGAACACATCGAACCGAAAGGCTACGATCCCGCGCCGGCCGGATGAGGTTTCGCGTTTCGACACCACGTGCAGTTCCGCCCGGATCGTATCTCCGGCTAAGACCGGCTGTTCGAACCGCCAGTTCCACCCCAATGAGGCCAGCCCGTCAGGCCGTGCATCGGACTGGAACTTCAATCCATCCACGACTGACAGAACCAGAAGCCCATGCGCCACCCGCGCATTGTAGCCAAGCTGTCGGGCCACGTCGTCATCCAGATGCAGCGGATATTTGTCTCCAGTCAGGTCGGCAAAAGCCGCAATCAGGTCTGCCGATATCTCGGCAGACCCGGTCTTCATCACATCACCGATCTGCAGGTCGTGATAGCCATAAGAACCTGCAGTCAGAGGCTCGGCGCTCATTCCGGAACCGGAGCGTCTTCGCGCAGCAGGCCTTTGGTCTTCAGGTCCGCCCAGAATTCAGCCGGGATGTCATGGCTGAACCAGTTCAGGTTCTGATCCAGCTGCTCGACCGTACGGGTGCCCGCCATAAAAGTCGGCACCGCAGGATGCGCCACCACGAACTGCAGCGCCGCGGCTGGCAGGGGCACGTTATACTCGGCACAGACGGCTTCAATCTTGCTGACCTTGTCCATGATGTCGGCGGGCGCCGGAGCGTAATTGTACTTGGCCCCTTCCTTCGCACCCGTTGCCAGAATGCCCGAGTTGAAGCCGCCACCGACGACCACAGCGGCACCGCGCTCTTCGCAAAGCGGCAAAAACTTATCCAGCGCGTCCTGCTCCAAAAGGGTATAGCGCCCGGCCAGCAAGAAGCAGTCAAAGTCGCGCTGTTCAAGCGCGGCGTGGCACACTTCCCATTCGTTCACACCGACGCCGATGGCTTTGACAACACCCTGATCACGCAGGCTTTCCAGCGCCTTCCAAGCCTCATCCATCGCCTGTTTGAACACTTCGGGCTGCTCGGTGCCACGGGTGAACACGTCAATATCGTGGATAAAGCAGATGTCCATATGCTCCAGCGCCATGCGCTGCAGGCTGTCTTCGAACGACCGCATGATCCCGTCATAGCTATAGTCGAAATGCATCGTGAAGGGCGCAGCGTTGGTCCAGGGTTCGAAATTGATGTCCTGACGGCGTCCAGGTTTCAGCACCCGGCCTACTTTGGACGACAGGATGAAGTCTCCGCGGTCCTTCCAGCGCAGGCTGTGCCCTGTCCGCATTTCGGACAGGCCGTGCCCGTACATTGGGGCGGTGTCGAAATACCGAACGCCCTTGTCCCAGGCGTGCTGAATCATCGCGTTAGACGTTGCCTCGTCAATCTCACGAAAGATGTTGCCAATCGGCGCTGTGCCAAAGCCAAAGGCGGATACGTTCAGGTCCACCCGGCCAAACTTGTTCAGAGTGTTCGGATTCATGCAAGCCTCCCAAATGCAAACCGGATTGCCGAAATTTGCACAGTTATTAAGTAACTGTTTGGTTATTTACATCATGTGGAGAAACCGATCAACCCACTTGACGAACCGCTCCTGCGACGCGTATTAGTAACTGATTAGTTACATTACGAGGCACAACGATGTTTCTAACCGAAACTCACCTTCAGGTTCGCGATATGACCCGCCAGTTTGCCGAGGATGTCATTCGCCCAGCGGCGGAAGAACTGGATCGCGACTCGCGGTTTCCCGCGGAAATCTACGACCAGATGGCTGAACTAGGCCTGTTCGGCATCGGTGTGCCAGAAGAGCTTGGCGGACCCGGCTTCGACACAGTGACCTATGCGTTGGTGATGGAGGAACTGTCGCGCGGATATGCGTCGATCGCCGATCAATGCGGCTTGTTGGAATTGGTTTCGACGCTGCTGGTTCGCCACGGAACGCCGGAACAGCAAGGCAAGTGGCTGGGGGATCTTCTGGCCGCCAAGCTACGCCCCGCCTATTGCATCACCGAACCCGAAGCCGGCACCGATGTGTCTGGCATTCGCACGACGGCGGTGCGTGACGGCGACGGCTGGGTGCTGAACGGTGGCAAGATCTGGATCCACAACGCCCCGGTTGCAGATGTCGGCTTTGTTCTGGCGCGGACCGACCCCAAGGCCGGGCACCGTGGCATGTCGATTTTCATCGTCGATCTGCACGCTGACGGTGTTACTCGTGGCCCCAAAGAGATCAAGATGGGTCAACGCGCCAGTCAGGTTGGCCCGCTATCCTTTGACGATGTTCGCCTGCCGGCAGATGCCCTGTTGGGCACCGAAGGGCGCGGGTTTCACATGATGATGAGCGTTCTGGACAAGGGGCGCGTCGGCATCGCTGCTCTGGCAGTTGGCATCGGTCAGGCAGGGCTTGAGGCTGCGACGGACTATGCCCAGCAACGCAAGCAATTCAGCAAGCCCATCGCAGATTTTCAGGGCGTCCAGTGGCTGCTGGCCGACATCGCTAAGGATGTCGAAGCCGCCCGGCTTCTGGTCCATTCGGCTGCCTACAAGATCGACACCGGGCAGGACGCGACAAAGGCATGCTCGATGGCCAAGTGCTTTGCTGGAGACATGGCGGTGCAGCGGTCCTCGGATGCGGTGCAAGTCTTTGGCGGGTCAGGCTACATTCGCGGGTTCGAGGTCGAACGCCTGTATCGCGACGCAAAGATCACCCAGATCTACGAAGGAACTAATCAGATTCAACGCATGATCATTGCCCGCGAATTGCTGACGAAAGGAGCTGCGGCATGAGCCGCCCTGCAGCGCTTGTCACAGGGTCCTCTCGCGGGATCGGTTTGGCGGCGGCCGTTGCCCTGGCGCACGAAGGGTTTGCAATCGCGGTCAATGGCCCTCAGATGGATGACGAATTGCAAGCCGCATTGGACACCATCCGCGCCCTCGGTGTGCCTGCGATTGCAGCACCCTTTGATGTGTCGGAAATCGGCGCGCATGACGACCAACTGACCGCCATCGAAGCGGAGCTCGGCCAGCTGACAACCCTGGTGAACAACGCAGGCGTGGGCGTGATGCAGCGCGGCGATCTGCTTGAAGTCAGCGAGGCCAGCTATGACCGCTGCATGACCATCAACACCAAAGCGATGTTCTTTCTGTCGCAGACTTTTGCCAAACGACTGGTTGCACGTGACCGCGACGAAAAGTTGTTCTACAGCATCGTCAACGTGACGTCCTCGAACGCGGTGGCAGTTGCAGTCCCTCGCGCCGAGTATTGCGCCTCCAAGGCCGCCGCCGCGATGATCTCGAAAACCTTCGCCGTGAGGCTGGGGCAGGAAAACATCGCCGTCTATGACGTGCAGCCCGGCTTGATCGCCACTGACATGACTGCCCCGGTGATCGAGATGTATGACCAGCGCGCCAAGGACGGGCTGACCTTGTTCCCGCGCGTCGGCCAGCCCGAGGATATGGGCCGGATCATCGCCTCACTGGCCAGCGGCAAACTCCCCTACACAACCGGTCAGGCTATCTCGGCCGATGCCGGAATGCTCGTTCCACGTTTCTGAGGTATTTCGATGAAAATTCAACTGCCCGATACCACCGGAAAACTGCATGACTATACTCTGACAGGCACCCCGGTCACGCCCTCGAAACTGACCCCTAACTCGGCTCGAATTCTGTATTCAGCAGCCCATGTTGTAGCGGACCCGTTTGGCGATCACGACCCGACCGGTCCGGCGCATGTGGATTGGTCTAAGACCATGGAATTTCGCCACTATCTGGCCGGTATGGGCATCGGCATCGCCGAGGCGATGGACACCGCGCAGCGTGGCATGGGGCTGGACTGGAACGGCGCGCTGGAATTGATCCGACGCACCAAAGAGGAACTGCCCGACGCGCTGGTCGGTAATGGCTGCGGCACCGACCATCTGGACCCCGACGATGCAATATCGCTGGACGACGTACGCCGTGCCTATCTGGAACAGGTCGAAGCGATCCAGAAGCTGGGCGGGCGCATCATCCTGATGGCCTCGCGCGCTTTGGCGAAGGTGGCGGCAGGGCCGGATGACTATATCTCGGTCTACAGTGACGTGCTGGCCGCCTGTGATGAGCCTGTCATACTGCACTGGTTGGGTGAGATGTTTGACCCGCAGCTTGCCGGGTACTGGGGATCGGACAGTTTCGAAGACGCGCTGGAAACCGCGCTGTCGATCATCGACGTCAATATCGACAAGGTGGACGGGATCAAGATCTCGCTTCTGGACGCCGAGAAAGAGATCATCATGCGCCGCCGCCTGCCCGAAGGCGTTCGGATGTATACGGGCGATGACTTCAACTACCCCGAACTGATCGAAGGTGACGATCAGGGCCACTCACACGCGCTGCTGGGTATCTTTGACCCCCTCGCCCCGGCTGCGGCCTATGCGGTCAGCAAGCTGAGCGAAGGAGACGTCAAGACTTTCCGCGCAACGCTGGACCCGACCGTGCCGCTGGCTCGTCATATCTTCAGGGCACCGACCCAATATTACAAAACCGGCGTTGTGTTTCTGGCCTGGCTGAACGGGTTTCAAGGCCATTTCATCATGCTGAACGGGGCGCAGGCGACCCGGTCCCTGCCCTATTTCACCGACTGTTTCAAAATGGCCGATGAATGCGGGCTGCTGCGCGACCCCGATCTGGCGGTTGAACGCATGGGGCACATGCTGAAACTCTACGGGGTCTGAGCGCGATGCGCGATTTTTCGCAGGATCACTCCGCGCTGGCGCTGAACACAGCCACTCTGGGTCACAATCTGGACGGTTACGGCGCGGGGTGGAGCCCCGAACAAGTGATTGATGGCTGTGCAGCGCGTGGATATGGCGGGATCACCTTCTGGCGGCGCGAGCTGGACGGGCGCGCGGCGCAGATCGGTCAGCGTGTTCGGGACGCAGGCATGCAGGTGGTCGGCTTGTGCCGCACACCGTTCCTGACCGGACCGCTTGCGCTGCCGTCCGATCAGGAGATCATGGATGATTTCCACCTGTCGATCGATCAGGCTGCTGTACTGGAAACTGACGTTCTAACAATTGTGACTGGAGGCCCAGAACCGAGCACTAAAGGCGTTCTGGAAAGCCAGAAAATCCTTGCCGACCGTGTGGCCCGCGCCGCCCCTTACGCAGCACAGCGTGGAGTCAAACTGGCCCTCGAGCCGTTAAACCCGGCGACCGCCGGTAACCGCACCTGCGTTATGACAGCAGCCGACGCACTGAACGTTTGCGATGCGGTTGGGGCCGCGAATGTAGGCGTTGCAATTGATGTTTATCACGTCTGGTGGGACACAACACTTGCCGACACGCTTGCCGCCCGCGCCAAGGGGCGAGTTTTGGGATATCACCTGTGCGACTGGCTGGCCGACACCTCGGACATCCTGCTGGACCGGGGCATGATGGGCGACGGTGTCGCCGACCTTTATGCCCTTCGCGCTGCCGTTGAAGATGCAGGTTACAACGGCCTGTGCGAGGTTGAGATTTTCTCGGCCGGGAACTGGTGGAAACGGGACCCGAACGAGGTTCTGGACGTGATCGTCGACCGTTTCAGAACCTGCTGTTAGGCCCCGTGCTCAAACCTCGATATCGCAAACAAACACGCCGTCCACACCGTCCACAGTTTTTGCCACAATGCGGCCACCGATCTCTTGATGTGTTGGGTCGACAAGATAGGCATCGCGCACTGCCGCATCCCGGAAATCAAACCAGAACATGTCGTTGAAATCCCGCACAAGATCGGTTTCAACAGACACATTTCTGCGGCTCTGGAAGTCGACAATACCGTCGATATGCCCTTTCAGACCTTCCAGATCTTTATACAGCGTGGACTTCTCGGCCTCGGAAACATCGCTTGCAAAGCGCAGATGCACCAGATGACGTATCATTTCGTTCTTCCTTCCCCAGAGACGATTACCAGAAATCCGCTTTTTTGCGGTCTTTGAATGCGGCCAGCCCGACCTGTAGCTCGGGCTGCGCAGCGGCGACCCAACCCGCAAGAGACTCGAACACTCGCTCACTCTCTTCGCCTTCGGCGGCGTTGATCAGCATTTTCACCAGCTCGGTCGCGACCGGCCCGCGATGGCGCATTCGGTCGGCCAGTTCTGTTGCCGCATCAATCCCTCGTCCTTTTTCAACGACTTGATCGACCAGGCCAACTGTCTGGGCATCGCTTGCCGAAAACTCCTCGCCGAAGATCGCCATACGCCGCACCAGCTGCGAGCCGAAACGGCGCACGGTGCGCTGGGTGCCAGACCAGCCGGGGATGATCCCAAGCGCGGGTTCAGGCTGGCCGATGCGGATGTGCGATTCCGCAATGCGATAGTCGGCGCAGGCCGCCAGCTCCAGCCCGCCGCCCAGCACATGGCCGTTCAGAATTGCGATCACCGGTTGGCGCAATCGGGTCAGGGCGTCCAATGCCTGATGGCCATCGCGCAGCCAATGGCGCCCAAACCTGTCTGCCGATCGTGCCGCCCAGGCATCAATGTCTCCACCCGCACAAAAGGCTTTGCCGACCCCGGTCAGGATTACCACATGCGCATCTTCGGCATGTTCGATCTGACGGCACAGCGCCATCAGGTCATCCATCATCTGCTCGGTCAGAGCGTTCAACCGCTCAGGCCGATTGAGCGTCAGACAGGCAACTCCGTCGCTGATATCCAGCAGAAAGTGTTCCATCACGCGGCAGTCAGGTCCAGCCCCATCAGGGCCGGATCAAATAGGGCGGTATCCATGGTTTTCAGATCATCCGACACCAACAAAGGTGTTGCGGCCTGATCCAGAACGTCGCGCTGCACATCCAGCCCAGGCGCGATTTCCGTGACCATCAGCCCCTGATCAGTCAGCTTGATGACACAGCGTTCTGTCACATAGGTCACATCCTGCCCCTGCACCTTGGCGCGCTTGCCGGAGAAGGAAATCTGATCGACCTCATCGACGAATTTAGCGACCTTGCCTTCTTGCAGGATTTTAACCTGCCCGTTTTCAATACCCATCTTGGCCCCGGCGTTAAAATTACCGGAAAACACGATCTTGCGCGCTCGCGCCGTGATATCGACAAAGCCACCCGCCCCTGCCGTCCGGTGCGGAATTGCAGACAGGCGCGAGACATTGACCGACCCGTGCTTGTCGACTTCGAGGAAGGACAAGAGCGAGGCATCAAACCCGCCCGCCTGAAAATAGCAGAACTGGTGCGGCGACGGCACGAAAGCCTCAGCATTGGCGGAACAACCAAATTTGAAATCCAGTAGCGGCACGCCGCCCACGGCCCCTTGTTCGATCATCCATGTGACCGAGCCATGAAGACCTTCCTCAACCAGAATGCGGGGGACATTGGCCGAGATGCCAAAGCCAATATTGACCGCCCAGCCGTCCTTCAACTCCATCGCCACACGGCGCGCAATCACTTTGCCGACGTTGAATTCGGCCGTGCGGAAGCTTTCCAGTGAGCGTGTCAGTTCGCCTGAAATCGCTGGGTCATATTCGGTGGCCGTGGTTTGCAACTGATCCGGAGCCTCAACGATGGCATCGACCAGAATACCCGGCACGTGCACATCATGCGGGCGGATGCTGCCAGCGGCGGCAATGCGTTTGGCCTGCGCGATAACCACACCGCCATTGTTGCGTGCGGCCAAGGCCATTTCCATAGCGCCGAGATAAGCACCTTCGTGCTCAAAACTCAGGTTGCCCTTTTCGTCTGCCGTGGTCGCACGGATGATCGCGACATTGGGGGCCATGGACTTGAAATAAAGCCAATCATCGCCCTCGAACTCCATACGTTTGACGATGGGTTCGGCACGCGCCGCGTCATTCATGGCGCAACCTTCGATGTCAGGATCGACAAACGTGTCCATGCCCACCTTGGTCAGAACGCCCGGGCGTTTGGCCGCCGCCTCGCGCAGCATGTCGAAAATAATGCCCGAGGGCACATTATAGGCTCGCACTTGTTCGGCGGTGATCATCTGCCAGACTAAGGGGGGTTCCGCCTTGCTGGGACCCGATGGGTACGACCCTCCTATGATCCGGGTCAGAAGCCCTGGCTTGGCGATATGATCTACTCCTTTGGTGCCAAACATGTCGCCCGCTGCGATGGGATGAATCGTTGTCAGGTTCCGCGGCGCACCTTCGTCTTGAAAGCGCTCACCAAGACCTTTGAGAACCGCATCCGGGCAGCACAGGCCACTTGACGAATTCACCGCCACAGTCGCCCCGTCAGGCACAAGATTTGCTGCTTCGCGCGCCGTCATTTGCTTGCTCATGCGATCCTCACCAAAGTAACTAACTGGTTATATCTTTATGCCGTGGCAGGTCGCGGAAATCAACAGCTATTACCAGAAGGCAGGAATTGACCTGACGATAAGTAACTATTAGGTTACTTTTAAAATTGTTCTTTGGGAGGATCACCGTGAACATTTACTTTCAAAAAACCAATCAGCGTACTTTTGGAACATATCCCTTGACCGGGGACGAACTTCGCGGCGCGATGAAGATGGCTGCCGAAATCGGGTATCGTTCGTTCGATACCGCGCAAATGTATGAGAATGAAAAAGAAACCGGCGACGCCCTGGCCGAGCTTGGGTTCGACCGGGATGAGATTTGCGTAACCACGAAGGTTCACCCCGACAATTTCACCGAAGAGGCATTCATTCCGTCGGTCGAGGAAAGCCTGAAGAAACTGCGACTGGACTATGTTGACGTCCTGCTGCTGCACTGGCCGCCTGTTGGCGAAGATATCGCCCCCTCGCTGAAACTATTGGAGCAGGCCCACGCCAAGGGGCTGGCTAAGAATATCGGCGTATCGAACTACACCGCCCAGATGATGCGTGACGCGGTCAAGATTATCGATACGCCGCTGGTCACCAATCAGGTCGAGTTTCACCCGCTGCTCAATCAGGACACTCTGCTGGCGGCGGCCACGGAAACCGGCATTCCTCTGTCCTCTTACTGCTCGGTCGCGCGCGGTGAGGTCTTCAAACACTCAATCTTCGACGAGATCGGCCAGACCTATGGCAAAACGGCAGGTCAGGTTGTTTTGCGCTGGATTTTGCAAAAAGGCGTTTCGATCAACACAATGTCGACCAAGCGCGCCAATATCGACGCCAACTTCGATGTCATGGATTTCACCCTGTCCAGCGGTGACATGGACCGGATCGACGCCAAAACCCACACCGGCTACCGAATTGTTGGCGAAGACTTAGTGCCTTGGGCGCCCAAGTGGGACTGAATGAATAAAGGCGGTGCCATTTGTGGCACCGCCTGTTTCCGGGAACAACCCTGAGCCGTTGAGAGCTTAATAGCTCAGTGATTGCCCCGGATCATGTCTGAGGCCTTTTCCGCCATCATGATCGTCGGCGCATTGGTATTTGATCCGATCAGACTGGGCATGGCTGAACTGTCGCAAATCCGCAGCCCGTCGATCCCCCGCACGCGCATCTGCGGATCGACCACCGCCATCTCGTCCACCCCCATCTTGCAGGTACAAGTCGGGTGATAGGATGTCCGGCCGTATTGCCGCGCATAGGCTTCGTAATCGGCTTGCGTTTTCACGCTGTCATCGGGGAATCGAATCTGACGGATGAATTTCTGCAGGCTTTTCTGGCGAAAGATTTCAATGCTGTGCTTGACCCCTTCGACTGAGACCTTCAGATCATCTGGGTGGCCAAGGAAGTTGGGATCAACCAGAGGCATGTCCTCAACCCGGTTCGACCGCAAACGCACTGTCCCCCGCGCCTTGGGTCGAAGCGTGTATGAATTCAGCGTGATCCCTGAACTGCCTTTGGGCACGCTCGGCACCCCTGCCTCAGCTCCTGCACCGGCAAGGAAGTGGAACTGCAAGTCCGGAGCAGGCTGAGAATTGTCCGCATACCAGAACGCGCCACCTTCAACGACATTCGACGCCACCGGCCCCGAGCCGAACAGGTAGTACTGCATCCCAGCCCAAGCCGCCCAATGTGGTTTGTTGTATTTGTCCAAGCTGTGGTGGCCGTTCAACTCAGCCACGATATCAATGCCAAAGTGGTCATTCAGGTTTTCGCCGACGCCCGGCAAATCCTGTTTGACCTCGATCCCCTGCTCATGCAGATGCGCAGCCGGTCCAACACCGGACAGCAGCATCAGCTTGGGTGTCCCGATTGCCCCCGAGGTTACCAAAACCTCCTGATCAGCGCTCGCCTTGCGCATTTTTCCGCCTTGGTCATATTCGACGCCGGTGGCCCGGCCGCCCTTGATCACCACTCGGTGCACCTGGCATCCGGTCTCCACAGTCAGGTTCGGACGCGACAGGGCGGGTTTCAAATACCCCACCGCCGCCGAACAGCGTTTCGCGTCCCATGTGGTCGTCTGATAAACACCGGCGCCCTCCTGAACCGGGCCATTGAAATCCGGGTTGTAGGGAATACCCGCTTCCTGACACGAGCGCACGAACGCCCGGGTCATCTTTTGCGGAGAATCAAGGTTCGACACTCCCAGCGGCCCTTCCGTTCCGTGCCACTCGCCGGACAGTATGGCGTTGCGTTCGGACCGGACAAAGTACTTTTGGATGTCTTTGAACGCCCAGCCCTCGCAACCTTCTTCGTTGGCCCAGCGGTCGTAATCAATAGGATTGCCACGGGTGAACACCTCGGCGTTGATAGAGCTGCCACCACCGATCACCCGGCCCTGCGCGTATGGAATCTCGCGGTTGTTGGCGTTGACTTGCGGCACCGTATTAAAGCCCCATGTGTGGGGGCCGTCGGTCATCTTGGCAAAGCCTACCGGCATGTGGATCAGCGGATGACTGTCCTTGCCGCCCGCCTCAAGCAGCAGCACCCTGACCGCGCTGTCCTCGGTCAGGCGGTTGGCCAGAACGCATCCGGCCGAGCCGCCGCCGACGATGATATAGTCATATCCGGTTTCAGCCATCACTCTACCCAATGCGACCGCTTGCCGATCTCGACATGGATCGACTTGATCTGCGTGTATTCCTCGACCCCGTGCATCCCGGCCTCACGACCCCAGCCCGAGGCTTTGAACCCGCCAATCGGCAGCTCTGGCCCACCGGCCAGAGTTGTGTTCACCCAGAACCGCCCGGCCTGAACGCGGCGAGAGATCGTCAGCGCCTTGTCGATGTTCTTGGTCCAGACGCTGGCCGCCAGACCGTATTCGGTATCGTTGGCAATCGAGATCGCCTCGTCAATCGTGTCAAACGGGATCACGACCAGCACCGGGCCGAAAATCTCTTCGCGGGCGATCACCATGTCGTTGGTCACGCCGGTAAAGACGACCGGATCAATATACTGCCCGCCCGAGATTTCAGGCGTAGTGCCGCCGGTCAACAGGGTTGCGCCTTCTTCCTGACCCTTGGCGATGTAGGACAGGATCGTGCGGTTCTGCGCGTCGGTGGTGATGGCTCCGGCCTGTGTGCGCTCGTCCAGCGGATCGCCCACACGCACCTTGCGCAGCTTGTCGGCGACCATTTCAGCGAATTTGTCTGCAACCGAGCGTTCAACCAGCAGCCGCGCACCGGACACGCAACACTGCCCGGTGTTGAAGGCGATGCCAAAGGCGACCCCATCGGCAGCGTCTTCCAGATCGGCATCGGCGAACACGATCTGCGGATTTTTGCCGCCCAGCTCCAGCCCAAGCTTTTTGAAGTTGCTTTGCCCCGCCGCCGCAACGACGGATCGTCCCACAGCGGTCGAACCGGTAAAAGACAGCATGTCTACATCCATATGCTCGGCTAGTTTCTGGCCAATCACGCTGCCCGATCCGGTGACCACATTGAATACGCCATCCGGCAAACCGGCCTCCGACAGGATCTCCGCCAGAAGCAGGGTAGTCGCGCTGGTCACTTCGGATGGTTTCGAAACGATGGTGCAGCCCGACGCCAGAATGTAGGGCACACGCTCACACAGGATCAGGAATGGGAAATTCCAAGGCGTGATCAGGCCGACCACGCCGACCGGTTCACGCGTGACGATGCCCATCGCGCCATCACCGCTGTTATTGAAACTGTCGCCGTGCAGCGCCCGCGCCAGTCCGGCGGCAAACTCGAACATGCCAACACAGCCGCTGACCTCACCCCGCGCCTGCGCAATCGGTTTGCCGTTTTCCAGCGTTTCCCAATAGGCGATCTCATCCGTGCGCTCGCGGATCAGCTCGGCCGCCTTCAGCAGCACCGCAGCGCGATCGGCACCTGACAGGCCGCACCACCGACGATCATCAAACGCCGTTCGGGCCGAGGCGACCACGGCGTTCAGATCCTCTTCGGTGCAGCGCGGAATGCGGGTGACGGGCACGCCATGGCCGGGCGAAGACCGCTCGAACACGTCGCGGTCCCCGGTGGGCACCCATTCGCCATCCATAAAGAACCCAAAATCGCGGGGTTCAGAAGGGGGTGTCAGTATCTGGCTGTTTTGGTCCATCAGAAAGGCTCCGAATTGGGGCGCAGGCTAGGCAGAGGCGTCCAGCCCGTCGCGGAAGTCGTTCCAGCCGCCATCCACGGATGACGGCGCATCATGCCATTGATGCAAGATGTCCCCGGTTGCGGGGTCTCTGTCGGGGATCGGCAGCGTCATGATCCGCTTAACCGCGGCCTGAAACATCTCGGGCGTCAGGAAGGCTTCCTGAATGTTGTCCCAGTCCCGGCCACCGGCATAGCCACCGCACATCATGATGTCCTCGGAATGGCCGACCATCTCATGGCTGACCCCGGCGGGCATGACAATCACGTCCCCGGCCTCGATCCGGACCCGGGTCCAGCCTTCGACAGACAGGTTGAACTCCATCCAACCGCGGGCACAACCCAGGCATTCATGCGATGTCGAGTGGAAGTGAGGATATTCATACACCCCGGGATATTCCCAGTTGTTACCCCAGCCGTTTTCACGGAACCGGGCCTTTACCGCGTCGACCCCGCCACCCGGAATAGCCCCGCGATGGATCAGCAGCGGAAAGCGGCTATTGGGGATCATGCCTTCGGGTTTGGACGTGAAAACTTCGATAGTCATTGGTCTTTCCTCCCACTTTGGCTAATGCGTCAGGACGATCTGAGTTTTCAGATCACCGGGCCTGTCAGCAAAGCTGTCAAACGCCTGCTGAATGTGATCCAGCGCGTATGAGGCACCGGTGAAACGCTCGGTTTTGATCCGGCCATGGGTCAGCAAGGTCAGGGCGTCGTGCATGTCCTGCCCCATGCCCGCAACCGACCCTTTGATCGAGTTTTCCTGCAGGATCGTTTGCAGAATATCGACGGGCATAGTCTCGCCCGCGCCAGTAAGGCCGAAGGCCGCGATATGACCGCCTTTACGGATCAGCCGCGCCGCCTGTTGGTACAGCGCAGGCAGCCCGACACTTTCGATAACCACATCCACACCGCGCCCGTCCGTATGGCGCCGGACGGTTTCCTCAAGCTCTGACGGCTTGGTGACACCCACATCCGCGCCAGCCTCCAACGCCATCTGCACCCGATCTTCGGACAAGTCCGCCACGATGATTGGCGCGGCCCCGACGGTGCGCAACAGTTGAACGTGCAGGTTTCCGATGGGACCCGCTCCAAGAACAACGACGGACTGGCCAAAACTGATATTAGCCTTGCGGGCACAGCGGACCACGCAGGCCAGAGGCTCGGTCAGGGCAAGCACCTCGGCCGAGACGTCCTGAGGGGCCGGGATCACCAGCCGCGCTGGAACGCAGATGTATTCGGCAAAAGCGCCGTCCATTGTGATGCCCATCTGCTGCATCTCGGGGCAGTTCAGGATCTCATTTCGGCGGCACCAGAAACAGGTGCCGCAGCCGATATTCATGTCGACGACAACCGGCGCCCCGACGGTCAGGCCCGACACGCCCTCACCCAACTTAGCGATGGTTCCGGTGAATTCGTGCCCCGGGATCATCGGCAGGTTTTCCACCGCATAATGCCCGTTGAAAATGTGAATATCCGTGCCGCAGATTCCGACCCGCGAAATGCGCACCAGAATCTCGTCCCGGCCGGGTTCGGGGCGGGGAACGTCCCGCACCTCGAACTGACCAGGCTTTACAAGTACGGCGGCTTTCATGGTGTCGGTCATTTCACGACCCTCAGCTTGGTCCGGTCGATGGTCAGCGCAATCGCCGCGATCAGGATCAGGCCGAACACCATCTGCTGCTGGGTCGCATCAACCTCGAAGTACAGCATCGAGGACCGGATTACCGCCACGATCAGCGTACCGATCAGCGTGTTTATGACCCCGCCGACTCCGCCGGTCAGCGGGGTACCTCCGACCAAAACCGCGACGATTGCAGGCAGCAAGAACCCGTTCGCCAGTGTGGGAGAACCACCAGAGAGTTTTACCGAGAACAGCAAGCCTGCAATCGCCGCCAGTCCGCCGGACAACGCAAACGCCATGATCTTGATCCGATTGACGTTTAACCCTGAGGCGACGGCCGCAGGTTCCCCGGCGCCAACCGCCTTGAGCGCGCGCCCGAAGGTCGTCCGCGATTGCAGGAACCACGCGCCAAGAACCAGAACGGCGGCAATGATCAACTCGCTTGGCAGCCCGGCAACCGAGCCGGTCATCCAGCCAAAGGTCGAATCCCGCAGCGTGGCGTCCATGAACAGCGCGCGCTGACCCGACATGTACTGCGCCGCGGAGTAGGCGATCCCACCAACAGCGAGGGTTGAAATGAACGACGGGACAAACAGCCGGGTCGTGACAAAGCCCGAGACACCTCCCAATAGCACGCCTGACAGGATACAGATCAGCGCCGTCCCTATGCCGAACGTGGGCAGGGCGATCGTAGCAACAACCGTGGTCATGTTTGCAACCGACTGCGCAGACAGGTCGATACCGCCGATATAGATCGCAAAGGTCATCCCCAGCGCCATGATGAACAGCGGCACGATGTCGGCCATCATTGAGATCAGATTCGCGGGCCGCAAAAAGTTGGAATCCGCCGCACCAACGACCAGTACAAGAACCAGCAGGGTGATCCAGGGCAGATGGGGTTTGATACGTTCAAAACTCATGGATCAGACCTCAGATCATGTGGTGGACAAGGTCATATAGCGACGGCTTGTCCCCCGGGCTGCAATCGAAACGTTTCTGTTCGACACCGTCCTTCAGAACGATGATCGTGTGGCTGAGGCCGATGGCCTCTTCCAGCGTGTCGGCGACCAGAATGATGCCCACGCCGTCATCCGACATCTCACGCACCATGTCATAGACGTCTTCCTTGGCACCGATATCCAGACCCCGCGTTGGGTGATCCAGCAGGATGATGTCGGACCCGGCCGAGCGCCATTTGGCCAGCACCACCTTTTGCTGGTTGCCGCCCGACAAGCCGCCGCAATCCTTGTAGACATCCGGGGTTTTGATCGCCAATCGGTCGATCCACTGCTTTGCCAACGACTTTTCCTCGCCGATGCGCAGCACGCCCGAGCTGGCGTAATTCCCCATCTGGCTGAGCGTCATGTTCTCGTAGACATTCATCCCAGCCACGATGCCTTCGACTTTGCGTTCACGCGGGATGTAGCCCACGCCGCCTGCCACACCGGCCTGAGCGTTGAACCTGCCGACGGTTTGCCCCTTGAGCGCCACCGCGCCCGAGGACGGCGTTTCAAGCCCGAAAATCGTCCGCAGGATCGCCTCGCGTCCTGACCCTTCTGTACCGACCAGGCACAGAACTTCTCCGGGGCGCAGATCGAATGAGATATTCGCGTATTTACCGATTACCGACACGTCGTTGAAGGCAACCAGCGGCTGTGTCTCGGCCTGATAGGGTTTCTGCTTCTGCTCGCGATAGTATTCCTTGTCCACATCGCGGCCGACCATCTTGTGCTGAATGGCATCGACTTCGGCATCGTCATGAGCGACAACATCGACAATCTCGCCATCCTTCATCACGTAGATGCGGTCGGACAGGTCCAGAACCTCGTCCATGCGGTGGCTGACAAAGATGAACGACGCGCGATTGGTCAGCTCGCGTACAAGGCTGAATAGCAGCTCGACCTCTTCCTTGGCCAGCACGCTGGTCGGCTCGTCCAGCAGGATCACCAGATCACCGTCAATCCGCTCTTCCAGCGTCAAAACCTTGGCCAGTTCGACCAGCTGACGCTGCGCAAAAGACAATTTCGAGGTGGTCATGGCCGGATCGATATCCAGCTTGACCTTGGCCAGCTGCTTACGTGCAGCTTCGGCCATGGCTTTCCAGTTGATCACACCATAGCTGACGAATTGCTGTTCAAACCCCAAAAAGATGTTTTCCATCACGGTCAGGTTGGTGATCAGGGATTGTTCCTGAAACACCATGCCGATGCCGTGATCCATCGCCTGACGGGGGTTCTGGAAGCGCACCTTGGTGCCGTCGATGGTGATGTCGCCACCATCGGGTTGATAGGCCCCATAGATCACCTTCATCAGGGTAGACTTGCCAGCGCCGTTTTCGCCGACCAAACCCACAATCTCGCCTCGTCCAATCTGGAAGTTCACGGATTTCAGCGCATGGACACCGGGGAATTTCTTGTCGACATTAATCAGTTCGTACATCAGCCCGCCCCTATTTCACGAAGGTTACGGATTTGCGGTCGGTCGACAGAACCACCGCAACGATGACCAACACGCCCAGAACACCGTCCTGCACGTAGCCGGGCAACCCGATCACAACCATGCCGTTGTTAATCACGTTCACGATCAACACCCCGATCAGTGTGTTCCAGACACCACCGATCCCGCCCCACAGCGCGGTGCCGCCCACCACAACCGAGGTGATCGATACGAACATGAAATTCGAACCCGTCGCGGTTTCGGCAATTCCGATCCGGCCAACCGCCAGCAGCGCGCCAACGGCATAGAAAACACCGGCCAATGCAAACCCCATGATCCGTACGCGGTTGACGTTCAGGCCCGAAGCATGGGCCAGTTCCTCACCGCCACCGACAGCGTAGAAGTTCCGGCCCAGCGTCGTGCGCGACTGGATGAACCACGCGATCAGCAGAAACAGCAGCGCGACATAGCACATGATCGGGAAACCAAACCAACGCTCGGTCAACAGAGAGCGGAACAGGTCGTCCTCGACCCTTATCCGGTCACCTCCGGTCAGCAAAAGAGCAAAGCCGGTACCCACAAACCCCATCGCCAGCGATGCCATGAATGAAGGTATTTTCAGCAGGACATGAACAAGACCATTCACAAGCCCGATCACCGCCCCCACCAGCAAGGCCAGCGGAATGGCCAGCCAGGCCCAAGACGCCAGCGTTCCACCCATGCCGATAAAGGCAAACGCGAAAACCACGGCGCAGACCGACACGGTGCCCTCCATCGAAAGGTCTATCGACCCCATGATGATGATGAACGTAACCCCGATGGCCACCATCAGCGCCGGTGCGGACGAAATCCCGATGCGGGCAAAATTGCGCAGCGAAAAGAAACGGGGCTCCATCGCTGTGAAAAACAGGACCAGAACCAAAAGGACGATCAGGGGCGCCCATTTGATCAGAACATCCCGTGTCAGCACATTACTCACGTGCTTCCTCCCACTGAGTGAATTGGCGGGGTCGCGTTCACCGCAGACCCGAGTGAGCGAGCCGGTTCAGGGACCGGCCCGCAGACACGTCTGCTAGTATTGAATCTGACCGTTCGACGTGGACCAGAAATCTTTCCAGTCATAGGTCGGGGCACTGTCCAGGTACTGGGCCTTGAACGCCTGAGCATCTTCCGGTGTGACCATGATGGTCGGGCCATAGAATTCACGGTGCTCGTTGGGTTCTTCGGACGGTTTGAAGTGGCCAGTGGCCGCGTAGTAGGCCAGTGCCGCCGTAATGCCGCCACCCCAATGCGGGTTGGTGAACACGGTCGCCAGAATCTTGCCTTCACCGACCAACTCAACCGCCTGCGGGTTGCCGTCATAGGATACGATCGGCATGTCTTCGATACCTTCAGCCCGCAGCGCTTCGAGCACGCCATAGGCAATGGTGTCGTTGGCGCAGTGCACGCCTTTGATCTCATCACCGTAACGGGTCAGGAAAGCGCTCATGACCTGGTTGGCCTTTTGCGTATCCCAGTCCGCAGGTTCCGCAGCCAACAGTTCCGCGTCGGGATAATCCAACAGCGCGGTCTTCAAACCCTCAAGACGTTCGATAGCCGGGTTGTTCGATGCGATACCGCCCAGATGGACAACACCGCCAGATCCACCCATCGCGTCTAGCAAAATGCGAGCTGTCTGTTCCGCCGGACCTTCGTCGGACCAGCTCATGTGGCTGACGTAGTTGTCACCGAAGTCCCACGGATGCAGGTCATCGGTCTTGTTCCACAGAGTCGACACATAGGCCCCTGCCTCAACGCAGGATTCAACAACCGGACGTGCGTTGGGCGCGTCGTTAGTGTCGATCGCCAGAGCCAGCTCACCATTGGTTTTGGACAGCAGCGCCTTGACGTCCGCCAGCGATTTCTCGGACGAGCCTTCGTTGATCAGGTGGGTCAGGAAATCCTTGGGCTTGCCCAAGCTTTCCACAAACGCCTCACCGCCCGAAACGATTTCATTCCAATACGGGTTTGTCCGGTTGCGATACGACCAGGCAACGGTCGGGTCAGAAATCGCAGCACGCGCCATGCCGCCCAGCATACTTGAAACGGCAACCCCACCCACACCGTAAACAGATGCCAGCAGAAGGTTACGACGGGTTATCGTCTCCTGTTCGATGTATTTCTTGATGAATGACATGACGTCCTCCCTTTTCCATCAGCACGTGGGCTCCAAAGCTTTCGCGTGTTGGCCCCTCCCCGGCGACGATCCCGCATAGCGGCACTGTGCGCCATTTAATGCACTAACTAGTTACTTCTTTACGAAACGATGTGTCAAGCGTTAAGACTAGGTTGGAAGTGGTCTGAATTTGCGGTTGGTACGGAACAGTTGAAGAACCTCGGCCATTTGTGCGAAATGTTCTGACCAGATTTGCTGCGCCAAGACAGCAGCATGACAACGGAGGTGGCTGTGGTCGAAAAGACGATCAAAAAGAAAAGAGATGCCGAGGCGACCAAAGCACGCATCCTGCAGGCCGCTAAGAAGGAATTTGCAAAACACGGATTAGGTGGCGCGCGGGTGGACGAAATCGCCGACCGTGCTAACGCCAACAAACGTATGCTGTACCACTATTTCGGCAGCAAAGAAGATCTGTTTCGCACGGTACTCGAAGCGGCCTACCTTGATATCCGAAGCGCTGAACGCAAACTGAAACTCGAATCCCTGTCGCCGTCGGATGCCTTGGAGTCCCTGGTTCGGTTCACATGGAAATACTATCTGAAGAATCCCGAGTTCATCACTCTGGTCAACAGCGAGAACCTGCACCGCGCCCGCCATATCAAGTCTCTGTCCAGCCTGCCCGAAACGACCCGCGGGCTGGTCGAAATGGTCGAAGGCATTCTCAAACGCGGCGAGGACAGTGGCGAATTCCGCCCCGGCATAGATGCGACGCAACTGAACATCACCATTGCGGCGATCGGCTATTATTACCTGACCAACCGGTTTACCGGGTCTTACCTGTTTCAACGCGACATGATGGATGAGCAAGCGTTGAACGAGCGCCTAGACTTCAACGTCGAAAGCATCATGCGGATTGTCCGCAAGGATTAGGCGCGCTCCGGATTGCGGCGTCTGATGCCGCCGGGCTGCGCAAGACTGTATAGCGTATCTTCCGAGCCGATATCCCGGTAAGGCGGAGTTTCTTGCTGTTTTGGCAAAACTTCACCAAAAAAAAGCCCCTAGGCTTGTCAAAGGGATAGCCATTCTCTAGGACCGAGAGTGGATTAACCCTTATCGAATGGTTCAGTTATGTTGATTACGCCCGTCCTCCTTTGCGGGGGTTCCGGAACCCGTCTTTGGCCCTTGTCGCGTAAGAGCTATCCCAAACAATTTGTCTCACTTATCGGTGACGAGACGCTTTTCCAGGCCTCGGCGCGCCGTCTGTCCAGTGCTACGGATGGCCTGAAATTCGCGGCCCCTATGGTCCTGACCAACTCGGATTTCCGGTTCATCGTGACGGAACAGTTGCAGGCCGTTGGCATCGACCCCGGCGCCATTCTGATTGAGCCCGAAGGCCGCAATACCGCACCGGCTGTTTTGGCCGCCGCCCTGCGCGCCTATGCCGAAGACGCCGATGCTGTTCTGCTTGTTGCACCCTCGGATCACGTCGTGCCCGATGTGGCCGCGTTCCAAGCGGCAGTTGCCCGCGGATTGGATGCGGTGGCGCAGGGGCAGTTGGTGACCTTCGGAATTACACCGACACATCCGGAAACCGCCTATGGCTACCTTGAGCTGACAGGCGCTGCCAACAGCGACGGTTCCCCTGTCCCGCTGAAGCAGTTTGTCGAGAAACCGGATGCGGCCCGCGCAACTCAAATGCTGGCCGACGGAAACTTCAAATGGAACGCGGGCATTTTTCTGTTCCGCGCCGCCGACATCATCGCGGCATTCAAAGCGCATGCACCCGAGCTGATGCAGCCGGTACAGGACGCGTTGAACGACGCCCAAACCGACCTTGGCTTCCTGCGGCTCGCGCCCGAAGCATGGGCGCAGGCCGAGGATATCTCGATCGACTACGCGGTGATGGAAAAGGCGGATAACCTGTCGGTGGTTCCCTTTGATGCAGCCTGGTCCGATCTGGGCGGCTGGGACGCGGTCTGGCGCGAAAGCGGGCCGGACGCCGACGGTGTGGTCACCAGCGGCAGTGCTACCGCAATCGACTGTCAGAACTCGCTCTTGCGGTCTGACAGCGAGCAGTTGGAAGTTGTTGGCATCGGGCTGGACAACGTCATCGCCGTGGCGATGAATGACGCCGTGCTGGTTGCAGACAAATCCCGCGCTCAAGACGTCAAAAAAGCGGTCTCCGCGCTGAAAGAAAAAGGCGCAGCACAAGCCACCCAATTCCCCAAGGATCACCGTCCCTGGGGCTGGTTCGAAAGCCTCGTCGTCGGCGACCGATTCCAGGTCAAACGGATCCACGTTCACCCTGGCGCTTCACTAAGCCTGCAGAGCCATTTCCACCGGTCCGAGCACTGGATCGTGGTCGAAGGCACAGCCCGCGTGACCATCGACGACCATCAGCAACTGGTGACCGAAAACCAATCGGTCTATATCCCGCTAGGCGCAGTGCACCGGATGGAGAATCCAGGCAAGGTTCCCATGGTTCTCATCGAGGTCCAAACCGGCGCATATCTCGGTGAGGACGACATCGTCCGCTACGAGGACATCTACGCGCGCGGTCAGGGCGCTAAGGGGTGAGCACCACTGGCTGACGGACGATCAGCGCCACTGAAATCAAAGCGTAGCTGACCACCAGAATTTCCCACAGCTGAGACGCAAAGGCTTGTGTCTCAGCCCCATAGTGAACGGTAAGGCGGAGCATGGAGGCAAGGTGGGCGCGCTTTAGTCCGAATCATACCGACCAGCCACATACTCGATTTCAAAGATAGGTTTTCGCAGACCACCAATCTAAGCGGTTTTACGCCATGACTATTTTTCGCCGCACAACCCCTGATTGTGCACCGGTCCAACCTGTGATATGTCCTTAACCACGAACTGCGGCAACTGCGCAACATCTGTACAAGTACCCGGGTTTTTTCACCCAATTTTTATTTTACATCTTAAATGTGTTACGTCGCGGAGATATCCGAGACTCTGTTTGATTGCCTCTTTGATGCATTAGCTGCTGCTCTAACAGTGTCAGGATTTTTTACGATGTTGGATTTTACTTCCTCTACAGTTTCACAAAACGAACCAGCAGCACAACCGGTACCGCAGCGGGCGCCGTCGGGCCTGTACTCGGGTCTTGGAAAGCGCGCCTTTGACATTCTCTTCGCCGTTCTGCTGCTGCCCGTTGTTGCGCCGGTCATCGCTGTGCTGTGGTGCATTGTGCGTCTGGATGGCGGTCCAGGCTTTTTCGGCCATACCCGCGTGGGTCAAAACGCCAAGCCATTCAAATGCTGGAAGATTCGCAGCATGGTCGTAGATGCAGAGACGCGGCTGCAGGCCTATCTGGACGCCCATCCCGAGGCCGCGGCCGAGTGGGAACGCGATCACAAACTAACCGATGATCCGCGCATCAACCGTCTCGGACACTTCCTGCGCAAGACCAGCCTGGACGAACTTCCACAAATCTGGAACGTGCTGAAAGGCGAGATGAGCTTTGTCGGCCCGCGCCCTGTCGTGGCCATCGAACTGGTCAAATACGGCAGCTCCGCCTCGGCCTATTTGGCGCAAAAACCGGGCATCACCGGGCTGTGGCAGGTCTCGGGGCGCAACGATATCAGCTATGCCGAACGGGTCGCGCTGGATGTCGCCTATCTGACCCGGTGCAGCTTTCTCAACGATATCAGGATCATCTCTCTGACCGCCTCGGCAGTACTCCTCCGAACCGGGCGGTAAGCCCTTTTTCCTGACGTCCAGCCATCAAATAAGAAGGGTATCACACGCGTTTTGCGTGTGCTCGCCCTTCGCTGATGCAGGGCAAAAAGGCTTAAGCTATGGGCTTACTTTCAAATTCGCACGGCGCGCATTATTTGCGCGCCGTTTTTTTTGTTTTTTTGTTAGTTTGTGCCTGTGGTTGTTGTGCTGTTGGTTGAGCCACCGCCGCCTGCGGCTGCGAGGCCGACGGCGGCCGCGACTGCGCCGAGTGCGGGGGCGACGAGCGGGACGAAGCCGGTGACGCCGGCTGCGGCTGCTGCGCCGCCGGCGGTGGCGGTTGCACCACCTGCGCTTGCGGTTGCGCCGGTCTGAGCTGTCTGGGCGGTTGCCGCCGCTCCGGACGTGTCCTGTGCATAGGCGCTGGTGGCTGAAAGCGCCACAATCAGGAGTGTTGTTCTGATCATTTTGAATCTCCTAAAACAAGTCTTGGGCGAAGGCTATCACAGCTGGCCGAACCTGAGAATGCCGCATCCGCAAAAAAGTGCCCGGATTTGGCGGGAAAGCCCTGCTTTTCAGCGGCTTGCCGCGGGGCCTGTCTAAAGCGCTGCCACCACCGTGCAGAGTCAGCGTCATGCCCAAAAATCAGGCAACCGCCCGGTTAACTTGCAGATCAGTCACAACCCTGCAGGAAACCCCCCAACGGCGAATTGACACAAGACGCCACAGGCAAAACCGGTTAATCAGGCGCCGTATAAAAAAGTGATAATCTGACGTGAAGATTCGAGCGGTATCAGCAAGGCGGAAAGGCCTGATTGCAGCGCTATGCGCGGTTGCCACCGGCATGGCGCAGGCGCAATCGGTATCGACCTATGGCACGCCCGGCCTGCTCGAGATTCCAACCGCCGAGATGTTCGAGGACGGCATGCTGGTCTTCACCGCAGCAGGGCTGCGCGACACCGGTCGGGGCACGATGACCTTCCAGATGCTGCCCTGGGTGCATGGCAGTTTCCGCTATGCCTATATCAAGGGGCTCGACGGGGCCGATGGCGACCGCTACGACCGCAGCTTCGACCTGCATTTCCGGCTGCGTGAGGAAAGCAAGCACAGCCCGGCCATCGTGATGGGGCTGCGCGATTTCGGCGGCACCGGCATCTATGCGGCCGAGTATTTCGTGGCCACCAAAACCTTTCGCGACCGGCTCAAGCTGACCGGCGGCATCGGCTGGGGCCGGATGGCGGGGCGCGGGGCCTTTTCCAACCCGCTGGGCATTTTCGGCGAGCGGTTCGACACCCGGCCCGGCTCGGGTGCAGGCGGGATCTCGACCACGGGTCAGCTGGATTTCGGCAACTGGTTTCGCGGTGACGCCGCCCTGTTCGGCGGCGCCAGCTGGCAATATAACGACCGGCTGACCTTTATGGCCGAGTATTCCCCCGATCTCTACACCCGCGAACGCGACAATATCGGGTTCGACGTGCGCTCGCCGATCAATGTCGGGGTGCAGTACCGGTTCAAGAACGGCGCCCAGCTGACCACATCCTATCTGTATGGCACCACGCTGGGGCTGACCTTCAGTTATTTCATCGACCCGCGCAAAGCGGTGACCCCCGGCGGGCAGGGCGCCGCGCCGCCGCCGCTGCGGCCCGAAGCCCAGATCGCCGCCGCCACCGCAGACAGCAGCCCCGGCGACATCCGCGACCGAATGCAGGCCGCGCTGGACCAGGAAGGGCTGCGGCTGGTCTATCTGTCCGACACTGGTGACACCGTCCAGGTCGGGGTCGAGAACAACCGCTATGGCCAGGCCGCCCAGGCGCTGGGGCGCACCGCCCGCGTGCTGGCCAACGAAGAACCGCCGCAGGCCGAACATTTCGACATCGCGCTGATGTCGGACGGCGTGCCGCTCAGCGCGGTGCGGATCAACCGCGACGATCTTTACGAGCTGGAGCACGATCCCGACAATGCCTGGCGCAGCTTTGCCCGGGCCCAGATCTCGGACACGATCCCGCTGGTGCAGGGCGGCATCCTCAGCGATGCCTATCCGCATTTTTCCTACCGGTTCGGGCCCTATCTGAACTTCTCGTTCTTCGACCCCGACGATCCGCTGCGGTATGAGCTGGGGGCGGTGCTGGGGCTGGATTACACGCTGGTGCCCGGGCTGACCCTGTCGACCGAGCTGCGCCAGCCGATCCTCAGCACGCTGGATGACAGCACCCGCCCATCGGATTCGACCCTGCCGCGCGTGCGCTCGGACTGGAACATCTATGCCCGCGAATCCAACCTGCGGGTCGAGCATATGACCGCCGAGTACCTGTGGCGGCCGGGCACCAACCTCTATGCCCGCACCACACTGGGCTATCTCGAGACCATGTTCGGCGGGCTGTCGACCGAGCTGCTATGGTATCCCGCCGACAGCCGCCTGGCCCTGGGGATCGAGGCCAATTACGTGGCCCAACGCGACTTTGACGTGCTGTTCGGCTTTCAGGATTACTCGGTCGCCACCGGCCATGCGTCGGCCTATTACGACTTGCCCGGTGACTATCACGCGCAGGTCGATGTCGGGCGCTATCTGGCCGGCGACTATGGCGCCACCTTCACCCTGGACCGCGAGTTCAACAACGGCTTCAAGGTCGGCGCCTTCTTTACCCTAACCAATGTCAGCTCCGAAGAGTTCGGCGAAGGCTCGTTCGACAAGGGCATCCGGATCGAGGTTCCCATCTCGTGGATCACCGGGCGCCCGTCACGCAACAAGATCGCCCAGACCATCCGCCCCGTCCTGCGCGATGGCGGCGCCCGGTTGAACGTGCGCAACCGGTTGTACGGCGTCACCCGCGAGGCCCGCGCCCAGGACCTGTCCCGCGGCTGGGGGAGGTTCTGGCGATGAATGCCCTGCGACACCCTGCAACGTTGGCCCTGCTGGCCCTGATGCTGATCTCCTGCGGCGAAGCGCGGGACGATGCCGATCTGCTGAAGGGCACGCTGCTTCCCGACACGCCCCGGTTCCACCCGCGCGCCGAGGCGCTGGCCGCGCGCCGCCCGATCCCGCCCCGGCTCGAGGTTGGTTTTCCCAGCCGCGATCTGGCCGGTGTCATGCTGCTGGAGACCGAACGCGCCGGGGTTCAAACCTGGCTGACCGCGGATGGCGCCACCATCACGCTGGAACAGGGCCTGCTGACCTCGGCCATCGGCTTTGGCGGCGGCATGAGCGCATCGGATGTCCGCCAGAGCGCAGCGCTGGTGCGGACCGGCAGTGCGGGCCACGCCGAACGGTTCCACAGCTTTCTCAACGGCGATGACGAGATCGAACTGCACGCCTATAAATGCCAGATTACCCCACAGGGCGCGGACACGGTGATTGTGCAGGGCACCCCTGTCGCCACGCAGAAACAGCAGGAAGACTGTTATGGGGTGGCCCAGCAGTTCACCAACATTTACTGGGTGCAGACCGGTACCGGCCGCATCGTCCAGTCCTCGCAATGGACCGGCGATTTCCTGGGCAACATGTTCATAAAACGGGTGCCCGATGATAGTTAAGGTTTTGAACAGCGGAGGACAGCTCGTGCGTCATACTTCCCTTCTCCTTGGTGCGCTGGCCCTGAGCGGCCTGATTGCCGGATGCTCGACCATCTATCGCAGCCCCTCGGTGACCGCAGGGGTGTCGGATGCCGGCAAGGTCCGCGTCGTGCCGGTGACGCCCGAGACCGTGCTGGTTGCCAACCGTTCACCCTATTCGCCCAAAACCCTGCCCTCGGTCTTTGCACTGTCGGCGGGATCGGGCTCGTCCAGCAGCCTGCGCGGCACCGGCCCCCTGCCCGAGGCCCCCTCGACCCAGGACGGATCGCGCGCGGGGCTGCAGCTGGATCCGCCGCCACAGGTCAATCCCGGCCCCTATACCATCGGCATCGGTGACGTGCTGGTGCTGTCCACGCCCTCGACCCAAGGCACCGCCGGAGAGCTGTCGGGCCTCCTGGCCGCGCAGAACAGCCGCAACGGCTATACCGTGCAGGATGACGGCTCGATCAACATCCCCGATGTCGGCCGCGTGCGTCTGGTCGGCCTGACCGTGGACGAGGCCGAGGCGCTGCTGTTCCAGCGCCTGGTGGAAAACCAGATCGACCCCACATTCAGCCTGGAAATTGCCGAGTTCAATTCCCGCCGCGTCTCGGTCGGCGGCGCCGTCGGCCAACCCGGCGTGCAGCCCATCACCCTGACCCAGCTGACCCTGGGCGAGGCATTGTCCGCCGCGGGCTCGGTCTCGGTCAGCGATATCGACAATTCTTCGGTGCGCATCTACCGCGACGGCAATGTCTATCAAATCCCGCTGGAAGACCTCTATTCCCGCACCGAGCTGCAGAACCTCAACCTGATCGCCAATGACTCGGTCTTTGTTGATACCGACTATGACCTCGACCGCGCCGAGCGCTACTTCGCCCAGCAGATCGCCCTGCGCGAGACCGTGCTGGAAGGTCGCCAGACCGCCCTGCAAGAGCTGAACGTCGCCGTCAACCTGCTCCGCGCCGATCTGGCCGAGCGACGCGACAACTTCGTCCAGTCCATCGAACTGGACGCCATCGACCGCGACTACGTCTATCTCTCAGGCGAGGTCCGCACCCAGGGCCGCTATGCCCTGCCCTTCAACCACTCCGCCACCCTGGCCGACGCGCTTTACGACACCGGCGGCGGTGTCGCCAAGGAAACCGGCGACGCCTCCGAGGTCTACGTCCTGCGCGCAGCCCAAGACCCCCGCGAGTTCGGCGCCGTCACCGCATGGCACCTCGACACCCGCAACGCCGCACACCTCACCCTCGCCGCACAGTTCGAACTGCGCAACAACGACATCATCTTCATCGCCGAAAACCCCGTCACAAAATGGGGCAGAACGATCTCACAAATAACACCTTCTCTCATTACAACCCCCATAAACGCCGCCGTGAATTAACGGCTTGGGCCGCCGGTTTTCCGCGGCAATGGCTTGCGGTGTGCCACTCTTTTCTTATCATCCTGCGGATCGGCACCGGATGACCGGTGGCGTCACCTCAAGCCACGCTGTTCCGGCCGGATCTGGCGTATCGGTAACGCAGAAAGAACGGAGAAATCATGTCGGGTCATGGCTATGAATCAGGTCGTCTGAACCTGCCCTTTGTCGGCATCGCGACCTTTGGCAAAAAGCCTTATGTCGAGAACTGGGACAAGATCGATGCCGATGTCGCCATCCTTGGTGCGCCGTTCGATTTCGGATGCCAGTATCGCTCGGGTGCCCGGTTTGGGCCGCGTGCGGTGCGCGAGGCCTCGACCCTGTTCAGCTTTGGCCATGCTGGGGCCTATGACCACGAGGATGACGCCACCTATCTGGGCAGCGAAGTGCGGATCGTCGATCTGGGGGATGCTGATATCATCCACACAAAGACGAAGGAAAGCCACGCCAATATCGAATTTGGCGTGAAGAAGATAGTGGATGCGGGCGCGCTGCCGGTGACCATTGGGGGCGATCATTCAGTCAACATCCCCTGCATCCGTGCCTTTGCCGAGGATTGCGACAAGAATGGGCCCATTCATGTGGTCCAGATCGACGCGCATTTAGATTTCGTGGATGAACGCCACGGCGTTACCGAAGGCCACGGCAACCCGATGCGACGCGCAATTGAAAAGGACTACGTGTCAGGTATGACCCAATTGGGCATTCGCAATGTGTCCTCGACCGCAAAGGAAGGCTATGAAGACGCCCGCGCCCGTGGCTCCGATATCCTGTCGGTCCGGCAGGTGCGCAAACTGGGAGCGGACGGCGTTTTGGATCGCATCCCCGAAGGGGCACGCTATTACGTCACCATTGATATTGACGCCTTCTGCCCCTCTATTGCGCCAGGCACCGGAACGCCCAGCCATGGGGGGTTCCTGTATTACGACGTGTTGGAAATCCTTCAGGGGCTCAGCAAACGCGGCGATGTGGTCGGCATCGACTTGGTCGAGGTCGCCCCGGCCTATGATCAAACGGAAAGTACACAAATTCTGGCGGCGCAGGTACTGCTGAACTTCCTTGGGTTTATCTTCCACAATCGGAAATAGCGCCTATCCCAAATAAGCCTGAAGGCTGGGTGGCGGGTCGTCGAACAATTGCGCCGTTGCTGCGGGCGGATGCGCCTGCCCGTCGGCCACAAGCACCGTCTGATCGGCAATTCGGCGGGCGTCCTGCGGGTCATGACTGACCATCAGCAGAGTTGTTCCGGTCTCGGCCAGCAACCCGGCAACAAGGTCCAGCATTTCGGCCTTCAGCGCTGGCCCCAACGCCGCAAAGGGTTCGTCCAGCAACAACACTTCACGCCGTTGCACCAGAACCCGGGCCAGCGCGACCCGGCTTTGTTGCCCTCCCGACAACTCTGCAGGTTTGCGCGTTTCAAAGCCTGGCAGTGCCACGCGGGCCAGTGCTGTTTTGACTTGCGATTGCTCCTCTGCCGACAGGCGCCCATTGGGGCGTAGGCCCAGGGCGACGTTCTGTTCCACCGTTAGATGCGGGAACAGGTTGCCATCCTGAAACAGCATCGCCAGCGGCCGCTTGCCCGGTGCAAGGTTCGAAATGCGCTGATCCCGCCACAGGATTCGCCCCTGTTTGAGGTCGCGAAACCCGGCGATCGCCTCAAGCAGCGTCGACTTGCCCGCGCCGGATGGGCCAATGATGGCTACACTGGCCCCGGCCTCGATTGAAAAATCGGCCTTCAAGGCGAAACCGCCATTTTCAATGACGCATAGGTCAAGTTTCAGCATGCAATCGCCCTCCGCGGTCCAAGAGCCAGAAGGCCCCCATCGACAGCACTAAAAGCAGCAATGCTGCCCCAGCAGCTGCCTGCATCTGGTAAGCCCCCATCAGCCTGTAAATCTGCAACGGCAAGGTCGCGATCTGCGGATCGGCGAACAATGCGATCACGCCGAGATCACCCATCGAAAGTGCGGCTGCAAGACCGGCAGCAAAGCGGATCTGTGGACGCATTCGGGGCAGCAGAATTCGGGTGAAGAAGGTCTTTTTGCCCATATCCAGCGACAGTGCCAGTCGCCCATGTCGGGTGACCACATCCCGAGCCGCAGGCACCAGAATACGAAGAGCGAAAGGCAGCGCCATGACCGCATTCACCAGTGCCGTGACCGGCAGCGCCAGTGCGGTTGGATTGGCAACAGGGCGGATTAGGATGAAGAGGCCGGTACCGATCACCAGGGGCGACGCCGCCAGCCCCAGAATACCGCTGAGCTCGACGATCCCATACCGCCCGGTCGCCACGGCCATGGCCATGGGCAAGGCCAGCATCAACAGGACAGCCGTGCTGACTGCCGCCACCAGAACCGAGGTCGACGCGGCGCGGAACACCAGTGAGGGCATCTCGAACAGTCCCGAAACGCCAGAAATCACCACCGCCGCCAAAGGCAGCAACAGAAACCCCGCCGCCGCCAGTATCCAAATCGTATCAAACACCGGCGCTCCGCCGTCCCAGCGTCGGATGGCCCGGTCCAGACCTGCCCCAAACCCGTCCCCGCGCGAAAACTTTAGCGCGGCCAGCGCAGCTGCAGCGGTCAGGGCCAATTGCAACGCGGACAGCAACGCCGCGCGGCCAAGGTCAAAATCGTAGGTAAAGGACTGATAGATCGCCAGCTCAATCGTCGTAGCCCGTGGCCCTCCGCCCAAGGTCAGGGCAACGGCGAAGCTGGTCAGACAGATGGCGAAGATCACCGCCAGTACACCCGGCAGGATACGCCGCAGCATCGGCCATTCAATCAATCGGAACATGGCCCAACCGTCACAGCCCAGCTGCGCGGCCAGACGGAACCGCTCGGCCGGAACCTCTTGCCATGCCTGTAGGATCAGCCGAGTGGCCAGCGGCAGGTTAAAGAACACATGCGCCAGCACGACCCCGTGCAACCCGTAGATGCGGATTGGCGGCAGGCCAAAGACGTCTAGAAGCTCAGAAATCCAGCCCGCGCGCCCAAAGACCTGCAACAGCCCGAGGATCGCCACGATGACCGGCAGAATGAAGGGCGCCCCGAGCAATGCAATCAGGATGCGCCGTCCCGGAAACCGCCGCCGGGCCAATGCGCGCGCCACCGGCACCGCCAGCGCCGCGCTGAACAGGGCAGACAGAGTCGCCTGTACCAGCGTGAACCGCAGGGCGGCCCAGTCCGCCGGGCCAAACCCGCCCGCCGCGTCTGCCCGCAGGGCGACAGCAGCAAGCGTTCCCAATATCAGCGCGGCCACCAAAGCCGCCGCGCCAACGCCCGGCCAAGGGCTTACTGGCTGAGCGCGCTCAGCCATTCTGCAAGCGCCTGATCCCGCACTTTGGCAGCCTCATCCGGAGAATACAGCAGGGATTTTTCCGGCTGAATCAGCGAGTCGAACCCTGCGGGCAGACCGGCTGCCGGAGTCACCGCCGGATACATCCAGTTGGTGGTCGGAATGATCTGCTGGAACGCGTCTGAGACCATAAACTCAAGGAACTGATCCGCCAGCTCCGGCTGATCGGTCCCGGCCAGCTTCGCTGCAACCTCAACCTGCATATAGTGGCCTTCGTCAAAGGCAGCCGCCGCTTTGCTCGCATCTTCCTCGGCAATCAGGTGGTAGGCGGGCGAGGTGGTGTAGCTGAGGACCATATCGGCCTCACCTTCCAGAAACAGGCCATACGCCTCGGACCAGCCCTTGGTCACGGTCACGATATTGTCGGCCAGACCGGCCCAGATATCCGCCGCTTCATCGCCATAAGCCGCCTGCACCCACAAAAGCAGCCCCAGACCGGGTGTCGAAGAGCGCGGGTCCTGAATAATGATCTTGGTGTCACCCTCGGCCAGTTCGCGGAAGTTCGCAGGCGCCGCAGCATCGGCATTATGAACAAAGGCGAAGTAGCCCCAGTCGTAAGGCGCGAAAACCTCATCCGTCCATTCGATCGGCAGCGTGTATTCGGCGCTGACCGAGCTGGGCGCGAACAGGCCGGTTTCCTTGGCTGCGGTGATCAGGTTGGTGTCGAGACCCAACACCACGTCGGCGTCCGAGTTCTCACCCTCAAGCCGGATACGCGACAACAGCGCCGCGCCATCTTCGACGCCGACGAGGTTCAGTTCACAACCACAGACTGCCTCAAACGCCTCTTTCACCTGTGGGCCGGGGCCCCAGTCCGAGACAAAGCTGTCATAGGTGTACACGGTCAGCTGAGGTGTATCGGCCGCAACGGCCGTAGTTGCACTCAGAAGTCCCGCAGCAATCATCAGATGTTTCATGTCATCCTCCATTGCGGCGAGAGGGCAAGGATGGATGAAACCGTCACCTTTCCCTCCGCCGGTTCTAGCCGGTTCAGGTTCAACGGGTTCGCCAAAGGCATCTCAGCGCGGCCACGCCACGCACCCCGAGGTGAGGCTCTGACTAGGGTGGAACCGGCCAAAAGACAACCCGTTTCGCAGGCTGTCTGTTGATCGGCTTCAGCTTATTCCGCTGCGATGGCCTGATCGGGCGCGGCGTTGATCAGGGCCCAGTTCAGGTCACCAGTATAGCGCCAAGCCAACTTGCCTTGATCGTCCATGGCGATCAGGTGCAGCCATCCATTGTCGAACAGCGCCCGCACCTGCGGGTGCCGATCAAGGATGTCCGACATCGCCGCGCGCGGGGCCTCAATCACCACCGACAGGCGTAACGGATCGTGCTGATACCCATCGCCGTCATGGATCGATTGCCACGGCAGGCCCGGACGGGGCGCGCCGTTGTTGCCCTCCAGCACGCCAATACCGCCAACTACATTGTGCAGTAGCTTGTTGCCACCGCCGAACAGTTGCGGCGCAACGGTCGAGCCATAATACTGCAGACTGATCCAACTGACGACGACAACAGGTGCGGTCATGATCAGTTCCAGCACGCCAAAGTCATCATCCTTGCGCCAATCGTAATTGTGCAAAAAGGCCTGCCCCGCCAGATCCGCCCCATCCGTGCGGTAACGCGGCGCAGCGATAAAGGCGCGGCACCCGGCCAGCCCCCATTCGGGGCGGGTTTCGGCCCAGTCCTGTGCGCGCCGCTGAATATCGGCGGCTTTGTTGGCCCGCGGCAAGCGTGCAGCACGTTCAGCCCGGGCCAACTGTCCGGCTGCATCCAGCCAGTTCTTGACCTGCGCCAAATCGCTGGGCTGGTGTCCCGACGGCAAATCTTGCTCATACAGGCTGACCCGGTCGGTTGTGGTCAAATGCATTGCTGCCACGAACAAAGTATCTGCGGGAATGGCGATCCCCTGCCCTTCCAGCCCCGAGCGCACTTGCGCATCGTTCAACAATCCGGCCAATAGCCGCGCGTTCACGTCTCCCGCATGGCCTCCACAGGCGCCACAATGCAGTGCGCTTTCATGGGGGTTGTTGGTCACGTCAGCGCCATGTCCAACCAACAGGACGATCTTGGCGAAATTGTCGGTCAAAGACATCGCGGTCAGCACCGTCTTGGCCATACCAATACGCGCCTCCAGATCGATATTCGGGTCCAGTTGAGGCGCAGGATCAACCTTGGTCTTTCCGCCAACTCCCAACGCGTCGCGCATCAACTTGCCCGCATATAAAGGCCCGGTCGCCTCAACAAAGGCAAAGGACGACACAGCCGCCAACTTGAACCGGCCCCAGGCCCGCTTGGCCCGCGCCGTATAACGCCGGGTCAGGTCCTTTCCCGCCGATTCCTTGGCATGAGAGCACACGGACGGCTGCAACAACACCGGGCCATGGACCTCGGTGACGTCAGATCCTGCTGCTTTGTGCGAACTGGCAAGGCCAAAGAACCCAGCAAAGCCGAGCGTCTCGATCCCGGTATCCTGCGCCTCTAGCGCGCGGCGGAACACTTCCGACCGAACGTCGATGCAGAACGCCGCCTGCACCTGCGCCCGACCGTCGGCCTGACGCGTGGTGCCGGGCAGCAGCCTTTCGGCCAGCGCGCGTTGCTGTGCCCGTTCGGCGGCCTCTTGCAGAACAGCATCGATCACGAAATCGGCGGTTGGCGTCAACGGAGCCTCATGCGCCTCCACAACCTCGGCCCAGCGTTCGGCGATCTGATCTTCGTATAGGTCGAACAACGCCTCATCAAACACCATGCGCACGGCCAACAGCTCGGTCACGGCGGTGTGCTGCTCGCCTTTCAACTCGGCCTCCCACAACAGATAGCGCGCGTATTGCGCCCAACCGCCCAAGGTTGTCAGCCAGCGGTGGTAGGCGGTGGGCGCGGCCTCAGTGCTGAGGCCCAACCGCTCGGATGACCGGCCAATCGCGCGCCAATGCGACCGGTTGGTGGCCGCAACAAAAGCGCCAAACCCGGTCAGGCCGTGAATTTCCGGCGTCAGGTCACGAGAGGCAAACTCCCGCCAGGCGCTGAAGGCCCCTCCGGTCCGGGCCTGTTGCCACAAAGCCTGCCCTTGGTCGAAATGGCTGGCGGCCCAGATGCCGATCCGATCCTCGATCAGGCCGGGCCAGTCCGTGCCCGAAACTTCGGCCGCCAGTTCGGCCACAGTGGGCAGGGCGCGCGATTCAGGGACCTCTGTATTCAGCGCCGCCAAAACGTCTTCAAGGCTTGGGGCATTGAACGGGCCCGCAATCGCAGACAGCGCGTCCAGAATATCCGCCTCAGTCATTTCACCGGAGGCCAATTTTGCCGCCCAATGTGTCCGATCCGGCGTGATCCGCGCGCCCGCAACCCGCGCCAGCCGGGCCGAGGTCACGGCCAACGGCTCATCGCTTTGGCCCAGAAACGGATTCACCGCGACATTCGAGGACAGCGGGAACAAGGGCGGGATCGCAGTGGCGGCAGATCTGGCTTCGGCTACCAGTTCCAGCAGCGGTGCGGGGTACGCTTCAAGCTTTGCAAACATCAGATCTGTTCCTTTCAGGCTGCGGTCCGTCTGGACCAACCGTCCAGAAACTTGTCGAAAATCGCGTTGGCATAAAGGCCGTTTGACAGGTGAACCCGCAGGCCTGCCGCCGCCGGATGCGCCGCCCACAGCGGGAAGGTCGCCTGCGCCACTGCAACGAACCCAAAGCTCAGCAGGGCCAGTACGATCAGCGCCCATTCCAGCGGCCCCGGTGCGGGGGTGGCGGGCAAAGTTCCGGCGGTCAGATGCTGCGCGATGACCTGCAGCGCGAAATAGCTGACCGAAGTCACCAGTGCATAAACCACCGTGCGCTGCGTCAACTGGCGCGGCGCGGCGTCGGCAAAGCCCTGCGCCAGCAGATAGGCCACGCCAAAGATCAGGATGACACCAAGCGCAATCGCCTGCACCGACTTGCCATCAAAGCCCAGCACCGTGCCGACCAACGCGTAGATCACGATGGCCGTCCCAAAAGCCCGCAACACATTGCTGGCACTGGGCACCGCGATTGGGCCGGGGCGGTGAATAGCGGCCACGTTCTTGACCGCCTCACCCGAGCTGAGGAAAGCGTGCGCTTTATAAAGAGAGTGTGCCACGATATGCAGCATCGCCAATGGGAACAGCGCAAGACCGCACTGCATCACCATGAACGCCATCTGCGCGATGGTGGACCAAGCCAACGAGGTCTTGACCGCAGGCTGGGTCAGCATCACCAACCCGCCGAACAATGCGGTGAACCCACCCAGCATCACCAGCAGCGCCATCACTCCGGGGGCCGCTAGCATGACATCGGCGAAGCGGATCAACAGGAAGCCGCCCGCGTTGATCACACCCGCGTGCAGCAAGGCGGAAACGGGCGTGGGTGCCTCCATTACTTCGGTCAGCCAACCATGCACCGGGAACTGTGCCGAGGCCAATACTGCCGCGACAGCGATCAGCAGGGCCGCTGTCATCGTCAGCCAGTCGGCTTGAACCGTGGTCAGGATCGTGTGGATATCGGTGGTTCCGGTCGCCAAGATTAGCAGACCTATAGCCGCCGCCAATGCACCCTCACTCAACCGCGCCACCAGCGCCTTCTTCCGGGCGGCCCGCTGAGCCGTTGCGCGTTCCGGATAAAACAGCAGCAGCTTATGCAATGCCAGGCTGGTGGTGGTCCACGCGACCAGCAGCTGAATCAGGTTGCCAGACATCACCAAAATCAGGACCGAGGCCAGCGCCAGAGCCATCCATTTCGTGAACGTCCCCTGCCGCGCCTCACCATCCATGTAAGTGGCCGAATAGCGCAGCACGACCCATCCGATAAAGCTGACCAGCACCAGCATCACCGCGCTGACCGCATCCAACCGGACCGAGAACCCAACCCCAAGCGCCCCAATCAAGCCCGAGGTTCCCGGACCAAAGACAAACAGCATTGCTGCGGACACGGCAGCCACCATAAAGGCGGCAAAAGCCGTCGCTTCGGCAATCTGCGGCACGCGACCCGGGCGCAGGCCCGGGTGACGCCCGGCATGAATCGCAGCAGCAATCAGGATCAATGGACTGAGCAGCGGGAGATAGAGGTAGAACATGGTGACTTCCCTGGATCATCGGTTTGGGACAGTCAGTTAGGACAGATTTTGTGCCATTAAAAATTCATTGTTCTTCCACTTTCATTCTATTATTTAGAACGATATGCCTCTGAACTATCATCACCTGCGGTATTTCTGGGCCGTGGCCCATGACGGGAACCTGACCCGAACGGCGCAGCGGCTGAACCTGTCGCAATCCGCTTTGTCGGTGCAGATCAAGCAACTTGAGGAACGACTGGGCCACGACCTGTTCGAACGCCGTGGGAGGCAGCTTTACCTGACCGAAGCCGGACGCATCGCGCTGGATCATGCGGATGCGATTTTCTCGACAGGACAAGAACTTGTCGCCACCCTGACCGAGACGGTTCAGACCCGCAAAGCCCTGCGTGTGGGGGCCTTGGCGACCCTGTCGCGCAACTTTCAGATTGGGTTTCTGCGCCCAATCCTGTCGCGCTTGGATGTCGAGGTGATCCTGCGATCCGGCAGCGCGACCGAGCTGATGGAAGGGCTTGAGACGCTGAACTTGGATCTCGTGCTGATGAACCGACCGCCGCCGGATGATTCACTCACCCCGTTTGAGATTCACCAGATCGCGGAACAGCCGGTCAGCATCGTCGGTACACCCGACCGGCTGAACCCCAAAATACCGATCAAAGACTTATTGCACAGCCAGCCCTTCATCCTGCCTACCACTGACAACAGCGCGCGCACTGCGTTCGATGCCATGGCCAGCCGCCTGTCAGAACGCCCGCAGATCGCGGCCGAGGTTGATGACATGGCCATGATGCGCCTGTTGGCGCGCGAGGACATAGGATTGGCCCTTGTGGCACCCATCGTCGTAACGGACGAACTGAATTCAGGGCGGTTGGTCGAAGCACAGGAACACCCGCGCATCAAAGAAACCTTTTACGCCGTCACCCTGCGCCGCCGCTTTCCCAATCCATTGGTTCAGGACCTGCTGTCGCACGATCCTGATCCCATGCTTTTACCCTGAATGTCGGCTACACGACCGAACCAGTGACCGGTACGTGGACAGAGGCTTCTGGTTTTGGGGGAATGCTTTGCGAAGCCATTTCTTGCACAAGATGGCAGGCCACAAAGTGCCCCTCTTCGATTTCGACCAGCTTGACCGGCGCCGAACCCGGGTCGAACCCCGCTGGCGCATCAACTACCGTAACCGCTTCTCCGGACGTCACCGCGATCGGGTGATGGAACCCGCCTTCAAGCCGGATTGGTGCAAAAACCGCGTCCGGGTCCGGGTGCGGCACCGCGCTGAGCAGTGCCTGTGTGTAAGGATGACGCGGGGAATAGAACACTTTTTCGGTCGGTCCGTATTCGACAAACTTACCGTGGTACAACACCGCAACGCTGTGCGAAATCTGCGCCACAACCGCCAGATCATGGGCGATGAACAGAAAGCTGACCCCCATTTCTTCCTGAATGTTCTTCAGCAAATCCACGATTTCAGCCTGAATGGACACATCCAGCGCCGAAACACATTCATCACAGACGACAAACTTTGGCTTGGACACCAGGGCGCGGGCAATGCAAATCCGTTGCCGCTGACCGCCTGAGAACGCGTGGGGGAACCGACGCAGATGTTCCAGTTCAATCTTGCATCGCGCCGCGATTTCACGCACGCGCTCGTCAATTTCTGCCCGACTGCTCATCTGCCCTGACGCAACCAGCGGTTCGGCGATGATATCGCGCACCGTCATACGCGGGTTAAGCGACGAGTACGGGTCCTGAAACACAAGGCTCATTTCGGGCCGGAACGACCGCAGCAGATCGCCGCCCAGCGAGTGCACGTGTACCGGCCCTTCATGAAACGCCATGTTCAGCTTAGAGCGTACCGCGCGCAGTTCTTCTGCGCTGGCATGGGCCAGATCAATGTCGCCCTTTTTCTTGCGGTGAAACACAACTTCGCCATCTGACGGATCAATGGCGCGCAAGATTGCCCGACCAACGGTGGTCTTGCCCGAGCCGGACTCGCCCACCAAACCGACGGTCTCGCCTTTTTTGATGGTAAAGCTGACGTCATCCACTGCACGGACCTTGGTGATATCCGTGCGGAACACGCGCTTGGTCTTCACATCAAAATCCACCACCAGATTTTTCACATCAATCAGGGGGCGATGTTTCTTGCCGGTCAGCGCCGCAGGCGGTTTGACGCGATCCAGTCGCGGAATAGCAGCCAACAGGCGTTTGGTATAATCTTCCTGCGGGTTACGGATCACGTCGCGCACAGTACCGCGCTCGACCACTTCGCCCTTTTGCATGACGACCACATCGTCGGCGACCTGAGCAACAACGCCCAAATCATGGGTGATGAAGATCATCCCCATCTCCAACTCTTCCTGCAGCTTTTTCATCAACTTCAAAACCTGAGCCTGAATCGTGACATCCAGCGCGGTTGTCGGTTCGTCCGCGATCAACAAGGCAGGGCCGGCCGACAACGCCAGCGCGATCATGGCCCGTTGGCGCATACCACCAGACAGTTCATGGGGATACTGATCGACGCGCTGCGACGGATTGGTCAGGCCAACGCGGTTCAGCATATCGACGGCAATCTCGCGCGCCTCGCGGCGGCCGACCTTGCGGTGCAGCCTGATCGCCTCAGTGATCTGGTTGCCAATTGTGTAAACGGGCGAGAAACTGGCCATCGGTTCCTGAAAAATCATCCCGATTTCGCCACCGCGCAAACGACCGATTGTCGGATCGCCGGGCCGCAAACTGGGCACATCGATCTTTTGGCCGTTTTTCGCGTGGTAATCGATGCGCGAGCCCTCTCCGATCATCGCGGTATTGGGTAAAAGACGCATGACCGCTTTGGTCGAGATCGACTTGCCCGAACCAGATTCGCCCACGATCCCAAGGGTTTTTCCTTTCTCGACCGAAAAGGATGCATTGCGGACCGGGGTGATCAGACCCTCATCCGTGCGGAACGAAATCGACAGGTTTTCAACGTCAAGGATTTTGGTCATTTCAACGCGCCTCCGCATAGGGGTCGGCGGCATCGCGCACCCCGTCGCCAATCACGGTAAAGGCCAGCACCGCCACCACGACAAAGATCGCGGGAATAAACAGCCACGGGGTCTGCTCAATCGCTCGCACTGATTGCGCTTGCTGCAACAATACCCCCCAGGAAACCGAGGGCGGACGCAGGCCAAGCCCCACAAACGACAGCGCCGTTTCCGACAGGATCATATAGGGGAAGCTGATCACCAGATCGACGATTATAAAGCTGGTAAAGCTGGGCAGCATATGCTGCGCGATGATCCGGCCCGGGCGTGCACCTGCCAGCCGCGCGGCGACAACGTAATCCTCGTTCCGGATCGACAACAGCTGCGACCGTATCCGCCGCGCCAATGTCGGCCAGCCAAACAGGCCAAGGATCAGCGTCATCGCGAAATAGACCTGCGTGGTCGACCATTCCTTGGGCATGGCAGCGGCCAGACCCATATACAATGGAATGATGGGCACCACACGGATCACCTCGGTCACGCGTTGGATCACGTTGTCGATGATGCCGCCGAAATAGCCCGCGACCCCGCCGATAATCAGCGCCAACACGAACGAGATCAGCACCCCAATCACCCCAATCGAAAGCGACGTTCGGGTGGCATAGATCGTTCGGCTGAACACGTCGCGGCCCAGATCATCAGTGCCCCAGAAATGGATTTTCTGATCCACATCGGGGCTGAGGCCGACAAGGTGACGGTCAATCGGGATGAAGCCCAGCAGCTTGACCTGCTCACCTTGGACGAAGAACTTCAGGTAGTGGCGTACCTCGGGGTCGGGCACCGAAATTGCGCGCAGAGTCACCGGGTCACGTTCGGTTTTGGTGCCGTTGATAAAGGGCACAACCGAACAACCGCCCGCATCGCAAAAACGAGGAATTTGCGGCGCGCCCTCGATGTACTTGGTGTCGCGGCTCACCGGCCCATAGGGGGCGACGAACTCTGCAAAGATGCCAGCCAGTGCCATCAAGCCCAGTAATGACGCCGCCAGCATTGCGGCGCGGTGACGGCGGAACCGCCACCAGATCAGGGTCCATTGCGAGGCGGAATAATATTTCAGCTGGCGTTCGCGCTCTTTGGCTTCGGCAGCCGAGAGTTGGGTTACGTCAGTCATGGATCAGGCCCCCAATTTGATGCGCGGATCCAGCCACGCCAGTAATAGATCCGAGAAGAAGTTCATGAATACGATGGCAAAAGTCAGCATCAGCAGGATTGCGCCCGCCACGTTCATGTCGAGGTCCAGGTATGCCCTCAGCAGCAGCTCACCCAGCTCTGTCAGGCCCAGCACCACAGCCACGATTGGCAATTCCGAAAAGATGCGGTTCACGTCAAAGCCGATGGTCGAGACGACCGGATTAATCGCCAGACGTGCCGGGTATTTGATCAGCAGCTTGGTTTCTGGAACACCGCGCGCGCGGGCAGCGGTCACGGAAAGCTTGTTCAACTCATCCGACATGGTGGCCCGTACAGTCTGAATCTGATAGGCCACCGCCGACCAGGCCAAAACCACCGCAGGCAGCCACAGGTGTTTCATCATGTCCCAGACCTTGGCCGCCGACCATGGCGCGTCTCGGTATTCGGCCGAAAACAACCCGCCGATATCGGCCCCGAACCAGCGGTTGGCGAAATACAGCATCACCAGCGCCAGCAGAAAGTTCGGCAATGCCAGACCCAGATAGGAAAACACCGTCAGGCCGTAATCGACTGCTGACCCACGCCGTACCGCAGCAAAAATGCCGATGGGGATCGATACGATGTAGGTCAGCAGGAGGGTGGCGAACAGGATGCCGGCCGTCAGCCAGACCTTGTCGCCGATAACTTTGGTCACCGAGGTTTCAAAGGCAAAGGCCTGCCCGAAATCCCAGCGCAGGACGATGCCGCCGATCCAGTCGAAATAGCGCAGCACCATGGGCTTATCCAAACCCAGATCGCGCCGTATCGCCTCGATATCGGCCTCAGTAACATTCACCCCGGTGCCGGAATATTTGCGAAAGGCATACCGGTCGGCATAGTCGCCGGGCGGTAGTTCCATAATCAGAAAGACCATCACCGACACCAGTGCCATGGTGATGACCATTCCAACAAATCGTTCCAGAGTGAATCTCAGCAATACGGTGTCCCCCATCATGCCGTGCAAGGCCGATGCCGGAGCGCAGGTGGGCTGCGCTCCGGTGAATTGTTCAGACTGTGGTCTGAGTTACTGCTCCAACCACCACTGCGAGGGGCGGTACGGATAGGTCCAGTAGAAGTCGTAGGTTTTCGACTTGATCGGCTTCACGTTCTGCAGGTCGTTGCGATGCAGGAACGGTGAGACGATGTCGCCGACAGTCCCGATTTTCAGCATGTTGTCGGTGTGGATCTGAACGATCTCTGCGCCCAACTCGTTGCTTGCATCGGTGCCCATTTCCACCTGGATGAACTTCTCACTGAGATCCCAGAGCTTTTTGATGTCTTCCGGTGGCTCGATGCCTTCGGCGCCACCGGTGGTTTTCCACGCGGCCCAGTCAAAGCCAGTGCCGGGGTTGAAGACATCGCCAAACGGCGGGATGAAGACGGTGACGTCCTGGCTGATGGTCGGACCGGCGTTGCCGTCATATTTCCAAGTGGTCACTTCCAGATCGTTGTTGTTGCCCGATGCGCGATACTCGTCCGAGGTGACCTCTTTCAGATCGACGCGGACACCCACGGCGCTCCAGTAGTCACGCACCAGTTCCTGCATCTTCACCGGCACACCCTGCGACGAGTAAACCAGACGGATCACCAGCGGCTTGCCGTCGGGGCGTTCCAGCGTGCCGTCGCCATCCGCATCTGTCAGGCCCATTTCGGCCAGCAGCGCCATGGCACCTTCGGGATCATAACCGATGTCGCGGTTCAGAACCTCGTCCGTTACGAAGGACACGGTTTTGGGTTCCGCAGGCACACCCTGCATTGGAGTACCCTGCCCCAGATAGACGATCTCGTTGATCTCGTCGCGGTTCATCGCCTTCGACATGGCGCGGTTAAAGCGGATGTCGTTGAAGATTTCGCGCAGAACCGGATCCTGATGGGTGCGGTTGAACGAGTAGAAGACGTTCTCGCCAAAGGTCGGGGCAAAGTTGATGGTGTAGCCACCCTTGCCTTCGTTTTCCTTCAGCAGCGGGAAGTCTTCCAGGAAGACAGCCTGCTGTTTCCAGACTACATCGCCGTTCATGATCTTGAGGTTCTGGACCTCTTTGTCGCCCACATAGGTCTCAACGATTTCGTTGATATAGGGCAGCTGATTGCCGGCGGTGTCGATTTGGTGGAAATAGGGGTTCGCCACCAGTTTGCGGCCTTCGGCGTTTTCGTCAACCACGATGTAGCTTTCCAGCGTCGGAACAACCGCACGGCCGATCTTGGCGGCTTTATCGGCGTCTTTCAGCAGCGGGCTGGGAACGTCTTTCCAGTCCGAACCACCATAATAGAAATCAACAGCGGCCGCGGCGTTTTCAAAGCCGTATTCTTGCGCCAACGCTTCGGCATTTTCGTTGTACTTGGGCATAAACTGGCCCAGGAAGTGCTTCGGCTGGAACGGCTGGCCGTAATCCACGGCAAAGCGGTTCAGAATGCCCGGGGTCGGCACCGGGAAGGTGAACTTGACGGTGGTGGCGTCAACCGCCTCGACTTGTGCCTTTTCGCCAGCGAACAGCCAGCGGTTGGGGGCCTGATCGTAAACATCGGTGTTGTAGATGACGTCGTTCATCCAGAATTCGACGTCAGAAGCGGTGAAGGGCTCGCCATCCGACCACTTGTGACCTTCGCGCAGAACGATGGTCAGCTGGGTGTAGTCGTCATTCCAGGACCAGGCTTTTGCGATGTTCGGAACCACGGTCTGCAGGTCGTCAGCATAGCGCACGAAGTTGACGTGGCGAACCGACAGCAGGTCCGATGTGCCCGATTCCGTACCCTTGGACAGGCCGGTGATGACACCGCCATACTGGCCAACCGTGTCATAGGGCATGACCACCAGCGGCTCGGCCGGCAGACGCTCGGCAACAGGGGCCAGTTCGGCGTTGCCCAGAATGCGGCCGTTCAGCTCGGCGATTGCGGGGTTTTCGGCGAAGTTCAATTCACACGAGGCCGCGTCCTGCAGTTCAGCTAGTTCCAGCTGCTGCGGGTGAACGGGGCTAAGGCCCATGGGGTCCGCAACGGTGGCAGCGGGGCAATTGGCCAACACCGGTGTGCCCAATGCAGCCAGAGCGGTAAACGAGAGCAGTGAGGTACGAAGTTTCATAACCATCCCAACATATTTGTGACGTCGGGTGTGCTAGGCTCCGAAGTTAACAAATTTATGATAGTCAGGTTGATATAGAAAAACGCTATGACGCGTTTGGCGACACAAAAGCTTCACATTCGTGCATTTCCTCGGTGATCTTAAAGAAACTGGATACGGCAGCAGTCTGGCGCATTGCGGGCAGACAGGCCAAAAAATGTCCTACTATTAAGTTCTTGTCCTCAATAGGCACAAAGCGGATACCGGGTTCACCGTCGCATTCCTGCGCCGCGGCCACCCCCACACCGACCCCCGAATCCACAAGCGTCCGAATGGATCCCCAAGACCCGAGGCCCAGAATTGTTGTCAGTTTCGCCCCTCGCAGCCGTGCCGCAGAATCGAAAATCCGTCTTGTCGAGGATGTCGGTTCACGTTGAATCAGCTTCAGCGGCTCGACATCCTGCCAGCTTACAGCTTCGGCAGCGGCCAACGGGTGATCTTCGGGCACGATCAAGCCGATCCGCGTCTCGGATATCTTTACTCCGGCCAGATCGGGCGGCAGTTCCTTTGCGGTAAACAACCCGACGTCGAATTCACCGGAATACAGCAACGGCAACAGGTCATGCGTGGCCAAAGCACGGGCGGTCACATCAACTGCCGGATATTCACGGACGAACTCGGAAATCAGCGGGATCGCGATCTGAAAGGTCGAATAGCCGATATGAAAACTACCCGAATGCAGGTCGCGCTCGGACGTCAGAACCGTATCAATACTGTCGCGCAACGCGATGAGCGCCTTGATGTCACCGCGTATCTTGTTCAGCAGCGGAGTCGAGGTGATCGCCGAACCCGACCGGTCCAACAACCGGCACTGGTACTGCTGTTCCAGCGAATAGACCAGATTGGACACCGTTGGCTGCGACACGCCCAGTTCTTTTGCAGCCAGCGTGAAACTGCCTTGCCGGACAACGGCTTCGAGGGCCTGCAATTGCTTGAGGCTCATTTTCGATTTCATGCGTCCACCCGTTTTCCTCGCGACTTGCCGTCACCATAGACAAAAAGCGCGCGTGATCCATGGCGCATGGTGCGGCCCGTTGCTTTTGATCAAACGCCCTGACTGCCACCAACATTGATTTTTTTGAATATAACCGCGTATCCTTTCCCTAGATCATTTGAAAAACGGGGGTTTGCATGGACAGCTCTCTTTCCGATGAGGCGCGGGCACGGCTGCCCTTCTGGGTCACGCCGCCGGGAGAGACGGATGGCTTTCTAATCGTTGTTGGCATCCTGCTCGTAGCTGTTTTGTTAGGGTTCGGGGCGCTCTATTTCACCATTCAGGCCATTCCCGACCGGATGGCCGCTGGGGCGCACAAAGTACAGATGCAACTGGTGGGGGTTTTGGGGCTGATCTCGTTGTTCACTCTGAACAACGCGTTCTGGATCGCAGCCATTCTGATTGCCGCCGTGCCGCTACACGAAATCTTCCCTTTGCAGGGTGAGGCCGGACAGTCGGAGCAAACCGATGCTTGAACTGATCTTCTCGGCCCTGATCACGATTGTCCCCGATTACCTCTATCGCCGGTATGGGCAGGGCAAGCGGTGGGGCCATGAAATCACCCTGTTCAACATCTGGTACGAGCTGCGCTGGGGCCTGACCGCCTGTGCCATTCTGGCCGTGACCCTGATCACCGTCATTTTCTACTTCCACCCATCTACCCGCAACGTATCCGCCGTCTTTCGTACCGTGACCATCCTGTCGGATCGGGGCGGCCGTGTGGCCGAGGTCTATGTCACCAACAACGAAGCCGTCACTGCGGGTCAGGCCATCTTTCGACTGGACACCACCCGGCAAGAGGCTGCAGCCGAAACCGCCCGCCGCCGGATCGAAGAAGTTGACGCCGCCCTTGGGGTAATCGTCGCGGATATTGCCGCCGCGCAGGCACAGCTAGATGCGGCCGAGGCCAATTTTCGTCAGGCCACTGATGATCTGGAACGCCGGCGGTCGCTGGCCGAACGCAATGAAGCAACCGTCAGTGAACAAGAGCTTGAACGGTTGCAAACCGCCGTCTCACGCGCCGATGGCCAGCGTGCCGCCGCGATAGCCGCGCTTGACGGGATCAAACTGCGCCAGAACACCTTGCTGCCAGCCCAACGCGACAGCGCCCGCGCCCTTCTGGCCGAAGCCAAGGCCGAAATCGACAAATCCACCGTCTTTGCCGAGGTTGACGGGACGGTGACTCAGTTCCTTCTGAAACCCGGCGACATTGTGAACCCGATCTTGCGGCCTGCGGGCATTCTGGTGCCGGATGTCACCGGGCAAGGGCGTTTCGTCGCCGCGTTTGGTCAGATATCGATCAGTGTCCTCAAACCGGGCATGCTGGTCGAGATCACCTGCGCGGCGAAACCGCTGGTGATTATTCCAATGGTGGTTGATGAGGTACAAGGCGCCATCGCTGCCGGTCAGTTCCGTCCCGGTGATGCGCTGCTGGACCCGCAGGACCGTGCCCGCCCCGGTAGCGTGACAGCTTTTCTTGCGCCAATTTTCCCGGACCACCTTGATCACATCCCACCCGGCAGCGCCTGCGTCGGCGTCGCCTATACCAGCCGCGCGCAGGAAATCGAGTCCGGAGAGATCACTGGATTTTCAGCCTTTGTGGCTCGGATCGTGGATGGGATGGGGATCGCAAACGCAATTGTTCTGAGGGCACAAGCCATCCTGCTGCCGGTCAAGGCGCTGGTCTTTACCTGATAGGCGGCTTAAAGGCGCGCTGGAAAAAACAGGCCGGTTCAGATTGAACCGGCCTGAAAATTCTTAGAAGTGCGCCGACTTGGTGTTTTCCGGCACAACCGGCGGGGCGAACTTGGTCAGGTCGATGCCTTCGACCGCCGCCTTGTACTCTTCCATCTTCGGCGTCCGGCCCAGGATCGCCGACAGCACGACAACCGGGGTCGAGGCCAGCAGGCTTTCGCCTTTCTTGTCCGGCGCATCTGCCACGACGCGGCCTTGGAACAGGCGGGTCGAGGTGGCCAGAACCGTATCCCCTTTTTCGGCTTTCTCCTGGTTGCCCATACAGAGGTTACAGCCGGGGCGCTCAAGGTAGAGGATGTTCTCGTACTCGGTGCGTGCCTTTTCTTTCGGGAACAGGTCGTCAAACTCGAAGCCCGAGTATTTCTCGAGCACTTCCCAATCGCCCTCTTCCTTCAACTCATCAATGATGTTGTAGGTCGGTGCCGCAACCACCAGCGGAGCCTTGAACTCGACCTTGCCGGTTTCCTTTTCCAGATTCTTCAGCATCTGCGCAACGATCTTGATGTCGCCCTTATGCACCATGCACGAGCCGACAAAACCCAGATCCACCTTCTTTTCTGCATTGTAGAACGAAATCGGGCGGATCGTGTCGTGGGTATAGCGTTTGGAGACGTCGGCATTGTTGACATCCGGGTCGGCGATCATCGGCTCGACGATCTGATCCAGATCGACAACAACTTCGGCGAAGTATTTCGCGTTGTCATCGGGACGCAGAGCAGGGTTTTCGCCTGACTTGATCTCGGCAATGCGGGCATCCGCGATGTTGATCAGCTTTTGCAGCATGCCATTTTCATGCTCCATGCCCTTGTCGATCATGATTTGGATGCGCGACTTTGCCAGTTCCAGAGAGCCGATCAGGGTGTCATCATTCGAGATACAGACCGAGGCCTTGGCCTTCATCTCGGCGGTCCAGTCGGTGAAGGTAAAGGCCTGGTCCGCCAGCAGCGTGCCGATATGCACTTCGATCACGCGGCCCTGGAACACGTTGTCACCATGCTGTTCCAGCATCTGCGCTTGCGTCGCGTGGACCACGTCGCGGAAGTCCATGTGCTCGGCCATCTGGCCCTTGAAGGTCACCTTGACCGATTCCGGGATCGGCATCGAGGCTTCCCCGGTGGCCAGCGCCAGCGCCACGGTGCCCGAGTCCGCCCCGAAGGCCACGCCTTTGGACATACGGGTGTGGCTGTCACCGCCGATGATAACCGACCAGTCATCCACGGTGATGTCGTTCAGCACTTTGTGGATAACGTCGGTCATCGCGTGATAGACGCCTTTCGGGTCACGACCGGTGACCAGACCGAAATCATTCATGAACTTCATCAGACGCGGCGTGTTGGCCTGCGCTTTGAGATCCCAGACCGACGCGGTGTGACAGCCCGACTGATAGGCGCCATCAACGCTGGGCGCTACGACGGTCGCCGCCATCGCCTCAAGTTCCTGCATGGTCATCAGTCCGGTGGTGTCCTGCGAGCCAACGATGTTGACCTTTACCCGCACGTCCGAACCGGCATGCAGGGTCTTGCCCGGCGTTGTGCCGACAGCGTTCTTGTTAAAGATCTTCTCAACCGCGGTCAGGCCTTGGCCTTCGTGGCTGATTTCTTTCGACGGAGCGAAGACCAGCGGGGCTTCGACACCCAGAGTTTCGGCCGCGAATGTCTGCAGCTTCTTGCCGAAGACGATGGCGTAAGACCCGCCCGCCTTCATGAACTCAACCTTCTGCGGCGTGAACGACGCAGATACGTCGACCAGTTCTTCGCCTTCTTCGCTCAGCAGCTTGTGGGTTTTGGAGTTGATCTTCAGAACCGTGCCGGTTGCGACCGAATAGGCCTCTTCTAGGATCGGGTTGCCGTCATTATTCAGGATTGCATTGCCGTCTTCGTCGACCTTCTTGACCCAGTTCTTCAGGTCAATGCCGATACCGCCGGTCACGCCCACGGTGGTCAGAAAGATCGGCGAGATGCCATTGGTGCCCGCCACAACCGGCGCAATGTTGACGAAAGGCACATAGGGGCTGGCCTGTTTGCCGGTCCACAGCGCCACATTGTTCACGCCGGACATCCGCGACGAGCCCACACCCATGGTGCCCTTTTCAGCGATCAGCATCACGCGCTTGCCGGGGTGCTGGAGTTTCAGCGCTTCGATTTCTTGCTGCGCTTTTTCAGTGATAAAGCACTGGCCGTGCAGTTCCCGGTCAGCGCGCGAGTGCGCCTGATTACCCGGAGACAGCAGGTCGGTCGAGATGTCGCCCTCGGCGGCAACATAAGTGACAACCTCGATCTCTTCGTCGACCTCGGGCAGCTTGGTGAAGAACTCGGCCTTGGCATAGCTTTCCAGAATGTCCTTGGCCACCGCATTTCCAGCCTCGAGGGCGGCCTTCAACCGATCGGTGTCAGCGTCATACAAGAAGACCTGCGATTTCAACACCTCGGCGGCCTGACCGGCAATCGCGGCGTCATCCCCCAGCGCCAGATCCAGCAGAACCTCGACCGAGGGGCCACCTTTCATATGCGACAGCAATTCGAACGCGAACGGAACCGAGATTTCCTCGACCACGGCCTCGCCCAGAATGATCTCTTTCAGGAACTTCGCCTTTTCACCCGCAGCGCTGGTTGTGCCTGGCAGCGTGTTATAGATGAAAAAGTTCAGCGACTCCGCCCGGTGCTCGTTGCCGGCATCCTTGATCTGGTCGACAATCTCTTTGACAAGGGCACCATCATCAATGGGCTTGGGCTGCAGCCCTTGTTCCTTACGGGTTTCGATTTCGCTGAGGTAGTCTGTGTAAAGGCTCATGGCTGATCCGGCTGTTTGCTAATTTTGACGCTATCTGCCGGATTCGCGGCTCTCTGACCATACCCGGCTCTCATTTGTATGCGGCGGTATACCATTCCGTGGCAAATATCAAGGGACCATCTGCGCAGCTTGGCCGCGGATCAGCGAAACCAGTAGTCCCAGCCGTCCAGATAGTAGCCGGTTAGAACATGGGTCTGCAGAGTATTAGGTTCGACCGCGACCCGATCCATGTCCGCGCCGAACACCTGCGCCGCCTGCCAGACATCACCGGTCAGGTAGGTCAGCCCCTCCGGCAAGTCCAAATCCCGACCCGGCAGCGGTTCGGGAGAAGCCAGCACGAATCCCCACTCACCGAAACTGGGCACATAGCTGTGATAGGGCAAAGTATGCAGCCCCTGCCCCGGCCGTTGCGGATTGCGGCTGCTGTTCAGCGTTTCGACGACAGACCAAAAGGCTTCACGCGCAAAGAACGGCGATCCCGCCTGTGTGACCAACAGCCCCTGCCCGCTAAGGCGCTCGACAGCCAGCCCATAGAATTGCCGTGTGTAAAGCCGCGACAGCGCGATGGATTTCGGGTCCGGCAGATCGATGAGGATCACGTCGTAAACCTGGTCGTCCGCTTCCAGGAATTTCCACGCATCCTTGTTGATGACGGTAACGCGCGGATCGGCTAAGGCCCCGTCATTCAGGTCTGACAGCTCAGGATGGTCGCGGAACACCTGCGTGACACGCGGGTCCAGGTCGACCAACGTCACGCTTTCGACGCCCTCATACCTCAGCACCTCGCGCACGGCCATGCCGTCGCCACCGCCCAGCACCAGAATATCCGCCCGCCGCGGCGCCAGCGCCATGGCCGGATGCACCAGCGGTTCGTGATAGCGGTGTTCGTCCAGCGTATCGAACTGGATCGAGTGATTCAGGAACAGCCGTATCCGGTCGCGATAGCGCGTCACTGTGATCTGCTGATAAGGCGTCGCCTCGGACAGGATCACGTCATCCTCAAACAGCTCAGCCTCGGTGACCGAAACCAGTTTCTCGGAATGCCACAACGCCACCATGGTCGCGGCAAAGGCCAGCACCCAGACAGCAACCTGCAACCGGCTGGCCCAGTGTCGGAACAGAAACAACGACAGCCCCGCCACCGCCAGGTTCAACCCGCCAAAGGCCAGACTGGCAGACATCAGCCCCAGATGCGGGATCACCAGCAAGGGAAACGCCAGCGAGGCCACTAGCGCGCCCACGTAATCCACGCTCAGAACGTTTTCGAACCGGAATTTCAGCGCACCGATCTCTTCCAGAACCCGCGCGATCAGTGGGATCTCCATCCCCGACAGAACGCCTATGGTGATCAGCGCCGTGTAAAGCGGCGTCGCCACATGCCCCATCCACGCGTAGTTCAGAAACAGCGCCGGGGCCATGAAACCACCGACGATCCCAAGCAATATCTGCGCCCATACAAAACCGGAAAACGCGTGGGTGACAAAGCGCGACAGCCACGCCCCCAGCCCCATCGCCGACAGGAATATCCCAATCACCAGCGAGAACTGACGCACCGAGTCCCCCAGCAGATAGCTGGAGAGCGTGGCCGCGATCAGCTCATAGATCAGCCCGGCAACAGCGACCAAAAAGGTCGCGGCCAGCAGCCACGCGGCGCGGGCCTCAACCGCGCGGGCCGGAGTCATGACAGGATGACAGCGGCGATGATGATGGCGACCGAGACGAACAGCAAACCGATCAGGATCGACAACGCCACGTTCTGGTCATGCTCAATCTCACGCACGATGGAAAACGGGGTCAGCCAGTCGATTACCTTCCACACCACCCACATCAGCGCGACGCCAAGGAAAGTGTAAAAAATTGTGCTGATGACCTCGGCAATCTGAATGGCTGCAAAATATTCCATGATGTCCCCGTTATTTCACGCGATTTGATCTATAATAGCCGCCGCCGCCGCTGCCGACGCGGACCGATTTGTCCAGGCCACTGCTTTCGCCGCCGTAGCCGTAGTAAGTTACATATCCCGTAGCCCCCACGGCCGCGGTCGAAATCAGTAGGAAAATGATCCGGAAAGGTGTCACTTTAGTCCTCGTCTACCCAATCGGTTCCGGACCAGCGCGCCCGTCGATGCAGCCATTTACGCCCGAACTGAAACAGGAACAACGCCCCGAAGACCGCACCCAGATACGCCATCCATTTGCCGGTGAACAATCCGGACCGGACATCAAGCCTGATCCGCGACACGGGCTGATCCGGCACACGATCAACCCCTCGGCCCTGCCACAATCCCTGATCGGCCACCGACATGACGAGCGTGTGGATTCCACTGACTTCCGGGCGAAAGCGAAACTGGGTCCGCGGCGTCCCTTCGCGCCAACGGCCTTCAGAGTCTCGGCCGGAGTAGAATTCGATGGTGCGGCCGGTCTCGAACACCGGTTGACCGTTCGGGTCCAGCATCTCCATCTCAAGATAGGCCCAACTGTTGTGCACATCCCCAATCAAATTGATCGAAACCAGCCTGTTGTCAGCCTCAAGCGGGATTGAAACCTCCGCCGGCACGTCGCTTACACCAACAACATGGTTAAGCAGCACGTTTCGCCCGCCATGTTGGAAAAGCACCAAAGCCGTTACCAGACAAAAGACGGCGAACGCGAACGAGCTCCACAGCAGGAACCAGAAGTTCCGCCCCGCCACAAAAGGTTGCAACGGATGGACACGATAGGGCTTGAGGTCCAGCGGGATGCCAAAGGCTGCTTCGGCTTCGGCCTTGGTGACGTAGATCGAACGATAGGCCTCGCGCTCGCCGCCCGTTTGCGAAAACCCCATCATGGCGGTGTCGGACATGGCCGAGATGGTCACGGTCCGCTGGCCGAATTTCGGGCTCCAGGTAAATTCGCCTTCGACATAGGTGATCGAACTGTGCGTCGTCTCATAATAGACATACGTGCCCTGACTGGTCCGCACGGAAGGCCGGGTTTCCGCCGTCTCAACCCAGTGCTCGGACATCCAACCGCCGCCCCGGTAGCGCCGCGTAAACACCAGGTGGTCGTTCTCAAGCGTCAACCACGCATAACCATGGGTCGGCGAATAAAGCTGATGATCGATCCAGGTGAAGGTGCGCCCCGCCCAACGTTCGGTGTGTTGGATCAGACCTATGATGACAAACTCGACATCATACAGCCTGCAGCGCATGCCGATCGACAGCGGTGTGTACGGTCTCTTCAATCCGGCGAACTTTCGCAGAACCTTATAATTGTTCTGCGCGTCCAACTCTGATCCGCAAAATTCGCAGATTTTGACTACTACCCGTCCACCGCCCAATACGTCCAGTCCGGCGCCGCAGGAGGTGCAGTTGATGGATATAAGCTCGGGCGTTCGCGTCATGTTTGTTTTAGCACCTTTACGCCGAACGGGTCGCGCCATCGCCCCTCGTACCACGAGACGCCATCGCCCCAGAACTCACCCGACAGCAGCCGGTACCCATCGGCCGCGGCATTCACGAAGCGATAGGTCTCACCCACCTGTAATTCCTCGTCAAACTGGCCGCGCAGCGCGATGCATTCGGCCTGTTCCACTTCGGTGACGGTATAGGTGGTGTCTTCAAAGGTCAGCGTCTCGCCGGGTTTGAACGGTGGCTGGGCCTTTGGCATCTGGTCTGTCGGGATACGGCTCTGTTCAACCACGTCACCTTCGTCCACCGAAATCCACGAGGACAAACCTTTTTGCGAGATCCCACAGTATTCGTCCCAGAACCCCCGGCCGTACGAATAGCGCGCATGGCCAAGGATCTGCAGGGTCTTGCCCCCGAGTTCGACAGTGTCACCGACCACGAACAATTGCGGCGCCTCATGCATCACGCCCTGCTCCCCGGCCAACTCAATGTGGTCGCCCTTCAGAAACAGGGTCGTACCGCACGACTGACAAGTTACCAGCTTGGCGGTCTTCAGGATGATCGGGCATGAAGACCCGCAGTTTGGGCAATTGAAATCCTGCATGGCTTCAGGTCGCGTATAGAGGTGAAAATATCAAGCTGTGATTGAACCCTACTCCGCAGTTTCCACGCGGACGTTGCGCACGTTCGGGTCAACGCGGCTATAAGCGGCCAGCAACCGTCCGGTCCATTTCTGCGCGATGTAATCCGCCATGAACCGCGACGGGGCCATCAGCGTGACCACGCCCCCTGCCCTGCCGGCTTCGGTCAGGTGTTGGAACCAGCTGGCCCAAAGTTCGGGATCTCGGCCATGCAGAATGGCCTGAACCTGTGTCCAGACATCCCCAGCCGAACCATCCGGAGGCGCTGGCTTGGCTGTGAAAGGCACGACATTGGTTTCAGCTTCCGGTTCATCCGACATTCGGGCCAGGAAATCCGATCCGATTGTGGGCCAAATTTCGGACGTGTCGATCATCACCTGCTTCAGGTCTAGTTCATAAACCGCGACCCGTCCGCGCGCCGCAGGGCGCTTGACGGTAATCCACCCCATTGTCCGCAGCTTGGCCATCTCGCGTTTGACGGTGCGTTCGTTCACCGACCACAGACGGGCGATTTCTTCGCGGCCGATCGACAGCTCATTGTTGCGCCAGTTATAGCGGGTAGTGATTAGGGCAATGATGCGAAGAATGCTGCGCTGCCGGTGCTTGTCACCGGACAGAGCGTGCACGGTTAGTGCGGACAGAATATCATACTTTAAGGCGGGCGCATTTCGCCCGACCGGTTTCGCAACCTGCATTCCTGTTCTCACTGCTCTGTCTGCCTCGGACGGTTTATACCGCCAGTCCAGCGCCGTTTTCCAACGCTTTTCGTCTTGATGCCCTGATTAGCGTCCAATCCCGCGATTCTGTCAAGCGGAGTCTGATTTGTGGCTGAAGGCGGACCAAACCCAATTCAATAATCTAAAAGAAAATCGGTGAAGTATTGGTGATGGGGGACATCCTGAGTGACCCCTTATTGTTCTATTTTGTCCCCCTAAATGGGGTAGTTCCGACTCTGGTGACCCCCTAAATCCAGCCTCAGAGCCTGTGATCTTGTCTTCTGTCGAATCATCTGGTTTCCGAATCGGTCAGCGCCCGCGAACCCCTTGATTTCTTACCCGTGGGTAAGATCGTAGTTTCATCATATTTCCTTTTGCTTAAAGTGCAAATCAAGCGTAAATAGGAAACATATATAAAATAGCGTCCCAAACGATGAGACCTGAGGC
>NZ_JBSWWK010000004.1:0-240881 GCF_056160045.1 Ruegeria sp. ABF4_144
GCTCGTTGCGATTGTGGTAAGTGCCTATGTTCCGGGGCTTGGTACATCCTTGGGGTTCGCAGAAGGCACGTTCGCGGTTGGTTCGCTAAACGCATTTGGTAATTCTGTCTTGGTTGGTTCTGTTGACGGCTTTGTGTCAGGTGAGTTCGATCTCGGAGAAATCCTTGAAACCGCGGCGTTTTCGGGCGCCACCGCTGGGCTCACAGCAAGCATCAATTTGGATGACTTTATCGGCGAAATCCCCAAAGATAGCCCGCTCAATTATGCACTGATCAATGGGTTCGGAAATGATGACGTTGCCCAACTGACCATGGGTGGCATTTTGGAAGGCGCCTTGGATGGAGCGATTTCTTCCGGTTTGAGTTCAACCGTCTACGGAACCGATTTTGCGGATGGGTTCTCAGCGAGCCTGCTTCAGACTGTCACTCACTTTGCTTTGGCAGATGCTCAGTTTGAGATCGGTGATTTGGGTAAAGGTATCGAAAACTGGGAAGGATCAGCGGGCCATATGCTGCTCCATGCGCTTGCTGGCTGTGCCGCTGCTGAGACACAAGGTGCTGATTGCGCAGCGGGCGCAGTGGGCGGAATCGCGCAGAGCGTTTATTCAGGAACGCTGGGAGACTTGCCTCCGGAGGAGAGGGCGCAGGCGCTTGCAAACTCTGAAGTCATTGGTGCGTTGGCGGGGTTTGCCTTCTCAGGTGGTGAAGCAGACAACGTAGCGGTGGCTTCAAGCGTTGCGCGAAGTGGTCTGAAAAACAACTACCTATCCCACGATCAATGGGCTGAACTCACTGCGAAAATAGAGAGCTGTGAGGGTGATGCCTCCTGTGTGGAGGAGCAGCTGCTCGAGTATACCGCCACATCAATGGCGCAGAACCTAGAGCTGAGCAGCTGTATCAGCAACAGCGACATTGCCTGCGTCCAGGGTATACTGGATGATTTGCGAGATTTGAGATCAGTTTCCGCTGACACCTTCAATAGATTTGAAGAAGCTCTGTTGGACGCGGGCTTTGATGTAAGAGACAACGCACTCGTCGAAGGTCTGCTCGGCCTGGATGATCAGGGCCTTTATCAAGGCTACGTCATTTCCTTCAACAAGGGTAACTTTGATGGCACCTTGTTGGGTGACTATCACGAGTTTGCGGCAGCAAATTGCTCCGTCGGCACGGATTGCCTGAGATCGTTTTCCAAACACAGACAAGAGGAGTTTGAAAACGGCGCAACGGCACTGATGATCGCAGGCGCGGCCCCAGCGCTGGTTGGTGCTGCAATTATTGCAGGGCCAGAAGTTGTTGCAGCACTCGCAGCTTGCTCGTCCAATCCGCTCTGCTTCACCAATCTGACCGCGGCCGCTGGTGAAGTCGGGCTGGGCTTAAGCGGTGCCACCGCAGGCCAGACCTTCTTCACAGCAGCAGGTAGTACAGTTGCAGCGACGGGTGGGCGCCTGATGTTGCAACATGGCGATCAAATCATCGCAGTGTTTGATGATGTCGGAAACATCTTCAGACCGGTAGCGCAGAAAGCGGATGACAACGGACGCTTCTTGGTCACAAATATTGATGGAGCCATTGGGTACCTTGACGACGGAAGCCAGTTTGTACCTAGCGCTACAAATAATGCACCAACCGGTGGTTTCGGACCTATGCGGCGTTCGGTCGACGATCCCAACTTGGATGCAATTTTGGACTCAAACTACGGAAACGTATCTATAAATGGTGCTCGTGTTGGAAACGGCGGCACTGCCGATGCACTCAGATATGAGAATGCAACTGGAGAGCTGCTGTCTCCAAGTGGACATCGCCAAAAAGCGATAGAGCTCAGAACTCGGCTTCAAACCTATGTAAGGAGAGCGACTAATAGTCCCAATCCAAATAGTGCGGGAACCACGTTCACACAAAGGGACATCGATTATGCCAATGAGCTGATAAGGGACTTGGACAATGCAATCGGAAACTAAAGCTTTTTCACATTTCATCGAACTTTTGAAGTCGAGCGGCGTTTTGTCTGCCGATGAGGTTGATGAAGCATTGGCCTTCTTAGACGGCGTTTGTGGGGTAGTTTCCGAAGGAACATATACTTTGGGTTATGAAGGGCTAGCACGATGCATCGCCAAAAAACTGTCATTTGACGAACAAAGGGCATTTATCGAAAGGCACTTTGAAGAATTGGCGAAAGATGCTGATGCTAGGTACTTTTTTGCACAATCACTTGTTGATAGTCCGACCTTGCAACAAAATGAGCGCATAGAATTGATAGGTTTGATGCCTAGCAACTATCAACCGTTTTTGCTCAAGCGCTTCTCTCTATAAGCAGCATGGGTTTTCTTCGTCATATCATTGGTTTGATCATTGCACTGCTGTTCTCTGCTTTGGGCGCAGTAGCCATGCCAATGATGCCAGCAGCATTGCATCAGGCTGAGTTTTTCCCGCATCAAAAAACTGTCGTAGCAGACCATTCTGATGTTCACTTTGCAGCGCGTGCACCGCCAGTGGCGGTGGCTAATATCGTATTCATAGGCGCTTCTGTTGCTGAACATGGCAACAGTGTCGTCACGCATGGGCATGAAGCTCATGTGGTGAGCTTGGATTTTATTGCGGATTTTGAAGCTACAAATAGGGGACCGCGTATCTCGATCCGCGATCACTATGAGCATCACAACGCGATGCGTACAGATGTGGTCGGTCAGTTGGAAGGACAGGGCTAAACGGTTTCTCGTCGCGAGGTTTCATTTGGTAGTTCTTGCGGTTCGGGGCGCTGCCGTCCTGATATTATCTATGAAGCTCCCGATGGTACGGTTGGTATCATTGAGATTAAGACTGGGAATGCAGACCTAACGATCCGACAGAGTGAAATATATCCGCAAATTCGAAATGGTGATGCTATACCTCGTGGGAAGGTGGCAGAAGCCTTTGGTTTGGACGTGGGTATCCCGCTCAAAGATCAGGGTTACCCGAACGGTATTCCAATTGAGATTCGAACTTTTCCAGGGGCTGGGCAGTGAAAACTACTGAAGCTACGAAAATTCTAAAGAAACTGGGCTGGTCAGCCAATACGGATGAGGTGGGTGACAAGTACACGCTATATCGCCTGCCAGACCGTTCAGTTCAAATCGTCTATGGCATTCGCAAAGGTGGACAAGAACAGGAGTTCGAGTCGACGCTATCACTAACTACAGAAGCCTTTTCGAATATCTGTTCAAGCATTCGCGTTCGTGGCGGGAGTTACACTCCCCTCGTTCGTAGCAGAAAGGGATTGTATTATCATTTTCCCGAAATCCTTGAAGAGCATGTGCGTCAGGCTTCAGAGGAAGCCATTGCATGGGCGAAGGAGCAAGACTTGGATCGAGCGTTGCAAGAGTATGCAACATTGCCGACGACTGCGCCGGGTGCGCGGCCTGTCTGGCATCTGGGGGCGTTGTCTGTGCTTGGTGATGTTGAACGGTTGAAGTTCTATCAAGCGAGTTTTGAGTCCGGTGATCGCCTTGGTTTTGTGAATTATGTGACCAAGGATTACTTTGATCGTGCTGTCGTTTTGGCTGAGCAAAGCGCGGCAGGTGTTTGATCACTCCGCCGCCGGTTCCTCTTGTTCCACGTAGCTTGGCATGTGGATTGCACAGAATTTGCTGCCTGACTGGCTGTTGATGATTTGTCCGTCTGCTTGGCCGCACTAATAGGCGTCATCGTCTTGGGTGCTGAGGTGGACTGAGCGGTCGAAATCATTTGCTCTGATCTGGCCTGCTGCCACAAATAGTTCAGATGACTTCTTAAAAAGCTTTGATCGTAGTAAGTACCGTTTCTTTGAAGCTGATGGCGCAGTCGAACACTTCGATAAACACGGATCGGAGTTGACGGGCGTGTTTGGCAGATCATCGTACAATATGAAGAACTTCTTGGATGATGCACATCACACCATACAGAATGGAACTTACGTGCCTGAAATGAATGGCTTTGTCCGATTGATTGGTGGCGAAGGAAGCGCAAAATACGCGTTTGTCTGATTGGACAGAGCTACTGGTAATTTGACAACGTTCCATGTCAAAACAGCAAGAGAGCTAGCCAAAAAAGCTCCAAGCTTAGGGATAACCAAATGAGGATCGTTTCAGAGGAATGGCTGTCAGAGCCGTCAAAAGAAGCGGTTGTAACACTGCAATCAGACGACCTATTCGTTGCAGCTTTTTCTCACCCCTATACAATGACGCTCGGTGTTACGGTATCTGATCCGTTGCATGTTTTTGATCCACTATCTGTTGTCAGATCAGATACGCACGAGCCATCAATAACTCGACAAAGCGATAGTTTGGCGCATGAACTAACGGCCAAAATCGAAGATAGGGAAAAGGGTCTGATTTCAGTAGGCGGCTTCAAGTTTGAAATTGAGGAACCACTACCATCTGATTTGTGCAATGGCGAAATGGTCGACATCGTCTGCAGACGCATTGATCTTTGGTAGGCTTCTGGTCACCGTTCCAACTCCTTTACCACGTTGATCAGCTCCAGTTCGATGGTCACGCGTTCAACCAAATCTTGGAGTTCTTCGTGGGCATTGTTGAGGTTGACTGCATGGCTTTTGCCGAAGTGGGAGGTGCTGATGAAGCTGGTGAAGATAGTTGTTGTGACCGCTAAATACTAGGCAAACACACGGGCTTTCTGCGTCTTATCATCAGCTTGATCGCTGTATTTCTGTTCTCAGCCTTGAGCGTAGTAGCCATCGCGATGTGCCACGGATCACCGAGCGCTGGCTTTCCGAGCTCGAAATAAACGTGCCCTCGCGCGTTTTTGACAACAACGCTTTGTATCCGCACCATGTCTGGTTCCCAAATAGCACTGCTCTCACCACTAACCGTTACAAAAGATCGGCGTGCAGCCTCAATGCAGTCCTTGAGAACGCCGTTTTCCGAGGAAACGGCGCTCCACAAAGCGCAGCGTAACGCGCGAACACTGGATGATCTCTTGCATAACTTGAGCAAGATATCTGTCCAGCAAAAGCACGTGTCCTCGCATTCCAGTCAGCGAAACGACTCGAATTGCAGCAATCGTAAGTGCGTGGCATCCCAGTTTTGAATTAACGGAGCAAACGCAAACAAAGGCTCAATACAAAAAAATGAAAAGTTGTTTTTTGCAGGCCTTCTATGTTTCGATGGCTCTCGCACTTACAGCAACATCAGTGCAGGCTAGGTCAATAATACTTGGAGCCGGTTATGCTGATTATTCAAACAGCAATGGCAACGATCAGGCTATTTTCTCGCTGGAATACCAGCATCATCCGTTCTATGAGAACACCCAATTTAGCGCTGGCTGGGGCACTGCTCTGACTTTTGACGTCGATGGGGACACCCATATCGGTCTGGGCCTTGTGGGCGTCTACTCAATCTCGGACCGTTGGGTTGCAGAGCTCAGTGTGATGCCGGGCTATTACAACGCTTCGAATGATGACAACGAATTGGGAGGTAATTTCCAAATTCGCAGCCTTTTTGGAGTAGGTTTCGTTCTGACTAACGGAAACAAGATTTCCCTAGCCGTGGCCCACAAGTCAAATGCTAGTACCAAAAGCTTCAACCCGGGTGTCAACACCATGTTCCTACGCTATCACCTCGGCTTCTAGCACGAAACCAACCATCGATAATAAGCAGTAAAAACATCGACTATTTCAAAGATACGCAGGCAAACAGATTTCTCGAATTCAGCCACGCTTTGGATCAAACGCGTATCAATTTGAAATTAATCATTCACAGATTGAAGCTCTTTGGACGAGACCACCCGTTCTACGGTTAACTCTTAACTCTCAGGCCAGTAGTAAGGTTCAGATAGCCCATATGCCTCAATCGCAGCCTCGGCATTCGGTACAGCAGACAGGAGGTTGCATCGCTGAAAAGTTGCTGTGGGGTTCTTGCTCAGTATTCCAGCGATGATCGCTACAGGTTTTCCCTGTTGGTAAGAGGTGAGCAAATAAAAATCTTCCCATGGAGACCACTCAGGGTCGGTAATGTCTTTCAGCAGTAAAACCGACGACGTTGAAGGAAGAGCTTTGGCCTTGTCATCAGGGATCAAGGCCCCATTTCCAGTTATACCCTTTGTCTTAGCTCGCCCTTCTGACCACGATGCTGGACTCTGAAGTTCTATCAGGATCAGCTCGACAACGCTGGGACACCCTGTCCCACCAATTTTGGCGGGCTCCAGAGCCAATGATTTGGCAATATGATCCGGGCTTTCTCCTTGCTTGAGCCGCCTGGACAAGGTGATACAGATACCCTCAATCTGATGTTCAAGTTCACTTCCCTGGCTCAGACCTCCCCAGTAGGATATCTCACACGGAATGAGTGGTTGTTTCCACGTATAACCTACTGAAACGTCAAATAGACACTCGTTGTTTACTTGCAGACGTCTTATTTCACAGAGCCGTTGTGACGAGAGTTCTTTCTGTCCTAAGCTCACTCCATCACCTTCACTACTGCAAATTGTCCGAACCAGTCATCTCATGCCCTGTTTCCGCTGGAACAACTATAAATGCCCAGGACTGTTGGGCTTTTTTCGCCCGTCGCCGCAAGGCGTTCGCTTGGCGAAGCGACCCGCTCCAAGCCCAGGATCGGCCGTCGGTGGTCCCCATTCCCGACATATGCAGGAAAAGTCGGCTGCCTGGATCGTAGAGGCGAACGCGGCTTTGAGAACTTCTATTGAAACCGGACATACGCGTGGCGTTTTTTCCTGGCTGCATCACTGTTCACTCCAGCCTATCCTATTCAAAACATCTGACCCTGAAACGAACCAATCAGACCGGGCTCCGTGTCTCTGCATTCAATTCTCCCTTCAGTGATCGCAGTATCCAGGTAGGTAAGACTAACTGCTGGTTTGTTCCCGAGAGGCAGATGCCAGTTGCCCACCACGGCGCTCGTATACGCAAGATATGCAATTGCACTAGCTGTACACTGTAGACCGCATTCCGACTTAATGGCTCCAAGACTCCACAGACACTCAGATCAAACAGAAAATTGCTTAGGCAAAGTCCGCAAATCTACAACTGTGTTTCAGTGGATGCCAAAAACTTGCGTAGTCCCGCTTAAGTGTGAGGCCACCGAGACGCATGAAAGAGTGCGCGCCGTAAGTGAGTTTCAATCGATTTTAATCGGAAAACCACACACCTGTACGCTATTAAGCATTACAACAGGTCTTCATTTTCCGCAGCTTTGACTAAACTCAAGCCCAAGGGGATGTTGGGTACTACTTCGACTATCAACTCGCCATCATTAGCCTTTAGGGTTTCATAATCCGCAAAACCTGCTGGGCGCGGTTGGATTGTTTGGTTTTAGACGACTCCACTGTTACATTCACGAACTGTAGCAGTGTTAGACGTTGATGATGCCAATGTCTGTTGGCCCATTTCGTTGAGTGGAATGGCGGTCTGCATCCTTCAAAATAACCACAACGTTGGGCCAAATTGGGCGGGCAGGATTTCAATCGGATTTTGTTATCCACACATGACATCTTCAGATATCGGCTTGTTGATATGCAACTTAGCTCGACATCGAGTTTACAAATGAGGAACGCTGCGTGACTAGATTGATATCCCGCTCTAGTTGCAGAGTGGCTCTTATTTCGCTGAGTGGTACAGCCCTGGTTTCATGGAAATTCCACGTGGGTTACGTTTCAACAAACAACCTAGGGTCGAGGCAAAGGGGCGTGTTTGGAGCGGCGAGCCGATACAAACTGTCAACAAGCCACACGAAAGCGGCATAGTCGCCGGCGAAGACTTTCAGTCAATCGCTCTGGAATTGAAAATGAGTACAAGCGTTCTAGTCTGATCGCTGCGCTCATGTTCACCATTTCCGAGAATAACAGTAAGGTGTTCTGCGTTGCAAAAGAACATAAGAAATCAATCACTGACTGTGTCAAAGTTTTTGAAAGTATTGGCACATGATGGGCGGTTTAGAACTCTGTGCTTTCTGATGAGCGGCGAAAAGTCAGTAACTGAGATTTGCGAAAAGCTATCCCTCAAACAAGCGAACGTGTCACAGCAGATTTCAAGACTGCGGAATGAGGGTCTGATATCTGGACGTCGCGAAGGTAGATCGATTTACTATAGTATCATCGACGACAGGACCCACCACATCGTCAGAACCGTTATTGAAGTGTTAAGTACTGAGAGTAACGGTAGTAATGAAATCTGATTAATCGCCGGTCTTGGTCCAGCCGGACCGCAGTTCAGATTCAAACAACAGTCCCTGCGTTAGTAAACTGATCGCAGTTCTTACGACAGAACTGATCAGAAAGCTCGAGAGCAACTGCAAGGTAACAGCGAATTGCACCCGCGAGTTCTGCAATTTCTCCTGAAAGTTAAACTTTAGCACTCGCTACCCAAGCGAATGCCCTGCTACAACATCATAGATGGTAACATGCTCGTCTGGATCGAGGTCATACTTACTGTCTTCGGGATAAAGCACCGCGCGTTCGAGGTCAGGGCCCGAATAGGCTCTTGCTGCATCGCGAGAGCACCAGAAAGTTACCAGTACAATCTCCACCGCATCTTCAAGTGGTCGTCGATAGACATGTGAACCCAAAAACCCTTCTACATCTTTAGTATCCGACACACCTGTGACATCAAGATATGCGAGAAATCCGTCAGCTTTGTCATGAGGACATCTCGCTTTCCATTCGCGAGCGATCATTGGCTTCAACTTTCTTATTGCGGTATGTGCACAAGAGCATCAGAAGCAAAGTTCCAATACCCTAGCAATTCAGTATCCGAAAAAGGCTGGAAACTTCTGTTGGTAACAGTGCAATCCATTGAACCTTCTCCAACGACGCTATCGGGACAACGGCATGTTTCAATTCTTTTCAAACCGGTCCCAAGCGTCATCTAGTTAGTTCGATTCTTTCGATTGATTGCCGAGCTTACCCTGCGCCTTCGAACAGATAAGTTGCAAAAAACGGCAGTCGAAAGTGTCGCCTTCAGAGCTATTGATCGAAATGCGCTTTGACAATTGGCGCGATCTGCTGCGCATGAGTCTTACCAATGTCGTGATCGCCGCCATCTACGACGTGGAGGACAGACTTGGAAATCAACCGCTGTAGATAGCTTCCAACAGATACCGGACTGATCGGATCATTGTCTCCCCAGAATAACAGAGTTGGTATTTCCAATGCTTTCACTTCATCGATTAGGTTTAGTCTTACATCCTCTATCCACAATACAGCTTCCGGGAAGGCTTCCCGGTACTCAGTTCTCCAGTTACTGGCTCCGAAATCCTCCATTGGAACACCAGCAGACGTCACAAAAAGTGCTAAACGTTCTACAATCCCAGGGTTGTTTGCAGCGAGTAAGATAGCGATAGCGCCGCCTACTGACTGAGCAACAATATTTACCGGCCCGTCGATATGACCCTGCGCAAGAGCAACTAAATCCTGAAAGTTCTGTACCTTTTCATCGTGAGGCTCATTTCCCAACCCTGGCCACGACAAAAGAGTCTTCTTGCCATCCATTTCGTCAGCAAGTGGCTTCCAGAAATCTGAACTGCCGCTCGCGCCTGGCAAAAAAAGTGTGTGCATAAAATCCTCAGAAACAAAGGTAGTCCGACATGTACTGCATCACTTTTTTGTATGTTACGTTTCGATGCCCGCCGGTGCCGCGCAGGTATTGCAGGTCTTTTACAAATTGGCAAACGGTAGGATGCAGCCACTCATGTTGATCAAGTAACAAGCACTTGAACATCAATCATATTCAAGGCCCCCCAAGTCCCTCCCATCCAGCTTATGCAAAAACTTGATCGCCAACAACCTAAGAAAGCTCCTCGAACCGACACCCCCCGACACCTTCTATCGTCGCCTACCGATTTGGAGCACATTTCCAATAGGCATTAGACCACAATCAAGCGGGATTAAGCTTCTGAGACCCTTGGATCTTGCAGGAACTGGGCCCTGCTAAAATTTGGCGACAACTCAGCGGTGTGACTAATATCTATAAGCAGGACGCGCCCGATTCCATTAACGTTCATCGTTCAACTATTGGCATCTGTGGCACCAAAAAACAGCGCATCTAGAAATTCAAACCCAACCTGATTCACGCTGCAAAACGGTCTATTTTTTTATAATGTATTTTAAATGTGTTACGTGGAGCTGACCCAAGTCAATACTCTAATATTGAGCTGTGACAATAGCCAAGGATTGACTGCTTCCTCCCAAATTATGGCGCAATTTGGGTATTTTCATGATTTTTTGCTTTTCGTGTTTTTTAGGTACTTGGGCCGGGATACCTATTGCCAAATTGAACGCACGGAGAACTTGACTTGGAAATTATTGACTTTGGCAATTTCGAACTGGACCAACAACAATCCGGAGTAGCACTCTTGCGGGAGATATGTCGCAAGTTCGGGTTTCTCTATGCCAGCTATACACACATCGAAGTTTCGAAAAATGTCGTGCATGTTATTTCGACTTTCCCTACCGAGTGGCGGCGGCACTACATTAACCACAACTTGATGAAGGCGGATCCGATCATTCGATACGGAACGAATACCATTGTGCCTCTCGATTGGGCCATATTCTCAAACCAGCCAGAATATGCGTCTTTCTTCAAAGCAGCCGCAGACTTTGATGTGGGATCTAGAGCGCTTTCCATCCCGGTAATAGGCCCACAAGGCGGAAGGGGAATTGTCACCGTTACCGGAAACCACGAACTCAATGCATGGGATGCGCTAATTGCGTCAGCACTTTCCAAACTACGTCATGAGGCTCAAACCTTGCACTTGATGGCTCTTGAAACAATCGACACTGCAATCAGCTTCTACGACAAACCACTCTCATCGGACGAATTAAAGATTCTTCGCATTGTGGCCTCGGGCTATACTCCAAAAGAAACGTCAATCCGGCGTGACACTTCCCAACGCATCATAGATATCCAAATGGAATCGATCATGACTAAGCTGAAGAGTCGTTCGATGGCGCAAGCAGTTGGACGAGCTGTAGCTACAGGGCTGATCAACTGGACAGAACTTTTTACTCCCACAGACACAGAAGTTTTCAACCTCAATACAACATCTAAAGACACCCTTCCCGACGTAGGCGACTAGGGCCTCTGAACGCTGTCGCCATGATGTCTCTATGGCAATTTATCGGAAGGCTATTGAAATTTACCCTAATAAAACAAGAATATCTGCGTTTCGGTACTGCAGGTTCTGGAAGAAAACCCAATTGGGACCAATTCCCGCTCAAAGAGTATAAGCAGGTCTGTTTCTTGGTCTCAAAACCATTCAATGCGTGACCCTGCTAGTAAATCGTTAATCGAAAAGTGCAGCTCGGCCCACGCTAAGGTCCCACTAGACATAGCCATCACGATCTTGTTGAGAAACGCTGAAACGCAGGCAAAAAACCTCTTATTAATAACGTCTTCAAGAAAAAAACTCCTTAGAGCAAAGCGACAAGGGGACTGTCCAAGCTTCATCACAACGTTCGCAAAAAGTCCCAGCTAGTGTCCCTAGTTGAGCCTGGTCTTGCTCAGTCCCGCGCAAAAATGCAAATCAGTTTCACAATCGCCATAAAAAATGTGCACCTGCCATCCATCAAGGCAGGTGCACAGTTGGCGAAAGAAGTTCTTCGCAGCCTCACCAATTTTCGGTTTCCAAGAAATGCTCGAGGGGGTCGTGAGCTCTTGGTTGGCCTGGTGGTTCTTCTTCTTGGGAGCCTTGCCAGGCTCCAGGTCGGCTCTCGGCCTTCGTGAGTGGCTGGTTGTCTAGGCCAGGAGAGCCGCAGGTTCGCGTGGAGGAGAAAACTGAGATTGCCCGCGGTCTTGGATGCTGAAAATCAGCGCTAAACCATAGCAAACTCCATCATCGTTTGTTTGCCGTCGTATCTCGTTGCCGCCCGGTTTGATCCCATACAGTCATTGAAAGTCTTTCCAGATAAGTTGTTGCGCCTACAACCAGAACAAGAACTCCCGCAGCATGTGTATTCTTTGAGAACATACGGCTTCCTTTCATTTGCGACTCTCACCGAAGGAGAGGGTGCAAACAAAGACGAGACACCTGAGAAAAAAGTTTCACCCAAGGTCATTTTGTGACGACTACCCTGCCGTTCAGAAGCCCGGCGTGAAACTTTGCCCGCCCAGCCTGCGTACAGTCTGCAAATGAAAATGGAGTTTTTGACGATGTTTCTCCAATCCAACGAGCGCCGTTGGGTGCGGCGGCAGACACTGACCACGCGCATGACTCACTGGCTTTGGGCAATTTGTTTGTTTTTTCTTTTGCTAACAGGTTTGCAGATTTTTAACGCACACCCTGTGCTTTACTTGGGAGATCAGTCTGGGTTCGAGTTTGACAATTCTGTTCTCACAATTGGCGCGAAGGATGGCCGGGGGTACGTTGACATTCTTGGCCTGCAAATCGACACGACCGGAGTATTCGGTCTGACGGAAAGTGGTGCGCGCGCATTTCCAGAGTGGTCAACCATTCCAAGCCAAACGGATCTTGCAACTGGAAGGGTAATACACTTTTTCTTCGCATGGGTTTTCGTGCTGACGCTGATAATCTGGCTCATTGGGGCACTGATAACAGGTCACCTGAAACATGATCTCGTGCTACGTCGTTCTGATTGGAAGAAACTTAAAACTGATCTGCGCGACCATCTTCGCCTCCGCTTTAGGCATTCGGCCAGATACGGGCCATTGCAACGACTGAGCTATGGCGCGGTTCTCTTTGGGATGTTCCCTCTCATTATCGCAACCGGGCTCGCGATGTCCCCTGGCATGAACGCGGCTTTTCCCTGGCTTCCAGAGATACTGGGCGGACGCCAAACCGCACGCACAGTGCATTTCTTGGCCGCATTCGGTTTATGCGTTTTTTTTATCGTACATATCGCGATGGTTATTCTTGCAGGGCCATTGAATGAAGTGCGCGCCATCGTGACTGGCTGGTATCTGGCGGATACCGAGGAGAGCAAAAATGACACAGAGTAGACTGACACGACGCCGGCTAATTCGCTCCGGCGCAAGCATACTTGCAGCTGGGGGTTTGTCCGGGTGCCAGATCCTAGACGGTCTCAGCTCGTCGGACCACATACTGCGCCGCTTCATGGAGCGCGCAAACGACCTAACGTTCGCCATGCAGCGCGGGTTGTTGGATCGGGACGCTCTTGCAACAGAATTCAGCCGTGCCGACATTCGTCAACCGCAACGACCCAACGGTGTAACAAACCCGCAAGATGACGAATATATTAGCCTGAAGGAAAGTGGTTTTGCAGATTACCGCCTGCAGGTAACAGGGCTAGTAGATCGCCCAGCGACTTTTTCACTCGCTGATCTGCGCGAAATGCCAGTGCGGCACCAGATCACGCGCCATGATTGCGTAGAAGGCTGGAGCTGCATCGCTGAGTGGTCTGGCGTGCCACTGTCTCTCATTCTGGACAAGGTCGGTGTCGACAGGCGCGCCCGTTACGTCGTGTTTCACTGTTTTGACACGATAGAACGCACGCTTGCAGGCACGGTTCAATACTATGAAAGCATCGACATGATCGATGCCAGGCATCCACAGACGATTCTGGCTTGGGGAATGAACGGTTCGACTTTGCCGGTACCAAATGGCGCGCCACTCAGAGTACGGGTCGAGCGACAGTTAGGATACAAAATGGCAAAATACATTAAGTCTATAGAATTGGTAGACAACCTTTCGCCATACGGACGAGGAAAGGGTGGCTACTGGGAAGATCGCGGGTACGAATGGTATGCTGGCATCTGAGCAGCAACTAAGTCGCACCTTTTGCAACCTTCTCAGTACAACTTCCGTATTTTTCATAAACACAAAAACTCAGTGGTAAAAACAAAAAAGACGCATTTTATGAGATGGTTGTTACGATGCCTGCGGCGGGGGAAAAAACCCCCTAACCGATCGCCTGATGTCCCGGCGCTGGCGCCGCTTACGCATTTAATCGACTCAGCCGAACCTGCACCCGACCTTTTAGTGCAGATAGAAAAGCGCATTGACAAAAGCGAAATGAAGCGGCCCACCGCACGCAACCGCCTTCCTCTGATAGTCGCTGTTGTGGCGGTAGCAGTGCTATCTGTTGTAGGCACCTATATGCTTGGACCAAAGCGCCAAAGTATTGAAGTACGCTCACACTCCACGATGGAATGGGTGCCGTTGGGATCGGTTACGCTGCACGGAACAGCTTTGCGCTCTTTTGTGCGCGGAAAGTGTGAAGGACATACCCATTTCTTCATCACCATGCATGGTATTTCTGTTCTTGATACCGCCAACTCACCCGAAAAAGGCACTGCGCTTCTACGACCTGAAGAAAAAATTTTGATGGAGTGCAACTTTTGATGACCGGCGTCCGTTGTGATATAAAAGTCTATATGGAGAGGGCCTGTAGTGGAAGTTACCAAGCTGGTGCCCAAATCACAGCGAACCGGGGGCGTAAGAAAAAGAATGGGGACGGCCGAGCAGTCCCGGGTGATGGCGGAGCTTCTGGCAGGATGCGCAGAAGGAGATCGGCTTGCCTTTCGAAGGTTTTACGACCTCAGTGTGCGTTACGTGTTCGGTGTGGTTTTGGCGATCCTCAAGGATCGCGACATGGCCTCGGAAGTCGCCCAAGAGACATTTGTTAGAATTTGGAAACGTGCGGATCAGTTTCAGGCCGATAGCGGTAATCCGTTGTCTTGGGTCGGATCCATTGCCCGCAACTGCGCAATTGACCGACTGAGAGCCGAGCGCGCACGCGGCTTTGTCGAATACTCTGACGAAGTGCCCGATATTATTACAAACCCTGATCCTGCAGTTCAAACACTAGACAGCATGGTGATCAGACGTTTGTTACTGGACTTGCGACCGGAATACCGGCAAGCATTATTGCTGTGCTATTTCCAAGGATACACCTACATAGAGTTGGCTGGCATCCTTGACATTCCAGTGGGCACAGCCAAAAGCTGGGTCCGCCGTGGGCTCGCAGCAATGAAGGATGCCATGATATGAAGAAGACCGATGTGGCATTGTCAGATAAGGAGCTTGACGCATTGATTGATGGCGTGGATCTCATCCGCAGCATTCCCGGCACCCATCCCGAACTCGCCGATGAGACGGAAATGCTGAGTTCGCAAATGTTTGCCCCACTCCTAAGCGCTTTGCCCGAAGTCGATCCACCTGAAGATCTCTTCGACAGCATAGACGCCGAAATCGACGGCTTGCTCACCGCTCCCGTGAAAACACAGCGGGCGCATGAAGGTGTATGGGAGCAACGAACAGACAAGGTGTGGAAGAAGATATTGGCCGAAGATGCGAAAACCGGTCGAGCAATGTACTTATTGCGATGCCTTCCAGGCGCTAAGATAAAACCACACATTCATGAAAGAGCCGAGCACCTATTTATTATCGAAGGCGAATTCTGGATCGATGGGAAAGTCTACTCGGCAGGAGACACACAGTATGCCCCGGCTAATACGGAGCATGCTGAGATAACCATGCCCGGAGGATGCTTAGTATTGGTCAGCGCTTAGGCGCTGATCTACAGCACCCAGACGACCCAGAACTCTACGCCGAACTACAGCTGTAGCGTTATCTGACGACACCTGACCCACTCAGAACAGTTCGGCACAGAAATTGCAGCCATTTGAATTGCAATTACAAGACTGAGCCGGGCACCCAACAATGTTCAAGTGCCCTGTGATACCCGGCTCCTATCCTTCTCCTGCCACTCAGCAAAACAATCGGCAAGAATAGATGCCATAGCTTCAAAATGACGCTGAGATCTATGACCCTCGCGCACGTCACACCCAAGCACACACTGCTACACAATCCGCACGGATAGGCGATCACCCTGCGCTAGCCTTGCAGACGCAATTGTCTTGACCACCTACAGCCAGCCTCAACCCTAAAAGGCTATTTTGTAGAAGAAGATACGGAATTTTTCAGTATTCCATTGTAGCAGTGAAACTTTTTCCTCGGTCATTTCGTCTTGATTTACGCAGCTATTGATGGCTCCACTCACAAGCGTCATCGCATCAGGGCTGAAACACCATTGCCGTAAGGCTCTATCCGCAGAAGCACTCTGTTTTTGCGACCTGCGTCTTATTGCCAAAAAACGCTCTGGCGAGGACACTCTATGAAGACGAAGAACGCGTTGTCGATCAGTACCAAACTGTTAACAGCATTTGTGGCTGCCTCCAGGCAAGTCCAAATTTCGTCGGCATATTTGAAGTGTTTGCCTCTTCGCTGCACAGAAGGAGGAAACATGACATGACAAGTAACCTATCAGCTGCAAAAATTGCGGAACACAGCAAAACACTGATGGAACGGGGAATTGAAATTCCGGGGATTGCGAGAAACGATTGGAAGTGGCTTCCCCATTTCTTATCAGGTGAGTCAAACGCTGAGATCGCGAAAAGCGTAGGGAAGAACGAGCGGTTTATTCGACATCGGTTGATGCGTATAGGCATCTTGAACGGAGCAGTAGGCAGGCAAGATCTCCGTCGCAAAATTTTCACCATAGGGAATTTTGCTGTTTGACTGACCAAGTAGTGTGACCAGCCTCCTCTGGCTGGTCCACTTACTACCTCGAAGGCTCAAAGGAACTCTTTAAGCAGGCAAGTGTTTTCGCGGTATCATCATAGTACCTTAAATGCCCGCGTGGCTTTCATCACTTGCACAGATGTTACGTGAACTCACCTATCGTGCGAACGCGCGATGGCTTGGTCCGCAGTGATTGACGCTTTCAACCGATGCTGACCACTCACCCTGTAAAACCGTGGGAATTTTCGGGAACAACTTACCGCGACATCCACAAAACCTTCGGCGGCACTTTCTCCGCCAAACTAATCAACGTTCCAGTGAATCACCGCGCCTGAGACATTAGATTCCGCCCTGGTGGCGTTATGGTCCACTGACGGCTCACATCACTTCGCAAAAAACATAATGATCTAAGTGCAAAGACTTCACCAAGGGTCAGTGATCTTTCTTGGAATGCTTCTGGACAAGACTGAAAAGGCTTCAATCCCAGAGCAGAAAGGTGATGCAAATGAAGCAAGCTGATCTTCGCTGAAACTTTTTCCTCTGGTGTCACGTCTTAATTGGCAGTCCCGAGCGGGATTGAAACAACAGAGAAAAGGAAACCTTATGTTCTCAAAGAAAGCACATCTTGCTGGAGCGCTCGTTCTGGCTGTAAGCGCAACCAGTGCACTTGCTCAAAACCCGGATGTTGGCGGTGCTCCAATGTTTGCCGACAAAAATATTGTTGAAAACGCTGTTAACTCCGCGGATCACACCACTTTGGTAGCCGCAGTAAAAGCTGCAGGTCTTGTTGACGCGCTCATGAGTGAAGGTCCGTTCACCGTGTTCGCACCGGTCAACGATGCCTTCGATGCGCTGCCTGCCGGAACGGTTGAAACCCTGTTGAAACCAGAAAACAAGGACACTCTCACAAAAGTCCTGACCGCACATGTCGTAGCCGGAAAACTGTCTGGCGCGGACTTGAAGAAGATGGCAGCTAAGAGTTCCGACGGTTTCGCACATCTGGACACCCTTTCAGGTGACGCTCTGTCCGCTCAGGTACGCGGCAACACAGTCTATGTTTACGATGAAAGCGGCAATGCCGGTAAGATCACTATTTCCGATGTGAACCAATCAAATGGTGTCATTCACGTCGTAGACGCTGTTCTCGTGCCTAAGTAAAGGCTTCCTTGATTGGATGAAGGCCACCAGTGTCTTCATCCAATTTTCCGCGGTTTAAAATAATCGATTTGACCTCCGACCCCAGCTACTGAGTGACACAAAAAGAACAACGGTCAAGAGGTCAGATGGAAATCTCTCTATTCTCTGATCGATAAATCTGGCGATCAAATTTCGATTTCCAACTTCATTTAAACTGCAACGTTGTCAACGGTTTGAAGTCAGCATCGTTTCGGGGACTTATCGATTGGAGTCTGGAAATCCAGTGCATATCAAACTCGCATTAGCCTCAACACTTACGGCCGCTCTTCTAGTCGGTCAGTTTTTCTCACCATTCGGAACGAGGTGTGAAAAACCGACCCGAACACCCTCTGTCACCACAGCACCATGGTCGACAAAACCAGTGGCTGATCAGATTTCAAATGAGCAGATAAATTCATTTCTGCAAAGTATATACGACGCGTTTGGACTGACCGGGGAAGAAGCGGTCTATGAAAAGCTCGCAGAGGCGGCGCACGGCGACGCGCTGGAGTATCTTTATCTCGAGCGCAACAACGCGACGGCGGGCCGCAGTCTCTACGAAGCCGATCAAACTATCCATCAAATTGACATTTTAAAAAAACAAGTCGTTCAAACCGAATGCAGCTTCACAGTCGACTTGACATGGCTAGTCGTCGGAGCCGTTGACCATGGCGAACATCTTCACTTGCGTGAAAACGCTTATAGCGCCGCGCTTTCCATCGCTCAGATCGAAGATGCTTGGCGGATTACCGATTTCGACTTGCAGAATGTGAACCGGATCACTGGTGACGAGACTTACCTGACCGAGGAAACCAATTGATGATCCGGGTTGAAAATGTCTCAATGCAATACGGTACCGGCGGGTTTAAGTTGAACGTCCCCGAATTGGAACTGGAAGCATCAGAACGTAAGGCCATCGTGGGGCCAAGCGGCAGCGGTAAAACCACGCTGCTGAACCTGATTGCTGGAATCCTCAAACCTGATCACGGACGCATAAGTGTCGCTGGAACAGATGTCACCGAACTAACAGAGGCAAAGCGCCGCCAGTTTCGGGCGACCAATATCGGTTTTGTGTTTCAGGACTTCGCCCTACTCGACTACTTGTCTGCGCGGCAGAACATCCTTTATCCATACCGGATCACGCCAGCTCTGACTATAGATAAAGCAGCCCGAAATCGCGCCGAGGCGCTGGCTGAGTCCTGCGGCATTGGTGACAAACTTGACCGCCACCCAACCGCGCTAAGTCAGGGAGAACAACAGCGGGTCGCAATTTGCCGCGCGCTGGTAACACAACCCCGACTGATACTTTCTGATGAGGCCACAGGAAATCTGGATCCCGAAAGCAAGGGGCGGATTCTGGACTTGCTGTTCGACCAGGCCACGGAGGCCGGAGCTGCCCTATTAGCGGTCACCCACGACCATGAGCTTTTGCCACGTTTCGAGAGCGTGATCGATTTTGCACAATACCGCGAGGCTTTATAGCCATGAACGCAATGTATCTCGCCATTGCTTACTTGCGCTATAATTGGGCGCGAAGCCTTATCCTTGTGATTGCAACTGCGTTGATCCTGTTTGTACCGATCGCAACGCAAATCCTATTGTCCACCAGCCAAAACACTTTGGTAGCGCGAGGTGAAGCAACGCCGCTTTTACTTGGCAGCCGAGGATCGCAATTGGATCTGACAATGGCAGCCCTGTATTTTTCGGATGAGCGGCCTAACCCCATCCCAATGCAAGAGGTCGAAGAAATTTGGGATAGCGGCCTGGGCTTGCCAATCCCTTTGCACACAACGTTTTCATCCAATGGTTTCAGGATCGTTGGTACAACGCTGGATTACTTTGAATTTCGTGGATTTGAGTATTCTAATGGACGCAGCTTGTCATTGCTCGGCGATGCTGTGATTGGTGCCGAAGTCGCAGAAAAACTGGCGAAGGACGTCGGCGACACGCTGATTTCGGCACCAGAAAATCTGTTCGATCTGGACGGAGTTTACCCGCTTGAGTTACCGATTGTCGGCATCCTCGAGCGCACAAATACGCCGGATGACAACGCGATCTTTGTCGATATTAAAACATCTTGGGTGATCCAGGGTATTGGCCACGGTCACGAAAGTGCTGTGATGGCTGCGGACCCGAGCGCCGAAACTGACGCAGTGGCAAATGCCGCGATTGTTCAGTACCAACGCATTACGCCGGACAATATCGAGAGTTTTCATTTCCACGGATCAAAGGACTACTTCCCGGCCACCGCTGTGATCGTAGTACCCGTTGACACACGATCGGCAACCATCCTCAAGGGCCGATTTTTGGATAGTGAGCACCCAACCCAGCTAATTGAACCAGCGATTGTAATCCAGGGTTTGGTTGATCGGATTTTCCGGATCAAGTCCCTCCTGGACGTGGTCACGGCAATTATCGCAATTGCCGCTGTGACCGGCATAGGCCTTGCTATTTTCCTTAGCTACCGTTTGCGAGCACGTGAGATAGCGACCGCCGTCAAACTTGGCGCGCAGCGCGGCATGGTTCTGCGACTTCTGACAGCGGAGACAACGACCCTACTCCTTCTTTCAGCATGTATCGCGGTTGCTTGTACCGCGTTCGTCTCTCGAAATGCCGAGACCTGGGTGAGCTGGCTCCTCTCGCTCGGCACATAACAAAGGAAGAACCATGAACCCGAATTTTCTATTTGCAGTATTGGCAGGCAGCATCGCGGCCACCCCTGCGGTCGCGCACTATGGTATGATTATTCCGAGTGATCCGATGATCAGTCAGGAAGACGGACGCAACATTTCGCTGACTATGTCGTTTTCGCACCCGTTCGAAATGGACGGGATGACACTGGACCGTCCCGAAGCGTTTACCGTTACACATGAAGGCAAAACCACAGATTTGCTGGGCGGTCTTCAGGAATCCACCGTTATGGATGATCAGGGCTTTACCCTCGATTTCCCATTGGATCGCCCCGGCACCTATGTCTTTGCGATGGAACCAAAGCCATATTGGGAACCCGCCGAAGACGCGTTTATCATCCACTATACCAAAACCTATGTGACCGCTTATGGCGACGATGACGGCTGGGATACTGAACTAGGGCTCAAGACCGAGATCGTACCTCTGTCCAAACCATTCGGCCTGTGGGAACACAACGTTTTCCAGGGAATCGTGAAAGTCGACGGCAAAGCCGTACCCTTCGCCGAGGTCGAGGTCGAGTTTCTGAACAATGGAACCGGTGTTACGGTAGCCGATGAGCTGATGATCACTCAGACGGTCAAGGCCGATGCAAACGGCGTGTTTACCTATGCCGCACCGTCAAGTGGCTGGTGGGGTTTCGCTGCGCTTAATACGGCCGATTACGCCCTGCAACAGGACGGTGAAGACAAATCCGTTGAGCTGGGTGCTGTGATCTGGGTTCATTTCGAAGATTGGACGGGCCAGTGATCCGCGCGATAGCAATGACAGGCATTGTCGCCGTAACCCCGTTTACGGCGACGGCTCACAAACTCATTGTCTTCGCCTCGGTGGAATGTGACGCGGTGACCGTCGAGGCCAAATTCCCAAGCGGCAAAATGGCACATAAGGGTGAAGTCCGCGTCTACGACTCAGAAAACGCTCCATTGACGACCCTGCCGTTGGGCAGTGGCGGCACACTGCGTATTCCGTTGAGCGGCCTGGAGCACACACAAGGTCTGGTGATCGAGGTCGATACCGGCGGACATGACAATTACTGGATTGTCACTCCCGAAGACATCGCAAGAAAATGCAGGAGTTGACGATGATCAATCGACTGATTTGCTCGCTCGTGATCGCTTTTATCGCCGTCAATGCCACACTGGCCTCGGCCGAGGATCGGCTCAGAGTAGTTGTAGTCAATTACCCACTACAATATTTTGCCGAACGCCTTTTGGGAGATACTGCAGACATCGTATTTCCGGTGCCGCCAGATGTCGATCCCTCCTTCTGGCGGCCGTCGATTGCGGACATCAGTACGGTCCAGTCAGCGGATTTAATTCTTCTGAACGGCGCAGAATTTGCGGCTTGGGTGAACCGTGTATCGCTTCCAAAATCGCGGATCATCACCACCTCTGAACCAATCGATGACCAACTCATTTTCACCGAAAGCATAAGTCACAGCCACGGTGAAACGGGTGAGCATTCGCATGAGGGCATTGCTTCCTACGTCTGGCTTGACCCTACACTTGCGATTGAACAAGCTGAACACATTGCAGCTGAGGTAATCGCCCGTAACCTCGCGCCCGCCGACGAGGTTCAGCTTCGGCTAGGCTTACTCCGTTCCGAGTTAAAAGCGCTCGATCAAAAAGCCAACGCTTACACTGGGCGATTTCAAAAGGTCCCATTGATCGCAACCCATCCAAGGTACCAATATCTAGGGCGACGCTACGGTCTCGACATAAAATCACTAGATTGGGAAGCGGGAGAGGCGCCAAGTGACACGCAAATCAAAGAGCTGCAAAAGCTAGCGGAAGAAACCGGTGCTCAGGTTCTGATCTGGGAGGAACAGCCGCCTGCAGCGGCCATCGATAAAGTAGCACAGATTGGTCTTCAGAGCGCCATTTTTCCCACGCTAGTGCACCCACCCTTAGACGGTTCATTCTCGGATTCCTTCGGACGGGCGATCGTTTCGCTGTCAGCCGCGATGTGCCGCCAAGACGCCGTAAGTGTTCAAGATAAACAAAACCTAGATGGCGAAGCGTCATGTTGAATCGATCTCTTCAGTGCCTCATCGAGGGCTTTCGTTTCACTTATTTCGCGAACAACTACGCCATCCGAATGTTTGGCCTCGTAGCCCAATCAGTTGGAGATAGAAGAAACCGTCTAGTGTCGCGCCGGATCGATTTTTTCTGTGAAACCCCGCGAAATAAGACCGCACATCCAGGCTCGCAGTTTTCCGCCAATTTAGGCCAAGCCCAATCGAAGCAAGCATACAAACGGCGACTGGACGAATTAGCAATCAACGGTGAAGAGTTCTGCGTTTGCTGTGCCGCTGAATCGAATTGTGGAACTCTCGATAAGCTCGTTCAATCGCGCATGCAACGCCCTCGAGGCTATCGCTTTTTGCCGGTGGTGCACGCGATGAGACAATTCTCAAACACTATAATCCCAGGAACTTCACTCTTGTGCAAAAACCTAAGCCGGATTTCGTTTCGAAAGCTACGGGCAGACCGCTCAGCGATTTCGACTCAAAATAACCTGACAACGCAACCAAAGCTCTAGTCTCGTCATGCCCAACATCACTGGTACCAACGGTAACGACAGCATTGACGTCACAAACGACAGCGGGACGTTAAACGGCACACCACAAGGAACTCCGATCGACAATATTCGTGCGCGTGGTGGCGACGATACGATCTCCGTTACCGACAGTACTATCGCAAACGACCTACGCGGCAATGGTGGTTCCGACAACATCGCCTTTTCAGGCAGCACAGTAACTGGAGTTTTGAGTAGCGGCGCCGACGCGGACACGGTCAGCGTCTCCAGCTCGACTGTCGGAAACATCCGGCTGGGGGGAGGAAACGATACACTGAATTTCATAAGTACCTCCGTCACCGGGGACGTTCGCGGTGGCGGCGGGACCGACACGTTAAATCTTCCTGTCGGCACAATGGTCGATGACAATACCTTTGGAACATTCGCTGTGGCAGCAAACGTCAGCTACAGCTTGTCGAGTGGCACGTTCACGTTGCCTTCCGGAGCAATAGTTACCTACACGGCGTTCGAAAACGGGACCGGCTTTCCGTGCTTTACTCGAGGAACACACATCGAAACTTTAGAAGGAAAAAAAAGCGTAGAGCAGCTCAAAGTTGGCGACACAATAGTGACACAAGATCGAAAAAATCAGCAGATACGCTGGATCGGTTCTCGCAAATTTGACGCAATTGATTTTCAAACCAATCCCAAACTGCGACCAATCCGCATTTTGGCCGGCGCCTTGGGTAACGGGCTGCCAACACAAACTCTTTCTGTGTCGCGTCAACACCGAATGCTGGTGCGGTCAAAAATCGCCAAACGCATGTTCGGTGAAATAGAAGTGCTAGTTCCGGCGATTAAACTCACTGCCCTTCCCGGTATTTCCATCGATGAAAACACCGAGAGCGTAGAGTACTTCCATTTGCTCTTTGACAACCATGAAATCATTTTTGCGGAGAACGCTCCTACAGAAAGCCTGTTTATCGGCCCGGAGGCAGTTAAGTCTCTGAATGCCGAAGCCGTTGAAGAAATTCACGCTATTTTCCCGGAAGTTGCCGACTTGGACTACAAACAAAATCCTGTCCGGTTCATCCCGCCTGGAAAGCTGCAAAAGCAACTGATCGCTAGGCATCTCAAAAACAGTCAGCCCCTCATCCGCAACAACATCCAGAGGATCGACAAGAACAAATAAACGTCAAAGACGGACCCCTTTCTACGATCTTACGCCAAATTCTAAGACAATCCAGTTCCAACAAAACATGAGAGCTCTTGATGTAAGAGACGAACGAAGCCTCAGAGCCGCGTTGCAAGCTTTAACTATGAGTGATGAGGGTAAGCAGAACAACTCACCAAAACCAAAGAGATTGACGGAATGCTCTAGTCGACAGGCAGCAACCGTGCCTGGAGGGCGTCTCGTGCTTGTCAGCGTTCAGGTTCTGACCCGAACTACCCAGATGATCCAGAAAGCCCCAGCCAACCACGGGCCGAAAGCTATCCGTCGACGCTTGGTCAAAACAGAAAAGATCAGCGCTGAGAGCGCCGCCATTGCTATCAGCGTTGGAAGATCGCGCCAGCCGAGCCAGGCGCCCGCAGCACTCAGCAGCTTGGCATCTCCGAGCCCGAGTCCATCCTGTCCTGTTCGAGCAAAATAAGCGCCACCAAGCGCTGCAAAAACCCCATAGCCCAGAAGGGCGCCGAGAAGCGAAGCGCCTGGCGGGGTCACACCAAGCCATAAGCTACTCAGCAGTCCGAAACTGACCAGCGGCAGGCTTGCCGCATCTGGAATCCGAAAGCTGCGAATGTCTTCTATGCATATCCACAAAAGCAGAAGTGAAATCAGACAGGTTGCAGCCCACTCCGCAGGCGAAACTAACGTCAACATTTATTGGTAATCCTGGGTCCCAATGGCTGCGTTCTGACCAGAAGATACGAAGCAATTCAAAAATCCGTTGCAGCTGCGAAACTTTTTTCTTGGGAACTTCGTCTTGATCTACGCAGCCCCTGATAGCGTCACCAAAGTTGTCGCTACAGGGCTGAAAAACCGTTGCCGTAAGGCGCCTATCGCAGAAGTTTTTTGTGAAACGACGTCTGACCGAGCAATTTGAGAACTGACGAGGACACGATATGAAAATGAAAAATGCATTGTCGATCAGTACCGCACTGGTCGCAGCGCTTGCGACGGTCTCTGGGCCCGTTCTAGCGTCGTCGCATCGCGAGGCGCCGGGGATCACCAAACACCCCAAACTGGACGGCACGGACTTTTACATGTTCCGCAGCTACGAGCCCGGCCGCGAAGCCTATGTGACCATTCTAGCAAACTACCAGCCGCTGCAGGTCGCTTACGGTGGTCCAAACTATTACACCATGGATGAGGACGCTGTTTACGAGATTCACATCGACAATGACGGTGATGCGATTGAGGATCTTACATTTCAGTTCAATTTCGAAAACCAACTGGCGCTAGGTGGAGCGGGTATCGGACTGCCTATCGGTGGCGTGAACGTTGCCATCCCGTTGAGGAATAGCAATACCATTACCGGACCAGTAGACGGGGATCTGAATGAGTCAGAAACCTACACTCTTACGCTAATCGAAGGCGATCGCCGTGACGGCACGCGCAGTGCGATCACAGATGCTGCCACACAAAACGCAACTTTTTTCAAGCCTTTGGACAACATTGGGCAGAAAACCTTCGAAGGTCCTGAAGGCTACCAAAACTACGCTGAGCAATTCGAGTACAACTTCAACATGCAGGGCTGCAACCTTCCAGGTCGCGTCTTTGTTGGGCAGCGCGCTGAGGCCTTTGCCGTAAACCTTGGCGAAGTGTTCGATCTGATCAATCTTGTTCCAATCGAGGGAGTAGGCATCACTCAAGACCGTGCCAATGACGACGTGGCTGGTCGAGTGAATGTCACGACGCTAGCTCTGGAACTTCCGATTGAGTGCATTGCAACGGCTAGCGATCCAGTAATCGGAGGATGGACAACAGCAAGTATTCCGCAAGCAGAGCTTGAGAACCCGGACCCAACTTACGAGGACACTTCGCGCGTTGGTGGCGCATTGACGCAGAAATCCCGGTTGTCGATGCCATTGGTAAACGAACTCGTAATCGGTCTTCCTGACAAAGATCTGTTTAACGCGTCCGAGCCGTTCGACGATGGCGAAAACTTTTTGACCTACGTAACCAATCCTACGTTCCCGGCAATTGTCCAGTCTCAATTTGGTGAAAATGGAACAGCACCTACCAATTTTCCACGTAACGACCTGGTAGCTGCTTTCCTTACAGGGTTTGAAGATGTGAACATGCCTGGGGGTGAGAATTTCAGGGCCTCGGAAATGATGCGTCTGAACACAATGCTCCCCCCGACGCTTCAAGTCGATCAGCAAACTCTGGGGCTTTTGGCTGAGGACGTTGCAGGCTTCCCGAATGGACGCCGCCCTGGCGATGATGTCGTCGACATCGTCCTGCGGGTTGCGATGGGAAGACTGTGTCACAATGTTCCTCTGGGAGCCGAACTAGAAGTCCCAGGAGCTGTCGAAGACACGGACACGGATAACGTTAGCTTGCGGCTCTGCTCACCTAATCAGGCTGCTGTAGGACTCACAGAGTTCACTGATGGCGCTCCGATTTCTGCAGGCGATTTGCAGAATGAGTTCCCGTACCTCAACACACCGATTTCGGGTTCTCCGAACAACTCTGGTGCACCAGAGCCGCAATTGTGAAACCCACGTCCGGAGAATTAACAAAATGTCTCTGAAACAACTCAGAACCTCAGGCACAGGCCTTCGACTGGCGGTCGTCTCCGTTCTACTTTTGGGGCTCGCAGCGTGTGACGACAGTGACGGCCCAGACGGAGAGTTCCTTATTAGTGAGCTATTCGACAGGGCGTTCAATCAAAACGCCAACGACACCCCACTAGCGCTCGTCAACGACGGACTGATTGTTGACCTGGAAAATGATCCCTTCAGCGTTGAAGGAATTAGAACTCAAGGTCAAACACTTCAATGACAACACAGCCGCCGCCGGTCATCCGGCGGCGGCTATTCAGTTTCCGGGAATGATTTCGACTTCTCCGCTTTCGCCGTCACGTAAGATTACCCGTTTCACAACTACTTTCGAAATGCCTACTTCGGCTGTCGCCTCTACAGAAAATGCGTCCGAGCTAAACCCAGACAGAGGTGGGAGAACAAGACCAATCGCAGCTAGGTCTGACTGGTCAATACTTCCTTTTGCGCTCCTACGTGACAATAGACCGTCAGCAGCAACATCATTTCGGAACATTGCCGACATCACAGTTCTGTCGGCCGCATTTAGGTTCAGATTATGCCTTACAGGCAGAGCCGTTACATGCGGTTTCAGTTTTTCCACAGCTGTATCCGATATCCCTTTCTGCCGAAGATCTTCCGGAGACGCGAGAAGACCATCTGCAGCAATAATGCGGACAATTTCCGCACCCAGAACCTTTGGCAGATCCAATTGAACAAGTAGTTCTTCAAACACACTCAGTTGAGTGGGCCCTCCCGCCTCTAACGAATTGAGATCGAACCGTCCGCGCAAGTCTTCGATTTCAATAGCGAAGTTTCCAAATTCAAACTGAGCAATTTTCTGCGCAGCCTGCGCCCACTCCTCTCCTTGATGATCGCTGTCTGGCGCATCGATAAGATCCCGACGCAATGCAATTGCGACTGAAGTTATGCCACCTTCGGCCAATGCACGAGCTTGAGATAAGTCCCGGGCCGTGGACAATCGATCAAGTGCACGGCCCTGACTTGAAAGCATAACCTGAACCAACCCTGCCCCTGCTGCAACGACAACCAGAACATTCAGAAGGCTGACACCCTGATCTTTCTTCCGCTTCATTGCGTAACCGGAGCTGGGAGCGAGATCAAACGGACCAAGTCGTCATTAGGCAACTCAACGACCAAGCCCTGGTCTGTATTTGAATGAAGAGCAAATTGTGTAGCCTCTTCAAGAACGACTTGAACGATGCGTTCATCGTCTGGCCATACGAGCTCACGACGCAGCCCATTGTCATCCGCCCGCCAAATTACAACATAGCTCTGCTCGACCAACCGAAGGCTACCTTGGTCTGTCAGTCCGACGCTACGAGCGGAACTAGTGTCCAGGATTAGCAACTGAAACGCGCGATCAAGCACCATGATATTATCGATCCGGCCCTTCAATCTGGCATCTTGGCTGACAACCCCATCCAAAAGGGTGAAGCCGGCAATACCAATCATGGCAGAGACCGACAATGCAGCCAGCACTTCGATCATCGTGACGCCAGATTGGCTGCAACGCCGGTTCATGCGACCCGAACGACTTCGTCGCCATTTATCCGTAAAACAGCCAGGCTACGTGAACAGACTCTATTAGGCTCGAAACGTGCAGCGCCTAACAAACCATCAATAGGCTTGCGCTGCGTTAGATTTGCGCCGCTGCCCGCACCACGAGCATACGCGACCGCGTCAACTGCCAGCGCACCGATTATACCTAATTCATCGTCGAGCTGTGTTCGAAAGCTGGTCGAGAGCTGGTTGAATTTCTGTGGATCTGGTCCGGTGAAACAAGCTTTGTCCAAGCGAGAAAATTGTGTGTCTGAAAGACCCGACCATTGTACTGATCCAATTGTTGTCACACCTGTTTCAACTGCTGCGACCGCCTGCTCCAAAACTGCCGAACTCGCACCTGGCACGTAAATTATGTCGGGAAGCTCACCCCCCCCGGCACTGCGAAGGGCCTCACCCATTCTGGAGGGATTGGTGTTTGCCGGAACGACGGGTAGAAGGGTTGCTCGGGACCCTGCAGACAAAGCAGCCCGGGACCTAATACCCAGCGGACCATTGTCCTCCAGTGTTGCAATTCGTCTTGCGCCCGAGCCGGCCGCATAGTTAAGCACCGCTTGTGCCGACTGTTCAGGCGTTACGCCAAATACCCAGGCCCCCTGAGTTGCCAAGCTGTTATCGTTAGAGAGAGTAAGAACCGGAACGTCGCCAGCGGTTTTCAGAACTGCGCTTGTTTGCTCGCGAAACAGAGGCCCAACTATCACGTCAGATCCAGCGGCAACAGCCTGCGAAGCGGCAGCAGATGCCATCTGAGCAGAGTCACCGGAATCCAATATATTGGTACGTGCAGTTGAGACGCCCAAATCCTCAGACAACCAAACTGCTTTTGCCATCCTGCGACCCAGTTCTGCCCGCGGGCCTGAAAGCGGCAATAAAGCCGTAACCCTTCGTTGCCCATCCAGCTTACTAACGCCCTGAGAAGGTAGACTAGAAGCACAACCGGAAAGAACCGGCAGGCTTGCAAGTGTAAGACAGAAACGTCGACGATTCAGGTTTGCAGCTTCATTCATGTATCTCACTCCGGTTTGTACTCTGAACAGGTCCAGGTATCAGCCCACCAGCGTATTGAGGTTGACGATCGGCAGAAGGATCGCGAGCACCAGAAGCATTACGATTCCACCCATTGCCAGCAGAACCAGTGGTTCAACCAGCCCCACCATAGTTTTGATCCTAGCCTGCAGATTTTGCGATTGATCATTCCAGAATTGCCCGAGCATGAACGGCAATCGACCACTGGCTTCGCCACTTGCAACGATGGTGATCATCATCGGCGGAAACTCTGGATGGGCTGCAAGCGCTTGCGAAAGGGACACTCCCTCGTGAACGTCATCCGCGACCTGCATAAAGCATGAACGCGCCTGGAGATTTCCCACTGTTGCAGTTGCAGCTTTAAGGGCGTCAGTCAGTGCCACGCCGCTTTGTGTTAAGGTTGATAGTGTACCCGTGAATTGGACCAGAACGATTTGCCTGGCTAGACCTACCCGCCAAAGCACGCGATGCCACATCACACGCACCGCCGCATTGCGTGACAATGCAACAAAAACACCGATTAGAACCGCAACGGCCAAAAGGATCCAAACTCCGAATCTCGAAATCGCGTCGCTCAGTGCAATCATCGTTTTGGTAAGTGGCGGCAAGTCAGCACCGCGCGCGGCGAAAACCCGGACAATATCTGGCAAGACATAAACCAATAGCGCGAAAATGACTGCGACAGATACCGCAACCAAAATCGCAGGATAAATCAACGCTAAAACAACTGTCTGACGGTGACGCCGCGAGGCATCCATGTGATCGGCCAAGTGATCCAAAACGGCGCCAAGTCGACCAGATTGCTCTCCTGATCGTAGTGACGTTAGATAAAACCGGTCGAACTGAGCTTGTTGCTGTTCAAGTGCCTTGCTGAGACTGCCGCCGTTCAAAATCTCAGTCCGTGCGGCACGGCAAAGTGCTGAAATACGTGGCGTCGTTTGGGCTGCAATCGCAGCTAGAGCTGACTCAATCTGCACACCGCTTGATATCAGTGTCGCCATTTGGCGGGTGAAGACCGAAACCTCTGCTGCGCTCAAACGAGTTGATCCGGACCAAATACGCAGGTCACCCAATTCAGGGACAAAGCGTGCCTCACTCACTGATAACGCCAGAAGATTCTTCTCACGCAGGCGCTCCCGAGCGCCAGAAATGTCAGGGGCGTCCAATACACCCCGGCGTGTTGTGCCAGCCTGATCGACGGCGCGATAACGAAATCTGGTCATCCTACACCATCTGCACCAGGGTCAAGGACGACCCTGGCCACCTCGTTTGGCGTAGTCAAACCTTGCCGGATTTTGCCAACTCCGTCGCCCAGTAGGCCAGTAGACAATCCACCTGCGGCACTAGACAACTCAGCTTCGCTTGCACCGGATGCAATCAGTTTTTCCAAGTCGGGCGTTACTTCCACAAGATCGTAAAGCGCCACACGCCCGCGAAACCCACTGCCTTCGCAAGCTGCGCAGCCGATACCGACCAAAACTGTCTCATCGGCTGCCATTTCATCACCGAGCATCGTGATTTCGGCCGGAGTTATATCTCGTGGCCGAGCACAATCGGGACAGACCCGGCGCACCAGCCGCTGTGCAATCAACCCCCTAAGCATAGGTGCCAACAAGAACCGTTCGATCCCTAAATCAATAAGCCTCGCAACCGTTCCGATCGCGCTGTTCGTATGCAGCGTCGACATCACTAAGTGCCCAGTCATTGCGCTTTCAACAGCGATCCGGGCCGTTTCACCATCGCGGATTTCCCCAACCATGATCACGTTCGGGTCTTGCCGCAACAATGCCCTCAAACCGCGTGCAAAGGTCAGATCTGTCGCAGGGTTTACCTGCATTTGTGCAATGCCGGGCAAAGCATATTCTATCGGATCTTCGATAGTCATAATGTTTCTCTGCTTGTCATTGAGCAGATCGAGACCGGCATACAGCGTCGTCGTCTTTCCAGATCCAGTCGGACCGGTCACAAGTACCAGACCATCAGGTCTATGAAGCAACCGCTCAAATGTTGCGCGCATCTTATCGCTCATGCCCAACGTTTCCACACCAGTTCGAGTCTGGTTACGGTCGAGCAGACGCAGAACAACTCGTTCGCCATGTTGTGCCGGTATTGTCGAAATCCGGGCATCCATATGAAACTCACCAACTCGTATGGATACACGACCATCCTGAGGCTTGCGTTTTTCAGCGATATCCAATCGCCCTATCACTTTGATTCTACTAATTAATTGTGGCGCAAGCGCGCGATTGGTATTAAGTGCCTCGCGCAGAATACCGTCGACTCTAAAACGGACGACCAGAGCACTCTCTTCGACCTCGATATGAACATCCGATGCCTGTGATTGGATCGCTTCCAGCAACAACGCATTAATAAGTCGCACAACCGGAGCGTCGTCGCGCTGATCCAAGAGATCATCAACCTCAGCTGCACTATCGGCCAGAGCTTCAAGATCTGCGCCCCCCGAAACTCCGGAAGCTTGCTCGGCTGCACCTGCCGCAGCACTGGCGCTGTCACGGTACAACTCTTCAAGTGCCTCTGAAAGAGCATTGGCAGACACGCTTTGAACCTTCAACGCATGTCCATTTACACGCTGCGCTTCGGCAAATGCAGTGAGGCTTGTCGGCTCTGAAACAAGGCAAGCATCACCCTTTAGAGCAAGCCCATTGGTACGCGAAAAGGAATAGGGCAGCGTTGTCATTGCGCATCCTCCACAACGAAACGGCCGCTAACAATACCCGGTTCAGGACGACGCGCTAGTTCAGCGCTGAGTATACGCACCCTATTCGGGCCAGTAAGCTCATCCAGCCATCCGACCAAATTGACAAACGCAACTTCGTTTAGCGAAATCGTGAGCGCTGAACCCTGAGGATCGAGGCGTTGAATATCTACACCAATCCGACCAGCGGTTTCAGTGACCCTGATAGGCAAAGGTGGCAGGGATTCATTTGCGGTTTGAGCCTGAAAGCCGCCTGTCGAAAGCTGATCCAACAAACCGGAGATTGAGTTTAGCTGAGCAATTTGAGAGCGGCTGGCAGCACGCCACTCAATTGCCGGGGACCCCACAAGAGTCCAGATCAAGACTACAGATACAGCGAACCCAGTTATGCTGATCAACCACGTTTCTCGCTCGGTTAGGCGTCGCATTACGCGCCCCCCGCGATTACAATTTGCATTTCGGCACCAGCATCGCTGCGTGTTGCCGCCCCACCAGTTGTTGACAAGCCAGCTTGTTGGAAGGCCGTTTCAACAGATTGAAGCGCCGTTAGGTCGTTTGCTTCGATCAACAAAGCAAGATTGCCGGATACCGCATCATATCTGAGTTCGCGAACAGTTACAGAAAATGTCGAAGGTAATGCATCGATTGCTTGAACTAATGACGACAACAGCGGCTCCTGCCTTTCACCCTTTTGAGCATACTCTGCAAGCGTGGTCGCGATGGTCGACATTGGGGCATCAGGATCGATGTTTAAGCCAAGACCTGATATCCGGTCCTGAACCTGAACCAAACGATCTGCTGCGATACGTTCCAAGGCAACTGCATCAGCCCATAATAAGCCGGTGTGAGAAACCCCCGCGGCGAGAAGAACAATAGCCGCAAAGCGGGCCAGCGCGACAAACCGACGGTCCGATCCCCTGCGAGAAGAACCGACCAAATCAACCGATAGCACACCCGCATCCAGCGGCGGGATTGCTTCTGTTTTGAATGTGGCGGTAACGCCTACTGGCAGCGAACCATGATACAATTCGATTTCAGGCGATCCGAATGCTCGCCAAATGTCTCCAAAAAGGTCAGGCCTCGTCGCGAGTCCAGCCCCATTTGCACAGCGCAAATGGACAGTGTCTGTTCCACACCAAACCGCCCAGGCATCTGCCCTTGAGGGCAATGGAACCCCCAATGTATCGGGCAGAACAGGCCCGGTCACCTTTTCATGTTCAAGAATCCCGCTCAACCTGTCGTTATTTATTGCGACGCACAACCAATCACCGCTGGAGAGTTGCGGACCCAAAGCCAAAGTGACCTGCTCGACAGGTTCCGCCAAATAGGGCTCGACAGCAAAGGGAAGTGCAGAACGACGCTGGCGTGCGGATTTCACCGGCAGAGACACCGGGAAAATCAGCGTTGCAGCCCCTGGAATGAAAGTCGGGGAGAAGGCGTCAGAGGTAACCGCCCCCATCACCCGATCACGCAGAGTTGGGTCTACACCGGGACTGCCTGACGTTCCCGAAAGCGGCACCAAGGCCACAGACCGTTCTGGATGGCGCTCTTCATGGTTCACGCTAACCTCTTGTTTTAGCATACTTTTTTTCCTTTACGGAACGAGTGAACGCGCCTATGTACCCGAAGATACGAAAGCCAGACAGGAAAAGTTTCATGACTAGATTCGCATCCAGAACCCAAAACTCACGCAAAGCTGATGCTGGCGTAACGCTAATAGAAATGATGGTTGTGCTCGTCATAATTTCGGTGGTTGCCGCTTTGATTGTGCCCAATGTCATTGGTCGGCCGGACGAGGCGCGTGTGACCGTTGCGCAGACGGACATGCGCACCGTGGCTAATGCTCTTCAGCTGTATCGGCTGGACAACGGAACCTATCCAACAACAGTCCAAGGCCTTAACGCTTTGGCAGAGAGACCAGTCAGCCCGCCACTTCCCAGATCATGGCCCATAGGTGGCTACTTGGCGGATGTGCCGTTGGATCCGTGGGGAACACCTTATGTTTATCGCGCAGCTGCCGGGCAGTTCGAACTTGTTTCGCTGGGCGCTGATGCGGCTCCTGGAGGAAATGGTGTGGACGCAGACATCCCAATGCGCACAGGCGAGGCGCAAGCTGGCTCGTGACCTACTCCCGCGAACAACGCAGGTCTGAAACCGGTGTAACGCTGATAGAGATATTAGTCGTCCTGGCGTTGTTTGCAATCGTCGCCGGCGCGGCCATCCTCTCTGTGCCATCACGTCAAGCATCGACGGAAAGCGATCTTGAATTGCTGACGCTGCAATACCGACTTGATGCGGCCATCGATCAAGCGCTTTCCGGCGGAAAAAGTTTTGGCATCTGGCAAAACAATGAAGATATCGTCTTACTTCATTTGGTTGACGACGAAAAGTGGGAGCCTTCTCCGGACACCCGCCAAAACTCTCCGAAACTTTTTGCCCGGTATGCCCGTATCACTTTCCATGTGGACGAAGACAAGGTGTTCGCTGTGTCGCCGGCATTGGCGCCACAAAGCGGGCGCGCCTTGCGCATCGAAGTGACCGACGGAGCCGATCTAAGCTTCGACGGCCTGCGCTTGATGCAAATCGGAGAGGACAACAAGAGAAATGCGACGCAAGACCGATAGCGGATTTAGCTTGCTCGAGGCGCTCGTCGCCATGAGCATTCTGTCCGTATCCGCTGCGACGCTGCTTTCAGCAGTTGAGGAACATACACGCGCTATTGCGGCGTACTCTGACCGGGCAACGGCCCGTTGGATCGCGGAAAATCGGTTAGTCGAATTGGGTCTCGGCCTAAGCGATCTAACAGACATTGTACAATCGGACGGTCGCGATTGGTGGGTATCAACCGTACGTTCCAACACCTCTGACTCTGAACTGAGCCGGGTCGAAATATCTGTCAGTCCAGTCAGTGAGCGCAATTCGGCTCTTGTCCGGTTGACTGGGTTCATTGAAAACGCGGGCGGTGCAAAGTGAGGGCGATCGCAGAATTACTTTTGCGTCTGGCTCTGGTTGGGCTGGCAGTTGGTTCGCTGGTTTACGCTGCCGTACCTGTAGCACGTCATTCGATGGGAATCGTGGTTTTAGAATCCACGTCTCCTGCAAGGCCTCTAAGCATCCCGGCAACTGAACGCCCAAATCTTGAAGTTCTACTACAAAAGTCTCCTTTTGGCCGGACCAACCTATCAAACACTGCTGAAACAGTACCATCCGGCAACTTGCCAAAGTTCGTCCTGAGAGGCGTTGTCCTTTCTAGCCAGACGGGTTCAACGGCGTTTCTTGAGATTGATGGAACCGTTGGCCTTTTTCGTGAAGAGGAATCGGTGACACCCACATTTGCCTTGTCCGATGTGGCCGCGGATCACGTGCGCTTGACCGGCCAGAACCAGACACTGACATTGTTCCTGAACGACGAAGATACGGCTCTTGAAAGCGATGAATCCGAAAAGAAAACCGAAGATCAGATCGCGCAAAAGCCTCTAAAGTACGTAGTGCCAACCAAGCGCGTAAAGTCTGGGCCTCCCGAGACTACGTTGGAGTACATTGACTATTGGCGCAAACGTATCCGCAAGAACCCTGGTGCGGTACTGCGAGATATTGGCCTGAAGCCTACTGATGACGGCTATGTCATCGCAGAGCAGCATAACATCGGTGTCAAACTGGCCGGGTTACAATCGGGAGACCTGGTGCGTTCGGTCAATGGCCAAGCCGTAGGTAACCCCGACGACGACAGGCGATTTTACGACCGAATTGCCGCCTCTGGCCAAGCCCGTCTCGAAGTCGAGCGCAATGGTCGGATCCTCACTTTTTCCTTTCCACTAAGGTGACAACATATGCTGTTGCGTATTCTTGCACTATTGCTGGCTATTGCCGCATCTCCCCCAGCGCTCTGGGCGCAGGAGGAGCAATTCACGATAAACCTGCGGGATAGCGACATATCGCTCCTGACCGAACAGATCGCGGATATTACGGGCCGTACATTGATTGTACCCCCAGACCTAAGCGGCGAAATTACAGTGGTGTCGGCAGACCCCTTGGACCGCGACGGCGCGTGGGAGCTGTTCCAGTCGATCCTCCGGGCACGCGGTTTTCATGCCGTTCAAAGTGGTATCGTCTGGCAAATCGTGCCTCTCGACACCGCACGGGCTGCAGCAAAAAGCGGCCAAAATGCCGAGACAGCTGGAAGTCAGGACTTTGTGACACGACTGTTCAGACTTGGAAACCTGCCTGCGACCGAAGCTGCCCGGGTTTTGCAACCACTTGTGGCGGCATCCGGTTCCCTGGAAGCCCTAAGTGAGCCAAATGCAATTTTGGTCACAGACACCGCCGAACGAGTTGCCCGCATTTTGTCATTGGCCAACGGACTGGACCAAGAACAAAATCGCACTTCACGCGTCATCCAGTTCCGCAATACCCAAGCCGGCGTCGTGGGCGCAGCTATTGCAGAAGTTTTGGGACCCAACCCGACCGGTGCAAGGTTGTCGGTAGATCCAGGCTCGAACACTCTGCTTGTACGCGGAACAGTAGCCGAGATCGAAGAGGTGGACACTCTGGCCCGCGCAATGGACGTACCCCCCGTTCCAAATCCGCAGATTGAAGTCTTTACGCGTGTTTTTCCGTTGCGCTTCGGTGAGGCCGAACAAGTGGCAGGTATACTGAACACCGCTCTGTCTTCTGGGGGAAACATAACCACTAATGCCGTCGCGACCGATCTGGAGCAAAACGGGCTGGATACAACTCAGACAATTTCCAACGGGGAAGCGGTCACTATTGCTGCGGATACAGCTCAAAATGCGATTGTAGCCCGCGGAACAGACTCACAACTGAATGAAGTTGCTGGCCTGCTCCAGAAACTCGATAAAAAACGCGCGCAGGTACTGATAGAGGCTGCAATTGTTGAAGTTTCAGGCGATGTTGCAGACCGGTTGAGCGTTCAGCTTGGCCTGAATGAATTTGCCCCACCTGGCGGAATTGTAGCTACATCTTTCGGCAATGGAGGCGCTGCGCTTGGTACACTCCTTGCGGCCCTTGGTGGTGGGAATGCAGGACTCGCTCCGACTGGTGGTACTTTTTCAATAGGTAATAGTGACTTCGGAATTCTGATCCAGGCATTGAATCAGACAACTTCTGCAAATTTGCTATCCACGCCCTCGTTAATGACACTGGACAATCAAGAAGCCTCGATTGTCGTTGGCCAAAACGTGCCGTTTCGTACGGGAACATTCGCCACGGATGGAAATAGCGTCGAGCCATTTACGACGATCGAGCGGCAAGATGTCGGGCTAACAATGAATGTTCTGCCGCGCGTCAATACAGGCGACACTGTACGTTTGGATATAAGCCAGGAAGTTTCATCGCTGGTAAATGCCAATGTCGAAGGCGCGGCCGACTTAATCACCAACCGTCGAGCCATACAAACAAGTGTTTTGGCTCAAAGTGGATCAACTATCGTCCTAGGTGGGCTGATTACCCGCGACAATCTGAAATCGTTTCAGAAAGTACCGGGTGCAGCCGATATTCCGGTCCTTGGAAACCTGTTCAAATCACGCAGCAGTAACAGCACAAAACGAACACTGTTCGTATTCCTGAAACCGACGGTGATGCGTTCGAATGTTTCACTGAAAACGACGTATGAAGAACGACTTCGATCGCTGGACCGCGCTCGCGGCACCCTTCCCCTCGAAGAAGGAACTCAAACGCAAAGACGAAGTGGGTCTGCACCTGTGAATCTTGAGTTAGGAGGTGTGTATTGAATAAAATTTCCATCAAAACCCAAGCGTATGACTTGGACTACCTAATTATGCGTGTAGCATTGCGGGACCGAAAAGCCTTTGATGCGCTTTATGCTCAAACCTCCGGAAGACTCTTTGCTGTTGCAGTAAGGATAATGAAAAACCGCGCCGAAGCAGAAGATGTGCTCCAAGAAGCATTTATCCGGATATGGCAACGCGCAGATACCTTCCGACCCGGCCAATCTGGCGCAACATCTTGGTTAATCACGGTCACCCGCAACCTGGCCATAGATAAATTGCGCGCAAGAAAAGAACCGCCTGCGCCAATTGAAATGGCGCAGAATATCCCGGACGGCAATCTAACGCCGGAAGCCGCCACCGCTGTGTCCGAAGAAAGAAGCCAAATCGAAAACTGCTTGGAAGAACTGGATAATCAACGTGCCGAAGCCGTGCGATCTGCCTACCTGGAAGGTTATTCCTATCAGGATCTGGCCGATCGTTTCGACAAACCGATCAACACAATTCGGACATGGCTGCGTCGAAGTTTGATTAGCCTTCGTGACTGTTTGGAGCAATCTGCAAGATGACTGGATTTACCATAGAACCTGATGAGTATGACGCGCTGGCGGCAGAGTATGTGCTGGGCGTTCTCAATTGGGAAGATAGACAACGCGCCGAACAGCTAATGCGGTCCGATACTGTGTTTTCTGACCAGATAGAAAAGTGGCAGGCAAGGCTTAAAGGACTGAATGATAGTTTTGGCCATCTAATACCGCCATACCGCGTTAAGACCCGCATTGACCGAAGCCTGTTTAACACACGGCGTTCAACTTGGATTTTCTGGGGCCGGTTAACCGCCGCTTCCACGTCGCTGGCGCTGGTCTTGGCGCTACTCGGCTGGCAAATCACCAACAACATAACTCCTGATCAAGACTTAATGGCCGAACTCAGTGGCGAGAACGGCTCTGCAGTTGTCAGCGTTGACCGGGATCTAGCCCAGTTGAATATCGTGTCCGAGCTGGGTGATCTACCGAGCGGGTCAGTTTATGAGCTTTGGCTTCTGCAAAACGATACACAACCTGTGTCTTTGGGAACCTTTAGTGCCAATGATTCATTGCCGCTTCGCGAAGAGCTCACAAACGGCGCTAACCTGGCCGTTAGTATCGAAATGGCTGGCGGGTCTCCAACGGGCTTACCAACAGGCCCTGTCGTCGCACTGGGAGAGCTACAAGATGTTTAAGGTGCTTTCCTCCCTTCTATTGGTGTGCTTCAGTTCACTTCCGCTCACCGCCCATGAGTTTTGGATCGAAGCACCTCAAACTACATCGTCTGAAGGACAATATGTGACGCCGGCTGTCTTTGTCGGAGAAAAACTGGTGGGCAAGCAATTTACGTTTGATCCTTCGGGGTACGAGCTGGCTGTTTGGATCGGACCAGAGAATTCCCAAACTTTGAATTCACATTCTCTGGCTAATGGTCGGCTCGCCGCGTTAGGTGACGGCCTACATATTCTCGCAGTAAAGACCTTTCAACATAAACACGCATACAAATCTGAGAGTAGTTTTCTCGACTTTGTGCAGTCGGTCGGTCTGGATGGTCGAGTAAACACTGCCGAGCCCAGTGTAACTGAGAACGGATTTGTTTACGAAACGTATCGGCGTTACTCTAAAACACTCGTCCAATTTGATAGTAAGTTCCAGCCAGATAGAAGAGTCGGTTTGGAAAAGGAATGGGTACGCGAACAAGACGGGTTTAGACTGTACTCCGGATCAGACACCCTCGCGAAACAACCATCGTGGTTGTTTTGTCGCTCTTCGAACGACGACCAAGTCAATGTAACACCGTTAGAAACAAATGAAGATGGCCTGGTGCAACCAATACTGCCCGACAATACCGACTGTCTGCTGAATACAGTGACACTCCGTCGTCAGCTAAACGGCAGTTGGCATAGCGATTGGGTGTCGACGTACTTTACGACGACGTCGAAAAACCAAAACCCCAGATCAAAAGTTGAATAGTCAAGACACTCGAACCACTAAGAAAGTATGGAGTACGCGACAAACAAATTGTCGGAAACCAGACGCGAAGCTTTTTGACGATCCAACAGAACAGGATTCACAAACGTTTCCCTTCCCTCAGACAAAACTCGAGTTCTTTCGTAAGTGTGAGTCAATTTCTTCGGGGACCACCATCGTATCTAGGCTAAAGGTTCCACACTGTCTCACATCTTTTACGGTAACTTTGTCGTTTCCAATTTTTTCCATTCCGACAGGACTCGAGTAAATTTTCCGGTGACCATAATTAGATACACTTAGGAGAAACCCATTATAGACTTGATACTTTGTCAAATAGGATGGGTACAGGACCATCAAGCCCAGATTCATATTCGGCATTCCTTCACAATCCACATTAAAAAAGTAAATTCTCTCGCCAATGAGAGAAACCACACTGTCCAATGTATGGAAGTAACTTGAGTTACGATCAACGTGCGAAACTTTTTCAAACTCAATTGATTTAGCAATAAACACACTGTCAACATTTGCAATATTGACTAGTGTCTTAAGCACCTTGGTACTATCCCTCGGATCACGAATGTAAATGAAGTATTTTCCGCACATCGCCAACATGCGGTCGTTGGTTTTGTTTGACTCAACCATGACAGACTGAATAGCCTCATGGAGACTGGCGGGTAAAGCTATCTCATCCCTCTGATAATCGAAGAGACTCTTAAACTCCCGTTCGTCAAGGTACACATCACCTTCATCTATTTTATAGTGATCACAAATTGCCTTCAAAGACTTCAATGAAGGAAGAGATTTCCCGTTTAAGTATTTGTTAAGCTGTTGTCGATTAATCTGCAACTGCCGAGATGCCTCAGCGATTGAACCAGAAAGCTTAAAAAGAAATCTAAGGTTCGTTCGCATATTTTGAGCTGATACATTATCCATCAAGTTAACCTTGCTTCTCATTATGGAAACTGCAGCAAACACTTAAGTGAACCAAGGTACGTCGGGCTAGACGAACTTCATAAACTGCTGGTAGTTTCTTACGACTCTTAGTGACCAATTAACCTTTGCTTTGCCCTTGTCACCCCGAAGATCGCCTATCGGAAAGACTCCGTGAAAACCTTTTTTGGGTTTATCCGGATAAGAATTTCAGACAAAAGTTACAGTCATTTTCTGCCTCTCTGTTTTGCCTTCGAGTCGCAATAAATCGACTCGGTAAAGGAAAATATATATTAGTATGTTTTAAGAAATTTTTCAACAGAAGCATACAGATAAGCGAAAATATGAACGCATCATCCACAAGGTGTCACAATTAAATGCATAGAAGAAAAATCTTCGGCTCGGCGCTTAAAGTTACACTTTCTGCAAATACCGCACTTCAGTTTGACAGAAATAAAATTGGCAACCTCGTTCCCTCTCCCATTTGAGAAACCGCCTAGATAGTAACCCGCCGCCTCAAAAGTCAATTCATACGAGAGCTCAAGCTTGCCCCAGAATACGCTATCCAAGATATTATTAACGAAAAAGCAAGTAACATTCTAAATATTTTTCTACTTTAAGGTGTGCATTGAAAAGCGCTATTTTTTTGCGCTCCGATCGCATCTCTAGTGATTAGCCTCGCCATGCAGACGGAGGATTCAAGTTTATCAGCTTGTATTATTTAATTTCTTACTGATCATTGGGCAGGCACACCCCTCTTAACTGCGCAAGTATGCTTTCATTGTTTTCACATAACTTACGAGCAGTGTTCCTGTCACAAGGGCATTACAACCTCTCAAGTGCGCTTGCTGAGTTGTAAATTGGAGAAATAATATAACTCAGGACCGTAATTTGATCGGCTTCGAGCTCGGCCGTCAGATCCATGCCTGGGCGAAGAACAAGGTTTTTGCCTACCCAAATATCGCGGGATTGTGTCGAAATCTCCAGTTTAACCTGAAAACTTGGGGGTTCTTCGGGCAGATCCGAAGGGATTGTTGATGCGCTAATGTCAACGACGTTGGCTTCAAGTGTGCCATAAATGGAGAATTCATAAGACAGCAATTTCAAACGAGCGGGCATACCAACCTTGATAAAGGCTATATCTTGAGTTGAAACTCGTGCTTCAACGATGACGCCCCCACCGCTTGGAATAATCTCCAGCAGCGGCTCACCAGGTTCTACTACAGACCCCACCGTGTCGACCATGATCTGATTGATGAAGCCATTTGTTGGTGCGCGGATAGTCGTTCTCTCAAGCCGCTTCTCTGCACGTTTCAACACTTGTTCAACCGTCGCCAACTCAAGCACCGATTCAGAAAGTTGCTCGGCGATCTGCTGCTCTCGTTCTTCAATCACCTTGGACTTTTCGTGCAGAATTTTTGCAATAGTCGATTTCACATTGAGAAGTTGCAACTCAGGGGTGGCTTCAATTTCGACCAATGGTTCGAGAATTTCCAGCTCAGCTTGATGAATTTCTAACTGCTCTTCTATTGTCGAAACCTGAGAGGAAATGAAGCTAACCCGCTCGTCCAGCAAAGTCTGTTCTGCGACTAGAAGTTGATCCCAGTTTTCAACATTATAACGAGGTATTTTGATTTCCAGGCTATTGTTCAATTCAGCTTCAAGCCGAGCAATTCTAATTGTTAGCGATGCGACCTGTTGCTTCAATTCCTCTACGGTTGAACTGACTTCAGTGTCATCCAGCTTAAATAGGATTTCTCCTTCGGTCACCTGCCCCCCTTCGCTCACAAGAATATCTCGTATTATACCACCGTCGAGATGCTGAATCAGATATGTCTCTGAGTCCGGGACAAGCACCCCTGGAGCTACAACGACTTGATCCATCTTTGATGTGTAGACCCAGGCAAACAGAGAGCTAAACAAGACAACCAGTAGGATCAGAAGATTTGATGGAGCGAAGGACCGACTTGGGCGTTTTCTTAGATCAAGAGCCATAGGTCACCTCCATTTGTACAGATTGGGCTTGAGAACCAGTCCCTGCCTTTTTGTTTACTTCTTTCACGCCTTTTTTACTTTTAGGCGCCATAATTATTTCTGCAGCATCATCGGCGACGACTCTTCCTTCGTTTAAAACCACAATACGGTCGACAATTCTTAGGATTGCCGCTCTATGCGTTGCCACGACCAAAGTACGATTTGCTATCCAGCTATGAATATTTTGAACGACTTCATTCTCTAGTTTTGAATCAAAATTTGCAGTCGGTTCGTCCAACAAAACTATGCGCGGATTCGTGACAATCAGTCGGGCCAATCCTACGCTCTGCCGTTGACCGGTAGAAAGGCCAACACCACCGTCTGCAATTTCAAACTCCAAACCTTCAGGATGGATCCTTAGGAAGTCCTCCAGACCCGACAACTTAGCTGCTTCCAGAATATTGTCGTCAGTGTACGCAGGATCACCGAACGCTATGTTGTCACGTAATGTTCCCTTAAACAGTCGAACTTCAGCCGACAGCAAGCCGACGTTTTTTCTAATGTCCGTTATATCTATTTGCTTGAGATCAATCCCATCCAAAAACACGGAACCTTCGTCACTCAGAATTAAGCCTGATAGCAGTTTGAGTAGAGTAGATTTGCCAGAACCGTTTTTGCCGATAAGTGCGAGCCTCTCGCCTTCCTTAATTTCTAATCTGGAAATTTGAACAGCACTTCGCCCTTCTTCAACGTACTGAACCTTCGCCGCCTGAACTTCAAACGAACCACGAAACACTGATCGACGCAGCTTACCGCTGTTCACACTGTTTTCAGATTGGGCAGAAACAATACCGTCAAGGTTCTCAAGAGCCAGCTTAGCTTGATGATAACGCACTAAAATCGCACTCAAGCGCACCGCGGGATTCAAAGCACGAGATGTCAGAATCGACGTTGCAATAATAGCCCCAACACTAACTTCGTTTTGCAGTACTAACAAAACACACGTTGATATTGTGCCCGTAAACGCGATTTGTTGAGCAGTCGCGGACCACTGCCCCAAAAGCCCGGTAAATCTGCGTTGTTGAGAAGTCTCGTCCCCCGAGAGTTCTAGGATTTCCCTCCATTGACGCGAGAAGAAAGGTGCAGCGTTTGCTGACTTTATTGCTTCAAGCCCATACGATACTTCCGTAACGCAACGGCCCGTCGTCGACCTTACACTCGAAGAATCTTGTGTTTGGCGCACTAATCTTGCTCGAAATATTAAAGGAGGCAAACAAATCAATAGTATTCCCAGCACCGGGACATAAACAACGGGACCGGCAATAAGGAAAATCAAAACCAGAAAAATAACTGAAAAAGGAATATCCATCACCGCTCCAGCGGCAATCTCAGTGAAAAATTCACGTATTGCAGAAAAGTCCGTCAGTGCCTGTGCTATGAACCCAGCTGGTGGAGCGCCTTTGCCCATACGAATTTCCAGAGTGCGTTCTAACAAATCCTGCGAAGCATTCTTTTCAACTTCGCGCCCGGCCTGGTCAACCAGAGTTGATCTTATCACCCTAAAGATAGCCTCAAAAAGGATGCATCCGAGGGTGGCAACAAGCAAAACCCACATTGTTTCCAATGATTGGCTAGGTAAAACCCTATCGTATACTTGCAGTGTGTAAAGAGAGCTAACTGTGGCCAACAAATTGGCAAAAAAAGTGGCCAAAAGGACCTTCAGAAATCCGGGCTTTTCCTTGTAAACCCTATTCCAAAACCAATGTCTTTGGTTCCGACGCCCAAACCTCTCACTCGCTATTTGCGAAAGCGACTTGTCAATTTCCAAGGCTGTGGGGAAAACATGCTTTTTTAGAAATTTGGAATTGACGCGTACAAAGCTGCTTCCAGTCGGTGCTGTAAAATCCAAGAGCTCCAAGTACTTCCTTGAATACGCTAAGAGTACAACGAACCCGCCAGATTTAAGTTGCAACAAACATGGCGTAGGCACTTTCGAACGGTGCCCCAGGCTGTGCAAGGTTAACTTTAATGAAAACCGTTCTTCGAGGCGTCGATAAAAGTCATCTTCTGGTGTTGAACGACGAAGGTAGGCCAAGTCCTCAACGCTCAAAGCGATGCCTTTTAGTTTGGCCAACTCCGAAATTTTTTCATCCAAGCTACCTGCGAGATTGTCAAACTTATCCGTCTGCAAACTTCAGTCCCCATGTAATTAATCGCCCAGTAAGCTCCCCCTGACGGACAGCAAGAAACAGGTTCTGTGCCTCGAAGTCCGCTCTGTCCCGTTGAGAATCCAAGTATGTTCTTGCAACCGATACAAAATCCGAGTTTGATCTGGATCCGGCCAACAACTGCTTTTCAAATGTCTCAATTTGCGACAGTGCTTTTAACTCCAACTTCCGTTGGCGAAGGATCAACTTGGATATTCGTTGCTGTTCGGCCCCAAGTTCAAAAAGCTCCGTTCGGTATTCACGCTTCGTTCGAGCCAACAAAGCCTTGCGAGCAGCAACTTCAGACTTCGCTGCATCTTTGCGCTGAGGTCCCGACAAACCAAGGAAACTGTCTGCGTCTAGTGCCAGCGTTAAACCGGGCGAACCGCTGGAAAGCAGAAGCCCTTGCAGAACAACACTTGGAAACTGGAAAGACTCCAATAAGTCCAATTGGCTTTCGGCTATTTGAACACTGATTTCCGCGGCAAACACATCAGGCGAAATATCAGATTGGGCTTGAAACCTGGGTATAGTATAGACAGATGCATTCAAAGCTTCGATTAACGGTATCTGGCCGAGCGCATACTCTGAATTTATCAGCGCATTCAATTGGATAAGGCTCGCTTCAATTTGAGCTTCATCTTCAGCAATTTGTGTTTCCACCTCAGAACGAAATAAGTCCAGCAACAACAGCTCAGACTTGTCAGCAGCGCCAGCTTTCACCTGCGATTCCGCTTTTTCAAGGAACTCTGAGAGCAATTGAGTGGTTTCTTTGGAGTACAGTCTCTTTGCCCGTGTCGAGGATATCTCTATCACGTGCCCAAGCGAGTCAGAGACGACTTCGTTGTTCTCAGTCCAAAATTCCGCTGAAGCGAGCAGAAGTTCCATTTCCGCTTCCAAACGGCGAGACTTGATACGACCAAAATCGACGACTGGAACACTTGCAGCTAGTCCCAACACTCCAGAGCCAGACGATGAAACTGAACCTCGAGGACTCAATTCCAAGAATTCCGGAAGCCCAAGGGCTTCGCGTCGCCCGATTGCCGCCTGTATACGCGAAGGCCCTGAAGAAACACTTCCATTGAATCGAAATGCCCCATCTGCAATTTCAGCTAAGGTTGTCCTCGGGTCAATTGCGACACCCAGATTGACTATCTTATCATCAGAATGATGCGGAAATGCTATCCTATCTGCATTATTCTTGGTAATACTCTCCGATTCAATTTCGGAACACGCCGCTAATACTACTAGAAGGATTGAATAGCTCCACAGTCTCATTGGAAACCTACAACGCTTTGGCGTAACGAAAAAACAACGTCATCCCGGTCGACTTCAAATGGGAACAGTGCCCAAAGTCCCCGGTCCAGGTGATAGGGACAATTCCATTTGATTGCCGAGAGCAAGCCGAACTTATTCGAGACACCGGTCGAAGAAAAACCACTGTCTTTTCAGTTAGATATTCTGTCATCCGCAGCATTTCATCGTGTGCCTGTATCAACGGCCTTTAGTAGTACTCAGCCGATTTATATTATTTGCACTATATGTTGGCGGGATAAGGCTCGTTCGCAATTTCGCTACTTGCCGCCACAACCATCAAGCAGGCGCTAATCAAAGCCATCATGGACGCTTTTAAGCTTCTCTTTTTATGCAATTCAGCGGACATTCGGGCTCACAGTTCGCTATATGCTTAATTGCGTCCGAAAAAAGAAATCTGAAGCCCACTCTGCCTTTTTTCTAACATATTTTAAATGATTTTCAGCCGATCTGTTGACTAGTTCGAGTTAATCTTCGTTGTGCGATCGCAACAGTTTCCTTTCATCGAAAAAAGGCCAGATCAAAACAACGAACATTTCATGCCGCAAGGCACTCGTCTGTAGCCTTTTGACCTCATCGAAGAAGCTTGAAAACTTCACGAGAGCACAAATTGCGAAATACTCATGAATGCAAAATACACATATTTCAAAGCCCGATACCGTCTGATGATAAGTGTAACTGGAAATGGAATGGCAGATCTAACTTCTCCTACTTTTCGCGTATTGCGAGTGGCTGAGTTGGTAGCGGAAAAGGGCCCCATAACACTTTCTGAACTATGTGAAGAATTGCCGATCTCCAGAGCAGCAATCTGGCGCGCACTGAACGTACTGCGATCTTCTCAATGGGTCAGAATGAGGCTAGGTGATCATGCTTTTGAGATAAATTTTCAGCTTAGCGAACTGATCTCCGTTGCGCCGGCAAAGATTGAGTTTGCACAAAAATATTCTCCCTTGATGCAATACATAGACTCCACCGGAGTATTCTTTGCGAAGATGGGGATGTTCACGGATACAGGGAAATTTTCTGTTATTGAGTCTAACAGAGCGGACATGAGAAATTCATACACGCTCTCGATGGTGTTCGACGTGATGGCAATAGCAGCTCAAATTCCCCTGCCCGAAAAACAACTCAGAAGGCATCTGGAAGCGTTTCAGTTAGAAGCAACGGCAGACGAAACAGCCCTCATAATGTCAGGTGAACACTTAACTTGCCTCACGAATTTCGCGGAAAACGGAATCGTGTGGTCCATAGATTTGGACAGCTTTTCCTTTCCTGTCGGACACAAACAAGGGTTCGAAGGGGCAATAGAAGTGTCTCTAAAGCGATCTACATCTAAATCTAAAGCATTGCTGAAGCAGTATGCTGCGGAGCTACTGAAATTAGTTGAGCAGTATCCAGATGGGCATTTTAGTGGTTCCATACCTAAAAAATTTGGAGGCTTAAAGAATTAGGTCTACGCAGCCGCGCCGATCATATGATACTTCATACTCGCCTGATGCGAGCTCATCGAGATTTGGAGGCCGGGTTCAAAACGACAAGGCAATCAGCGGCTTGGAAGTAAGCGATGTATCCGGATCGTGACCTGCACACGGCGGTTTAACTACTTAGTTCAGCGGCAGGAATCGGCTTTGGGAACAAGCTACTAACCTGTATGGATGACTAGCCGCATTCGCACACCTTGATCTTACCTTGTTCAATTCTGATTTGACCGGTTCATCGCTCTAACTTTCTGATTTCTTACTCTGCGCCGCCTCCAATTTGTTCATTATGAGCAGCCCTACCTTCTCTTCTTCGCTTTACGTTGAGAAAGCTGGCGTCGAACAGAGTCAATATGGTCACTCTGCTTAGTTCCAACTCTATTGGTTGGATCAGAAACCAAAAAACGGGAACGCAACATTAACATGAATTGCCGAAAATTTCGGAACCCGCGCAGCACCCATAGCCTCGGCCAATGACAAGAGTGAGGCGTGGTTCTCAATGCTTCCAAAGCTCTTAGTCGCAGTACTCACTGGACACGGCGAGCGTCGCTATCGCCTCCTGACATCCCAACACAGGATTCGTGTTTGTTGACCTGCGCATCTCAGGAGCGTTGCGGGTCGAGCTACCACTCGACTATTACCGCCTGGGCACAAAAGCTATTAAGAGACTGATCATCGCTACAATAGATAGTGCCCACCCAAAGTAGTCTGAAAAAATCCAATACTGAGGCCAAATTAACTCGCGCTCAAAATCATAATAGTGCCCAGAACCAAAGCTCAGAAGTGGCGGGTCTTGATAGTGTCTTTTGGTGACACCCCAAAGCGCGAACAAAATGCCAAATGCGGCTGAAGTGAGTAACCAACCCTGCTCAACTGCAAAGAAATGCTCAAAGCAAATGAATGCAAGTGCGATAAGAAGAAAACAGATCAGAAAGTAAAAAAGACCGACCACTCCCATGACTTTTATCAGCATCCACGCCAAGACTAAGACGATCCCAATAATTGTGATGCGCGCAAACCATTCAAACACATCATCTTGCATTCTCAGATTGTCCCAAACTTTCTTAACTTATTGATTCCACAAAGCTTCAATGGAAATCAGCGGTGCACCCTATAGACGTTTTTTAGCCTCCACCAAGCTTGAAGCAGACTGATCTTTGAACTTGCAGCGACGGGTCGACGCAGCCAATAAATCGATCGATGCCAAGTGGAAGACGAAGGCATTGAACGATCCTTAGTAAAGCTCGAGAAAACTTGTACCTGCTTAAGTCGAGTTCTTCATCAACCCCATTCCGTTCAGCGAGATGAGGGAGGCGCAACTTCATGTCTGGCACCGGGTCAAAAACAACAAATCAATCACAAGTGTAGGAATAAGCGGAGCCCGCGGCTCCCGACATGCGTAAAACGTTCCCATAGTCAGCTCGAAAAAAGGAATGGGCTTTGGGAAAATGAAACCAGCCGAACATGATTCCAACGTTGCTCGTGAGACCTGGGCTCAGGACCTATTGATTTTCGATTGGTTGCGTGGTTCACGGGTCGATAGACGAACGGTGAAGATGTCTGGTCTAATCTGGTTGAGTCTCGCGCAGATGGCACGGCTTGCGCCTTACTTTCCGAAGACCAATGGCAAGCCCCGTGTTGACGGTAAGCGCGTGCCGAGCGGAATTGTCTTCGTCAATCGCATTGCACCAAGCAGTAACCTTCATGATGAACCGTTGCCGATCGACATGGCTGAGAATGTGGGAAGCCCAGCTTGCGCAGCGTCGCGGTCGGAATATCGCGATGGTCGCCATCGCGCGCCATCGCTGCCATTCTTCACCCGATTTGGATCGATACACGGCCTTCCAGCCGAATGCCGCGGCGAACCTTGCCTGACCGGATGACCGGTCACCCATTGCCTGCTTGATCGCAAGCAGTCGGGGTCCCGCAGTGACGTGGTTTCGATGATGCCGTGGTCAGGACTGTCACTGACAAAAGTCAAGCAAACCAATGAGATGGGCACATCCGAATTACATCGAACCAGCATCATGTTGGCAGCCGCCGCTCCGACCACGAACCGAAAGCATGTACCCAAAGAACCTCAGCCGAAGGCGGCTAGAAAGCAGAGGCAGGCGAACCCGATCCGAGCGAACCGGCTTGGCCAATCTATTTGACTGCGTAAAATATTGACTTCGATAACCTTGTTATCGAAGTCCTGAGCTTAGTCCGTGCACGCTAAAATCGATTTTTTGCGGATCCTTCACACACTCAAAACCCGCCCCTCACTTCACATGGCGACAAGGTGACCGTTTTCCATCAGAGTATCCAGCAGGTCATCGAAGTACGCTACACTCTCCAGGGTGATTTTGACCGCCTGGGCCATCATGATCGATGATCAGGAACGTATTGCTAACCATCGCCGAGAGACATGTCGGCAACAGCTCTGAATTCTCCGCCCTCACTTGCCATCGCGATCAAATCGATCGTCCCGTCCCGATTAAGGTCAATCTCAATCGTGGAGCCGGGCTCCACCATCAATTGACCGATCTTGGAATGAAGTTTCTTGATCTGGGCCTCTGACGCGCGCGTCTCATCGGATTTGCCACGTTCAAAGGCACTGGGTGATGTTGGCAATCTCTGCACGCTTCCAGGCGCTGATCATGTTGGGATGCAAGCCTTACTTCTTCGACAGCTCTGCCAAGGTCATTTCCTTACGGATAGCTTCAAGCGCGGCCTTGGCTTTGAATTCAGGCGAGTGGTTCATTCTCTTAGCCATTCTGGATCGTCTCTTTCGTCACGGGACCCACCTTAAACTCTGGTCCGATTTTCTCCGACCATCTCTGCAACCAGGGTGGAACCTCTTCACTGCCATCCGGTAGAAGAACAGCTTCATCTGCCGCCGGAGCCTCGCCTGTATTGGTGTCCTGGTTGTAGTAGTTCTCGATCACCAGCATTGCGCCATGCTCTAGGCGCACGATCACGTCGTCGCCCCGGCGCTCTGTCCCTGTCACCTCATTGGAGCCATCCACAAAGATCCGGCTGCCCTGGCCGGTGCCAACACCCCCGAAGAACCCCTCAAGCACAGTGGTGCCACCACCGCTGGAGGTCACAACAAGATCTTCACCAATGCGCACAAGGCTCTCAACCGAGCCGACATTGAGCCCCAAATGGACATCAGACGGCCCGGACAGCTCGACGACACCTCCGGCCTGAACCACGGACAGCTCTGCCCCAGATGCGCGATCCACAACTTTCACAACCATCTCAATCTACCTGCCCGGTCACCAAAAGAGTTCTTCAAAAACAGGAAACGACCCATTGCCTCAAAAAGTTTCGGCCTTTCCCATTCCCTCCTGTGATCGAGTCAGCTTGATCCCATCACAGCCCCTCCCAATCCGTACCCATGCAAGCACAGAGTTTCTGGAGACCCGTTCCACTCGGCGAGATGGATTGGTTGCCAAAACTTGCTTTGGAAAAGCTTTCTGTTTTGCCCGATCAAATCTGTGAAAAAGGAATGAAACGTCTACGGGCAAACCCGCGCTGGCACATCGAGTCCAGCGGGGACGTCTACGGTTCTGATGCGAAGTCTTGGTTGGATGACAAGAACACGCGATCTGAATGCACTATTCGATTAAATATCCACTGCAAAAAAATCCGCTGGTGAGGCAATTCTTCAGGTGGGACATGGAAACCAGAAAAAGTACACACCAGTTGTGTTTTTAGCAAGCCTGTCTTGCCCCAAGATCTTCCGCCGAAGATCACTGAACGCCGTTTCTTGTTTGCACCCACTTAACCGCTCGCGAGGATATCGCGGACCACTGTTGAAAGCAGGTGGTAGAAACACAAATAATGCGCGACCTGCGGAGCCTTTGCTCGAACCGAAGATCGAAGTTGGTGTCGCATCCAGCCTATTGAAGAACATTATGGGTTGCATAACGTTGAAAGGTGACACGAACCATAACTCAACTCGACGTTTGGTACGAATGAATGGAAACACTCGTTGTCATCGCGGAAGCCCAACTGTTAGCGGCGATTGCGGCCGAGTCACGTTCATTCTGCTCGCCCCTGGCTGAAGGTCAGCGACATTATCAAATCATCGACCTTTACGCCGTTGAAGTTTCCGCTGCCAATTCTGGCGAGGGCCATCCCAGATTAGGTGAAACCTGTAGCCTTCAATTCACTGTTGGCAACTTTCGGACCCCCGAAGGCACTAGATCGCATTGTCCCGGAAGTTGCCGTCAAACACAGGCGGGACAATTGACCCGACTGCTTTGGGTTGCGATCAATTGCTGTTACGGCCAAGAACCTGCTTCAGATAGCCTGTCGAATGCCATGTCTGGCTTGCGCAGAAGACCCCAGCACAGCCCTTGAGTGTCAGACTGTTTCGATCCGTTTTCCGGATAGATCCCCGAAACGTCCGCCCAGTCGCGGGGTCGCGAAGCGCACCTTCCCACACGCCTTTGTTTATAGTGAGGTTCGTTAGGATCACATCGCCAATTCGTGCATGAGGAGCCTCCTCCTGATCCCACATCCACACGAGGCGACCGCATTTGGTGGCTTCGTCTGCCGCACAGGTTTCGAACCTGACGATAACGCCAAGTCCTGGCGATGCGTAACTACCGGCAAGCTCAAAGGCGTTGCCCCGGTCTGCCAAACAAGCACCGAATAGGACAAAGACCAGAGCCCCGGATTTGAGACGACTTTTTGAAACACGGGGGGCGGTCTTGGCAAATGCGTCCAAGTATCGCGGATGCTCGGTCTTCATGAGGCGGTCCCACCATGAGAAGTAGAGGCCAAGATTATAACCTGCACAAGCGTGGTGCAGATCATGATGAGTAACTGTTGTCATCCAGCCAAATACGGGACGGCCTGTTGCAGTTGCAGGAAAGACCTCGACCCCACAATGGCCCAAGGCATTGCGCAACATCATGTGAGTCACAAAAATGAAAAGCGCCGCGGGATGAGCTGGCAACAAGATCAGGACCAAAGGCAAATAGACGGCATTTACCACCGCCTCACCCACATCGAAGCTGTAGGACGTGAACGGCGTCGGCTGATGCGACCTGTGGTGCAGCCGGTGAAACCGCCGAAAGAGCGGAGGATAATGAATCACGCGATGGGTCCAGTAGAACCACGCATCATGCAGGACGATCAGTAGGGCCGTGCTAAGCAGGAGATAGCCCCATCCATAGGCCGAAACGTCTTGGTATATGGTCAGCAGACCGGCATTGGCCCCAAATGCTATCGACGTTCCCGCAGCGGCAAAAATCAAAACGGTGCGCAGGCTGGCCAATATCTCTCGCCTGATCTGGCCTGAGGGAGGTTCCGTGGTCCTGATCTTCTGATCGCGCAGGCAGCGGGACAGAAAAACGCAGATCACGAGATACGTGCCGCCCGCGCCCACAACATATCGCAGCAGATCCGCGCCAAAGATATCAACATAGATGGACAATATATCTAAAAGAGGGGTCATGTTTCGCTCCGTCATCAAATTGGACATGGACGAAAGACTCGTGGCCGCGGTGGGCGTTAGCGCACCGATTTCGAAACTCGGCGCGGATTCTTCAAGATCGGCAAGGATTTTTCACAATCGGCAGGTGTGCGTCGTTGACCTGCGCTGGAAACAGGAATTTGCTTGTGACCACAATGCAAGACCTTTCAATCCTTGATCTCTTCCTCAGGGGAAGCGCCTTCGGTACGCTCGTCCTGTGTGCATTTGTTTTTTTGACAAACGGCGCGCAAACACGGAAAAGCGCTTCGGTTGCATCGCTATGCCTGTGTCTGGGTCCCTACCTTATCGTTTCATCCCCAAGTATCGAACTGCCCTCAGCGGCGCAGTCAGCACTTGTCATCGTGGCGTCGACCATCCCTGTATTGGTGTATTGGGCGGCCATCGAACTGTTTCAGGACAACGTGCGGATCAGGCTCTGGCAAATACTTGTGGCGGTCATCCTTGTTGGTGCGGCGTGGCTGGCCCATTTGAACTTTCCAACGGACATCATTCGCGGCGCCTGTGCGCTTGTGCTCTTTTTGCACGTCCTTGTTGTTGTCATCAAAGGTGATGCGGACGATCTGGTAGCGACCCGCCGCCAATTCAGGCGCTGGTTCCTGGCTTGGATTCTCGGCCTTGGCATCATCATAACAATTCTTGAGGTCACGCACCTGGACAGCACCCTTCCGTACTGGGCCCACGTGTCACAAGCCGCGCTTATTTTCCTGTCGGCTGGCGCATTCCTGATGTGGTCGGTGCGCTTGCGATCGGACGTCTGGATCATCCGGCCACCCGGGCAAAGAGATGACGCTGCGCTCAATCCTGCTGAAACCGCGCTAATCAGAAGGATCGAGAAGGCAATGTCCGAAGGGCTTTGGCGTGAAGAAGGTCTGACAGTCACGCAGATGGCCGCACATCTTGACGTGCCCGAACACCGTATCAGGGCCGCAATAAATCAAGGCATGGGTTACCGAAACTTTCCCAGCTACGTGAATAACTTTCGTATAGAAGAAGCTCAGAAATTATTGAGTGCACCGGAAATGGAGTTAAGCACCGTGTTGAGTATCGCCTTTGATGTGGGCTTCGCATCGCTCGGTCCATTTAACCGGGCGTTTCGGGAGAGAACGGGCATGACCCCGACTGACTTTCGAAAGAAGCATGCATCTAAACGAGGTTTTGGTGCAAAGACTTGAGCCCGTTGAGTTGCTTCAGAAATCGCATGTGAGTCAGGTGGCGAGCTCAGCGAACTGCTGAAATGGGCAGAGTCAAGGCGTGAGTTGTTCATTGCGGATCATGTGCGACACTTCGATTCCGTCGAGCGTTGCCGCCGCCGAAGCAAAGGCCTTGAACCCCAGCATTGGCCGCGAGCGTCTCTTGATGAAACGATGGTCCTGATCCACGATATTGTTCAAGCACTTCCGCCTTACCATCTCAATTGGGATCGGGCAGCCAAAGTCCAAACAGTCAGGTCCTGGTATCTGAATAACCTGATCGAACAGGATCATCGATTTATCAAGCGCCGCGTATGACACATGTGTGGGTTCAAATCCGCATCGACCGCTTTGGGCCGGGCGTGTAGCCTTAGATTGGAGGTACGGCACGCACGGCGACCAACTGTCTGGTCGCCACCCTTTCGCGATGTATCATATACAGCCCCGCACCGATGATGATGGCAATGCCAAGCAGGCTAAGTGTGTTCGGGAAGTCATTGAAGACAAGATAGCCGAACAAGGTCGCGACCGGCAGCTCAAAATACTGCAGCGGTGCCAGCGTGACCGAAGGCGCAAAAGACAGCGCATAGGTCATCATCATGTGGCTCACCGTCGCGAAAAAGCCAGCGCCCAAAAGCCACAACAAAGCGATGTCCGTCGGCCAAACGGGATCAAACAAATCAGAGCCGGAACCTTGCGCAACAATTAGAGCTGGAATGCAAAACAGGCTGGCGATCAGACCGGTGTGGAATTGCAGGGTCACAGGGTGCACCAGACGCGACAACCCCCGGGTCAAAAGAATGTAGAAAGCAAAGGCAACTGCCGTACCAAGCGGAATAATGGCAACCGCGCCGAAGGCTGCGAAACTGGGCTGAATGACGAACAACACCCCGACAAACCCCACAAGCGCCGCGCCGACGCGACGCGGGCCGACATCTTCACCAAAATAGAACTTGCCGACCAACAAGACGATGAACGGGGCCACGAACACGATTGCCAGCGCATCGGCAAGGGGCATCACCCGGATCGCGGCAATGAAGCAAAATGTTGCGAATACCAGCAGCAATGAGCGGAAAACCAGCACCATCAACTGATCTTTCGCCACGCGCAAGGACAGTCCCATTATCCAGATGAAAGGCGCCATCAGCGCGCATTGCACCACAAACCGAGCAGCCGTAATTTGCCCAACCGGCACACTGGTCGACGCGAGTTTCGCGGACACGTCCAGCAAAGGAGCGGTTAGGCAAAACCCCAGCATCAGCGCAACGCCGACAAGGGTGCGATCCGGAGATTGAGGTATGGGTTCAGCAGAGGTCATCGTTTCATTTACAGATGTCGCCAAATGCGTGTCTGTTCTCAATACGACCACAGGCAAAAGCTCCGCAATCCACGAGTTCGGGTTGAATTGGATATAGCGCTCGCGGCGAATGTCTCCTCTGAAGGCTTAAATGGCCCGAACGCGCAAAAGCGGCCAAAATCTATAACTATCCAAGAACAATAAAGAGTAACGGACTCTCGCTGCTCAGCAGCTTGAACAGGTAAGATGCGAGACATCACTGCCGTAGGGTGTCATTTCTGGAACGGTTGCTGTTAGCGCGCTGGCTGAGCCACCTCTAGACATCGCTGTGCGGCAATGAAGGGTGAGCTGCGGACCGGAATCCCTGTTTCCTTAAGCGTGCTCTCCGCCACACGCATCGATGCCTGTGCCAAAACAATGCTTTTTACGTCCGGCTCCTCCTGTATTTTCGACTTAATAGATTCAGCTATCGAAGTCGCGTAAGCTTCCATATCTCCAGCTTCAAAAAATGCCCACGCATCACGGCAGATCACGACGACAGGGGTTACATTTTGACCCGCTTTTTTCGCGCAATCATTGAGCAAATCCAGCGTCGCTTCGCGTGTGCTGTCTAAGCACAGAGCTACCAAGATTTTTTCACCATCCGCGCATGCCTGCTGCATCAATGGTCGGTCAATTCGGATGATGTTTTTTGATGATTTTGCTGCATCATCCGCCAATGGTCCTAAAGTGGAGCAGGTGCAAAGCACGGCATCGGCTGCGCTCAGGTCTTTGAGCAATGTTTCTACCTCCACACGAACTCCTTCGATGCCTTCCTGTCGCGCTCTATCAAGCAGCGTTGCATCAACATGATGGTCGAGTTGAACATTGCTATCGAGGCTGTCAAAAATCTGATCGAAGGTCGCAACGTGAACGTCAGCGGTATGAAGAAAGGCAATACGCATTGGTTATCTCATGAATTAGTGGAGAGTGGACCTTGTCCGCAAAAAGCTCGAATGTCAGCATCTATTGTCGAGATATAAACGGAAACTAGGTGACAAAGGCGGAGCAGCATTTCACGCCCACGGCGATTACTACGCAGTCACTCGCGGCCCAAAGCCGACATTCGCCATCTTCCGGAAATCACTGGCTGGCTTCCCAAGAGCAGTCATTCGAGGAGAGCGCAGCATTTTTTCTATAACTGCTCAGCGGGGCGATGCTGCTTTTCCTTGTCTTGCGCCCAATAACTAATTCAGCTCAAGGCCAACAGGAGTATTCAGTGCCTTGGATCGTCAGAGGGTTTTCGCTGTTTTCACGGAAACCCGCCCCGTCGTTCAATAGTCGTAGTCCGCGGCTACTCAGTCGAAGCGGAGTAACCGCAGATCTCGTTTAGCCGATGAATGACAGCACGTGATCCGTCACTTCACGCGGGGCGTCTTCAGGGCTGTAGTGGCCAGCACCCGGCAGGCGCTGAATTTTGCCATTCGGAAACACGGCCTCGAACAGTGGAAGAAAGTGCTTTGCATGCAGCGTGCGGTCTTCTTCCCCCCAGATCGCGAGTGCTGGTTTCGCACTGATCGCCTTTCGGGCCGCCGCGTCCGGTTCTTCGAACTTATGCGCCCCGGTCGCAAACCCCTTAGCCCATCCAATAGCACCGGCAGCTTCTGCCGGGGTTGGGAATGGCGCCCGATAGGCTTTGAGCCAAGCGTCCGTGACGATTGAGGCGTCTTCGAAACCGTTCAGCTTCAGTGTGGACAGGATCGTGTAGTCAAGCTGGCCCAGAAGCGGTTCCAGAGTGCCGTCATCTTGCGCTTTCAGGATCCACTGAAACCAGGGGGCCTCGCCAGCATTTGCAACCAACCGGTCAACGAGGTCAGCCTGACCGAACGGCGTTGGCCCGTTGACAGAGACAATCCGCTTTATCCGGTCCGGATGGCGGATTGCGAACCCCATACCCGCCGGCCCGCCAAAGTCATGCATCACAAGGGTTACGTCGCGCAGGTCGAGGGCAAGAGCGACCGCCTCCAAATTGTCGATATGGTCCTGCAGCCAGTAGGTCCGGTCGCCTGGCGTGGCGCTTTTGCCAAAGCCCATATGGTCAATCGCCACGACCCGATGATGGCGCGACCACGTGGCGATTTGGTGCCGGAAAAGATAGCTCCAGGTGGGCTCGCCATGCAGCAGAAGCAGAGTCTCGGGCCCCTCGCCGACATCAATATAGTGGGCGGCGTAACCCGGCGCGTCGGTGTAGCGAGCGGGAAAAGGCCAGGTGCCATCAAAGGTAGCATCGGCCGGTACGGCAGGTTTCGGGTGGGTCATGTTGGGTTCTCCAAAGCTCGGGGATGGTCGAAGGCCTGCGCTGAACGCGCCTGCCACGGTCAACTGCAGCATTGTGCGGCGTGTGACTTGGCTCTTATATGCGGACGGCTTGCGTATGCTCATCACTGCCTCTTTCCCTCGCACACACGGTATTCGACCTCTGTGTTGAAGTTTCCGGCCCCTTGATTGGTGGACCGCCAGCGCCCGTGGAACCGGCGCGCAAATTCTTCGGAAGCCTGGTCAGCGGTGTCTTGGACAGCGCGATCAATATCGCTCGGTTCCAAGCCAATGTCGCGCAAACGAACGCGTTCGAGACCCTCCAGTGCCCGTCGGGTCTTGCGAGTTGTCAAGGCGTGGAAACCCGCAACGACAATGCCTGGAAACAGGCTGAGTTCGACAGGCGCGTTAAACTTGTCTGCCGCAGGCCCGCGATCGGCGGGATCTGAAAACAGGCCCTTCTGGCCGTGCGTTGGGCGGTTATCACGTCGCGCTTTAGTCATGGCGTGCTCCTTTCGGTTACAAGGAGGAACGTAATTTGGCGCTTGGATTCTTACCAATTCGAAGGAGTCGCATATCTGATCGGCTAAATAGATCGCTTGATGATAAGGCTCAAAATCCGGTTTCCACGAGAGCCTCGGTGAGCCAGTCAGCGAATAGCGACATTGCTCGGGTGAAAGGCCGACCTTCAGCGCTTACCAGCCAATAGCCGAGGTCTTCGTCTACTATCTCAGGTTCCGCGAGCCAAGTGAGCCGACCTTCACGCACGAGCGTTTCAACGAGTAACTGACGACCGATTGCCACACCTCCGCCATCGATCGCGGCCTGGATCACCACATTATAGTCGTTGAGCGGCATCCGTTTCACGCCCGCTATATCAATTCCGTGCGACTCTGCCCAAGACTGCCATTCCTGCTCCTTGCGGCTCATGAGAAGTTGATCGTCAGACAGGCCTGTGAGCGGAAGGGTTCGCTCGGAATGTGCAACGGGGGCAATCTTTTCGACATGCAACAGCCGGGCATCCACACCCTTCCACGGGCCGGTTCCGAACCTCACGCCCAGATCAGCCTCGTCGCGAGCAAAGCTGACAATCTCGAGTGTCGGGTCCAGTTCAATGTCAATCCCTGGATGCACATCCGAAAAAGAGGCAAGACGCGACATGAGCCACATTGAGCAGAAGGACGGCAGCGCCGTGACGCGAAGCGTCTCCCGCCCAGCTTCGGCCCGAAGCTCTGCGGTCGCATCCGTGATTGTCCGGAATGCGGCGTTGATTTCTACGAGATAACGTTCCCCCTCAGGAGTTAACGAGATGCTGCGGGCATGCCGTGCGAAAAGCGGCGTTCCGAGCATCGTTTCGAGCTGCCGAATGTGATGGCTGACCGTGCTTTGCGATATCAGCAATTCATCCGCGGCCTTTCGAAAACTTAAGAGTCTCGCAACAGCTAAAAAAGCGCGAAGCGACAGAAGCGGAGGAAGGTTCGGGCTTGAGCGCAAACAGTTGGCCTCACATTTCTCGGGGAGAGTACCTTCAAGCAGTACAGCGCGTTATGGACAAGTCCGCAAGCCCATGCGGTTCTTAGCTGCCCTCGCCTACGGCCCTTATCTGTCATTGGCCTATGCATAACACCGCTGCACTGCAGCCAGTAAATCCGGACCTTCGTTGTATGCGCGCGATTCAGGAAAAGCTGAATGGAAAATCTACGAGACAACCCGTCACTCAAGCCGCTGTCGGCAGTAACTCTTTGAGCAATCAGGTTGTGCCCTATCCCGTTTCGAAATCCTGAAGAAGTGTGGGGATCAGTTTCTCAGCCAGCGATGCGACCGCGTCGACGCGCGCGATGCGCCGCGTTCCCGGGCGATAGGTCAAAAAAACCGAATATGGCCGCGAAACGTGGTCAGGAAGACATCTGATCAGCCGACCATCGATCAGCGCGTCCGCCAGCATAAACTCTGGCAGAAAAGCATAGCCTTGTCCGGCCACAGCCAGGTCGAACAACACCGGGAAGCTCCGGGTTGCGAAGGGTCCGCTGACCTGTACCGGAGAAACACCCTTCGGCGAGAAAAATGTCCAGGTGGTCTCTGCAACATCACTGCGGAATGTCAGGCAGGGTTTGTCGCTAAGGTCGCTTGGCGTGTTTGCCGGGGAACGTGCCGCGAGCTCCGGCGCAGCAACCAGCCAGCAATTGAAACTGCCAAGTTCTTTTGCAACCAACCGGTCGTCGTCAAACGTGCCTATACGAAAGGCCAGATCCGTACTTGGGTCTTGCATATCTTCAAAATCATAAGCCGAACGCATGACCAAAGTGAGATCGGGAAATCTCTCTCTCACCGACGGAAGCAGCGTCGAGGCGATGAGCGACCCGAATTCAGCGGTAGCAGCGATATTGACCTGTCCCGAAACATCCCCGGTTTCTTCGCGCGCAATGTCATCGAGAAGATCAATGTCGGCCAGAATGGATTGAATGCGCTGATGCAGCCGGATGCCTGTAGGGGTCAGCTTGACTGACCTGCCACTGCGTTCGACCAGTTTGACACCAAAATGCTCTTCGAGCCGCGAGATGTGTCGGCTGACCCCGGATTTCGCCATGTTCAGATGGTCGGCTGCAACACTGATACCCCCCAGACGCGCGACGGTATGAAAGCTGATAAGGGCGGGCATGCCAACCGTTCTAATATTCGCAACCATTTGTTCATATTGATACGTCTGTTGCTTTTCATTGGCAATACTTAACTTCGGCTCATCAGATGGTCCCAGACCGGGATCACATGCAGGAGAAAGCAAATGAAAATTCTCGTCACAGGGGCCAGCAGCGGGTTTGGTAATCTGATCGTGGCTGATTTGATCAAGGCCGGGCATCGCGTCGCCGGAACAGTCCGCGATCCGGAAGGACGCAACCAAGATGCAGCACAGGCGTTGCGTGAGATCGGCGTCGAAGTGGTCGATATCGACGTAACCGACCACACGTCGGTCGAAGCAGGTGTTGCCGCGGCTGAGGTTGCCTTTGGCCATGTCGACGTTCTGGTCAACAATGCGGGCGCCGGTGCACATGGCCTGCAGGAAAACTTCTCTGGGGAAGACTTTCAACGCATCTTCGACGTCAACGTCTTTGGGGTTCAACGCATGACGCGCGCAGTTCTGCCTAAGATGAGAGAGCGGCGATCCGGGCTGATCTTGAATGTCACCAGCCTTCTTGGCCGTATCACCGTTCCCTTCCTTGGGCCGTATAATGCAGCAAAATGGGCGGTTGAGGCCCTAAGCGAGAATTATCGCTGGGAGTTGAGCCAGTTCGGTGTCGATGTGGCCGTGATCGAGCCGGGTGGTTTCCCGACGAATTTCTTCGCCAACCTTATTGCTCCGGCGTCGCGCGACCGTGACGCAAGCTATGGCGAGTTCGCTGGTGCACCTGAGGCCATGCTTCAAGGCATGGGAGACTCCCTCGCTAACAATCCCTTGCAGGTGCCGCAAATTGTGGCGGACGCGGTACTGGAGGTCATCCATACGCCTGCAGGTGAACGCAAATTCCGCAACGAAGTGGACAAAAGCGGTATGGCCGAGCCTGTTATTCCGATGAACGAGCAGGCGGAGGCGGCCACCAAGGCGCTCTTTACTGCCTATGGGATGGACGGCATGATGACGTTAAACACCACCGTCGCTGACGCAGCCTGACACGCGCGGCAGGCCCGGGTAAACGTCCGGGCTTGCCGCCTGAATTTCTCAATAGAAAAGGTGCACCGAATGACCCATCCCGCATTCCATTCCGACTCTGTTGCAGTCATCACAGGTGGGGCGTCCGGCATCGGTCTCGCCGCCGCATTAAAATTCGCTCAGATGGGCATGCGAGTGGTTGTCGTTGATCGGGATGCAGCGAAGCTGTCCACCGCCGCAGACATGATCAGGGCCGCCGGTGCCGCTGATGTGATGACCGCCGAGGTCGACGTCAGTGATCGCGCAAAAGTGGAAACGCTTGAAAAGCAGGTAGCAGACCGTTTTGGCCGCACGAATATCTTGATGAACAATGCCGGTGTGGGCGGCAAGTCATCCACATTGGACACCGCGGAACCATGGGAGAAAATGCTGGGCGTCAATCTGTGGGGGCCGATCCACGGCACGCAGGTCTTTGCCCCAAATATGATCGCCAGAGACAGGCCGGGCGCAATCATAAACACCGGCTCAAAACAGGGTATTACCGCCCCGCCCGGAAACCCGGCCTACAATGTTTCAAAAGCAGCTTTGAAGGCCTTTACCGAGGCGTTGTCACACGAGTTGAGAACCGGTCCGGGACACAAAATCACCGCCCATTTGCTGGTTCCCGGCTTTGTCTACACCGGCATGATCTCTGCACCGGAAAAACCCGCCTCTGCCTGGACCGCTGAGCAAACTGTTGATTTTTTCATTGACAGTGTGAACCGGGGTGACTTTTACATCCTGTGCCCGGACAACGACGTGACGCGGGATATCGACGAAAAGCGCATCGCATGGAACTTGGCGGACGTGATCGAAAATCGCCCCGCGCTTAGCCGCTGGCATCCGAACTACAAGGACGCTTTTGACTCTTACATGAATAGCGAGGACTGACGGCATTAGTCGACACTCCAAGGGCAAAAATTCACTTTGCGATCAACAAAGACTCGAGCGGCCCATTGCTGACATCCAACAGCCAGCCGAGATGCTGCGGGCGCACCCACTTAGCGGCCATTCGCGGCAGCTGCGCAATCGCCGACCAGTCGAACTCAAAGTCAGCGGACAAAGCGCCAATTCCCTGCATTTGCGCCAATGGCGGCTTTTGGTTCGCGGCCGATTGACTCATGCACCCCCTTTCAGCACGCTTTCTATATTTAGTTCGGGGCTTCAGAATGACTAAAGTAATTGTCCGGCTTGCAAGCTGCGAAGACGATTTTGAGGCGGCACGTATGCTCTGCCGAGAATGGTTGAAGTGGCACTGGGAAAACTACCCTTCCGATTGGCCTAGGGGTGACGATCACCCAATGGACCCAAAAAGCTTCGAGGTCATTTTGAAGGAACTACCCGTTCTGCACGAGCGACCATTGGGCGGAATTATCGTTGTATCGGCGGATGGCAAACCGATGGGGTGCGTCATGTACAGTGAAGCCCGTCCCGGCATCGCCGAGTTCAATCGAATGTTTGTAAGTCAGGCAGGACGCGGCCTCGGACTTGGCCGCAGACTGCTGAACGAAATGTTCGAGCAGATGGCAGCAGATGGGTACAGTCACGTCTTCTTCTCTTCAGCTACGTTTCTGACACATGCCCGGGCGATGTATGAGGAGGCTGGCTTTGTTCCCATGCCGCAACCAGAAAACTTCCCGGAAAAGTGGCAAGACAAGGTCTACTTCATGGAGCGTTCGCTCGCCTAGCTGCGCAAGGTTCGCGACCTTACCCGTGTCCATGTCGTGCAAAGCGGATTTTCTCCCGTCGCGCAGCATCTTTGAAAATGGGCTCGCTCCTGACCTTAGCTGCAAAGCTAATCAATGGCGGCAGGACGGGAAAGAGCGAGTATAGGATCTGCTCGACTGAACGGTAGCTTTCAAGGCTCGCTCCCGTCAGAAACCTAGGATTGGCGAACAAACTTTCGGCGCAGTCCTAGAAAGGTTGTTCGGTTGAGGTACCACAAAAAGTAACCAATTGCGTTATTGCGGGCGTCGGTTTGGGGCAACGAGCCGCGTGACATTCGGTTCATTTGCCAAGCATAGTATTCGACTCGTGATACAGTGTTAACTAGATTGACGAACCAGTTTTGGGCATTCACCCCGAACTGCCCGCGCCCGATAACCAGACCATCTTCTTCAATGCCAATCCTTTCGATGGACCCGTCAAGCATCTCCGTCACCGCGCCCGGATGAACACACAGAGGGCGCGCAAGGCCGATCATGTCGATCCCCTCGTTAACAATCGCGCGTTTCATCGCAGTGACGCTACGAAACCCGCCTGTAACCATAAGGGGTACAGTTACCGCACGACGCACCTCACGTGCGTACTCCAAAAAATATGCCTCGCGTTTAACTGTACTGTCGCGCTGCTTTCCCTCGGTGCCATTGACAAAGCTCATCTGTTCGTAGGTTCCGCCGGACAATTCTATTAGATCGATGCCGTCTTGTTCGAGCCAATGCGCAACCTGACAGCTTTCTTCAATTGTAAATCCACCTTTCTGAAAATCTGCAGAGTTCAACTTGACGGCAACAGGATAGTCCTTGCCCACGGCGGCGCGCGTCGCTTTATAAACCGCCCTCAAAAACCTCGCCCGGTTTTCAAGCGGCCCGCCCCATTCGTCCGTGCGACGGTTGGTGATGGGCGATAGGAACTGACTGACGAGATATCCGTGCGCGGCATGCAACTGCACGCCATCAAATCCTGCTTTCTTTGCGATCGCGGCGGTCCTGGCATATCGCTGGATAGCGTCCAGAATATCTTCTGAACTCATCGCCCTGGGTTTTCCGAACAGGCCAAGAATACGCAGCTTTTCTGCCGATGGGGACAATGGCCGTGTATTCACCACAATAGGACATTGGCGTCCCGGATGGCTGATTTGCATCCAAATTTGGCTGCCACCGGATTTCGCGGCGGTCGCCCATTCTCGCAGAGAATCCAATATGCCCTCGTCTTCAACAACAACATTTCCGGGCCGCTCAAGGTATCGTTTATCGACCATGACATTGCCAGTTACTTGCATGGCCATGCCACCGTTGGACCAACGCTTATAGAGAGTCTGATGGCCTTCGGTTGGAGCATCATGAACATCTGCGAGCGCTTCGGTCATGGCACTTCGCGAGAAGCGGTTTTTCAACCTCACACCGCATGGAAGGTCGAGATGTTCCGAAAAACCTAGTTCTTTCATTGCTTTTCGCCCCAATCAAACAGTTGTGACCAATAATGAGTCGCCGACGTCCGTTTAGGTTGCACCACCACAATCCATTTGAGCAAACGCTAAAGCGGATCTTGGAGTTGTTTCATACAAGTGCTGTTTGTTCCGCGGCTTGGGAATTGCCCGATCCGTCTTCTCTGCACGAACCATCAGTGGCTGGTTTTTCTGCCACACAGAGGTATCCCGCGCCGCACACATAGCAATTCTTTCGCTGCAAGTGCGCGCAGCATGAAATCGACTTGACCGGGATGGGCTCGCAGCCGATCCTAGCCGCCGTGTCAATGAATGGCGGCTATCACTATTGGGTCAGAAATGCTTGACGTTTGGGTTAGAATTGAATGACGTGATTAACCGGTTTATTGAGGTTTTGGCTGTCGATTGAGTCAAATATCAGTGACGTTCCACAGAACTGTCATGGGGTCGGAGCGGCGAAAAAATGGGAGGGACCCGCGCGCTTGCGGGTGGGAGGAACCGGGTTTTTTCACGTGGAGACGACGCGCGCAGCGCGGCGCTTGCCCCTTGACCGGGCCGACGCAGGATGCGGGCGGATTAGAGCGTGTTCGGATCGACTTTCGTTGGTTATCGGACTCCGCGTTCGAGCCAGAGGCGAGAGGCAGCGGAGTTTGATACAATAGAACCGAATGCGATCGGGATGGTGTGACCGGCTTGCCGGTCGCAACAGCCCCACTAATGGAAAATGTCAGAGCTGGGGTGAGCGCGCTTTAGCGCGTCGAGTCCCCTGCCCTGTCTAATATTCAATGTGAGCCGCGCGCCTCGCGCGGATCTCCAAAGTCTCATGCGAAAGGCCGAGAGAAACGAGGGAATCGCGTTACCCTTTATGGGCCGAAACAACTTGATGCAGGCGACTTGTGGCCGCGGTTAAAGCTGGCTCGGATGAGACAGATTTCACCGCTCCTGGGCCGCAGGGAGATCGCGTCTGGTTGGTTCGGGTCGGATGCCGGTGCAGCCAGCATCCGAGTAGCGACCGGTCCCGCTGCCTGTGGCGGCGGGATTTGTGCGGGCAATACTAGATATTCTCCCGCAGCTCATCCAAATCTGGGAGATGCCCACCCAAAGAATTCACTTGGCATCGCTCATATCCTGCTCACGGGCGAATACAGGTGGAAGAATCCGAGCGGTCACCGTGGCCCGGCTGGGCGCTGGAGCATGGAAAAAGGCGGCTTTTGCCGCCCTGCCCTTCCTTACTCGGTTACGCCGTCGTTGTCGTTGCGATTTGGTGAATACCATCGAAACCGACGAACCGGGTCCGGATGAGCCGTTCAAGGTTCTGATCCTGCTCGATGAGTTTCAGCGCCTTGGCAAACTTGATCGCGTGGTTGAAGCGTATGACACCATGCGATCGTTCGGTGGCCGGATCATTGTAATCTCGCAGACACTTTCACGCCTGCAAGAAATCTACCGACCTGAAGGCGTTCGCGCGATGCTGGCAAACGCGGGCACGCAGATGTTTGCAGCCTCAGAGGATTCAGAGGTGCGTGAACACGTGTCGAGGTCCATCGGAGATAAAACTGTCTTGAGCAAGTCCAAGTCTCGGGCAATTGCCAAAATCGAAATGGGCAGCATGTCGGAACGCGAAGAAGGCATTCGTTTGCTCCGTCCAGAACATGTTGGCCGGTTGCCAGAAGACGAGGTTGTGTTGCTTCGAGAAGGCAAGATGCCGGTCATTGCAAACAAGATACGATACTTCGAAGATCCTTACTTCATGCAGTTCCTTGGTGGCGATACTCCGAGCATCAAGGGGACACACAAGGATCTCTCTGAAGAACAAGCCCAGGACACGGCAAAGGCGCTGGATGAGGCGAAACCGGCCCCTGCCCCGCCACAAGAGGTTTCCCAAAAAGACATGGAACTTCAGGCGGCTTTTGACGCACAGAAAGTGATCGCTAAACGCAAAAGCGAAACAGCCAAAGAAATGATGGCAAAGAAAATGAAGACGGCGAAGTCAGGAAACGGCGCCCCGGTTTGACGGGACGCGGCTACCTAGCGGTCTCATGTTCCACTCCGATAATGTCCATTTGTTCGCTAATGGACATTATCCATCACTAACGACCACCGTCAGTGCGGGCAGACCGAACGGTTACGCCTGAGTGCACAACCAAATCACATCACAAGCATTCTTAATCAACTTGGCAATACCGCTGGGAAGGCTCGTCAACGAAGAGGGAGAGCCGCTGGCGGAGGAGGGTTATCAAGGACAAATACGTCTGTAAATTTGCACTGTGGATAAACCCAAGTCTCCCAATTTTCCTTTAACCAACTCGCGCTCACCAAACGGGAGCTACCCCCTGCGCCTGCACTCAACGGAAGGAGTTGTACGAACAAACCAGCTTTGTACCCAGAAAGAACAATAAGGCCTAAGGATGTGTCGGCAGATTGAACGTCAACCAACATAAACTCCACAATATGTTCATAAGGCTTCTCGGCAGGGAATCTGAAGACAGTACCCCTACCAAAGTTCTCACTGTCCTTTAGCTCGGACAATCGCCGCCACTGCTCGATCATTTTGTTCTCAAATCATGGCCGCCGGAAGGATCAGGTGCCTTGGTAGAAACACCGTCAATATCGATTTCACCGAGGTGACGACCTCTCTTGTTTGTTACTTCGAAACGTCCATGCAGACTATCTACCGCAAAAAGGTTACCACTTTGTGAGTCTCTGTAAACATCACGCCCATTTAATCGTGACAGGCGTGCGTCTTTGCTCCAACCATTGCTTTCGGCGACTTCAGATAGCTTTGTACGAACGACTGCAACTCTTTCTCCGGGTGGCAAACGAACAAGCCCCCGTTCGAAACTATTGGCGCAATTGTTATGCACCCACACCGGCGCGGCGTTCTCATTGGCTGCAACGAAGTATGTGTGGAACTCAGCAACGGTGAGATTAAACGCTGTCAGTGGTTCCACTTCTATTTCAATGCTAACGATCTCAGCCCAAGTGCCATCGTCATTAAGTAGACGATCACCCGCTTGCAGTTCTGCCGCATCCACCCAATGTCCGTTTTCAAGCGGGCCTTCGTAAACATGACCCTCCGATGAATTCGCCACAGCACGTGCTGTTTGCACGAAGTACGGGTGAATACGGTTTGAAACTATTGTCTGTTCAGCGCCGGTTTCGACATCACGCATGCTGACCGAAACCGTCTCATCGTAAGGGTTTGAATACTTTGCTTTAACTGACTGCCATGCCATGTCGCCATTAGCTGGATTACGCGACCAAACCGACATGTTGGTGTTCACATCACTGATTGGGAGCAAGCCACCATCGGTCAGCACCAATGTATCAGCGTGGAACGAGCAAACTCCATTATTTGGTACTGCTTTGCCCGCTAGGGCTGCTGCTCCCGCAGCAATGTCTAACGCCGTCGCAATCGATACCTTCGTATCGAGGTAGCTCTGAGAGAGTGCGCGATACTTTGGGTCGCCAGAATTTCCTGCCAACTCATTAAGGGTGAACTTTCCTTTTTGGAGAGCAACTAGATGAGCACGGTGACCGCGAAGGGTATCAGCATCGTTTTCAAGGGCCAGCCCATGTAGTATTTTGTCAGTATCATTGGATGCGAGAAGTGCCTCCGCACGCAAACGAAGGCGTTCTTCTTCTTTTGCCAAGCCATCAGCAGCTGCCAACACCTGATCTTTGGTTGCATAACTTGGAAGTTCAGAAGCGGCCCGAACATACACCAAATCGACGGCAGTGCGCGTTCCGCCTTCTCGCAGGCTCCCTCCAGAGACCAGGGAATAGAAGCTTCTGTTGGTCTCAACGTCCCCAATGTTTAGGTACGAATTCCTGTATTCATCGGCTGTTCTGTCGAGCTCAGCAAACAGTGATTGATTGTCGTGTGTTTGTCCGGCCTCTGCCAAACTATTTAGAAACGCGCGCGCTTCCTCGTCTCTGGGGAGAAAGGCGAAATCGTCCGATACCCCTCTAAGCGTTTCAGCGGTAAGCCGTTCCTTTGCTGAATTCAAACATGCTTGCTCTGTCCCACAGATTTGCTCAGCAAATTCATCTGAATACTTCTCAATATACTCAACTTCTTTGATATGCAGGTTGCGGTTGTTTAAAATTGCTGAGCGCCCCACAAACCCAGCAGTTGATACGTTGTTTCCTTCGCCTCTTGAGAATAAGAAACCTGCTGCCGCGGAAGCCAGTTCGGCTAGCCTTCCTTCGTATTCAAGTCGTGAGATTTCCTGATCTGTAGCACTGGCATCCTGATTGGTGGTGAACGGGTTTCTTTCCAGATAACCAGAAAGTATAGACCCGGCGATTCCTCCTGCCGCCCCAGCGGCGCAATCAGCCCCCTGCGCTTCCGCCGCCGCACACCCTGCGAGACCGTGAAGGATAGCGTGACCCGCTGACCCTTCCCAGTTCGCAATGCCATCTCCAAGTTCACCGATCTCAAACTGAGCGTCAGCCAGAGCGAGGTTGGTGACTGTCTGTACAAGGCTTGCTGAGAACCCATCAGCGAAGTCAGTCCCATAGACGGCTGAACTCAGACCAGAGGAAATTGAACCATCCAATGCCCCTTCCAGAACGCGGGCCACAGTGAGTTGTGGACCTTGCGGATTACCAAGACCATTGATCAGCGCATCATTCAGGGGGCTGCGCTCAGGGATTTTCAGATTGATGCCCGATGTGAGTCCCGCTGAGACACCGGAGAACGTGGCGGTTTCCAAGATCGCACCAAGGTCGAGATCTCCGGCGACGACACCATCCATCGTTTCGACAAGTGCCGTTGAGGTGAAGGCAGTCGCGCCGTTGTAAATACCCGTCGTAAGTGCCGTGGCACCCTCTGCTGCTGCGGCAGTTGTAAGCTCTGGAAGTAAACTCCCAACGAGATTGGGCGCGACATACGCCGCCACAACAATCGCAACGAGTGCTTTGAACGCGGGCGAGAGCTGGGTCTGCTCTTCATAGAAGTACTCATCCGCCAGTTCCTGGTTGATCAGTTCCAGCCCGTCTATGGCCAGAAGTTCCTCGGGGTAGAGATCTTCCGGGTTCGGCGCATCGACACTTGCGGTCTGGTACAGGACCAACTCAGCATCGCCACCGATGTCAAAACTCATACCTTGCCCGGCCAGCAATTCGGTCAGTTGGGCCGTCTCTGTAAAGCTGGTCTCGGTGATCGTGGTCATGGTGACCAGACCCATGTCGGTCTCGAAGAATTCGGAGCGGTGGCTGTCGATGGCAGCCTGAACTGAGAAGTCACCACCGGTTGTGATGTTCAGGTTTTGACCAGCAGACAGCGTCGCTCCGACGAGCGTTGTGTCCGTGCCGGACACGATGCTCAGATCCAATGCCGCCAGTGCATCCGTGCCAGTATTGATGTGGTCAACCGTGTGCAATTGGCTGGATTTGCTCAGCAGCCCACCAAGGTAGCTCTTTTCTTTGATATGTGTCTCTTCAAACACATCGGTGTAGGTGCCAACGAGGATGTTGCCCTCAGTCGCAGTGAGGTTGACATCACCTGATGCGCTTGCGAACTCTGTTCCTGCAGTGGTCAGGTCACCTGTCTCGGCGATCACATCGATATCGCCGCCCGCTGTGATCCCGACGCCTCTATTGGTGATGGCAAGCGTGGACCGTGTCTCCTTTTTCTTAGACAGGAATCCGCTGCTGGTCTTGCGGGTTTCCGATTTGGCTATTTCTTGCGCGGCAGCCAGAACGACATCGCCAGCCGCTGCCAGATGTGCCTTTCCGCCCGCATCAATCTGTGTACCGATCAAAACCGCGTCTCCGCCTGCATTTGCGATGAAGTCACCACCTGTAGACAGTTGCGCAACCTGGGCGGTCAGGGTCAGGCGATCGGTCCCGTTCTTTGCATCGCCATCACTGTATTGCACGCCGGATTGCTCGGCGAGCAGGTAAAGGCTGCCACCTGCTGTGAGCCGTGTATCCCCTGTGACCTGGGCCTGAACACCGGCGAGTGTCATGTCAGCAGAGGAGATGATCGACAGGTTTCCCCCTGTCTCAAACCGGGACGCGAGGTTCTCCGTGATCCTCGTTACGCTGGTGTTGGTGTAGTATTCTTCTGTCTGCGCCAGACCTTCGATCGTAACGTTGCCTGCTGCAAATATGGAGGTGTCAGAAGTCGATCTGATCACCAGCGCTTTGCCAGAGAAATCCCCACCCGTGATGATGTCGACCAGGTGGCCACCAAGTTCGGTGTCTTCGAAATTGATGTCACGGAACGACGTTAAAGACAGGGAGCCGTCTTCTGCAATCAGCGACCCACCAGAACCGGTAATCTGACCGGCAACGATTGTCAGGTCCCCGCTGGTCGATGTGTTGGCTTTGTCCAGTGAGGCGAGCAAGCCCGTCCCTGACACACCGAACCGGTCACCAAAGCCATTGAATCCTGTATCCGGGATCTGGACTGCGCTTTCACCGTCAAAGCTTACGCCGTCGCTTTGATATCCGTTCCATTCGGTGGGCCGGTTGATATTCTCGAACAGCTCGTTCTGAATCTGCAACCGATCCAAAAAATAGCCTGAGGAGAGCAGGTCCTCAAAGGAAACTTGCGCTGTTCCAAAGCTTGTCCGCCCCTCACCTATCAACGCGTCCAGATTTGGAGATGATTGAAGTGTGGGTCGCACTGGCTCCAGAGACGGGACGTTCACCACGTCCGGCTGAACAGGGGCCAGTGCCGGCAAGTCCAGTACACCCGGCCGTATCGGTGTCAAAGATGATCCCGGCACAATCAGGTCGGGCAGCGTCAGGTTGGCTACTGCAGAATTCTCACGCGGAGAAACAACACTCGCGGTTCCAGAGCGGATATCTCCGTCTGCCACCACCGACGTGCTGTTGATGTTGACAGCGCCTCCCGCGAGGATTTCGCCAGTCACTGAACCTGCGCCGTCGGCGGCGGTTCGTTCGACTTGAGAATAAATGACTGTTTCTGTCCTGCGTGTCAAGCACCCGCAACCATTGTCTCCGCCTAAGTTCTCCTCAACCGTTTCCTGGCGGGTGTAGGTGGCTGTGTGCGTTACCTTGTCGTCTTCATATGCCTTGTTCTCAAAGCGGTGACTTTCAATTTCCACACCAGCTTTGGCAGAGATCAGCCCCGCATCGTTAATGACCGCGTCCGCATCGATCGAAATGCCTGCACCGGATAGGATTTCAGGAGCAGGGCCGGAGGTGGTGACTGTATTGCCCGTACTCCATGTCACACCGCCGATATTTGATCTGATTCCGCCAAAATTGAAGATTGTCGCGCAACTCGCCCCGAGAGTGGCACCTGAGTTATTTTGGCGGCTCTGACTACAGCTGGAAAGTTTCAGATCAGCCGGGTCAATAAACTGGGTTTGAGTACGGGTCTTGTTGTCCGGAGCCCCGGAAAATATCTCGACGCCCGATTGTGAGGGTTCCGTCACAATACTATCGAAACGGTTGTTAAATGTTTCCGCCTCGATGGCCAAGCCACCGTCTGCTTCAATGCTCCCGGACTGGTTCAGTACTGTTCCATTGCGCGCCACCAGCTGCATTGTCTCGCCGGATTTAAACAAACCACCGCGGTTGTTTAGATCAGAGCCACTGCGCAACTGGAGGTCACCGCTCGCTTTGATCGTACCCCGGTTCTCCAGGTCACCATCCAGATCGAGCAGAAGATCCCCATCAAATTCAACCTGTTCTGATGCAGCGACAGTAAGTCCACCGGTTTCCAACGTGATTGCAAGACCATCGCCCGCACGCAACTGGTCGAAATGGGACGCTCGTAGCCCGCCGCCCAGGGAACGCGACTGAAGCTCCAGTACCGATTGCCCCATCGCCAGCGCCTCCGCGCCAAGGCTGGTTTGTCCGGAGACTGCAATACTAGTGTTGCTGGCGTTTATCTGCCCTTGAAGATCCAGGTCTCCAGCCGTCACGGACAGATCGGCCTGTTGGCCTGCAATCATAGTGCCGTCAATGAGCGCCCGATCCGTGGCTGTTACCTGCACATCTGCAATGGCTGCAATTTGCGAGTTCTCTCCGGTTTGCACATGATCACCGGACAGGGTGACGGACTGCCCACGAACTCGGCCGGAATGCTCCAAAGAGCCGTCACGAGCTTCGATGGAAACACTGTCCTGTGCTTCGGCTTGCCCCTCGATCTGAGCCGTGGCTCCGGAGAAAGCAATGGATCCGGCCACAAGCTCGGATGTGTCTCCGGTTGTGAGTGAGGTTCCGGCCCTGAGTTCGGCTCGGTTCTGAACAGCAGCATGTCCGTTTAGCGCCACTTGGGTCTGAGCGTCTATGTCGAGCGTATCCGCCACCAGTTCGGCACCATCCTCGATGGTTGCCGATGCCCTAGTCGATGTGATTGCAAGCTCTGCCCCCGAGGCGAGTTCGCCATTAAGGAGGATCTGATCTGTTGCCGTCACAGTAAGGCCATCAACCGCAGCGATCTGGGATGTATCGCCAGTCTCGACAGTGTTGCCAATTATTGAAACATTCTGTCCACGAGACACGCCGCTATGCTCAACCGCGCCATCTGTTGCGGCGATTGTCAGTCCTTCAATGGCCCGGACCTCACCAGACAGCTGCGCAGATTCCCCGGTGAGCGCCACGCTGTCGGCCAGCAGCTCTGAATCCGCCCCTGTGGCCAGCTCGGTTCCAGCTGACAAGGAAGCTGTCTCAAAAGCGGCAGCCTTGCCATCAAAATCAATACGAGTCTGTGCCTCTATATTCAGGGATTCAGCCAGCACTTCGGCATTTGCTTCAACGGTTATCCCGGCTGCTGTGGATTTGAGCGTCAGTCCCTTCCCGGCGACTAGTTCTCCGCCGATCTTTGACTGCTCCGCGGCGGTTACGCTCAGATCACCTACTGCAGCGATCTGCGATGCCTCGCTCGTTTGAACGTCGTAACCTGTTATTGTGACAGTTTGTCCGCGAGACGTGCCCCTGTGGTCGACATTCCCGTCCGTCGCCTCAATGGTCAGGTCTTCAAGTGCTTGCACCTGGCCTTCTATCCAAGCGTCACCCCCGGTGAGAGCCGCAGATTCCGCGACCAGTTCTGAGTTGGCACCTGTTTTGAGCTCTGTTCCCGCTGTCAGCGAAGCTGTTTCAAGACCAGCAGCCTTGCCGTCGAAAGTCAGCTGTGTCAGCGCATCAACATTAATGGATTGCGCGAACACCTCGGAGTTGCCGTTCAGCGCAACAGAAGCACCGGTTGATGCTGCCTCAAAGGCCTCACGCGCAACAATCGCGCCGGAGATGTTTAGCATACCGGCGCTTTCCAGACGGATTGCACCGCCCGCTGCCTGACCGTTGAAGGTCAGGTCGCCATTGCTGGTTCTGATATCGATCAGATCATCGCTCTCGGAGGTGATCGCACCTTCCAGAAGGATCGGACCCTGGTTGCGGACCTGGACGCGCCCGCCCGCCCGGATCTGCGGTGTATGACCACCAGCAGGAGCGCCCAGCGTAAGCTGCCCATCAGCCCGCAGCGCAATGTTGGTTGAGGACGCCATATCCCCATTCAGACGCACGCCCACGCCATTCTCGGTGGCAATCAAACGGATCGCATTGGCATACATGCCACCAAGAGCGGCGACGTCCACAGCCAATGCAGGGGCTGCACCTTCACCCGCCTGTTCGGTGATCCCAGTCACTGCGCCTGTTTCCGGGTCGTAGGACCAGTTGTAGTCCACCTGGTTGGCACCGGCGATGACATTGAGTTGTTCCGCCCGCATTTTCCCGTAAATCGCGGCCGCTCGCGCAATCACATCGACGCGGCTGGTATCGGTCAGACCTATCCGATTTTCCGGGTTCAGACCTCCGGCCCCGATTGTAACCGTGCCCCGCCGTACGTCGAACCCGGTGAGCGCACCATTGCCGGCAAATTGCGGCTTTCCGGTTGTCAGGGTCGCACGGCCCGTGTTGATGAAACCGCAACCGTTGCAGGTGATGCCAAACTCGTTGGCGACCACCACATCCATGCGCTTACCGGCCACTTCCAGAATGCCGCCCAGCTGGGTCTGATTTCCACCAACAACCTCACCGACCCAAAGATTGGCCTCTAGTCCCGGCGTCAGGTTGCTGTTGCCTTCGATCACCCCGCCCAACTGCGTATTGGTGATCGTGGCCGAGTTATTCAGGATCAGATCATCCGCCTGAAAGTCGGTGTAGACATCGTGACTGACGCCCGCGCCATTCGGGGTCGAGATATTGACTACGGTGGTGCCATTCAGAGACTGGTCGACATGCGGGCGCGGACCTGTATTTGGGTTCACAGGCTGGATGCTCTGCGCATGAAGCAGCGCGGGTTGTATCGTGAGCGCCAGTGCCAGGACCGAAGAAACAACTTTCTCAAAAACACGACTACGCATGGTTAGAACTGCGTCGCCAAATGCGGCCCTCGAAATGCCATTCCGTAACCTTCTGTTTATTCATGTGATTTCCGGCTAGCAAAGGTCACAGCACACGTTAAGCAGAAAAACCCACCCAGGCTTCACAAAATGGTTAGGCAAGAGCTGCCTGCGGCTGAAACATGGCAAAATACGTTTCAGACCGAGTCGAGTGGGCAGCTTATCGGCACATTTTATTCTTCGCGTGCCGAGGCCAGGCTTTGTAAGGCATGTCAATTGCTGCTGGACGGGTGAGTGTTCATAACAAGCGACAACCGTCTGTGTGGCTTTGAATCTCGCTTGCTACTCCCAGAAACAATCCAACATGCACAAGGGCATTATTAGCGCTGTGCTGTCAAAAACCGTAACAACGGCGTGCGGAGGTGGCTTCGGCCGCTCGCGGCTCTAAGGTGACCAATCTCCTTTATTTAGCCGGGCAAAAAGCAGACATCCAAGTGCAAGACAGCGCCGAAAGGAAGGCCACCAAGCTGACATTCGCGGCAGGTGCGAAAAAGCTACTGCATACGCAATGTGATCCGTCGAAAGGGCGAGAATTTAGAGGTCTCATGTGCTGAAATCTGGCCTCGGCCATTTTTTACACCCAACTGCAACTATAGCGTGCGCCGCGACGTATAGTTACTCTATAAGTAGCGAGATTTTTCGAAAGGGGTTTTGATTTGAAGCACAAGACGATTGATTTGTCATCCGAAGTCAAACGTGCAGTTCTTCCAGATGGTCTGCAAGGTTTCTTGTTTCCCATGTACGAAGCCATTTGGAACGCAATTCATTCTATTGAAGAGCGTTTTGAAGATGAGTTGGAAGAAAAGGGCAGGATTGACGTAACCTTCGACGCATTAACGTGCGAGGTTCGTATCGTGGACAATGGGAATGGATTTGATGAAGTCAATCTGTCAGCATTTCTTACCCCGTTGACTGGGAACAAGTATGAACGAGGGGGGAAAGGATTTGGCCGGTTCATGGCGTTCAAGGTGTATAGCCGTGTCTTCTATTCGTCAGGGCAAAAACAAGCCGACGGGATACTGACAAAGAGGTGTTACCAATACGATCCTTTTTCGGACGACGACAACTTGATTACTGTCACGGAAGCCAAAGGTGCAGGTGCGCACCAGCATGATACGGGCGTAACAGTGCTTATGAAGTCGCCCAAAGCCGACTTTGAAGATTACTTTGTTATTGAAGGTAAAAATCGAAGGCACAATCACACTGCAGAAGACATTGTATCCGCTGTACTGGATCACTTCCTTATTGAGTTTATCCAGCGAAAAATCCCCAGGCACTTTATATTGAGAATCGAAGGTGCTGACTTCAACCTTTACAATTATTTCCATGAATCATTGGCGGTTGGCGGTAAGCGAAGCGAAAACCTTAGAATTGGGACTGAAACCGTCGATTTCACCTTTGACTACTTCAAGGTTGGCGAAGAGCACGCTAAGAAGCATCGGCTATATTTTTACGCTAACAATCGCGCCGCGAGTGAACTTGAAAACATCTCATCGGGACTGAATGCCAAGCCCTTCGTTGAAAAGAAAGGGGACGACGAAGAGCGGTACTACTACCTTGTGGCTGTTTCCAGTGACTTCTTCAAATCGTCGCAATCACGGGATCGGATCATCAACCTGCATGGTAAAGTTGAACACAATAAGAAAAAGAAGACGGTCAAAGAGCATCTGATAGCCTTCGCCAAAGCCCACATTTTAGAGCTTGAAAAATCGTACACCTCCGGTCGTCGAGCTAAAATGAAGGAACAGGTTGACCACCTTATTGCGATTGACCCGCTTTTAAGGCGTGGTTTGGCGGGCAAGAGTACCGAAGAGTTTGTCCAAAAGCGGGGGATTACTGAGACGCGCGAGCAACTTGCACAAGACTTGTTTGTAGAGCGTTTCCGGCAAAAATTTGACTTCACGAAATTAAGTGAAGACACAAGTATCGAGGACCTTGTGCATGTGGTACGAAACAAAATACCTGAGGATGCTAAGGAGGCGCTGGCTGTATACGTTGCCTACCGCAATCACGTGATCAAAGTTTTCAGGGAAATGTTGAACAGAAATGAAGACGGTCTTGCGACGGAAGATAAAGTTCATCAGTTGATTTACCCCCGCTACAGGGACAGCGAGCAGATAGACTATTCCTCACATAATCTTTGGTTGATTGACGACGACTTGGCCTATGCCAGATACATTTCCAGCGACCGAACACCGGAAGGTACCGCGCGAAAGAAGGGCCAATTTGCCCACGACTTACTTATCAACAATGAAAATGAATTGATGGTGGTTGAAATGAAGCGTCCTCAAAAGACGGACTACGACAGTTCAAAGGAAGCTGACACCAAGAACCCGGTGGATCAACTAAAAAACCAAATCATGGATATCCGTGAGCGCGGCAAGATCATAGACTCAGGCGGCCGAGAAAGGATCATTGAAGAAACATCAATGGTTCGCGGCTACATCTTGGCTGATTGGAACTCTAAACTTGAACGATATCTGAAGATTGAGGATTTCATTTTGACAAACTTCGGTGGTCAAATGGCTTACCGGTACTACAAAGAGCTGAATCTTATAATAGAGGTTTTGGCATTCGACAGGTTGATAGATCGAGCAAGCAATCGGAATGAGTCTTTTGTAAAGATATTAGACGGTCAGTCGAGCTACGATCTGAAGCCCACAAGCACTCTTTCAGCCGCTGAGTGAACCCAAAAAAAACCGTCTTCCTCAAACTTTGAGACTGTGGAAGTCGGTTTTCCTAAATCTGCGTGGTGGCCACTAACGGAGTGAACAGCGAATTCATATGCGAATAAGTCGTGTGCGACTTGCTATAAATGAGAAAGTGAATCTCTACCAAGTGTGCGAGGATACGAAATACACTGCATATCCAGCCACAGAGACGCCAAGGGTAATCGCAAACAGTCGGTGATCCAGCTATACTCAGGAAATTTCGACGCACTACGTTTCAGATGGTTTTGTAAGCAACGAACAGAAAGTGCAACGCACACAAGAACGAATGACAGACTTTATCAATTTCTTCTCATTTTGGGGGGCTGGTCTTTCCACATTGCTCGGCACAATCAAGCTCTGGGAATTTAGCACTAAGGACCGTATTCGTCTGGCTTCAACTTTTGCCTTCCGAAGCCTCGCACAACTTGATGACGAGATCATAATTTCAATCTTGTCATCAAAGCCTGTACAGGTTTCCCATTGGAGTCTGGAATGGCGTCCCCGATGGAATTCCAAAAGCACCACAATCCCAATAACATTTGAAGACGATGATCTACGGGTGCTTTCTATCGACGGCTATGGCACCAAGAAACTAACATTCTCAGGAGAGAACAAAATACCCTTTGGCCACAATGTGCAGACTGGGCGAAAAGCTGATTTCTTTGAAGTAGCTTCGCTTGAAAGAGGCTTGGCTAACGGTGACTTGGAAGAGCAGACCCCGTGCAATGGCCAAGTCTTTCTCCGCGTGCGAAATGGCCTTTGCACGTCGCCACACACCCCTCGCAAGATAAAGCGCGTGATGGGTTGCTGAATTTTCCTGCCTGGCAAAGCTACTCGGTTCTGGACAAGGCGAAGCTCATCACGCCCCAAAATGGCCGTTGCCACTAGTTCTTACCGTCGGCACGGCGCATTCTGCGGATACACCTGTTCATAATTGTAGTGCGTTCAGCTCGCAGATCCTTCAGAGCCTGCTCTTTGCGCGCGATCCGAACGTGCAGCTTTGCCAAGCGAGCTATCTCTCTGGATTCTGCGAAACGCAACCACGCTGCCCGCAACCCGAAAACGTTGTTGGGTGACGGCCTCATGACCTTTTCAGGCGGCGGATTGTTGTGGCCAATGTGTGCAGCTGGACGCACTGCACACTGGCTTTGATTTCCTGACAACATCATCCCTCTCCTCGGTTAAAGGCTGTGGCCGTCGTCCTCGCCGCGACCTTGCAAGAGCGGGTGTGTCGCTCGGGCGTGAACGTGAGAAAGTTCTTCGGAGATTGCGATGATCCTGGCGGAAGCCATCTGGTGCAGCTCATCGACAACTGCCTCTACGCGGTCATGGCTGTCCGACAATCCTTGCGCCCGGAAGTGGGCCGCTGCGGTGGAGATGTCATCGCTGCGCCATTCCATTGTTGTGCCCATCATGACGTTGTGATGATCACCAAAGCGTGCCACGAACGCCTCACCATCGAGGCCGTAGCTGCTGGCTGTGTCGGTGACTTCCTTTCGGATCGCGGCCCACCTGCCCGCCTCGGCATAATCCAAGGCGTCCATTTCGGCGGTGTTCATCATCGTTGAATAGCGTGTGTCTTCGATGATGAAAGCTTGCAGGTAAGGATCGTTGGGCCGCATATCGGCTACACCACTTTTCAGCTCACCTATCTGAATATCCATTGAGACGCGCAGGTGCGGATCTTCGACCTCGCGTGCCAGTCCCTCCAATTGCTCGATGGACTCCAGAATATTATTGGACGTCGTCAACCAATTGTCGTTGGCATCCTCACCCAAGGTCTCCTGCATATAGACCTCGTAGCGACGTGGAGCTGATTCATACTCCGGGGACGCCTGGAACTCTTCATCACCAACGATGTCCGCCAGAGCGGAGAGGTGGGGATGGCTCTGCTCGTTGTCCCGAACGTCGTTGATATGAGCAACAACCTGCGCCTTAAGCTCTGGTGAAATTGTGTCCTCAAACCCACCAAGTTCGATGTGGCGTTGTAGGTTATTCATGACTTCGGGTGACACATAAGAGGGGTCTCCCGGCTCGCCATAATCATCAAAGTGACGGGCTTGATCCAACAGATGTTCCATCCTCGAAACCATGTGCTCTTCTCCTTCAACCAGTTTGACGGCGAACTCTTCGATCCGCTCTTTGACGGCGCTCGCCTGCTCGTCAAAAAGATCGGACATTCTTGCGATGGACAGGGTCATCACGTCAGCAGCCCTGTCGCGGGCAACTGCTTCGACCTCTGGGGTGTTCTCGACTACCGAAACTCCGTCCTGAACTTTCCACGTGTCGGTCTCGACTTCCTGCCGCAAACCGCGTTCAAGACGGGTCGTCGCAGTCAGCTCGATCCCGTGTTCCTCGGCCACTTCAGCCTGGATGGACCGCTGCACGTCGATGTTCATTTCGCTACTCATTCCCATAGCGAGCCACCGCTCATTCTCGACGCCTCGGCAGTTCACAACGATGTGGACATGGGGGTTATCTGTGTCGGCATGAAACACCGTCAGATAGTCCCACCTGTCGCCAAAATCACCGCTCCCAAACAGCCGATCTGCGAACTCCAAACCGGCCTGATGAGCGGCCTCCGGATAGGTGCCTTCAGGGAAGGAAACGATCATATGGCGGGTGTAACCGTAGTTGGTTTTTCCCGTGAAACCGGTGTCCCATTCTTCGATCAAATCCGAGACTTCCTCGGCATTCATCGGGGTCACGCCATTCTCTCGAATGTCTAAAATACCCTCTGCCCTATCGGTCAAATAGTCGATCTGGCGGCGCAGCTCTTTCGCGTTTCTCACCCCGCCTTTGCGGACGTGTTTCACAACAGCCTCGGGCTTTCCGACCACGGCGCCAAGCCGCGCCTTGACGGATGACCCCCGCGAGACCATGAACTTCATGCGCCTTGCGGCTTGCAACTGCTGGTTGATTCTCTTGGAGCGATCAGCACCCTTCTGAGCGTCGCGAAACGCAAGCTCAAGCAGCTCTCCGGCCGTCAAATCTTTCGCTGCTGCTGTCATTGCTCAGGCTCCCAACTGTCATCTTTCAGAAGCCGTCGAATAGCCGAGTCAGGTTGACGGTTCGCACGAGCCGCAACGATCAGTGCTTTCAGATCGCGCCGATGTTCGATGATTGCGCGATGGAGATTTTCAACATCGCGACGGTCATCATCTGTCCAGATTACGGTGCCGCGTTTGGCAGATTTCGCCAACTGATTGAGGTTGGTGTATCCGCCCTGAATCTGGCGCAGATGCTTCTGCCACAGATCGACCAATGCAGGGTCTGGGTCGAGGTATCCGATCAGACGATAGATGAGACGATGGATGACCTGGTTACGGCTTCGCAGTCCCAGAGACTTCCAGGCAACGTCGAGTTTCGCCAAGGCATCGGACGTCAGCCGGACGGAAAAGACGGTGGTGTCGCTGGTTTTACTCATGTCTTAGAAAATAGCAAACGGCATTTTGTATTACAATCACCTTATCCTGTCAGTTCTCCAAGAGTAAACCGATGGGATTTGAGAAATTCGTTTCTCCAATCGTGATCGGAGCAGCTTTACTCTTGGAGGCAATGTCCACGCCGGGAAAAGGGTCACGTCCCTTTTCCAATCAGCAGGCGTGGGTGCCGGTGGACTGGCGCAGGGCAATCACGCAAAGCGTGGGCTGCCCGAACAGCGCCCGTCACTTTCCGGCACGTTAAATGCAATCTGCATTTTTCGCGCGCTCAAGCGCGCTCCGCATTCCGCCGCCTGGGCGGCGGGCACCAAAGGGTTGGCGTTGGCTCTGCCGGTTAGGTCAGAGCACCAACAAATCGGCTGGGCTGCAGCCGCGCGACCCGACGAGCTGACCGGCTGTCTCACGTCAGGTTAGGGTATCGCGGTCGGGATCGTAGCACGGTGGCAGTCGCGCGGCTTCGGCTCAAAAGACGCGAACGAAGACGGAGCAATCCGACTTCATACTGGCTCTGAACACGACCGCCGGATATACAATGAAAACTGAATGGGTCGGGTTTTTCAGCCGCACCAAAATCACACACCCTGAGGTTGTATTCCGTGAGGGCTTGGGATTACCCGTTTGATCTGGTCCGGATAGACTGTACTGCCTGCGGGCGGTACGGGCAGTATTCCAAAAAGCGGTTTATAGAACTGGTCGGCGCGGACACGCCCCTGCCCTCCGCCCTGAAGATCATCGCCAAAACATGCGACCGTGAATAGGACGGGTTGGCCATGCACAATCGATGTGGCGCAGGCTATCCGGATCTCGTCCGGTTCAAGGATGGAAAGAAGAAAGAGCAACGCTGATTGCTTGCGCAATCAGCGGCTCAATGACGTTGAAAGGTTTCTGCTTTGTTGGCATTTCATGCGTCGACGCTTGCGCGTTGGTCAACAGACCAAACCAGTGCGACAGCAAGCGCTGCCAAGAGGGCAACTGCAATGTCGATGTCCATTGCGGTTTGAACAAAACGCTCAGTCATTTGCTCCCCCCTTTCTCAAGGTTTTGGTGATTGGCTGGTTTGGCGGTTGGTTGCAGCGTCTGTCGCTCGACGATTTGTATTCGCGAGCAACACACGCCTTGCAGGATAGGTTCTGAGCTGATTCTATCGTTAGTTGAGGTATCGGGTTTACTGACAATCTCTCCTGTCTCGCTGAACGGAATGTGTCACCGAAAACCTTGGGCCGGAACGGATATAGGTTAGGAGGGATATAGTGATTCGAGGTGACAGGGCAGGTAGGTAGAGATGGTTGATAAGATTATTGATCGCGCGTCGGGCTCAGAGTTGGACGTTGTAGAGACCGATGGTGTCGTTGAACTGACAGGATCATCTGATGTGCATCTGGGTGTCAGCGTCGATTCAGTCGAAAGCCTCGCGCGCAGCGGTAATGACCTTGTTGTAGTCTCCGAGGGTGGAGGCACTACTGTCATTGGGGATTTCTTCGTTGGCTCAGGCAACGGTCAGGGCAGCCGTATATTTTTGAATGGAACAACCGAGGTGAGTGGCACGCAGCGCCGGGGCGACGACATGATCGTACGCCTTGAAAACGGCGACGTGCTGGTGATCGAGGGGTTTTACAACAAAAACACAGGTGTCGGCGAAGGGAATGCAGTTGCTGGCGAAGGGTCCGTGTTGGAATTGGCCGATGAGAGCAGTTTGCTGTCGGGTGGCGGTGCAGCTGTGCCGCCGTGGGCGCTCCTTGCAGGTGGCGTTACCGGGACAGCGGCAGTCGCAGCTGCGGCGGGCGAATTTGGTGGCGGGTCGTCTGACGGGGATGGGTCGTCTGACGGGAGCGACACCGCAGCGTCCACGCCGCTTGTTGCGACACTTCCGCCTCCTGTGATTGACCCTACGAATGGAAGTGTGATCAGCGGCACGGCGGTGCCCGGGTCCACGATTGAGGTCGACGTTGATGGGGACGAGGTAGCGGATTTCACCACGACTGCTGATCCGGACACCGGAGCATTCCGCATTGATCTCGACCCTGCTCTTGATGATGGTCAGCTCACCACAGCGACTGTGAGGGATGCAGACGGGAACTTCAGCCTGGCTGCGACGGTAACCGTGGATGCGACACCCCCCCCTATTCCTGTCATTAACCCGACGAACGGAAGCGTGATCAGCGGCACAGCGGAGGCTGGATCTACGGTCGAAGTTGACGTCAGCGGGGACGGATCGAGGATTTTGACCACGATCGCTGATGGGGACGGAGCTTGGAGCGTCGATCTCCGTTCTGCTCCTCTTGCAGATGGTCAGGCAGTCAGTGTGACCGTGACGGATGCAGCCGGGAACACCAGCCTGGCTGCGACGGCAACGGTAGATGCAACTGCACCCGGATCTCCTGTCGTTAACCAAGCGAATGGAACGGCTATTGCCGGTACGGCGGAGGCCGGATCCACAATTACGATTGACTTTGAGGATGCCGCGTTGGCGGATCTCACCACGACGGTTGATGAGACCGGCGCGTGGAGCATTGATGTCACGTCCGTTGATTTCTTAGGCATTCAGCTTCCGAGGTTCGGCGCGACCGCAACGGACGCGGCGGGAAACACAAGCCAGGCTGTGTCGGGAAGGCTGGACCCTGTTTCTAATGCGACAGTTTTTGCCACAGACGGAACCGTGATCTACGGCACAGCGGAAACCTTCCTCGCGGTTATTGATGTTGACGTTGATGCCGATGGTACGACAGATTATACTTTTACCACTACTGGCGACAGTTCCTGGGCCATTGATTTAGACCCTGATCTTCTAATTGGTCAGGATGTCAGAGTGACCGTAACGGATGCAGCCGGGAACATCGCGTCTACGACGGTAACGGTGGGCGCGGTCACTGGTATAAGCGCTTTCAGTTTCTCTACAGGCAGCGCCGGTGGCACCGCAAAGCCTGGGTCCACGGTTGAGCTAGACGTTGATGGGGACGGAGTGACGGATTTCACCCCCGTGGTTGGTACTCAGGGAATCTGGAACGTTAACTTCCCTATCGCCCTTGCAGAGGGTCAGGTAATCACGGCGTTCTCCAGGGATGCAGCCGGGAATACCAGCCCGACTGTGACGGCAAGGGCGGGTGAAGGTACAGCCGGCACCAGCGGGGAAATTAGGCTCACTCCCATCCAGGGGCCTGGTCCGTCCAGCTCCACGGAAAGTGACATCTCTGCAGCGAACGGGACGTTGAATGACGCCTCGCTGTCGCAGTTGGATACGTTCGCCGACGCGACAGTCGGGGACAACACAACCGAAGATGTGCTGGACTTCAGCGCTCTGGTCACCCCCCAGATCGTCAATGGGGGCGGTGCACCGAACTTCACCATGGGGGCGGAGCACAATGTAGATTGGAGCGCTGATCCCAAGCCAGCTGTTGCAAATGGCCAGTTTATCACTACGCCCCTGACGGATGCGGCCGGGAACACCAGCCAGGCCGAGACGGTAACGGTTGATACCGTTGCACCATCGCTAAGGGTTGGTGCCACGGATGGAACCACGCTCAGTGGTTTGACGGAAGCGTTCGCCAGGGTTGATGTTGACGTTGATGGGACCATTTTCACCAAGTCGGCGGGTGACAACGGAGACTGGCATATTGATCTCAGCTCTGTCCCTCTTTCGAACGGTCAGGAAGTTACCGTGTGACCGTGACGGATCGCTAAGGGTTGGTGCCACGAACCACGCTCAGTGGTTTGACGGAAGCGGCCAGGGTTGATGTTGACGTTGATGGGACCATTTTCACCAAGTCGGCGGGTGACAACGGAGATTGGCACATTGACCTTAGCTCTGTTCCTCTTTCGAACGGTCAGTGTGACCGTGACGGATGCGGCCGGGAACACCAGCCAGGCCGAGACGGTAACGGTTGATACCGTTGCACCATCGCTAAGGGTTGGTGCCACGGATGGAACCACGCTCAGTGGTTTGACGGAAGCGTTCGCCAGGGTTGATGTTGACGTTGATGGGACCATTTTCACCAAGTCGGCGGGTGACAACGGAGATTGGCACATTGACCTTAGCTCTGTTCCTCTTTCGAACGGTCAGGAAGTTAGTGTGACCGTGACGGATGCGGCCGGGAACACCAGCCAGGCCGAGACGGTAACGGTTGATACCGTTGCACCATCGCTAAGGGTTGGTGCCACGGATGGAACCACGCTCAGTGGTTTGACGGAAGCGTTCGCCAGGGTTGATGTTGACGTTGATGGGACCATTTTCACCAAGTCGGCGGGTGACAACGGAGACTGGCATATTGATCTGCGGCCGGGAACACCAGCCAGGCCGAGACGGTAACGGTTGATACCGTTGCACCATCGCTAAGGGTTGGTGCACACGGTGTCCCTCTTTCGAACGGTCAGGAAGTTAGTGTGACCGTGACGGATGCGGCCGGGAACACCAGCCAGGCCGAGACGGTAACGGTTGATACCGTTGCACCATCGCTAAGGGTTGGTGCCACGGATGGAACCACGCTCAGTGGTTTGACGGAAGCGTTCGCCAGGGTTGATGTTGACGTTGATGGGACCATTTTCACCAAGTCGGCGGGTGACAACGGAGATTGGCACATTGACCTTAGCTCTGTTCCTCTTTCGAACGGTCAGGAAGTTAGTGTGACCGTGACGGATGCGGCCGGGAACACCAGCCAGGCCGAGACGGTAACGGTTGATACCGTTGCACCATCGCTAAGGGTTGGTGCCACGGATGGAACCACGCTCAGTGGTTTGACGGAAGCGTTCGCCAGGGTTGATGTTGACGTTGATGGGACCATTTTCACCAAGTCGGCGGGTGACAACGGAGATTGGCATATTGACCTTAGCTCTGTTCCTCTTTCGAACGGTCAGGAAGTTAGTGTGACCGTGACGGATGCGGCCGGGAACACCAGCCAGGCCGAGACGGTAACGGTTGATACCGTTGCACCATCGCTAAGGGTTGGTGCCACGGATGGAACCACGCTCAGTGGTTTGACGGAAGCGTTCGCCAGGGTTGATGTTGACGTTGATGGGACCATTTTCACCAAGTCGGCGGGTGACAACGGAGAGCTCTGTTCCTCTTTGGCATATGTGACCGTGACGGATGCGGCCGGGAACACCAGCCAGGCCGAGACGGTAACGGTTGATACCGTTGCACCATCTTTCGCCAGGGTTGATGTTGACGATATTGATCTCAGCTCTGTCCCTCTTTCGAATGGTCAGGAAGTTAGTGTGACCGTGACGGATGCGGCCGGGAACACAAGCCAGGCAGAGACGGTAACGGTTGACACCGTTGCGCCGTCGCTGAGGGTTGGTGCCACGGATGGAACCACGCTCAGTGGTTTGACGGAAGCGTTCGCCAGGGTTGATGTTGATGTTGATGGGACCATTTTCACCCAGTTGGCGGGTGACAGCGGAGATTGGAGCATTAACTTCGGCTCTGTTCCTCTTTCGAACGGTCAGGAAGTTAGTGTGACCGTGACGGATGCGGCCGGGAACACAAGCCAGGCAGAGACGGTAACGGTTGATACCGTTGCGCCCGCGATGGCGGCAACTGGTTATTGGGGCGAAACGGGGGAAACTACGCTCACCGGCGGGCTCGGCCGCGATACGTTCGGCTATGGTTCCGAAAACGCAGGCGACGATACCATCACCGACTTCACGAAAGGCATGGGTGGTGACATCATCGACATCAGTGATCTGCTGATCGGATTTGGCAATGAACCCACCGATATCTCGAACGACATCTCCGACTTCGTCACTTCGAGCGATGACGGCTCGGGCAATGCGGTCCTGACCATCGATCATGATGGCGGAGGTCCGCAGTCAGACGGGGTCACAATCACCCCGGAGAATATAGCGCAATCCAATGACCTGCTGGATACCCTGATCCCAGACTTCAACCACGTTGTTGGGTGAGCCGGAGAGGCAGGTTTAGGTTTCGTTTTTGAGAAGGATGGCAGGGCGCTGTTTCTGATCCGACCAGGAACGTAACCCCCCGTCCACTCCGCTATCCTTCTCGGAGAGAAAGGACCAGGCGCACAGCGAACCCAAGTGCAGTGTTGACTGCTTCTCGCAATCCCCGGCTCAATGACGTCGGAAGAGTTCTGCTCGGTTGGCTTTCCATGCGTCAACGCTTGCGCGTTGATCGACATACCAAACCAGTGCAACAGCAAGCGCAACCAAGAGGGCAACGGCAATGCCGATGTCCATGACGTTTTGAATAACTCGCACTATCATTTCCTTCCCCCTTTCCGACGGTTTTGGTGATTGAATGGTTTCGGGCTTCGCCCGGCTTAGTGGCTCCAGTGGTCCCGGCCGTACTTGCGGCCGCGGACTGTAATCCGGTTTTGGGCGTCGATTGGCACATCCTCGTGTGCCAGCTGCCCAGACCGGCAAGCGCGATAGATGGAGGCGTAGAAGTCGCCAAAGCTATGAATGGTGAACTGCCATTCGCCTCGGCCTTGTTCGCGGCTTTGGAAGTAGCAATGAAAGTTCCGGCACTCCCAAGAACCCTGCCACCAGCTTGCGCCGGGGGTGCCTTTGTCGGCCGGGGTCATTGGGATCAGCTCCAGCTGTGTCATGATCGGACTCCGTCAGAAAATGGCGGGGGCCGCTTTCGCGGCCTCCCGACGTTTTCCAATTCAGCAATTGGTGAAGGACCAGCCCCCACCGCCTCCGGCGCTTTCTTTTCCGCCGCCACCGCACTTAAGGGCTTCGACCTCGATGCCCAGTTGATTGCGGGCCCATGCCTCGGCTTTCTTTCCGGTTTCATCAAAGACGATGGAGCTGGTCAGGCCCGGCGCGCGGCCAACCTGGTACACGGTCTTTGTTCCTCCGTGCGTGATGCGCACGCCTGGAACAGTGCCACTGATCGAGCTGTCATAAGCGTTCCAGATTTGGACCTTCGCGCTGTGGTCAATCACTTTGTCAAACGCGAGTGCCGAAGTGGCAGTAACGACTGTGATTGCTACACCAAGGATGCTGCTCTTGTTCAGGTTCATTGGTTTTTCCTTCCTTCAATTGGCTCACAAAAGGGGGGACCGTCTGCGTTGAGCCACGACGCAGGCGGATCGGTGACGCGCTGCCGGTTTCGGCAGGCGCGTTGTTCTTCAGGCTGCGAGGCGTTCGCCCTTGATGACGTTCTCCTGCCGGACATTCCCAACGGTCCACAGATCGGAAAGACGGTCAGCGTTGCGGCGGGATTTGAGCAGGGCATCAGCCTGAACCGGCGCTGGCTTGGCGTCCTCTTTGTGCGCCTCTGGAAAGCGCAGCTCGTGCACGACGTCCGCGAACACTTTGCGCTCGGCTTCGTTCAGCGTGATCCCTTTGAAGGCTTCAACCTGCTCGGCCACCTGTGGGGCATCTTCCAGAACGGAGAACGCTCCTTCGATGACCTCATGGATGGCGTTGCCCGAATGACGAACTTTCACCTCGTTGAAACTGTCACCGACCATCAGGCCGTTGGCGCAGACAAACCGAAAGAACCCCGGCACCATCTGGTAGGACGATGTTCCGTCGTTGGCGTTGACGAGGATGATTTCAAAGGCTTCGCCTTCGGCATTGGTGATAGAGCGGTGACGCAGGCGCAGCATGTGCTTGGTGAACTCGGCCTTACCTTCAATGCGAGTGTTCGCCTGTTGCGCAAAGAACGGGTCAAACCCTTCCTTACTCGGTTACGCCGTCGTTGTCGTTGCGATTTGGGAAGGCCACCATTTCGACGCCGGGGAACATATCGTGTCTGACTTGGATCGAGGTGATGTTGCCGTGATCGTCGGTGTTTACGAATGCGACACCGCAGCGGTTCCAGAAATTCTTGCCATCTTTTTCACCGGATTTGACGTTCAGTTTCAGAATTTGAGTTGCCATTGTTTGATCCTCGTTTTTGAGTGTTTCGATGAACATGGAGAAAGCGGGCACTAAGGGGACGTCAGCGGCTATTTTGCTTCGCGATGCAAAGCCGGGCCTGCTCGGCGGCGGAAAATAGTCGTTGAAGCTGCCGATCTTTACACAGATCGGCAGCGGCTTCCCCGACTGCCCGCTTATGTTCATCAATAAGAAACACGTGAACGAGGATCTTCACTGGCAACGGGTTTGAGGCTGTCATGACCAGTGAAAGGCAAGAATTTCTGGAGCCGATGCGCGCGGAACGATGGAACGGTGATAAACCGCAAAAGACGGCAACATCACCTCGATCCGACACAAGCGCTGTGCGCGGATCCGCGAGCTGGTGGCCTTCCCAAAACGGAATGACCTGCGCAACAGAGATTCAAGGCGGCACAAACCGCCCTTTTCCATCGGCGGAAGCGAACAGCGGGCCAGGGGGAACGGAGAGATTTCGCGGAAAAGACGGCGGCCAATCTCAATCAGCCCGGGTGTTACCTGGCGCCGTGCGGGACGGATGCGTTGGCCGCTTTGGCGGCCCCAAGCGGAGCGACCAGTCGTGCAGGTGCGTGGGGCGTAAGCCCCAGGCGCCAAGGGACAACAACGGCATCCTCATCCACCGAGCGTTTAACGAACAAGGTCCGGTGTGCGGACTTTGACAAAGTTGAAATTTTATCGTTAGCAGAACCGAAACAACGCTCAGCAAAAGAGGGCTTGGCCTACTCTATGGCGCAATTCGAAGTTCGACTAATGTTTGAGTGGGGAGGGCCCTGTTTGTGGGGCATGAATGAAGCAACTCAATCCGCATTTGGGGGTTATTCAGACCTGGAGAGTTCCTTGCCTCTATCAATCAGAACAAAGGCGAAGCTGACTGAACTCATAACTGCTCACGATACAGCTCTAGATTGGGCAGATCCGGGTGGGCCTAGTCCTTGGTCGAAGGATGAATTTGACAAGTTCGAAGTCGAAGCGCGCGCTATTCTCAAAACAATTCAAACCGAACTCGGTGACCAGTTCTTAGTTTGGTACAATCCGGTTGGAACAGCAGACGAGGGGTAGCTTTGGGCTCCATGCGTCGTTCGCTGTTTGCTTTGCGGACAAAGTGTGAATTCGCTGCGACTGCGACAATAGTCGCTTTCGGGAGTACTCGACATACGGTCATTTTATGAAGTTACGCCTCAAAAACGGCATGCACGGTGTAACATATGGTCTTGGCATAGCTTTCGGATGCGGGTCAGGGGATTCCTGTTTAGCGCTTTCGCATTTGGGCTTTTATCGATCGACACACATCTAGCAATCCACAAGCTCAAGCCACAAGTCAGCATCTGCTTGACCTAAACCCACGACGTCGTCGCGCTCGCCATTGTCTGGAATCCCCGGTGCGGAGAAAGATAGCAATAAATCGCGACATACACCTCTTTGTGTATCTTTTCTAAGTGGGTGGTTTGCCGGAAGTGCAACGTTAACGGGCGGTGTTTCGTAGCCGCAACAAACGAACCTCAAAGGCTCCATGCCGTAGGCCGAAACCAAAACTTGTTGAACATCTAACACTCGGCTTGCAGGAACTATGAACGCCGCCTTGACGACTGTTTGGGAACCTGTTGGTCTTTCACAATGGTTTAATGGGATATCTCGAATATCTTTAGGCAAAAACTGGATGAGAAATTCGCAGCTTTCTTCCATCGAAGGTTCATCTGCGCTGGCGGCTGTGCCACCAACCAGCGCAATGCACACTAGGGCCACAGAAGTAAGTGCCGTAGGTTTCATGGAGTAAATCCCGATTGGAAGCCGAGTGGTTGTTGAACGCTTTAGCGCAAATCGTAATAGCAGACGTTAGCTGGATTGCGGAAATTCTGTCAATAAGGCTGGCGTTCAAGCTAAGCTCAGCATAGGTCGTAAATGTACTCAGGTCGAAACCGCGCATAGTTCGCGGGATGATGAGTGTGTCCGCGGACACAACTCCATTCACCTGTATCAAAGTGATGCTCGGTTACTGATCAATAATGATAACATCAACCGTTTCACCGAGTGCCCTGTGACAAGCCTCGTAATTGAAAGTTTCATCCTTATTGCGAAGCTCTGAGATAGATGTTTTGAGCCCAAACCCAGCATCCCAACGTGCAATAGCATCTTTGAGGATACGAAATACCTTTTTGTGGTTTCCTTGCGACATGAAGAACAGAGCGATGCCACCCATAAGGATGTTGCCACCGCCGGGAAGAAGTCTAATGCCCTTCCATGGCGTGGGTTGCCACATGGCTTCAAGTTCTTCGACGCTTTGGTCGGTTGGGGCAGGGGCAACGGGGCTTTCTACCCCCATGAAGTCAGCAAAAGTTCGGAGCTCGGGATTAAACAGCGGTGTGTCTTCACCAGCAAAGTACAAGCTGATCGTGGATTGTGGATCAGAGTCAATGACACCGACCTCAGTCCATAAACCAGGCGCATATACTGTGCTAAATGCGCGGCAGTTAAGGACTTACCTGTCTCACCCTTTTTTGCCCCAACACAGGCAACTTTGGGCTCGGAGTGGACATTCGAGTCAACGATACTTGTCGAATGACGGTTGTGCGGACGAAACAGTCGTTCAACTTTGTAGGTTCGAAGGCACGCAACTGTCAGAAACTATGGAGGAGTGGTTCACCTTCATCAGGTGGCCCGCTCTAACTGACGGTTCGGTGACTTTCGCTTTGAAGTGCTTGTGCAGAAATCGCATAGAATTTCACGTGCTTCCATTCGTAGCAACGACGAGCCGAGATTGACGCCAAATGGTTGACCACTTGGAGGGTTCTGGGTAGGCAGTAATCAACGTCCGCCAAGCTCTTGCCCCAACTTCAAGTAATACCACCTGAATGACAGTGAACACCGCAATGAAACAAGTCCCGACGCCGCATCCGTTCTATACTTTCGGCCTCTGGGCCGTGGTTGCCGGCGGTCTCGGTGTTATCGCCGTGTTCATGCACATCGTCTATCCGAGCCTTCAGCCCGCTCCCTCCGTGGGAAGCCAGATCGGCGAGATTGCAGGCGACATAGGGAGATCTGCTTGGTTCAGCCTGCGTGGATTGGAAGACACTTTGCCTGTCGAGGAAGAAACAAACTACTGGATTTACCTAGCCGTAGTCGGCCCGGTACTAGGCGTTGTGGCTCTGGTGCGGTCGCTAATCTCCGGTCTGCGCCAGGAGAATTGGCGCTATCCAGCCTATGGCGCAAGCCTTGGGTTCGCGGCTATCACGTTCCAGTTCTTCTGGCTGATCGCGGCACTGATCGCCGGTGTGGTGCTCCTCGCCGCAATCATAGAGAATATAGGGGACATCTTCAGCTGGCCCTTTGGCGGCTAGGTAACCAGAAACCCGGATACTGTTCCTCTTGCTGAATGATGCAGGTTCTTGGCTCTTGGAGTACAACAGAAAAACTGGACGAGACCCTAATAGAAGCTTTCGGGGATGTAAAGCCAGGCCTCTTCTTTAATCTGTGGTCAGCACTCTTCCCGCACACGGACATAAATTGCCCTGGAATCTCAAATGCAAAAACCGGTGAAGCCGCATGAAACAGGCTCCAATCGGTCCGCTTAGCGACGGCGGTTCTTGGCTCAAACCAAACATTCACTGGTTTCAGCTCGGCTCTCGTTCACGCAAGAAAAAAGGCCCGCCGGAGCAGACCAGTTTCTCTCGCCATGAGAGGAAATTCAAAGAGGTTCGTTAACGCTATCGGTTGCGCATCCGATCTACAACGCCATCGTAGGTGATCGCAGTTATTCGATCCTCAGAGCGGCGGGTCATCTCGATCCCGTCACCGGTCATTGTGGATTCTGCGTACTCAGTCCATTTGAAGATACTGCCATCCGCTTCAACGTGGGTTTCATCTTCAGCGGCACGGCGTTTAATTGAACCGTCGTGGTGGATTTGGATAACGGTGTTGTCGGCCATCCGGACGGTCACGGAATGATCATCGACGGCGACGCCTTGCCACCAGATTTCAGCATCACGACGCACAACAATACGACCGGGGTGCAGCTTGATTTGCACGTCCTGAGTATCCTCCGGGTCAGCGGCTTTGACGACAACAATAGCCTCCTGCTCAGCAGGATCACCATGCAGGAATGCGCTGCCGTTCTTCGGCGGCCAGAACTTCGGTTCGTTGCGCTGCCGTTTGTTCTGGTCCTTGTGAAAGGTGATATACATCTGCGCGGATTTCCAGACACGGCGAATGGTCTTTTCGACTGTCGAAGGAGCTGCATCGGTAGACATGGCCGTTTGCCTTCTTAAAGGATTAACTCACGTGCATTTTCGGGGTGAGAGTCACACCCACAGCACTCAGCACTTTCAGCACTGTGCCAAATTCGGGATTGCCGTTTTCGCTAAGTGCGCGATAGAGGCTTTCCCGAGACAGGCCAGATTTGTCGGCCACGTTCGACATCCCTTTAGCCTTGGCAACATCGCCAAGCGCCGCTGCGATCAGGGCCGTGTCATTGGTTTCAAAAGCCGCTTCAAGATAGGCTTGAATAGCTTCGGGGCTGTCCAGATAATCAGCCGCTTCAAACTTCGTTGTTTTGACACCCATGTTTTTCACTCCAACTCTTTTGCCATCGCTTTGGCTGTTTTGATGTCCGCTTGCTGGGATGACTTGTCTCCCCCGCATAGCAAAATGATCAAAACGTCGCCGCGCGACACGTAGTAAACGCGATACCCTTTACCTTCAGAGACACGCAGTTCACTCACACCTTCACCAACCGGCTTCACGTCACCGGGATTGCCTAGGCTCAACCGCGTGATGCGAACCAAAATCTTGGCCTTCGCCCTTTGGTCCTTCAAGTTCTTGAGCCACTTGTCAAACAGGTCAGTCTTACGAATTTCTATCATATCTAAATGTAGCCTACAAGCTACAGCTTTTCAAGCGGAAACGATGTAAAGCGATGAATTAAAAGTACAAAACACCGATGAGAGGTAGGGCGCTTAGCGCCCTACCCGATGGATTTAGAAGCAATCAGGAACCCAACCGTCGATCCGGGCTTTCTGTTCAGGGGTAACGCGCAAAGCCTTTTGATGCTCTGGGTCGTTGAACAGCTTGTGCATCGCTTCGTTTTTCTCGCCCTTCTTGGACTTGCTGAACGCGCGGTAGTCGTCGGTATCCAAGTGCAAATCCAGAAGGTCTTTGTACAGTTCATCCAACTGTACACCTTTGAGCCGTTTGAAGCAGTTTGCCGCTGAGGACGTCCAGATCGAGCACATGTCTGCGCCAACATCAGCCGCGATTTCCGCCATAAATTCGGGCTTCTGGGTTGTGAAACGACGGGCAAGATACGTCGTAACTTCACCGTTGCGGGTCTTCTTACCCAGATCGCGGAACGCTTTGAAAGCTTCGACGCTGCCTTTGCGCGCCATTTCCTGGAACTGGTCATAGGCGTCCTCTGCGACCTCATCACGCTCACCACCAAGGCCCGGATCAAGATGGAATTGATTGGTTCGGGGCGTAAGCCGCTGCAACGGTGATGATGAACGCAGTCCTGGCCGAATGGCTCAGGATTTTCCCTAATCGTTCATACTCAAACTGACAAGAAACAAACCGGCAAGCAACGCAGAGCAACTAAACTCGACTTCCAAAAAACCGTCATTTCTCAACAGGTCTGATGCCATGTCACTTCTTGAAAGGAACGGAAGACACGAAGTCGATATGGAGTTTCAAGTGTTGGCAGTCGCTACAGCGCGCGCAGGACGAGAGATGGACGATCTCTAGGGCGTATACGCAAACGAGCTGTAGCGACTAACCTTGGTTGTCAGACCACAAGCTGACACACGCATTAGTAGAGTTATCTGAGATTGAAAACAAGCTAACCGGGGGCACGGTAAAGTCACGTCTTCGTGTGCGAAACCACAGGCTGGGCGCTGGAGCACAGAAAAGGGCGGCTTTCGCCGCCCTGCCCTTGTTTACTCTGCGACACCGTCGTCGTTGCGTTTTGGGAAGGCCACCATTTCGACGCCGGGGAACATATCGTGTTTGACCTGGATCGAGGTGATGTTGCCGTGATCGTCGGTGTTTACAAAGGCGACACCGCAGCGGTTCCAGAAATTCTTGCCATCTTTTTCACCGGATTTGACGTTCAGTTTCAGAATTTGAGTTGCCATTGTTTGATCCTCGTTTTTGAGTGTTTCGATGAACATGGAAGAAGCGGGCATAAAGGGGGTGTCAGCACGTAATTTGTTGCGCGAGGAATGCGCGATCAGCGCAGGGGAAATTACGTGTTGAAGCGGAGCGCCCGGCACGGGGGCTGCGCGTCTGCCCCGACTGCCCGCTTATGTTCATCAATAAGAAACACGTGAACGAGGATTTTCACTGGCAACGGATTTAGGCTGTCAGGGCCCATGAAAGGCAAGAATTTCTGGAGCCGATGCGCGCGGAACGTTTGAACGGTGGTAAACCGCAAAAGACGGCAACATCACCTCGATCCGACACAAGCGCGGCGTGTAGATCCGCGAGCTGGTGGCCTTCCCAAAACGGAATGACCTGCGCAACAGAGATTCAGGGCGGCACAAACCGCCCTTTTCCATCGGCGGAAGCGAACAGCCGGGCCGGGGGAACTGAGAAGGTTGCGCGGAAAAGGTTGCGACCAGTCTCAATCAGCCCGGTTGTTCCCTGGCGCAGTGCGTGACGGATGTGTCGGCCGCCTTGGCGGCCCCAAGCGGAGCGACCAGTCGTGCAGGCGCGTGGGGCGCAAACCCCAGGCACCAAGGGATGACAACGGCACCTACTCCCATGGCGCAATTCGGTAAGGCCCGGAGTTTCCCCTCGCATTTGTCAGATCACCAATGTTGCCGAACCGAAGTTCTATTTTACACAATCCGAAGAATTTAAAATGAAAAGAAAGCGGGAGGATAGAAAGCATAACGTCGGCCTCCCCTTCATCTTGGAAATACGCTGGTGTTTGGCTACTGACGGTTTTTCTTTGCAATATAGTTACGAGTATTATCGCAAACTTGCTCTACTCGGGTGCGTGCACGTTGGACGACCTCGTTAACCTTATGGCAATTGCAATTCCGTTGGAAACAATGGCAATCGCAGCGATTGATATTGTTGCATACTCGTTTTTTTCTTCGCTAAACATGTCTGCTGTTTTCCCATGGATGGCAGGACTCATTTTCTTCGGCGTAGTGGTGAATATGAGAATACTTGCAAGTTCAGGGTTTGTTAGCTGAGTGTACCCGTACCAAATCGTTAGTTCGGCAGCGATGCTCTACGGAATAAGAGATTACTTCAAATCTGAAGGCCGCATCATGTGAAGCATTGGATCAAAAGGGCTGATTTCGGACATATGAGTCAACGAAAGTTGTCGAATGTCGGTTAAGCGGACAAAGCGCCAATTCGTTGCTGTTGCAGGCAGGTCAGCTTTGGACGCTTCGGCAGTGTCAAAAACAGTCCCCTTTCGCCTCGGCCACCACTTCATTCGCTCGCCTAATCTACAATCGAGAGGCTGTAAACTACGCTCTTTTGGGTCATGTCGGCTATACCCTTGAATTCCTGGCCTGCGATGGTGGGGTAGTCAGCGGCTATCTCGATCTCAAATGAAACATCCTCAAAGCTATGAACATAATTACCATTCATAAGAGCCGACATCTCACCACCAAACAATTCTTTGAGGTCTTCTTCAGAGACAACTGCGCGGGCATCTCCGATGATTGAAAGACCTACTCCTGCAAGTGTTAGAAACGGGCTACAAGTAAACGCCAGTTGAGGATTCTGTTCTAGAAGGCCTCGGATAGGAGCAGGCGAAAATTCTGCTGAGATACCAAATTTCGATAGATTCATTTCCAGCGTCAGAGTGTCGGGTTTGTTATCATCATCGACTTTCGAAATATTTACACTGATGGATGTGTCTTGGGGAGGTATTCTGATATCTGCTTCGTAGAAAACTTTACCTGGGAACGGGCATGTGAGGACATGTCCAATATCAAGCGGAACAAAATCAAGGCCAACTTTGACATCAGAAGATGCAGAAACTGTGGTCGTCAAAGACGCGGATCGTAGATCATCTCCCAAACTCAATGCCACACTTCCTAGCTCAGCATTACCGTTGGCTCTAACATCGCCTTTGATGTTGGCAATATCACCAATTTCAGCCAGTAGGTTCACGAAACCTTTGCCAGCTTCACAGCCGATATTCTCTTGGGCTTTAAGGCGTTCGCAATCGAGTTCGCGTGCTTCCTGTCTTACTTCGCATTCAAGTTTCCTCTGCTCCTTGAGGCGTTCACAGTCCAGGCGAGCACCTTCTTTCCGAAGTTGACAAGCTGGGTCTTGACCTTGCTGAATACACTGGCCGCCGCTACAGCTTCCGAACACACAAACTCTAGGGGCGCGTATAAGGCAAGCGCGACAGTCTCCACTCTGCCGACAATCGTTTGTTTGGCGGCAATCTTCAGTTCGACTGCAATCGCGCCCGCTGTTGCAGCTATAGCTTGGGCGTTCGGCAAGACCGATTTTCACTGATTCTGATTCCGCTCTAAGCTTCTCAAATTCATACGAGATATCGGGCAGAAATTGAGACCAAGCCACATTAATAAAGCTTGAAAGAGCATCGTTCCCTACGTGGAGAACGGTGTCAGTGTCTTTAACCTCACCAAATGAATTTGTAACAACGCTCAAATAGGACGAACGGAAATCGTTGAAGCCAATCTCAGCCGTATTTTCATCTCGTCCTAGGCTGTCCTCTCCTTCACGAAATCCAGAAAATTCCAAATCACCAAGGACGTACAATCCAGCGTCATCGAGCAGCACAGCAATCGTAGAGGTTGAGATCATTGGGGAAATGATTTTTGCAGGAGAGAAAACCAGATCGTCAGTTTGGCTAAGATCAATGGAGAACGGTTCGACCTGTGGTATTTTCACTTCGATGACAGGGAGCAGCGAGTTTCCCTCGCTGAGAAGCGCAGATAGGAACGCGTCAAGGGCTTTGGCTATTATTTCTGCAAGAATGTCGCCACCGCCGTTGAGTTCGATACTTATAATCTCGATCTCATCTACAAATGGAAGCAATTCCACATTGCTACCAACAATAGATGTTGCAAAAACTCCAACCATTCGAAATTTAACAGTGATTCCAGGGTCATCAAAATCGGCTTTGGCAGCAATTGTAGCCACGGCTTCTTGATTCCCTAGTGAAATGTCACTCTCATCGATAGATAACGAAATCCCCTCAGAGGGAGAGAAGCTCTTGAAGCTTTTCTCGACTTCTAAGGAGACTATGGTCTTTATGATGTCACTTGGGATGTGTAATCCGACATCTGGGCCAGAAAGATTCTGAAGGGCGCTTTCGCTTTGGGTAATAGCTATTGAACGTCTTTGTTCCCGGTCGTTACCCTTCACCGTCAATCCAGTGAAATTTTCGAATACTTCCTTGACAGATGGAATGCCTGATAGTTGAGCATCCGAGGGGGTAGCGTATGTGAGAGAGATAAGGACAATCAAGGATAGGCGAAGTATATAGAGCAGCATACTGTAAATCCTGTTTTGGACATTATTCATAAAATTGCATGTGATGGAATTCCATCATGATGACGTTTTATGCCGCCGGTGATTCAGCATTCTATGATGTTCCCAAATAGCTGAAAACTTTCTGCAGCTGTGGCGTTGTCACTGACCGCAAGGGCGGATTCTCGGCTAATAAACCGGCGCGCAGCTCGGCGTATTTTAAGGGGAGATTTGCTTCTATCGCGGCGTTGTCACAAACTTACCAGGGGTCAGAGTTAACACCCATGATGATCCACCATAGCTTTATGCAATCATCTCCTGTGCCGCCATCAATACTGATGTGGATGTCGGCATTTACATTCCACCCGTCCCAGACGGTTTTGATTTGACCAGGTTGCGCAATCTTAATTTGATGACTCTGGCAGAAAGCAAGACAAGGAAAAGAAGAAACGAGAACAGAAGCCAGAAATCTAATAGTAGCGGTCAAGGGAACACCGCACCGAGATGGACCCGTTGGATAGTAGGACTAATCGTCCGTCTCGCAAAGAGTTTTCTGCGCGCAGTCGTTGTTTGTCACTCATCGCATCTTGATCGAAATCGTTGAAAGATCATGTGCCACAAGCCCTTGGCAAGACTGCTTTTGACTTAGTTACGTTTTAGGCTGGACTATTTTGTCCAGCACGATGCCATGCTGACCGACCGCGCGCAAAGCCAATACCTGCGACCTGAAATTCTCACAACAACTTCATCGAGATGCCAAGCATCGCCTGGGCGGTCCTGTCGCTGTCGCAAGTTTCGAGCGGTCAGCGGTGCAAACTTGATGACCCAACGCCGGACAGTCTCGTAAGACGTGTCGATCCCGCGTTTCAGCAGTACCTCTTCAACTTCCCACAAGCTCAGATTGAAACGAGCGTACAGCCACACCGAGTGGGCGACGATCAGAGGAGAAAACCGGTAGCGCTTGTAGCTGATTAACGATCACTCCATCGATGTCACCTATGTCCATTTTAGGGCATAAGCAATCAAACGACGAGTTAACGTGACTTAGTACAGCTGAATTTGCAAGCCTACGCTTTCGTTAACCTACCGTTCGCCAGCGAAACCGGTCCGACTTCGGCACGAAGATAAGCTAGCGAGAAAATACTGGCACATAGAGCAATTAAGAAGGAACCCATGACTTTTTTTGTGACGGACCAAGAAGCATTGGTGACTGTCATCTCAGCGAAGGTCTCCGGCACCTGCGGAGCCAATCCAGTCAGAGTAAGAAAAGCCACTAGAGGAAACCAAATAGTGCCTAAAAAAGCCGGTCCGACCAAAAGTCTCCAGAAAACGAACCAATAATTTCTGCGAGACCGTTTCAAAGCGGCTTTGAAACCAACTGATTTCTTCGCGACTGCCGCCGGTATCATAGTTCCAAAACAGGGCAGCAAAAACAACGGAAGTATTAAAGAAATCAACTCAGATGCCGACAATATGACATCGAGCGTCATATCGCCGGAGGTATGCGTCGAGTGGATCAAAATTGAAATGCCTAAAATCGCGCCCACCAGTGAAACGAACGGAAACAAGTAAGCTATCCAAAAGTGCCAATTCAGCTTGATTATAGTGTCCGAGCCCCATGTCTCCTGATGAAAGTCTTTGAGCAGTGACCTGTGAAAAATAAAAGCTAAATACCCGTAACCCAGCAGGGACGGAAAAGCAGAGGAAATAATGCCCGCAGCGTAAAGGTCGAACACAAACAGCAAAGTGGATACCAAAAGTATCTTGGACCAATGACATCGCAATAAACAAAATGCACATTTGAACATTTGATTAATACATGCTCCAGCTACTAAGAGGCGATTGATATGACCTCGAAGGCCTACTCTTCATGAGATAACCGTAAGGAAACACAGCTAGATGCAAAAGCCAGCCGATTTCGACGAACGATATGCCAACTCTGCATGAACAGTCGATCGCGCTGGATATTGGTTCCAATATCAATCTAACTGGACCATTTAGCGAACATCCGAGCCAACGAAACTTGTCGAATGTCGGTTCCACGCGGTGGATATCGGCGAAGTATACGGTTGGTATTTTCATTGGAGCCGATGTGCGCGGAACGTTTGAACGGTGGCAACCCGCAAAAGACGGCGACATCACCTCGATCCGACACAAGCGCGGCGGGTAGATCCGCGAGCTGATGGCCTTTCCAAAACGGAATGACCTGCGCAACAGAGCCTCAGGGCGATACACACCGCCCTTTTCTACCGGCGGAAGCGAACAGCCGGGCCACGGGGAACTGAAAAGGTTGCGACCAGTCTCAATCAGACCAGTTGCTTCCTGGCGCCGTGCGGGACGGATGCGTTGGCCGCCTTGGCGGCCCCAAGCGGAGCGACCAGTCGTGCAGGTGCGTGGGGCGTAAGCCCCAGACGCCAAGGGACAACAACGGCATCCTCACCTACCTAGCGTTTGACGAACACGGTCCGGAAAGCGGCCGAAGTGTGAATTCGCTGCAACTGCACGAATGCCAACTTCCTACCGCCCCTGGTTACAATTCCAAGATGAGAGGGCAGTGATCCGAGACCTCCGGATCATAGATAACATCGAAGCCCTTCACCTCTTCCTCTCTATTGATCAGCATATAGTCGGCATACCGTCCCGGTTTCTTATATTGCGAGTTTCGAGTGCTATTGAAGCCTCGTCCCGTTACCAACTCTGAAAGACCCGCCTCCGAAAGGATCGACAGCGTTTGGCTGTCCGGCTCGACATTGAAGTCACCGCAAATAATCATCAGGTCGTCCGGCTCAGAAACCTGACGTGAAAGATTGATCAATTTCTGCGCCTGCGCCACGCGCTCCGGCGTGTCCATCTTCCCATTCAGATCGCGGAGACCATGCATGTGCGTAACACTGACGGGGCGATCCATTTTTTGATCGTAGATACGTACGGCATGGGCACTTCGCGATCTTGGATGATCACCATAGCCATTCGGTCCGTAAGTTTTGTGCACGAACCCCTGCGCCTGTCCAATAACGGGATAGGATTTGTGTACGAATGTCGCCAGTCCCCATTGAGAGGGAACGGAAGTGTCGTCGTCCCATAAAACGCCTTGGGCGGCCGGACAGAAGATCGCGACGTGATCTGGCAGCGCAATGCAAACATCCCGGAAGAAATTCGCCCTCTGAGGCAACACATGATCGCCATCCCGATAGGTCAACCACTCTTTGTCACTGGCAGGGCTATGTACAACCTCTTGCAAGCACAAAACATCCGGGGAAGCGACGGTAATATACGGGAGGAGTACATCGTGAAGCTTGCCGCCCCACCCATTGAGACACATGATTTGCACAGTTCGAACCCCTACCATTTTTTTGAAATCGGACATTCGTTGCGATTGCCGCGAAGTGCAAGATCGGCTCAATGCGGTCATTCGCTACGTAGTGCATCAGTGACCGTTATGCGGGACAAAGTGGACCTTAGCCAGTGTACCTTGAACGTCCGCTTTTTTGAGTAAGGCCTCAGCTCGGTTTCAATGAATAAGTGAAGAGAGTCGTTCTACAGCACCGCGCACCTCTTCTTCCGTGTTATAGTAGTGGGGCGCGATACGCAGCAGCGTTGGTAAACTACGACGTTCCGAGTCGATCCGAGTGCTCGAGGGAGCTGACGCTCCGATGATAAAACCCGACGCTGCCATTTGGTTGACGACCGACTGGGCTTCAAACCCCTCAATCGAGAAACTGACAATACCGCAAGGAGATTGACCCAAATCTCGCACTGTTACAGCCGACACATCCGAGAGAGCTTTTCGCGCTTCATCGGCTAGAAAAGTAACACGATCATGGATTTGATCGATCCCGATCTGGTCGGCATAGTCGATTGCTGCTCCAAGTCCTGCGCGTAAAGCGTATGAGTTTTCCCAGGTTTCAAACCGCCTGGCGTCGTCACGCAGTTCATACTTGTCTCGAGCCACCCAAGGTGCACCAAAGTGGTCGATCATCGCAGGTTCCAAGCAGTCCAACCATTTGTCTTTGATATAAAGAAACCCTGTCCCCCGCGGCCCGCGCAGGTATTTTCGACCTGTGGCTGACAGAAAATCGCATCCGAGTTCTTCAACATCGATCCGCATCTGGCCCGCTGCTTGACATGCATCCAAAAGGTAGGGAACGCCGTGCGCATTTGCGATACGACCAACTTCGACGGCCGGGTTCACCAAGCCACCGTTCGTAGGGATCCAAGTGATTGCAACAACACCGACATCATCCCCCATCGCTTCCTCAAACGCGGCCAGATCCAACGCTCCGTTTTCATCAGACGGTATGACTTCGATTTTCAAGTTGTCGTGTTTTGCTCTTTGGAGAAATGCGACATAGTTGGCCGCATATTCCGCTTCACAGGTCAGAATCCGCGAACCCGGCTTTAGCGGGAGGGCATAGAACGCATGGCACCAAGCGACCGTTGCGTTCTCCATCAAGGCTATTTCCTGAGCAGCAGCACCGACATGTCCGGCCACCGAACGATAGACTTTGTCCAAAAGTTCGGCCTGACTGGCTTGTGCCTCATACCCACCGATTTGCGCTTCAAGCTGAGTATGCGCAACGACGGCCTCTACAACGCACGTGGGCATGAGCGCTGAGCCACAGGCCAATAGGTGAGTTGAATGTCCAACACCTTGCGTGTCAGCGCGAACTTGATCCACATCGATCATATAGAACTTCCCCAATAGACTGCTTGAAGGCAGACATTGGCTGCAATGCAGTAAGGAAGCAAGTCGGGCTCAAACCAGACATTCATTGGTTTCGGCTGGGCTCTCGTTCACGTAAGAAAAAAGGCCCGCCGAAGCTGACCAGTTTCTCTCGCCATGAGAGGAAATTCAAAGAGGTTCGTTGCGCTGCCGTTTGTTCTGGTCCTTGTGAAAAGCGATATACATCTGCGCGGACTTCCAGACGCGGCGAATTGCGCTCTCTGGTGCGGCAGGGGTGGTGGCTTTTGTCATTCGTCCAGTCCTTCAATCGGATGTCTGCATCAACATCAAAACGCGTCTGGCATGCAAAGAGTGAACAATCCGGGGAGACGATCAGTTTCTCGGCTTCAAATCCAACGATCAAGGTAGAAAGTGTTCAACGTCTTCTATAATCGACCCATGCATCCCTAACTTTTGATGAAAACGCCTCGGAAGCTTGACCAAGGTAAGAACTGTCGGCCGATTTGATAGTTTTGATGTCATCGGGAAAGTAGGCCGTGGCCTGTTCGAAAAGGCAGACCCATTGGCTTTTAGCATCCAGGCCCATAAGCCCTTTCTCTTCATCTGGAACGACAAGGGCATTGTTGTTCTTCCAAGAGATTTTTTTTTCGCTATGCGTGATAGCTAGCGCTAAGACGCCAATTTTCTCAATACCACCGCGTGGGCCGACTTGCGACATGATTACAATCCCAGGGTGGTTGATTTTAGCCGAGCCACCAAATGGGAAAAAAAATCCGTAAACCGACCCAATCGGAACCGGCTTCAGAGTGCAGTTATGAGTGGGCTTCGTTTCATCGGTTGCCTTCGCAACCGGTCGTCCAGATGGCAATGGATTATTTCTCCAAGCCGAAGAATGCGAGATCCTCTTCCGGCATGTCTTTCGGGTCTCCGAACCACATGTCGTCGCTCTCCAGAGCGGCAAGGTCCGGATAAAGCTCATGCTCTGGAGTTATCCGGTTTCCCGCGCCATCAGCCACTGTACGCGCCTGGTCCATCGGGGCAATCGCCGTTTCCGCAGAAGACTCAACCACCACGAGATCGCCAATGGGTCGGCGCTTTTTACGGCTAAATTTTTTGATGTTCGAAAGCTCGGCATCCAAGTCCGTTACAAAACTTGCAGAGACCGTTTTACCCACCTTTTGTAAGAACTTTCCGCCACGCGCGTCACGACCCCGCCTTTTCGGCGTCGCATCCATAAATCCGACTGTGGTATTTTTGCTGCTTCTGGTCACACTTTTTCCTCTGACATCAACATAAGCAGCGGCACACATCGAGTCAATCTACGGCCGAGCGTAGGGCTTTGAAACTTTTCATGAAATCAACTTATGCGAGCCGCGCTTCGCGCGGGTCTCCAAAGTTTATTACTAAAGCAGGCTTTGCCGGAAGGGCCGAAACAAGCATGTCCTGGCGACCAGTTGGCCGCGGCTAGACTGGCTCAGCACGAGACGGGTCACAGCATCTGGCCGAATAGCGCAGAATTTGCCCTGACAAAATTCGCGTAACACCCTATGTAGATGCACCTGTTTGTCGAAGCAAAATGGAACGAGACTTGCGCTGCCTGACGTTTTTTCCCTTGTCGCACTCGTCGCCTGTCAGACTGATGAAGCGTCAGTTTTGTCTGTGCCGGTTGTTTCGACAAGAGATATCGGCACAACGTGGGTTTTGGAAAATTTGGAATTGTTTGAAGTCGAAGGTGCTGATGACCAGCATGTAAGCCGCTTCTTGAGCGAGTTTCGACTAGATGGACCGATCGGGGTAGTGGAATACGCGGTTAAGCGAGAATCAGTTGGAAATGAGGTTGTGTACAATGCCACTGCGATCTTTGACGCTGTGCCACAAGATGACTCGATTTCAGGCTACCGGTACGATTTCAAGTTGGCTGGGAGCAATGGTTCTAAGCTGGAATTAGTTCGAGCGCGAGAAAGCTGGCGATGTTGGGACGGCAGAGGGCACAGGAGTTTTAGTATTGAGAAATACTACTGACCAAACGATCCTCCACAAGCCCGCTCCAACAGACGCGATTTGCCGGGGAGCCTGAGCTTGATTGACGGATCAGTCCGATATCTCCTGCGGCCGGGCATAGTCAAACCAAGAAGAAGCAAAGGCACAAGCGACTGCCGGTGAACAAACTCGGGTCGCAAACGGACAACAAGAGCACTCTCATCCAACGTGCGCGGGCTGCTTAATTCACACACAACTGAAACCGGAGCCGAGGCCGCAACGTAATTCTTTTTCGTAAGAACAGGAGTTTACGACGTGAGATTAATACTTGCCGCCCTTCCAGTCATTGCACTTTGTGCTGCCTGTGCGAAGACACCCTCTTCAATAGCACCCGTTGCAGTTTCCAGCGCCGAATACTCAGGTGTGTCTTGCAAAGCCCTTCAGCAAGAGTTCAATACCGTTTCTGCCAAATTGGAAGACGCCGAAGAAAAACAACGGGGCAAAGTTGCAGGGGATGCGGCAGGTGTACTCCTAGTTTTGATACCTCCATCAGCGTTTACGGGCGACCACGAGGCTGATGTTGCGCTATACAAAGGTGAAAAAATTGCCATCGAGAGAGAAATCTCAAATAAGAAATGCTGAGAGATCTCAGACGGTACTACAGGTTTGTATGACGCAGTTTATGCTGTCACTTGGCCTGTATTCGGTAACATAAGAAAAAAGGCCCGCTAAAGCGGGCCAGTATCTCTCACCATGAGAGGGAAACCAAAGGAGTGCGTTAACGCTGTCGGCTGCGCGCGAGTAGACAGCCTTTGGCTATGGTTGGCGTGGTGGTCTTGCCAAAGAACAGCGGTTCACAAGCCTTGTATTTATACAGATCGACCGGCCATCCGAATTACCTTCGACCATGGCAGTCAACTCGCGCACAGTTCAACGCTCCATTTCCCGGTGGGGAACATGAACAGTTGTCAATGCCGGACTAACTATTTCAGCAAGCTCAATATCATCAAAGCCCGTTACCGAGACTTGCTCAGGTACACTTATTCCTAGCCTTCTCGCCTCACTCAGAGCTCCCGCTGGCAGTACGTCGTCCCGCACATAACAACCGTCGGTCTCGGAGAAAGCGACATGAGCTGCTGAAAAGCCTCGACACCCTTTTCAATCTCATAACCCGTTTCAATCAGCGCCAGGGAATTTGCGTCCAGACCGCTTTCTGCCATGGTCTGCCTGACGCCATCCACACGGCTTTGTGCCTGGTCGTTACCCGTTGTCCGACCCGAAATCATCGAGATACGCTCGTGGCCAGTGAAAATGGCAGCGTGCGCCAGCCTTCCCATGGCATCCGTGTTGTCGAAACAAGGCCAACCTGGCAGATCAAAGTGAGCTTTCGCAGTAACTACATCAACGGCGGCTTTCGGATTTTCAAGTCAAAAACGTTCGTAGTCGCCGATGGTAGAAATGGTTAAGTTTTGACCGATCCGGAGACTTGACCCAGTCGACCCCGCTGCGTCTGCGCTCGATTCGGTTGACTCGGTCAGAAGGCGATTCAAGCATGGCTTAGTGAATACTCGGACCATTTTCTTCGGATGTGTATCAATGCGTGCATTCAGTAAATTGATTTCAATAACCCTACTTGCGGTCTCTATCCCCGCGCCCTCTCTTACACAGCAAACGATAAACCGAGACGACGCTTCGAGAGCCGCCAGATGGTGCGCAACAAAAAATGTGACCGGCACCTTGGAACAGTTCGCGATTTGCACAGCGGGGGCAGTCAGTGACGCTGAGCTGAAGCGATGCGCACGCGGCCAATCATGCTTTGGGATCAACCGTGATGCGATCCTGAAATACGGTGGATGCGGTGGCCGAAATAGCCTTGCTAGGCGGATACTGGGCAACGGTATTTGTGGCGGCGACCCGTGCCGTGGTAAAGTGTCTGTAGTATCGTACTGGAACGAGACAATTAACGATATCAAACCCAAGATAAAGGGCCAATGTGACTCTAAAGAGGCCCGCGATACGTCCCCGCCAGGTACGTATATGGAGTGGCGGGATACCGGGGAGTCACATTTCTGGGCATGGAGCGGTGGGGTTTCTCTCCCCAAGAATGACTGTGGAGGCAGGCAGGCACGTGATCTTACTGGTGTTGGTGGCGGCAAATACGGGGAAAAACCTAGAGCGGGCAAATGGAAACTACTGACTGGAAGGGTCTACGAGTTTCGGTCAGTGAGGGGCTGTACGATCCCTTTCGATGTAACTCCGGTCTACCGACGTTAAGGATATCCGTTTGACCGACGAGTCGCCACTTGATCCTGCGTGGACCTGGGTAGTCTCAGGAACATTGTCTTTGGCTTGCGCAGCAGCACTTATTGTGCGCGGCGGTGGTCCGTTTCCAGTAGGAGGCGGTGAGTTACAAAACGACTTCGTTGCGACCGTGGGCTATTGGGGTTCACTTATCTGCCTAGCAGGCGCGTCCGCAGCGGGTTTCTTGATCAACATGTACTTCAAAAATAGGTCAGAGAACTCAGTATACGCTTGGCCTAGGCTACAATTTCTAGAGGGCACGAAACGGGTAAAGTCTATCGCCTACACAGCGTTCTGTTCCGTCGTTTTTCTCTGGATGGGATCTCTCTATATTTGCCTGTCCGCATATCTGTCGCTTAGTAGGATTTCTCTTTGGAATGAGAAGTCGCCTCTAGAAAATAGCTTCATAGGAAGTCGCGTTGCGGCAATAAACCATGAGTGCGCTGCTAACCCTTGTTTTCGCTTCCACGCCTTGGATGGAGTGGCTCCTTTTGCACACGAATGGTTTTTGCTTTCGGATGTTGCTCTTGCTGGGTTTACTATTCTTGCGATTTCCAGCTGGTCCGCTTTCGTCCTCCGCATATTGTTTCGCGCGTAGGTTTAAGGTAGTTCCGCCTATCTAATTGAGGCAAAATCTCTAACTAAAGCACATGATTACAAAACCGCGGTGTTCGCCGGTATAGAAATGTGTGAGATTAGCCACCAAGGAACCCTTAGCACTTCCGAAGAAGCGCAGGCCATAGTCGGCAACGTCAAGGCGCACAGGCCTTCCCTGCAAAAATCCTGCGGTTAAAGTTTGATCTGCTTACCGAATGCATGGCGCTCTCGGGGGGCATGGCCTCCGTCGAAGCGAACCCCGCCAATAAGCATGAGTTGCGACGCCGAGAGGCACAAGAAATGCGGAACGCCATAAATGAGCATGTATGTTTGGTTCGAGAATGGAAGCGGCTTTTCACGTGTCGCGACCAGCATGGCAGTATTGCTTCCAACTTGGTCCAAAGTGTTTACGCGCGTCTCGCTGAAATCCTCGACCTATAGCATCCGTGCCTGCACCGAGCTTATCAGGTTTTCATTTCGGCGACATTTGCAGTACAATAACACCTTAATTGATGTTCGATAGATTATCCCATTAGTGATTTTTTCTTTTATAGGAAAGGATAATAGATGAACCGCTACGAGGACAAAAATCACCCAGACTGTTGGATTGAGTGTGCGGGATCTGGCACTGCAATTTATGCAGACCCACCGGGGCAATGCTTCACTAGTTGCGGTGAGGAAGGTCTAGCTTTTTGCCTAGGAGGAGCATTGGATTACCTAATCGACGACAGAGAATTTACCTTGTCCACCTCAATTCCTTTCTCAGGAATCCACGACATTCTTCTGCTGCGCTTTGAGGACTACGTTCAATATGCAAGGTATAATTCCGTGCTTGATAGGCTTAACAACGTCATTGACACTGAGCAAGTTGATAACTTTGAATTCACGGGTGAAACAACGCTTCTGCAACTGCTCAATGCTATAGCTGACCACTTTGCAGGTGAGCAATTGGCTGAAGCATAGCAATGGCTTGTTTGCTCAACAGCATCCCGCGCGATTGGAACACAATAAATACAGTTCGCTCGTCTTTCGTTAGCCAAGCGCTCGCTGCAGCGTCGATATCAATTATAATACTACCCAAGGCAGGTTTTATTGAGTTGGTTTTTGGAGACGATTGGCGGTACTACGTCACTCTTGTCGGCGCTCTAGCATTCCTTTTGGGCTATTTACTACCTTTCTTCATTGCCACTCCAGAATTTCGCCAGCCGCGTCAGAGAAGTGATTATTTGGAATACTGGAAGTCCGTCGCTACTAAAGATTTTTTTGATAGCCGCCGTGGCCTGATGAAAAATCTTTTGGATCGACTTGCTGAGAAAACTCCACCGGACCTCCCTGAGCCTACGACAGTCAATGCGCAATCCAAATTGCGTGCGGCAATGGCCCTCAACCAACTTACAGGTTGGCGCTTGATTCAAGGGGGGATGTACGATGCGGACTTAGTCCTTCGCGCCTATGATCAGCATTTATCGCGTTGCGTTGTATCGTTTCTCCTCTACGTTGGCATAGCAACCATTGTTTCGCCCAGACTGGTGGATTTAATCATTTATCTCGTAAATTGCAGTTAAAGCTCGTTATGTGAACACTAACGAATAGGTTCCGCAGCACCCACCCCAGTGGATCTGCAACTCAACAGTCGTGGTCCCCAAAAGACTGAAGCGCTTGGGCTTGAGTGTGCCGTTACAAATAGTGATATGAACAAGCTATCGGTATGATATCATGCTCAACTGTTAGATTTTTCTTGTCCGCCAACATCTACACCATCAAATAGCAGCCACAGCACCAACGTCGATCTGAACGGCGACCAACAACGCCGTATGATCCAGCAAGGCCAAGGTCTATGTCCTCGAGCCGAAATTCTGTTGATGGGGTTTCACAATGCCTGCACCTGCCACCAGAGTGCCTTTGACAATCCAAAGCGTTTCCCGCCGAAATTATCAGCGACTAGTCCTTTCCGTTGTCATGGAAGCCCGCCTTGAATTCACCGGGAAATCTCACTTGGTGGTGGCGCCATTCTACCCCAATGTTCGTTTTTTCCCTCCTTTTGTTCTTGCTTTTTGGGGGTAACTGACACCGCCAAACCCGATAGAAAAGGAGGCCAACGATGCAATAGCAATCAACTTGGACCAGTCAGATGAGGCTGCTCAGGAATTGGCCGAATTGCCAGATTCAACGATTCATGCCAAAATACTGGAATTTCAGAGACATTTCATGCCCCGTAAAGTTCTCATAAGACGTCCTAAAGCCCCAGACACCTCCACTATTGATCGAATTAATGAGCTATCCAAAACCGCGCGTACCAATTGGTTTGCGCTGCTGGCTTATTTGTCTTTCGCTGGTGTTACGTTGTTGGGGGTACAAGACGCCGACTTCTTCATTGAAAGCAGGCAAACCAAGCTGCCACTCGTAGGCGTCGAAATTCCTACACGAGACTTTTTTGTCTTTGGTCCAATTCTTGGTACAGCTCTGTTTGTTTATCTGCACTTATATCTTCTAAAACTGTGGGAAGCGCTGGCCGCGGCCCCACCACGGCCTAAAGGTGAGGCATTATCGCTTCAGGTAACACCCTGGCTAGTTAACGATCTCGGCCTTGCTCTACGTCGAGACAACGCTTTCCACCGGCGCCCAATGGATTGGTTGTCTCATCTTGTTACCTTCCTACTGGTCTTTGCCGTAGGCCCAATTGTAGTCGGTTACTTCTGTGTACGATACTGGCCAGCGCACGAGCTTGGGTACTCAGTCTTCAACGCTTTTCTCTTCACACTTACGATAATGACCATGCTGTCTAGTCTGTTCACAGCCATAACGCGACTGAGATATGGCTGGGTCTACCGAGGTGGTTTGTGGCATTTTCTGGCTGTAGCACCGACTTTGTTTGTCCTGATCCCGTCAATTGCCTTAACTGTGGCGAAAACCGATGGGCCCGAGCGCCTGGGTGCGTTTCGCAACGCGACGGAAAGCGTCTATTCGGCAACCTATCGCGCTTTGGTGGCGATCAAGGTTCTTGATGGACGTCCTGATTTCGTAAACGACCCGAACTTTTATTCGCTCAGGATTGCTTCCGCCGACTTGAGAGAAGTCGAATTTGTTCAACTTCCAACCGACTGGCTTGACCACGATGCACACCGGCGACACTTTCGCGTTCAATGGTGCGCCCGTGAGGGCCTTGACCCTGTGACATGTGGTCCATCAAAGACCGACGGCATTCTCAAATTACACAATGAAACTGCGCGCGAAAAATGGTGTGGCAACAATGGCCACGACACAGAGGACAGATGTTCCGAGCATTTTGCTGAACTTGAATTGCAATTCGATCAAGCATGGAAGGCCGATCGATTAAGAAAGATTAGATCCTTGGGAAGTTGGTCCCCGCGAAACTCTGACTTTCGCAACGCTGATATGACTAATGCAGTGATTGTAGGGGCGGATCTACGAGGCGCGCGGATGGACGGGGCGATCATGACTGCGGCTCAGATGGAGGGGGCGGATCTATCCGAAGCACAGATGCAAGGGGCAGATCTTTTCGAGGCGCAGCTGCAATGGGCGAATCTAAGTGAGGCGTGGTTACAAGAAGCGGATCTAAGCGAGGCGCAGCTACAAGGGGTGGATTTCGTCAAGGCCCAAATGCAACGGGCGGATCTAAGCCTAGCGCAGATACAGGGCGCGATTTTTGCCGGCGCGTGGATGCAAGAAGCGGATCTATCCGAGGCACAGATGCAAGGGGCGAATTTTCTCTACGCACTGATGCAAAATGCGTATCTCAGCGGGGCGCAGATGCAGGGTGCGATTTTTGAAGAGGCGATTATGGAAGGGGCGGATTTGAGCTGGGCGCAGATGCAAGGCGTAGATCTAAGCGGGGCGCGGATGCAAGGGGTGAATCTAACTGAGGCGCAGATGGAAGGGGCGAACCTGCGCGGGGCGCAAATGGATGGGGCAATGCTGAATGGAGCGCAGATGAAATCTGCAGAATGGGCTAGTAAATCATGGCCCGCGTCAGCCCATTCTGCAGACTTGAGAGAAAGTGTTGGATTGACACAAGCGCACCTGTCGTCGCTCATAGGAAACCCGTACACTTTGCTGCCCAATTTCCCGGATCCCTATTCGGGAGATGCTCTCTTTATTCCATCTTGCTGGGCGACAGAGCCAAAATCGTGGCCGATGTTACTTGAAACAATTAATTCCATTTATCTCTTCGAGGATGAGGAACACGAGCTTTACCTTTGCCAAGATGGCACTGTCCCACAGAAGACTGGCACAGTTTGGCCTCTGGATAAACCGCCGCCGTGGGAAACCGATCCTAACTGGAAACCAGCCGATCGGGGGCCAGTGACTGAGTATGTTGGTCCACGCTAGTTGTGCTATCTGCTCGTGACGCGACAGAAAAAGTCAGGCATATTAACCGTTCGATTTTTAAGTCGTAAATCACGTCGCTATTGGGACGCAATGGGTCCTGACCCCAAGCAAAGATCCAATACCCTTTACTTCAATTGTATGTGCTACACTGATGCTTGTGACGACAGTTTTTTGATGTGTCAAATTTGAGTATTTCATCGAAAGGTATACAAAATGCCACGCTATAAGATATTTACAAAAGACAAGCTTGATTCAACAATAGCGGTCGAACGGAGCTATCCAGCTTTCAAAGTCATCGAAGTCGCTGAAGATATTGCTGCTGAGCTCGCGAAATCCTACCCTCTTCAGAAAATCCCAGAAGTTACGGAACCTAAACTCGCAGCGCCGCTTTCAACACTCGCTGCTGCCAATGATGATCGTCGAGGAAGGCGGGATGTCATAGTCCAGTTCAAGTATCCGGTTGGCCCAGAAACTATAGCCAGCATAGAGAGTTTGGGCGCAAGCATCATAGGACACACCGGAAATTCGCGCCTCATAGCTGCAGTCCCTAACAAACGTGTTTTAACTACACTGAAGCAGAATGAACATGTTGCAGGGGTCACACCACATCGCGCATCGATCAACATAGATCCTTTGTTCTTCCAACAACTCATGGAGCAGAACGTTCCTGACAATCTCGAAGATGCTTTTGCGATACAGGAAGCGATGCCTCAAACGGCTCCAACTCGCAATCTGTCCGTACCAGGTGTTTTGGTGGTTGAATTTTTTACGGAGGAGGATGCTGAGCGCGGCCTGCGTCGACTGAAGCGAGAAAAGGCAGGAAAGGTAAATCTCATAGCTGACAATCGCTTGCTGGTCGATCTAACAGAAAGTAGCGATGTTCAAACAGACGCTTTGGCAATCTTCAAATGCGTCGGACTGAAGAGAGTATCCGAAAAGAAGGTCAAGCAGCTGTGTAATGATCGAGCCCGTCAAGTGATTGGCGATAGCATCGTAACCCAAGCGCCCCACAACAATCGTTTGACGGGCAGTGGCGAAATTGTTGGTGTTGCAGACTCGGGCCTGGATACTGGTGTCGCTGCCACGATCCACCCTGATTTCAGAGGAAGAGTTACGCACATCGAAAGCTGGCCAATTGCTCCGTCTTTCAGTCCATTTGTGATCAATGACGGGGCAAATGATGGCGCAAGTGATGATTTTTCCGGGCACGGCACCCACGTGGCCGGATCGGTGCTAGGAGATGGAAGTCGTTCAGTCACACTCGGGCTACCTCCGATTGAAGGTGTGGCGCCGGCCGCACAGCTCGTATTTCAAGCTATTGAACAACGACCGCAATGGACGCAGGCTCAAACCATACAATTTCTGATCAACGGTCAACAACCTCCAGCAAGCGGCCTTTATGGAATACCAGACGATCTACGAGTATTGTTTCAGAGTGCGCACACAGCGGGAGCGCGGATCCACAACAATTCATGGGGGGGAGGCGTACCCGGGGCGTATGACGAGCAATGCGAAGACTTGGATCAATTTGTTTGGGACAACAAAGAATTTCTGGTGATCGTCGCGGCCGGGAATTCGGGCACTGATCAGCAGGTTCCTCATGGACATATTGATCCGTCGAGCGTCGATTCACCCGCAACCGCGAAGAACTGTCTGACTGTAGGGGCTTGCGAGAACGAACGCAGCGATGAATTCTCTGACAGGTACTCTGAGTGGTGGCCTGATGACTTCCCCCACCCAAGTATTAGCGGCGATCGCATGGCCGACAGCAACGATGACGTCGTGGCGTTTTCAAGCAGAGGCCCTACAAATACAGGACGGCGTAAGCCTGACGTCGTGGCACCGGGGACATTTATCCTTTCAACACGCTCTTCCATGATGCCCCCTAATAACTTCGCATGGGGCGCGTTTAACGCAGCAAAGAACGATTATATGTACATGGGAGGCACTTCGATGGCTGCCCCCTTGGCGGCCGGCAGCGCGGCATTGCTTCGTCAATATCTGCGAGAGAACCAAGGTTTCCCCACACCTTCTGCGGCTCTTTTGAAGGCTGGCATCATTCATTCCGCACAGTATCTTGCCTATCGTTTTGCGGCCCCTGATGCACAGACACCAGCTGACAACGAGCAAGGCTGGGGTCGAATAACGTTATCCAATGCAATTGACTTGGAGAACCCTGGGAACGTCTTTTATCACGATGAAATGGTCGGCCTCCAAACCGGACAGGATCGCACATTCACAGCCTCTCTTTCATCGCCGGGTGAATTGAGAATAACCATGGTATACAGTGATTTCCCCGGTGAGCAGCTTGTGAACAATTTGAACCTTCTCGTGTTCGACCCGAACGGAAATGCGCGAATTGGAAATGATTTTTCAAACACTGGTATGTTTGACGATTTGAACAACGTCGAAGGGGTGCTAGAAGCCAATGCAATGGCCGGTGATTGGACCATTTCTGTGGTCGCTTCGGATGTATCGGTCGGACCGCAGGACTTCGCACTAGTGATCACCGCTGGAAACGAGGTTTCGGTAACATGAGCTTTCCGCAGACTGTAATCACATGCCCAAACAACGGGATCTTTCCGAGTCCAAACGCTGCGCTGCTCAGGCAGCGCAGCCTGTGAACACACCAAATTAGCTCATTCCAATTAAAAGACAGCGATGTAACTAATTGGCTTAAGTCACTTTATCCACCGGTTCAATTTTCTCGCAGCGTATCGACAAATCGCGGACGAGCATGTTTGGGTTATCATCTGCCAACTGCTGCGCATCTCTATATTCAGATGCGAATTCTCTATCGAACGGATAGCCCATTGGTCGTGTATCAGGATAGCGATCCCGCGCCCCACAGAAGCTCATAGATCCACAAGCTCCGTCCTCGGGCACATAGTCTATGCGCCAATCGGTTACCACTACGACTAGCTTAAACCCCTGCCCTTCCTCCTGACCCCGCGGAAGCAAAAGGTGATGCGGCCAACCGCACGTGCAGTATCCATCATAATCTGCGGGGTCTGAGGGGGTGATGATGTCCGTAACGTTGCTTGGATCAATCACTCCGTTAGGAGCGTTCCGATCCTTTCTGATGACGGAAGATTCAGTATCCGCCCGATAAATCATTGAAGTTGTGCCACCTGCGAGTGTCGCCTTGAACTTATCCATCTCGATCCAGCGTCGCCGCATGGCGCGATCAATTCGACCATCTTCCGGCCCAAGGAATATTCGGACTGTTACGTCTCTTTCATCCGCATTTTCGTTACTAACCGCTAAGACGTAGCCAAATCTTTCGTGTTGTAAATACGGATACTTGAAGACTGTCTCTTTGCCATCTACGCCAAACATTTTGAAGCGGCCAAAATTCATATCGGTAAGGAGTTCAGATGTGGTGGTGACTTCATGGTTACTGCCATTATGCACGAACTTATGTGTCTTATCCTCGATTTTATTCGCATCACCGAAGGCAGAGGGCATCCATTCCTGCGGGTCTACATCTTGGAGTTCAGAAGGCATTCCACTTTCTCGGATCAAGGCAACATCCGTAACTGACACAGATCGCGGTGCATCTGAAAATTCATGCGGTTCAATCCGACGCTGATAAGCATAGTGAATATCATCAATATGCTTGTGCCAGCGCCAGAACATAGGGTCGCGCAAATTGGAATGTGTATGCCACACAACGCCTTCGTCCTGATTACCGGTAACGGCTGCTGCGATGATGTAGTGGCCGCCGCCGTGGTGAGAGTAGAACCGCAGGTCGACGGAGTCTTGATTAGGTTCGTTTGCAGCTCCCAAAAGGTCAGAACCTTTGTGGCCCTCTAACTCGATAAGGGTCGCTCCGTTCCTGAGAATACCGGACTCCGCGGCGTCTAGATTCCGATCGCGCCGGCGCTCCAGCGACATAATGTAGCTTAGATCATCGAAGGTTGCATCGGCTGGGCGCTTCACAAACATCTGACCGCCCACCACAAGCTGTCCCGGATCATACCCTTCTGTCATTGCACTGCGATAGTCATCATAGGGTTGCACAGGAGGCAACCCGACCGACGCTCGCTCACAATTGTATCGTGCGAGCATTTGCTGATGCATGTAAAAGAACATTTCGCCCTGTCGGTCCCGAACTTCACCTCCGGGCCATACGGGTCCATTCCCATTTCCGGCCGGAAACCCGTTGTAAACAATGTGCCAATGCTCATGGTGTTCATTCATGAGTGCATCTTCGCGCCACCAGTTAACGGCATTCTCCTCTTCAGGTGTTGCTTTGCTTCCGATTTCGAATTCTCCGTCTACAATCTTGGCGGCATCCGATGGTGCCATTCTGGAGAGCAAGCTGGGCATCGTGTACATTCGACCCTTGGGATGATGGGTCATAAATAATTTCAGTGCATGCCAGACCAAACCTTTGCCATGAAGAGCCGAGAGTTCATCAATCTTTTGGAACAGCCCATCCAGTTCGCCATCACCGTCCTTATCGGCCAAGAGCGCGAATTGGGCTGCCACCTCTGAGGCTTTTCTGTTCGCATCAAGATCGAAGACCGAAAAACTACCGATGCCAGCGCCCGATGCTGCATCGTTTTGTGACAAGGTATTTAATGTTTTTTCCCCGTGCGGTAAGCCTTCAATCTGTGGTGCCCCCACACCCAAAAAAGAGTTTATCTTCGCTTGAACGAGATCAGATTTGTTAGGCATTTGAGAGTCTCCTAATCTATCGAATTTTGAAAACCTTTGATGACGTTTCTACTGTGTTCGTGGATAAGGCATGCGCGTTAAACTATTGAACGCACACTCATGCGAGGTGATTAAGTGTAGTGCATCAGATGTATCTGATTTCGCTGTCTTGAATTTGCAGCGAACGGCTTGAATATCGGCATAAAATTGGATCATTATCCTCCATTTATTACAAAGATTTGTCAATAATACTTGCTGTCTAAAAAAGACATGAAAGTGACCGTATCGTCATTCACGCCGCAAAAAGGTGCGTGCGTGGGATAAGTACAATGACTTTAAGATACTCTCTTTTCCAACCGGTAGCGGGTGGTAGCATGAGGTTGGGTCAGAGGACGTGCATACAAACTGTCTCTGGATTTTCATTGTGACGATGAACTGGACATCCACTTAATTTGGAGTCCTGGAACTTCATAGCCAAAGACTGTTTTGTCTGATCCCTGCAATTTGCTTGCCTCGCAGATCAGGTCGAAGTCATAGCCGAGATCCAAGGATGTTGCAGGTTTTAGTGTGCTCTCTTTTTTAAACGACAAAGAAGCTGACAAAATCAAACTGAGTTTTGCCAGGGGATTGTAACACAAGAACTTTCTGTGAGTGCTAAGCCGTGCCTTCAGTGCCCAAAACGACCCTATTGGCAAAAATGCTGAGGCCTGGTTTCGAATACGAAAACCCGCCAGCGGCGTCGCAACTTTTGGAGCCGAGTCTTCGTATCTATGATTGTTGACTACGTTTCACATAGCTTCAAGTTTCAGGAGAAAAAAGTGCTGGGGAAGAATTCACTTCGAATGAGCCTACTCGCAGGCGCGCTAATATCCAACACTGCCGGCAATGTATCGGCCCATGGTGTATGGATGACAGAACGTTACGGTGCCTACACAATCGTGTACGGGCACGGTTCCGCGGACGACGCTTATGATCCCGCGAAGATCAAGACTCTGAAGCTGTACAGTCAAGGTATGACTGAGATGGGTGTAAAGCGAGTAGATCATTCGACACATGTTTCGTTCGAGCACTCGAACGAAATGGCAATCGCCGCATTTATGATGGACAACGGATATTGGAGCAAAGCTTCAAACGGGAAATCGGTGAATAAGCCTAAAACCGAGGTTGAGGGCGCAATTTCCGGTGGTCACTACCTCAAATACGGCGTTTCGCAATTCGAACCATTGAGTGATGCTCCGAAACCAGTCGGGCACTATTTGGAAGTCGTTCCTCTGTCGGATCCGATGTCCCTCCAGGCAGGAGATACTCTTGCCGTAAAAGTCCTACTTGCGGGCGCGCCTGCGGCCAATGTTCGTATCATCCCTGACTACCTAACAGATGGGCACAATCGTTCTATCAAAACTGACGAACAAGGCATCGCTGAATTCTCTATCAGAAACGACGGTCTGAACGTCGTATCCGCGGTTTTCAAGGAAGAACTCGTTGAGAAGACACTCGCCGACACGGCTGAACATCTCGCGACCTACTCCTTCAACCTATTCATCGAATAGTCCGGTCACGCTGCCTGCTCAATAAGGCTAAATATCTGTGTTCGCCCCTATAGATGGGCCATTTCAAAGAGGAGCGTGAATATGCCCTATTCGACCTCATGGCGACAATGGATTTATCCAAGTCTCAAAGCCTTTGCGGTGACATGTGTTGGCGGCATAGTTCCTCTTTTTAACCCAACCGCCGCGAATGCCCATGCGCTGAGTGTATTCGTTACTCTAGACTGTGCATCCATTGTAGTCGAAGCTAAGTATTCCAACGGGAAAAGAGCGCAAAAAGGAACAATCTCGCTGTTTGATGACAATGATATTCTCTTGAAAGAACTGCCGATAAGCTCAGGCAGCGCTACTCACATACAACTTGGGATACCACTTGCCAGTCGGGGTTTCAGGGTCGTAGTCGATACCGGTAGTCACGATGACTATTGGATCGTGACGCCCGACGACCTTAACGACAGCTGCGGACCGGGTGAGTTGTAAGCAAAACGGAAAGTGACCTGGGAAGCCACTCGCCCAGACTTTTATGAGTTCACACGGTCGGCGGGTATGACGGTTACACCAGAAATAGGAAGGGGGCTTGACCGCCGCAATCGCCGTTTCCGAGCTCTGTCAATCTGCCTGTAATATGAACACTAACGTGATGGGTGGAGCGAGGGGCTGGACGAGGGGGTAAAAGCCAGCCCCACAATCCTGGGGTTTGCGGAGTTGTGTGTGCTTACTCCGTTAACCTAAAAATACTGAACTATACGGGCTCACGAAATTGGGGTTTCCCCGTATTCCGTAGAATTAATCTTCCAGACACATTTCAGACAGAGCTGGAAGATACCAAGAGGACGCGGCGCGCCCTGAGGGGATTAGCGATTTCAACGAGGGGGTACGAGTTGGGCGCGTCGTGCAATATACCCGACCAGTGTTCGTTTCCTGTCGGCCTTACCTTTGGGGCGAGAAGTAGGAAAATTCTGAACAAGAAAGACCTGCTGATTTTGGCTGCAAATCAATGTTTGTGCCCTGCAATAGCAGAGCAGAAATCCGTCTTACAGGGATATTTTTCATAAGATCAGACTGCGATGTCTTGCCCATCCACGCCTTCAAAAAGAGTAAATCCGCTTTTGTTGGCTCTCATATTTTGAACAGTGTAAAAAACCGAAAAGATAGCCTCTTAGTATATATCAGCGACCAGTAAACCCGACTTTGCTGGATTAGTTTCTTTGTGTTCTTGGCGCTCTTTACTACTCGTTAACCAAACCGCCGTCATTGTCGTTCCAGACAGGAACGCAATCGGTGCGAAGATGAAAAACCAAATATTGGAGCGAATGAAAGGCGTGATAGCGGGGGATCCGAAGAGGTTCGGCAAACTGGTCAAATACGACGGGCAGGACGGGTTCTCAGAGGATGCGCTGAAAGGTTTGGAAGACTTGAACGCCCGGATGCCACCACCTGATGCAATAACTGAACCCGCGCACCAACCGTCCTATGTGTATCGTGACCGGTTATCGCCAAAGAACGCAGCGGGGGGCGGTTTAGTCAAAGATGATGATGGAGCAAAACGCCCGCATTACTGGGGGCACCGAGAGCGATTGCGGCAACGGTTCATCAAAGGTGGGCATGACCCGATGCCCGAATACGAATTGCTGGAACTGCTGCTATTCAATGCAATTCCGAGGATCGACGTTAAACCGCTGGCTAAGCGACTTCTGGCGGAGTTCGGTGACTTGAACGGTGTTATTGCAGCCTCAAAGCACCGGATTCTGAAAGTTGAGGGGGCTAACGATTGGGTCTACTACCACCTACGTGTTGTTGAAGCCTTCGGACACCGGATGGCGCAAGCCCAAGTGATGAAGCGGGATGTGGTGTCGTCATGGGACGCTTTAGTGAACTACTGCCGCACCGCAATGGCGCATCGTGAAATCGAGCAATTCCGCGTTTTGTATCTCGACCGAAAAAACGTTCTTATTGCTGACGAGGAACAATCGAAGGGTACCGTCGACCACGTGCCGGTGTATCCGCGCGAAGTTGTCAAACGGGCCCTGGAACTGAACGCTAGCTCGTTGATCCTGGTTCACAACCACCCTTCGGGTGATCCGACCCCAAGCAACTCAGATATTCTCATGACCGAACGCATTCAGGATGCCTGTAATACAATGGGCATTCTTATCCACGACCACGTTATTGTCGGGAAGAAGGAAGAATACTCTTTCAGCGCAAATGGGTTGCTAACGCGAGTTTAGAGGCCTAGCTCAATAGTGAGCCTTTCTTATTGAGCTATGCCCTAATTGATGAAGCACATTCTTGCCGCTGTAACTTTTGTCCTCGCCACATCCTCCGCTGCCGGCACCCTTCATGTTCGTGATGCTGACACCATTGTTGTTGATGGTACGCCTGTTCGCCTAAACGGTGTCGATGCCCCCAAGTTAGGGTCCAGACCCGGCCAGAATGCGAAGCGCTGGATGGTCAATTTCCTCCGAGGCAAGTCCATCGCCTGCGAACTGAACGGAGAGCGCACCTATGACCGATGGGTCGGGATCTGCTACGCAGATGGTCAAGACGTAGGGGCGGCTGTAATTGCTGCGGGACACGCGTTAGACTGCGCGCGGTACAGTGGGGGCAGGTACAGGCATTTGGAGACCCCAGCGGCGCGGTCCCGGCTCAAGCGAGCAAAGTACTGTAAATGATAAATAGGGCAGTCATGAAGAATCAAAGGTTGGCTGTTTGGACTTGCCATTTCTTGGCTATATTAGCGGTCCTGATATTGGTCAGGTATTCCTTGCCACTAAGGTTTTTCGAAATCGAAGTCCTGGACGTCGATTTCTTGCCTAAGCCGTTTGTATCCCACGGGGATTACGTCCGTTATGTGTTGATAGCTCTAGTGATCGTTTTAATGCTGCTGCGGAACCAAATACAACGCGACGGCTAAGTTGAAGTCGACAAATAGGAGGATTTTGATTTGGAAGGTTCTTCAGGCACTCTCGGCCATGACATCATAGTCTTCGTGCTGGCTACGTCGGTTCCAATTGTCTTGTTTTTTGGGCTGAAAAACCGAAACCAAGGCGATGGCAAGGGGATCGGATGGAGTTTCATCCGTTTCATAGTAATCGCCTTGTCGCCGCCGATTGTCGCAATATTGGGGTTGAACAACGCTTTGGACGGTACGGCTTCAACACTTATCGCCGGTGCAATGGGTTATGCCTTCGGTAAGGGTGAGAATTCACAATAAGGAGGCGAGAAGATGTCATGTCGCAAGTCTTCGGACGCAAAGGTTCATCGCGCTGTCGTCACTGCTTCAATCGAGACCGTGGCGCTGTTCACATATCAAGATGAACGCGGAGAACCGGCGATTGATGTGCGGGTCAAACTCGGGTCCGACAATGGGAACTATGAGAGCGTATTGATTCCGATCTACGACTTAGATGTCGAGATAGAGGGCGCGATTTACGAGGAATCCTTTGAGCAACAGCGTGTGGCTGTGGCAGAGGCGCTGCGCGATCTGGCTGACAGTATTGAGCGGGGGCAGGCTGACAGAAAGTTCCCGGAATAGCGCGCGTTTAGCGCCAATAGTCCTGCAAAAAGTAGCCAAATCGGCTAACCACACTTTCACCTTCGACTTTACCGCCGGCTGTCTCTAACCGTTTTTCCAACACTCAGGATGAAACTTGAACAGAGCGGTTTTTTCATTATTCTGGCGTGCTCGATAGAGCAACCAAATGGAAAGTATTGCAAGATGACCGTGCGCTCGATTTCTGATCTCTCCGACTTTCTCCACGATTGGTATCATGACGATGAGCTGGGTTTGCCGTACCTGTCGGGCAGGGCTAGGAGATGCGCTGCGCCTCCACTCATTGAGCTCTGGCAAGCCGTCGGACGCTTGACATTACCTTATGAACACGGTCGGGTCGGCCCTTTGGCGAAGCAAAATCGGCTGGTTTCACCGGGCCGGCTTGAGCAGCAACATGGCTATATATTTTTCGCTTACGAGAACCAGCATGTTTCGCGTTGGGCCTATCGAGAAAATGACCAATCTGACAACCCAATCGTCTACTATGACAGCTTTCGGGGTGACTTTAAGACCGCCGGAATTAGGTTGTCAGAATTCCTTATTGAATTCGTTTTGGACGAGACGGTTTTTTTTAGTTGGGATGACGATTTGACCGGAGATGAACAGAAAAATCTGTACCAGTCATGTGACAAAAATTTACTCGATCGGAGTGACTTCTACCGCACCAATGCAGATCTGACGGCGCTCTTGTATGACCATTCGCCAGACGAATACCTCTTCATTGGGCAGTCCGAACGAGCGCGAAAACTCTGGAGCGTGATTGGAAGTCGTCTTTTACAGCAAAACTAAAGTCACCAATTCGATAGCCGGCGACCGGTTCTGTCGCAAATTCCTTGGCAGGCTGAGGAGATGGCGAATGTGGGTCTATTATCCTGCCAGTTCAACAAACTGCTGAAACGTAGAGAGACCAGGGTTCTACATGGCTCTGGGGGGCGCGAACATGTGCGCACGTTCTGGCGGTTTGTTCAGCACTTGCTGCACTTTACTTTTTCGTGCGCGGGATTGGGGCAGTCGCCGATTTAATTGACACCGCCACGACAATCGGAGGGGCCAACTGCCAAGGTCAAATCGGGGGATGGTGATTCTTCTGTCAAAGTTAACAATAGGGAGCAACGATGCGGTTTTTGGTGTTCATCATGGCGCTGGGACTGTTGGCAGAGTTCCGGGCGGACGTGAACGGCAAGCCTACCGTGATCGGCTGCTACTTCCGAAGCTTAGATGCGGTCGATGATGGCCTCTGCAAGAGTTCACAATAAGGAGCGCCAATGTCCGGTTTGCGGGGCGGTCTCAATGGATCGACGCAACACTTCACTTCGAGAGCAAAGATGGAGTGTTGGAATGGCCTATCGACGTCGAATTTATTTTACAGAGCAGCAAAGGGCGGAGATCTGGGATCGTTGGCAACGCGGAGAGTCGATGAGCTCGATTGGTCGACTGTTTGATCGGAACTCCTCGTCGATCTATCCGCTGCTGGCACGGACAGGTGGTATCCGCCCGCCGAAAAGGCGGCGTTCACGACTGGCGATGTCGCTGGCTGAACGTGAAGAAATCTCTCGGGGTCTGAAAGCCAGGCTATCTTTTCGTTCCATTGCCCGTCAGCTTCGTCGAGCGCCATCAACGATCAGCCGGGAGGTGCGTCGTAATGGCGGGCGACGCGTCTATCGTGCGGCCAGCGCAGACCTGGCGGCCTGGGATCGGGCTAAGCGGCCAAAGCTCTGCAAGCTGGCGGGGCAACCGCAGCTCTGTCACACAATAGCAAAGAAGCTCGAACGCAAATGGTCACCGCAGCAAATTGCAGGTTGGTTGAAGCGCGAGCATCCCAACGACGAAGGCGCGCGCGTGTCTCACGAAACGATTTACAGAAGCCTGTTCATCCAGGCCCGTGGTGTTTTGAAGAAGGAATTGCTTGCACATCTGCGCGCTACACGTGCCATCCGCCGATCCCGGCATGCGAGCCTGAAGCGCGATGGGCTCGGTCAAATCAAGGATGCGATCTCGATCCGGGAGCGTCCGGCCGCGGTCGAGGACCGCGCGATCCCCGGCCATTGGGAAGGCGATCTCATAGCGGGCTCAAAGAACAGCTTCATCGCGACGCTGGTAGAGCGGCGCACGCGCTATGTCATGCTCGCGAAGGTGGGTGGGAAAGAAACGCAGACTGTCGTGGCTGCGCTGACCGCTCAGGTCCAGCATCTGCCGAGAGAGCTTCGCCAGACTCTGACTTGGGACCGCGGCAAGGAACTGGCCGATCACAAGAGCCTGACCTTGGCCACCGATATCGACATCTACTTCTGCGACCCGCACAGCCCCTGGCAACGTGGCACCAACGAGAACACCAACCGGCTTCTGCGCCAGTACTTCCCGAAAGGTACTGACCTCTCCGTGCACACCCAACAACATCTCGATGCCATAGCTCGCGAACTCAACGAGCGGCCCAGAAAAACCTTGAATTACTTCTCACCGGCAGAGAAGTTCCAAGAGTGTGTTGCGTCCATCGGTTGAATCGGCAGGCAATGCCGCCGTGGGTTATTTCGACAAATCTTACAGCTTTCGATAAAGATGTCGGTATTAGCACTGCCAAAGGAACCAACTAGCCATGCCAATGCCGTGGACCTATCGGCACGCCTCTAAGGAATGGCGCGCTTTTCTCAACGATGTGAAAGACCGCATGTGCCTAGAGTCAGATAACATGGCTTACACGGCCGTTGATGCGGTGTTTCAAGTTTTTCGGCGTCGTTTGAACGCTCAAGAGGGTTTGGAATTCGCAAATGTCTTACCGAGCGTGCTTCGCGCGATTTTTGTTCACAACTGGGATGTTTCGGAGCCTCGCGCGGCATTTGAAAACCGAGAGAGGCTCATATCTGAGGCCAAAGCGGTACGTGTGAACCACAATTTAACACCGGACAATGCAATTGAGGCAACGGCGTGGGCAGTCCGTCGCTGTACCAATGGAAGGGACTTTGACCGCGTTTTGGCGAAACTCCCGGTTGAAGCACGCGACTTTTGGCGTGTCGATGTTGGCGATCCTACTGAGCTGGAGCAACGGATCGTCTAGCTAGGTTGCAGTATCGGGCTGTTCGGGCTCGAAGCAGTCATTAGAGTTAACGACGCTTGGCGAATATCGGCTTTGCGAAGTTTACTGCGTGGCCGTGAATGCTCAGAACTCTTCGTGGTCTCGCATTGGGTTGTCGAGTACACGGTAGCTAACCGTACAGGTTACGAACAACCCACCGCAAACCTCCATCTGATGATCACTCGGATGCGTCACGCTTAGCCGCATAAGATCATCAAATGCGCCTCTTGTAGGCTGTATTACGTTTGAGGAATAACTTGGGCTCATATTAGAATTAGCCGTTGGCAACGAGTTGATCGCTCTTTGCGCTAGCGTACATAACCCAACCCACTTATTTTTTTAAGTTTGGCTGAACCGGGCAACAATAGCACTAAAGTTTCGAGCCGCTGCAACCATAGATTGTCGGGCCCCGTATAGTGATCTGTGACACTGCAGCAATCAGAGCAACAGTTTGATGCCTGAGACAACGCTCAACGGCGAATCAAACTATTCCAATTGGAGAGCTGAAACAAAAAGAGGAAATATGAACGTCTTGTTTTGCATAAGCGGAAGTGTCGTTGCGAAAAGCGGGACAGGCATCGTGCCTTCAGTCGGCACGGAAGCCACCATACGGATGGAGACCTATAAAGAAGGGATGGAAGCGGGGACTGTTTTGAAATTTACCGTCAGTGAAGATTTTCCTCCGCACTACGATTACACGGCCGACGCGGTGTATGTTAACTTGATTGATTGGGATATTCATAAATTTCCCGAGGATGCCGACGATTGATCAAACGGAGGCGAAACGGGGCATTTATCCCTTTCGATAGCTATGCCGTTGAAGCGGTCTTGTTCGGTGGCGTTGGCAGGCAGCACTGATCTGCAAGCTACGCGCGTACCTTAGTCAGTTTGCTTCCCGAGAGTGTAAAAGCATCGTTTCCAGCCTTAGGATTCGCAATGACCTACGCTCGCTCTTGTTTGAAAGATTAGTGCGCAATCAACGTCCTTGTCTGGATGCTGTGAGGTAGCAGGTGAGATGAAACCAAAAGGCAGTCTTGGATCGGACGAAACAGGCTATCTTTCATTTAACGAATCTGCTAAATGAAAATTTATGAGCCATGTGTCATCCTTATTTGCAGCATTGAGCGATCGGTGTCGTCTTGAAGTGATCGAGGCGTTGATGCGCGACGGGGAAAAATCCGCCGGAGACATATGTAAGATGTTCGACATTTCCGGTCCCGCCATTTCGCGGCACTTGTCCGTGTTACATCGAAACGGCCTGGTTAATCGGAGAGTTGCAGGGAAGCACCGCTTCTACTCAGTCCGGCCGGAGGCAATACGGCGCGTGGCAGATTGGACACTCAACCATCGTCAATTCTGGGAGTCCAGTATGGATCGCATAGAGATTGCCCTGCGTGAGGACAACACATGACCGACGTTGTCCGACTTGAACGAGTCATGCCCGCTTCGGCTGTCCGGGTTTTCGAAATGGTCAGCCAGCCGCAAAACATGGTCCGGTGGTGGGGGCATGACGATATGATTGTTCCAGAGCACAATCTGGATTTTTCAAAACCTGGTCCGTGGTACGCGATCATGGAGGCATCGGACGGAACGCGTCGGCAAGTATCTGGAGAAGTGACCAAGATTGAACCACCGCGGTTGATCGCCTTTACCTGGGCGTGGCACGAAGGTGGCCCTGGTGGGCCGCGCGGGATCGAAACTCACGTAACCATCGAAATCGACGCCGTCGATGAAAACCGCGCAAAGATGGTGCTCTGCCATTATGACCTCGGGACAGATTCAGCGCGCGCCGGTCACACAAAAGGCTGGCTGTCCATTTTTGAAAAACTCGAAAAAGGGTTGGCATGACGCCGCCTACAATTAGGAGAACCTCAAATGCCCAACTTCGTATTTGCTTATCACGGCGGCGGAATGCCCGAAACGCCGGAAGAAGCTGAGAAAGTAATGGCAGCCTGGCATGCCTGGTACGGCAAGATGGACCAAGCTGTTGTCGATGGCGGCGCCCCGGTTGGCATGTCCAAAACCGTGACGGTGTCTGGCATCGAGAACAACGGCGGATCAAATCCATTGTCCGGATATACAATCGTTAAAGCTGACACGATTGAAGCGGCCTGTGAAATGGCTCAAGGCTGTCCGATCCTTGATGGTGGTAAAGGCACAGTGGAAGTGGCACCAATTCACGAGATGTAAGCTGCTGACATCATGACTGGGCCAGCGTCAAATCGCTGGCCCTATCATTGCGACGTTACTTTATTGAGGGCCCAGACGATAAGCGTGCTTGTTCACTAAACCCTGACTGATGCGGGTGAGCTAATATTGCCTTGTTCGTCGGTGTTTACAAAGGCGACACCGCGGCGATTCAAGAAGGTCCCGCCATCTTTTTCACCGGATTTGACGTTCAGTTTCAGAGATTGAGTTGCCAATGCTTGATCCTCGTTTTTGAGTGTTTCGATGAACATGGAAGAAACAGACATAGAGAATTTGTCCCTTGGCGAAGAATTAGTGGCCAAAGTCATGTTCCGCTTTCTCAGTCAGTTTCTGTTTTGTTAAGCGCACAAAGCGCGGGTTTCGGCGTTGCGCATTCCCTCTTGTGTGGAAGTATCAATCGCAGCCATTGCTACGTAAATCTGATCGGGAACAACTTCCAGCAGCAGACTCAGCATTCGCTAGACGCCAATCGCGGCAAGCCTCCACTGCTTGTTACTCGGCCTCATACCTAACACCCAAAAGTCAGCATGCTTCGCCTTTTTGTGGTGCAGGTTTCTGCATTGGTCATTCCCCCTACTTCGACTTTGGTTTCGGATCGGGGGGCAAGCCGGGCAGTTTCGTGCCCAGATCCAACACATTTTCGAATTCGTCAGGTTTGCGTCGTTTGAATTGCGAACAGTGCGGCGTATCAGGTGTTCGCCCCGCCAATCGTATGTGTCTTGGTTGTTTATTTACCGCCTGGTGTTTTCAAAGCTTCGGTCTGTTGCGCACTGTCCTCAAGTGAACTCAAACCCTTGTCGTTGCTCGCCATGTTAGCAGCCTCGTCCAATTTTGCGTCGTTAACACGGTCAATGTGTTGGCGCAAAGTGTCCGGATCTAAACCGGATAGCTGGGCGCTTTTGTCGATACCCTTCATGCTGTCTTCTCTTGCAGTGTTTCAGTAAAATGTCCGCACCTGGCTGCAAGCGAGCTTGGGCCGGGAAACGGTCAAGCCGTTTGGGGTTTCAACCAATTGGCTAAAAACGCTCATTTCATCCTCCGTTCAGTATCTTCTGAGTGAAGAAACACCGCTTCGTAGTCTTCTAGTTGAATTGGGATATACGGGAACCGGTCGCCGTGAGTTGCATGACTTGTTGGTCTATCTGCTTGATCGGCAAGTAAGGCGTTGAAAGCAAAAGCGCGTGCTGAAAACTGAAAAACAGGTTTTGAGACAGGCAACCAAAGATAGCGGCGGCTGGATTAGTCTCTCGCGGGGACACGGTCCTGGCCGAGTGGCGCAGGATTTGCCCTTACCGTCCATATTCAAGTTGAGAAGAAACAACCAGCAAGCGACGGGCAGAAACTAAACTCGACGTTCAAAAAAACCATCTTTTCTCAGCAAGCCTGAAGCTACGTCAGTTCCTGAAAGAAATGGAATAGTGAAAGTTGATTTTGGGTTTCAAGTGTTGGCAGTTGCTACAGCACATGCGCACAGGACGAGAGGTGGACGTTCTCTGGGACGAAGACGCAAGCGCTGTAGCAACTAACCTTGGTTGTCAGGCCACTCCCTGACACACGCATTAGTAGAGTTGTGAGCGAGTAAGCACAAGGTAACCGGGAGCACCGGTGCATAACGTCTTCGTGTGCGAAACTGCCCGGCCGTGAGCTAGAGCAAAAGAAAAGAGCGGCTTTCGCGGCCCTGCCCTTATTTACTCTGTGACGCCGTCGTTGTTCGCTGATGGCGCAAATGTCTTTGTAAAGCGCCTCGCCAAGGGAACAATCGGTCCGCGTTCGTTCATGGTGAACCTCCCGGTGTATTGGGAAAGAAGAGCGGAAACCACCGCTCGACTGCGTCCGGCGGAAAAGCAAGCCGGAGGGGAGCACGATGGCTCGGAGCCACGAGCATCCCCTGTTTCATGAGTGCGGATGTGACCTTGCGGGCAGCGCGCTCCTCAAAGTTCGTGAACATGGGGATCTGTGCGCGTTCCACTTGCCCGGCGAGTGCGGCCTTCCGAAATAGGTCATTTTGCAGAAAATAGAACTGACAACGGTGCCATTCGCAAAGAAGTCAGCTTGGCCAAGGTTTACGTTCTTAGCTCTGCTGCTTACAAAACACGGATAACTAAAAGCTGGTAAAATGAACCACCGTCTAACCACCGCGATCCGAATTGCCAAAGCTGCAAACGGCATCCTAGTCAAATCTCGAAAAATTCCAAGTCCTCATGAAACTGAGCATTGGGATAATGACGGCTTCGATCATAGCGGTGTCGAACCCATGCTCTTGGCTTTGGCGATGGAATTGGCTTTGAAGGCGTGGTTCGTCTTCGACCACAACAAACCAAAAGCCCCTAAGGTACATAACTTGGACAAGCTTTTCGAAAAGCTAAAGCCTGAAACGCAACATAGACTGAACCAAGAATTCAAACGGTCTGTAGCGCCATTGTATCCAGACTTTTCTTTCGTGGATTACGATCTTCGCAGCGTCCTCTTTCAGCACCAAGACGCTTTCATAGATTGGCGTTACATCTATGAGGTTGAAAAAAGCCTATCATTCAGAAACGGGACTTTTGATGCAGCGGTTGAGATGGTGCTGACAGAGTTTCGTAAGCTTTACGTTGAAGTACCAATACCGGTCCTTGGTAACCGAAGATCTAGGTAGCGTGGCCAGAATACAACGATAGTGAGCTGTTAGGCTGCATAATCAAGGCAAGTCGAGAGCCCACCTTGGTGCTGCTAGTTGCCTAATTCCCGGACAGCGTCCTAGTCGGACTGAATGGCGGCTCAGGGCTCTTTTGACCAATCGGGGGCACCGAAGAGGATGGCTGCATCGAGCCCATACTAGCGAACAATGCGCCAAGCGCGGATGTCGGTTCTTTCAGACAAGCATCGGCTCGCGAACCATGTTCAGGTGCAGTTCAGAGCTTGTATAGGGGTTGGTGCGGATGGCCTCGTCGTTGAGCTCAATGCCCAGACCCGGCGCGCTTGGTGGGATGACATATCCATCTTCCCAGCGGAAATCGGTTTTCACGATGGACATGTAAGGCCCGTCAAATGTGCCGATGCTTTCCAGTATCAGGAAATTGGGCGAACAGGCCGAGATCTGTATATTTGCAGCCGCAACAATCGGACCATTGTATAGATGTGGTGCGATCTGGGCCTGACGGGTTTCAGCCATGGACGCGATTTTCTTGGCTTCCAACAGGCCGCCGACGCGCCCCAGATTCATCTGCAGGATCGAGGCGGCTCCCACCTCAAGAACACGGGCAAATTCGTGTTTTGTACACAGGCGCTCACCGGTTGAGACGGGGATTGATGTGTAGCGGGCAATCTCGGCCATATCAGCAGGGTTTTCCGGCGTTGTCGGCTCCTCGAACCAGAGGGGCTCGTATTTCTCCAACCGCCTCGCCATCCGTTTGGCACCGGATACGGTGAATTGACCATGGGTGCCAAACAGAAGGTCAGCGCGGTTGCCCACGGCATCGCGCAGGGTACGGCAGAAGGCTTCGCTGCGGTCCAGATCCTTCAGGCTGGGCTGGTGGCCATCGTAAATCGTATACGGGCCTGCGGGGTCGAACTTGACTGCCGTGAACCCTTTTTCCAACGCCTCCAGCGCAATGTCGGCAGCGATATCGGGGTCATTATAAACATTGGGGGTGGTAGGATCGGGGTACACATCCCCCGATGTGGGATAGAGATAAGTATAGCTGCGCAGACGGTCGTGCACTTTGCCACCCATTAGCTCATAGACCGGTTTGTCCGCTGCTTTGCCGATAATATCCCAGCAGGCCATTTCCAACCCGCTCAGAACGCCCATGACCGTTACATCCGGGCGCAGAGTGTAGCCAGCACCATAAGTGCGGCGCCAGAGCTTTTCGATATGATGCGGATCTTCGCCCTGGAAATGCCGCTCAAATGCATCCAAGGCCATGGCAGCACAGAGATCCGGTCCGAAGGTGGCGTTGTAAACTTCACCAACGCCGGTGACACCGCAGGCGGTGGTCAGGCGCAGAAAGATGAAATAACGCCCGCCATGGCGCGGAGGAGGATTGCTGACAACGAAAGTTTCGATTTTGTCCAGATACATAGTATCAGCCCCTTGCTGCAGGATCAGAGTTGGCCTGCGTCTTCGAGAATGAGATCAGCGGCGCGCATCGCCAGCATGATGGTCGGCGCATTGGTGTTGCCCGAGGTGATATTGGGAAAGGCCGAGGCATCCACGACTCGCAGGCCGGAAACCCGATGCACCCGCATCCGGGCGTCCAGCACGGAATCCGAGGCGTCATTGCCCATGCGGCAGGTGCAGCTTGGATGATAGTTCGTCGTGGCGCGTGCGCGAAAGTTTTCCAGCAACGCATCGTCATCCATCGGTGCGATATCCGGCGCAACGGGTGCCTTTGTGACCCGTGCAATCGATGGCGCGCGAGCCAGCTGCTGCAGCAGGCGTCCGGCGCGGATGACATCGGCCCGATCCTGTTCAGTTGCCAGTGAATTCGGTTGGATCAGCGGTGCGTCGTTTGGGTCAGCCGAGGTAATGGCAATGGAGCCGCGGCTGGTCGGGCGACAGGGCTGGATGCAGAGCAGAAAACCGGGATCTCGGTTCATCACCGGGGGCTTGCCTCTTGGGATTTCGTATTTGGCGGGGTTGCAGTAGATTTGCATGTCGGGAACAGGCTGATCGCTGCCGGACCGTACAAAACCGCCGACGTTGTTCAACGGCACGCTAAGCGGCCCCTTGCGCGCCAGAAAATACTGCAGGCCGGCCAGCCCCTGACCGATTTTCCAGCCCAAGGTCGCGTTCAGCGTAGGCTCGGTGGCCTCATAATAGTGACCGATTGTCAGGTGATCCTGCAGGCCCAGGCCCACATGGCCAAGATCCTGCACCACGGGGATACCATGAGATTTCAAGAGCTCGGCCGGGCCGAGGCCGGACAGCTGCAGCAGTTGCGGTGAATTGGTTGCCCCTGCGCTGACAATGACCTCTCGCCGGGCCATCGCGACAAACTGCTGATGCCCCTTGCGATACCTGACACCAGTTGCGCGCAGCCCATCGAAAGTCAGCCTTTCGACAAGGGCATTTTTTTCCAGCTTCACGTTGTTGCGTTTCAGCGCCGGGCGCAGAAATGCATCCGCCGCTGACCAGCGCCGCCCATCACGCACGGTGCTGCGAAAAAAGGATAGCCCCTCGCCGGTTGCGGCATTCATATCTTCGTTTACGGGCCAGCCCAGATCCTGCCCGGCTTTCAGGAAGTAGGTTCCAAAGGGGTGCATTCTGTCTGAGAGATCCGACACAAAAAGCGGGCCATCGCCAGTTTGGATCCCTTTTGATATTCTGGTCTCCACTCGCTCAAATGTCTTACGAGCACTTTTCCAGTTCCAGCCTGTTGCCCCGGCGGTTTCCCAGTCGTCAAAGTCATGGGGCAAGCCACGCACATAGGCCATCGCGTTAATCGAGCTGGAACCGCCAAGAGTGCGGCCGCGCGGCCAGTAGATGCTGCGCCCGTTCAGGCCGGGATCTGCCTGTGTGTAATACTGCCAGGTCACGCTTGGGTTGGAAAAGGTAAAGGCATAGCCAAGCGGCATCTTGATCCAGGGATTGTTGTCGGCCCCGCCGGCCTCGACGACCAGAACTCGAAAGGATGTGTTCTTGCTCAGCCTGTCGGCCAGAACGCTGCCGGCAGATCCTGCCCCTATGATGATATAGTCGAATTCCATCGCCATACTGGCTCCTCTTTACAGAGGACAGAGTGCAAGCAATTAAAGCATTAACTCAATTTATTGTTTTTAACCCAAAGGGCATAATATACTAAACTCTTATTGAGAAGACCAAGCGGAAGTCCTGATGACAAAAATGCCTCCAGTCTCGTGGCTGCGCACCTTTGATGCGGCGGCCCGCAACAGCAGTTTCGCTGCTGCGTCGGATGAATTGGGTCTGACGCCTGCTGCTGTCAGCCAACAGATCAAGGCTTTGGAACAGCACCTTAAAACGCCCCTGTTCATCCGGCAGCCGCGCGGCGTCGTGCTCACGGATGCAGGGCATGCCTATGCTCAACCGGTCGCCAAATCCTTTTCGGATTTGCAGGCCGCAACCAGCGGTTTGTTTGATATTGACCGCAAGCGGATCATACGGGTGCATTGTTCGATCAGTTACGCCGCATTGGTCCTCGCTCCTCGCTTGTCCGAGTTTCATCGCAATAACCCCGATCTGGAAATCCACATTACCACCGCAGTGTGGACCGATCAGGCCACATCCGACAGCCATGATCTTGAGATCCGCTTTGGACACGGCGACTGGCAGGAACAGAATATCTGCCATTTGGGCAACCGCTATGCCCATGTGGTCTGCCACCCGGAGTTCGCGGCGTCTTTCGGTGCGGATCTCAGCTTTGAGACACTGGCCAAACATGCGGTTTTGATTATTGGGTCCGAACCGGATTGGTCGCTCATGGCCGAGCAATACGGACTGGAACTACCACCGGTCATAAATGGGCCCAAAGCGGATTCAACACTGATTGCGCTTCAGATCCTTGCAGGTGGCAGCGGGGCCGCCATTGTGGCCGAAAGCTTTTCTCGAGGAAGCATCGACCAAGGTACGTTGATTTCGCCGTTGGACTTTAGGTTGCTGTTACCGCGCGGTTTCTTTTTAGTTGCGCGCGACAATGCGCTCCAAAAGAAAGAGGTCCGCAGAGTTCATGAGTGGCTGCAAGAGCATGATCGTCTACCACCAAGATGAACATTCGCGGAAATTTCAAAGCGCTCTACGTGCTTTTGAGGAACCACGAAACGGCATCGCACCAACCCTAGATCTTAGCGAGCGAAGCCGCTGATCTGCGGCATGTATGTAGGCGAAAACGGCGCAAGCACTTCCTTCAGATCCTCGCCTGCCGGCCCATACACAGTGACGGAAGTGATCGAGAAGGTCTGCAAAAACTCCTCTGCGAAGTTGGCACCAAAATTCTCCATATGCGCCATCGCTGCAGCGTTGTCGGCGTAGCGTTCAGAAATGTGCACCTGATCCCCGGAGCCCATGTAGTCGTAGATTAACGCACCCGGTTCGTTCTCCTGCGTTGCTGCAACCATCCGATCCAGAAGCGGCTTCACAGCATCGGCCTGGCCAGCATTAATTGTCATTGTAACGTGCCAATGCACGTCATCCGCACTTTGGTCTTCGGCCATTGCTGCTCCTGCGGCAACGGTTGCTACGGCGACAATAGTAAAAAATTTCATAGCAAGATCCTTAATTGTTGATCTAGCAAGCTTGGTTCATAAACCTAGACAATTCAACTTTTGCAGTTCGAGCTATTGGGCACCCAGCGCTCGCGGAGCTGTCGGCCGCTACAGCTCAACCCAATATGCCATGAGGAAGACACGGGAAGACGAAAACAGACTGCAGCGGCCTTTAGCAGTGTCATACTGCTAGCTCACAGGACATTGGGTAGAACAGTAAGTATTTGTAAACAAGTTGGTACAGGACACCAGTAGATAACGTGTTCGTGTGCGAAGATGCCAGCCGCGCCGACGCGTGGGGCTCAAGTCCGACCTAGAGAGCAAAGCTCCTCCCCCACGGCGCGTCTAACAAAAATGGCCTGCTCTGCGGACAAACCGGCCGACCTAGGATTCCATCTTATCCGACTGCCTCCCCGAGTAATCCACACGAAGGAACTCTCGCATTGTCAAACCTGCCACCGTTTTGAATTGCGTCGGACGTGGTTCACCTTCATCCGCAGCGATGAAGCGGAAAGTCTTGTCCGTCAGCTCGTAGATTGCGGGAAGTGCCTTGCCTGCATCTTCACCGATTGAATCCACCCATGTGATCGCTTTCGGTGTCGCTGTCGCATCCAGCTCAAAAGCGCCTTTGAGCAACAGTGTGTTATCAGGTGTAACGACCCTAAATTCATTGCCCTCAATAATGCACACCGCACCCGGTGCTGTGTGCTCGTCATTTGGTGGCTCGATGACACCGTCTGCCTCAAGATAGGTCTGTGACCACACCCCTTGGAGTTTATCAAAGTCAGCTTGGCTAATCGGATTCATGGAAGCTCCAGCGGGAAATTTACTACTCAGAAATGGGTTAGCACATTGCTGGCCGAATGTCGTTGATGGGCTCGCACCACACACTGCGCAACAACATGAGCGCTTGCAATTCTGCATCTGAGTTGAAGCCTAAAACGGTTGAGGAACCGTATATCTAATTCAGTAAGAAATTACCGAAAGAAAGTTGAATTGAGATGCGGAACTGGAATACGGGCGACCACGCGACAGACATGAACTTGCAAGCGCTTGAAAGAATGCGCCATTGCACGCAACACACCGACGCTAAAAGCGTAGTAGACCTGGTTATCACTTTGATTAATGTAAGTGAAATGATGCCTGAGCGTGTGAGGCAACATTTCAATTTCCCAAATCTATACAGTGGTTCCAGTGCCTACCATTGGTGCGCTGAACGGCGAGCCAGTTTTCTGAGGCAAGTGTCCGAAGCAATCACAGATGGTTTGGCCCGTGCGGAAGCTGATAGCAGTTTGACGAAAGGCGGCGGTGCTGACCTTAGCGATCGACCACAAAGCCTGGGCGAAGTAATCTTGAAGGCTTTAAAGGCCTATTCTAACACGAGATCAAAAGCTAACCTGGACAATCTCAAGATGGCTGTTGAAAGCACGCACCTGAGGCCCTGGGTGCACAGATTGGAAATGTTATCCAAGCGCTCTTATCCTATCGGAGACGAGACGCCCGAAGCGGCTTTTATGAACGATGTCATAATGCTTGAAATCGAGGCTTCCCGAATGCACTTCATCAAGGCTTGACGGTCGTTGATGCAGTGTCTCTTGGCTAACCCTCTCGGCACGGGCTTTCGCTGCAACTGGCACGAATGCCTATTTTGCGTACAAAGCCGCCGTTTGCGTTCTGGGCCAGAGGACGGTTGTCTCAATTACTCCTTGTGTTATCGATCCGTTGATGTGACGTTTTACGCATGAAATTCGCGGTGTTAGCTGACATTCATGGGAATTCGGATGCCTTGGAATCGGTCCTTGAAGACATGTCGAAACTTGAGGTTCAGACTGCTGTAAACCTCGGCGACTTTTTCAGCGGCCCTCTTAACTCGGCAAAAACCGCCGACTTACTTATGGAGCACGATTTTGTTTCGGTTAGAGGTAATCACGATCGCAACCTGATTGAACAAAATCGGTCAGAGATGGGGCCTTCCGACCAAGTTGCATTTGATCAGCTATCATCCAAACACTTAGCCTGGATAGGTAGTCTGCCGCCAACGCGCATCGTATTTGATGATGTTTTCATGTGTCATGGAACGCCGGCTAGCGATTCAACTTACTGGCTTGAGCATGTCCAAAAAGATGGGACAGTTCGAGCCTCTACTTTGAACGAGGTCAGGCAGTACGCGAACGGTATCACCCAGAAGCTTATTTTATGTGCTCACACTCATATTCCAAGATGTGTTCGGTTGCCGGATGGTCGCACAATACTAAATCCGGGCAGTGTTGGCTGCCCGGCTTACGACGATAAGGCGCCTGTCTACCATTATATGCAAACCGGATCACCAAACGCATCGTATGCTATAGTTGAAAAGTTGAATGATGAATGGGCCGCCACTTTCCGGTCCGTTCCTTACCCGGCACAGCAAGCCAGCGTATGCGCTAAAAGAAATCAGCGTGAAGATTGGGCGAGGGCTTTGGCGACGGGATGGTTCGAAAAATAGCCGACGGGTAGACGTTAGAGAATGGGGGTTTGATCCTCTTTCTTCTTTCAATACGGCAGTTCATCCGCTTTTAGCATCACAAAACAAGGGCTCGAACCAGACATTGATTAGTTGTCCCACGTCGGGAGACGTACGATCAGTATATGGCCGAAAATTCTGAAAAAGGGTGTCTTTAATACTAAAAGATTCTTCGGTCGATCAATGTGGATAGCATGAACAGGGGCAGGCAAACGCTGGGATGCAATCGATGGACAAGGAGCGTCAGTGGTGTTCGCACGATACCCGCGTTTAACTTTCCAATGAAAAGAGTTTTATTGCGGCCAATCCAAGATACGCCAAGAGCCTTAAACTAATTGTGCTCTCCGTTTAGGGGAACTGTTCTTTGAGTTGATCATCTGCCTCCCCGAGCGCAAACAACATGTCGGAAAAGGCTTGGATGTGCTGTCGACCAACTAAGTTCGAGGCGCCTTCCGCAATATCTTCTACAGTCAAGTCAGTCGCCACCCAAACAGCAACGACCAAGTTAAAATGATGCGCCATCAACTTTGGAACATCTTCCTCCGAAAGCGAGAAAAAACCTTCTGCCAAAACTCAACTCCCTGTCATGAACTCTTTAATTTCGTTTGAAGGCCCTCGAATGTATCAACGGGGCCTGCCACCTCTTGCTCCCGGTGATCCCTATCAACCCATGTTTGAGTGGATTGTTCCTCAACGCCAATCCTGGCCGCGAAAAAACCTGGCGCAGCAGGGGTTGGCACCACATAAACCCTCTTGTTGCTCAAATAAGTCGCTATGTACGATGGAGCCAACACGACCAGGGCCATCAAGTTGGCTGCTCTAGATTGAGTAAGACACAATAATTTTCTCCTATCCGTTATCATCTGTTTGATCGACCTTCGTGTCAGAGCGCTTTGTTTTATCCATGCTGTTTGTGAAGGATCGGCTGGCCTACGCAACATTAACACGATAGCAGCGCTTTGCTGCAACCATAGCGTGCACAGCTTCGTATTGTATACTGTAGCACCCCTCTCAAACGGGAATTATATGGTTGAGAATGAATAGCCTTGGCACTTTTTTAATCGTTTTCAGCTAAAGAAAGACTTTGTGTAGATGGGAGAACGAGCAAACAAGGGCGTTGTTGGTGATCGCATTAGAGCGTTGATCATCTTCATAGCTGTAATTTGGGTGATACAGGTCATCAACTGGCTGGTGGACTACCGTTTGAACGTGGCTTTCGGCCTGATCCCACGGCAAATAGGCGGAATTGATGGGCTGATCGGAATGCCAGTTTTGCATGCGAGCTTCTCTCACATCATATCGAATACGCCACCACTTGTGTTGATGGGCACATTGCTTGCTTTGACTGCAACGCGCGCGTTGCTATTGGTGAATGCTGTTATTGTTGCCTTGGGCGGCGCGCTTGTCTGGGTATTTGGCAGTAACGCGATCCATATCGGTGCGTCTGGTCTTGTATTTGGATGGTTCGGATTCCTTGTTGCGCGCGGTGTAGTCGACAGGTCACCAGTAACACTGGGGGCCGCACTGTTGGTGGCGCTCGTCTATGGATCAATCATTTGGGGCGTTTTGCCCGGCCAACCCGGCGTTTCGTGGGAGGCACATCTGTTTGGAGCCTTGGCTGGGGTCGTAGCGGCACTTTTAATCCGCACCCATGTGCACTTACCGCGTATTGTTTGACGTCCAACAACAGCTTTAGAAATCTTTCGACTTTGACCGTTTTCAGCATCTCAAACATGGCAGTGTGTCAAAAGACACCTCGACCCCAAGGCATGGGCGAGACAATTCCCATCACAACGGGCTATAATCTCTTACTACGAGAGGAAATAGGTTTCCGGGGAGCAATCAATTGCCATGGTCGTATCTAATTCTTGTGTCATAGACTTGAAACAGCATGTTTTTGGGGTCTGGCCACCTCCGTCTATCAAAATAGATTGGGCTGATTTCAGCGGTAGAAACATCCCGGGCACGATCATCATCACAAGACAACGCTACTGGAATTAGAACTCCTGTCATTTCGTTCTGCCACTTAAAGTCAGTCTGAAGCTCACAGCCGGTCAGGAACCCGTTCGTGAAATAGACAGTTCCAAAGTAGATGCTGCCAATGCGGCCTTCCTTCGACTCTGTCAGCAAACCACCTCGCGTCTCAACGATGCCGGGGGCAGTTTCAGGTGGCAGATTAGTAAACGAATCTTCTTCATCACTTGGCCAGAGAACCTTGAGGCACAGGAACAGCAACGCAGCGGTTGCGAAACCAGTCGTGAATATTTTTGTCATATCACCTCACGGTTTTTCGGCTCGCATGTGCCATACCCCTCATCGCTGTAATGGAATGACGAGAAAGCTAGTGCCCGGAGCGGTTTGCGGACCAAGCCAAACTCTGTCGCTAAAAAGCAGCTTATTTTCTTTTGTTTGAAACTCTTCTTTTTTCATGCTGAATACATTCTCAAGTCTATTGCTGCGAGCGGCACATTTTGTGAACATGTGGTAGTTTTTTATCATCACAATCAACGACTTAACTGAAAAACAGCTGAAAATCTGTTTCGTCTGACAATTGCATTGGGGTCGTTGCGTCCATCACTCGTCTACACCTGTGGTGGAGCGCGGCCTGCCACGCAAACGCAAGCCGATTCCTGCGCTGGAAAACGTGTCGGTGGTTAAACCGTTCTTGGCCAGCCTAATAGCATAAAGGTATGCGTCTTCTCGTATGCTAGGCAAACCATTGATCGAGGTGCTCTGCCCATCCTGTGTCGCAATAATGACTGTTATATTTTTCTCAGTATGCCCGGCTATGAAAGCAAGGTAGGTTTCACCTGGCTGAGTATCTTGTAGACCATTCATGTTGCGCACCCAGTAGCAACCATAAGTGCCACGGTTGAGCTCATCAAACACGAGTTGAAATTCATTGATGGGCACTATCGGGCTAATTGGACTATGCCATTCACCCTTCAAGTTGTAGCTTGCGTCAGGGCAATCATCGAGTGCCCAAGCGCTTGTTCCATTTCCAATCAGCACCAACAAAAAAACGGGTAGAGTACCCTTTTCAATTGATGTGAGCTTTGAAAACATACTTCTTGAGCCAATACTTCCCATGTTTTTCAGCCAGTTGTGATTTATTGGCAGTTCTGTTGTGAGGTAACGCGGATATTTGTGTTGAACTGGGCTGTAAAGCTCGGCGTCTCGCTCACTGGAATGCAGGAGCTCCCGCTTTTTGCTCAAAGGCTCCCAGTAAAGTCACCTAAGCCAAGGCGCTAGCCTTGTGGGCAGATTGCGAACAGGGCTGGCGGCTATGAAGTACTTGTCCCGGTCTACTGCGAAATCACTCGCGAATAGATGGAGGGACGTCTCACAGAAAGGCTGCACTAGCAGTGGTCCACCTGCCTGTCCCTCGACGATACATTCCAATGGTCTTCTTAGTTTAGGTTTAAGCGCTCAGATTGTGTATCCTAGGTAAAAGCCCGGCCATCCGAGACCGGGCTTTTGAGCGGCAAGTGTTTTCAGTTTTTTATCACGCCTTGCGAAGACCATTTAGGAATTACGCTAGTGGATGCTGCATCAGTCTCAATGCCCGGCCAATTGCCTTGCGCTAAGTTGATATTTCCAGGAACGTCTTCTTCCCAAAAACCGACAACGACATCAGTGATATTCAGATACAGCTTATCATCTACGATGCGCCACAGATTTGGATTTGCAGGAACCTTGCCCCCTTTGGCTACTCCATAAGAGCAATGACCGTCGTATTGTGGCGCGTAGTAGGCAGGGTTCGCAACAAATGCAGCACGGTTTTCTTCAGTGGCGAATGCCCAGGTGGCACCGTTATACTCTGCTGTTATATCTGCGCGGCCTCTTGAGGGCTCGGGCTGGGACGCGCCTACAGGAGCTTGATCTAAGCTGCGGTATGAAACCACGTCATATCCGGACACTGCGAAGCCTGTTCCGTCTACATATTGATCACCGGCAAAAGCAGGCGTTACAAAAGCCGCTGCGGCGATAGTCGTTGCTAAACGTTTCATTTTGTTTCCTTTTTTTCGGATCTAGATAACTGATCTTGGGCCTTCGCAGGAACTAGAAGACCTTTAGCTTCAAAGCGGCGATCACGTCTCTTCGACTTCAGGTGAGCCTGTGGCCGTACAGCGATCATTGGCTCAACGACAACACCTCCGTCTCGCTGAGTGGGATGGGCCTGCGGAAACTCTGCGCCGGAACGGGTATGGGTTGGGAGGGGCTGTGATGGTGACGGGGTGACTCGGTCGCAGGGCGGAATGGGAAACGCTGAAACTTTTTGAGGCAATGGGTCGTTTCCTGTTTTGGAAGAACTCTTTTGGTGACCGGGCAGGTGGATTGAGATGGTTGTGAAAGTTGTAGATCGCGCATCTGGCGCGGAGCTGGATGTTGTTCAGTCCGGAGGTGTCGTCGAGCTGTCCGGGCCGTCTGATGTCCAGCTGGGGCTCAATGTCGGTTCGGTCGAGAGCCTTGTGCGCAACGGTGATGACCTTGTTGTCACTTCCAGCGGTGGAGGCACAACTGTCCTTGGTGGGTTCTTCGGGGGCGGTGAAACCGGTCAGGGCAGCCGGATCTTTGTGAGTGGAATGACTGAGGTGACCAGCACGGTGCGCCGGGGCGACGACATGATCGTGCGCCTTGAGAATGGCGACACGCTGGTGATTGAGAACTACTACAATAAGAACACCAATACAGGCGAGGCTCCGGTGGCGGATGATGAAGCTCTGTTGGCCGGTGTCGGTGCACCAGTTCCACCCTGGTTGCTGCTTGCAGGAGGCGTGGCCGGGGTAACGGCGGTTGCGGTCGCGGCTTCTGGAGGTGGCTCCACTGGCGGGGGCGACGACACGCCGCCCCCGCTTCCGCGCATTGAACAGGCAAGCGGATCCTTGATCACCGGCACGGCGGAGCCTGGCTCCACGATTGAGGTGGATGTTAATGGGGACGGTGTGGCTGACTTCACCGCAGCGGCAGATCCGGTCACCGGGGAGTTCAGCGTTGTGATCGATCCCGAGCTTCAGAATGGTGACATGCCCACGGTGCGGGCGCGGGATGAGGCGGGCAACGTCAGTGAAGAAGTCCCGGTCACAGTGGATGTGTTTGACCAGGTTGTGATCAACCCGACAAATGGCACGGAGATCACCGGCACCGCAGAGCCCGGCGCCACGATCTTGATTGACGTTGAGAACGGCGATCAGATTATTACGATGGCGGATCCAGTCACCGGGGAGTTCCGTGTTGAGCCCATGCCTGCTCTTGATAATGGCGTCTCCTTCACTGCGACCGCGTCGGATGCTGCAGGCAACGTCCGTGTGAGTGAGACGATCACTGTGGATGCCACACCACCTCTGAATCCAACCATTACCCAAGCGAATGCCAACGAGATCGTTGGCACGGCGGAGGCTGGCTCCACGGTTGAGATTGACCTTAATCAGGACGGGACGATCGACTTAACCGCGACGGCAAATGCGGACGGAGAATTCAGAGCTGTTGCCGACGCCGACATGCCTCTCGGCGATGCTCAGCAATTCAGCGCGACCGCGAAAGACGCTGCAGGGAACGTCAGTGGGGAAGTGACGGAAGCTGTGGATGGGATCGCCCCGACGATGACGATCTTGGGCAATGGGGGAGGCACCGGGGATATCACGTTCCGCTTCAGCGAAGAGATTGATGCCTCTACGTTCACGGTCGAGGACATCAACGTCGAGAACGGGGAGATCGTCGCGGGCTCGTTTGCGCAGGATACCGACGACCCCACAGTCTTTACGATGCGCGTCGATTCTGACTTTGGCCCAGGCCTTCCTCACACCAATGTCGCCGTCTCCGTCGCACAAAACTCCTTCACTGATCTGGAGGGCAACGCTGGACGCGAAGGAAAGAACGAAACCACGTTGGACAATCTGTTCAGTAGCGGCAACACCCCCCCACCGGACATCCTCCCAGGTTGGGACACCTCGCAGGCGGCAAGTGCTGTAGGTATGTTTTTTGCCAATTTTACTTTCAACGAGGACATTAGCGGCTGGGACACCGGGAACATCACGGATATGAGCAACATGTTCCTTTTCGCAGGCGCGTTTAATCAGGACATCCGGAGTTGGGATACAAGCAATGTGACGAGCATGGTCAACATGTTTGATGGCGCAGAAGTGTTCGATCAAGACCTTGGGGCTTGGGATATCAGTAGCGTGACGGACATGGACAATTTTTTTGGGGGCAGCCTTAGCCCCCCGGGCATTTCCGTCGCGAACATGGACAGCACATTGAGGGGTTGGGCCAAGCTGGACAGAACCACTGGCGAAACAGCAATCCAGGATAGTGTGTTTTTGGATACTTCCAACTTCTCTGATATGACCGCAGCACAGTACCTGGTCGATACGTATCAATGGGTTATAAATACCGATGGTGTCCGCAACTTTGGCGTCGACCGTTTCGTTGGCGCGACGGCCGGAGACGCCGTGAACGGCGATACGCTGACCGTCGGCGACACAGATCCCACGATCGTCCATGGCCTGGGTGGAGATGACACTATCACTGGCGACGACAGAGACAACTTCCTGGTCGGGGGTGCTGGGGATGACAGGCTCACTGGCAGGGGCGGCAGCGATACATTCGACTACGGCTTCGAAAACGCAGGCAACGATATCATCACCGACTTCAATACAGCAGAGGGTGACATCATCGACATCAGTGATCTGCTGATCGGTTTTGGTACTGACAGCACCGATATCTCAAGCGATATCTCGGACTTTGTCACAGCTGAAGATGGTGGTGCCGGTAACACGATCCTGACCATCGATCATGATGGCACAGGCATGCTGGACCGGGAGGTCACAATCGACTTGCAAGGGGTGATTCACACCGATGGCCTGCTGGATACCCTTATGGCTACCGGTAACCTTGTAGCCATGTGAGGTGAGGGGCGGGTTTTTGGTGCGTGAAGGATAGCAGAGCGATGTTGGTTTGATTGGGAAAGGTGGAAGCGCCCTGCCCCACTCATGACCCTCTAATGACAAAACTTTTCAACTCCTTTTTAAAGTCGAAACCTGCGGCTGCTGAGCGACCTATTGAGCCGATTGGACGTGGTCGATAGTTGTGTCTACCCGTTCCCAGGGCTGAATGGCGCCATGGATTGAATGCTTTCCATGCCTTCAGTCTTGCGCGCGAGCGATAACTGAAATTCCATCCATCTCAAATTCGAACACAGGTGAGACCGCGAAATTCACAGATACCGCGTAGTCAAAATAGTTGCGCCGTAGCCATTCATCGATTGTGAAAGCATGCACCTTTTGTGTGAGCTGAGACTTCACACTGAGATTTAGCTTTATAGAGCCCTCAAGCTGCATGTTATCTTGCATTTAGCTATAGTGTATTACTTGGCTTTTGATGCGGAGGTGCTGTTTTGTTCATCGAAACCGGTGGTCGTCGTTTTGCTACTGGAACCAATTTATCGTGGGCTGAACATCCACCCAGCAGTGTTTAGAGCCTTTGACATGTCTGACAACGAGTTAGTGGGCACCTGACATATTCGGAATACTATGCATTTGTCAGTACGTAGTTCATTAGTATCCGCACTCACTCCTTCTTTTGGTGGATTTCATTCCCGAAAGAGTCTCCCCCGGCACCACAGCGCTGACAGCGATGAAAGGGAGTGCCCGCACCCCATCGAGCGCGCCACCTGTGGCCAAAAATTCGACAAATAAGTCTTTTCAAAACTGGTACCTTGCCTGTCAAACCCTCAGCAAGAGGTTGTAATGGAACCCACAATGATTAAACAATCCGTCGATTTCGCTTACTGATACACAGATACGCCTCACGACTGCTCAGTCCAGTTTTCGTTCTAAAGACGAGGGGCAGGTCTTTCGATTTTCGCGCATTCACCAGGTCTTTGACTTAACAACAACTTTTTCTCGACCTCTGTACTTCTAGAAGAAACTGCAAACCGACGGAAAAATATCCACTCTTGCTTTTGAGAGCTGTCAAATTCAGAAGATCAGCTGTTGAGTATCACCCCCAACGCGGGCGCTCCTGTAATGCGCAAAGATGCAGATATTACAACGAAAAGCATGATCATTGGCGCGCGTTGCGAGAACTGGAAGGAAAGTCGAAGTCCATTGAAAGCCTGACTAAGCCTCTCTCTGCACAAGCAAATCCCTCCGAGCTCAATAATGGTATCCCGCTAGGCGGAATAGTTCGTCAGAAAACTTCACCTTGAATGAGTTTGGGGTGGTTAGGCTACGCCGGTCACAAGGTGGTTATCACGCCAAACGGCATTGGAAACGCCGAAACTTTTTTGCGCGATTTGTCGTTTTGTTTCACGGAAAACTTTAGGGATCTGCACTGCGCCATGAGCGGATTTTTAACAACCGAACAAGGTGAAATGGGATGATCGCTAAATCTGTTGATCGCGCGATTGGTGCGGCCAAAAAAACGGGATCTTTAGCTACAGCAATTGACCGAACTGATGGAACTCAGATCACCGGCACGGCAAACCCCGGTTCCACGATTGAAGTTGATATTGACGGGGACGGTAAGCCGAATTTCGTCGCTGCGGCGGATCCGAATACAGGGGCTTGGCGCATTACTCCCAACCCCGCTCTTGTGGATGGCCAAGTTTTCAAGGTGACAGCAACCGACGCGGACGGGAACACCAGTCTGGGAACGACGGCAGTAGTGGAAGAACTGACGATGCGCATCAACCACACCGTCACTTAAGCGAGCCTGACGCTTCCCAGTGCTTTTCAGACAAGCACATGTAGAGCTTCACAGCGAACTAACAGCAATCAAATTTTGGCTGAGTTCAAACAATCGAATTCTTTGAGGGGAAAAATGAGCGACATCCGTTCCGAGTTTTACAAAAACCTGCCGCTGCTGCATGACTTCACTCAGCTGGCACACCCTACAAGTTTTACTCCGGTACCAGATGATTGGGTGCTTGGAGTAGCAGATATCATCGACTCGACGGGTGAGATCTCGCGTGGGCGCTACAAAACCGTGAACATGGTAGGGGCGGCAGTTATCTCGGCCATGATCAACGAGATGACGGGCGAACTGTTCCCTTACGTGTTTGGCGGTGATGGTGCAGGCTTTGCAATTCCGCCCTCTGCAACGGAAAGAGCACACAGCGCGCTGGCAGACCTGCGGCGGTGGTCGGAAGAGGAATTTTCGATGCCCCTTCGCGTTGCGCTTGTACCCGTGACTGATCTCCGTAAGGCAGGCAAAGACCTGCGTGTGGCACGCTTTGCTCCTTCGACTGGTGTGGACTACGCGATGTTTAACGGAGGAGGTTTAGCCTGGGCAGAAACTCAGATGAAGGCAGGGCATTACTTGGTTCCCCCCGCCGATCCAGGTGCACAACCTGACCTGACTGGACTGTCCTGCCGCTGGTCCAACAGCCCGGCCCGACACGGCCAAATTGTATCTCTAGTAGTGCAACCCACGACAAGCGCGACCGAGATTGACTTTGCCAATCTGGCTCAATCTGTTTTGGCTGCTTCAGAACGCTTGGAACGTGCAGGGCATCCAGTGCCCGAATTGGGCCCCCCGATGGCCTGGCCATCGCCCGGTATTTCTCTTGATACGCATGTCTCGCGTGCTGGCCAGCGCTTTTTTCTACACAAGCTTAAGCTTCTGGGTCAAAACCTTCTGATCGCACTACTGTTCCTGACAAAAAAACGCTTAGGCAATTTCGACCCCGAGCACTACAGAGTCATGGTTAGCAAGAACGCAGATTTCCGAAAATTCGATGACGGTTTGAAAATGACGCTGGACTGCGATCCCGCAACGCTGTCGCAAATTAAATCCATGTTGGAGGAAGCACATCGGATGGGCAAGGTTCGATATGGGCTACATGCGCAGGATGAGGCGATGATGACCTGCTTTGTCCCCTCAGCGACGCGCGACGATCACGTTCACTTCGTTGATGGTGCCGCTGGCGGTTATGCGCAAGCAGCCGCGACCCTCCGAGGTTGAAACGCTGGCGGCTTTTCAACGTTCTGAAATGGCCAAGGCGATTGTAAGAACTTGCCCCTTCTATTCCCTTAAGTCGGAAGTGGTTTTGGATCAGAAAGTAATCTGCTCCTGGACCGCTCCGGTTTGGTTGATGGTAGCAAGAAGGATATCTATACAAGCGAGGTTTTCACTACCCATATTCGAAACCTCAACAGGTTCCTAGTTTATGGATGATGAAAAGTGAAAACGGTAAAAAAACTCCGAGTTAGCGCTTCAATCAGCCCCGGATGAACGAGGGAAATGCATGGCGTTTCACCAGATCAAACACTTTGCTCCAAAGCGTTGGCCTTATCAACGCTCTTGGCGAAACAAAGAGACAACAAGAAAACATTTTAGTCCCAAGGTCACGATCACTGACAGAACTCACAACAAATATACTAGAGGAGAATGCCAGGCCTAATTTTGAATATCTGGTAGAGGCACTTTGCGGCCTGGCATCCCGACACCAGATTTATCGCTTTACGTATAAAGCCTTCAGTTAACTTGTCTTGCATTGGGACGAGCTGCAGCAGGCGTACTCTTGGGAGCCACCACGTTTTTATCCTTTTGACGCTCTCGCAAATAGACAAACAGCCCGGACCCTAAGATCAATACAATACCAATCGCAACAGGCAGGTTTGGGAGCTCTCCCCATATGACCCATCCCCAGAGAATTGCCATTGGCAGACCGACATATTCGAAAGGTGCCACTGTGGCGGCATCTGCCAAACGGTAGGCTTGGCCGAGGCAATACATAGTGATTGCAGAATTGAACCCGAGCCCAACAAACAACCAGCGATCTGCGCCTTCTGGCCAAACCCAAGCCCGCAACAGAAAAATCATGCTTTCGTTTTCAATGCCATTTGCGAAGCGCCCGTCCCCAGCCACAGACCAGAACAAAAAACTAACGACGATAAAGCACGTCTGGAGGTAAACAGCCATCGCGGAGGCTTTGGACTTTGCGCCAAGGAACCGGGTGAGCACATTAGTAAGGGCATAGGTGAAAGCCGCAACAATCGGAAGGACATACATCAACAGACTAACGTCACGATCCGTGCTGACTGCCCATGGGCGTGTCATAATCACCACTCCCACAAATCCCAATACGACCGCACCAATCCGCATGGGACCAACTTTCTCACCAAGCAGTGGGATACTAAGCAAGGTAATCATCAAAGGAGCCACAAAGAATACAGCAGTGGCTTCTGCCAAAGGCATTACTGCCAAAGCAGTAAAGAATGTCAGATTGGCAACGACGAGTAGTGCACCGCGCAGAAGGTGCAGGCCCGGCTGGTCAGTTTTCAGAATACGCCAACCACCTTCCATGCGCATATGGGCCAAGCCAAACGCGATACCGATCAGTGATCTCGTAAACACCATTTGATGCAAAGGATAACCACCCGACAGAAATTTGATCAGCATATCATTGATAGAAATCGTCAATATTCCGACCAAGATGAAAGCAATACCGGCTGTCGGGTTTTGCAATTGTTGTTTCGCTGCCATGGGGTGTCCTTTCGGGTGGCAGCTAACACGGAGCACTTTGCAGGTCACCCCTATCTCAGTACACAAACTCGTTTGCAAATCAGCTAATCCCGTTGTCGACTTTAGTCGACTAGTATTTGTTTTTATTGCATTTTCTAAAACCTATCGGCGGTATTTCGTGTCAAATAGAAGGAGTGTTGAGCTTCGGGTAGGGGCGACACACGATACTGTGAAAACCTAAGACAAAAGCCCTATGTCGGTCCTCTGCCCTGACCAAAGTTTACTGCTACCCAATTATAACGTGTGATTTTCGCGAGTTGGTTACAGTGGTGTCTGAGCCCGGTAACAACATGTTGCATGGGCTAGCGGTCGCGCTCGCTTGCGGGCTCCGGTAAGACAGATTTGATGCAATGGTCGGTGGATGTACGTATAACCCTGGCTCCCCACGAAGCCGGTGCAGTCAAAACTCAAGAGTGATACGAAGGAAAACCATGCTGGCAAAATACTGGGATATCGGCCTAATAGTTTTGTTAATGGGCGGGGGAGGCTTACTGCATCTCTTCAGGCCTGAAATTTTCTTCGGCTTTATTTTCCCACCATTCCCACCCAAAGCGACTGTTATTATTTCGGGTGTTTTGGAAATCGGCATCGCCATTCTCGTCTTGATCCCGTCGACGCGCTCGTTTGGCGGCCTTCTTTTTGCTCTTCTATGCGTTGGCTACATGCCATTGCATATCTGGGATCTGCTCCGCGATGACCCAGTAATATCACCCCTGTCCCTGGCAGTTGCCCGTGTCTTCTTACAAGTCTTCTTTATTTGGGTGGGGTGGACGCTTTGGATACAGCCACGTTTCTGAACCTCATTTCAAAAAAGCGGATATTGGCAAAACCTGCAGTATTGTTGTGTAAAGACGAATGGCTGTTTCTGGTCACGGTCCAAAAAAATCACAGTCTCCAGTGAAATGATCGCTTGCCCCTGTGCATTGGGATGGCAGGATCTACGCTTTGTGTTTTATTGACTTAGGTCTGAATATGAGGCTTGTGCTACTAGTGTAGGGCAATAGCCAAGCCGTAATCCACAAGTGATAGAATAGATCAGCGCCCTCAATTCTTGAAACTCTGTGCAATGCATTGGAGGTAAACCTCCTAGCTTTGCCAATGGCTAGCCTGCTTGTGTCCCAGGCTTTAACAGTTTTCGGCGAGCGCACCGGTCTTGCTTTCTTCGACGGTAGGCGGGACCTTCCGGAAGACACGTACGGTACAATCAGCCGTATCCTCATTTACGTGGCCTTATTCGAAGTCACTGCGATCCTTAGGCCGGTACTAAGTACTCTCTTAAAACTTGGCGCATCATCCATTTCGAATGCCAGTTCGGCTTGTGGGGATCCAAACCTGAAACACTTGGCTCTACATACAATCTGGCCTGAATGTTGTACGGGGACTCCAAATTCCCGGTTGCCAGAACGTTCGTCGCAGTTTGCTCGCGCTAAGGATATCCACAATAAGGGACACTGACATTCCTTCACCACCGAACTCGTTCAGACGGAGTACCCTCGACCGAGGCCGAGCGTTGGCTGAGTCCTTTCTAGTCCTTCTGATAAGAGAGGGCCTTAGCTCATGTCGCCTGTCCGAAGACCAACGTCGGTTTTTTTGTGGCTACAAACCCTGGATCAAGAGTTGGTAGTATTGTACCGCTGACACCAGATTCTCGATCGAGATGCGCTCATCGGCGGCATGAAGCAGACCTACATCTTCTGATGTGGCGACGAAGGGCAAGAACCGATAAGAGTTATCCGTAAGCACGGCGTAGTGTGAAGAATCTGTACCGCCAACCGTCAGGCCAGGCACGACAACGATATCTCCAAAAACCTGTCTTGCAGTGTCCGCCAAATGCGCAAATTTGTCATCATGGCGTTCAGCCACAGGACTCGCTTCACGCACGGTCATAACTTCAACTTTGAAGTTCGTATCTGGCAAATGGGTTTTAATGTGCTCCACAACCGTCTCTGCTGAATCGCGAGGATGTAGTCGGAAATTCACAACCACACTTGCTGCCTGAGGAAGTACATTTTCCGTTTCCGATCCTTGCAACATTGTCGGCGCCGTCGTTGTGCGCATCAAGGCGTTGGTGGTGTTCGTGCCTGATAACACTCCTTCCAGAACGGGGTCGAACAACCACCGATTAGCAAAGAGCAACCTTTCAACAAAACCCATGTGCGGGGCGAGCGTATCGAACATATCTTCCGTCAACCCATCAAGCCCGCCAGGGACTTGGTTTACCTGCAAGGCTGATATCACTTCGGCCAATCTAGTGATCGCATTGTCGTTCTGAGGCATCGAGCTATGCCCCCCATCGGCCAATGCTGTGATCCGTACCGTCACATAACCTTTTTCGGCGAGATTGATCATGGCGATGTCACTACTGACTCCGCTGATCATGTCCCGAAGTACGAAAGACCCTTCGTCCAACGTCCAGTCAATCTCAACGCCCTCGCTTAGAAAATGCTGGGCAACCGCAGCCGCTCCGCCTTGGCCACCAATTTCTTCGTCCTGAGTGAGTGCGATGTAGATATCGTTTTGCGGTTGAAATCCGGATGCTGCCAGTTGATCCACTGCGCGCAACATAGTGACCACGCCGCTTTTCATGTCCAAAGCGCCGCGGCCCCAAACATACCCTTCTGCAATCTCACCAGCCCAGGGGTCCCGTGACCATTCGCCTTCGATTGGCACTACATCGTAGTGCCCGCTCATCAGGATTGCACCGGAACCTGGGTTACTGCCTGCCCAACGGTAAATGGGGGTGAATCCACTCACCAACTCGCGGTCCATCGCGGATGTTGCATGCGGGAAAGCTGTGTCCACCCAATTCAGGAAATCCTGAAAATCGTCAGGCCTGTTCGGCGCGTCAAGAGGATGCGAGATTGTTTGAAATTGAATTGCCTGACTCATCAGCTCGGAGACAGCAACCGCGTCAACCTCAGGAAGTGTAACTTTGGAAACGGCAGATCCTTCGGGGGACAGACGCATAGCATTTACCAGGAGAACGGCAACCAAAATACCAAGCGCCAACCCAACCCATTTTATAGTCCTAAGCATGTGACCTCACCATTTTTTGCAGACCCTAGCTTGCATAGTTTGAGATAGAAACGGTTACGCTAGGTCAGCGCAGCATACCTTCAGGCGGAGCTTCTAAATGACTCTATCAGAGGAAATAAATTCAAAAATTACAATTATTTAGCACAAACCCAAAGCTTGAGCCACCGATTGCCAGTGGATGTCATAGGACAAGCTTCACACAAAGGTGCTTTGGCAGCCTGGATACGGCTCAAACCGGAATTCGAGCTTGTAACTCATCGCGGCAATGCAACGTTCCAAACGCAAGCATCTAGTTAAAGCCAACAATCCGGGCCCAAGTGCGGCCTGTTCAAACGGGCGGCCGAAGCAGCCCGAGAAAGACCTCATTTTGACTGAGACATATGCGCCCGTTACTCGGCCTGTCGCTCAATCATCAAGCACGGATACTGTGCCAGCGGCTGAGCAGCGGCGTCGAACGCAACAAGATCTTCTGGCGAAAGGATAACGGAGGAAGCCCAGGTGCATTGTCAGCGGCTTCGTCCTTCAGCCCCCCTGCCCTTCCAACTTTAGCCAATAGCGTGTGTACCGGAGCTCACCCGTTCTGGTCAAAGCGCCTTTCTTTACCAGATCCTGTAAATCTCGTGTCGCGGTGGCGCGCGACGTTCCCGTGATTGAGATGTGGTTCGCGGCACTGAGCCGCGCTTTGAAACCACCCAGGCCAGCTTTGAACAAATGGGCGATTACCTTTTTTGGCGGGCGTTAAACTGATCACGATGCTGGTTGTAGAAGTGCGTCTTGGCAACAAAGAAGCCGACCTGCTCAAGCGTCACCTGCTGTGCTTTAAGGACTGTTTCGGCAAACCAAACAAGCCATTGCGTGACGTCCTGTGTTTTTTGGAGGCCTTCTAGTTGATCGTAGTAGGCCTTACGCACTCGCTCAATCGTGAACGCAAGCGCTATAAGGCTCGGCTGCCCTATAATCTGTGCCAGGGATTTTTCAGCCAGCGCCCTACTCAACTGTCCATTGCCATCTTCAAAGGGGTGAATGCTCTCGAAATACAGATGGCTCAACCCGGCCCATACCCGACATTGATCGACCTAGTTGACGCTGCAGTGCAGCTTCTCCGAAGCAGACATTGACCACCATCTGCAGCACTCAAATTCGCGAATGACCTACACGCGGACATTGCCGTCACTCGATTTTCCACCATCGCTGACGCAGCATCCGTTCGCAATCGCGGCACGCCCTGCACTACGATACAGCGCGTTTCGCCGAAGCAGTTGTTCGAAGGCGTCGACTTGACCTAGACAAAAGCTGCACTTTCGCCGCAACTCTATTCACCAGTTTTGCCTCTGCGACCGAAGAACTTCCCCGGTCACAGAGGTGAGACTACCTATTCGGTTCTACTCAGAGACCAATTTCCCGGGCAGCGAGTTGACCGTCATCGTGTCATCTGGTCGGAAATGGATCACGGACCGAATGGATTCACCTGCCTTTAAGAGGTCAAATGCGGTGTTGATCTGGTTATGGTTCATGTGATGCGTGATGTAGGGATCAACGTCGAAGTCGCCGCGCAGCCATTCGTCCACCATCCCCGGAAGTTCGCTCCGGCCCTTGACACCACCGAAGGCTGTGCCACGCCAGACTCGGCCAGTGACCAGTTGGAAGGGCCGGGTCGCAATTTCCTGCCCGGCACCGGCAACACCGATCACCGTGCATTCACCCCAGCCTTTGTGGCAAGATTCGAGGGCGGCCCGCATCAGGTCTACGTTGCCGACTGCCTCGAACGTGTAGTCGAGCCCGCCACTGGTCATCTCCACCAGCACATCCTGGATCGGAGCGTCATAATCCCTCGGGTTGATGCACTCGGTCGCGCCGAGAGCTTTTGCCAGCAGGAACTTGGACGGGTTGACGTCGATGCCAATGATCTTTGAGGCGCCGCTCATGACCGCACCCTGAATGACCGCCATGCCAACGGCGCCCAGACCAAACACGGCAACGGTAGAGCCCGCTTCGATCTTGGCGGTGTTGCGTACGGCACCCATCCCTGTCGGAACGGCACAGCCCATGACTGAGGCCTTGGACAGAGGTGCATCCTTTGAGATTTTGGCCACTGAGATTTCAGGCAACACAGTATATTCGCTAAATGTGCTGGTGCCCATATAGTGCAGGATCTGTTTGCCTTTGTAGGAAAAGCGCGACGTCCCGTCTGGCATAACACCCGCGCCTTGGGTCTTGCGGATGGTCTGGCAGAGATTGGTCTTGCCCGACTTGATATAGGGGCAATTCGGGTCTTCGGGGATATAGAGCGGGATCACGTGATCTCCCGGCTTGACCGAGGTGACACCCTTGCCGACCTCTTCCACCACGCCGCAGCCCTCATGGCCAAGAACGCAAGGAAAGAGTCCCTCTGGGTCTTCGCCCGAGAGTGTAAAGACATCGGTATGACAGAGGCTGGTCGTGACGATCCGTACAAGGACCTCACCATCCTTGGGACCTTCAAGGTCAATCTCTTCGATTTCAAGGGGGCGGTTTGGCTCCCATGCAATGGCGGCACGTGTCTTCATTTTAGGTCTCCCTTTTGACTAAGCGTTAGTGCATGAAATGTCTGTTTGGTTTTTCTGAAGGGTTCTCGACCGGATCGAGTACGAGGACGAGCCGTGCCTCTCCGGTTCCCTCGATCGGAGGTGAACGATGCAAAAGGCCTGAAATAGGTGTCTCGGGCCAGCGAGTGCCGCGCAGAATGATCGGAGACCCCGTTGGAACCGTCGAGACATGGCATGGATCATTGCCATCCGTTGAAATGCCGTATTGCGTGCCGGTGCCACGATAGGTGCAGACCAGTCTGGCGGTCACCGCGTCGATATGGAATTTGCGGCACGCATTGTTGTTGGTAACGTCGAGGCGCAGCCGCAAATAGTCCACACGCATCACATCGGCAAAGATGGCGGCAAGGGCCGAAACATCGTCGATAAGCAGGTCTCGCCCCGACCCTTCCAAGAGGCCGCTTGCGTGGGTGATGTTCAAAAGTGCATCGCATACAAGTTCCGGTCGCAGAATGATCCGGGCACTCGGCAGATGCTCAGGGCCAAGACTGTCGATCCAGGATTGAAACCGAGGCAATGGGCGGCGTTCCCAGATCACTGCGGCGCATCCAGATTGCCGGATTGCAGACAGACCGTCGGGCGAATCGGCGTTGACGATGCCAGTGTCACTGGCGTCCAAAGCACCTTGAGCGAATGCCATGATGTGTCTCCTTTCCGCTTCGACGAATTCTGTGTCCGCCATTCTTTGCCTTACGGTTCATAAGGCAGCGATGAGTGATGCAGCACGATGCGCAACACGCCGTCAGTGTGCTTTTTGTAGCCAAAGCTCTTGTCGACCTTGGTGGTTTTGCCGTCCTTGTCCGTCAGGCTCACCCAACCCATCCACATAGCGATATCGCCCTCGACGAACTCGGCTGAGGTCACGCTCTCCATGGCGCGCCAACCCTGGATCGCAAACCCGGCATCGAGAGGGTATTCGTCGGAGTGCCCGCAGAAATAGCCAAGTGCCCCGGCTTTGGTCGGACGAAAGGTCTGTGCTCCGCTCGCCATCGTCGGTTTGAACAGCACAGGCCCCAGATTGTAGCCATAAACCGCATCCAGATGCGCCGAGGCGGTCTGACGGGCAGCCTCGATACCACCTTCCTCAAACGCTCTTGAGATGGCAATTTTCCCGTTGCCCCAAGCAGCCCGCGCGGCGGCGAGGTCGTCTGATGTGATCAACTTTGTTCTCCATTATTGTGTTCGATACGCTGCTCGGGGTGGGTATTGGCTGACATCACTCATGCCTTTCTCTGCAGACGTGCCGGTGGCTTACCTTCGGCGGCAAGGGGCACCGGGTCGCAACCGCAACCACCCCAGGGGTTACAGCGCACAAGACGGTGGATCGTTAGCCAGAGGCCAGGCAGTGGTCCGTGGATTTCCAATGCCTCGATGGCATAGGCAGAGCAGCTTGGCTCATATCGGCAGGAGTGCCCCAGCCAAGGCGATAGCAGCAGCCGATAGGCCCGAATGGGCAGGATCAGCAGCCAAACCACAAACGCCCTCATGCGCGCACCTGCCCGAACTTTTCGCAGAATGCGATCGCAACTTGTATCCAGGTGTCTGGCGCGACACGTGGCTTGAACTGACGAGCCTTTGAATAAAATGGCCACGGCATGGCTAAAAAGGCATCTCGGTTGTGTGGGCCATCATGCCTTTGGCTCCCCGAGCATCTTCCTGTGGCCCGATTTGCAGGGTTGCCAAGCTGGCCTCCAAGTCGCTCTTGTCGGTATCGCGCGCGATGACCACGACCCGGCTGGTGGTGTCTTTTCCAGACCAAGATTTCAGCGGCACCGGCGCGTCGAAGATGTGCTGGACCCCGTGAAAGACAAATGGCCAGTCCATGTCTTCGACATGAACGATGCCTTTCATGCGCAGAATATTGGGGCCTTTGAGCGCGATCAGCGTGTCGAGCCAGAAATCGAAGACATTGGCCGGTATTGGGTCTTCAACCTCGATTGAGGCCGAATTGATCCGGTGATCATGCTGCGCGTGTGGCGCAGTTTGCGTCGAGGGCAAGGCAGAGGGTTTGCTTGGTCCGGATCCAAAACCAGAGATGCCAGCCAAAGGATCGGGTTTCGGCATGCTCAGACCGAGCCAGTCCGAGATATCACCGGACGAAGCGCTTGGGCGCATTGCTGACAAACCGAACAGAACTCCGGCTGGAACGCACCCGTGTTCGGCTTGAATCCGCCGCGCCGAGCCATTGATGTCCGCCAATTGTGCTTCGAACCGAGCAAGCTCCTTCGGTGTAACCAAATCCGTCTTGCTCATGACCACAAGATCAGCCATTGCGATCTGATTGACCGCTTCAGTCTGATTCTCAAGTGTTTTTGACCCGGTTGCAGCGTCAGCGAGAGTGACGACGCCATCCATTCGGAATCGAGGCGCGACAATGTTGTCTACGACCAGACTGTGCAGGATTGGGCCAGGATCCGCGATCCCTGTTGTCTCGATAATCACACGGTCAAAGGTCAAATCGCCATGATCTCGCCGCGCGATAAGCTTACCCAGCGTTTTCAGAAGATCGCCGCGGATCGAACAGCAGAGGCACCCCGATTGCATCAGAATGGTCTCTTCGGTCGCTTCCTCGATCAAATCATGGTCCAGCCCGGCGTCACCGAACTCGTTCATGATCACAGCAATACGCCCCGCTTCCTGATCGCGGATCAGGTGGTTCAAAAGCGTGGTTTTACCGGCACCAAGAAAACCGGTGAGCAGAGTTACCGGAACCCGGGTGTCTTCCAAATCCATCGTCATGTCGCCCCCTTTTCATTGCTGCTGTCCTGCGCGAAGAGTTTCTATGTTATGGTATAACATGTCACAAGAGATGATGATGATCCAACTTGAATTTCACACGCGCAATTCGGTCGAGCAGGTTGAGGAAGGTACTGACCTTGCGCCAAAATTCGGCTCCGATGGGCTCTTGCCCTGCATCACCACCGATGCGCAAACGGGCGATGTCCTAATGTTGGGCTGGATGAATGCGGACGCGTTACGGCTGAAAAACGAGACCGGCGAGGCCCCTTTTTTCAGCCGCGCGCGGCAGGTACCTCTGGTACAAAGGGGCGACATCCGGTCTGACCCAAAAGGTAGTTGAGGCCCGGATCTTTAAGACTGTTACCGAATCCTGAACTGGAAGCTGCGCTGCGCCGGGACTATGCCGTGATGCAGGAGATGATCATTGGGGATACCCCTTCGTTCGATGAAATTTTGAAAACGATTGGCATGTTCGAGACGGGCTTCAACGGCTGACATCAGCCTATTTCGGGTCTCAATGGACAGCGCTCGGACTTCAAAAACTGGATTGCTAATCGACTAAACAAACCTTTTGAATTCCTCCAAACTCAAGCTGGATCGCTCCAAGTAAGGGCTTCAAATGGTGAGACTGAATATATTGCGCGATGAACTTGCTGGGTGCGCGCAAGGTGATCGTTTGATCTTGCGTTTCAACAAATTTGAGTTCGCGATACCAACTTTCAAACAACAATGCTTCAGATTCTGATAGGCGCCGAAGCGCCCTGCCCCACGGATCCTGAAGGTCTTGTCCCTCATGTTCAACAGCTACTGGTCTTTCTTGGCCAAACTGAACATGAACAACCTTTTCGGTTGGTTTTGGGGTTTGTGTCTCCATGCGCGATACAAAATCAGAACCAACATTTTGCCAAACCGGTTCGCTCAGACGGTAAATTTCCGCGTAGTTGAGTCGATACGCTGCAACGCGGCCCCTAACCCCGGGCCTAAGCTGGAGAAGTATATTAGAATCCGTCAATCGCTTAATTTCTCGCTTGACGGTTCGTTCGTCGACGGACCAGAGGCGCGCCATTTCTTTTTGCCCGACTGTCAGCTCATCAGTGCGCCAGTTGTATCGGGCCGTTATCAACGCAATGAGCCGCATCATTGAACATTGAAAACCGGGTGTGCCATTTAATCCCGCAACAGAGATTGCAGTCAAAAGATCGTACTTCTGAGAGCCGGCCTGATATCCTGTAAATCGCTTTATTTCCATTTTGATACTGCCACTGTGCCTCGAGCGGATCGGTTTCGCTGACCGATTCCATCAATTGGGTTCAGTGTGATGAAATCCCGTAGTTTGTCAACGGGCTTTGAAAAACAGGATGACTACCTCTTTCTTCAAAATCAAAAGAAAATTCGGTTAATAGGTAATGGGTGACACTGTACTGTCACCTTATTGGGGGTCGAGTGTCACCATATATCTGGTAATCGATCGCAGCCTGTCACCAAAACACAGTTGCGCTTTCGAAAAACCTCCCGTTTTTACCGAGTCTGAGGCGAAAAAGCCGAAATCCCATTCTTTACGTTTTGCAGTTTTCCAAAATCGCGTTATTAGAAGACATTCGTGATATAACAAGAGCAGTACCATGCGTGACCACACCGACCTTCAAGCTATGAACGAACGAAGCCTGGCTCAACAGGCTGCTGTCCGCCGCGCTACTTTCTCGCCCGCTGACGAGAAAGTGCTTCGACCATTCTCAATCTGGGAAATTAGCCAGTTCATGTTTGATGTCCCGGCGGACACCTTGAGAAAGAAGTTGGCCGAAGACCCGTCTCTTCCGCAAGGTGCGACTGAAGATGATGGACGGCAAAGATGGTTTTCTCTGGCTGAGATAAATGAGTTGAGACGGCGCCTAAGATTTAGAGGTAAAAGCCTTCTGCCCCAAAGGCCGGCAGGCCGGGCTATGAGAGTAGCGGTTTCGAACTTTAAGGGTGGTGTCGGTAAAACTGTCGTTGCCCAGCACTTGGCGAATGCGGCCGCGCTTGATGGTTACCGTGTTCTGGTGGTGGATTTCGACCCCCAGGCGACACTCACGCATTCAATGGGTCTGGCTGAAGTTAGAGAGTGGAATACTGTCTGGGGCATTATGTGCCGCGATCTCTGCCGCGAGGCGAACCGGATCGCGGACGAATATGATGATCCCGCAGATTGCCCCTACCCTACTGCCGACGAGTTGCCTGAAGATGTTCAGTCGATTGGCGCGCAACGTGTACAAGACTTCATTCAAAGAACTTCATGGTCGACGATCGACATCATCCCGAGCTGTGCGAACGCGGCCTTCGTTGAATTTGCGTCCGCTCAGTACAGGTCCATTCATAAGGCATGGAGTTTTTTTGGATGCGTAGCAAGATATCTCGATGAGTTGCCTGACGACCAATATGATTTGATTGTTTTCGATTGCCCGCCGGCAATTGGATACCAATCTTTGAACGCGGCCTTTGCTGCTGACATCCTCTATATTCCGTCTGGTCCTGGTTATTGGGAGTATGACAGCACAACGAGTTATCTTGGTCAGCTTGGCGATGCCTTGGAAGACATAACCAGCGGGTTCGAACGTATTGCACAGGATGCCGGTATCACGCTTCCTAAAAGGTTCGATGACATACGTGTTCTCATGACTCGCTTCGAGGCTAGCAACTCTTTGCACGTCGCGATGATGGATGCTTTCAAAAATGTCTTCGGCGCTGATGTCTGTCAAAATCCCATCGAAATGACACGTGCGGTCGAGCAATCTGGTAGGTTCCAGATGTCTGTTTACGAGCAGGACTACAGACAGATGACTCGGGACACATGGAAACGAGCGCGTCAGTCTTTTGATAATGCATACAGCGAATTCAAGGATGTCGTCCTGAGGGCTTGGGAGGCGCGTACTAAAATTGAGGAGCGGGTAGAATGAGCGGTAACAAATTTGGCTTCACTCCGATTGATGAAGATGACCTCAAGAAAACACGTCGCCGCGAAGTGGGTCCGATGGGGGCTGCGGTACGCGAGACAGCAAACAGCTTAAACGAAAGCACTGAGAACCGTGTCGAACAGCGACGGCAAAATGCCTCCGATGCTAAGGAGTATCGTAAAGCTCGTGATGAGGGGCGGGTCTTGGTTGCGGTCGGCATCAATGAAATTCTTACGACAGATTTGCCACGAGATCGCTTGGATCTTTCGGCTGTCGCAAGTTCCGACGAGATGGATGAACTCAAGGCTTCAATTCAGGAACGCGGCCAGAAGGAGCCCATTGAGCTTTATAAGGATTCAGATGGACGCTTCCAGCTCAAAAAAGGTTGGAGACGAGTAACTGCTCTCAAGCAGCTTTACGAGGAGACAGGTGATGAACGCTTTTCCAGTGTTACGGCGCGAGTTGCCAAAACCCAGAGTGATCGCATCGACCTCTATATTGACATGGTTGAAGAGAACGTTGTTCGGGAGGACTTGACTTTTGCTGAGATGGCGCAAGTGGCAATTCTTGCTTCCAAAGATTCAGAATTGGGGGCAGGGGATGCAGAAGCGCTGGTCGGAAGGCTGTACTCATCCCTGCACAAGATGAAGCGCTCTTACATTCGCAGCTTTGTTTACCTGCTCAATGAACTTGAGGGTGCGTTGCCGTTTCCAAAGAGTGTCTCCAGAAACCTTGGTGTTGAGGTTGCGCGTAAACTTCGAGCGTCATCGGGTTCGGCTGCTGGATTAAGAGATTTGTTAGTGCGCGCATCCACAGCCGGAGAGCAAAACGAGGCGCTGGATGCTTTCTTGGCAGATACTGGTGCTGAACCGCGTAGTGGCGAGCGGCGTGAGAAAGTCGAGAGCGTGAAGTATGAGTTCCACGTGGGCGCTTCAAAAATCACTGCGCGAAAAGGAGAGTGCAGGATATTGTCTGGTCAAGACTTTAGTTCGATTGAGCGGTCAAAGCTCCAGAGAGCGGTTGAAGCTTTCGAAGCTGTTTTGAACGAGGAGTAACCCGCGGGTTACCGCCTTCTTCGTTTAGCGCCAGCTCACCCCAACATATCCGCCGCCGGGTTATCCGCGATATCGACGTCATCATAGTAGCGTTGCGCCTGTGCCAGCGAGCGGTGCAGCGACAGGCGCATGGCGGCCTGAATCGGAGCGCCGTCGAGCGCGGCCTGGGTCAGAAAGCCTGAGCGCAGCCCGTGGGGTGAGGCAAAATCTTCGGGCAACCCGGCCAGTTTCAGCCGACGTCTGACGATCTGCGCAATCGCATCCGGGGAGAGGCGACGTTTCAGCACCCGATCCGCCTTCGAGATCGGCCGGAACAGCGGACCATCACTAACCTGCCCCACCTCGATCCAATGCACCAGCGCCTGCGCGGCGCGAGCTTTCAGCACCAGTCGCGGCGTTTCCCCCTTGGCGGTGGTCTTGGTCTCCAGCAGGGACAGCCAGACGACGCCGGATGTGTCGAACTCTTTCAGCGACACGTCCTCGCGCATGAGCCCGGTGATCTCGGACCGTCGCCGTCCACCGCTGGCCCAGCCCAACATTAAGATCGCCCGGTCGCGGCAATCCCGGCGACTGCCCCGGCAGGTGGCCAGCAGCTGTTCCAGCACGTCGCGGGTGATCGGATGGGCGGATTTCGGGGCAGGGGGCCGAGCAGCGGCGCGACGGGCTTTGGCGCGGGCCTGTTTCACTTGCGGCGAGTCAAATGGGGAAGGGAGGTTTTTCATCCGGTGAAAGGCCAGCCACGACGCGATGCGCCGGTCTAGGGTTGACGGGGCAGGGCAGGTGAGGGACTTGCGCAGCCCCTGCGCGATCAGTGCCTCCGCGGTTTGACGCGCAATATCCTCCCCAGGTTCATCGCTGAGATCACGGGCATGGTCGAGAAGGAAGGCCAGTGCCGTTGCTTCACTTTCGGGCCAGTCCAGCGCCGCGCCGAAGCGCGCTATTTTCCAGGCGGTGATGTAGAGCAAGTCACGTTCATAGGCGCGCAGGGTGTTGGCCGGGGTGCCGCGGATATAAAGATCGGTGAGTGCTTCCTGATCAGTGTCGGAAAGGGCAGGGGAGGGGCTGGGCAGATAGGGCGCAGGGGCTGTCATGGGGGCCATTCTGACGGGATATGCCGCTGAAATCAATAACACCTGATAAGGGATACTTATCGGAGGTAATACTGATTTGAACATGTGACAAAGGTAACGCTCAAAAATGCTGGTTTTTGAGCGTAAAGAGAGAAGGGGGTTTGTATACGCATACTGTTGATGACTGTGTCGCAAACATTTGGAACGGCCAAAGGGGGCTTTGTCGCAAGCTTCGCCCCTACCTGCCATTTCGACTGCATTTCTCTGTTCGGTTCCCATAGTCCCGAATTGCTGCGACGACACGAATGTCTGCAATCGATGGACATCACAGCTTAGATAGTTGTACTATACAACTATGACCCAAGCACTTACGACTCCCCGCATCGACACCATGCGTACCGCAGCCCGGCACATCGTGCGTGAACTTGGCTTTACGCAGAAGGGTCTTGCGGGTACCGATCTTTCGCCCTCGGCGGTTCATACGATCATTGAACTGGGGTATGGCACTGTTAACACGGCCACCGACCTTGGCACACTCCTGCATCTGGAAAAATCCAGCGTTAGTCGCCTTGTCAAAAAGCTGGAAAAGGACGGTTTGATCGCCGCACAGCCTGACCCGAGTGACCTGCGTTCGCGGACTCTATCATTGACTGAAGACGGCTACACTCTGCTGCACGAGGTTGAAGACTTTGGGCGGCAGCAGATAAAGTCTGCGCTCGACAGTCTGTCGCCTAGGGCCGTCGCTCAGATTGAAACTGGCCTCAAACTCTTCGCACTGTCTCTGGGAGCGCGCGATCAGCAAGCAAAGGCCGTTGCGCCTCCAATTGACGTGCGTGAAGGATACTGCACCGGGGTCATTGCCTCGGTCGCTCATCTTCATACCACTTTCTATTCCCAACACTACGACTTCGGCGCGGTATTTGAGCGCAAGGTTGCGACCGAAATGTCCGAGTTCATGGGGCGGATCAACAACCCTCACAACACCACCATCTCTGCATACTTGGGGGATGAACTGATGGGTTCCGTCTCTATCGATGGCGAGAACCTTGGGGACGGTGCTGCGCATCTGCGCTGGTTTATCGTTAGCCCAAGCGCGCAGGGTCTCGGCATCGGGAACCTGTTGCTCAGCAAGGCAGCAGCCTTCGTGGATGGCGCAGGTTTCGATCACACACGCTTGTGGACCTTCAGGGGCCTCGATGCGGCACGTCATCTTTATGACAAACATGGCTTCGCACTCGTTCATGAAACACCAGGCAACCAATGGGGCACGGAGGTGTTCGAACAAGAGTTTCTGCGTCAGTACCCTGCTTGATGCAGCGGTGTCTTCCGTATCTCGCAGAATCTTTCACGGGAATATGGGAACCGAACAGAGAACTACACTCGAAATGGTTCTCGCCCTGACGCTTGTGTAGAGTGCTTTGGATTTATTGACGGTCGCGAAAAGTGGACGTTCGTGAGATTGCCTCGAAGGCCCGCTTCGTCCCGCGTTCCGGACCTTGTTCGTTAAACGCTAGGCGGGTGGGGATGCCGTTGTTGTCCCTTGGCGCCTGGGGCTTGCACCCCACACGCCTGCACGACTGGTCGCTCCGCTTGGGGCCGCCAAGGCGGCCGACACATCCGTCACGCACTGCGCCAGGGAGCAATCGGGCTGATTGAGATTGGCCGTAGTCTTTTCCGCGAACTCTCTCCGCTCCCCCTGGCCCGACTGTTCGCTTCCTCAAGGCATATCGGGTTGAGCTGCAGCGGTCGTAATCTCCACTCCTTTCTCAACCGTTGCTCGTGTAGGGCAAATCCTGAGCCATTCGGCCCAGGACCGCGTGCTAGGCTTCAGCCGGCTGCACCGGCTTACGCCCCGAACCAACCAAGTACATTCTCCCTGCGCCCCGAGAGCGATGAAATCTGTCTCATCCGAGCCACCTGTCATCGCGGGCGCAAGTCGCCTGCACATGTTTGTTTCGGCCCTGCGGGTAACGCCCGCTTGTCCATTAGGCTTTGGGGATCCGCGCGGGGCGCGCGGCTCACATTGAGTATTGGACAGGGCAGGGAACTCGACGCGCTAAAGCGCGCTCACCCCAGCACTGACATTTTCCATTAGTGGGGCTGTTGCGACCGGCAAGCCGGTCACACCATCCCGATCGCATTCGGTTCTATTGTATCAAACTCCGCTGCCTCTCGCCTCTGGCTCGAACGCGGAGTCCGATAACCAACGAAAGTCGATCCGAATACGCTCTAATCCGCCCGCATCCTGCGTCGGCCCGGTCAAGGGGCAAGCGCCGCGCTGCGCGCGTCGTCTCCACGTCGAAAAACCCGGTTCCTCCCACCCGCAAGCGCGCGGGTCCCTCCCATTTTTTCGCCGCTCCGACCCCATGACAGTTCCGCCTCAGGCCACAGGCCGGGCTTCGCCCTTCCTGTTCTGCCAGCCGAAAGACGCGGGGTCTTTCAGCTAGCAGATCAGAAGGCCGCGCCCATTAGCGGATAGCCGAGAGACATCGGTGACCGCATCGCCATGAAAAGGAAATGAAGATGAGCAAAATTGAAACATTCACCGCACCGGAAACCATCGAAACCGTTGAGCTTTCCAACCTGTACCTTTCTGATATCAACCCCCGCCACGAAGTGGCTGACGAAGGCATTGCCCTGCTGGCCGAAAGCCTCGCCACGTGCGGCCTGATCCAGAACTTGAGTGGTTTGCGCGATAAGGACGGTAAAGTGGGCATCGTCGCCGGTGGTCGCCGTTTCCGCGCCCTTAATATCGCAGTGACAGAACGCCCCGATCTGGCGCAGGTGCCAGTTAAAGTCACAGATAACCCCTTTGTGGCCGAGCAATGGGCCAATGCTGAGAACACTGCCCGTGAAGAACTCGACCCGATCGATGAGGTTCGTGCCTATGGCAAGATGGCAGCGAAGTCCCTGTCTGTCGGCAAGATCAGCAACGCATTCGGTGTGACCGAAGCGCATGTGCGTCGCCGCCTCGCTCTGGCTGATCTGCCCGATGCTGTCTTGGACGCTGTGAAAGCCGGGGAAATCAGCCAAGGTATCGCCAAGGCTATGACCATCTGTGACGACGAGACCAAAATCCTTGAAGCATTGGAAGGCGTGAAAACCGGGCACTTGTACAATGAATACTACGTGCGCCAAGCCCTGACGCCGGATACCGTGCGCAGTACAGACCGCAAAGCAAAGTTTGTTGGTCAGGATGCCTTTGAAGAAGCTGGTGGAACCGTCACCACTGACTTGTTCCAGAACGAAACCCTGTTCAACGATCCTGAATTGTTGGAGCGCCTATTCACTGAGAAATTGGCCGAAGAAGCAGAGAAGTTGCGTGAAGCCGATGGCTGGGCATGGGCCATGACCACCGACGACAGCAATCCATGGTTCTTTGAGGTTCGGGACGAACATGGGGTTGCGCAAACATCAGCGATTGAGGGTGTTTTGACCGAAGAACAAGTTGAGCGCTTTGATGAGCTGGCCGAGCTTGAGGACAACGACGCGCTGGACGAAGCTGGACAAGCTGAACTGGACGCTCTGCAAAAGGTTCTGGATGGTGATTATCAGGCCGAGCAGAAAGAACTTGCCGGTATCATGGTCTTATCAAACCAGAGGATCAGGCAGCGGCCATCGAACAGGGGTTCATCGAAGCCCCTGCAAAAGCCACCAAGTCCAAAGCGTCGGACGCTGCAAAACCAGCGTTCTCGCAGAAGTTCATTGACGACATGGTTGCGATCCGGCTGGCCGCTGTTCAAACGGCTATGCTCGACAAGCCTGATTACGTTCTGAGCCTGTTTGCCTTCTATGCGACACCGGCATCCGGTCACTATGGCAGCATTTTCGGGTTCGGATACGGCGGAGCAGAGAACAACACGCCCGAGATTGACGACCAGTTTGATCTTGATCCGCGTCTTGGCGGTGAGCGGGATGAGGCGGCAGAGGAAGCCTACAACCAGTTTCAGGAAATGGCCGGGAAAGGCAGCGTTGAAGCGTTCAAGGCCTTACGCGATCTGGGCAAGAAAACCCGCAACGGAGAGATCACGGCGTATCTTGCCCGTCGTTTCAAGACCCAGAAGACTGAGTTCATGGCCGAAATCGCGGCTGATGTTGGCGCAGACATCCGGTCAATCTGGACGCCTTCGGCTGCGAACTGCTTCAAGCGGCTCAAGGGTGTGCAGTTGGATGAACTGTACAAAGACCTTCTGGATTTGCACATGGATACCGACGACTACCGCGCGTTCAGCAAGTCCAAGAAGGGCGAGAAGAACGAAGCGATGCACAAGCTGTTCAACGATCCAGAGCATCAAAAGGCTTTGCGCGTCACCCCCGAACAGAAAGCCCGCATCGACGCTTGGGTTCCCGAGTGCTTCTGAAACCAGCGGGGTAGGGCGCAATGCGCCCTGTCCCCAGCAGGGATTTAATCATGACGTAATCCCGCATGGTGATTACTGAAACGTAATGAAGGAGTGATAGCATACTTGATATTTGCTTGCACTGCTATCATATCAACGGCATGCTATCACTATCAAACATGGAGGATGAAATGGCAAATCTGACGGTCAGAAATCTATCTGATGACGTTCACAGTCGCGTTCGGTTTGTCGCGGCAGAACGTGGCATCAGCACCGAGGAAGCCGCTCGGCAACTTCTCGATGAGGCGTCGCGGCCAGCCGAGAAGGTTGGCGACGTGATTGTTGAATATGTGCAGGGTCTTAATGCGTTCTTGCCCGATATTGAACGTAGTGACGACAAAGCAGAACCGGCGGACTTCGGGTGATTATTCTAGACACAAATGTACTGTCCGACCCTATGAAGGAAAGCCCTTCCAAGGCGGTGATTGGGTGGTTGAATGCGCTGCATAGCGCGCAGTTTTATACCACGACGATCACCATCTTTGAGGTTCGTTACGGGATCGAATTGTTGCCTGACGGCAAACGGAAAGCTGCGCTTTGGAAGGGGTTCGACTTTACGCTTGGCCGTCTGTGCGGCAACCGGATTTTGCCATTTGACCGTGCGGCTGCGGAGGCCCTTGCAACCATGCAAGCCGAAGCGAAAGCCTATGACGTAAAGTTGGCAGACGCGCAGATTGCGGCAATTGCAAAGACACACGGTTTTTCAGTCGCAACCAGGGACGTGAAGCCGTTTCAGTTCTTAGGCGTCAATGTTTTGAATCCTTGGGATCACCCATCCGATTGAGGGACTGGAAGAATGACCAAAGCCACCACCCCAACAGCACCAGAGAGCGCCATTCGCCGCGTCTGGAAGTCCGCGCAGATGTATATTGCGTTCCACAAGGACCAGAACAAACGCCTGCGCAACGAACCGAAGTTTTGGTCACCAAAGAACGGAAGCGCGTCGATCCATGGTGAACCTGCCGATCAAGAGGCTCTGGTGATTGTGAAAGCAGCCGACCCAGAAGACACGCAGGACGTACAAATCAAGCTGCATCCCAATCGGATCGTTGTGCGCCGTGATGCTGCAATCTGGTGGCAAGGCGTCGCCGTCGGTGATCATTCCATCACCGTCCGGATGGCCGACAACACCGTTATCGAAATCCACCACGATGGTTCCATAAAACGCCGTGCCGCTGAAGATGAAACCCATGTCGAAGCGGATGGCAGCATCTTCAAATGGACTGAGTACGCCGAGTCCACAATGACCGGTGACGGGATTGAGATGACCCGCCGCTCTGAGAACCGCATTACGGCGATCACTCCTGATGGCGTTGTGGATCGGGCGCGCAACCGATAGCGTTAACGAACCTCTTTGAATTTCCTCTCATGGCGAGAGATACTGGCCCGCTTCGGTGGGCCTTTTTTCTTACGTGAACGCGAGACGAAGGGAAACCAGTACATGTCTGGTTTGAGCCCAAAGCTACCTCGACTTGAATGCATCCAACCAAGGCGCTCCGAGAGTGAGAAGATTGTGCCGGTGTCGTTTGGTGAGTTAGAGTTGTATAGTGGCGAGATACCAGAAGAGATGAGTATGGCTCCTTCAGTTAACGAATTAGTTGGCAGCAAGCTCTCAGATTATTATGTCGAGAAACATGAGCATCCGTCCGGAAGCAAAATGATTTCGGAGTTTCCCGTTAGAGTTTGGGTGGTGCCCGATGCAGAAGAAGACGCAGTCGAAATCTCTATTGGTCCAGCAGGTTGCAGCATTGAAGTTGCGACCGGAAAACCTCATCCAGTGGACATGGCAGAGTATGGGCGGACGCTGATATTGCCGCAGTTTCTTGATGATGGCATCCGTACGCAAAGTGTTGTGAGAGCAAGCATCGAACCTTCTCGCCATGGCGAAATACTGGTGATGCAACTCTCAGATGGCTCTGAGCTGTCTTACGCATGCGATGGCGACGACGAACTTCGACCTTCGATTGACCAGTCGCAAATCTAAGGTATGACCGCTGTCTCAAATGGCAGCTTTGTCCGCACAGCGGACCTTGGCACCTTTCTTGGAAGTCTCTTCTGCCAACACTGATACAGGAAAGGCTGGGAGGCAATGTGTGGTTTGAGCCCTTACCAGACCTTCGCAATAATTTGAGGCTTCGCTCGTGCAGCATGTCGCAACCGGCGCAGTCCGGACATTCAATTCGGCGGAGTCAAGCGGAAGGCGTGTGACGAAAAGGACCTCTGCGAGCTTATCATGAAAGTGGTTAGAGGCGGGCAACCAATCCCGCTCGAAACGTATTAGACACGACCGACGTGGCGTAGAGCTGCAGTTTTCTTGCGCAGAAGCCCTGCTCCTAGATAGACATCGACTTCCCATAGAAAGGAAAAGGCCATAAGCATTGAATGCAGTATCGCCGTGCACAATTTCCACTTTGTGCGAGCATTGAGAATGTAAGAAGAAATTTCATGGAACAGCTCGATATTTCCGAGAAAAAACTGGACGAAGTCGCCGCGTTTTTTCAAGAATCCAAAGATCAGATCCTGTCTGAAGAAGATGCCAAGGTAAAACTAATCAACGAGGTTCTTTTTGAAGTACTCTGCTGGGCGCCCGCAGACTTGAATCTAGAAAGACATCATCCTAGCGGGTATTCCGACTATATTGTTGGCCGCCCAGATTGTCCTGAGTTTGTCATAGAGGCCAAGAAGCTAAACCTACTGGACTTGGAACTCACGCAAGTAGATCGGCAGCGATCGCTAAAACTCTCAGGGTCAGCGTTTAAGAAAGTTCGGGCTGAAATTACGCAGTCAAGAAGTTATGCAGACGATAAAGGCTTGCCGTTCGCCGTCTTAACTGATGGAAACGCTTGGATAATTTTTAAAACAACGGTCCCAGGAAAAAATTATCTAGACGCTGAAGCATTTGTATTCCCATCGCTCAAAGCTGTACAAAATTCGTTTAGTCTTTTCTTTGACTTACTTTCCAAGCCACATGTTACTTCAAGAACTTACAAACAATGCTTCGATGAAATCCATAACCCACGGGTTCTCCTAGAGCAGGAACTGCTCGCTCCGTTCGAGGACAGTGAAGTAAATCTAGCACGAAAGTCAGACCTGGCTTTTGACTTGGATAGGGTGTTTGACAAGTTCTTCGGGAAGATGCGGGGTGACGATGATCCAGACCTCTTAATTGAGTGTTTTGTAGAAACGCGTGAGAGTCGAATTGCGGATTTTTCCTTGGAGAAAATTACCGCGCGGATACTAGGTAACATTCAGGCCGAGAGTGGAACGGTTGATGAAAGGCTTACCAAACTTGTTAAGGCAGCTATTGCGATTGATGAAGGGCAAACCGTTTTTATCGTCGGGCCGACCGGATCTGGGAAAACCACGTTCATTGATCGGTTCTTTCGTAAAACGCTAGACAGGACCGTTAGGGACAACTGTGTTGATGTTCGCATAAGTTTCCTTGACGCGGGTGGTGCGGACTCAGGGATAACAAGCTGGCTCATTGAGGCTCTCATAGAGGCGCTAGAGCAAAAGCTATATGAGAACGGTCACCCTGACTATGACGATCTAAAAGGTATGTATTACAGAGAGTACGCGCGCAGAAGAGACGGAACAGGTGCCGCTCTCTACAGATCAGACAAGGGTGCGTTCCAAGTTGAGTTTGGGAAATTTCTCGATGAAATGGTCGAAAAAGACAGAGAGGGTTACCTAAAAAGGCTTTTGGCCGATGTAGCCAAAAATCGCGGAAAGCTCCCAGTGTTAATCATTGATAATCTGGATGAGTTCAGCCCAGAACAAAAAACCTCAATTTTTCAATTGACCCAAGCACTGAGGCGCCACGTCGAACATGCTTTGGTTATTTTCCCGATCACTGATAAAACGGCTTGGAACTTCAGCAAGTCTGACATCTTCGGAATTTACAAATCTAAGTCGTTTTTTTTACCCACTCCTTCACCCAGAGACATCCTGGCTAAACGAATCGAATACCTTCGCCGTCAATTGAAAGATCAGCCCTCCCACGGAACTCAAGGAGACTATCTTCTGTCCAAGGGCATCCGGGTCTCGATCGAAGACCTTGATGGATTCGCGAGTGCCCTAGAGGCTGTCTTCATTGGTCAAGAAAACACCGCCAAAACCCTAGGCGAGTTGTCAAACTATAATATCCGCCGGACGCTAGAGCTCGCTCGTCGCGTGATGACGTCCGCAGTGTTTGATATCGATGAACTGGTCTATTCCTACGTTTCCGGACAACCGATATCCGCCGACTACAACCGGTTCTTGGTGGCTCTGATGAAAGGGGACTATCAACTCTTTAGGCCGAAAGATGAGCACAGCATCCTTCCAGTCTTCCAGGTGGACTCCAAGTTTCGTCAATCACCCTTGCTAGCTCTGAGAATACTAGCTTTGCTTGAAGCGACTTCCGAAGTCGGCAGAAGCATTGATGACAAACACTTAAGTTTGCAGTCCATTGTTGACTACTTTGATGTTCTTGGCGTGGCAGAGAGTTCAGTAAATGTTTGTCTGAAGTTACTCCTTGATGCCAAGCTTGCAGAGCCATTTGATATGTCTGTATCAGAGCTGGAAGGCGGATTGAGTATTGCGATTACCCACGCGGGCAAAGCGCACCTGAATTTAGCACTTACCAGTGTTGTATTTGTGGAGCAGATGGCGCTAACAACCGCTATCGTTGATCAGTCAGTCGCAGACGAAATATCGGCAATTTACCTGAGTAGCGCCAGTATCTTCGAGAGATTTAAGAAAATTCGTAGGGCCTTCATCGATTACATTATTCGCGAGGACAGTGTTTTTGTCGGTAATATTCCCGATGAACCTAAGTTTTCTCGCCAAGCTGAAGTAACGGCTCGGTTGCTGACTTTGGTGGAAGGTCGGCGGAATGGAGGATTTGCAAAACCTTCATGGAAAAACCTGACGGGATTGGTGGATTGGTTTGATGAAAGAAAGGGATACGGATTCGTCGACGTTTCCGGCGTAAGTGGGCAGGTTTTTCTTCATGCAGAAGTTTTAGAAGCCTCAGGGTTTGCATCTATTTCAGATGGTGATGATATTATCTGCGATGTAGAAAGGCAGCCAAAAGGGCTCGCTATCTCCAAAATTCACAAGGTTAATACTGACCCTGATGTCGTTAGGGTGTTTCGCTGCGAAGTGGTCAAAATCATCCCTGAGCGCGGTTATGGATTCGCCGCAATTGAAGGGTATGAGAGGGACGCGTTTTTTCACTACTCAACACTAAGCACCAGCGACCTCAGCCAGTTAAGTGATGAAAGCACTTTTGAAGCTGAGGTCAAAATTAGCGCTGATGGAAGTACCGGGCAGGTAAGGAAGATACTTCGGTTTCTTTAATTGTACTGCCTTTTGGATTGCACCGGTTATGGTCAGCATACTGCCATTTTGTGTTAGTACCAACGTTTCGCAGGGTTTGCGGTGTCTGCATTCCTGGCATTGCTGCCGTCTGGGGCGATCCATGCCGCAAATGTAGCGAACGGCAGCTGTGTGGCCTTTTTATCCCCTGCATTGCCCAGAAAATTGCGGCCGCAGCGAAAGTCCGTTCTGTCCGGCGGTCTCAATGGATCGACGTAACACTTCACTTCGAGAGCAAAGATGGAGTGTTGGAATGGCCTATCGACGTCGAATTTATTTTACAGAGCAGCAAAGGGCGGAGATCTGGGATCGTTGGCAACGCGGAGAGTCGATGAGCTCGATTGGTCGACTGTTTGATCGGAACTCCTCGTCGATCTATCCGCTGCTGGCACGGACAGGTGGTATCCGCCCGCCGAAAAGGCGGCGTTCACGACTGGCGATGTCGCTGGCTGAACGTGAAGAAATCTCTCGGGGTCTGAAAGCCAGGCTATCTTTTCGTTCCATTGCCCGTCAGCTTCGTCGAGCGCCATCAACGATCAGCCGGGAGGTGCGTCGTAATGGCGGGCGACGCGTCTATCGTGCGGCCAGCGCAGACCTGGCGGCCTGGGATCGGGCTAAGCGGCCAAAGCTCTGCAAGCTGGCGGGGCAACCGCAGCTCTGTCACACAATAGCAAAGAAGCTCGAACGCAAATGGTCACCGCAGCAAATTGCAGGTTGGTTGAAGCGCGAGCATCCCAACGACGAAGGCGCGCGCGTGTCTCACGAAACGATTTACAGAAGCCTGTTCATCCAGGCCCGTGGTGTTTTGAAGAAGGAATTGCTTGCACATCTGCGCGCTACACGTGCCATCCGCCGATCCCGGCATGCGAGCCTGAAGCGCGATGGGCTCGGTCAAATCAAGGATGCGATCTCGATCCGGGAGCGTCCGGCCGCGGTCGAGGACCGCGCGATCCCCGGCCATTGGGAAGGCGATCTCATAGCGGGCTCAAAGAACAGCTTCATCGCGACGCTGGTAGAGCGGCGCACGCGCTATGTCATGCTCGCGAAGGTGGGTGGGAAAGAAACGCAGACTGTCGTGGCTGCGCTGACCGCTCAGGTCCAGCATCTGCCGAGAGAGCTTCGCCAGACTCTGACTTGGGACCGCGGCAAGGAACTGGCCGATCACAAGAGCCTGACCTTGGCCACCGATATCGACATCTACTTCTGCGACCCGCACAGCCCCTGGCAACGTGGCACCAACGAGAACACCAACCGGCTTCTGCGCCAGTACTTCCCGAAAGGTACTGACCTCTCCGTGCACACCCAACAACATCTCGATGCCATAGCTCGCGAACTCAACGAGCGGCCCAGAAAAACCTTGAATTACTTCTCACCGGCAGAGAAGTTCCAAGAGTGTGTTGCGTCCATCGGTTGAATCGGCAACGCAAAGTGGGCATTCGCCGCGGCTACACTTTGAAGGACAACGCAGGGGTTCAAGCCACCAACCGGACTTTCGCTGCATACGCGAAAAACCTGCTGTATACGCGAAGCGATACGTCGGGAGGACGGGGAGTAGACTTTAGCCGCTGTAGCAAGGCACCATAAACTTGTGGAACGATGCAGTTATTGGGACCAGATTTGCAAAGTCTTTACTGAGTGCCACCAAGGATAGAAGAAATGACAAAAAACGTAACGAAAAAGAATATCAAAAAGTACAGCCATGCGAACGGACGGGCAATCCGCTTAGCTTCAGCCTCTTGTAGGTTAAGATATGTCCCTGTGACTCTTTGATATTCCTGGTTAAATTTTTCAGGCCATTTATCTGGAAGAAAAATCTCAATCGTCTTTTTAATAATCAACGGGTTTTCTAACGTTCCACCGTGATCTGTGCCAATCATTGCCACCATCTCGTCCAACTCTGCGGGAAGCTCTTTTAGCTTCGTTGCCTGAGAACCTACAACGCCTTCCAGTAGCCCATGAAGTATATGAAAGTTTTCCGGCAATTTAGTGAATCTAATCGATTCCTCGAACCGCAATACATGCTCAAGCCAATCGTGGATCAAAGCGACAGATCGATCTATCGCGCGAATGTCGGCGGGTTCGCCGGGCGCCCCCCAGCTCTGGGTGAGTTTCTTCAATAACCCGTCGACAGGACCAAATATCTCCTGCATTTCGCTAATCTTCTGGTCAATCCAAACTATGGCTGATGCCTCATCAAGGAAAGAAAGTTGGCGCAGATAGTGACCGCCACTGAGGTCGTCCAGCTTCTCAAAAACTTCAGTGTTGTAGTGCCGAAGCAACTCCGCAGTTAGTCTCCACTCCCATCCAAGCGGCTTATCGATCAAAAGCCGACGTACCAATGGAGGTTTGTCCTGGAAGGGCGCAAGTTCTTCGTCCAAAAGGCGGCGGCGTACGTCATCACCTGGTTTGCCAAGCCGTCCCAACACAAAACTCTCGTGTTGCTCTCGCCAGTGCAGAAGTAGGTCTTCAGGGTGCCCCTTTTCATCGTTATCGACCGTTTTATGACAGTTGCGGCACAGCCAGATTCCGTTCGTGATGTCCGCGCGTAATGCATCGTTTGAACCGCGACGGTACCTGGCGCTAGAGGGTCGCGCGCCAGCAATATGCGCGGCCTCGCCGATGATTGTGGTTCCAGAAGGATCAGAGTTAGGGCCGACAGTGGGCACTCTGCAGTCTGGGTTGCTGCACAGATAGCCAGCGCGTTTTCCGAGTGCTTCTATAGTGGCCTTGTTGAAATCTGGTGCCATAATGCTCGACAGTACAATTTCTTACAAAGGTATTGCCTCTTGAGTGAACTGTCAGCCGAAATCCGACTTCGCCCTACTCGCATAGCTCTACTGGTAAGCCCTAACGACAAAGCATCTATCCGAAAGTTTATGCGAATCTGCTCCTGCTTGTGGGGAGGCATGTTCAATCCGATCATTCCCATCTTTCGAAATGCCCCTGATGAATGGCAGTCAACAGTCAAACGACCGGTGAAGGGGCTTGATGTTACTAAAGGCTATTTGAAGTTCTTTGAGCCAGACATCTTAGTTGAAGCGCGAGAAGGCCACGCTGGTCGAGCAGGTATATCACAGAGCCGCGGACGAGTTTTTCGCGATCATATTATTTCATTGGAGGATTTGCTCCGAGCCGAGCCACACAGAGACTATGCAGTGTTGACCCGTGGACTAAGCATGATCGATGTTTTTCGGGAAAAGTATGCCACAGAACGTAAGTTTGAGTTGAGGGATCGAAGAGACGCGCTCCTCGTAAAACCTGCTCCAAAGACACTGGCGTCAGAGGCCATGTTTGGGTGTTTTCCGAACCGTCAAGATAGCAGGTATTTTGGTCAAGGCTACCAAGATGTGTATCAGCCGGAGCTTTCAGAGTTTTCAATAGATACATGGCGGCGCGCTTTTATGGAGGGAGCATTTACACCGCTAGAGCTGACCAGTTTCAAACTTGAGACTGATCGAAACTGGCAGCACGATGTGAAGATTTTCGTGTATGACCCGTCAAAGACGACCGATGTAATCGACCTTTGGAACGCTCGTTTGGAACCTTGGCCGATTGTTCCAGTACCCGTCTTTTGGTTGGATGATCTGTCAGAAGATCTCGCAAGAATAATTCGGCACGAGTATCGTCCTCTTCAGGGCAATCCAAATGGCATCATGCATAACGCAACGATTGAGGTAGCTCGTTCGATTAGTGAGGCCGAGGCAAAGAAGGTACATTCGATCCTACCTGATGACCTTCCAAAGGGCTCAGTTGTACTGAAGCTTCGGAACAACGAGGTTTGGCGTCGAGAAGCTCACCCCAAAATGTCAGTTGAGCGTCCTCTTCGAGTGACGGCCGCCACAAAACGAGAGCAACTCAAGGTCAATCGAGAAGACAAACCAACAGTTCAATTTAGCGCTTTGTCTCCAAGTTTTGCTTCACAGTATGGAAGTGCACTCAGCGCGAGATGGGTGAATGCAGTAGACTTTAGTTCGTACCGTGACAGCGAGTTCGCAACGGTTTTACCATTCAATTCGACAACGTCGGATTGGCTCCGCATTGACTTCTTGGGCGACCATGTTGTCGTTGGAACGGAGGGATGGGTCTTTAGTCAAAACTACAAAGACATGGATCAAACTGTGCAGTTGTCGACGGCAGAGGAGGCTGTCGTTCAATGGTTAAATAAACTTGGCTTTAAGGCAGAATTATCAGAACCCGGTCGCATAGCGAAGCAAGTGCTGAGGCAATTGGACGGGACGTGGGGCATCTACCTACTCAAGGACGTAGAAACACTTGAGTATTTGAATGGGATGGCGGGCGGAAAACGCTTCAGGAAATCTGCGGATGGCATCCAAGAGGAGCAATTCGACCCTAAAACAAGGTCGTCAAACGACTGGGTAGGCTTGATGAAGCGTCGGGAGAAACGTTGCCCGCTGCCGAAAATCACCACGAAACACTTTACCGACCGAAATATCCTGTCGCTTGGTCTTTCATCGACTTGTCCAACGTGTGCGGCGCAGAATTGGCACAGCCTTGGTGACGTCGACTTCAATGTACGTTGCTCAAGGTGCTTAGAAAGCTATCCTTTTCCCCAGGGAGAACTTGCAACAAAGAACCGGAACTTTGGTTACCGAGTGATGGGCCCGTTCGCAACTACCGACTACGCGCGCGGATCATATGCGACGCTACTAACTTACAATTTGTTGAATGATCTGAGATCGGGCCACCCTTCAATGTCATTCGCTCCAGGAGTTGACTTAGACTTCATGGACGGCGCTCCTCCTTGCGAGGTCGACTTCATTGCATGGAGATCCCGAGAGCACTTCGGTGAGACACTTGAACCTGATCTTTTAATTGGAGAGACCAAATCATTTGGAAAAGGCGATCTAATTCAAGATGATGATGTTGCGCGGCTAAAGAGAGTGGCCGGGCGGTTTCCAGGTTCGATCATCATTTGCTCTGTGCTTCGCAACCATTTCACAGATAACGAAAAAGTAAGACTAAAGAGATTAGCGCAGTGGGCCCGACGTCCAAACAAATCATATGAACCCACCAACCCAATTGTTCTCCTCACTGGGAACGAACTTTTCTTTGACATCACACTCGGGTCCACATGGAAGGACCTTGGTGAGCCCTACTCGAAGTACGATGACTACGATTACACCAACAAGTTGCGAGGTTTGTCAGAAGCCACTCAAGCAATCTACTTGGGCCTTTCCCCATACTTTGAAGACGAACGATACCAAGTACGGCGCGGTGTTCGCAAAGCTCGCAAGGCTTGAATTTTCGGCACAATACTGAATCGCAGCGAATGTCTGAAAAGAGAGTTGTGACCGCAGAAATCAAACGACGAGCTCAAGATCAGATTTGGGCAGGGCTCCAATGCCGCGCCTGCAAATACGAGAATCTGAGGCAATGTCGGCTCAGGGCTCCTCCGGCACCTTGGCCGCGTTTTGCATGATTGGCAATTCTCGCTAACGTACTATCCTACCTTTTCCCGGACCAACCCTCCGCTATTTCTCGTGTACATTCCTGCTGACACTGATTTCTCAAAAGACTGTGTCGGAAACGCCTGAGCTAGAAGCTCTGCGCCTTGATCACCGTCGCGATGCGTTCGCCGATAATCCGGCTGGATTTGCGTGATGGATGAATGCGGTCGAAAGCAAAATACGATGCATCTCCGGATTGAGCCACGTCCTGGTTTGAGACAAAGGTAATGCCTTCGTCCAAATCTGCCAGCTTGGCAATCCGGGCCTCCAATTCGTCGCCTTCAGCTTTGCAATGTTCAATCGGTGTGATCAGGCCGGGGCTGCGCAGATACCCAACATAGATCACGCGAGTACCTGTTTCACGGATTTGACGCAGAAAGTGCGGAATCTGCCCTCTTTGACCATCTTCCGTAATTAAATTATCGATCACCGCGTCACATCTCGTACACCCACAGCCTAGCATCAGATCATTTCCGCCGCCGTTTACGACGGCCCAGGACCAGCCGCCCTGGACAAACTGAGCCTGAACCCCGGACTTCGGCGAGCCGTCTTCATCGAACTGCGTTTGTAGCCACGCGGCTGAGACCGAGCGATCAACCACCGGAGATCCTATGGACTCCTCGATCACATCTGGGATTGAAGAGCCAACAGTCGCATTCCATGCCATCATCGAGTCGCCTACAGCGATTACCTTTGCGCTCGGAGTGTTGGAAGGAGACTCCTGACACCCAAGCAGAACGCCTAACGCACCGACTACTAAAAGCCCTTTCTTTAACACGTCGAACCTTACTCTGGGGGCCACTTGTGTCCGAACGCTGACTGCTAAATACTTATCTCCCATTTTGGCTTCTCCTTTTCGTGAAGTTGGCGGGAGTTGGTCTCCATTTTGTGGCAGCTACCCGAAGCTTTGGTTGCAGCCGCAAATCTCTCGCCCTTGCAGGAAAACATACGCCTCGACGCCCGCTAGAGTTTCAGGAGTGTGCAAGTATTTTCAGTTCAGGATTACAGTTCGACTAGCGTTACCCTTGATTGTCTGTCTCTGGTTAACGCTCCCGGAGTCGGCGGGTTTACCGAACCGGTGCACGCAGTCGTTTCGACGGGTAAGAATTCGTTATCAAACCCGGCGACCTGGGAGTGAGCGTGGGTTTGCGAAAAACCAACCAGCTTAACGAGTTGCACCCTGCGCAAGCAGACCCAAGACTTCTCATTGAAGAGTTCATCCCTGGATTAGGTACAACATTAGCCGTGTTAGCGAGCCACATGTTTGCGGTGGCCTGCCAGTAAATTGGGATCGAGCAGTGCTCAAACTTCTTGTGTGACATTGCTCTTTTGGCGAACGGGTCTCTGCCAAGAACTCCAAGGGTTGATTCAGTTGCAACTATAAGTAACCCTATTCTTATTTGTAGGGGGAGGCAGCCATGCCCTCAATTAAGTTGACGACTTGGAACATCCAATGGATGAACAAGTTTTTTCAAACAACGCCAACTGGCACAGCAAAATTCAAAACTGCGGATGCGATCGAAGAAACCTGTCAGCGGGTCGCCGGAGTTATTAAGGACATTCGTCCCGACATTTTGGGGGTTCAGGAGGGCCCTAGCAACAAAGCCCGCATGAGAGCCTTTGTTCGGAAGTACCTCGACAACGAATTCGACATTTACACGATGCCAAGCGGAGCGCAAACGAACCATGCTCTGGTTCGAAAGGGCATTGATATTGGTGTCAAACAGCTCCCCGAAACGCACAAGATCTATGAGTATCTTTCCCGCAATGTCGAATACTACACTTGGACCGAGGTCGAGCGGGTATCAGCCAAGAAAATTCCGAGAAAACCCGTCGTGCTTTCGCTTACTTCACCGTCGAGGCCAGGCGAAACAGTCGAGTTGATGATTTTCCATACAAAGTCGAAAATTTCCGACCTCCGAAGTGCGAACCAATGGGAGAACAGAGATGAAGATGCCATTGTCAGCGCGCTTGAATCAAGGCAACGACTGTCCGGCGAATTAGCCGCGATACGTCGCTATCTCACACATGCTATTTTGAGTGGACGGACGGCTGGATGCATCCTGATCGGCGACCTGAACGAAGGGCCAAATCGCGATATCTTCGAAGAAAAGTTCCTTCTGACAAACATCGTTGATGAATTGCGAGGCGGCTTTCATCGTGAGGAGGCGCTCATGCATCACGCTCTGGCACGGGAATGGCTCGATCCAGATCGAGCAAAGGCTTATACGGCCGAATTCAGGGACGCCACGCAGGGCGGTCGTGAAGTGAAAGTGCTGCTCGACCACATAATGGTTTCGACGTCACTTAGGCACGGAGATGCGCCATTTACCATCGATCAATCCGATGGTGTGATCGAACACGATGCCTTTGAAGCCCAAGTTAAAAACTCAGGGAACAAGCGGCATGAGCGTCCGAGCGATCATATCCCGGTCACAACGCTGCTCTCTTACTAACCGCCAACTATTGCTTTCCAGAGGTGAGGTGATCCGAGCCTATCGACGTCAAATCTTCTCTGTTGCGAGCGTCAACTAAAGAGATCGGCGCCCGCAAGCTGGATAGATTGTTACCCAAAATATCAATTACCTGGACTTTGCAAACAAACAGAAATCAGCGTGAGCTTCGTTATTTGGTATCAAGGACATTCTAATGGATCACATTGAGGCATCAGAGGAAAGTTTTGGTCGGGCCAACAACTACTACATCCTGATGTGGCTAACGACGGCATTGATATTGGCAACAGCCTTTTTGGATTTTCGTACCCATAGAATTGAAAGGAACATCAATCAGCAAATCATTGAGTTTTATGGACCTATGGAAGGAGATGCAGCACGCCTGGCGCAGGAGTTGCGTTCCTTTGCCTACCTGTCACCTGGCTTCGAAACAGAACGACAGGCCATAGACTCGATGCGACGCCAGCGAAGTGAACTGATTGCCAAAATTAGGGCTATCTCGGACCTGATGCTCGCAAAATCAAACCTCAGCGTCGACGACCGCGTTGCTATTAACATTCCCAAAAATCAGATCGGAGCGCTGCTCATGCTAAATGACGGATCCGATCAAATGGGTGAGTTCCCGCATATTGACGAGACGGAACAATTGCTCTTGGCCGAGCATTCTTCCGGATCCTATTTGTTGGCGGACTCGATCGCTGCTCTGCGGGTAGAAGATGCCGTACGCTATCATTGGATCGCATCATTGGGATTGCCCGACTGGTTGGAGGCTTTTGACAATCTTGAAGCAGCTTTGCGGGCGGAGAGCGATCTGACGGAGCACATTGCTACACTCGACGCTCTTCGGGTCAGAACCATGAGTGATGACATCCGTGATGTCCGAGCTTTTTCGCAAAAGGTGTGGACTGCTTGGATCACCTCACCTCAGAATGCCAATAGCGAAGAAGAGGAGCGACGCCGTAAACGCCTGACACTTCACCAGACCAGCCAATTCCTGGAACAGGCCCAGGCAAGAAAAGTTCAGTTGGATTTGCGGGCTACCGGTCAAACAAGCACTGTGACCATTCCGGTTGTATCAATTCCGCTTCAACTGCGTGACGCCATCCTTATCGCTCCGTTAATCTTAGTGTTTTGTGCGCTGGCTATAGCAACCTACACACTGCGCGCATTGCGCTATGCTCCGGAGAGTAAGGTCAAAGATGAGGTGATCGGCAATCTCCCAGGATATTACGCCTTTTATGGTCTAAACAAACATGTCGGCATTGGTGTTGCCTATTTCTTGTTGCTCGCACCGCTCGCGCTTTTGACATTCGTCTTGCCTGCACTGACACCAGTGATCCTGGATGGATGGGATTGGAAGGCGGTCGTCTATTTCATGAGCTGCTTTGGGGCGTTCATCTTCCTCGTCATTCCGCTTTCGATGATACCCCGGGTCATCAACCTCATGAAACGCGGGATCGTGATCAAGGCTCACCCGGCATCAAGCTTCCCGCATTTTGACATCCAGAAAGGGCGGACAGGTATTCAAGCATTCTCAACCGGCCCATCGACGGCCATCGTTCCCGCTCAATTTGTCGGATGCTGGAAAGTCCAGACTAAGGATGCGAAGCAGATTTATTATCTCCGCATCGAGGCAGACGGGCGGTATCATATCTCGGACGGAAAGCGCCGGTTTTCGGTCACCGCCGATGGCACAACATTGGACTGGGACGGCTCGATCTGGACCCGCAATCAGGGCAATGTACAGACGATTGAGGGAGTTTGGGACCATTTCCCTGATGTACTGACAGTTGCTTCTGATTTGTCCACGAACATGACTATACCCGGGTTTACATTGCCGGGGCTGATGGACACGTACGGCAACAACGCTGGCGGCGATCTTTTATATTTTGAGCAACGCGCAACGATTGCCTCTATCACTGACTTTGGGGATGGAACCTATGAGGCTACCATCCAATCGATATTTGGCGGGGTAAGCACATTTGAGATGGAATTGAAGAACAACGTAATGATCTTCACGATGCCTAGCGGAGAGGCCTTCAAATTCGACGGTGTTGACTGCAGTTCACTTACCTAAGAGGAGCCTCTGCCATTACCAATCAATCCCCAATTTCTCTTTTGCCTTAGGCGTCTGGCTTCAAGGTTCTGCGTGTGTTCTAAATCATGTAGGATAACACGCGTTTCGTGCGGTATCTAAAAATAATGGCCCACAAAGCCCTCAACCGTCCGGTTTTAGGTAGTGGCGTCTGCCTTGTGAGATCTTCCACTTTTGTTTCGGCCAACGCGCGGCGCAGGGAAAGATTTTTGCTGTCAGTTTCCCGTTTTGACGCGGCCGCGTAGTCTTCCTCCATCTCGCCGGACACACGCAGCCACATTCAAGAATATGTGGATAGTCAGGGTGCTGGATCCGGTGCAAATACCGGTGTCTTAACTTTTGCACACTTGCATTGGGTGGAGGGTTCGCCGAGATCCTCAAAGCCGATGCAATCCCAACCTTTCTTAGGAACATTCTGCTTTGACCATTTCCCAAATATCGACACTCTAGATCCCTTAGGATTCAGACACGGGCAGCTTGATTAGACAATTGCACGCCAGCTTTTGCTCGACTAGATCGGCAAGTGCAGATTCAGCCTCGGTCTGTGTCGCGCACCAATCTTGGAGATGCCGGCCCCGGGTTCCAAAACGCCCCCAACCAAGACATCGGACTCTGAGATTTCGTCGAAGCGCCAGATTCTGAAGCGCAATGCGACTTCGGAGCAGCTGATTGCCCGGAACGTGAAGAAATTCCGAAATTCTTTCTCAATGTCCGCTTTTTTTGCGCGACTACACATTTCACCAGGCAGATCATGTTCGTGTAGCCTTCGATCTACTCGCCAAGCACGACTTTATCGATCCGGCGGCCAATTACGCGAAGGGCATCAGAACATTTGCTGCAAAAGCTGGTGGGCCGAAGAAGTTTAATCTCATGATCACCTGTGCCTTCATGAGCCTGATTGCAGAGACTGGGCAACTGCCCCGTACTCGACTTCGATACCTTTGTTTGCACTAACGCCGATTTGATGTCGAAAGATGTGTTGATGAAATGGTATGATAGCGAACGGCTGCACGCAGACGCAGCGCGTGAGATGTTTCTCCTGCCTGATGTCGCTTAGTTGACAAAGACGTAGGGAGGCCAAGTGGTACGCACTAAGATTTTGGGAGCCGTGGGGTTCTAAAGGCAAACTGAAAGGCGTTTCAAGAATGATTGCCTATGTTACATTTGGCGTTGATGACATCGAGCGTGCCCAGCGATTTTATGACGCCTTTCTTCCAGCACTTGGCTACCAGCAAGATACGCACCAAGGCGATTTGAGCTATGCGCTGCCTGTACAACCTGGCCAAACCGCTGTCCTTCCCGAATTCTACGTGAAGTCACCTTTCGACGGCGCCGCCGCCTCCGCCGGAAACGGAACAATGGTCGCGTTCGAAGCGCAAAATCAACAGCAGGTTCGAGACCTCTACGCCGCCGCCATTGCCGCCGGTGGTCTCGATGATGGGCAACCCGGATTTCGAGACACTTACGGACCCAACTTTTATGTTGGATACGTTCGCGATCCCCAAGGTAACAAGATCGCACTGTTCTCCAGCAATCCGAACGAACCGGGCCGAGACGGCTAAGCGGTCGATGAGGGTCAAGACCGCTGCTTGTCTCGCCAATCCAAGGCGATACACAACTTGCAGCGGGCTCAAACCGCGTTGGGCAAGTTAGTGGTGGGCAACAGTCAAGGGAAAGCGCCAGCGTTTAAACCTTCCACATGGCAAGGTTTCGCAATCGCAGCGAAAGTCCGGAATGACGGGTACACCGCAGTTTATCTCGTTAGCGCTGGAAGTCAGCTTGGGGTCGTCAGGCGAAGCGCTTTGCCCCGACCACGCAAATCACCACAAAGATCGTGACGCCGATCATGGATGGCGCAATGGGCTCAGCGAGCAATAAGGCCGTGAGGATCAGACCGAAGAACGGCTGGAGAAGTTGAAGTTGTCCGACACCTGCCGTACCGCCCAGTGCTAAGCCATGATACCAGAAAATAAAACCAACTAGCATTGAAAAGATCGAGACGTAGCCCAGGCTAAACCAGACTGGCAAGGTTAGCTCGTTTAGCGTGGCCGGCCATGTCAAAACCGCGAAAGCTGCCATCAGCGGTAGTGATAAGACCAGCGCCCAGGAAATGACCTGCCATCCCCCCAATCGGCGTGACAGCTGCGCTCCTTCGGCATAGCCCAATCCGCATGTGATTATGGCAGCGATCATGAAGAGATCCCCGACGAGTGATACTTCGGCGTTTTGGCTGAGAGCAAAACCGACGACAGCTGCGCTGCCGAGGATCGAGAACACCCAAAACAAAGCGGTAGGTCTCTCACCACCGCGCAGCACGCCAAAAGCCGCGGTGCTCAAAGGTAAGAGACCGATAAAGACGATCGAATGCGCGGCTGTGATATGTTGCAATGCCAATGCCGTCAAAAGTGGAAACCCGATCACGACACCCAAGGCGACGACCGCAAGTGAAATTAGATCCGCGCGCAGTGGCAGCTTCTCTCTAAAAAGAGCCAGCAAGAATAGCGCAAGTACAGCTGCAAGAACCGCTCGGGCTGATGTCAGGAAGAATGGGTCTAGACCGCTTACGGCTACCCGTGTGGCCGGTAGTGATCCACTGAAGATTAACACTCCGAGCAGTCCACTGCCCCAGCCCGAAAACGAGGAGTTCATCAATGAAAGGTCCTTTTTGGGGACCTTGTAGCTGGAATGGTGCAACAAATGCAGATACAAAACAATACAATTGATACAAACTGTACTGCTCAATGATCCCACACAGGGAAGATCGAATATGGCCATTGCGACCCGTAGAACCCTTGTGATGGAACATATCACGCGTCGCATCCGATCGCGGTCACTTGTTGCCGGTGACAGACTGCCTTCAGTTCGAAGCCTGGCTTCGCGGCTGGGCGTATCACCTTCGACAGTGGTAGATGCCTATGATGTAATGGCCGCTGAACGGATTATTATTGCTCGACGAGGCTCAGGCTTCTTTGTGTCAGACCGGGTGCAGCCCTTCGTGGTGTCACAAACTGGGCCGCAGCTCGAGCGAGAGATTGATCCGCTTTGGGTCGCGCGACAATCGATTGATGCCGGTGAGGGCATGGCAAAGCCCGGATGTGGCTGGATGCCCGCTGATTGGATGCCTGTCGAGGCGCTCCGGCGAGCTATGCGTCGTGTGGCACGTGGCGAAGATAACGTGCTTACGGATTATAGCAGTGCACAGGGGCATTTTGGTCTACGTCAGCATGTGGCACGAGTGTTGTGCGACCAGAACGTAGAGGTAGATCCCGACACTGTTTTGCTCACAAATTCTGGATCGCAGGCGCTGGATTTGATTTGTAGATTGCTTCTCCAACCCGGCGATACAGTGCTGGTGGATGATCCGTGCTACTTCAATTTTCAGGCCCTTCTACGAGCCCATCAAGTTACCATTGCCAGTGCCCCCTTCACGCCAAATGGTCCCGACCTTGCTAAATTTGAAAATGTACTTAAGACCGAGCGCCCTCGGCTCTATCTAACCAACTCTGCATTGCACAACCCGACAGGCGCGACACTCGCTGCAGCGACGGCGCATCGTGTGCTGTCTCTGGCCGAGGCCTATGATCTACAGATTGTGGAGGATGCCATTTTCTCTGAGTTTGAACCTGATCTTTCTCCAAGACTGGCATCACTGGATGGGCTTAACCGGGTTCTCACGATTGGAAGCTTCTCCAAAACCCTGTCCGCATCGTTGCGATGTGGGTACATAGCCGCACGCCCTGATTGGATTGCGGCCCTGACCGAGCTTCAGGTTGCGATCTGCTTCGGCGGCCCCAGTCCGATGGTGACAGATTTGTTGCACACAACGCTCACCGACGGGAGCTATCGCAAACATATGGATGCGCTCAGATTAAGACTGGATCGCGCACGCACCCGCGCAACCGATGAGTTAGAAGCGTTAGGCATTAGGCCCTTTGTTAAACCCAGAGGCGGATTTTATCTATGGTGTGAACTGCCCGAAGGACAGGATGCTGCAGCGATAGCGAGGAAGGCTCTCCAGAAAGGTGTTGTCCTAGCGCCCGGAAATGTCTTCAGCCCAAGCCAATCCAAGAACTCGTTTCTCCGTTTCAACGTAAGCCAGATGGAGGAAAAGGCCCTTACGGAACTGCTTCGCGATCTGATGAATGCCACGTAGTTTTAGTGTCTGCTATCAGTAGTGCTCAGAAATTCTATCACTCAGGGTGAAAATCTGCGATCCGTGAGTTTGCAAACCTCGAAATCTGTGCTTGGAGCGAAAGTCTAGAAAGCGGGCTGCAATCACAGAACCATGAACTGGTGCCAAGGGTCAGCTTTGGGCCGCAGGCAGTGATCGATACAATTCACCACCGTTAGGATGCTGGCTGTCTATAAGGTCAGCTCGGAGCCTAAACCGGAAGTCTCAAGATTTCGCTACGTGGGCAAGCAATGCTAAAACCGCTGCCGAAGCGAAGGACCTTGTGCTGCAACGCGGCTCCAAGAAACTGCCATTGATAGACTGGGCACCCAATTTGTTGCCACTCATCACTTTAGTCACCGGGGTTTTCAGCTAGTTCATTGAGCGAACGCGTCACAACCAAGGTTCATGATAAACCTAAACCGCCGCAAGGCCCTCGGTAGCCGATGAAAAAAGGTCAGGCTCTCCGGCGGATCTGGCGATCAACATGGCTCCTTCGAGCTGCGACAAGATGCGAATGCCTTTGTCTGGTGCAGCTTCATTAAGGGACTCAATGCCGAATTGAAGAAACGCATGTGCTTCTTTCGCGACTTCAGCAGGCAGGCTGTCGCCCTCGACTGCGAGTATGCCACACAGGCACATCAGTCCATCTTGCCTGAGCGCCTTGTGAAACAGTGCGCGCCAAGCCTCAACCCGGCCCTGTCCTGTTTGTTCTGAGGCTTCGAGCGCGTCAGCAAAACGCTCTCTATACCTTTTAGCCACGGCTGCGGCGAGATCAGGCTTGGTCGGGAAGTGATAGTGAACGCTGGCAGATTTTATACCCACTTCGCTGGCTACCTCACGAAAGGAGAACCCGCTGTATCCGTGAGTGCGGATGAGCCGTTCGGCTACGTCGAGAATAGCATCGCGTCGGTCCGACATCGAGAAATCCTAACTGATAAGCAATAATTACCTATCGATAGATAGAAAACACTTGAACGTCAATGCAGCCCTGGCTTATATAGGCTACCTATCGATAGATAGATAGGAGAACCCCATGGTCAAAGGTAAGGTCGCAATCGTCACCGGAGGCAGTTCTGGTATTGGCAAAGAAGTCGCACGCCGCTTTGTGGAAGCCGGTGGTTCGGTCGTCTTAGGCGGTCGCAGCGCGGAAAAGCTGGAAGCCGCCGCGAACAACATCGATGAAACCGGTGCGCGCGTCGCAGTCGTTTCCGGCAATATCGCTGACCCCGAAACCGGTACCCTGCTCGTTGCCAAGGCGGAAGAAGCGTTTGGCGGCGTGGATATACTGTTCAACAATGCGGGCGTTTTCCGTCCAAAACCGTTCCTAGAACTGACCGTCGACGAATATGACTGGTTTCTGGACACGATCCTGAAAGGCAAATTCTTTGCTGCCCAAGCTGCTGCCAAGGCGATGATCAAACGCGGTGGCGGTGCCATCGTTCAGACCGGGTCCCTCTGGGCATTGCAAGCGGTAGGGGCCACTCCATCGGCGGCCTATTCGGCAGCCAATGGCGGGGTTCATGCAATGGTGCGCAACCTCGCGCTGGAACTCGCGTCAGAGAATATCCGCGTCAATGCCGTGGCACCCGCCGTTGTTGAGACGCCGGTCTACAACACCTTCATGAGCGACGAGCAGGTCGCAGAGACTCTGCCCGGTTTCAACGCTTTTCACCCGTTGGGCCGCAATGGCCGTCCCGCGGACATTGCGGATGCGCTGATGTTCCTGGCTTCGGAACAAGCGAGTTGGATCACCGGACAAGTTCTTTCGGTAGACGGTGGTGTTACGGCGGGTCGCCAGTAGGCCGGGTAGACAGTCTACAAAAAGGAAAGGCCGGTCAGAGGGATTTCTGACCGGCCTTTCCTTTTGTTCCCAGCCTACAGGTTAGAGGCTGGTGGGTTTTTCGCGCCGAGCTGTGCTAGGGCGACCTCTGCCGCTTCGAGCGTGCCTTCGATGTAGCCGCCGAAGCTTGGTGCCACCTCGGTTCCTGCAAAAATCAGATGCCCGTCCCACAATCCGTGCATTGCCATGGGCAGCCCGTAGGCTGGGTGGCTGTATTGTGGGGCGACGTCTGCGGCGGTCGCGGTGAGCGGATCGAAAGCCCAGTCTTTGATAAAGAGCTTGCGCGGGGTCGACGCCTCGGCCCCAAAGAGGCGCACGAGCTGTTCCAAAACTGCCTGTTTAAGGCGTACGGCATCGGTGCGGGCTGCTGGCGGCACGCCAACGAACCCAAACAGAGCAAACGGACCTCCCCTCGCTGGTGACGCGTCGTGTATTTCGACCATGGGGCCGCGTCGGCTCGTGGCGTCGCCGGAAAGCCCGGCCTCACGCCAAAAAGGCGTGTCATAGACTACGACGGCCTTGGCCTGACCTGCCATCCACGTGGGCACTTTGGCCATCGCTCGCGTTGCCTGCGTGGGAAGGGCGGGAGTAAACGTCAGCCCAGCGGCGATGCGGGGAGGCATGGCGATCACAACCCGGTCGCCCGCGACCACTGCGCCGTCTTTCAGCATCGCACGGCAAACCCCACTCGCCATCTCGAGGCTTGCGACGTGTGCATTGAGGCTCCGACGGGTTTCGGGGATGCAGGAGACAAGCGCCTCGGTCAGGCGCGACAAGCCACCTTCGAGCCGCCAGGACCCTGCCATGGACGCGAAACCATAGCCGCGCTGGACGTGGCCGCCCTCGTCCTCATAGGTCAGATCGCCCTTGGCAAATTGATCGAATTTGTCGAGGCCAAGACGCGTAGTCAGTGACGCAATGCGCGGCTGACCGGGCCAGAACCAGGCGGGCCCGAGGTCGTATATGCCGTCTCCGACGCTGCGGGTCATGATCCGCCCGCCAAAGCGGTCGCGCGCCTCGAGAAGGAGATAATCGCTTCCCTGAGCCTCCAGGCGCTCGGCGAGATAAAGGCCGGAGAGACCGCCCCCGATAATCAGTGTTTTCATAGATTAGAAACTTTCTGAGGCTGGACGCAGATCCAGATCATGGGTCGAGGTGGATTTGGGCTGATGGTCGAGTTGCCAATAGGCCTCGGCGATCGCTGTGGGCATTTCGGCCTCTTCGGAAAGGTCGAGCGCATAGAAGGCACCAACAGAAGCTTCCGGCCGGCTGCGACCGAGGCCCACAGGGGTGAACCTGCCGGACTGGAACCGGGCGAGAAGCGATTGACCGAGGCCAGCACCGGCACCGATGACAATTACAAGGGGGCCGAATATGCCATCAAACAACTGGCGCGCGTGCATGCACCAGATGGCCGGTCTTGATCCAGACTTTCGCCCCTTCGGCCCCTGCCTGCGCCGAGAGCTTTTGGCCAGACGGCAAACGCAGCCAGCCGCCCTTGTTCAAGACGTCGCCTCCCTCGACCAGGCTACCGGACAGTACCAGCAGTTCCGTACCGCCTGCATCGTTGATCTCAAGCATAGCACCGGGGTCAACGTGGCTGTAGGTGACCGTCTCGCGCGTATCCTTGTGGAGTTGGGCTGTAGCGACACCATCCACCGGAGTGGCGAGATCTTCGGCCATGTTCTTGTGGAACTGGTTCCGGTCGTCCATGTCAAATTGCCAGAGTTTCACAAAGATCGTGCAGCCATCATCCGAGCCCGGCGTATGGGTCGTGGTGGGCGGGTTTCGTACATAGGTTCCTGCCGGAAAATCACCGTGTTCGTCCTGAAAGACTCCTTCGAGAACGATGAACTCTTCCCCGCCCGTATGGGTATGTTCCGAGAAGTGACTGCCGGGTGCGTAACGGACTATGGTCGTGGCGCGTGCCACTTCATCCCCGATGCGATCCAACATGCGACGGTCCACGCCGGCCATAGGGGAGGCGATCCAATCAAGGTCCTCCGAGTGAACGACCACCCGGGCATCAAAATTTGCATTAAGTTCCATTTTGCCTCCTAGATTGTCTGACCCTTGGGGAGCCGCTTGAATGCCTTACGGAGCAAAGGGCATCACCATCGATCCAAAGTCTATCTATCAGTAGATAAGTATTGTCGCAATGCCTAAATCGAATGTGACTTCGCCAAGAACCGGTCTGATGACATCGGCTGAGGTGCAGAATAGATTTTGCCCCACATGTGAAGGGACGCCGCACCAATAAACCTCAAGTATAGAATAATGGCTTTGTCCCGAGAGCTGCACTCTCGTGCTGACTAAACCGAGCAGCCGCGGCGAAAGTCCGGTTTGGTGGGCGCCAATAGCTGCATCAACCGAAAGACATCGTTCCGGTGCTTCTTAATGTCCACGCCTTTGACAGTTTCGTCACCTTTTTCACGTCGGCTGGACAAATCAACGAAAGCGCGCGCTTTAAACGGTATGAGCAGAGTTTCATCGAGCAAGGAGATACCTTGGATCTCGCGTTTGGATCCAACAAGAGCGTCGTAGTAATCTGGCTCAAGCAAGATTGCTGAGAGGCTAAAATCGTCATCGGCGACCTTTACAGTGGCCAATTCATCGCCGCCTTCGAGTGAAAAGATGTCCGTCTTTGTCGAGAACAGCTCAAGCATTTCAGGGTATGAGTCATCAGTTGGCTTTTCAAACCGGTAAAACTCGCGACGTCCACCCGAACGCACGCGAGCTTGATAGCCGCCTTAATCAAGGAACGATTTTAGAGCTGTGGCAAAACTAGCATCAACGACATCGACACAAAGCACCATGTCAATATCTCTGGTAGAGCGAAAGTCGACACCCACCTCTTCAAAGATTAAATGGCAGGCAGACCCTCCAATTAGTGCGTAACTATCTTCGTAGCCTTCGAAGTGTTTTCGAAACTGCTCTATTCCTTGAACCATGCAAATTGCTCCATTAGCCGCGAAGCGGCACCCGCCACACGCTCATCTTCGAAACCGTGGAATTGCAAATACAGCGACAAAGAGTCGGCCCTTGCTTCACCGCTAACAATATCAGGATCATAGCGCCAAACATCGACACAAAAATGGGCGTCCTCTGGATAGTCAGTTTCCGTGTTGTTGGCATCCGCTTGCAACATCTTCCAATCGGTTGGACCGGCTGCGAAGTGCAATTGTTTAGGACGCGAAAGCAAAGAGCGCTCAGCCAAGGCGTCTTCGCCACCGATCGGAATTCGCGGAAGATGCTCTGGTATGTGCGAGCCATAAAACCCTTTCGGACCAGCTGCCGATTTAAAATAGTGAGTCGAGACGACAGGGGAACGTAACAACGCGCGAGCCTTTTGGAACAGAACATCCTTGGGCTCTTCAAATACGATGTATTTGCTGCGCCCACGCACTTCGATACGGGCCAGGCCATGCGAGGATAACTCTTCGAAGGCGCGACCGACTGACATAGGAGAGTACCGTAGGACTTTTGCGAGACCAGTTGGGTTCCACTCTTCTTGTTCTTCTAGCAAGAGATATCTCATCAGTACTACTTGAGATACGGGCGAAAGATGGGCCTCGGCCTGCGGTGCGCGGCTGCGAAAATGCTCTCTAAGATCGAGTGCAAGTTGTGGGATGTAGAGTTGGTTGTCAGGGACAACAAATGAAACTGCACGCTCAATAAGGCGTGCGCGATTGTAAGACGACAGATTATCAAAGACAAAGACGATGATATCGTCGGAGAGACTCTGCAAATGATCGTTGTGTTTCTCAAACTCTGCTGGTGTCATATCTTCGTTGGGATCAACAACGACAAAGACACATGGTGCATTGAGTATCATACCACGCCAGAAACCAAAGCGACGGGATAAGATGACCGGTAGTTGAGTGGAGTTGTCCCATGGCGTAAGCGCTAGGCGCAAGTGAAGGACCGTTTGCAGGTATTCCCGCGCGCGGTTGGCAAGTGATTTTATTTCAGGCGTCTCTAATACTAACATCGAATGCGCACACTAACATTAGTGGTGTTAGTGTGCAATTTTTATGTTAGTAGCTTTCAACTTACCAGAATCTCTGTTGTTTAGACGCATCTGGAAACATCCTGCCGGAATGTGTCCCAAATTTTTGAAGGGGTAAGGGAGGGCGATCATAGTTGAAAATCGGTATCGCAGGCGAGTTTTGGTGGTAACGATAGTGGAGCCCAAAACCCTATTCATCATTTCTTAGCTTAGATCTTACAGTCTCGCCCCTCAAAAATGGGGGTTCCCGTCCATTTCAAGAAACACAAGGTCGGATTTGCCTCCTTCACCAGGCATCTTTAGAACCAAAGCTGCTGCAGTACCGCGAATGTCCGCTATGTGGGCTGCGACTGCAGCAATACAGCATCACGTCGAGTAACCGCTTTGGGCTGCCTCCAGTCACTTATGTGAAAGGCCGCGAAAGACGCCTCCGAGACCCGTAGATCTGAATGCTGCTTACAGTACTAAGGATTGCTATTCGTTCAATTCTTCACCCAGCCACTCGATAAGCTGATCGGTGTTTGGGTGAACGTGACGGGAACCACCGCGAAAGACAGAAATCTCCGTCGGGCGAACGATCATTTCTTTGCACGGTCTTATGAGCTTGCCTTCTGCGATCATCCCCTCGGTGGTTCTGCCCCAACCGAGAGCGATGCCTTGACCGGCTACAGCAGCTTGGAGAACTAGTGGATAGCTATCAAACAACACATATTTGGGACGATTGGTCGTGTCGACGCTGACACCTTCGAACCAGTCGTCCCAGCCCGCCCAATCTTGCGGCATGACAGCATGGACTAATAACGGAAACCGCCCGACCTCATTCGCCGCAAGAGGTAGCTTTGCGTCCGCGACCAGCGACGGAGCACAAACCGGAAAAATGTCATCCGCGGCCGTAAAGGCCAAACGGGCCGACCCCGAAGCGCGGCCAGACGTCTGCATGGCCACGTCAAATGTCTCGGAGGTTTCGGTCAGAGGATTGAGGCTGCTAACGACGCGCAGTTCAACACCTGGGTGGCGTTCGTGAAATCGGGCCAGACGCGGCATAAGCCAGTAGAACGCTTCACATAATTGGCAGTGCAAGATCAGTTCAGCAGACCGACGCTTTCCCTGAATTGCGGCTACCTCGGTTGTGATATCGGACAGAGCCGCGCCAACGACCCTGCCAAGCTGCCGCCCGGCATCGGTCAAAAATACTGCACGGTTGCGTCGCTCGAAGAGTGTGACGCCTAACTCCCGCTCTAGTGCGGCGATCTGCTTGCTCACCGCTGTCTGTGTCATCCCAAGTTCCTCCGCAGCACTGGAAAAGTTCTCAAAACGAGCCGCGGCTTCGAATGGTCGAAGACGAGAGAGAGGGGGAAGTGACATGGTCAGAAATCCATTCCTTTTAGTCATGCAAATGGGTGAAAAATTCCTTTTTCACATGAGAGCATACATGCTTTTTAGTCAACGTCGCTATGGAGACCGGTAGCCGAGATGACGTTGACGACAACCAAAAGCCAGACCAGCATCGCCATCTTCGCGATCACTGCCGCCGTTGCTGCTCTTTCTCTCGGCGATGCGCTGATCAAAGGAACCGGGCTGTCGCTACCGTTGTGGCAAATGTTCATTTTACGGTCATGCATGGTCGTGCCCATGCTCTGGTGGCTAACACACCGTCGCGGAGGGATAAGATTGGAGAATCCTGGTTGGGCCGTCCTTCGCGGCATTCTGCTCGTGCTCATGTGGTTGAGCTATTACTCAGCTTTGCCGCTTATGCCCTTATCGCTGGCAGCGGCGGCCTACTACACGGGCCCGCTTTTCATCGTCGCGCTGGCCGCAGGCGTTGCGGGCCGTTGGCCTCGGAACCGCGCCATCTTCGCAATCGTGGCAGGCTTCATTGGTGTACTGCTCATTATCCAACCTGATACATCAGATCTTGCGCTCGGAACGCTCATGCCGATCATCGCAGCCGCTCTTTATGCCTGTGCAATGGTGCTTACATCTGTCAAATGCCGCGACGATGATCCATTCAGTCTGGCGCTTGTGCTGAATGTTGCGTTCATAGTCAGCGGGGCTGTCCTTGGCGTCTTTGCTGGACAAGATGAATCATTTATTCTCGGCCCATGGCAGATGGTAGACTTGCGACTGCTGGTCACGCTTATGGCGCTCGCGGTGTTTATCTTGATTGGCAGTGTTGGAGCAGCGGTTGCCTACCAGCTCGGGCCACCCAATACAGTCGCAGCTTTCGACTACAGCTATCTCGTGTTCAGTCTGATCTGGGGCGGTTTGTTTTTCGCGGAGCTGCCCAACTCCTTCGGTTTGATTGGTATCCTGGTCATTATTGGCGCGGGTCTCTTGGCACTTCCGAGCCAAAGTAGGTGGAATAGTTGATAGCTTAAGTTCTGCTAGAGCCGATATTCGCCCTGCTGCTCCGAATTTTACACTTTGTCCCGCATCTCGGGATTTGCAAAGTCTAGTTTGGAATGTCCGGTCTGGGTTGCCATCAGCCAATACTCACACCACAAAGAACGGCCACTTTGAGCCCAAACTTACCAATGCTGCGCTGGTTCCAAATGACAGTCTTGGTGCACAAGCGGACCTTCGTCAGCACGTGTTTCCCGCAAGTCCTTGTGAGGATCGGGAGGCAAGGATTGTTGCCTCCCGAGTATCACTTGCTACTGTGACATCCCGCCCTCGGTCGAGATTTGTTCTTCAACATGACCTTGGTTGGTGACGTCAGACCCTCTCGGAGGATAGTCCTTAAACGTGGATAGGTGGTTTTGGATGATTTTGGCGGCGGGACCAAATGCCCACATCTTGTTGCCCATCCACCGTGTGTACATCCCCGATTCTTCGGCCGCTTTTTCGTAAGGATCGCGACGCAGGTTGAACAGCAGTGGGGCGTTCAGTTCCTCTTTGGGGCCAGCCCACCCTTCGGTTTGGATCGTGAAATGTGCTTTCCAGTCACCATGGCGTACAGCTTGCAGATCCGGTCCTTCGTAGTAGATGATCTCGTCCCGGCTGCTCTCGCCCTCACCGGTCAGGAACGAAAGTTGGTTGTACCCATCCAGGTGCACCTGGTAGCCTTCATCGCCTCGCAGCAAGGAGTCCGGCAGATCGTCCGGCCCTCCGGCGGCGGCAACAAGGGTGGGCATCCAGTCAAGACCGGCGAAAACTCCATTGCTGACGGTTCCGGCCGGGACCTTTCCGGGCCAGCGAATGATGGCGGGGACGCGGAAACCGCCTTCCCATGTCGTGCCCTTTTCGCCATGGAACGGGGTTGTTCCACCATCGGGCCAGGTCATGGTTTCCGGGCCGTTATCGGACGTAAAGACAACAATCGTGTTGTCCGAGACGCCCAGTTCCTCCAGTCGGGCTATGACTTTGCCCACGTTATCGTCAAGCTCTTTCATCACGACATCCTGCAAGCCGCGCCCGTCGCCCAGCATGGCCTCGTATTCGGGGCTCAGATGGGTCCAGACATGCGCCCGCGCCGGGGCCATCCAGACAAAGAACGGCGTATCGCTGTCGACTGCGCGGTTGATGAAGTCCAGCGTGTGGGCTGTCACCTCGTCGTCCAGCGTCTTTTGCCGTTCAGGCGGGGCAGGGCCATCGTCGATGATGCGTTGCTTGCCAACCAGGCCCCAGCGCGGGTCCGCAGTTTCATCGACTGTATCCGTGGCATACGCGTGGATGATGTTCCGAGGGCCAAACGTGTTGTTGAATTTCTGATCTTTCGGCCAGTCTGGATCAGACGTGTACTCCATCGCGTTCAGATGATAGATTCAGCCCCAATATTCATCAAACCCCTTCACCGTCGGCAGAAATTTGTTCATATCACCTAGATGGTTCTTGCCAAATTGCCCGGTCGTGTAGCCCAGAGATTTCAGCATATTAGCCAAGGTTGGATCATCTTCGCTCAGACCTTTTTCAGGGTCTCCAGGCAGACCGACTGTGTGCATTCCGGTACGAACCGGCAATTGTCCGGTGATAAAGGCGGATCGCCCAGCGGTGCAGCTTGGCTGCGCATAGTAGTCCGTCAAACGCATGCCGTCGGCGGCCAGCTGATCAAGATTGGGGGTCTTGATGCTCTTCACACCCTGATGATAGCTGCCAAGGCTGGCCCAGCCGACATCATCGGCCATGATGACAAGAATATTGGGTTGCTCGGATTCGGCCAAAACCGGCATGGCACCGACTGATGCCGCAGCCAACGTGGCGGAAACCGCAATAGATCGAAGAATGAGCATTGTTACCTCTATGGACGTGGAAAACGATATCGATGGTGAGAATATCGAATGGTCCATCAGGGATAGCGATTGAGAGTTTCTTGTCGCAACAGAGCTTTACCATGATTTCATATTGTGAAAACTAAAACACAAAACCTGAAACAATTAGACCGTATGATGAACGAAAACGCTTTGACCGCCTTTCTCACATTGGCTGAAACCGGCAGCTTCCAAAACGCCGCTCGTGCGATGGGTGTATCCAACGCGTCCTTGTCCCGCTATGTCGGGCAGGCTGAAGAACACACGGGACTTGTTTTGTTCCATCGCAGCCGAAACAGCAGCACGTTGACACGCGCGGGGCAGGAGTTTTTGCCAATCGCTCAGGCGCTGCGCAAAGACCTGAACCGCTATACGACCCGTGTGGCCGGTTTGCGTGAAACCGGGCCGGGTACTTTGCTGATTGGTTGCGGGCCGTTAACCACAAGAACTTTGATCCTGCCAGTCTTGCGCGCCGTACGAAGGGCAATGCCTGACCTGCGCTTCCGAATTCTGGTGAGTGCCTATGCACGTCCGCTCGACTTATTGCAGGCAGGGGAATTCGACGTGTTCCTTGGCGATCTGACCTACACACCTGAAGCCGAAGATGTCGAGATCATGGTGATGGAGAAACAACCCATCCAGTTTGTTGCTCATCGAGATCATGAGATTCACCAGCGCGGCCCGCAAACCATGGCAGGCATATTCGATTTTCCCTTTGCATCACCCCATCTCCACAAACATTGGAAAGCCGCTTTGACAAAAGCACTTGGTGGCGGTGCCGAGGCTGCCGAAAAGGTCAATGCGCAGCCGCATATCGAATGCGACGACTACAACCTCCTGACTGGACTGCTGGCAGAGCCTGAATTTATCGTTGGAGGGATGCCGGACACATTCGCAGAGCTGACCCGTGCAAAGACCGCAAAACCCGTGTCGATGAAACAGAACCTTACATGGAACATTTGTGCAGCGCGCAAGTCGCAGAACACGTCTGCCGCGGTTGAATCGGTTTGGAATGAACTTGCCAAGTATCGGGCGTGATCGGTGGCGGGAGGCACAGGGAGACCTGTAACTGAAGCATTTTCTGGCCCAAACGTAGGTCGTTTTCTTAGGCTCGGTAGAATTGCCGAATTCCCGCTTAGGTACCGAGAGCAGCTTTTTGAAAGCAATTGACCAATGGTAGCAAAGTCCCGCAGGGCGTCAGTTCCTCGGTGAACAAATCTCGCGGTTGCAGTGAAAGTCTCCTTTTTCGGGCCGCAACGCAGCCATAACTGGCTCTGACCAATGGCAGGTTTGGGCCGTTATCAAACAACCCAACAAACTGACTTATCGGCAACTTCGTCCGCAGATCGACCGTCCAAGCCTAATTTCAGAGACAGGGGCCGCAAAGAACCCGCTTCAATTGAGAATGTTTGCTCTGACAGCCCTTGCGATTGCTTGTTCGATAGTCCGGCATTTTAACTTGTTGGTGATTGATGCAGTCAGAGCATCCACAGTTCGGGAAGAGTAGCCCGTCTGCGACACAATAACAGACAGTTTATTACCTGATGCGAGCATTTTCAGCACATCCAGCTCATCACTGGACAGGGAGTCCCTGGAAAAGTTGAAGACTGTATCTATCACGTCTAGCGCAAGCAGATGCAAAACCTGTGCTTCATGCCGAAGGGCCGGAAGCGTTTTAGCGACAAGCGAGTCCCAGTCTGAGCGAGGCAGGTTAGAAGTGACTGTAAAAATACCACGGTCGCCAAACGGACTGATAATTGGAATGGAAAGCCCGTTCTGCGCCACACCAAATCTTCTCGCAGTATCGAATAATGTCTTTTGTTCAAGGCGGTCATCTAGAACAGCCCAGTCAATAGGTGCAATGCTGGCTACGCCAAGCTGAATAAGGGGATCAACCAAGACCAGGTTATTATCGACGTAATGCCGAACCCATTCGACCGAAAAGGTAGTACAGCCGTGGATAGCGTTGCTCTGCTTGTCGACATGGCCGTAGAAAGCATAGTCCAACTCGAACCTCGAACAAATTTCTTGGAGGCGTGTATGCCCGGTTTGCCTTAGGGCCAGTTCAGAATTACCAATATCCTCGATATTCATAGATCAACTTCTTGTTTAGCGTCACAGTTGAAGCAGGAAAACTGCTCAGGGTGGAGTGTGTTACTGATATTCCCCCAAAAGTGGCCGGGCATTGAATTCAGTTACGTTCTGTAGGCAGTTACAAAGCGAAGGCTCTTCTAGAACCGCTGCCGTGTCGCCTTTGTAAACTCCGAAGAAGATGGCGACATCACATCGATATGTGATCGAGACCATTTTCCAGTTTCCGAAAGCATGTGATTAGCTCAGGCCTGTTGCCGACAAAGCCTTGCGAGAAAGACCATAGTGCTGGGCTTGGTATGGTGAATTAATCGTGTGCATCAGCCTTACGAAAATTTTGTTCAGTAGTATCTAAAGTACCTGTTTTGTCAGTCTCTGGGAAAAATCTCTTCCCAACCTTCGTCCCCCTCTATGATTGTCGTTCCAGAACGGGTTTTCCCAGCAGGCCAGAACCACCGTTTAAAAGTTCGCCCCTTGTACTCCACAATTTGCTGATTGCTTGCGTCGGGGAAAGCTGCATCCAACTCATTTTCCATTAACTCGGCGTCCGAAAGAGGAAGGACCCCTGCAGTCTTTAGCGATCTTTCGATTCTGCGTACCTTACGGCTTGCCGCAACTACCTTGGATTTATACTTGTTTGAGTGGTTTCCTGAGCATCTGTCAAAACGATCACCCCATTTTTGAAGTTCTTCTACGGCCTGCTCTAAGTCTTCAAGCGTGTACATTGAATTCCTCTTTTGTGGTCAGCCAGCTTACCCATCGAGTCCGGAAACCTTCACGACTTGAAAGGAAGTTAGTATCGGGCTGACGCTCTAATTCCTGCCGCCTTATGGAGAGTTATACGTTTGTGCTCCCGCTAAGGTTGCAGGGTCATATGAGTTTTTTTGCCAATTTCGAAAATACTTTTCCCATTTCGGGAAATACATCTCTCGATCTTCCCGCTTTGGGAATAAATCGAAGGCGAAAACTTCCGCATGTTTGTTGCCTTCGATTTCGTTCGACGCATCGCCTTCATCAAGTTCCTCGGCACTCACGCCGAAAATGACAAGATAGAAGCTACTTCAGTGAACCTTTTTTAAAAGCTATCTCAGAAGAGGATTCTAAAATGGATATCTTCCCTATCCGTGGGGGAAACACGGTCGGCTACGGTCCTTGTTCTGGGCCAGCATACGCATTCGGGGTTTTCATCGGATTTTCAGGTCAGCTCTTTCTCAATAATTAACATAACACTTATTATTGGAGAGGGCATCACGAGCGTCTGAAAGAGAGGGTTCAGACGCCCGCCTGCAGTTACTTGGCTAAGCAGTCGGAAAACGAGCAGCCTGTACTTTCACTGCCGCCGCCAACGCATTTCAACGCCTCGACGTTGACCCCTGCCCTACAACTCATTCCCAACATGCTCAACACCGAGAAACGGAGCCTAGCAGACAAGAAGAGGCATGATGAGCTGAGGGGAGACCGATCACGAATGTATCGTTATGTGAAGATGACCCTCGGCACTCTGGTCGAACTCCACCATCCTTCTGAACCAGCTGCACAGATGATGGGTGAGTTTCTGTCATGGCCGTGCTCCGACAAACTGAAATACATGACGCTGGAAAACCTCGCTGCGCATGTCCAGGCGGCACATGACTTGTGGAAAAAGCCGGAGCGCTAATCAAACTCCCCTTAGAAATTTCTGGTCAACCCGAACCTGATTTCGGGTGCCATATACAAGATAAAATCGAAGATAAAATTTTGTCTTGTAATGCTGAGGGCCAACCCGCCCTGCCCCAAGCTTATAACCAAGAACAGAGTCAATCAGGCTTAGAAAGCGGATGTCAGGCCGAAACGGAGGCTCATCAACCCAAAACGTTGCGTGCAGATGGTCGGGTAGTGTACGAGCTGGCTTCGGAAGAACTCAAAATGAACATTGATATCGAAAATGGCGGCACCCCTGATCCCAACCCTTCCCTCTTCGCGCTTGAAGCTGGCGTATCGCGGCGACTACGAGAAATCGGCACAACCAGTTCTGCTTGGGAGGAAGCAATCAACGTTCTGGGGTTGAATGAGGCGATACTTGCCGGGTTGGTCGTGGACGCCCGGCTCACAGACCAGAGTCAAACTCCCATTCTGCGACCAGGCGCGTATTTCCGAGGAATGGTTCGCGCGCGCCTAAACGGCGAGCTGAACTTGATGGGAAGCTTTATGGGCCTCCTTCAACGAAGAGGCATGGAAGAGGAAAAGAGGTGTCGGGAAAAAGCGCTATAGGAACGGCTTGACTGGAGTATCTCGGTTTTTTGCGAAAACTCCTCGTAGCGTGTTCACTGTAGCGAACATCCGAGACGGGAAGGAGCCTGTTTTGACCGAACTACTCCTTCCCGCTGTTCGCGCATAACAGAGGTTAGTCTGCCTGGGCTGGAGGTGGGAGGACCCGGCAATGCGTTAGTGCGCTAATGTCCATTTGATCTCTTCGGAAGTCCGATCTTGTGGTTTCAGATCTTTCTCCGCGTCTTGTCCGCCACTATTACTCTGTGCGCCGGTTTCACAAATGACCATTGCTGAATGTTACGTCTAAAGTATCGAAATGGTTTCTCGTTGGCAGCGGAAATGTCGGGCATCACAAAGCATCTTGTTATGATTTCTGAATATTTTTTTGAACAAGGTAGCCAAACCACACATCCATTTTCAGGGGCAATCAATAAGCGTGATCGTCCGCCACACTCAGCATGGACCGCCGATGCGGGAAGGAGAACGACACCAATAACCCCCTTCCCACACATCGCGCACAGCAAATAGTATTTGCCCGGATCAATGGAGCTAAGCTGGACAATCCGTTAACGTTCGCAACCCAATATGATAAACATGTAGAACCGGCCTTCTGAGGTGAGACGCTTATTCCGCGTCTTGCCCGGCAATCCCCTCGAAATACTGATCTAGGATGGATCATTGTCGGAAACGGCGGTTAGTGCACGAGTTTGGTTTCTCTTTTGAGAAAACCAAATCTGGCACGTAGAAAGGATTACCGGAAGGCGTGGCCAGCCCTTCCGGTATCCTGGCTTGAGTCGTTAGAGTCACGGGTTATTCAGAACTGAAGGGCAACTTGTCCGGGTCAGTTCCTCGACCATCATTGACCAGATTTGAACCCAGTAGGTAGGGCCATGGTGACCCCGACCCTACAACTTCGCGAAACTAATTGTTGCCCACGAAGTACAGCACTTACTCAGGCACATTTCGCGAATGATAGAAAAACAGGTAAATCAGTCCGATCGGCGCAAAAAAATGGTAAGTGCCCAGACAATGCCGATAGTAATCGCTTTCCAGAACATCATGACAAACAACGGCAAAATGACAATCACTTTGTCGCCGATTATAAAATCCATGACTGACTCGCAGACAAAGCGTGCATACGGATAGAGCAGCGTGTTCAGGACAAAAATTGAAATAAAGAACGAAGTTTGGCTATTTGACAGCTCCGCTCTTCCTAGGAGAACGATTGCTGTATAAAAACCGCCAAGGCACGCCCCAAAGAACAACTGCCGCATGTAGTAGGCGCGAGATAAGCCGCCCAGTGTTCTTGTGAAAATCAAATTCATAATTGCCAAACATTATTAGTTGCTTCGAAGTCTCCTAATATTCTCCCTTAAGTTGCAGAAAAAGCGCCTGATATCTCTCACCGAAACGATGAACTCTCGCAATTGAATGAAGGTTTGAGTTTGATCACCGAGGCCGCGGCGGCGGCCCCTGTGCAGGCTACGCACAGTCCTGGTAAATCGGAGCAAACGGCCCTGGTTCGCCGGGAAAACAAGGGAAGAATACCAAGGCGCGCCAAACATCGCGGCGCGCAACTGATGGTCAAACCTCCTTCCCGTCGCGGTCAAATCAGTGGGTTATTTGAAGATTATTGCAGCCGGAGGACGCCAGCTAAACAAAGTTTGCGCAGGCTTCGTCTGAATCGTCGTAAGTTTCCGGGTAGGCTCCATCGGGGAAGTCGATTTCAGAAAAATGACTTGCTCGCCCTGCCTGTTGAGCCAGCCAGTACGGGAAGAAGCCGATCAGTTCCAATCAGCTCCTTCCCGCCTGTCGCGCGCGCCTCCCTCAACGCCGCGTCGACAAGCTGCGATTGCGATTCAGATAAGGCAGAGCGAATGGGAGACTTCCACCTTTCCTGATCAAACCAACATCGCTCTGCTATCCTTCACGCACCAAAAACCCGCCCCTCACCTCACATGGCTACAAGGTTACCGTTAGCCATCGGGGTACCCAGCAGGCCATCGGTGTGCATTACCCCTTGCAAGTCGATTGTGACCTCCCGGTCCAGCATGCCTGTGCCATCATGATCGATGGTCAGGATCGTGTTACCGGCACCACCATCTTCAGCTGTGACAAAGTCCGAGATATCGTCTGTGATATCGGACGGGGTCACCCGCGTAATGTTCGGAAGCGGGGGCGGCGTGCTGTCGCCTCCGCTTCCGAGTCCACCATCAGAGGAGCCACCTCCAGAAGCCGCAACCGCAACCGCCGATACCCCGGCCACGCCTCCTGCAAGCAGCAACCAGGGTGGAACCGCGTCACTGCCATCCGGTAGCAGAACAGCCTCATCTGCCACCGGAGCCTCGCCTGTATTGGTGTCCTGGTTGTAGTAGTTCTCGATCACCAGCATGTCGCCATTCTCAAGGCGCACGATCATGTTGTCGCCCCGGCGCTCTGTGCCCGTCACCTCAGTCATTCCACTCACAAAGATCCGGCTGCCCTGGCCGGTGCCAACACCCCCGAAAAACCCCTCAAGTACAGTGGTGCCTCCACCGCTGGAGGTCACAACAAGGTCATCCCCAATGCGCACCAGGCTTTCGACCGAGCCGACATTGAGCCCCAGACGGACATCTGACGGCCCGGACAGCTCGACGACACCTCCGGCCTGAACCACGTCCAGCTCTGCGCCCGATGCGCGATCCACAGCTTTCACAACCATCTCAATCCACCTGCCCGGTTACCAAAAGAGTTCATCCAAAACAGGAAACGACCCATTGCCTCAAAAAGTTTCAGCGCTTCCCATTCCGTCCTGCGACCGAATCACCCCGACCCCATCACAGCCCCTCCCAATCCATACCCGTTCCGGCACAGAGTTTCCGAAAGCCCGTTCCACTCAGCGAGATGGTGGGGTTGTCAACAGGCCCGAGACTTCAACCAGAAATGGATTCGTATCGGAGCTTGTCCTGCAAGGCGTGTGCAGGTGGCCAGCCTTGCCTTTGGTCAACCGCCTCCATAGCGCGCGTTAATTGCAAATCACATCTCACGTGCGGGTGTTCTTCGGAAAGAAAGGTGTAAGCCGCGCCATCTGCGTGTCGCTCAGCCAGAATTGATCAGATAGGTTCACCGCTCGTTTTCGACCCGTGAGTCATGGGATCAAACGGAGATTAATGGGTTCTGAACTTAGAAACCAACGCTCAATGTCAGGCAGAACATTCTACCACTATTGAAGCAGGCCACGGGAACTCCCATACCAGCCCGTCCGGTGAACCCACTGTTCCTTTGCCTATTGGGAGTGCGGCACGCAGGACTTCGGCAACACCGGGTTTTTCGGCTGGTCGCTAACAACCTCATGGCGGATTTTGAGGAAACTTGCTTGCTTCTCGTTCTGCTTAAAAACCCTAAAGAAAGAGTTGAGATGAGGAACTGGATTGTTGTCTACCGTGGCAACACCAAAGTAGGAATCATCGCAAGAAATGTACTCCCAACAGAGGCCGCGCTCAGTCAGTGCATACTGAACTTCATTCACACGGTCCAAGATGAGATTCACGTTTTTTCTGGTTTCAGCATCCTCAGTCTCAATCGCAATAGATTCCAGCGACATTGCACACATCGATGTCTCTCGGCGTTGGTACTGAATCACTTTTTTCATTTCAGATTTAGCACCTTGTTTGTTTGATCCTCCAGAAATCATATCAACGGTAACGAAGTCGCGATTGTTCGCCACTACGAGGCCGATCGAGGTACATGTATCATCACGATCATCATGGTTCGAACACAGGATATCCCCATGAACCAGGGGCAATGCGTATGCGTTGAAAGCACGACAAATGGCAATGAGACACAAGCAAACACCGAGTGACGTCTTAGATGTTTGAAGCATGTTTATTCGTCTTCCTACTGCTGCTTGGCCAGCAATACGTCGCGATTCATGCTTTGGTTGCAGTAGCCTGCAAAAATTAGCTCACTGACTTCGTCGCTTTGGTGTCGCCCAATTTGTTAATGTCAAAGCCGCGTTCGCCTTATCGAAGTAGGCTTTTCTCCTTTTCCACCTAACAACGGTGACAACCAACGTACCAGCCCGGCCAGCTCGTGTTCTGTCTTTGGGATGATAGGTGCCATATTCAGCAGGCTTCCAAGATCGTTGATCAAACCCGGTACCTTGGTTGGCTCCACTACACCCGCTAATTTTCTTTCTGCATGAGTCTTGCCATCCTCCACAGGTTCTTCAGCCTCTTCAAAGAATGGGTGCTCTTAGGTCTCAATTGCCCCAAGGCGGAACGCATCAACATAGATCGCGAGATCCGCTTGCGAGTTGGCAAAGAAAATACGGTTCTCTGTCGATTGGATCAGTGTGTCCGAGATGGATGACTTTGGCGCGTTTGACATTTGCTGCGTCATGAACACAAGGATACCGTCCAGCTCACGGATGGATTTGATCCAATCCCGAATTCGGGAACCAACCCGCGGATCGTCAAACAATGCACTGGCTTCATTGAGTATAATGATAAACAACTTGCTTTCAGCCAGTTTGCGTTCGATCCGATAGAACAGATAGCCGAGCAACGGCAGACAGTGTTCCTTCCCTGTGTTCGGCATCATCCACCGATACGGGAAGGGGCGGACAAGTCCAAAACCGCCCCTTCCCGCAGGTCGCGCGCAGCAGGGATTAAACTGCCCGGGTTCCAGGACAAGGTCCCGTCTGCCCGTTAGCACGCGCAATCACATTTACGTAACGCGAAGGTCCGATCTTCTTGGGTGAGACCTTGCTTCGCACCTTCTTCGCCTGCTCGTTGTTGCTCGCCCGTTCCACAAACAATCATTAGTGAATGTTACGGTCGAAGTTCAAAAATGGTTTCTCGTGTGCGGTGGAAATATTAGCCATCACCAGACATCTCTTTACAAAAGCGGAATATTTTTTTGACAGGCCAACCAGACCGCACGTCCACTTTCAGATGCAATGAAGAACTGTGATCGCTAGCCGCTCTCCACGCACCGCAGATGCGGGAAGGAGCGAACCCGACCAAAAGTGCCCCTTCCCGCCGGTCGCGCACAGCAGCCGAAAGGCTGCCCGGGTTCGGGGTGCGAGGCCCGAAAGTCCGTTAACGCTCGCAATCCAACTTGATCGACTTGGTGATCCCGCCTTCTCAGTTGAGACCTTAATCCGCATCATGCCCGACAACTTCTTCAAAGCACCGGTCCAAAATGGATCACTGTTGAATACAACGGTTAGTCCGAGAATTTAGTTTCTCCCGTGATTCAATGAAAGCTGATGAAAATTTCGTCATCACCTCAAGCGATGGAAAAATAGATCATTACCAACTGGAGCGCAGTCAAAGGATGCCAAACGTCTCCTTAACGCGGCTCTCACTTTTGGGGAGGGAAAAATCCCCTCTTTATCAGCGCATTAATTATAGTTTTGAGTTTGATTTCGCGCGCTTGCCTCGACCCCTTGTCCTTTTTGCAATGCAGGCTGATCTCAGGTCTGCTGGGAAAGCATGCAATTGAAAGGGAGGAACAGATCGCCCTTTACGCATGGATCAAGCCATTTCTATTTGAGGTTTCCATAGCCCAGATTTTAACTCGCTGAGTAAGCTACCTTTTAGGTCGTGAAGGACGTCAGTGGCACCCAGTTAACTCGCCGGTTTCGCTCGTTGGTATGGACGGTTTGCAATCTCAGCTCACCTCAGACAATCGTGAGCGCTCCTAGCAGGCAACTCTTTCGCGACAGGAGAGGGACGGATGGTTATTGGCGTTGTTAGCTTTGGCGTTTTCATTGGACTGGTGTTGGGAAGCGTAGTACTAATCGCGGGTTATCCTATTTGGCTAGCGTTGCTCATTTATTCATCCGGTGGGGCTTTGGGAGCTGTTTTAGTGGCATTTGCAGCAACCAGCCGACGCGTTGACCCGCTCAAAGCAGCGAGTTCTTCTCCAGAAACGACTTGTTAAAGTGATAACAACCCACGACGAGTCTTGCCTTTACTGGTTACAACCGCGCTGAATGGCACACCCCTCCTGGATGGTCTGGCCCGATAGGGTTCAAATTGCTGAGGATCGCTTTTTCCGATTGCGTAGATACGTGTCAGCGCACCTTTGAATCTTCGGAAGCTGGGAAAATTTTGCGAGCAGACATTTCACGACCCCGTCATTCCCAAATTTATCCTGTATGCTCGGAAGTGCTTGTAAGATTACAATGACCTGGCCGCCGAAGGACCGCATTGTGTCATACGCTTTGAAGACACGTTCAAGTCTTTCATGACGTTGCAACTCATCGACCAGAACATCCCCGAAAGCAGTCCTCTGAATGATACGCTGATCAATGGGTTCAGAAACAGTGACGTAGCTCAATTGACCATTGGTGGCACTCTGGAAGGGGCGCTGGATGGAGCGATTTCTTCCGGTTTGAGCCCTTTGTCGTCGTTGTCCTGGCTCCAGCCCTTCGCTAACCGACACTCGAAAGGCATCGATGGCTCGAATGTCTTCTCCGAGCCCAAAGTTCCGGATGCTGTGCGCTGGTTGAATGTCGGTTTTCCCGCCCGGGGCCATTTGCGCAAAGTTTACCACAATGCCGCTACAACTCCAACGGCTTACAGACCGCAAGGTCGATGACTCGGAGAGGAAAGTTAATACATCAGTCAAAGCTTCGCTCAGCTAAATCTGAATGCTTGGAACTTTCAAATCTACTCTTCGCATTATCCGCCTAATGGTGCGGATTGTGCCGACAGCCACGAACGAACTGGCAAGCGTTATTGCCAGGGAGGCGAGAAACTTCACCTGTCCAGATTCGACTGCAAAGGTTGATAATTGGGCCGCAACCGGAAGTATGGCTACAAGAAACGCGCGCAAAGCCTCACCGCTGGCACCCTCGAGGAAAGGTGCCAAGAACGCTTGCTGAATAGCCCTCTTCGACGGCTCCAGTCGAGCAAGCGCCCGTACTTGAGCCCTAAGAAATAACGACGTTGTAAGAACCAATAGAGGCGCAATCCAAAGGAGCGATCCACCTATTGCCAAACCAAACACCTGAAACTCACGCTTTGCTTGTTCCGAATGCAGTTCGTGAAGGCGGGCGATTGCTTCTTTTCTGCTTAGGTGATTTACGTCCGAGGCAACCTGCCGGACGTTTGGAATATCCAATAGAGACACAACAGATGCGGGAAAACGTAGCTCCACCTGTCGCACCTGTGACGGAATTTCTTCTTGGATGTAGTAGGAAGATCCGCCAGGCACTTCATCATCAATTTCGAGCGTTGTTCCGCACCAATTGTCTTCGGCAAAACAATTGATTTTAGGGGGGCGACGTGATCGCCACTTCGATCAATGTCGACGAGCGCTATCTCCAGACTCTTCCATTCCTCAGTATAATTAGGAGTAAGAATATCTACCTTGTGGGATAATTTTATTGAGTCGGCTTGTTCCAAGATTTTAGAGACCGGACCGTCAAAATTGATCGTTCGCCAATCTGTAGCAACGACTTGAAAGTCAGCTTCAACGCCCTGTGAGGGTAAATTGACAATACCCAAGGATTGCAGTTTGGCTACAAACTCTTTCTCGTCTGATGCCAAAATCTCTGATGTTCCAGATGCGGAACGTCCAACCGGTGTCAGTAGAGATTTCACATCTTCTTCTCGAAGAGTTTCCTCGGCGTAATCGTCCGGTGTTGGTGCTCTGACGGCGGGAGGGGGAGAGTGTTAAAGATGTCCACCATTGGTAGTGGACATCTTGAGGTGATTTATGGCGGGAAAGAAGGGTCAGAAGAACCGGTTCTGGTCGGATGATGAGAAGCGGTCGATTTGCGCGCAGGCTTCTGTGCCTGGGATATCGATAGCGCAAGTTGCGCGACGGTATTCGATGAACACCAATCTAATCCATAAATGGTTGAAGGACCCTCGGTTTGCGCCGGAAGCGGTTGAGGGAGGCGTTGATGTTGATGAGACTGGCTTTTTGCCGGTTGAGATTGAACGTGTAGCATCGCTGCCCGGTTCAGCCCATCCTCCCATCTTGCAGCTTGGGTTGCATTCACCACTTTCAGCGCAGCGCGTGGATATCACCCTGTCGGATGGCCGCCGGATACTTGTGGAGGGTTCGACGGCGTTATCAGCGGTATTGGCTCTGGTCGAAGGGCTGATGCCTTGATCCCGGTGCCATCGAACACGCGGGTTTGGCTAGCCGCCGGGGTAACGGACATGCGGCGGGGGTTCAACACACTGGCGGCTCAGGCCGAGAAGGTTTTGGAACTCGATCCCTATTCCGGTCATCTGTTCGTGTTCCGTGGTCGTCGCGGTGATCTTCTCAAGATTATCTGGTGGGATGCCCAAGGGGCTTGTCTGTTCTCCAAGCGGCTGGAACGGGGACGCTTTGTTTGGCCAGCAGCCAAAGAAGGCAAGGTCCGCTTAAGCCCGTCACAGTTGTCGATGCTGTTGGAAGGGATCGACTGGCGGACGCCGCAGAAGACTTGGCGTCCCCTTATGACGGGATAAAATAAAGTTCAGCAAGACGAAGGGTTTGGCGAGGTTTTCCGTTCCTTCTACCGGACCGGTCTGGTATCGGTTTGCCTATGCTGGATACTCTCAAATCACTGCCCAAAGATCCTGACGAGTTGCGCGCCGTCAGTGAGTTGATGGCGACCGAGATCCAGTCCTTGACCTATCAGTTTGAGAAGCTAAAGGCGGAACTTCATGGCCATCGCAAGGCGCGGTTCGGTTCCAAATCCGAAAGCCTCGATCAACTGGCCTTCGATCTCGCGGAAGACGCCGAGATCGAAGTCGCGGCTGAGGCTCAGAAGAACGAACCTGCCTAGGCTGATAGCAAATCGCCCAAACGCCAGCATAGCCGCAAACCATTGCCCGATCATCTGGAGCGACAGGACGAAGTGCTGTCTGCCGGAGAGGAATGCGGTGAGTGCGGCGGTTCTTTACGCCCAATCGGTGAGGACGTCACCGAAGAGCTGGAATATATCCCCGGTCGCTTTGTCGTGCGCCGGATTATCCGCCCACGCATGGCCTGCACTGCTGTGAGGCTTTTGCGCAGGCCCCATTGCCATCCCGTCCGATTGAGCGTGGCCACCCCGGCCCGGGGCTTCTGGCCCATGTGCTGGTTGGTAAATATTGCGATCATCTGCCGTTGGATCGGCAATCCAAAATCTTCGCCCGTGAGAAGGTCGATCTGCACCGTTCAACGCCGACCGATTGGGTGGGACGCAGCACGGCCTTGCTGGAACCACTGGCCGATCATATTGGCAAGCAGGTCAGGGCGAGCCCTGCGCTCTTTGCCGATGACACACCGGTCAAACTGCAAAGCAAGCTGAAGCCGAAGAAGACTCAGACCGCACGGCTCTGGAGCTATGTGCGCGATGAACGTCCGTGGTGTGGCGCGGCTCCGCCCTGCGCCTGGTATCAGTTCAGCACAGATCGCAAAGGCGAGCACCCGGTCAATCACCTCTCCGGCTATACCGGCACCGTGCATGCCGATGGCTTTGCAGGCTTCAATGGGCTGTTTGGTGAAGACAGAGCCGATGAACAAGCCTGCATGGTGCATGTCCGCCGCAAGTTTGTGGACGAGTTCGAGCGCACCGGCGCGGACATCGCCAAACACACCATCACGCAGATTGCGGAACTCTACGCGGTTGAGAAGGAAGCCAAGGGCAAACTCCCAGAAGAGCGCGTTGCCCTGCGGCAGGAGAAGGCTAAACCCATCTTTGATGAGTTGGAGACCTGGCTGCAGGCGCAACTGCCCAAGCTCTCGGGTAAGTCCAAACTGGCTACCGCCATCCGCTATGCCCTAAACCGCATGCCCAAGGCCCGCGCTTATCTCAGCGACGGGCGGCTAGAGCTTGACAACAATATTTGTGAGCGCCCCATCGCCCCATCGCCCCATCGCCCCATCGCCCCATCGCCCTGGGCCGGAAAAACTGTCTGTTCATGGGATCTGTCGGAGGCGGCAAGGCCGCCGCCATCGCCTACACTCTCATCGAGACCGCCAAGATGAATAACGTCGATCCTGAAGCATGGCTCGCCTGGGTTCTCGACCGCCTGCCAGATCACAAGATCAACCGCCCCAATGAGCTCATGCCGTGGCAGTATGATAAGATAGAAGTGTGACAAGAGGCTTCGCGGCGCGCCCCAGAAGTCTAAACAGCCAGAAAAATCAAAATGCATCTATTTCAACGAACAAAAGCCGCAGATCTCGCTTTAGCTTTAGAGTGGGGATACGCTGAACTATCAACCGCAATAGAGTGGGCCGATGAGCAGATTTCCAAGTCGAACGAGCCGAGCAATACGCTAATTGATTTATCACTTGCACGTGGTCCAGGACAGGCAGCAGGTTTTTGGCGCGCCTTGTCTGAAGGTACAGATCAATGGATGAATTTAGCGTTTTTTCTGAACCGGTTTTATTTGACAAAAACAATGCGACCAGCAGAAGCGTCGAGATTAGCTGGACATCTGTTTATGTATACTACTTATGATGAATCCCCAGAGCCATTTAGAGTTTTCTCTTCCCATTGGGATGAGATTGATCTCGCAATTTCTGGTACTTACGGCGATCCAAAAGAATGCGTCCAAAATTTACTAGAAGATATCAGAAATACGGTTGTAGCTTATGGTGGGCTCAAGTTTAACTCTTTGTTCAGATGTGAAATTTGAAAGAACAAGCTGCCAGCTGTTTTCATCGCCTTTGAAATTGCTTGTCTGGTCACCGTTCCAGCCCAATCTTTCATCAATATGGACCGTGGTCGTGTGCGACTTAGTCTCAAACATCGAAATTGGGTTGTCAAACGGCTCTCTTCGTTCCCGTACCGTTTGGCTTTGAACCGTCAGCACACGAAAATCGGGAGATCCCAAAAAGCGTTCGATCAGATCTTCCAAAAGATCATCCTCCTCACCCTCGAACGCAAGTGGATACTGATGATCTACATGACCGCCTCGCCGCCATCTAACAAAAACCTTTGTTGAAGGCGCATCGCGTAATTTGAGCAGATTCCCCCATGTGTGATTGAATCTTCTTTTCGCGTTTTGCACCATTTGATCTTGATTCTTAGAAAGCAAGATGTGCCCATTGTCAGAAGACAACAGAGAGCCTTCAAAGTCATTCCGCGGAAGGTTATGGTGAAAAATAAGACCCGTTCGATTGCACTGCCCGGACCCGGCAAAACTCAATGAAAGCCCGTCTGAAAAAATTTCAAATTCCGGGGTGAAAGCTGGGTGAAGAATTTTCTCAAGGCTGTGAAATGACGTAATAGTCCAGTCGAAGGGCAATGACATTGTGTTGCAATGCTCGCGACTTTCGCAAAACAAACGAATTTGATGTGCTGGTCTGCACCATCCACCAAGCGAAATAATGTCAAATCTTTTTTCCACGCCCAGCTTGCTAGCATCCCCCTCCTGTTTTCTACAAGCCGCGAAACCAAGTTACGACATCAAACAGCAGCTGCGGCGACAGGCGCTGCGGGCGGTTTTTTCGACCTTTGTGACTGTATTTGTCATGACTGGTCGTCCTCGTTGTTCAGGTCTTTAGCCTGATCTTTCGTTACATTCCCATCATCGGGAACCCAAGCATCGATGTACTTTCCCCCGCACTCGTGGCACTGAGCTGGTTTGTCCCCTTCCGCGGGTTCGATACGATCAAACCCCGGGTATCGACTTCGCATCTCAACGCACTTGGTTGTTTCGCACAGGGGCCCAGCATCTGTTTCACTGCCGTTGGTTTCGTGAGGCTCATGGGAAACTTCGTCAGTGACCTCTTCCGCATGCAGGTCCGGATCTTCAATGACGCCTTCATCTTGATCTGACTTCTGACCGTTGGACCATTCTGAACACACGGCTGAAGCAATGCCTTGCTGTTGCACTCTCAATCTGTCGGCCTCAACCAGATCCGCAACATCATCTTCATTCCTCACCAGATCCCGCATGTCGGGCCGGGTGAAGTACACGGCCTTGCTGCTAAGAATAGGTGGCAAGTCACGCGTCATGATCAGCGACGCAATCTTGGGCAACTTACTCAGATCAGACTGGTTCATGAGCGCGACCTCCTTGACTTGTTCGTTTTCGCCTGCACTCAACTGACCTGAGAAGGCCTGATATTTTGCATCCGATGATGAGTTGGCTTTGGTCTTCACCGCGATGGTGTCCTTGCCAAGCATGTTGGTAATTTCGTTCGAACGGGCACGTTTAATTTACCTTCCTCCATAGTTGTTTCTCGATCTCATTTCAGAACCGCAAACTATTGTGCTCCACATTTGCTTTAGGAGGTACGACAACTTCGTTTGGACGCACCGTCGGTTATCGAGCAAGTCGCAGCGGGTGAGCACGCAACTGCTTGCGAAAACGATAGAACTGGCGTCTGTACATCTTTCCAAAACGCGTGGGCTTAGCTGTGAACTGGAAAAGACTGCCGCGCAGAAGGGTTAAACTTTCGCAAACGTATCGGGCCTATGGAAGCGGACTCCAAGGGGAGAACACCAAGTGCTTCTGCTCTGACGGCTCCTTCGAGCCAATTCGAATTTATGTTGCATAGGTGTCGAATGTCGTGTGTGGATGTCTCCTGCATAGCAAGACATTTTTTGAGCTGATATGAGCGTCTGTCAGATGCAGTCGTGTGTCCGGCCTGTTTGCGCAGCGCACGCGGCTGCTGGCCCTGATGGTTTCCGCTGACCAAGTCCCAAACGGCAATACGGACAACATGGTGTCCCAGACATTCGACGGGGTGTCTTAGTTGGCGGGCTGACATTGCTCCATCATCTCAATGGTCTTGCGTCTCTTATGTTCCTTTTGTCAGTTTATGCTGCGTGGGATTGGTAGCGTTCGTTTCGTGTTAGGACGGCCCAGACGATCCGAGCGGTTTTGTTCGCCATAGCGACTGTCGCCAGCCGTGGTGATTTGCGTTCCAGTAAAGCGACGGCCCATGGATCTGCGCGATCCGGATCATCCTTCATGTGTCTCAACCGTGCCGTCATGCCTGCCACCAATAGGCGCCTGACATATCTGTCGCCCATTTTGGAGATACGCCCCAGACGCTCTTTGCCGCCGCTTGATCGGTTGATAGGCGTCAGTCCCAGCCAGGCGGAAAACTCTCGTCCATTACAAAATTGATGCCCGTCGCCCGCCGTCGCAACAATGGCCGAGGCGGTCACGGGGCCAACCCCGGGTATGGTTCGCAACAGCATGACCTGGCGATCTCTTCGACCTTCAAGCAGGAAGCGTTTGTCGTACCAGAGAATGCGGAGATGCAGCGCGACCATCTGGTTGCACAGGTTCGTCAACACATCAATGGCGACATTGGGAATGCTCGGCAGGTCTCCGTCCAGCACCGCCTTTGCAAACTTCACGGCTCTACCAACCCCTTGCGCGATCACGATCCCGAACTCGCCCAACAGTCCGCGCAACATGTTACTGAGCTGGGTCCGCTGACGCACGACCATGTCTCGGGCACGGTGGAGGAACAGGACACCCTGCTGTTCTTCAGTTTTGATCGCGACGAAACGCATCGTAGGGCGCGTGACCGCTTCATAAATCGCCTCTGCATCGATGGCGTCGGACTTGCCGCGTTTGACATAGGCCTTCACATACATTGCAGGCATCAGACGGACTTCATGGCCCAGCTTCTGGAATTGCCGCGCCCAGTGGTGGCTCGATCCACAGGCTTCCATACCAATGAGACACGGTTCAAGGCTCTCGAAAAACTGCAAAAGCTGCGCCCGCCTGAGCGACTTGTTGAACGCAACGGCTCCGTCCTTGGTGATCCCGTGCACCTGAAAGATGTTCTTGGCCAAATCTAGGCCAACTGTTGTAACCTGCATTGGGTGGCTCCTTTCCTAGCAGTCGATGACAACTGCATTATGGCGCATCGTGACGCCGGGGGAGCAGGAGCCATCCACCCCATCCGCTTTGCTTTTCCAAGTTGACACTCATCAACCTATGCCGATCCCAGCTCGCTCGATACCGATGGCTTGTCACATTCTGGCAAAAATACACCAGAGATGAAAATGATCGCAGCCATCACCGCCAGACCTGCATACTGTAAGTCGAATCCCAGTTCGGCTTTCTTCAGGAAAGCTATCAATGGTAACGCGGTGGAACCAACTCCAAGTGACAGAACATATTCTACGGAGAGAGCGCGCGAACGGATGCCAGCATCAAGGTAATGGCCCGTCAACCATGTGGTTATTGGAACTCCGGCGAAGATCAGTGTGACAGCCGTCAGGGCCAACACCAGTGCCGCCCAACCTGTGGCTTGCGAGAGAGCAAGCAACAGCACGGTTTCTCCTGCTATCAAGCAGAGTAGCACTGGACGTGCGCCAATCCGGTCGAGAAGCTCTCCCACAGGCAATTGAGCAAAGGCGGCAACGCCGAAAATTAGACCGGCAGAAGCTCCGATCCAAGCCAAATCAGCATAGCCGTCCACAAGTCTCTCCTCCAGAAACTTAGGCAAGGAGATTGTGATCACATTAAACACCAAGCCGCTAAGCAGGGCGACTACGCAAATGATAAGGAAAACTTTGAATTGCGTGCGCCGGTCATAAATCGCAGTGGTGTTCGGTTTGGTGGACACTGCTGAGATTTCAGCCTCAGGAAGGTTTCTGTTTCGGAATACAAGCACCCCACCAATTATGACCGACACCAGGCCCGGTAACGCAAATGCACTTTGCCAGCCGAAATACCGAGCGAACACCCCAGTTATCACGGCGGATCCGGCCAATCCCATGTTGCCGAACACACCATTTATAGCGAGAGCACGCCCTGATCGCAGCCCTGCCTGCGTCACATATGCCAGCCCCACAGGATGATAAATCGCAGCGAAAAGACCAAGGGCTCCAAGCCCGACTGACATCGACGTTGGTCCGGCCGCCATAGCAATCCAGATGTTGGAAACTCCACAGCCGATGAAAAACACGGCAATCAGATTTAGTCGATCCATCCGATCCCCAAGCCATCCGGCTAGAAGCGTGCCGAGCGCAAACATTACATAAAGCGGAGTTCCAAACAAAAGCACATCTGCAAAACCCATGCCCCAAGCTGGGGCAATGGCAAGTGCTGCGGTTGGAAAGATCAGCAAGAAGAAGTGATCGAAAAAATGAGCTACATTGATGAACTGAAGTGCTTCCTTGCGCGACATCTTGTATCTCCGGGACGAGGTGTAACTTGATTACTCGCAGGTCTCTGCTCTACTGTCTGTCGACATAATGACTATCTATACGCCTGAAATGCCAGATCGAGACGCGCTTGATATTGTTGGGCTCGCCTCGAAGTTCGATGGGGGAACCGTGTTCGCGCCCCATGAACATTCCGCACACCAGATTGCACATGCTATTTCGGGTACGATGCGGGTCTACGCCAATAGCAAGACTTGGTTTGTCCCGCCTGGACGCGCTTTGTGGATTCCCGTTGATACAACCCATGCTATTCAATGCGTAGGGCCAGTGGAAATGCGTACGGCTTATCTTAGCGCATCCTATCCGACTGCACTTTCCAATGTTGCTGCTATTTCTGTCTCACCACTTATGCGTGAAGTGCTCGTCCGCTTAGCGGAAGGCACTCCAAAGAAACTGAGAGCGCTACTGGCCGATGTTCTACTAATCGAAGTAGCACAGGGCGTCCAAGAGCCTCTAAATATGCCGATCCCCGATGAACCGCGCATCGCGATGCTTGTGCAAGCTCTGCAAAATGCGCCGTCAGACCAGACAACTCTTAAAGCTTGGGCAAAACTTTTAGGGTTTTCAGAGAGGAACCTTATCCGTCAGATACGAGGCGAAACCGGTATGACGTTTCGAGAGTTGCGCCGCCTGGCACGCGTCATGATTTCTCTAGAAAAACTATCGCTCGGGCAGTCAGTTACTGCAACTGCATTTGACGTCGGCTTTGAGACACCGAGTGCATTCATTCATGCGTTCCACACTCTAGTGGGGCAGACGCCCCGGCAATTCAAATCCGAAGGATAACAGCCTTTCGCTCTAGCACGTAGACTATGTGCCTAAGCGCAATCAAATAATCACTTGAATTTACGATACCTCACCTTAGGCTTTGGAATTTTCACCAGTACTTGCCGCGCGAAGCTTTTCTCTCGGGATCGTCTTCCAAATTACAAAGGACTAGTGTGCGCTTAGGTCAACCTTTAGAACGTCAGCTGTTTTCGTCGATGCTTTGCGCTGATCAACTCTCTCGCCGTTGATTAATCAGTCGGTGATTTGCGTTTTGTATAGTCATGTTCTGGAATAAAGCGGCATGTTGTTTTCCAAAGTTATTAGTGCGGTCAATACATAAGACCAGGCTAGTTCGCACAGCAGACATTCAACGAATTCAGACCGATGTTTGCATCGACTGCAACTTGCGGTCGAACAACATTGCAGCCAAAGTCCGCTTTAGAGCATTAGAAGAGATTTTACCTATGATTGATATCGATCAGGTTCGAGAAGACACGCCGGGCGTCAAGCATTCGACACACCTTCTGGCCTGTGGCTCAGCGCTAATGCCTCAAAGCGTGGTGGAAGCCGTCGTAACACATACCCCCGGCAGGCAAAGGGTCAGATTCAACCAAATAATGGATATTATCGGACGTGCTTTTTGCCGAAATCATTCGGCCATTATCCCACGTGGACAGCAAGACCCACTCAACTTCATCGTATCTTGACATAGAAAGTCCTCTGTTACCGGGGTAGAGCCGATTGGGAGTCTGTTGGAATTAGTCTGCGGGAATGAGTTCAAACTCACTTTGATACCGACCGCAGGGATCGACATAACGCTGTACCCTTGTCCTACAAATATCGTTTACGGTGAAGTGGCTTGTGATAGTCGGCCCCGTGGAGCGGTTGCGAGCTGGCAATAGTGACCACCGCATCGCTCCTGCTTCTAGGTCATATCGTTTCACATTATGCCGACAGAATATGTAGTCCTCCGGCTCGTATTCTTTGAGTAGACCATCCGTGTGCAGCCTATTGAAGATCCTTTCTGTAGTCCGACACATTAGCCTACCTCCGGGCCTTTGTTGGAATTAGGTTAGTGTTTCGTTTTTGATGTCGCCATCACGATCAATCGTCCACTTCTGCGTCATGCCGTCATCGCACTTGTGGACATATCGAACAGACTGGCTCTTGCGGTTATAGGCCCATGGTTTGGTGGGTTGGCCACAGTGCAGGCAATCCAAGCTATCAAAGTCATTTAGATCGGGCATTATGGCCTCCGGCGTTTGTTGGAATTCAATGCAGGGCGGATGCCATCTCGCCTAATCTCCCCTGAACGCTCGTTCTGTCTGTCGGATGCAAATGAGTGTGTCTGTGTGCCTCTCGGCCAGCCTTCGATCCACGACCTTCGCTTTCGCTATCTCGCAGATAGTTACGGTCTGCATTCATCCCTCGTCCGACACGTCGTCGTGTTCCCGTCTTTCCTTCGCCTTTCGCTAGATCAGTCCTAGATCGACCTACTCACTTCGGCCCATGTTGTCGCTACTTAGGTTCTGGCGCGGTAAGCGTCTGTCCGTCGTTTTTCAGGAGGCTCTACAGGGGTTCGGCAACTTCGCCCCCTGCGGCTGCATTTTATCCTTTCGTTTCATTTGGCCCACTCTGGGGTTAGTTGGAAATTTTCAAAAGCCGCTCGATTAGCGGTGGCAATTCCATGACCGTCCGCCAAACCACGTGGAGGTCAATCTCGAAATATCCGTGCGCGATCCTGTTCCGCATTCCACGGATGCTTCGCCAAGGGACTGAGCCATTCGCATCCACGAAATCAGGGTGATCAGCGATGATGCGGCTCGCGGCTTCCCCGACTATCATGAGGCTCATTACAACAGCCCTCTGCGTCTTTAGATCTCAAGAAAGTCAGCCTCGTCCATGCCTTCAGTGAAACTTACGGCGTCGGTCGCACCCTGCACCATTTGCCCGAGATAATCTGCGAGTCGGTCCTCAGCATTCATACTGGTACTGCCTGACGCAAAACATCCGCCCTAATATGCGGGGGAAGATCGAGCGGTGTCTTCACATCGACGCGCACCCCAAGGGCTTCTTCGAGATCATCTTGCAGCCCGCCTAAGTCGAATAAGGTCGTTTCGGGCAGTGGCTCAACCAGAACATCCAGATCGCTGTCTTCTTGGTCGCCTCCAGTCAAAACTGAACCGAATACACGAGGATTTATCGTGCGGTGGACAGCGGCCAAGCGCCGGATAGTATCGCGTCCGAGCGAAAGAGCTTGCGATGGTGTTCTTCCGCCATGGTAGACCTCCGGGTCTTGGCTCAAATGATCCGGACCTATCCCGGACTTCTTGTTTGACTTTGTATCTCAGTTGTGTCATTGTGTCAATATCATTAGCGTGACACAAGATGGAAGAATGAAGCGAGGATACATTCGCACAGTGGCTGGGGGGCCATCTATCAATCAACAGAAGGCCGCGTTGGCCGCAGCTGGTATTGATGTGAACGACCCCTATGGACCTGTCTACATTGACGAAAGAGAGGCCGCGATAGCCAGCCTTGCGCCGGGTGACGAGCTGGTCATTGCGGAACCGGCTTGCCTAGGGACGACTGCAGCTGACGCGCTTGACGCTCTTTCGCAGATCGGAGCGCGGTCCGCCAAGGTATTGGACCTCGCCAGCGGGACCGCGATAGATTGGCATCCCGACGCTCAAGCCCCGCTCGAATTTGCTGTGGAGGCAGGCCGCGCCTCAGTGGCCGCTCGTGCAAGAAAAATGCGAAAGGCCCGTGCGGCATCTGGGAATCTGGGTCAAGCGCCGTTCGAGTGGACGAAGGCGAAGATCTCGGAGTTGCGCCAGTTGGAACTCGATGGGACGACACGCGAGGAACAGGCAAAGGCGCTTGGCTGCAGTCGCGCGACATTGCAACGAAAACTTAGAGAAATGGCTTCCAACAAAGGTGCCAATGACGGCTGAGCGGACTTTACGGAACTTCGCAGCGGCTGCAATTTGCTGGGCAAGGCCTGGGGTGGCCACACAGCTGCCGTTCGCTGCGAGTGCAAAGCCAACGACTTAAGCTCAATTCGTCAGTGAATTCCAGAGCAGATGGACTCTCTTCGCGAGCCCCAATGCGGACATTCAAAAATGCCAAGGGCTCCAGATTAGAGTTGCATCAAGTCACCGGGGCTAAAATTGATTCCAGATATCCCGTCCATCCAATTCATTGAATCTTGTGTATCGCGATAGACGCGTGCGCTATATATAGTGTCTATATGAGACTGCCTCAACACTGGGTTGCGTGGCAAAACTATGAATGACCGTATTCCTTCACCCGTCATTGGCGTCCTTGGCGAAGTGTTCAGTGACTACTACACCCATTCCGATATCGACCGGCTCTTTACGTACGCAGATGCGCCCGGTGATCCACCAGACGGTAACTCCTCAGCTAGTGAGACTAGCTCTTCGCTGGCGCGCAAGTATGTCTCCGCCAGACGCGGTGTTAAGCTCAGAGGGATAATTGCGAAACACAGAGTTGCTAGGCCCCACACTGTTGTGCGAATTGCCCCAAAAGCTTCCTTGAAATCCAGTGCTTCAGTTTCCAAGACGGCAGCCTCTATCAAGTTCGGTATGCTGGGCAGCACTCCAAGGCTGTAGAGATATGTAACCAGCCCAACCAACAAAGCCGAGACTTTTGTGGTTCGGAGGTAATTAGCTACCGTGATCATCAGTTTGAACCCTTCTTGGAAGTTTTAGGAGCAAGACCGGCCACGTCCAGCGCGGCGGCTTCGGCCCCGAGATTTTCGGCATTGTTGTAGAGTGTGGACTTGCTCACTCCTTCGATGCGATCCGCGATCTGCACGAATGAAAGACCTTTACGGACTAATCCGACGACCTCAGTGCAGGCTTCATGACGGCTACGTCCCAGACGGGAAGGAGCCTGCAATGACCGAACCGCTCCTTCCCGCTGGTCGCGCGCAGCAGCTGGAAGGCTACCCGGGTTGGAGGTGAGAGGCCCCGGCAACCCGTTCGCGCGCGAAATCCAAGTTGATCAACGTGGCGATCGATCTTCTAAGTTGAGACCTTACTCCGCGTTTTGCCAGGCGACCCCTTTACAGCGCGCCGGTTCCAAAATGGACCACGTTTGACTATTACGGGCGGCCATCGAAAATAGTTTCTCTTTTTGCAATATAAACTGTCGCTAAATCTTCTGGAGTTTCAAAACTGCTGTGGTTTGGAAAACCGTAACAGTCCCAAGTCGTAAATCGCAGTCGCTTCAAGGGCCTTTCAGCTTCTTGTAACGCTAATGCATGATCTTCTGGATCTTACCACTCTAAACCCTCCAGGAGGGTCAAGCGCACGGTTGCTTTGTCTTTTCTTTGACCCCACCCAGCAATCACGCATTTCCCAGGGTTTACTTTAGGTTCGAGCTAGACTTGACGAGGTTTAGATCATTGATACTTGCTCTGTTCACTCTCACGCATTGTCACCAGTTTTTTACGAACAGAGAACTAGCGCAAAGCGCTGCGTAAGGTCAGTTTCCAACACCTCGAAACTGCATTGCGCATCGCCCAGACAAACCTCTTCCAGGCATGCTTGCGACATGACAGTTTCTGCCGTCTAGATCAGGCTAGAATTGGTCAATTTGATCATAATTTTCTCGCCCTTTTTTTCTTCAGTGACACTTTCGGCAGCATCGGGCACTGAGTGATTTTTGGATCGATTGCTTTGAAGCTGATGTGTTCGATCAATACCGTCTGGCAGCAATCGCTGTGGCCAGACACATCAGCGCTGCAAAAAACAATGCACTACCAACGTTGCCAGACAAAAACCAAAGCCGGAAACCGACCAAATCTGGCTCAGTGGCAAGTGTGAAGCTAGTCTGCCAGCTTAAAAGCGGTGGATCATCATGGTGTTTTTTGTAGATCGCCCAAAAAACGAAGAGAGCTCCAAACGCCGATGAAGCTGTCAACATGTACGGCTCAAGAAACAACACATCCTTAAAGCACCAGAATGCTGTGGCAATTACCACAACCCAAAACAACAAATGCGACGTTCCGATCGATCCCACGTTGATGATCAGCATCCGAAATGTGACAAGTACGATCACAATTGCAGCGACCCAAACCACAAGTGTAATTCGGTTATTTTTGGTACTCATATCGCCCCCATATTCACTAAACGTTATTGATTCTAAATAATTATATTGGATCGCAAATACACACGCTATACGAGTTTACATTACACAAATTGCAACTATAGATCGAAACCCCTTTCCGTTTTTCTCGAACTTTCAAAAATGGCGAAAGTAAAATGTGCGGCGGGAACAAGGCCTCTAAAAGCGACATCCTGCAATCACGAGCCTGGTAACAATCGAAGATTGTCAGAGCATTGACGACTCTGGAATAGAGCCCAGCCTGGCGAGGGGAGATCGGATGGGGAAATCCCGATGCGAGCATCCTCAGCACACCCATCTCTTGGTCAGAAAGAGCGTCTGCGTTAAGGCTGAAAACCATATCAATTACATCGAGCGCGAGCAGATAAAGGACCTGTGACTCAAGGCGAAAGGCTGATGGATGTGTCGCAAACTCTGGGGTCTGGTCGACGAACATGCGTGATCTGAGGTTTGTACGCGTCGAATAATTTGCGAACAGGTTATTTGAGCATGATCTCGTTAAATGCAGTAGCACCAGCAAGTTTCTGATGCCGGATCACTCGATGGTTTGAATATCGGAGCGACACACGCAGTTCTGGTAGGTCTCTGAGTAGAGTCAAACAATGGTTGCACTTTGGGCACTCGCGGCCATTGAGGCGTCTCGCTGAGTGGTATGGGTCTTCGGAAACTCCGTGCCTGAACTGGTATGAGTTGGGTGGGGCTGTGATGGGGTCTGGCTGCCTCGTTCTCGCGACAGTATTGGAAACGCCGAAACTTTTTTGAAGCATCTGGTCGTTTCCTGTTTTGGAAATACTCTTTGTGGTGACGAGACGGGTGGATTGAGATGGTTGTGAAAGTTGTGGACCGTACGTCAGGCGCAGAGCTCGACTTTGTAGAAGTCGATGGCCTCGTTGAGCTGCAAGGATCTTCCGATGTCCATCTGGGGATCAATGTCGTCTCAGTGGAAAGCGTTGTGCGCCGCGGTGACGACGTTATTGTTGTCTCCGAGGATGGAGGGTCAACTGTAGTTGGGAACTTCTTCGGGGACTCGGGCAACAGCCAGGGCAGCCGTATCTTTTTGAACGGCTCCAATGAAGTGACCGGAGCGCAGCGCCAGGGCGAAGACATGATTGTGCGCCTTGAAAATGGCGACACGCTGGTCATCGAAGGCTTTTACGACAAAAACATAGGCGAAGCACCAGTGTCGGGTGAGGCTGTTGTGCTACCGGATGGCAATGCACCAGTTCCGCCGTGGTTACTGCTTGCAGGAGGCGTGACCGGGACAGCGGCGGTCGCTGTTGCAGTTGACGAGTTAAGTAGTGCCTCTTCTGACGAGAATGAAAGGGATGCACCGACCCTTGGTGATGACGCACCTACCGATGATGGGGCCGATGCGTTAGCCCCCCTGCCCCCGGTTGTTAACCCATCAAATGGCAGAGTGTTCTCTGGCATGGCAGAGCCCGGGACGACAATTGACGTCGACACTGATAATGACGGCATGCCGAATTTCACAGCGACGGCTGGTATGGATGGCTTTTTCAGCATTGATACTGATGCCCTACTGCCAGATGGTCGGGAAATTGAAGTAACCGCTACAGACGCCGCAGGGAACGTCAGCGCGAGAGTCATGGCAACTGTGGATGCGACCCTGCCCGCTGGGCCTCGGGTTGACCCGTCGAATGGAACCATAGTCTCCGGTACAGCAGACCCCGGGTCGAGGGTTGATGTTGACGTCAGTGGGGACGGGTCGCAGATTTTGACCACAACGGCTGATGAGACTGGAGCATGGAGCGTTGATCCCGGGTCAGATCTTGAAAATGATCTACTCGTCGGTGTTACCGCGACGGATGCAGCCGGGAACATCAGCACGGCTGCGGTCGTGAGGGTGGATGCAATACAGCCGACGTTAGTACTTTCTGCTGCGGATGGAAACCTTGTATCTGGCTTCACAGATCAATCGTTTGCCCTGGTTGAATTTGACGTTGGTGGTAACGGTGTCGTGGACTTCAGCGCTTTTACTGGTGATAGTGCCGGGCTTTTTAACGCGGACCGAAGCACAGGTCCTCTTACAGCCGGTCAAATTGTCACCGCTATCGTTCGGGATGCCGCCGGCAACGTATCTACTTTTACAGTAACGGTAGGCGGGGACGATTTTCTGGACTTCAGCATCTTTGGTAATGCGGGCACAGGGTCCGACAGGATCTAGGGCCTCAGCGGCGATGACACAATCATGGGTACCGCAGCATTTGACACAATAACCGGGGGTACTGGCGATGACACCCTAACCGGTGGAGGCGGGAACGACATCTTTGACTACGATTTTGAAACCGCCGGGAACGATACCATCACAGACTTCGATACGTCCGACGTAAGCTCATGCGGAGACACCATCGACCTCAGTGACCTGCTGACCGGATTCGGAACTGCGCCCGGCGATACCTCAAATATCATCTCGGACTTCGTCACCTCGGCAGATGACGGCTCTGGCACTAATACAATCCTGACGATCGATCATGATGGCAGTGGCCCGATCACGCAGTAGGTTACCATCACCCTGCAGGGCGTTACGAACACCGCAACACTGGTGGATGATCTAATCACGAACGGGAACCTTATCGTCGGTTGAGCTGATGGGGCGGGTCTCGATTTCGTGAAAGATAACAAAGTGCGAGCCTCGGTCTGAACAGGAATGGTGCCCCGCTCTGCCCTCTCAACATATTGACGACGTGCCGATCAGATTGCGTATAGGAGTGTGGAACGCTGATGCCGCGATAAGGGATCTGTTTCTCTTTTTCCCGGTCGCACCCGACTTGATCCGAGACAGATGATTGCACTCCCGTCGCAAATACCCTGATCTCATTTGCAAATAATGTGAGTTTGGAAGCCTAAATAGTCGCAATTTTTCGAGCTAAAAAACCACAACGTTAGCAATCCGAGCACCGGATAAGTGTAATCCACTACATCTACAGGCAAATCCTCGCTTAACCAGACTTCGATAACCCAAAGGTCTCATGTGCTGAATTCTGGAAGCAGCGATTTTTTACGCGAAGCTGCAAGCATAGCGTGCATCGCAACGTATAGATATCTGTAAGTAGCAAGAGTATAGAACATGAGATTGATACTGGCCGTCATCCTTCCTTTCGTGGTGTTTTTCACTATAAAAAGGCCGTTTCAGGGCCTTTTCTGTTTAGCCCTTCAGCTGACGATCATCGGTTTGTCAAACGTTGGGATCGACGTCTGATCGGGTTCAAATTGTTCAGATCCGTATCGGCTACTTCGGGACGGCATTGACGTAGCCGACATGATCCGAAAGCAGAAATTCAACAGCACTACGACTTCTGGCTTTAGGCAATTTGCCGGGGTCGCAGGATAAGTAAGTTTGGTGAGTCACTCCTCTGGCCAATCCAAAAGTTTGCGACACATCCGTCGGTGGTTTTCTACTTGGCACCGCCCCAGGTTACCCCACGACAAGGTTCCCGCTGTCGATCAGATCTGCCACCAGGTTATCGGTTCGCATTACACCCTCCAAGGTGATGGTTACTTCCTGTGACAGTTCACCTTTTCCATCATGATCGATGATCAGGATCGTATTGCTGGCATCGTTAGGGTCTACTTCAGACGTGACAAAGTCAGCGATTACGTTTGAGATATCGGTATCAACATCAAGGCCGATCAGCAGATCACTGATGTCAATAACGTCACCCCCTTCGATCACATCTCTTATATCGAAGTCCCTGATAGTATCGTCGCCTGCGTTTATGAAGCCGTAGTCGAAAGTATCGCTTCCGAGCCCACCGACGAGGATGTCGTCCCCTGCTCCCCCGACCAGGAAGTCATCGAAGGCGCTGCCTATGATTGTGTCATCTCCGCCCAGGCCGTGGACGATCTGATCGGTGCTTTCGCCACTGCGATCCAACATATCGCCGTCTATGTTGTCCCCTACCGTTGCGCCGGTTAGTTGATTGGTAATAACACCGTCATTGATTTCCCAGCTATAGGTATCCATCAGGTATTGCACTGCGGTCGCATCAGAGTAGTTGGCCGTGTCCAGCGTCACGCCCATCTGGATTTCTGTTTCGCCAGTGGTTCTGTCCAGCTTGGCCCAGCCTCTCAATGTGCTGTCCATGTTCGCGACGGACATGCCTCGGGCCCGCTCAAACATTCCGGACATGTTAGTAACGCTACTTATGTCCCAAGCTTCAAGACTTTGATCAAAAACTCTGCTCCCAAGAAACATCGCAAACATATCCGTCACATTGCTCGTATCCCAACCACCGATGTCTTGATCAAAGCTAAGGGCACTTGTGAACATCCGAGACATATCCGTGACAGCACCCGTGTCCCAAGCCCCGATATCCTGATCGAATTGACGAGCAGCATTGAACACGGATCTCATGTTCGTGACACTACTTGTATCCCAGCCACCTATGTCCCGATCAAAAGAGGCAGTACCAGCGAACATTCCAAACATATTTGTCAGGTTACTTGTATCCCAGCCACTGATGTCTTGGTTAAAACTAGAATTACTGAGAAACGTAGTTACGGCACTAGTTGCATGCGACGTATCCCAACCACTGATGTCACGCGACGGAAAGCCTGTGAAAACGCTGGTCAGATTGTCCAACGTCGTGACATTCTTTCCTTCCTCACCTGCGTTACCGGAAAGATCAGTGTAAGAGCTTTCAGCTACGGTGACGGCGACATTCGTATGACCTTCGTTAAGGTCAGTTGTGACCGTCGCTGTCCAGGTCCTCGCACCCGTCTGTTGCAGTGAAGTTACTTCCAACTCCCCATTCTCAACATTGATGTCTTCTGCCAAAAATGATAACGGATCAATCGCCTCGCTGAAGGTGAACGTGATCTCTCCGGTACCTCCCCCATTACCCTCGACCGTCACCGTCGGGTTTGTCGCATCCACGGTTACTGTAGCTGCAGTGCTGATATTCCCTGCGGCATCTGTTGCGGTCACCGAGACAACCTGACCATCCAGGAGCGCAGAGTCGAGATCAATGCGGTACGCACCCGTACCTGGATCCGCTCTCGTGGTAGAAATCGGTTGCCCGTCAACCAATACCGTAACCGTGGCACCCAGCTCAGCCGTACCGGTGACTACCTCTCCATTCGTCGGATCAACAACGGGTGTCAAAGGTGCGATCGCATCCACGGTTACTGTAGCTGCAGTGCTGATATTCCCTGCGGCATCTGTTGCGGTCACGCTGACTTCCTGACCATCTAGGAGCGCAGAGCCGAAATCAAAGCGGTACGCACCCGTACCTGGATCCGCTCTCGTGGTAGAAGTCGGTTGCCCGTCAACCAATACCGTAACCGTGGCACCCAGCTCAGCCGTACCGGTGACTACCTCTCCATTCGTCGGATCAACAACGGGTGTCAAAGGTGCGATCGCATCCACGGTTACTGTAGCTGCAGTGCTGATATTCCCTGCGGCATCTGTTGCGGTCACGCTGACTTCCTGACCATCTAGGAGCGCAGAGCCGAAATCAAAGCGGTACGCACCCGTACCTGGATCCGCTCTCGTGGTAGAAGTCGGTTGCCCGTCAACCAATACCGTAACCGTGGCACCCAGCTCAGCCGTACCGGTGACTACCTCTCCATTCGTCGGATCAACAACGGGTGTCAAAGGTGCGATCGCATCCACGGTTACTGTAGCTGCAGTGCTGATATTCCCTGCGGCATCTGTTGCGGTCACGCTGACTTCCTGACCATCTAGGAGCGCAGAGCCGAAATCAAAGCGGTACGCACCCGTACCTGGATCCGCTCTCGTGGTAGAAGTCGGTTGCCCGTCAACCAATACCGTAACCGTGGCACCCAGCTCAGCCGTACCGGTGACTACCTCTCCATTCGTCGGATCAACAACGGGTGTCAAAGGTGCGATCGCATCCACGGTTACTGTAGCTGCAGTGCTGATATTCCCTGCGGCATCTGTTGCGGTCACGCTGACTTCCTGACCATCTAGGAGCGCAGAGCCGAAATCAAAGCGGTACGCACCCGTACCTGGATCCGCTCTCGTGGTAGAAGTCGGTTGCCCGTCAACCAATACCGTAACCGTGGCACCCAGCTCAGCCGTACCGGTGATTACCTCTCCATTCGTCGGGTCAACAAGAGGAGTTAGAGGCGCGGACGCATCCACAGTTACCGTAACACTACGGCCGGCGTTCCCTGCAGCATCCGACCCGGTCACGGTTACAACCTGGCCATCGTCAAGAGGCATTTCAGGATCAGCGCGGAATACTCCGGTGTTCGGATCAGCCGTTGTGATAAAATCTGGCAGACCGTTTCCATCGAAGTCGATCTCAATAGTGGAGCCTGGTTCAGCGGTTCCGGTGATCTGTTTTCCATCCGTTGGGTCGACAACAAGAGGGTCCAACAAATCCACGGTGACTGCTAGTTGCTGGCTGGTGTTGCCTGCAGCGTCTGTCGCTATTACGAAGAAAGAGTCACCATCTTGAAGCTCCGGGGTTATTGTAATGCTGAACGCTCCGGTATTTGGATCAGCAATTGTGATAAAATCTGGTACACCGTTCCCATCAATATCAACCACAACGGTGGACCCCGGCGCTGCTATGCCGGAAACTAACTCTCCATTCGTCAGGTTAATGACAAGAGTAGCCGGAGCAGCAGTACTGATAGGTTCCGATGCACTCACTTTGGTATTCGAGGACGCACTCGACGCTGCACCCAAAACACCACCTGCTATGAAAAACCATAGCGGAACTGTTTCACCGCCACCCGGTAGCAGAATAGTCTCATCTGCAGCCGGCACCTCGCCCGTACCCGTGGCCTGGTTGTAGTAGTTCTCAATTACCAGTGTGTCGCCATTCTCAAGCCGGACGATCATGTCATCGCCCCGGCGCTGCGTGCCAATCACTTCATTGGTGCCATCCAGAAAAATCCGGCTGCCCTCGACATTCCCAACACTTCCAAAGAAACCCTCGAGAACTGTGGTGCCTCCACCGCGGGGGGTCACAACAAGGCTATCGCCGTTGCGCACGAAGCTCTCGACCGAACCGACATTCACCCGCAAATAGACGTCAGACGGCCCTGTCAGCTCGACGACACCGCCGGCCTCAACCACGTCCAGCTGTGCGCCTGAAGCACGATCAATAACCTTCACACCCATCCTAGTCCTACCTGCCCAGTCATCAAAAATTTCACTCTTAGCTGGACAAAGATAAATTAAGCTTTTCAACAATAAGGCGAAATAAAATTGGCGTTAGCGCAGCCCTGAGCGACTCATACAGCATAAATCAGGAAATTTCCGCTCGCCTATATCACTCAGCGAGATGGCAGCCGCACAACTCAAACCGGTCCACCTAATGCTCTTTTCGAAGCCATGGTGCTCCGGGTTCGGCAGGGTGTGTCACGCTAGAGCAGAACACATGGTATCAGAAGACAATCACCCAACCCTGAGTGCTGCGATTGCAGGTCCCCGCTATCCTTCAGGCGCCAAAAACCCGCCCCTCACCTCACATGACGATAAGGTTATCGTTTTGAATCAGGGTATCCAGCAGGCCATCGGAGTGCACTACATTCTCCAGGGTGATTGTGACCTCCTGTGACAGACTGCCTGTGCCATCATGATCGATGGTCAGGATCGTATTGTTGGGATCGTTAGGGTCTGCTTCAGCTGTGACAAAGACCGAGATATCGTCTGTGATATCGGAACCAGCCGTACCAAAGCCGATCAGCAGATCACTGATGTCGATGATGTCATCCTGTGCTGTATTGAAGTCGGTGATGGTATCATCTCCACCCAGGCCGTGGATTGTGCCGCTGGCGGTCAGCCCGTTTGCGTCGTTGTCCCCGCGCGTCGCGCCGGTGAACCGATCAATCGTAAGGTTATTGTTTATATTCCAACTATACCTATCAGCCAGGTATTGGACCGCAGTAGCATCAGAGAAGTCGGCGGTGTCCAACCGCACGTTCATCTGAATCGCTTCTTCACCGGTGGTTCTGTCAAGCTTGGCCCAGCCTCTCAATGTGCTGTCCATGTTCGCAACAGACATGCCGTCAGTGTTGTTGAACATGCCGTCCATTAGCGTCACGCTGCTAATGTCCCACGCCCCAAGATCCTGATTGAAAGCAACAGCACCATCGAACATCTGCGACATCAGAACGACATTCTGTGTATTCCATCCGCCAATGTTTTGATTGAATGCGATAGCGTTAGTGAACATCGACGCCATAGTCGTGACACCAACAGTCTCCCAGCGACCAATGTCTTGATCAAATGATTCAGCATTGGAAAACATTCCAACCATTAACGTTTTATTGCTCGTATCCCAGTCACTAATGTTATCGTTGAAATTCCTATTGTTAAAAAACGCACCTTGGGCATTGGTCACATGTGAGGTGTCCCAAACACCAATGTCAATCGACGGGAGCTCAGTGCTGCTTAGGGACAAAAAAAATCAATGTCGTTTCGTTCTTTCCTTCGCGACCAGTGTTGCCCGCAAGATCGGTGTAAGAGCTTTGTGCGACGGTGACGGCAACATTTGTATGAGCACCTAGGCCAAGGTCAGATTGGACGAGCACCGTAAAGACTTTGGGGTCACTCATATCCTGCGCAAACGAGCCATCGACGATCTCTCCGTTCTCGACGTTGATGTCCTCTACCGTGAAAGTAGAGGCATCAATCTCTTCGCTGAAGTTGAACGTAATCAGCCCAGGGTTCATGCCACTGCCGTCCACGCCCCCGTTGCCGTCGACAATTGCCGTAGGGGCTATCGCATCGACGATTTCCATCGCAACAGGGCTGGTGTTTCCCGCTGCGTCCGTCGCGGTCGCTGCGACAACATCTCCATCCGTGAGAGCGCGATCGGGAGTTACGCTCCAACCGCCTGTGTCCGGATCAGCCCTTGTGGTGATGGGCGGCTGACCATTCCCAACGTCTACCTCAACTGTAGAACCCCGCTCGGCTGTGCCGGAGACAAGTGTTTCGTTCGCTCGCTCAATAACAGGCGCCGGTGGCACAGCTCTATCCACAGTTTCCATTGCAGCGGGGCTGGTGTTCCCAGCTGCGTCCGTGGCGGTCGCAGTTACCTCCTGCCCATTGTCAAGTATGCTTTCGGGAACAACCCTCCATTCACCGGTAATCAAATCAGCTGTCGTGAACAAATCCGGCTGATCGTCCCCATTAATGTCTACTTTGACCCTAGACCCAGGCTCAGCCGTACCCGTGATTACCTCTCCATTCGTCGGGTTAATTACTGGAGCTAAAGGTGCCGTTGTGTCAGCTTCGCCTTCAGTTGTATCAGCCTCGTCATTGACTGCGTCGCTTCCGCCAGAAGAACTGCCCCCAGAAGTCGCAGCCGAGACCGCTAGTGTTCCAGCAGCGCCACCTGCAAGGATCAGCCAAAACGGTATCGCTCCATCGTCATCCGAATACAAAAGGCACTCTTCCAATCCATCGCTCTTACCTGTGTTTTTGTCGAAATAACCCTTGATCACTAACGTGTCGCCATCCTCAAGGCGTACAACCATGTCGTCACCCTGACGCACAGTACCAGTCAACTCACTCGTGCCGTCCAAAAGGATACGGCTGCTCTGGCCACTCCCAGTGCCAAAAAGAAATTGCCCAGAACAGTCTTGTTTTCATTTTCGGAGATTACGACGAGGTCGTCATCGTTCCGTGCCACGCATTCAACAGTTTCAGCATTGACACTTAGATGCACATCGGATGGCCCTGTTAACTCTACGACACCACCCACTTCAACAACGTCTAGCTCTGTGCCCGAAGCACGATCAACAACTTTTACGATCATCTCAATCCACCCGCCCACTTATCAAGAAATGCGCCTCATCAAAGGAGCACAAAAAAAAAGAGCTTCGCCAAGAATAAGAAGATGCTAACGAACTGCTCTTAGCACAGCCCTGAATTGTTTATACATTTAATAACCATGACGCCCCTGCACGCCATTCCGCTCAGCGATATGGCGATCTAAGAAACTCAAATTGGGCAATCAGTCGTCATGCTTCTTGAGGTTGTTTTGCGCATGTGTTGGCGGGATCGATTGCTACAATGAGTTAAAGTCAGAATGCTTGACCAGGTCACGAACCAGCCAGGATGGTTCGAAATGAGCCTGAGATTCGTCCATAGCTTCGCAAACGGCTTAGTTGAATAGCTCAGACATTTTGATTTCATGGGGACAAATGTGGTGCCAAACTGACCATGTACCTCTCTGGTCGAAGCGACTTTCCATATTACAGCCACAGAAAAGGCTTGTGTAACTTTTTAGTGAAGTTTGGCGCAATATTCCCCCTTAACGTGTGCCGTGACCTTTGTTAGCGAGAAGCTCATAAAATAAACAAAAGGTTACGGAATGCGTATTTTGAAGACCGCTATTAGCGGCGCAGTTTCTGCATCTATCGCGTGTGCTGCATATGCCGACGTTCCTGCGGGTATTGCCGCTCTTGAAGCTGGTAATGTTTCGGGCGCAGTCGAGGAGTTCCAAGCCGGTTTTGACGACGGTGACGCGGATGGTGCGTTCTTCATCGGGCGCCTGTTTGAGATGGGCCTGGGAACCGAGCGGGATATGCGTCGCGCTATCGAGCTCTATAGCGCGGCCGCTGATCAGGGAAGCGCGCTGGCACAGAACCGGCTCGGTTTGATGTACCTGAACGGTGAACTTGTCTTGCAGGATTACAAGCGTGCGGCGGAATTGATTTGTGCGGCAGCTGAGTCTGGCGATGCCAACAGCGCATTCAACTGTGGGTTGCTGTTTGCGGATGGGCAAGGCGTAGTACAGGATGCGGTCAGGGCGGTGGCATTCTGGCAGCAAGCCGCAGACCAAAACCACGTGGCCGCAATCAACTATCTGGGTCAGGCCTACCGCGATGGCACAGGTGTAACGCAGAGCTATGAGGCCGCGTTCGAGAATTTCTCGCGCACTGGGGGAGCAGGCAACCCTCTGGGTCTCTTCGAGCTGGCTAAAGCCTATCAGTCAGGAAACGGCGTAGATCAGGATCTCGTCAAAGCGCATGGCTATGCCAACCTGGCCTCCACACGGGGCATGGACGAGGCTCGCGCATTGCGAGATGCACTGAATGCACAGCTGGATCGTGATGAGCTGGAGGCAGCGCAGAGCTTTGCCCGCGAATGGGAAGCAAAGCCGTTGGATCAAGCTTCACAGTAGCGCGCTTTACAGATTTCGAGTTCTCACCGGTTCAGATTGGTTCATATATTATGAAAAATCCGCTTTTTCTCACGGTTGCTGTTCTTGGTCTCCTGAGCGGGTGTTCAGGTACGTCGCCTGAGCACCTGAAAGACATCTATAGCGTCTCCCCGTCGAGCGACGGCGGCTATACGGCGTCCATAGAAGTGCGCGCAAACCATGCTAATCAGCAAGAACAGTTCAGCCAGAACGCATTCAGCGAGATTTGTGCGGGACAAGCGAAGATCACATCTGAAATTGTCTCGGCCCCGTTCGACAAACAAACCACATACACTCAAAAGACATGGAATGCTGCTGCCGGGCAATTGGTCCAGACGGCGAGCTTTCCCGTAAACACGCCGCATGTTCGCATAACCTACAGGTTTGAATGCGCATGAGGAGGGGATCTCTATACCGGCTGGCGATGAGTATAGGTCTCGCCCTCTTCCAGTCAGCGGCTTTGGCGCAAGTGGCTGAGCCCCCGTCTACCGAAGAGGTGTTTTCGGACTGGCGGGTCATGTGCCAACCCGTGGATCAGGACGTCGCCTGCCAGATGATGCAGAGTGTCGCTGCCGAAGAGAATGGCCCGCCAGTCTTTCTGCTGAGCGTATCTGACGATGAAGACACGGGCCAAAGCTTTGCAGTCATTACGGTTCCTGTCGGTGTCTATCTGGTTCCGGGGATCGAGTTGCACGTGGACAACCGCCGTCCCTTCAAAGTCTTGTACGAAGTCTGCGATCAGCTTGGCTGCCACGCCGGGTTTCGGATGGATGGCGATGTCCTGGCCGCATTCCGGAAGGGACTGGAAGTCAAAGCCCGAGTTTGGACAGCCCGCGACAAGGCGGTTGATTTCCCTGTGTCGCTGCGTGGATTCACCGCCGCTTACAATCGATTCAAAACGGCGGGGGACAACTGATGGGTTTGCGCTCCCTCTTCCTGACAACTGCACACGGTCTCAACGCGATCTTGCTGACGGCAACAGCCATTTCAGCGCAAGGCGTCTCGCCCGGTGATTTGCAGCGCATCGGCAACGATATTCTTCAGCAGCAAACCCAGCAGACAGAAGAACAGGAACAACGCCGCCGGGAATTCGAAGAACGTGAGAATGCGGCACAAGACCAGAGCGCCGGAGCAGAACTCTATGTCCCTCCTCCGGGCGGGCCGTGCTTTGATATCCGCAGCATTCACCTCGAGGGTTTTGAAGCGTTCAAACGTAAACCCGAAGACTATCGCGACCTGATCGGCACCTGTGCGACAGCGGCCGACATCGCGCAGACATTGAACCTGATCAACACATTCTATCAGGAGCTGGGCTTCATCACGACCCGTGCATACGTGCCTGAGCAAGATATCGCAGACGGGTCTCTGGCGATCACCATCGTGCCTGGCCGCATCGAAGGCTATGTCTACGGAACTGGAAAGCCTGCGGATGCGCGCTTGAATACGGCCTTTCCAACTGCACGCGGAGACCTCTTGAACCTGCGCGATCTGGAACAGGGACTGGAGAACATCAACGCACCCCGGTCAGCGAGCGGACAATTCCAGCTCGTGCCCGGAGAGACGCCTGGTGGTTCGTTCATCCAAGTTGATGTGCAGGATCGACGCCCATGGTATCTGGATTTCCAATTCGACAATTCCGGTTTTGAATCCACCGGACGGATCAAAGGCACCAGTACCTTTGGTCTCGATAATGGTTTGAACCTCAATGACCAGCTGCGGATTGGGATCACCACTACCCCTTTTGAAGAACGCGGTGAGCGCTACTCGGACTCTGTCTCTGTCAACTGGGGCCTGCCGGTAGGCAACTGGTTGTTCAATGCGGATTTTGGAGCCAGCGACTACCGCTTCATCACCCAAGGCATCAACCAGTCCTTTGTCACAGAAGGACGCAGCCAGTACTTAATCCTGCTGACTGAGCGACTGTTGATGCGGAACCAGACGTCGAAGATCTACGCTTATGGTGACCTGAAGCTGAACAGAACCAAAACCGCGATCAATGGTATCGAGATCACCAGCCAACGTCAGCGCCTGACAATTGCATCACTTGGTGTTCGGGGTGAAAAGACAATCGGACAGGGTCGGCTGTTCTGGAACATAGGCGTGAAAGCCGGAATCGATGCTCTGGGAGCGGATATTCCGGAACTCAGCGTCATCGATCAGGAATTCCGCCTTGTGAAGATCCGCGCGGATTTCTCTACTCCGATCGGAGGAAGCGGATTGACCTATCGCGGAACGCTGGCCGGGCAATACACGGACGATATCCTGCCGGGCATCGAACAGTTCGGCATTGGTGGCTGGAGTACGGTTCGGGGCTTTCACGACGACAGTCTTTTTGGCGATACCGGAGTTTACTTGCGAAACACTGTCGAATGGAGTGCCTACAAGGCAGCCAGATTTGAGGTCCGCGTGAATGCAGGCCTCGATCTCGGGTACGTCAAACCGTCGGCCTTGCGCCGCTGGTCTCAAGATCATCTGGCAGGTGTCAGCCTTGGCGCCGATATCATCATGAACAATCAGGTCACCTTACAGATGCAAGTGGCACATGCGTTGAGCCGACCTGACGAGTCCCCACCCAACACAAATCCAGCCTTCCAATCCGACAAGACCGTTGGATATCTCAGTCTGAGGTTGCAGTTCTGATGAAGCGTTTTGTTGAACAAAGTAGTTTGGGAAGCCGTAACCATGCGTAGTCGTGTTTTTGAGAAAGTTGTTTCTTCGGTCCTGGCACTGGCGCTCACGATACAACCCGCGCTGCTTCATGCGCAGAGCATCCAGCCTGTGAACCCAAATACAGGTCCGCGCCCGCATGTCGACCAGTCTCTGAATGGCACCACCGTAGTCAATATCTCGACCCCGAATGGCGCGGGCGTCAGTCACGATGTCTACACCGACTTTCAGGCGGATGATCTGATCCTGAATAACTCGGCCACGATCACCAATACGCAGTTGGGCGGGGTGATCGAAGGCAACAGCAACCTGACGCCGGGACTAGAGGCCAATCTTTGGGTCGGTGAGGTTGTTGGTGGAAATCAGACCCAGCTGGGCGGCATTCTGGAAGTGGCCGGTAAGCGCATGGATGTGGTGGTCGCCAACGAGTTTGGCATCACCTGCAACGGTTGCGGTTTCATCAACACGGGCCGTGCGACCCTGACAACCGGAAAGCCGCAATTTGCCGGCAATGGTGCGCTCACCGGGTTCGACGTACGGCGGGGCACGGTTACAATCGGGGCCGGAGGTCTGAACCCGGAAAATCGGATAGGTCTGACCGATACCAGCCGCGTCGATGTGATTGCGCGAGCGGCCGCGATTTACGGGAAAATGCGGGCGGAACAACTCAATGTCATCGCCGGTGCCAACCAGGTGGACTACAACTGGTCCTACGACCCGGAAACAGGCGCAGTGACTGGGATCACCGAACAGGCGGGTGAAGGTGCAGCCCCTGCATTGGCTGTGGACGTCGCCGCTCTTGGTGGCATGTATGCCAATGCGATCCGTTTGATTGCCACCGAGAATGGCGTGGGCGTGCGTCTGAATGGGGATATGGCGTCCTCAACCAACATTGCGCTGCGGGCTGATGGGCAGCTTACGCTGGGCGCTCCTGCTGGTGGTCATACACCGCAGATCCGGGCGGGCGGGCGCGTCCAGGTCCGCAACCAGGGTCCGATCCTTCTGGAAGGTGCGATCACCTCCGAGAGCGATGATCTGATCGATATCAGAACCAGCAATGGCGACCTGACCTTCAACGGTCAGGCAGCGGGCGGTGCAATCCGTCTGGAAAGCGCCGGTATGCTAAACATCTCCGGCGCGATTGTTGCGCGTGAGGCCTTTGAGGCAGCATCAACCGGTGCTTCTGTTGCGCTGAACGGCAACTCCGAGGTGTTCGCGCAATCCATTAATGTTGATGCGCTGACACAGCTGACTTTCGACGGCAAGGCTGCTGGTCTTGAAACAGCTTCGCTGACAGCGGGAACAGAGCTCAAAACAGGTGCCAACTCAGAACTGGTCGCGGAATCTGCGGCTCTCACCGGGGGTGACGCTTGGATAGAAGGCCAGGTGCAAGCACTTGAAGACCTGACCATTGAGGCGACGGACGGGAATGTCGACCACAGGGGCACGTCTCGCGGACAAACTGTCACAATAACAGGTTACGACGTTCAAACGAGCGAGGCATCGCAGATCGCTGCAGTAGGTGATCTGAGCGTAACCGCCGCGGAGCAGTCAAAGATCGGCGGAGAACTAGTCGCCGGGAAGGGACTGACGCTCAAATCCACAGCAGCCGGGATAACCGTTGAAGCAAATGCCGAAGTGCTGGCTGAATCCCTGAATATAGAGGCACAGACTCGTATTGATTTTGATGGCAAGGCTGCCGCTTTTGAGACAGCTTCCTTGTCAGCTGGAACCGAGCTGGCCACAGGGGCGGATTCAGAGCTGCTGGCCGACAGCGTGGCGCTCACCGGGGAATCTGCGCAGCTGTCTGGTGAGGTCCGGGCCATTGAAGGACTGACAATCGCCGCAACAGATGGCGCGGTTGAGCATAGCGGCGTGTCTCGTGGACAGAATGTTTCAATAATTGGCAACACTGTCGAGACTGGCGATACATCCCAGATCGCTGCGGTTGATGGCCTTACTGTGACGGCAACAGATCAGATCCTCCTTAATGGCGAACTCGCCTCGGGGGCAGAGCTTGCAATCACATCGACTAGGGCATCGGCAACCATCGAGGATGGTGCCGAACTGGTGGCGGATACGCTCGACATAGACGCTCAGACCCAAGTGGCGCTAAACGGACATGCTGCTGTTCAGAACCGAGCCGAACTCAGGGCCGGAACCTCACTCACAACCGGAGACACATCCGAGCTTGTGGCCGGATCCATTGCTTTCTCCGGAGCCACGGCTCAGATCGAGGGGCAAGCCGAAGCACAGGACAGTGTTTCCATCGAAGCTCGTGACGGCTCTTTGGAGCATTCCGGCCGAGTTCGTGGGCAGTCCGTCACCCTGTCCGGTGATCATGTGCAAACCGGAGAGAACTCGCAAATTGCAGCCATTGCAGATGTGCAGGTAACAGCCACGGATCGGGCGCTCATTGACGGCACTATGATTGCAGGCCAACAGGCCGATCTGTCCGTGACGGCTGGAGACCTGGATCTTCAAGGGCAGATAAACGCCAGCAACACTAGTATTGCAGTCTCCGGACAAACCAGCCTTGGCGCGGAGGCGCTGGCGATGGGGCAATCGGTACTGGAGCTTCAGTCGCGTTCCCTGGGCGGCGGGCTACGAGCGTCCCATTTCGACCAGTTGCGTGCGGGCGATGGTCTTGCAATCACGTTGGAAACCGGTGGACTTACTGTCGCTGCATCAGAACAGGTTGAATTTGATGGGGATCTTCTGCTCGATCTGGATGGTGACCTGGAGAACCGGGGTACGATCAAAGCGAGCGGTGACCTCCAGTTGCGCAGTGGCTCTGATCTAAACAACCGCGGTGGTTTGTTTAAATCCGGCGAGACAATGCAGCTGGTGGCGCGCAATGGAACAGTACTGAACCAGTCCGGGAGCATTGAAGCAGACGGTGGCTTGGCCATCGAGGCGGAAACATTTAACAACCGTTTCGATAGTATTGTGACGGAACCCTCACAATCGGGCGTCGAGATATTTTCCGGGGCTCCGGACAACAAGACCCGTACTCAAACCCAGTTTATTGACCCGGCTGATCTGAAACTTTCCAGCTGTAGTCAGAGCCGCCAAAATAACTCAGGTGCCACTCTCGGGGCGAGTTGCGCGACAATCTTCAATTTTGGCGGAATCAGATCAAATATCGGCGGTGTGACATGGAGTACGGGCAATACAGTCACCACCTCCGGCCCTGCTCCTGAAATCCTATCCGGTGCAGGCATTTCGATCGATGCGGACGCGGTCATTAACGATGCGGGGCTGATCTCTGCCAAAGCTGGTGTGGAAATTGAAAGTCACCGCTTTGAGAACAAGGCATATGAAGACGACAAGGTAACGCACACAGCCACCTACACCCGCCAGGAAACGGTTGAGGAGAACTTAGGCGGAGACAATGGTTGCGGGTGCTTGACACGCAGGACAGAAACAGTCATTTATTCTCAAGTCGAACGAACCGCCGCCGACGGCGCAGGTTCAGTGACTGGCGAAATCCTCGCGGGAGGCGCTGTCAACATCAACAGCACGTCGGTGGTGGCAGACGGAGATATCCGCTCTGGAACCGCGAGTGTTGTTTCTCCGCGTGAGAATTCTGCAGTAGCCAACCTGACGCTGCCCGACCTGATTGTGCCGGGATCATCTTTGACACCGATACGGCCGGGTGTACTGGACTTGCCGGCACTGGCCCCTGTTCAGCCGGACGTGGTGAACGTCCCGTCTCTGGAGCCAGTGCGACCCACACTTCAATCATCTCCAAATCTGGACGCGTTGATAGGTGAGGGGCGGACAAGCTTTGGAACAGCGCAAGTTTCCTTTGAGGACCTGCTCTCCTCAGGCTATTTTTTGGATCGGTTGCAGATTCAGAACGAGCTGTTCGAGAATATCAACCGGCCCACCGAATGGAACGGATATCAAAGCGACGGCGTAAGCTTTGACGGTGAAAGCGCAGTCCAGATCCCGGATACAGGATTCAATGGCTTTGGTGACCGGTTCGGTGTGTCAGGGACGGGCTTGCTCGCCTCACTGGACAAAGCCAACACATCGACCAGCGGGGACCTGACAATCGTTGCCGGTCAGATTACCGGTTCTGGTGGGTCGCTGATTGCAGAAGACGGCTCCCTGTCTTTAACGTCGTTCCGTGACATCAATTTCGAAGACACCGAACTTGGTGGCCACCTGGTCGACATCATCACGGGTGGGGATTTCTCTGGCAAAGCGCTGGTGATCAGATCGACTTCTGACACCTCCATATTTGCAGCAGGCAACGTTACGATCGAAGGTCTGGCGCAGACAGAAGAATACTACACCAACACCAGCGTAACGAGGATCACGGAGAACCTCGCGTCCCGGTTTGAGACAGGGGGAAACCTGTCGATCATCTCCTCTGCTGACATGACACTCGCCGGTGTTCAGGCCCAGGTCACAGGGGATACACGGCTCACAGCAGGTGGCAGCCTTTACCTGCTCGCCGAGCAATCCGGCGTGCAATACAGTGATGGCGATGCAAAGAACGGGACCGATCGCCTGACCCTGACCGCCCAGGTTGCGCAACTGTCTACAGGTGGTGACTTCATCGCAAATGCAGGCGGAGACGCGGTTTTGATCGGTACACAGATTGATGCGGGCGGAAAGGCACATCTGGCAGCGGCTGGCGATGTCGTTCTGGCTGCCGCGCAAGAAATAGCCAAATCGGAAACCCGCAAGACCAGCAGCGGATTCCTGTCTAAGAAAAAGGAGACACGGTCCACGCTTGCCATCACCAATAGAGGCGTCGGGATCACAGCGGGCGGCGATATCGATGTGATCGCCGAGACAGGTGACCTGACCACTGCAGGAACAGAGTTCGCAAGCGCATCAGGTGATGTCAACCTCACTGCGACTGAGGGCAACATCCTCGTTGGCACCTACACCGATGTGTTTGAAGAGACACATATCAAAGAAAAGAGCTACCTTGGTGGGCTGCTGAGCAAATCCAGCCAATTGCACACGGTTGACCACATCAATACTGGCACGGATGCACTGGCGGCATTGGATCTGAGCATCGTGTCCGGCACGGACACAACGCTCGTCGGAGCGACGCTGTCTGCTGGTCAAAACCTGAACATCACAACCGGTGGTGACTTCTCAGTTCAGGCTGCCATCGACAGCCACCGCTCCGAATTCTTCGAGACCGACATGGGTCTGGTCACCATGACCACGATCACCGAGACCAGCTTTACAGAGACGGCCCAACTGACCGAATTGCTGGCCGGGCAAGGTATGAGTTTTGACATCGGTGGCGATGCTGAGTTGGTCCTGTACCAGACCGCAAGTGTCGATGCGCCGAACCCGGAAGATCTCTACCCCGAGGAACTTCTGGCCATAGACGGGCTGGAACTGATCAACCAGGAACTGGCGGATGAGTACTTCTATGAAGAGCAGACCCAGCTCTCGCCCGCGTTCAAAGC